>NZ_MBEU01000067.1 GCF_001954275.1 Mycobacterium sp. IS-836 | reverse complement strand
GTCGGCGCCGGGGTGGATGTGGTGCTCAACTCGCTGGCCGGTGAGTTCATCGACGCGTCGCTGCGGTTGCTGTCCGATGGTGGGCGCTTCATCGAGATGGGCAAGACCGACCTGCGCGACCCGCGGCAGGTCGCCGCCGACAACCACGTGCACTACCGGGCGTTCGATCTGATGGAGGCCGGCCCGGACCACATCGCGGCGATGCTGGCCGAGCTGATGGGGCTCTTCGCGGCGGGCACGTTGAAGCCGTTGCCGGTCAAGACCTTTGACGTGCGATCCGCCGCCACGGCGTATCGCTTCATCAGCCAGGCTCGCCACGTCGGCAAGGTCGTTTTGACGCTACCCGACGGGCCCGGTAACGCGGTGCTGGCCGGGTCGGGCGGTGGCCTTGCCGGGGGCAGTGTGGTGGTCACCGGGGGCACCGGGATGGCGGGTTCGGCGCTCGCGCAGCATCTGGCGACGCGTTATGGGGTGGCGCATGTGGTGTTGGCCAGTCGCCAGGGCTCGGATGCCGAGGGTGTGGCCGAGGTGGTGAGTCGGCTGGAAGACGCGGGGGCGCGGGTGTCGGTGGTGGCCTGCGATGTGGCCGATCGCGATGCGGTGGCGGCGTTGATCGCGGGGCTGCCGGCGCAATATCCGCTCAAGGGGGTGTTTCACGCCGCGGG
>NZ_MBEU01000066.1 GCF_001954275.1 Mycobacterium sp. IS-836 | reverse complement strand
GCGGCGACCCTGTTCCAGGCTGCCGATCTCGTTGCGGTGCCGAGCTATTCGGAGTCGTTCGGCTTGGTCGCCGTCGAAGCGCAGGCCTGCGAGACGCCGGTCGTGGCGGCAGCGGTCGGCGGATTGCCGGTGGCGGTGCGCGACGGGGTCACCGGCGCCCTGGTGTCCGGCCACGACGTCGACCGCTGGGCGGCGGCCATCGACGGCGACCAAGCCGAACGACTCCGAATAGCTCGGCACCGCAACGAGATCGGCAGCCTGGAACAGGGTGGCCAGATTCGCCCGGGACTGCGGCGGCAGGAATGTCACCCGCGCCGCGATGCCCAATTCGTCTGCGAGACGGACCAGCCCGTCTGGAGACGCCAGCCCGGTCCCCGACGGTCCGCCGGCGACCACGATGCGCACGCCGGGCAGTTTGGCGGCGGCCCGCAACACGATGTCGGGCGCCTTCAGCGGCTGGATCCGGCCGACGAAGGCCACGATGTCCTCGTCGAGCGGGAGCCCCAGTGCCGCGCGGGCCGCCCGGCGATCACCCGGATGGAACACGTCCAGGTCCACACCCGGATGCACCACGTCGATGCTCGCGGGATCGGCGCGGTGGATCGAAATCAATTGCCTCGCTTCATCATCGGTGTTGACGATCAGCCGGTCCGCCTCGTCGACCACCTGCTGCTCCCCCACCGTGCGCAGCGGCGGCTCGGGCGCATCACCGTCGGCCAGTGCCGCGTTCTTCACCGCGGCCAGCGTGTGCGCGGTATGCACCAGCGGAACCGCCCAGCGGTCGCGGGCCAGCCAGCCGACCTGACCGGACAGCCAGTAGTGCGAATGCACGATGTCGTAGTGGCCCGGTTCGTGGGATGCCTCGGCGCGCAGCACCCCCGCCGCGAACGCGCACAGCTGGGTGGGCAGGTCGTATTTGTCCAAGCCCTCGAACGGCCCGGCCACGACGTTGCGCACCAGCACACCGGGCGCGACCCGCTCGACCGGCGGATCGGCGGATGCGGTGGCCCGGGTGAAGATCTCCACCTCGATGCCCCGACGGGCCAGGTGCAGCGCCGTTTGCAGCACGTAGACGTTCATGCCGCCCGCATCGCCGGTTCCCGGCTGGGCCAGTGGTGAGGTGTGGACCGCCAACACCGCAATGCGGCGCGGGTCGTTCAGCCGGAAGACGTCATCGTGCCGCACACTGTCATCTTTACAGGACGGGCCCCGACCCCACCCGAGGGCGCTGTTCGCGCTAAGCGGAAGACTCGTCCGGTTCGACATCCGCCCGGGCGGCCAGCGCGCCGGCGCGGCGCATCGCGCCCAGCGGATCGGCGTACAGCCCGCCCAGCGACACGATCCCGGCCCCGGCCTCCTGGACCCGGTTGCCGAACGCCGTGACCCGGATATCGCGCGGGGGCAGCACCGAGCGCGCGGCGAACGCCTCTTCCACCTGGCCCATGGCCTCGGGATACTCGGTGAACCCCTGGCCGCCGACCACCAGCTCGTCGGGGTTGAGCACGTCACGCAGCAGTGCGACGGCCTCGCCGAGCACCCGGGCGCGTTCCGCGAGCAGCTCTTTGGCCTGCTCGTTCCCAGCGCGGGCCACCCGCACCAGGTCGGTCATCGCGGTGACGGCGCCGTTCGCGCGGTTCACCGGGGCGGCGGGCAGGATCCGAAGCCGGCGGGCGGCGGCCAGCACGGCCTCGTCGCTGACGGTCGATTCCAGCTGCCCGGTGCCGCCGAGCAGCTCCGAGTACGCGGGCAGGCCGGCGATGGTGCCGGGGCCGCTGGCCGGGCAGTGCACGCGCCCGCCGATCACCAGCGCATAGCCAACCGTCTCGCGGGCGTAGATGTACAGGCTGGTCGGCGAGCTCGGCGCGAACCGCCGCATGCCGAGCAGCAGCTCGGCCCCGGCCATCGCGTCGACGTGGGAGGCCACCGAAACCGGCAGGCCCAGCGCGTCGGCCAGCACCGATCCGACCGGCGCTTGCCGCCAGCCCAGCCGCGGGTGGTCGACGTGGCCGGTGGCGCCGTCGACGGTGCCACCGATCGCCACGCCCACCCACAGCAGGCGGCGCCGGTGCCAGCGCCTCATGTAGCGGGTCGCGCTTTCGGCGAGCGAGGCGAGCGCGGGTCCGGGCGGGCTGAGCGGTGTCGGGGTCTCGACGGTGTCCAGCGTGCGGCCGAAGAGATCGGTGGCGACGATGCTGGTGGTGCGCGCGCCGATGTGGATGCCGAGCGTCACGAACGGCTCATGGTTGATCTCGACGGGCACCCGCGGGCGTCCGATCGCGCCGGAGACCGCGAGGTCGGCACGCTCCCGCAGCAGGCCGGCCGCGAGCAGCGCGATGACCTGGCGGTTAACCGTCGCGATGCTCAGGGATGTGACCGCGGCGATGACGTCGCGTCCGACGGGCCCGCGCAACCGCACCGCGCGGAAGACGGACGCCGCCGCCGAGTCGGAGATGTGCAAGGCCGGCGGCAGGATCTGGCGGTGCAACCGCAGATGGCCTTTGCGGCCGGGCGAATGATGGGTGTGAGTGAGACTGGTCGTGCGCACGAGCGTCCTTTGGTTGAGTACTGAGGGCCGGTCTTCGGCCACGCCGGGGAGTCAGGCGCGGCAAAGTGCGCGGCAACAACACGCACCTGCCGCGCAAAGACACGCGGTGGCGGTGTTGACCAGGACGCTGTACTGCACAGGGGAAATTTAGCACGTTTATTAGAGTTGTCCTGGTGAGTTCAGCGAGCGATCGGATCGCGGTCGTCACCGGTGCCAGTTCCGGGATCGGTGAGGCGACCGCCAAAACCCTTGCGGCCCTTGGGTTTCACGTCGTGGCGGTGGCACGTCGGGCCGACCGGATCAACGCCCTTGCGGACGAGATCGGCGGTAGCGCCGTTGTGGCTGATGTCACAGACGACGCGGCCGTCGCGGCGCTCGCGCAGGGCCTGAGCCGGGTCGATGTGCTCGTCAACAACGCCGGTGGCGCCCGGGGGCTGGAGCCGGTGGGCGACGCCGACCTGGAGCACTGGCGGTGGATGTGGGAGACCAACGTGATGGGCACCCTGCGGGTCACCCGCGCGCTGCTGCCCAAGCTGATCGAGTCCGGCGACGGACTGATCATCACCGTCACCTCGATCGCGGCGATGGAAACCTACGACGGCGGGGCCGGCTATACCGCGGCCAAGCACGCGCAGGGCGCCCTGCACCGCACGCTGCGCGGCGAGCTGCTGGGCAAGCCGGTCCGGCTCACCGAGATCGCGCCGGGAGCGGTCGAAACCGAGTTCTCACTGGTCCGCTTCGACGGCGACGAGCGGCGCGCGGACGCCGTCTACTCGGGCATCACACCGTTAACGGCCGCCGATGTGGCCGAGGTGATCGGGTTCGTGGCCTCCCGGCCGTCGCACGTCGACCTGGACCAGATCATCATCCGGCCCCGGGATCAGGCCAGCGCCTCGCGGTTTAACCGCCGGGCCTAGCCGGCGCCGACGTGGTGGTGGTCGTCGGGGTGCCCGACAGGGTGGGGGCATCCGACGGGGTCACCGGTGCGGTGACCGGGATCTGCGTCGACGGCGGATGCGCGGTCGGGGGCGGCAGCGCCGACATCGCCACCCAGGTGTCCCAGTCGACGGCCCAGTCCCAGATGTCGCCGTCGGAGTAGGACAGCTGAATCGAGCTTCCCGTCACCTCGACCGGGTCGCCGTACATCGCGCTGCCGTAGTACTGCTCGGCATCCGCGGTGGACAGGTTGATGCAGCCGTTGGTGACGTTGGTGTTGCCCTGCGCCCCGGAGCTGGCGGGGTTGGCGTGGATGAACTCGCCGTTGTTGGAGATCCGCACCGCCCACCGTTCGTGGATGTGGTTGTAGCCGGCCGCCGGGTTGGACATGTAGAAGTCGGCGTACTTCTCGGTGACGACGTGGATGCCGTTGCGGGTGACGTTGCGCGCCTTGTCGGCCTCGCCGTAGCTGCACGGGAAATCCATGATGACGCCGGCGTCGGTGACGACCTGGATGCGGTGCGACGAGACCTCGGCCTTGACGACCTGCTTCCGGCCGATCTGGATGCGCAGCGAGATGTCGTCGGCGCCGTACGCGCCCTCGCCGAAGGACCGCCCGTAAAGCTTGGCGTCGACGTTGACGGTGGTGCCCGCCGGGTAGTACTCGCGGGGGCGCCAGTGCGCGCGTGCGCCCTGCGCCTCGTCGGGCAGCCAGGCCCAGCTGCCCTCGACGGGCGGGTTGGTGGTGACGGTGAGGGCCTTCTCGACGGAGGCCTTGTCGCTGATCGGCGCGTCGAACTGGATGATGATCGGCGCCGCCACTCCGACGGTCTGGCCGTCGGCCAGCTGGAACGCCCCGCCGATCTTCTTGCTGGGCGACACGGTGGTGAACTTGCCGCTGACCGGAATCGCCTTGCCGTCGTGGCCGACGGCCGAGCCGCTCCAGGTGTAGGTGCCGTCGTAGCCTAGCGGCTCGGTGATCGTGTAGACGGTGCGATCGGCGTTGTACGCTCCGGCGACGACCTTGCCCGACGAGTTCGTCAGCGCCACCTTCTGAAACCAGCCGTCACCGATCTGAACGCTTACCGGCGCAATGGGAATCACGTCCGAGGCCGCGTCGGCCGGCTCGAATTTCAGGTGCGCGGCGGGGGCTTCTTTCTTCTGCGCTTGCTTGGTCACGGTGCCCGCGCAGGCGGCCAAGAAATTGGGCGCGAACACACCAACCCCGAGGGCCGCCAAAGCCAGCCGCCGGTTGATCGGCGGCGGCGCGCTGGATGTGCTCACGACAAATAAAGATACCGGGAGAACGACTCTCGCCCGGTCACGACAACTCGCCGCCCGGGGTGCCGTTGAGCGGATTTAACCCCTACAGCCTGCATCCGAGCAGGACGGGTTCGGGTTCCAGTGTGATGCCAAACACGTCGCGGACTCCGTCACGGATCGTGCGCGCCAACGCGACGACGTCCTCGGCCCTGGCCGCGCCGCGGTTCGTCAGAGCAAGCGCATGCTTGGTGGACAATCGGCATCGGGCGCGCTCGTCGGCCGGATAGCCTTTGGCGAAGCCCGACCGCTCCACCAGCCAGCCGGCGGCCAGCTTGACTCCGCCCGGTGCCGGGTAGTTGGGCACCGGCCCGTCGATCTCGGCGGCCAGCCCCTCGTACACCTCGGGTGCGACCACCGGGTTGGTGAAGAACGAACCAACACTCCACGTGTCGTGGTCGGCCGCGTCGAGGACCATGCCCTTGCGGGCGCGCAGCGCCAGCACCGCGTCACGCACGGCGCCCGGGTCGGTCCGCTCGCCGCTGGCCACGTCGAGCGCGGCCGCCAACTCGCCGTAGCGCAGCGGCGCGCTGCGGCCCGACGCATCCAATGCGAACTCCACTTCCAGTACCACAGAAGGGATTTCGAGGCCGCCGGCTTGCTTGAGCACGCTGGTGCGATACCCGAAGCCGAGCTCGCTGCCCGGTACCCACCGCTCGGTGCCGCTGCGCCGATCCAGCAGCCGGACCCGGGTGATGGTGTCAGACACCTCGGCGCCGTAGGCCCCCACATTCTGCACCGGCGTCGCGCCGGCCGAGCCGGGGATGCCGGACAGGCATTCCAGCCCGCCCAGGCCGTGCTCGATGGCCGCGAGGACGACGTCGTCCCAGACCGCGCCCGCCTCCGCGCGCACCAGGTTGCCGTCGATGGTGATGCCATCGTTGGCCAATCGCACCGCGGTCAGGCCGACCAGGGTATCGGCGATCACCAGGTTGGAGCCGCCGGCGAACACCAGCGGCGGCCCAGCCGCGTTTTCGGAGTCCAGCTGACGCATGACGGCGACGATTTGTTCGGTGCTGGTGCAGGTGATCAGGCGCCGCGCCACCGGTCCGATTCGCATCGTGGTCAACGGCGCCAGCGGCACCGCCTCGGCGACATGCGCACCGGCAAACAGCGAACCGACCACGGGCCGTAACGGTAGCCTGGCCAGCTATGCCGCGTTCATTCGACATATCCGCCGACTACGAAGGCAGCGTCGAATCGGTTCTCCAGGCTTACCGCGAGGAGGCCTACTGGCTGGCCAGGCTTGCGGCGTCCGGTGTCGACGACACGAAGCTGGAGGCGTTGCGCTTAGGGGGCGAGTCCGGCGACGACGGCAGCATCGACGTGGTCACGCTGCAAGTGATCCGCAGTGACAAGCTGCCGGCCCTGATCACGCAATTGCACCGGGGCGATCTGTGCATCAGGCGCGAGGAGACGTGGGGCCCGGTTGCCGGCGGGGTCGCGATGGCCACGGTCGCCGGATCGATCGTGGATGCTCCGGCGAACGTGTCCGGTACCGCCGAGCTGTCTGCCACGGGCAAGTCGGTCGGCTCGCGACTGGAGTGCCGGATCACCGTCCACGTCCGCGTCCCACTCATCGGGGGCAAGTTGGAGAATTTCATCGGCACCCAACTGGCCGACCTGGTGGTCGCGGAGCAGCGGTTCACCACGGAGTGGATCGCGAACAACACCTGACCCGCCGCGCTTTAGGCTGGCGCCATGCGAATCGCGTTGGCGCAGGTCCTCAGTGGCACCGATCCGGCAAAGAATCTGCAACTCGTCCGCGAGTATGCCGGCCGGGCCGCGGACGCCGGCGCGCGGCTGGTGGTGTTCCCCGAGGCGACCATGTGCCGGTTCGGCGTCCCGCTGGGACCGGTCGCCGAGCCCGTGGACGGGCCCTGGGCCGACGGTGTCCGGGCGGTCGCCGCCGACGCCGGCATCACCGTGATCGCGGGCATGTTCACTCCGGCCGGCGACGGGCGCGTGAAGAACACGCTGATCGCGACCGGGCCGGCCACGCCTAATGAGCCCGACACCCACTACGACAAGATCCATCTGTACGACGCGTTCGGCTTCACCGAGTCGCGCACCGTCGCGCCCGGGGCGGAGCCGGTGGTGATCACGGTCGACGGCGTCGGCGTGGGGTTGTCCGTTTGCTACGACGTCCGCTTCCCGGAGCTCTACACCGAACTGGCCCGACGCGGCGCGCAGGTGATCGCGGTTTGTGCGTCCTGGGGTTCGGGTCCCGGCAAACTCGAGCAGTGGACGCTGCTGGCCCGGGCCCGCGCGCTGGACTCGATGAGCTACGTCGCCGCGGCGGGCCAGGCCGACCCCGGCGACAGCTTGACCGGCCCGGGGTCCGGCTCCGGAGCACCGACCGGAGTGGGCGGCAGCCTGGTGGCCTCGCCGCTGGGTGAAGTGGTCGCGTCGGCGGGCGCCGAGCCGCAGCTCGTGGTCGCCGACATCGACGTCGACCGGGTAGCGAAGGCCCGCGAGAGCATCGCGGTGCTGCGAAACCAGTCAAGCTTTGCTCGAATCGATAGGGCAGAATCGGTTGGGTGACGAACCCGCCAGGACCGCCAGGACCACCTAACGAGGGCCCGTGGGGCCGTCCCGGCAGTCAAGGCCCCTCGGGCCCACCACCGACCGAGCGTCCGACCGAGCGATTCCCCACCGGAGGCCCCGGCCAGTCGCCACCGCAGCCCGGGCCCGGCCCGGTGCCGCCACCTCCGCCTCAGCGAGCGCCGGGCCCACCGCCGCCGCGGGCGCCGGAGCCGCAGACCGAGCAGCTGGGTGCGACCCGGCCGGACACGCAGGGACCCGGCTACCCGCCTCCGCCCGTTCCGCCGGCGGGCCCGACGGAACGGTTGGCAACTCCGAACGAAGAGCCTGTGAAAAGAAAACGACGCTTCCTTCGCGACCCGCTATCGATCCTGCTGGTCTGCATCATCGTGGTTTCGCTCGTCATCGCGGCGCTGATCGGCGCCGAGCTGTACGTGCGCCACGTCGCCAACAACAAGGTCGCCGAGGCGGTGGCGTGCGAGACCAAGGATCAGGCCACCGCGTCGTTCAGCGTGACCCCGCTGATGCTGTGGCAGCAACTGACCAAGCACTACAGCAACATCTCGGTCTCGACCGCCGGCAACCAGATCCGCAGCGCCAAGGGTATGAAGATCGAAATCAACATCCGAGATGTGCGGCTCCAATCGACGGCCAATTCCAAGGGCACCATCGGGTCGCTCGACGCCACCATCACCTGGACGACTGAGGGCATCAAGGAATCGGTGCAAAACGCTATCCCGGTCCTGGGTCCCTTCGTCACCAACAGCGTGACCACGCATCCGGCCGACGGCACCGTCGAGCTGAAGGGCATGCTGGACAACATCACCGCCAAGCCGGTGGTCTCCGGCACCGGGTTGGAGTTGCAGATCGTCAGCTTCAACGCCCTCGGCTTCACCATGCCGAAGGAAAGCGTGCAGTCGACGCTGGACAAGTTCACCTCAGACCAAACGAAGAACTTCCCGTTGGGCATTCACGCCGACAGCGTGCAGGTGACCAATTCCGGTGTGACGAGCCACTTTTCGACGCAGAACGCCACCATCCCCACCGGAAATACCAACCCCTGCTTCGCCAACCTCTGATTCAGTCGAGCCCGTCGAGTACGGCCCGGGTACCTGACAGGCCCAGCCTGGTCGCGCCCGCGTTGAGCATCGCGACGGCGTCGGCGGCGGTGCGGATGCCGCCACTGGCCTTGACCCCCAACCGCCCGCCGACGGTTTCGCTCATCAACGCGACGGCGCGCAGCGACGCCCCGCCGGCGGGATGAAATCCCGTCGATGTCTTGACGAAGTCCGCGCCGGCGTCTTCAGCGGCGCGGCACACCGCCGCCAGCGTGCGCTCGTTATGGCCAAGCAGCACAGCCGATTCCACGATCACCTTCAGCACCGCTCCGGCGGCGGCCGAACGCACCGCTTCGATGTCCGACCGCACCGAGCCGAGTTCACCGGCCAGCGCGGCACCGACGTCGATGACCATGTCGACCTCGCTCGCGCCGGACGCAACCGCCTGCGCGGCCTCTTGCGCCTTGATCGCCGACACATGCTTGCCCGACGGAAAACCGGCCACCGCGGCAACCCGCACACCGCCGGCTTGGATTGCGGCCGGCACCATCGACGGCGAGACGCACACCGCGTAGACACCCAACTCGGCGGCCTCGGCGACCAGCGCGGCCACCTCGGCCTCCGTGGCCTCGGGCTTGAGCAGGGTGTGGTCGACGAGTGCAGCCACCTGGGCGCGGGTGGGTCGGTCCGCCACTAGAACGGTCCTTCCGGGCCGCCGGGATTGCAACCGGCCGCGACCATTTCGGTGTCGTCGACGACCGGCCGCCACGGCTCGAGGTTCCAGCTGGTCTTGCCCGGTTGTGCCATTTCGGCGAACTGCCAGTGGCAGAGGAACTGCGCACGCATGCCGGCGGTGTCGGCGTCCGGTGCCGACGCGAGCACCTCGGCCCACGCTTCGTCGGCGGCCGCCGACGTCCCGGGCTGCCTCGAGGCCGCCCGCCCGGAGGGCGTCGGGTAAACCCGCAAGCTCGCCAGGCCTCCCCACTGCATCCACTCGGTGTGATCGATATAGGGCGGTGAGTACGACGGGCTCGCCGCGCCCGTGCCCGGGTCCGCCCCGGCAGGGACGGCCGCCGAGAAGGCGACCAGCACCGCCGCCGGCAAGGCCAGCAGGGCTTTCATCCCGTCAGCGCGACTTACCCTGAATTTCGAGGAGTTTGGGCCGAACGTCGACCAGATACACGCCGGCCGCGCAGGCCGCGATCGCCATGCCGAGCACGCCGAAGACGAAGCTCAGGATCGATGTCAGCGCGACGGCCAGGCCCAGGATCACCAGCCACACGGGCTTGGTCAGCTTGTCGGCGGCGGTATAGGCATCGGGTCGCTGCAGCGCCGCGTGCACGAACGCGTACACCGCCGTCACCAGGACGGCGATCTGCAAGACCAACATGACGGTACCCACGAGGTGGCTCACGCCTTAAGGGTATGCGGGCGGCGTCCAAAACGTCGACTCCGAGTTGCCCCCGGGGCAACTCGGAGTCGAGTGTGCTGCTTGATCCGGGTTGCCCCCACGGGGGCAACCCGGTACCTGACTACTTCTGGGTGACCTTCTTGGCCGTCGACTTCTTGGCCGCAGCCTTCTTGGCCGGCGCCTTCTTGGCGGGGGCCTTCTTGGCCGGCGCCTTCTTCGCGGGGGCCTTCTTCGGCAGGTCGATGCCGACCAGCTTGGCCGCGCGCTCACCGACCGCGCGGGTCTGCGACGCGACGGTGCCCAGCGCCTCCTGGGTCAGCTCGACGGCCTGGTCCACGGACGCCTGGGCCCGCGCCGACGCGTCGTCGAAGCCGGACTGGCTGCGCAGCCGCTCCAGGGCGACCTCGCCGCGCTCGACCAGCTCGTTGTAGCGGCTGGTCGCGGCCTCCAGGTAACCCTCGGCCGCCCTGCGCAGCTCGTCGGCGGTGAACCGCTCGCGCAGCTCGGTGAACTGCTCGGGCAGGTCCTCCTGCAGCTTGGCCAGGCGGGCACGCCGCTCCTCGACCCGGCTGCGGGTCTCGGTGCGGGTTTCCTCGGCACGCTCACGCAGGTTGGTGATCAGGTCGTTGACGGTGGCCAGGGCCAGGTCCGCCGCGCCGAGTGCGGCGAGCAACGGGGCGCGCAGGTCTTCGATGTTCGGGTTTTCAGCCATTGGTTTTCCTTTCGTTATTTCTTTCGTTATCGGTGTTACGGACTGCTGTCTGGTGGAAGTTGCGCGAGAACCTCCTGCTTGGTCGGTCGAGTGATGATCGAGTGGCAGCTGCGCTGGCCGCCAGATCGGGGCAGCAGAGCCAGCAACTGGCCTGGAACGGTTGAGTCCCTTCCTTCTGGGTAACCGCGTGGCGCGCCGTCTATACGTCGCCCAGGTCAGTCGCCATTGGATTCGGTCGGACACTCCTCTGGGGTGGATTCGTTTTGTTGGGCGAACGACGCGTAGATGTCGAGCAGGATTTGCTTCTGACGCTCGGTGATCGCGGTGTCGGTGATGATCGCGTCGCGCACCTGACTGGCCTCGCTCGGCTCGAGGATCCCGGCCCGCACGTAGAGCACCTCGGCCGAAATCCGCAGCGCTTTCGCGATTTGGTTCAAGACGTCGGCGGACGGCTTGCGCAGTCCGCGCTCCACCTGGCTGAGGTAGGGGTTGCTGACCCCCGACCGCTCGGCCAGTTGGCGCACCGAGACCTGCGCGTTTTCCCGCAGGTCACGAATGAAGCTGCCGATGTCGGAGGCCACTTCGGAGGCCGCGGTCGACACCTTGGCGGAGAGCTTCTCCTCGGGTGCCATTGCGTACTCCTGGGTCGATGGTCGATCTTGACGGCCCTCAGACTACGGACAAGTGCTTGCTTTTGCAAGCACTTGTTAGCACCGCTAGAAAAGCAGCTGCGCGACGGCGTAGATCGCCAGCCCCGCGAGCGAGCCGACCACCGTTCCGTTGATCCGGATGAATTGCAGGTCGCGGCCGACGTGCAGTTCGATCCGCCGGCTGGCCTCCTCGGCGTCCCAGCGCTCGATCGTCTCGGTGATGATCGCGGTGATCTCAACCCCATACTGCGAGACCAGGTGCTGGGCCGCCCGGACGATCCAGTTGTCGACCTTGTCGCGCAGCTCGGCGTCGTCGCGCAGCGATTCCCCGATGCGAACCACCGTGTCGGCGATGCGGGTCCGCAACGCGCTCGACGGGTCGTCGACGCCCTCGAGCACCAGCCGTTTCATCGTCTTCCATGCCGTCGCGGCGGCGTTGGCGATCTCGTCGCGGGCCATCAGCTGCTCTTTGACGGCTTCGGCGCGCGCGATGGTGTCCGGATCGTGCTGCAGGTCGTCGGCGAATTCGAACAGGAAGCGCGTCGCCGAGCGGCGCAGTTCGTGGTCGGGGTTGCGCCGCACCTTGTCGGTGAAGTCCATCAACTCGCGGTGAATGCGGTCACCGACGAGGTGGTCGATGAATCGGGGCGACCAGCTCGGCGAGTCGCGCTCGACTACCCGCTGGATGACCTCGCCGGCATTGAGCGACCACTGAAAAGCCCGGTCGGCGAGCAATTGGATCAGGGCTTCCTGCCGGTTCTCGGCCAGCAGGGTCCCGAGTACCCGGCCCACCGGCGGACCCCACTGTGGCTCGGCGATGCGGCGCACGATCATCCGGTCGATGACCTGCTGCACGTCCTCGTCGCGCAGCAACTCCACCAACACCCGGAGGATGGTCGCCGTCTCGCTGGCCACCCGCTCGGCGTGCGAGGGCTCCGACAGCCACTTGCCGAGCCGGCCGGGCACCTGCGCGTCGCGCAGCTTGGTCTCGACCACCGCCGGCGACAGGAAGTTCTCCCGCACGAAGGTGCCCAGGCCCTCGCCGAGCTGATCCTTTTTGCGCTTGATGATCGCCGTGTGCGGGATGGGTATGCCCAGCGGGTGTTTGAACAGCGCGGTGACGGCGAACCAGTCCGCCAGGGCGCCGACCATGCCGGCCTCCGCGGCCGCGCTGACGTAGCCGACCCAGACGCCCGCACTGGTGTGGGCCTGCGCCCACCGGCACGCGAGGAACACGCCGCTGGCACCGATCAGGAAACCCAGCGCCACGATCTTCATCCGGCGCAGCGCCACCCGGCGTTCGGCGTCGGCCTGCGGATCGGCCCCCGCGAACGATTCCGCGAGGGACGTGTGGGGGCGGCGCGCCGGGCTCGGCGACGCGATCACGTCCAGCCCCCGCGCCGGCGACCCCGGCGGCTCGGCTCTGTGTGCCACCACACCATCATGTATCGCCGCGGGCGATTAGTGTGACTTGCACTGTCCAGGGGCCTGTTCTCCCGCGCCCGCCATCCGCCAACCGGACCCCCCAGGCCGTATTATCGAGGGCGTCTAGGGAATGGAAATCGGCGACTGTGGCAGAGCAAATACCGGCTGTGACCGTCAAGATGGATGGTCGCAAGCGGCGCTGGCATCAGCACAAAGTTGATCGACGTAATGAGCTGGTCGACGGAACCATTGAAGCGATTCGGCGGCTTGGCCGCTTCCTGAGCATGGACGACATCGCGGCCGAGATCGGGGTTTCCAAGACCGTGCTGTACCGCTACTTCGTCGACAAGAACGATCTGACGACGGCCGTGATGATGCGGTTCACACAGACGACGCTGATTCCCAACATGACCGCGGCCCTCTCATCGAACTTGGACGGCTTCGACCTGACCCGCGAGGTCATTCGGGTCTACGTCGACACCGTGGCAAACGAGCCCGAGCCGTACCGGTTCGTGATGGCGAACAGCTCGGCGAGCCACAGCAAGGTGATCGCCGACTCCGAGCGAATCATCGCCCGCATGCTCGCGGTCCTGATCCGCCGGCGCATGCACCAGGCCGGGTTGGACACCGGCGGGGTCGAGCCGTGGGCCTACCTGATCGTCGGCGGCGTGCAGCTGGCCACACACTCGTGGATGTCGGAACCCCGGATGAGTCGCGACGAGCTGATCGACTACCTGACCATGCTCAGTTGGAACGCGATATGCGGGATCGTCGAGGTCGGCGGGTCGCTGGAGAAGTTCCGCGCGCAGCCGCATCCGACGCCGATCGTTCCTCCGCAGCCGCGTTGAGGCCTAGGCTTTAGGAATGCCTGAGGCGAGCGTGGGCTCCCGGCTGAGGTCGTGGGCATACGCACTTCGCACCACCAACCCGCCACCCGATGGGCCGGTCGACACGGTCACGCGGTGGCTGGTTGTCACCCGCGCCGCGGTGTTGCCGATGACCCTGGTTTCCGGTCTGGTGGCGGCGCTGCTGGCGGTCGGCAAGCCGGGCCTGGATTGGCGGTGGCTGGTGCTTGCCGTGTTGGGAATCACGTTGGCGCACACCGCCAATAACCTGATGAACGACCTCTACGACACGCAGGTGGGCACCGACAGCGCCACCTATCCCCGCGCGCTGTACGCCCCGCACCCGGTGCTGTCCGGGCTGATCAGCCGCCGGACGTTGGGGCTGGCGATCCTGCTGGTGAACGTCGCGGACCTGGCGATCCTGGTGACGCTGACGTGGGCCCGCGGTTGGCCCGTAATCGCCTTTGCGCTCAGCGGTTTCGCGCTGAGCGTCGCGTACACGGCGCCGCCGCTGCGCCTGAAGAAACGCGGGCTGGGCGAGCCCGACGTTTTCGTCGTGTGGGGTCCGCTGATGGTCTGCGGGACGTACTACTCGGCGGTCGGCTCGGTCGGTTGGGACGTCGTCCTGGCCTCACTGCCCTACGGCTTGCTGTGCACGACGGTGCTGATGGGCAAGCACATCGACAAGATCCCCTACGACGAGCCGCTCGGGATCCGGACGCTGCCGGTCCTGCTGGGCGAGGCGCGCGCCCGCGTCGTGACGCTGGGCATGATGGTCGGCTTCTACGTGCTGGTCGCGATCGCCGTCGCGGCTGGCGCGATGCCCTGGGCCGCGCTGGTGGTCGCCTTGGCGCTGCCCCGGCTGGCGAAGGTGTGGCCGTACTTCCGCCGCCCGAGACCCGCCGAACCGCCACCGAAGTTTCCGGTGTGGCCCCTGTGGTATGCCGCGCTGGCGTGGGTGCACGTGCGGCAGGCGGGCGCGCTATTGGTGCTCGGCCTGGCGATCGGCGCCGTCCTGCGTAGCACTACTTGACGAGCGTGAACTGCCCCACGTTGGTGACGCCTTTGCGGAAGAAATTCTCGCAGCCGGTCAGGTAGTGCATATAGCGGTCGTAGACCTCTTCGGATTGGATCGCGACGGCGTTTTCCTTATTGACCGCAAGATTGGCCGCCCACATGTTGAGCGTGCGCGCGTAATGCTCCCGCAGCAATTGCACCTTTTCGACCGAGAAACCGGCGGCCTGCGCAAACTTGAAAATGTCTTCCTGCGCCGGCAACTGGCCGCCCGGGAAGATTTCCGTGCCGATGAATCGCATGAATCGCACGTCGCTCATCGTCAGCGAGACGCCGCGCTCATGTTGCTGTTTCTGGGTGTACGTCAAAATCGTGTGCAGGAGCATTCTGCCGTCGGCGGGAAGGACGTCGTGGGCGTGGCCGAAAAATGCGGCCCACCGTTCGGATTTGAACGCTTCGAAGGCGCCGATGGTGACGATGCGGTCGACCTTGTCGTCGAACTCCTCCCAGCCCTGCAACCGCACCTCGACGTTGCGCCGGGTCGGCAAACCGGCGAGCTTCGCCTTGCTGTATTCAAACTGGTTGCGGCTGAGCGTGATTCCGATCACGTTGACATCAAATTTCTCGATCGCTCGTTGCAGCGCTCCACCCCAACCGCAACCGATGTCGAGCAACGTCATGCCGGGTTCGAGGTTGAGCTTGCCCAGCGCCAGGTCGAACTTTGCGTTCTGGGCCTCCTCGAGGGTCATGTCGTCCCGCTCGAAGTAGGCGCAGGTGTAGGCCATGGTCGGGTCTAGGAATAACGAGAAGAATTCGTCCGAGATGTCGTAGATGGATTGCGACTCTTCGTAATACGGCTTCAACTGAGCCATGCGATTCGGATGCCTCTCGTCGGTTGTCGCGAGAATGCTACCCGATCGACACAATGGCGTCGCGCCGACCCATTCACGGGCCGCATCAGTACGTATAGAAGCCTTGTCCGGATTTCTTGCCGAGCCGGCCGGCCTCCACCATGCGCAGCAGCAGCGGCGGCGGGCCGTATTGGGGCTCCTTGAATTCTTCGAACATTTTGTCCGCGATGAGTTTGAGGGTGTCCAATCCGACGAGATCGGACAGCCGCAGCGGGCCCATCGGGTGCGACAGCCCGGCGACCACTGCCTTGTCGACGTCTTCGACGGTGGCAAAACCGGCTTCCACCATCCGGATCGCCGACAGCAGGTACGGAACCAGCAGGGCGTTGACGACGAAGCCGGACCGGTCCGAGCAGCGCACCACCTGCTTGCCCAGAACCGCACTGGCGAACTCCTCGGTGCGCGCGGCCGCGACCTCGTCGGTGACCAGCGTGCTGACCAGTTCGACCAGCGGCAGCACCGGGACCGGGTTGAAGAAGTGCAGGCCCAGCACGCGCTGAGGGTTCCTGGTGGCCGCGGCCACCTTCATGATCGGGATGCTGGAGGTGTTCGACGCCAGGACCGCGTCGGGGTCGGTGATGACCTGGTCCAGTTCCGCGAACAGCTCGGCCTTGACGGCCTCGTCCTCGATGATGGCCTCGATCACCAGTTGGCGGTCGGCCAGGTCCTTCAGGTCGGTGGTGAACGTCAGCTTGTCGAGCGCGCGGTCGCGCTCCCGCTCGGTGACCTTGCCCGCGCTGACGCCGCGCTCCAGCGACCGGACGATGCGGTTGCGTCCGGCCGTGATCAGCTCCTCGCTGGGCTCGTACACCGTCACGTCGACTCCGGCGCGCACCGAGACCTCGGCAATGCCGGACCCCATCTGCCCCGCACCGACAACCCCGACCCGGTGGATCGCTGCGTCGCTCACTACTTCCTCCTAAACGCGCGAGCAGTCCCCCGCATGCGGGGGACTGCTCGGCAGACTAACTCAGTGGAACTGACCCTCTTCGGTCGAACCCGCCAGCGCGGTGGTCGACGAGCTCGGGTCCACCGTGGTCGCGATGCGGTCGAAGTAACCGGCACCGACCTCGCGCTGGTGCTTGGTCGCGGTGTAACCGCGCTCCTCGGCGGCGAACTCGCGCTCCTGCAGCTCGACGTACGCGCTCATCTGGTTGCGGGCGTAGCCGTAGGCCAGATCGAACATCGAGTAGTTCAGCGCGTGGAAGCCGGCCAGCGTGATGAACTGGAACTTGAATCCCATTGCGCCAAGCTCTTTTTGGAACTTCGCGATGGTGGAGTCGTCCAGGTGCTTCTTCCAGTTGAAGGAAGGCGAGCAGTTGTAGGCGAGCATCTGGTCCGGGAACTCCGACTTGACGCCCTCGGCGAACTTGGCCGCGAGCTCGAGGTCCGGGGTCCCGGTCTCCATCCAGATCAGGTCGGAGTACGGCGCGTAGGCCTTGGCCCGCGCGATGCACGGCTCGAGGCCGTTCTTGACGCGGTAGAAGCCTTCCTTGGTCCGCTCACCGGTGATGAACGGCTGGTCGCGCTCGTCGACGTCCGAGGTGATCAAGGTGGCCGCCTCGGCGTCGGTGCGCGCGATCACGACCGTTGGCACGCCGGCGACGTCGGCGGCCAGGCGCGCCGAGGTCAGGGTGCGGATGTGCTGCTGAGTCGGGATCAGCACCTTGCCACCGAGGTGGCCGCACTTCTTCTCCGAGGCGAGCTGGTCCTCCCAGTGCGACCCCGCGACGCCCGCGGCGATCATCGCCTTCTGCAGCTCGTACACGTTGAGCGCACCGCCGAAGCCGGCCTCGCCGTCGGCGACGATCGGCGCCAGCCAGTTCTCCACGGACCGGTCGCCCTCGACCTTGGCGATCTCGTCGGCGCGCAGCAGCGCGTTGTTGATGCGACGGATGACCTGCGGCACCGAGTTAGCCGGGTACAGGCTCTGGTCGGGGTAGGTGTGGCCGGACAGGTTGGCGTCGCCGGCGACCTGCCAACCCGACAGGTAGATGGCCTTCAGGCCGGCGCGCACCTGCTGCACGGCCATGTTGCCGGTCAGGGCGCCGAGGGCGTTGATGTACTCCAGGTCGTGCAGCTGCTCCCACAGCACCTCGGCGCCGCGGCGGGCCAGGGTGTGCTCCTCGACGACGCTGCCCTGCAGGGCGACGACGTCCTTGGCGGTGTAGGTGCGGTTGATGCCCTTCCAGCGCGGGTTGGTGTCCCAGTCGTGCTGGATCTGTTCGGCGCTCTTCGGGGTGCCAACGTCAGACATTGGGCTTAACTCCTTTGCAATTGGTGAACGGTTGACGCCGCCGTCCGGCGGTAGCTGGAGGCTCAACTTCACTGGCGTGCTAACACGACCATGGCACAGCCTGTTTATGCCGGTCCACCCGTTTCATTTGCCAATTTCCGCAACACGTTTGCCCGATTTTGCAAATCTTGCGAAGGCACCCAAGAACTGAACCGTTTCAGAAGCTACCGGCCAGTAACCCCAAAGCCGCAGGTCAAGGCGGGAAATTGAGCGGGCCGCTTAGCGGCCCGGATCGGCTACAGGGAGAAGAGCGCGGCGACGGCTTTCGTCTCGTCGCCGACGGTATATGTGAGCGTTGTAACAGGGCGATCGACCAGGCCGGGACCGAACTGATCGGTGGAACCGGCCGGGTGGACGTGCGAAATGATCTCGAGCTTGTCGCCCAGCGCGACCGGCGCCTCGTGCTCGATGGTGGTGCGTAGCGGTCCCCGCAGCAGCTCGGGATGGGCGGCGAGGTAATCCTCGATCACGCTCCAGTACACCGAGTTGTTCATGTGGTCGAACAGGTCGATGTCGGTCACCCGGACCGGAAACTCGTGGATCTCGGTCGCGTCGTCACGGCTGCCCGGCTTCAAGTAGCCCTTCCACCGCAGCCGATCGATGGCTGTGGTCTTGTGCAGGCCCGCCAGGAAGTCGTCGGCGATGCGCGCGGGCATCTGGGTTTCCCGGTTGATGTTGATCCAGAACGCCTCGGATTCGATCAGGCCGCCCTTGCGGCCGTCGACGCGGACCCGCATTTCGCACCACCGGTTCGAGGTGCCCGAGCACCAGCGCCGGCACCGCAGCATGTCCTGGAACTCGATCGGGCGGATCAGGTCGAGCATGGTGCGGCGGACGATCCACAGCGGGTGGGTCTCCTCGAAGCCCATCTCGCGCAGCTGGTCCTGGCCGATGTCCTGGATATGGCGGCAGGCGGCATCCAGCCGCAGCCGGCCGGTGCGGTCGATGTCGCCGACGCGCAGCGGCCATTCGCGATCGAATACGTCGGGGTGGCCGTCGGGCACCGGCATCATTATTTTGTCCAGGCTCACGGCTTCGCTCCCCCGCTCGCTCCTCGTCTGGACCCCACGGTAACCGGGGGCAGACGGGAATCATGCCAAATGGCATCTCCGAAAAACCAATCCTAGCGCGATGCCAACTCTGCAAACCGTAGCTTCGCAGTGGCGCGTAGGCTCGGTTAGGTGTCCAAAACATTCGTCGGCTCGCGCGTTCGCCAGTTGCGCAGCGAGCGCGGATTCAGTCAGGCCGCGCTGGCCCAGATGCTGGAGATCTCACCCAGCTACCTCAACCAGATCGAGCACGACGTCCGGCCGCTGACGGTGGCCGTGCTGCTGCGGATCACCGAGGTGTTCGGCGTGGACGCGACCTTTTTCGCACCGCACGACGACACCCGGCTGGTCGCCGAGCTGCGCGAGGTGACGATGGATCGCGACCTGGGCATCGACGTCGAACCGCCCGAGGTCGCCGAGATGGTCAGCGCCCATCCCGCGCTGGCCCGCGCGGTCGTCAACCTGCATCGGCGCTACCGGATCACCACCGCGCAGCTGGCCGCCGCCACCGAGGAGCGGTTCTTCGACGGCAGTGGCACCGGGTCGATCACGATGCCCCACGAAGAGGTGCGCGACTACTTCTACCAGCGCCAGAACTACCTGCACGAGCTGGACACCGCCGCCGAGGACCTCACCACCCAGATGCGGTTGCATCACGGCGACCTGGCCCGCGAGCTGACCCGGCGGCTCACCGAGGTGCACGGCGTGCACATCAACCGGCGCATCGATCTCGGCGACACCGTGCTGCACCGCTTTGACCCCGAGACCAAGACGCTGGAAATCAGCAATCACCTCTCGCTGGGTCAGCAGGTGTTCAAGATGGCCGCCGAATTGGCCTACCTCGAATTCGGTGACCTGATCGACAGCATGGTCACCGACGGCAAGTTCACCAGCGACGAGTCGCACACGCTGGCCCGGCTTGGGCTGGCCAACTACTTCGCGGCGGCCGCGGTGCTGCCCTATCGCCAATTCCACGACGTCGCAGAGAATTTCCGCTACGACGTCGAGCGACTGTCGGCGTTCTACTCGGTGAGCTATGAGACCGTCGCGCACCGGCTCTCGACGCTGCAGCGGCCGTCGATGCGCGGTGTTCCGTTCTCGTTCATCCGGGTCGACCGGGCCGGCAACATGTCAAAACGTCAGTCCGCCACGGGTTTTCACTTCTCCTCGAGCGGCGGAACCTGCCCGTTGTGGAACGTCTACGAAACGTTCGCCAACCCCGGCAAGATCCTGGTGCAGATCGCCCAGATGCCCGACGGCCGCAACTACATGTGGGTGGCCCGCACCGTGGAACGCCGCGCCGCGCGGTATGGTCAGCCGGGTAAGACCTTCGCGATCGGGCTGGGCTGCGAACTTCGGCACGCCCACCGGCTCGTCTACTCGGAAGGACTCGACTTGTCGGGTGAGATCGCTACGCCCATCGGCGCGGGTTGCCGTGTCTGCGAACGCGACAACTGTCCGCAGCGGGCGTTCCCCGCGCTGGGGCGCGCGCTCGATCTCGACGAGCACCGCAGCACGGTGTCCCCGTATCTGGTGAAGCAAGCGTGACCGGGCTCCCGGCAGGTCCCGTCGGCCGCATCCCGTCGGGCGGGTTCCGAGAGCTGGGACCGATCAACTGGGTGATCGCGAAGCTGGGTGCGCGCACGGTGAAAGCGCCCGAGTTCCACCTGTTCACCACGTTGGGCCAGCGCCGATTGCTGTTCTGGGCCTGGGCCTTTTACGGCGGCCGGTTGTTGCGGGGGCGGCTGCGGCCGGTCGACACCGAGCTGGTGATCCTGCGGGTCGCGCACCTGCGCTCGTGCGAATACGAACTGCAGCACCATCGCCGGATGGCCCGCCGGGCGGGTCTGGATGCGGACATGCAGGCCGCGATCTTCGCCTGGCCCGACGCGCCGAACGGATCCGGGCTCACCGAACGGCAACGGGCGCTGCTGACGGCGACGGACGAGTTCGTCAAGGACCGGACGATCAGCGACGCGACCTGGCAGCGGCTGGCGACTTACCTGGATCGGCGACAGCTGATCGAATTCTGCTTGCTCGCAAGCCAATACGACGGCCTGGCGGCGACGATGTCCGCGCTCGACATCCCGCTGGACAACCCCCGCTAGCTAGAGGTAGACGTCGGCCAGCACGGCCAGCGTCAGCACCACGGGCAGTATCGGCAGGCCGAAGGCGAACGCCGCCCACAGCTGGTTACCGCGCCGGCGCAACCACCACCCACACGCCCCGGCGCAGATTCCGAGCACCACCGACATCAGCAACACCAGCGGGCCCCACTGGCCCGCCGTCGCATTGTCGCCGGTCGAAATGGCCACCAGCCACAGCACATAGCCGATCGCCACGCCGCCGATGGCGCCGACGATCCTCTCGCTGGTCTTGCTGGTGTTCATCGATCAGAAGTTGATCATGTGGCCGGTCAGGCCGTGGAAGCACTCCTGCAGCGCCTCGGACATGGTCGGATGCGTGTGCACGTTGCGGGCCAGCTCGGTCGCAGTCAGATCCCACTTCTGCGCCAGGGTGAGCTCGGGCAGCAGCTCGGACACGTCGTGGCCGACCAGGTGCCCGCCGAGCAGCTCGCCGTACTTCGCGTCGGCCACCAGCTTGACGAAACCGCTGGGGTCGCCCACGCCGTGCGCCTTGGCGTTCGCAGTGAACGGGAACTTGGCGACCACCACGTCGTAGCCCTCGTCACGGGCCTGCTGCTCGGTGAGCCCGAAACTGGCGACGTTGGGTTGGCAGAACGTCGCGCGCGGCAGCATCCGATAATCGCCGAGCGCCAAAGTCTCTGCCCCACCGATGGTTTCGGCCGCGACCACACCCTGGGCCTCGGCGACGTGCGCGAGCATCAACAGTCCGGTGACGTCGCCGATGGCGTAGATGTGCGGCAGGTTGGTGCGCATGTAGTCGCTGATGCCGATCGCCTTGCGGTCGGTGAGCGCGACCCCGGCCGCCTCCAGCCCGTAGCCCTCGACATTGGGCGCAAAACCGATGGCCTGCAACACCTTTTCGGCCTTGAGCTCGTCGCTGCGACCGTCCTTGCTGACCGTCACCCTGACCACCGAACCGTCGTCGGAGATGCCCTCGACCTTGGTTCCGGTCAACACCTTGACGCCCAGCTTCTTGAACTGCTTTTCGATCTCCTTGGACACCTCGGCGTCCTCGTTGGGCAGCGCGCGCGGCAGGAACTCCACGATCGTGACGTCGACGCCGTAGTTCTTCAGCACGTAGCCGAACTCCATGCCGATCGCGCCGGCCCCGGCGATGATGATCGACTCGGGCAACTCCCGCGACAGGATCAGTTCCTCGTAGGTGACCACGTTTTCCGACAGCGACGTGCCGGGAACCAGCCGGGTGCTGCTGCCGGTGGCGATGATGGCGTTGTCGAACGTGACGGTTTCCGTGCCACCGTCATTGAGCTCAACGGACAGCGTGTTGGCGTCGGTGAACCTGCCGTACCCGTGAATCTCGGTGATCTTGTTCTTCTTCATCAGGAAGTGCACGCCGGCGACGCGGCCCTCGGCCACTTTGCGGCTGCGGTCGAAGGCGATTCCGTAGTCGAAGGTCGCCTCGCCGCTGATGCCGAAGGTCTTGGCCTCTTTGGTGAAAATGTGGGCGAGCTCGGCGTTGCGCAGCAGCGCCTTGGACGGGATGCAGCCGACGTTCAGGCAGACTCCGCCCCAGTACTTCGGCTCGACCACCGCGGTGTTCAGGCCCAGCTGTGCGGCGCGAATCGCCGCGACATATCCGCCGGGACCGGCCCCGAGGACGACGACGTCATAGTGAGTCACGGCCCCTACCCTAGTGGGACTCGACTTCGGTCACGCCGCCAGCCATTTGTTGACCTTGTCCTCGTATGCGTCGGCGACCCGCAGGCTGCGGCCGGGCCCGCGGGTGAGCCATTGCCGATCGAGGAACGCGGCGGTGATCGCGGCCGGGAGTGCCCCGGCCAGGTGCGGTCGGCGATCGGTCCAGTCGATGCAGCACCGCGCGAAGATGCGCCGGGTTGCGCGCAGCGCCGCGGGGTCGACGCCGAGCTTGGTGAGCAAATGCTCCCCGCGGTTGGTGAGCTCGTGATCGCGGTCGTCGATCAGACGGATCGCTTCGGCGGCCAGGAGGCGGTCGCGAAGTTCGACGCCGCGGCGTCCCGCCAGGTGGTCGTAACAGGTTCGCGCCTCGGCCAGCCCGCTGGTCGCACGGTGCTGACGCAGTGAACGCACCGCAAGCGCCGGGGCTATCCGGGCGAGGGCCTCCAGCGCCGCCGCCACGTCCGGACCCGAGAGCTCGTGGTACCGGTGCCGGCCCTGGATCCGCACGCGAATCAATCCGCCGTCGGCCAGGCGACGCAGGTGCGCGGAGGCCGTGGCCGGATGCACCCCGGCCCGGCGAGCGAGTTCCCCGGCCGGCAGCGCTTGCCCGGCGGCCAGCGCGGCCAGCATGGTCGCACGCGCCGGATCCCCGATCAGGCTCGCCACCGCGGCAAGATCACGGTCGGCCGGTGCAGTCGAGATGTCCTTCACATGGCCAGCCTGGCACAGGCACGGTTTGTCGGCCATCAAAGCTTTCCGGCCATACCGTGGAGTCGTCCGAACAAGTCGGCTCCGAGGAGGAACTGTGACCACCCCGCACACCGGGTCCACCGAGGCGATCGAGCGCATCTTCCACGCTTGGGATGAAGCCTTGGGCGCCAAGGACATCGACGCCTCGATGGCGCTTTATGACCCGGACGCGACACTGGAAAGCCCGCTAGTGTGCTACCTGCTTGGCACCGCGGAAGGCGTCGTGCGCGGCCGTGACGCGCTGCGCCGTTTCGTCACGCGGGTGTTCGAGCACCAACCGCCGCAGCGTCGCCGCCACCGCACCGGATTTCTCTCCGACGGCACGAGACTGACCTGGGAATACCCACGGCAGGCCAGTGACGGAGAGCAGATGGACATCGTCGAGGTGATGGAAATCCACCACGGACTGATTTGGCGCCACCGCGTGTACTGGGGCTGGTACAGCGTCCGCATGATCACGACCGGCGACCATCCGAGCTGACCGGCGCTGCCTAGTACGGGATGACGCCGATCAGGCAGTGGCCCACCCGCTCGCAGTAGTAGTAGCCGTAGAGCGGCGCCGCGGCGGCGACGGCGGCGAGCGGCCCGGACATCACCGCGATCGACAGCGCCGAGATCAGCGGCCTGCTGTGCATCGCCAGCATCACACCGCCCACCACGCAGGCGACGACGTAGACCAGCACCGCGAACACCGCGGGCGCCTTGTCGATGGTGTGGTACCACCAATAGAACAGCCCCAGGCCGACGACGGCCCCCACGGCCCACACGCCGAGAAGCACCAGAACCAGCTGCCACCACTTCAGGTAGTGATAGCGGCCGGGAACGGCGACCGGCTGCACCGGCGCACCGCCGGCTTCGCTCACGCCGTCCCGCTCGGTGTCCTCCTCCGGGGCCGTGTCGGGTGCGGGCGTTTCCGGCTCGGGCGCTTCCGGCTCGGCGACAACGGGAACGGGCTGCGAGCCGGTGTCGTCGGAGAAGTCCGGCACGAACGCCTCGGTCTGCGGATGAGACTCCCGGTCCTCATCAGGCACGTCAGGCACCGGCCGCCACCCGCAGAGCGACGAGCGCGCCGAACCACCCCGGCGCTACCGCGAGGATGAACGCGCCGACCACCGTGACCCAGCGCCGCCCCGACAGCACGATCGTCAGCAGCCCGATCACGCTGGGAACGCCCACCACGAGTGCGATCGCGATGTCCGGGCGGACCCTCGGATGGTCCACGACGGTGAACGCCACGGCCGCCAATAACCCGACCGCACAACCGATCAGCATGGCACTGGCCAGCAGCCACGGACGCGGAAGGGGAATCACTTTCTCGACTGTACTGCGGTTGGGCAGGTCCCCAATGCCGCGTCGGCGACCACCGGACCCCGTGTCGCGGGCCGCTCACCGCGCTCGTAGCCGGCGCCGGTGATGACCGTGGCCAACGACGCCTGCTCTTGCTCGGTGAACACGCGGCCGCGGGACAGGAATCGCACCCCCTCGGGCGCTTCCAGGCTGAACCCGCCGCCGCGGCCGGGCACCACGTCGATGACCAACTGCGTGTGCTTCCAGGTCTCGTACTGGGGACCCGAAATCCACACCGGAACCCCGTCGGCCCCGACGTCGAGCACGCCGAGCAACACGTCGCGATCGCCGACGAGGAAATCGCCGAGCGGGTAACACATCGGCGACGACCCGTCGCAGCAGCCACCGGACTGATGGAACATCACCGGGCCGTGCCGGGCCTGTAGCTGCCCGAGCAGCTCGGCGGCATCCGCGGTGATCACCACCCGCGGGACCATCAGAAGAATCCTTGCGCCTTCTGCGAATAGGACACCATCAGGTTCTTGGTCTGCTGGTAGTGGTCGAGCATCATCTTGTGGTTCTCCCGGCCGATGCCGGACTGCTTGTAGCCGCCGAACGCCGCATGCGCCGGGTACACGTGATAGCAGTTGACCCACACCCGGCCGGCCTGGATATCCCGGCCGGCCCGGTAGGCGGTATTGCCGTCGCGGCTCCAGACGCCGGCGCCCAGGCCGTAGAGGGTGTCGTTGGCGATGGCAAGAGCGTCGTCGTAGTCCTTGAACGACGTGACGGCGACCACCGGCCCGAAGATCTCCTCCTGGAAGACGCGCATCTTGTTGTTGCCCCCGAAGATCGTCGGCTGCATGTAGAAGCCGCCGGACAGGTCGCCACCCAGCTCGGCGCGCTCTCCGCCGGTGATGATCTTGGCGCCCTCGTCTTTGCCTATCTCGATGTAGGACAACACCTTTTCCAGTTGGTCGTTGGAGGCCTGCGAACCCAGCATGGTCTCGGAGTCCAGCGGGTCGCCCTGCCGGACCGCCTTGGTGCGGATGGCCGCCAGCTCCAGGAACTCGTCGTAGATGTCGGCCTGGATCAGGCTGCGCGACGGGCAGGTGCACACTTCGCCCTGGTTGAGGGCGAACATCGTGAAGCCCTCCAGCGCCTTGTCCTGGAAATCGTCGTGCGCGGCCATCACGTCGGAGAAGAAGATGTTGGGGCTCTTGCCGCCGAGTTCCAGCGTGACCGGGATTAGGTTCTGCGACGCGTACTGCATGATCAATCGCCCGGTGGTGGTCTCCCCGGTGAAGGCGACCTTGGCGATCCGGTTGCTCGACGCCAGCGGCTTGCCGGCCTCCGCGCCGAACCCGTTGACCACGTTGACCACCCCGGGCGGCAGCAGGTCGCCGATCAGCGACATGAGATAGAGCACCGACGCCGGGGTCTGCTCGGCGGGCTTGAGCACCGCGGCATTGCCGGCCGCCAGTGCCGGCGCCAGCTTCCAGCTGGCCATCAGGATCGGGAAGTTCCACGGAATGATCTGGCCTACCACGCCCAGCGGCTCGTGAAAGTGGTAGGCGACGGTGTCCTCGTCGATCTGAGACAGCGAGCCCTCCTGCGCGCGGATCGCCGCCGCGAAATACCGGAAGTGGTCGGCGGCCAGCGGGATGTCGGCGGCCAGCGCCTCCCGGATCGGTTTGCCGTTGTCCCACACCTCGGCCACCGCCAGCGCGGCCTTATTTTCCTCGATGCGGTCGGCGATCTTGTTCAGGATCGCCGCTCGCTCGGCGGGCGCGGTCTTGCCCCAGGCGGGTGCGGCCGCATGCGCGGCATCGAGCGCCTTTTCCACGTCGGCCTCGTCGGACCTGGCCACCTCGCAGAACGTCTGACCGGTCACCGGCGTCGGGTTCTCGAAATAGCGGCCGCCCACTGGCGCGACCCATTGGCCCCCGATGAAGTTCTCGTACCGGGATTCATACGACATCAATGCCCCGGCGGCACCTGGACGTGCGAAAACAGTCATCTGCTCGGCTCCTCGTTCTGTCCTCCTGCGATACAGCTCACACTACCGCCGGGGCCACAATGGCTTCCATGACTAAGGCTGCCGATGCCGACCTCTCGGCCGAAGACCCGTACCTGTGGCTCGAGGACGTCACCGGCGAGGAGGCGCTGGATTGGGTCCGGGCGCGCAACGAGCCGACGCTCGCCGAATTCTGCGATGCGCGGTTCGAGGAGCTGCGCACCGAGGCGCTCGAGGTGCTCGACACCGACACCCGAATCCCTTACGTCGTTCGCCGCGGCGAGTACCTCTACAACTTCTGGCGCGACGCCGCCAACCCGCGCGGGCTGTGGCGGCGCACCACCCTGGACAGTTATCGCACCGACTCCCCCGAGTGGGACGTGCTGATCGATGTCGACGAGTTGGGTCGCACCGACGACGAGAAATGGGTGTGGGCCGGCGCCGGCGTCATCGAACCCGACCACACGCGCGCGCTGATCGCCCTGTCGCGGGGCGGCTCGGACGCGTCCATCGTCCGCGAATTCGACATGACGACAAGGGAATTCGTCGCCGGTGGGTTCGAGCTGCCCGAGGCCAAGTCGCAGGTCTCCTGGGCCGACCCGGACACCGTGCTGGTGGGCACCGATTTCGGCGTCGGCTCGCTCACCGAATCGGGCTATCCCCGCGTGATCAAGCGGTGGCGGCGGGGTACGCCCCTGGCCGACGCACAGACCGTGTTCGAGGGCACGCCTTCCGACGTCCGCGTATTCGCCTCGGCGGACCGGACACCCGGCTTCGAGCGCACGCTGCTGCTTCGCGCACTCGACTTCTGGAACGACGAGGTCTACGAGCTACGCGGCGCGGAGCTGATACGCATCGACGCGCCCACCGACGCCAGCGTGTCGATCCACCGCGAGTGGATATTGATCGAGCTGCGCACCGATTGGTACTTCCGCGACACGGTTTACAGCGCGGGTTCGCTGCTCGCGGCCGACTACGACGAATTCCTTGCCGGCACAGCCGAATTGCGGGTGGTGTTCGAGCCCGACCAGCACACCGCGCTCAACCACTACGCGTGGACGAAAGACCGCCTGCTGATCGTCACGCTGGCCGACGTGGCGAGCCGCGTGGAGATCGCCACGCCGGGCGCGTGGCGGCGCGAGCCGGTGCCGGGCATCCCGGCCGCCACCAACGCCGTCGTCGTCACCGCCGACGACACCGGCGACGAGTTCTTCCTCGACTCCAGCGGATTCGTCACTCCGTCGCGGCTGCTGCGCGGCGCCGGCGACAGGCAACCGGACCCGATCAAATCCGCACCGGCGTTCTTCGATGCCGAAAATCTTTCCGTGGCACAGCATTTCGCGACCTCCGACGACGGAACGTCGATCCCGTACTTCGTGGTACGCCCCGGCAATGCGGACGGCCCCGGCCCCACCTTGCTGAGCGGCTACGGCGGCTTCGAAGTCGCCAGGACCCCCGGATACGACGGCGTGCTGGGCCGGCTGTGGCTGGCCCGCGGCGGGACCTTTGTGATGGCCAACATCCGCGGCGGCGGCGAGTACGGGCCCGGGTGGCACACGCAGGCGATGCGCGAGGGCCGGCACAAGGTGGCCGAGGATTTCGCGGCGGTGGCAACCGATCTGGTGCGCCGCGGCGTCACGACGGTCGAGCAGCTCGGCGCGCGCGGCGGCAGCAACGGCGGTCTGCTGATGGGCATCATGCTGACCCAATACCCGGAAAAGTTCGGCGCGCTGGTCTGCGATGTGCCGCTGCTGGACATGCGGCGCTATCACCTGTTGCTCGCGGGCGCGTCCTGGGTGGCCGAGTACGGCGATCCGGACAACCCCGACGACTGGGAGTTCATCTCCAAATATTCGCCGTACCAGAACATCTCGCCCCGGACGTATCCGCCGGTGCTGTTCACCACGTCGACCCGCGACGACCGGGTGCACCCGGGCCACGCCCGCAAGATGACGGCGGCGCTGCAGGCCGCGGGCCACCGGGCCTGGTATTACGAGAACATCGAGGGCGGGCACGCCGGCGCGGCCGACAACGAGCAGGTCGCGTTCAAGTCGGCGCTGAGCTACTCGTTCCTCTGGCGGACCCTGGGAGGCAAGGCATGAAGATCGTCGACATCATCGAACTCGGCTTGGTCTTCGCCGGGCTGGTTCTGATCGCCGCCGGCTGGGCGCAGATACGTTTTCGCTTCATCGCCGAGCGCCGCAAGGCCCGCTACTTCTATTGGGGGACCTCGGCTCTGGGCATCATCTTCTTTGCCTTCGGGACGGGCAAACTCTGGCCGAACGCCGTCATGACGACGCTGATCTTCACCGCCATCGTGGTGGGATCGGCCTACCTGGCATCGCCTTATCTGAAGATCGGCGACCGGATCTATGCATGGAATCCGGAGAACCGCCAGTCCGACCCACCCGATGAGGAGCGCTAGCCCACATCCCCTGGGTTACCTTGGCGATGGGAATTCGACGCCATCACGCCAACCACTACGGTCAAGAACCGGCCGCTTCAACTCTGTTGTGCGCGACAGTCACGCGACGAGGGTGTTCCATCGGAAACTCGTTCATTTTTGAGAACAGCTTCACGACTGAGCGCAGTTCGGGTTCTGGCATTCCATGCAGGAGGGTCTCCATTTGCCGCTCGATCTCCGCATAGACGGCCCGGATTTTCTTTAACTTCGCAGGATTCAAACGCACCAGAATGCTGCGGCGGTCGCGCGGGTTCGGCTGCCGCTTGACATAGCCGCCTTTCTCCAGTCGGTCGAGCATCACCGTGACGCCGCCCGTGGTAAGCCCAGTGCAGCGGGCCAGCTCGCCAGGGGTCGACGGACCGAGCAAGTCGAGCACGTTGATGCACTGCATATCGGTGAGGCGCAAGCCCAACCTGTCGGCGATCTGCTGGTTGTTGAGAATGCTTCCGGCGATGAACTGCCTGAGGCAGCGGATCACGGTCTCGTGCAACGCGGCGCGGTTTGAGCTTGACATCGGCTTCAGTTCGCCTACTCTCTAACTATCTTATTTACTAAGATACATTCCCGCAAAGGAGTGCTTCGCGTGGCGGCCGTGACGACCAAAGGGTACCGGGGAATGGGGATGGAGGGCGCCATCGCCCGCTGGTATGACAAGAGCACGCGCAAGGACATGGAGCGCTTCCGAGCGCTGGCTGCGCGTGTGCGCGAGTTGCTGCCGCAAGGCGGCGACATGCTGGAAGTGGCACCGGGCCCCGGCTACTTCGCGGTCGAAATGGCAAAGGGCGCAGCTTATCGCGTGACCGGGCTCGACATCAGCCGGACGATGGTGGAGCTGGCGCGTAAGAATGCCGCCGAGGCGGGCGTCGAGGTCGACTTCCGCCACGGCAACGCCTCAGCGATGCCGTTCCCGGACGAGAGCTTCGATCTTCTGACATGTAGTGCGGCGTTCAAGAATTTCTCGGAGCCGCACCATGCACTGCAGGAGATGTACCGCGTGTTGCGCCCCGGCGGCATGGCGCTGGTCGTCGACTTGCGCAAGGACGTGCCGATGTCCGAAATCAAAAAGCACTTCGACACGGTGGGGCTGGGCACGGTCGAACGCTGGATGACCCTCGCCGCGTTTCGGTTCATGCTGCTTAGACGGGCTTATACGAGAGCGCAGTTTGAGCGGATGCTCACCGACGTTGCTTTCCGGGAAAAGGAAGTTCGGAACGCGGAGATTGGCGTCGAACTCTTGCTCCGCAAGTGAAGCAGTGTTCTGACCGCTAGACACATCACCATCAAGCGGCTTCGCTTGAGCCATGTCGACACCAGACTTCGAGACGCTGCTGTACACGACGGGCGGGCCGGTCGCCACCATCACGCTGAACCGCCCCGAGCACCTCAACACGATCGTGCCGCCCATGCCCGACGAGATCGAGGCCGCCATCGGCCGGGCCGAGCGCGACCCGGGGGTCAAGGTCATCGTGCTGCGCGGCGCGGGCCGCGCATTCTCCGGCGGCTACGACTTCGGCGGCGGCTTCCAGCATTGGGGCGAAGCCATGATGACCGACGGCAAGTGGGACCCGGGTAAGGATTTCGCGATGGTCAGCGCCCGCGAGACCGGGCCGACTCAGAAATTCATGGCCATCTGGCGGGCGTCCAAGCCGGTCATCGCGCAAGTACACGGCTGGTGTGTGGGCGGGGCCAGCGACTATGCGCTGTGCGCCGACATCGTGATCGCCAGCGAGGACGCGGTGATCGGCACCCCGTACAGCCGCATGTGGGGGGCCTACCTGACCGGCATGTGGCTGTATCGGCTGAGCCTGGCCAAGGTCAAATGGCACTCGTTGACGGGCCGGCCCCTTTCCGGAGTCCAGGCCGCCGAGGTCGAACTGATCAACGAGGCGGTGCCGTTCGAGCGACTCGAGGCTCGCGTGGCCGAGATCGCCGCCGAGCTGGCCCGCATCCCGCTGTCCCAACTGCGGGCGCAGAAGCTGATCGTCAACCAGGCCTACGAGAACATGGGCCTGGCGTCGACCCAGGTGCTGGGCGGCATTCTCGACGGCCTGATGCGCAATACCCCCGACGCCCTCGACTTCATCAGGACCGCCGAAACCCAAGGTGTGCGCGCCGCGGTCGAGCGCCGCGACGGCCCGTTCGGCGACTACAGCCAGGCCCCGCCGGAGCTCCGCCCGGACCCCTCACACGTCATCGTCCCTGATAGCGGTACTTAGTAAGATAGGTTACGAATTCGCTACCGCCTGTCCTTCGCCACCCGGGAAGTGCTACCGTAGCCACTATGTCTCGGCTCAGCACCAGCCTGCGTGCAGGCGCCATGTTCCTCGCCCTGGGCTTCGCCGCTGCGACGGTCCCGACCACCGCGGCGGCCGATTCCACCGAAGATTTCCCCATCCCGCGCCGGATGATCAACACCACCTGCGACGCCGAGCAGATCCTCGCGGCGTCCAGGGACACCAGCCCGGTGTACTACCAGCGGTACATGATCGACTTCAACAACCACCCGAACGTCCAGCAGGCGACCATCGACAAGGCGCACTGGTTCTACTCGCTGTCGCCGGAGGACCGCAGGAATTACTCCGAAAACTTCTATGCGCCCGTCTCCGATCCGCTGTGGGTGGCCTGGCCCAACCACATGAAGATCTTCTTCAACAACAAGGGTGTCGTGGCCAAGGCCACCGACATCTGCAACCAGTACCCGCCCGGCGACATGTCGGTCTGGAACTGGGCCTAGTACTCGGGTCAGCGCTCGCAGCTAGCCGACGCGCGCCAGCCGCGCATCCAGAGTCGCGTGAAAGCGACCGATCGCGCTTTCGTGGCGCCCGAACTCCAGGAAGGTGTTCGCCCCGGCGTGCAGACCGCGCTGCACGCCTTCGGACATCTCGTTGTCCTCTAAGGCACCGGCATCGAGCAGACTGCGCGCCCGCGGCTCGGCGTCGCCCGCGTTCCACAGCTTCTGGGCAACCGCGGGCGTGACCATCGCGTAGAGGGAGACGACGGAGTTCGCGACGTCCACCGGGTCGATCACGATCAATATCGTCTGGTCGGGGAACGTCGCAATCATCACATTGGGGAACAGGTGATACACGTAGGTCACCCGGGCATCGATGTTCCACGCCGATTCGGGACGATCGCGAAGTCGCTCAATGTTGCGGTACGGGAACGTGATTCGAGTATTGGGGCCGAACGATTCGACGACGGTGAGATCGTCGTACTGGAGCGGGAAAAACGTGTCCTTGTGCGTCGAGCGGATGTGATAGCCCTCCAGAAACTGTTCGACGAGGACTTTCCAATTCATCTGCCGCGCAGTGGCGTTCACCAACACCAGCCTCTCGGCCGGCAGCAGCTTGTCGCGCCAGGGGCTGCCGTCGGACAGGGCCGCCATGGCATCGTCGGCACGCTGTCGCCCCGAGTCGGTTGCCGGTGGATCGAGGGCGTCGATGACGATCAGGCCGTCCACCTCGCGGCTTTCCACCTCGACCAGGCCGCGGGCCGACATGTCCAGATCGGGGAACGCCTCGTCGTGCGGAACGTGTGACAGCGAGCCGTCCAGCCGATACGTCCAGCCGTGGTAGCGACACACCAGCGCGTGCGAGCAGCCCCGACCCTCGACGAGGGCCAGCCCCCGGTGCCGGCATGCGTTGCGGAACACCCGGGACCGGCCGTCGCGGCCGCGCACGGCGAACAGTGGCACCCCAAAGGTGGTGCGTTCGGCGTGGTCGCCGACGTTGGGGATGGCCGCCGAGGGCAGGTACACACTCGGGTAGGCGCGCAGCACCCGCATCTCCTCGGCGAATCGGCTTGGATCCACGTAGTTGCGGACCGGCTCGCGCCACACCTCGCCCTCGTCGGTGGTTCCCGCGTCGATATGGGAAAGGATCCGCCGGACGATCTCCACGTCCGGGGCTACCGGAGATCTTGTCGGAGTGCTCATAGTCTGGAAGTATCACACTGTGCCCGTCACGCGTCAATCGTTTCGTGATAACCGTTCCGAGGTCGCCGCGGTAGTCGGAGACCGGGCGCTCAGCGCGCGCTCGGTACTCGCGAGCGCGTTACTGGGGGCCGACCAACCTCGGCTCACCGCCGCCGAGCTCGTCGCGGTGGCCTCACTGTTCGGCATCAGCGGGGGCGCCGCGCGCACGTGCCTGTGGCGCATGGTCTCCAGCGGGGAACTCACCAGCGACGACGGGACCTACGCCCTGGCGGGACACTTGCTGGAACGACGCGAACGCGTCGACGACGCCTCGCGCATCCCGGACGTGGCCACCCGCGGCTGGGATGGAACGTGGGAACTGGCCGTCGTCTCGGCCGAGCGCCGGCCGCCGTCCGAGCGGCTCGAGCTGCGTAAGGCCGCCACCGCGCTGCACTTGGCCGAACTTCGCGAGGGCGTGTGGATGCGCCCGGATAACCTTGACCCGCAACGACTCCCGACCATGCGCAGCGTCCTGGACCGCCAATGCGTCCATTTCCACAAGGCCGCCTCGACGATCGCTGACGACACCGTGAGATCGCTGTTTTCCCTTGATGATTGGGCCAGTGAGGCGAAGCGGTTGGCCGGCGCCATGCGGGCCGAACTCGACGGCCCCGCGCTAAACCATGACGACACCAGCGCCAGCTTCCGCTTCCAATTCGCGTTGTCGATCGCCGTCGTCCGGCACCTGCAACTCGACCCGCTACTGCCGACGCACTTCATCTCGGACGACTGGCCGGGAAATCGGCTGCGCGATACCTACCGGGTTTTCGACGAAGCGTTCAAACACCGTATGCTCAACGCCTTTCGGCGCACACCGACGTAAGATCAGCGCGCTTGTACCAATCCGCCCGCCGGGGGCTCATCGACGTCGATCAACTCGCGCACGGCGGGACGCGGTCCGTATGGCCGCAGCATGGTGCTGGCCGGCCGGGGTCGCACGTGCTGCGGCCACCAGAACCAGCGCCCGAGCAGGGTGGCCAGCGACGGTGTCATGAACGACCGCACGATCAAGGTGTCGAACAATAGACCCAGCGCGATCGTCGTACCCACCTGGGCCATCACCAGCAGCGGGCTGAACATGAACGTGGCCATGGTCGCGGCGAACACCAGACCGGCGGAGGTCACCACCGAGCCCGAACCGGCCATCGCGCGGATCGTCCCTGTCTTCAGCCCGGCGTGGATTTCCTCCTTGAACCGCGATATCAGCAGCAGGTTGTAGTCGGAGCCGACCGCCAGCAGCAGGATGATCGCCATCGCCAGGACCATCCAGTGCAACTTCATGCCCAGGATGTACTGCCACAGCAGGACGGAGAGTCCGAATGAGGCGCCTAGGGACAGCAACACCGTACCGACGATCACAAAGGCCGCCACGACGCTTCGGGTGATCACCAGCATGATGATGAAAATCAGTGTGGCGGCGGCAATTCCGGCGATCAGCAGGTCGATGTTGGAGCCGTCGTGCATGTCCTTGTACGTCGCGGCGGTACCGCCGAGGTAGACCTTGGCGCCCTCCCAGGGCGTGCCCTTGATCGCCTCGTGCACCGCCTGCTTGATCGGTTCGATGTGGCGGATGCCTTCGGGACTCGCCGGGTCGCCTTCATGGGAGATGATCAGCCGGACGGCGCGCCCATCCGGCGAGATGAACTGTTTGAGACCTCGCGCGAAATCCGGGCTGTTGAACGCCTCTGGCGGAAGGTAGAACGTGTCGTCGTTCTTCGCTTTGTCGAAGGCATCGCCTTGCGCGGTGGCGTTGTCGGCCTGCGCCTTCGCCTGGTCGTTGAGACCGTTTGTGATCGCGTAGTTCGACATGACGGTGTCGAGGTTGCGCTGCTGACTCTCGATCTGCGGCGGGATCAGCGCCACCAGCTTCGGCTGAATCTGATCCAGCTTGTCCAGGTTCGCGCTGAGCTCCACGATGTTCTCAGCCACCTGGTCGATGCCGTCGAGCGCGTTGAAGACCGACCGGAGTGCCCAGCAGGCCGGGATGTCGTAGCAATGCTTCTCCCAGTAGAAGAAGCTGCGGATCGGGCGGAAGAAGTCGTCGAAGTTGGCGATGTCGTCGCGCAACGCCTCGGTGATCTTCACCGTTTCTTTGGTGAGCCTGGTGGTTTCGTGTGTGGTGTTGCTCAGATCCTGGGTGACCTGCATCTGCTCACGCAGCGTTGCCATCGTCCTGCGCAGCTCGTCCGCCTGCTTGAGCAGGTTTGCCGCCTGCTGTTCCTGATAGTGCTGGGTCTGGAGCCGCCCTGCGGCTTGTGCGCCCATCTGAAAACCGAGGGTGCTGTGGTCGAGCGGCGTGCCCAACGGCCGGGTGATGGTCTGCACCCGGCCGATACCGGGGATGTGGAAGACCGCCTTGGCGACCTTGTCCAGGACGATGAAGTCGGCCGGGTTACGCAGGTCGTGATCGGTCTGGATCATCAACAGCTCAGGATTGAGCCGAGCCTGGTCGAAGTGCCGATCCGCGGCGGCATAACCGACATTGGCCGGGGTGTCCGCCGGCAGGAAGTGGCGATTGTCGTAGTCGGTCTTGTAACCGGGCAGGGCGAGCAGACCAACCAATGCGATCCCAATCGTCACCGCGAGAACCGGTGCGGGCCACCGGACGACCGCCGTGCCGATACGACGCCAGCCCCGAGTCTGCAGCTTTCGCTTCGGATCCAGCAGCTTGAAGAATGACGCCACCGTCAGGATCGCCGGAGCCAGCGTCAAAGCCGCGAGCACCGCGACCAGCATGCCGACCGCACACGGCACCCCCAGCGACTGGAAGTACGGCAGCCGGCAGAAGCTCAGGCAGTACATCGCGCCGGCGATGGTCAATCCCGACCCGAGCACGACGTGCGCGGTGCTGTGGAACATGGTGTAGAACGCTTGTTCGCGCGACTCGCCCAAACCGCGCGCTTCGTGATAGCGCCCGACCACGAAGATCGCGTAATCCGTCCCGGCGGCGATCGCCATCAGCACCAGCATGTTGTTGGCGAAGGTGGACAGCCCCATGACGCCGTAGTTACCGAGCGTCGCGACGACACCGCGGGCCGCCGCCAGCTCGATGAACACCATCGCCAGCATGATCAGCATGGTGACGACCGAGCGGTAGACGAACAGCAGCATCACCACAATCACTGCGAAGGTGACGAGCGTGACCTTCGCGACGCCCTTCTCACCCGCGTGGGACTGATCGGCGAACAGCGGACCCGCCCCGGTGACGTAGGCCTTGATGCCCGGCGGCGCGGGCACCGAGTCCACGATCTTGCGGACGGCTAAGGCAGACTCGGTCGCCTCCCCGCCGCCCATGTTGCCGGCCAGGTAGACCTGGACGTACGCGGCCTTTTGATCGTGGCTCTGGGAACCCGCCGCCGTCAGCGGATCGCTCCAGAAATCCTGGACGTGCTGAACGTGCTTCTTGTCTTGCTCGACGCGCCTGACGATCTCGTCGTAGTAGCGGTGCGCTTCGGCCCCGAGTGGCTTGTCGCCCTCCAGCAAGATCATCGCCGAGTTATCGGAGTTGAACTCCTTGAACGTCGATCCGACCTTCATCATCGACTGAAAGGACGCCGCGTCCGTCGGACTCATCGACACCGAGTGGGTTTTTGCGACGACCTCCAGCTGCGGGGCCACGGTGTTGGTGATGAACACGATGCCCAACCACACCAGGACGATCGGCAGGGCCAGCCGGTGGATCATCCGCGGCAGGAACGGCGGGATCAGCGGCTGGTCGACGCGCGGCGGAGCCTCGGCTGGCTCGCTCATGCGGACTTGTCCAGGCAGTAGACGAAGGCGTTCACGGTTTGGTTGGGATTTGAGCGGTTCGGAGTCTTGATGACGTCACCGCTCCCGTCGTGCTTGTTCACCACGAACTGGCAGGCGATCCAACTGCCGTCGCCTTGCGCCACCAGGTTTGCCGGAATGCCGGGCTTGGTTGAACTCAATACTTTGCTCCAGGGCAAGGGCACGTTGAGGGCCTGCTGCGGGTGGGAGTTTTCGTCGAGGTAGTTGATGGTGGCCGTGCTGCCCGGTGGGCCCCAGACCTGGAGCGTGATCGTCTTGGCGTTGAACTCGTCGAGGACCTCGCCCGAGGTGCCACCACCGAACGAACCGCGGTGAACGCCGAAGACGCCGTGCAATCGATAAACGACGAATCCCGACACCGCGACCACAGCCGCGATCGTGAGCACCAGCCAGAAGCGGCCAAGCAAACCCTTTTTCTTGGCGCGCTGTGGGGCGACCTCGTTGCCCTCGCTGTCGGCGGAGCCCTGCTTCATTAGCGGCTCGGTCCTTGGCTCAGTCGTCGTCATGGGCGCTTCAAGTCCTTCACGGGCGAAACATTAAATAGCCTAACGTTAGCGACGACCCACGGCCTCTTGAACGCGTAGGCCACCTCAGTCCCCCTTCGACGGCCCTTCTGCACCCGCGCGTCGCTGTTCATGACGACTCGGAGACGAGGCCGATGCAGGTAGCCGTCAGCACTCGGGTAAGGGCGGATGCGAAGTCGATGTTCCACTCGGGCGGCAGGGCGTCGGGCTCCTCCGCATAGGCGTCGGTCAGCCGCTCCGGGGGATTGGCGATCTGCCAGAACGCCGCGGCCAACGAGTATGCGGCGATCAACATGTCGAAGGCGCCGGAGCGGCCGAGCGCGGGCAGCGCACCCTCGATGGCATCGGCCAGCGCGACCGCGGCGGCGGCGATGTTCCGCCTCACCTCGACGACCCGCTCAATGTCCACCTCGTGCTCGAGATGCAGGTGCAGGTTGGACAGCAGGTCACAAAACAGCGGGTCGGCCGCGAGCGCGTTGGCCAAGGTCTCGGCCACCAGCGCCGGCGATTTCGCCCCCGGCTTGCCCAGCTCCTCGCAGACCGTGCCCGACCAGCGGGCCCACCCTTCGGCGGCAAGGTGCAGCAGCACCTCCTTGTGCGAGGTGAAGTAGCGCCGCACCGCGGAGTAGTGGATTCCCGCGCGACCGGCAACGGCGGTCAAAGTGACTGAGGCGACTCCGGTCTCGACCGCCAGCGAGCGCGCGGCTTCGACAAGGGCCGCCGCACGTTGACGCTTGTTCTCCTCGGTGCGGGCGCGCTGGAAGGTGAGTTGCGCCACCGGCTGAGGATAACGCACATCGTGTGATTTGTATAACGCACATCGTGTGATTTGCGGTCGTTCACCCTCGGCTAGACACCGGTAAGCGCCCCGCAGCCCGTCCGCCAGGTCGGTGGCTCCGAATAGCTGATGTGGATCAGCCCTACGCACGCTCGGTCGCGGTCATCGGCAGCGGCGTCGCCGGCCTCACCGCGGCCTACGTCCTCTCCGGGCGCGAACGCGTCACCCTGTACGAAGCCGACGCGCGGCTCGGCGGTCACGCGCACACCCACGTCGTCGACGACGGTGACGGGCGGGTCGTCGCCGTCGACTCGGCCTTCTTGGTGCACAACGACCGGACCTACCCGACACTGTGCCGATTGTTCGGTGAACTCGGCATCGCCACCCAGGATTCGGAGATGTCAATGTCGGTGCGGGCCGACGACATCGGACTCGAATACGCTGGCGCCCTTGGGGTCCGGGGCCTCTTCGCATGCCGGCAGTCGCTGCGACCGCGCTACCTGCGCATGCTCGCCGAGATCGTCCGGTTCCACCGTGCCGCCTTGCGCCTGCTGGGCGACGATGCCGACGGCCTCGAGACGCTGGACGCCTTCTTGAACCGACACGGATTCTCGCCGTACTTCATCGACTACTTCATCACGCCGTTGGTGGCGGCGGTGTGGTCCTGCGCCGGCGACGACGCGTTGCGGTACCCGGCCCGCTATCTATTCGTCTTCCTCGCGCACCACGGCATGCTGTCGGTGTTCGGCTCCCCCACGTGGCGCACCGTGACCGGGGGCTCGGCAACCTACGTGCGGGCCGTCGCCGCCCGGCTTGACGAGGTATCGACGTCGACGCCGGTGCACTCCCTGCGCCGGGTGCCCGACGGGGTGGTAGTGCGGGCGGGCAACAACCCGCCGCGGCTTTTCGACGCCGCCGTCGTCGCGGTGCATCCCGACCAGGCGTTGCTGTTGCTCGACGGCGCGACGCCGCGAGAGCGCGCCGTGTTGGGCGCGATTCCGTACTCCACCAATCGGGCCCAGCTGCACACCGACTCGTCGGTGCTGCCGCGCCACCGCCGCGCGCGGGCGTCGTGGAACTACCTGGTGACTCCCGGCAACGACCGCGTGGTGGTCAGCTACGACATCAGCAGGCTGATGCGTCTCGATGCCCGGCGCCGGTACCTGGTCACCCTGGGCGGGCATGACCGGGTGCGACCCGAATCGGTGATCGCCGAGATGACCTACAGCCATCCGCTGTACACGCCGCAATCCGTTGCGGCCCAACGCTTGTTGCCGACTCTGGGCGACGATCGATTGGTCTTCGCCGGCGCCTACCACGGCTGGGGGTTCCACGAAGACGGCGCCGCGTCGGGGCTGCGCGCCGCCCGCCGGCTCGGCGCCGACTGGCCGGCGGCGACCCGGCCCCGGGAGGTGGCCGCGTGCTGACCGACGCGCTTCCCGAAGTGCTGACACCCGCGATCTACCGCACCACGATCACCCACTGTCGGCGGGTTCCGGTGCGCCACGCGTTCGAATACCGAAGCTACAGCTGGTATGTCGACGTCGACGATCTGCCCCGGCTGCCCTGGTGGCTGCGGCCGTTCGCACGATTCCGCGCCGACGACCACTTTTCGAACGGCGGCTCACTGCGCGAACGGCTCAGCGCTTTCTTCGCCGAGAACGGCGTGGCCACACCCGAGGGTCGCATCACCGCGCTGCTGCAGGCCCGCGTGTTCGGTTATGTCTTCAACCCGCTGAGCGTCTTCTGGTGTCATGACCGAGACGGCCGGCTGCGTCAGGTGATCGCCGAGGTGCACAACACCTACGGCGAACGTCACGCCTACCTGTTGCCCCCGGCCGACCTTCCGGTGGCCACGGCCAAACAGTTCTACGTGTCGCCGTTCAACCCAGTCGACGGCTACTACCTGGTGCGAGCGCCCCGCCCCGGCGCCGTCGTCGACATCACCGTTTCGCTGCACCGCGAGCACCGGCGGGCGTTCCCGGAATTCAGCGCCACCATGCGCGGACAGCGGCGTCCGGCAACGAGCAGACAGGTCGCGATCATGCAAATCATTTCGCCGCTGGCGCCGATGGTGGTCGCCGCGCGCATCCGGATACAGGGGATCAAGCTGTGGTTACGTCGACTTCCGGTGGTACCGCGATGAGCCTGAAGGCCATCCAAAAGCCCTCGGCGGCAATCGATTCGAAGCGCTGGCCGGCGGTCGCGACGGTGCCGTCGAGCCCTTTCGCCGGGGCTATCGCCGACCGGCTGCTGCGGCGCGCGGTCGCTCGCCTACCGCTGCGGCTGGTCTATCCCGACGGCGCGGTGGTCGGAGCGGCGGACCCGACTGCCCCGACATTGGTGGTTCATCGAGCGGATGCGCTGGCGCGCCGGATCGAGCGGCACGGACTGATCGGGTTCGGCGAGTCCTACATGGCCGGCGAATGGTCGTCGCACGACCTCACCCGGGTGTTGACGGTCTTCGCCAGCTCGGTGGCCGATCTGGTGCCGCGCGCATTGCAGTGGCTGCGGCCGATCGGCCCGGCGTTTCGGCCGCGCTGGCGCGGCGCCGGCCGAGATCAGGCCCGCCGCAACGTCGCCGAGCATTATGACCTCTCCAACGACCTGTTCGCCGCGTTCCTCGACGAGACGATGACCTACTCGTGCGCGCTGTTCCCCCGGCTGCCCGCGGCCGCGGGCGACCTGGCCGCCGCGCAACGACGCAAGATCGATCGGCTACTCGACATAGCCGAAGTCGGTTGCGGCAGCCGGGTTCTCGAGATCGGCACCGGGTGGGGCGAGTTGTGCATCCGCGCGGCCGCCCGCGGGGCGCAGGTCCGTTCGGTGACCCTGTCGGCCGAGCAGCAGCGCCTGGCGCGGCGTCGGGTCGCCGCGGCCGGGCTGTCCGACTCGGTCGAGATCGACCTGTGCGACTACCGCGACGTCGACGGCTGCTACGACGCGGTGGTGTCGGTCGAGATGATCGAGGCGGTGGGATATCACTCGTGGCCGCGGTATTTCGCCACGCTCGAACGGCTGGTGCGCCCCGGTGGCCGCGTAGCGATCCAGGCGATCACCATGGCGCATCGCCGGATGCTGGCCACCCGCAACACCCACACCTGGATTCAGAAGTACATCTTCCCCGGCGGGCTGCTGCCGTCCACCCAGGCCATTTCCACTATCACCGAGCGGCGCACCGGTTTACACACCGTCGACATGACCTCGCTGCGCCCGCACTACGCCGAGACCCTGCGCCTGTGGCGGGAGCGGTTCACCCAGCAACGAGATGAGTTGACGCACTTGGGTTTCGACGAGGTCTTCGCGCGCATGTGGGAGCTTTACCTGGCGTACTCCGAGGCCGGATTCCGGTCGGGCTATCTTGACGTCTACCAATGGACGTTCACACGCGAGGGCCGCAGATGAATCCGATCAACCTCCTCGAAGTATCCGGTGCGTCGATTGCGGCGCTGGCAGTCGTGCACTCGGTCACGTTCGCCATCGGCAGGCGGATCGGCCGCTACAACGTCGTCGACGTCGCCTGGGGCGTGGGCTTCGTGGCCATCGCCGCCGTCGCCGCGACCCTCGGGCACGGCGAGGCGAGCAGGCGATGGCTGCTGCTGGCGCTGGTGGCGATCTGGGGCCTGCGGCTCAGCTGGCACATCCAGCGCAAGACCGCGGGCAAAGGAGAGGATCCCCGCTACGCCGCCATGCTGCGCGAGGCCACGCTGTCCCAGGTGATACGCAAAGTCTTTGTGCTGCAAGCCTTCATCACCTGGTTCGTCTCCTTCCCGCTGCAGTTGTCGGCGGTCAGCGGTCCCACGCCGAAACCACTGACGGCCGTCACCGTGCTGGGCGTGGCGGTGTGGCTGGTCGGCGTCACCTTCGAGGCGGTCGGCGACTGGCAGCTGAAGGCATTCAAATCGGATCCCGCCCACCGCGGCACGGTGATGGACCGCGGCCTGTGGGCCTGGACGCGCCACCCCAACTACTTCGGCGACGCGGCGGTGTGGTGGGGATTGTGGCTGATCACCATCACGGGCTGGGCGTCGCTCGCGACGGTCGGTTCGCCGCTGCTCATGACCTACTTCCTGGTGTACGTCACCGGAGCCCGGCTCACCGAGAAGTTGATGGCCGGCCGGCCGGGCTTCGACGAATACCGGCAACGGACCGCGTTTTTCTTCCCGCGACCGCCCCGATCGGTGTGGCGATAGGCTACCGATCGATGACCGGAGCGGCGCAGCGAAGCGGGGACCTCGACGCCCTGCTGCGCAGGGTCGCGCGCGGGGACCGCGACGCCTTCGCCGCCGTCTACGACCTGACCAAAAGCCGGGTGTTCGGACTGGTGGTACGGGTGCTGCGCGATGCCGGCTACAGCGAGGAGACCACGCAGGAGATCTATCTCGAGGTGTGGCGAACCGCGTCGGAGTACGACGCCTCGAAGGGTTCCGCCCTCGCCTGGCTGATGACCATGGCGCACCGGCGGGCCATCGACCGGGTGCGCGCCGAGCAGGCCGGCAGCCGTCGGGAATCACGCTACGGCGCAGCCAATGTCGAACCCGTCGGCGCCGCGGCGCACGACCCGGTCGCCGATTCCGCGATCGCCGTCGAGGAACGTCGCCGGGTGACCGAATGCCTGGACGCGCTGACCGAGGCGCAGCGGCAGTGCATCGAGATGGCCTACTACGGCGGCCTGACGTACTCCGAAGTGTCGCAGCGGTTGGCCGCCAATTTGTCGACGATCAAGTCGCGCATCCGCGACGCCCTGCGCGGCCTGCGCAACTGCCTGGACGTGTCATGACCGACCCGACCGATTTCGAGTTGCTCGAACTGGCGGCGCCGTATGCCCTGCACGCCATATCGGACGGGGAGCGGGCCGACCTCGACCGGCGGTTGGCGTCCGCGCCGGCGCCGGGGGCCGCCGCCTTCAACGACGCGGTCCGCGCCGTCCGCGAGACGATGGCGGTCGTGGCGGCGGCCACCGCGACCGAACCCCCGGCACACCTGCGGAGGACCACGCTGGCGGCGGTGAAGTCTCGTGGCGTGCGTCAATTGAGTTGGCGGACGGCCGCTTTGGCGTCCGCGGCGGCGGCGGTCGTGGTGGGCGCCGCGGCGTTCGGTGTCGGGGTGCTGATGCGGCCGCCGGCGCCCTCGACGGTCGCCGAACAGGTGCTGGCCGCCCCCGATGTGCGGACGGTCTCGCGACCGCTGGCGAACGGGACCGCCACCGTCATGTTCTCCCGCGACCGCAACGCCGGCGTGCTGGTGATGAACAATGTGCCGCCGCCGTCGCCGGGCACCGTCTATCAGATGTGGCTGATCGGAACCAACGGCCCGACCTCCGCCGGGACGATGGGCGCCGCGGCCGTCGCGCCCTCGACGAAGGAGACGCTGACCAACCTCGGATCGTCGACGGCCCTGGCGTTCACCGTCGAACCCGGCGCGGGGTCGCCGCAGCCGACCACCCCGATATTGGCCGAATTACCGCTGAGCTAGGCCGTTTTCGGGGACTTCTGCACCAGGGCGCCGAGCACCGCGACGACCACGCCCAACACCACCAGCGCGGCGCCGGTGACCAAGGTCAGGTTCAGCCAATGACGCAGCCCGGCCTCGGCGTGGTCGATCATCACCTCGGCGATTCGGCGGATGTCGCCGGTGGTGTGATTGAGCGCCCTGTTCACATACCCGCCACCGGCCTCGATACCCGCCCATCCCGCCGCGCCGACGAGCAGCGCCGAGACGCCGAGGCTGGTCAGTGCCTTGCCGCGGCGCCGGGCAGCGGCCAGCGTCAGCAGCGCGCAGAATCCGCTCAGGGCCGCCGCGCCGAGACTCACCCACGGGCCCCAGGTGGCGAGCCGGCTCAGCTGCCCCTGCCGCAACGGGCCGGACACCGTCAGCGGAACGGTCAGCGTCGCAGGCACTTTCACGTTGTGACTGCTCAATATCCGTTGCAGCGAATCGTCTTTGAGCATCGGGGCCAGGTCGATGACCCACGAATCGCTCGACCCGCTGCCGGTGAACAACCAGCCGTGGGCGGCCCGGTTCACCTGGGCGAACAGCGGCGGAAAGCCGGGCCCGGACGTGAACGCGGTGGCGGCGGCGTGCACCTGCTGGCCGTCGACCGGATAACGTCCACCGCCGCGCTCGGCGATGAGCGCCATCGCCCGGGTGGTGAGCTCGGAGGCCGCCGCCGACTGCAGCGCCGGATCGGCCGCGGCATTCTTTGCAAACGCCGCGTAGCCGTCGTCGTTGATGACGTTGCACTGCGCCCACGCCGCCGGAATGGCCACGGCCAGCGCGACCGTGGCGGCCAGCCACAAGACCACCGTCGTCGCGAATCGCACGCGTTAGAACCTACTGTGCGATCCCGCGCAGATAGGCCGCCTGCCCGAGGTGCTGGGCGCAGTCGTCGATGATGCTCACCAGCCGCGCGCTGGCGGTGACCGGTGGATCCCAGTTAGTGTCCACGACGCGGGACAGCTCGGCGGCGGTCACGTCCGCGACGTAGGACAGCGTGAACTTGTGCACCTCGTGGTAATAGCCGGACAGCAGGTCGGCGGGCGCATGCACCTTCGCGACCTCGTCGGGGCCGTGCCCGTAGCCGGTGTCGTTGCGCGGCAGGTCCAGGCCGAACCGGTCCACCCAGCCGTCGCGGGTCCACACCTGCTCGACCCCGGCGACATCGGCCAGCTGGATGTCCTGCACCCGGGCGCTGTGCCAGATCAGCCAGGCGATGCTGTTGGCGCTAGGGGTCGGCCGGTAATTCGAGAGCTCGTCGGTCAACCCGTCGGTGAGCTCGTCGACGTGTTCGATCAATCGGGTGAACGAGTCGCGAAGCAGCTCTTGTGCGGCGGCGTCGGTGCCGGGGGTACTGGCCATGCCACCGACATTACGGGCGCCCGTGCCAGACCGCTTCGACGTTGTTGCCGTCCGGGTCGCGCACGAACGCGCCGAAATAGCCGGGGTGGTATTCGGGCCACTCGCGGGGCTCGTGCAACGACTCGGCGCCCAGACCCACCGCGGCCTCGTGGAAAGCGCGCACCGCATGCTCGTCGGCGGCCTCGAACGCGATGTGGTTTTCGCGGTTGGATCCCATGCCGGCGCCGTCGGAGATCCAAAATGCCGGATGCCCGTCGCGGCCGTATCCGATGGCCCGGCCGAAGTCCAGCTGCCGCGAGTAGCCCAGCGTGCCGAGCACGGTGTCGTAGAAGTGCTGCGATTTCGGGTAGTCGGCGCAGTTGATTCCCAGGTGGTCGATCACGGAACTGATCCTGGCATGAGCACCCGACACGGTCGTAGATTATTTAGATGACCTACGACCTCGTCATCCGCAACGGCACCATCGTCGACGGCTCCGGAGGTGAGCCGTACGTCGGCGACGTGGCGGTGAAGGATGGAGTGATCCAAAAGGTGGGGGCCGTCGGGTCGGTCAACGGGGACGGCGCCGCGCGGGAGATCGACGCGACCGGGCTGCTGGTCACGCCCGGGTTCGTCGACCTGCACACCCACTACGACGGCCAGTCGATCTGGTCGGAACGCCTGACCCCGTCGTCGGCGCACGGGGTGACCACGGTGGTGATGGGCAACTGCGGGGTCGGCTTCGCGCCCTGCCGCCAGGAAGACCACGACGTGCTCGTCGACGTGATGGCGGGGGTCGAGGACATTCCCGGTGTCGTGATGACCGACGGCCTGCCGTGGACGTGGGAGACCTTCCCCGAATACCTGGACGCGCTGGACGCGGGTAAGCGCGACATCGACGTCGCCGCCTACCTGCCGCACTCGCCGCTGCGGGTCTACGTGATGGGCCAGCGCGGCGCCAACCGCGAGCCGGCCACCGCCGAAGACCTGGCGAGGATGCGCGCGCTGGCCAAGGAGGCGGTCGAGGTCGGCGCGCTGGGCTTCGCGTCGTCGCGGTTGACCATCCACAAGACCGAGAGCGGTTCGCCGATCCCGAGCTACGAGGCGGCCCGCGAGGAGATCGAAGAGATCGCGCGTGGCGTCGTGGACGGCGGCGGGGGCCTGCTGCAATTCGTGCCCGACATTCCCGCCGGCGGCTACCAGTCCGTGCTGCAAACGGTTTTCGAGGTCGCCGAGGACGTCGGGCTGCCGCTCACGTTCACGCTCGTCGTCGCCAACGCCGGCGACCCGACGTGGCCGGAGGCCATCACGATGATCGAGAAGGCCAACGCGGCCGGTGGCGATATCACCGCGCAGCTGTTGCCGCGGCCCATCGGGCTGATCATCGGGCTGCAACTGTCCGCCAACCCGTTCGTGCTCTACCCGAGCTACCGCGAGATCGCGCATCTGCCGCTGGCCGAGCGGGTGGCCGAGATGCGCAAGCCGGACGTCCGCGCCCGCATCCTGGCCGACAAGCCCGGGGTCGGTCACCCGATTCTCTACGTGGCGCAGATGTGGGACTGGATCTTCCCGCTGGGCGACACCCCCGATTACGAGCCGGACCCCTCGACGTCGATCGGGGCCCGCGCCCGGGCCCGCGGCGTGGACCCGATGGAGGAGGCCTACGACCGGCTGCTCGACGACGACGGCCGCGCCATGCTGTTGGTGGCCACCAGCAACCTGGAGCGCAACTCGCTGCACACCGTCGGGCAGCTGCTGCACCGCGACGACGTGGTGCTGGGCCTCGGCGACGGCGGCGCGCACTACGGCATGATCTGCGACGCGAGCTACTCGACGTACTTCCTGGCGCACTGGGCGCGCGATCGGAAGGCCGGCCGGTTCACCGTGCCGGAGGCCGTCCGCGAGCTGACGTCCGTGCCGGCCCGCATCGCCGGGCTGGGCGATCGCGGCCGCATCGGCGTCGGCTACAAGGCCGACCTCAACGTCATCGACCATGCCGCGTTGCGGCTGCACAAGCCCGTGATCACTTACGACCTGCCCGCCGGCGGGCGTCGCCTGGATCAGGGCGCCGACGGATATGTCGCGACGATCGTGTCCGGGGAAGTGATCGCCGAGGACGGAGTTCCCACCGACGCCCGTCCTGGCCGGTTGGTCCGCGGCCGCAAGCCTTCTCCGGTACCTGCGCCATAACGCCACGAAGGGCGGCTCGTCCCGGTTAACTTTGGTTAGTGACGAGCCCGCACTATGCGCGGTTGCCGCCCGAAATCAACTCGGCACGAATTTTCGCCGGTCCCGGTGCGGCGCCACTGCTCGCTGCCGCAAAGGCGTGGGACGGGCTGGCCGAAGACCTCGCATCGTCAGCATCCTCGTTCTTTTCGGTGACATCGGATCTGGCCAACGGTTCGTGGCAGGGCGCTTCGGCGGCGGCGATGATGTCCGTCGCGACCCAGTATGTGAGCTGGCTTTCCGCGGCGGCCGCGCAAGCCGAGGCGGCGTCCAGCCAGGCCTCGGCCATCGCGGCCGCGTTCGAGACCGCACTGGAGAGCACGGTGCAACCCGCGGTGGTGGCCGCCAACCGCAACCTGGTGCAAGCGTTGGCGTCGACGAATCACTTGGGACAGAACGCGCCGGCCATCGCCGACATCGAGGCCGCATACGAGCAGATGTGGGCGGCGGACGTGGTGGCGATGTCGGGCTACCACACCGACGCGTCGGCAGCGGTGGCGAAGCTGGAGCCCTGGCATCAGGTGCTGCCGAGACTCGATCTCGGCCCGCCCGCTGTGGGGCTCCCCGCGGGCGCGCCGGCCGACATCACGGGGGGCGTGAGCCCCCATATCGGCTCGGGCATCCTCAACTCGACCACCGCGAGCACGGGCTTCAACCCCGGTGTCACCGGCCCCGGCTTGCTCAACCAGACCTGACCGACGCGCCTATCCTCGACTTCATGCGCACGAAGAAGAGGGTGGACTTCCAGCGGCTCGCGGCCGCCCTGCCGGACTACCCGTTCGCGTATCTGATCACCGTCGGCGACGACTACCGCGCCCACACAGTGACGGTCGAACCGCAGCTGCGCGACGGCGCGGTCCTCGACGTCGGGCTGATCGGCGGACGCACCCGCGAAAACCTCGCTCAGCGCAGCGACGTCACTCTGCTGTGGCCGCCGACCGAGCCGGCCGGCTACTCGCTGATCGTCGACGGCACCGCCGAGGTGAGCGACAGCGGCGACGAGACCGTTCGCCTGGACGTGGTGCCCACCCGCGCGCTGTTGCATCGCGACGCCGACTCCCCCTCGGCGGCCAAAGGCTGCCTGCACGACTGCGTGGTGTTCTCGCTGCCGGCGTGAGCCTCGGCGCCGAACGTGAAGCTGGCCGCACGCTCGGCGAACCAGGACAGCCGCCGGCGACACGAAAAAGCCCGGCCCCCAAGGGGACCGGGCTTTTTCTTAACTGGGACCTAGAAGTCCATACCGCCCATGCCGCCGGTCGGGTCGCCCGCCGGAGCGGCCGCCTTCTCCGGCTTGTCGGCAACGACGGCCTCGGTCGTCAGGAACAGCCCCGCGATGGACGCCGCGTTCTGCAGCGCCGAACGGGTCACCTTGACCGGGTCGGCAACGCCGGCCTTCAGCAGGTCCTCGTACTCACCGCTGGCGGCGTTCAGGCCCTGGCCCGCCGGAAGGTTGCGCACCTTCTCGGCCACCACGCCCGGCTCCAGCCCGGAGTTGAAGGCGATCTGCTTCAGCGGAGCCTCCAGCGCCACGCGGACGATGTTGGCGCCGGTCGCCTCGTCACCGGAGAGCTTCAGCTCCTCCAGGACCGGGGCGGCCTGCAGCAGGGTCACGCCACCGCCGGCGACGATGCCCTCCTCGACGGCCGCCTTGGCGTTGCGGACCGCGTCCTCGATGCGGTGCTTGCGCTCCTTGAGCTCCACCTCGGTGGCGGCGCCGGCCTTGATCACCGCAACACCGCCGGCCAGCTTGGCCAGGCGCTCCTGCAGCTTCTCGCGGTCGTAGTCGGAGTCGCTGTTCTCGATCTCGGCGCGGATCTGCGCCACCCGTCCGGCGATGGCGTCGGAGTCACCGGCGCCCTCGACGATGGTGGTCTCGTCCTTGGTGATGACGACCTTGCGGGCCTTACCCAGCAGCGAGACGTCGGCGTTCTCCAGCGTCAGGCCGACCTCTTCGCTGATGACCTGACCACCGGTGAGGATGGCCATGTCCTGCAGCATCGCCTTGCGGCGGTCACCGAAGCCGGGAGCCTTGACGGCCACCGACTTGAAGGTGCCGCGGATCTTGTTGACGACCAGGGTGCTCAAAGCCTCGCCCTCGACGTCCTCGGCGATGATCAGCAGCGGCTTGCCCGCCTGAATGACCTTCTCCAGCAGCGGCAGCAGGTCCTTGACGGTCGACACCTTGGAGCTGACCAGCAGGATGTAGGGGTCCTCGAGGACCGCTTCCTGACGCTCGGCGTCGGTGACGAAGTAGCCCGAGATGTAGCCCTTGTCGAACCGCATACCCTCGGTGAGCTCGAGCTGCAGGCCGAAGGTGTTGGACTCCTCGACGGTGATGACGCCCTCGTTGCCGACCTTGTCCATCGCCTCGGCGATCAGGTCGCCGATCGACTGGTCGCCCGCGGAGATGGCCGCGGTGGCAGCGATCTGCTCCTTGGTCTCGACCTCCTTGGCCGTCTTGAGCAGCGTCTCGGTGATCTTCTCGACCGCCTTCTCGATGCCGCGCTTGAGGCCCAGCGGATTGGCTCCGGCCGCAACGTTGCGCAGACCCTCTTTGACCAGGGCCTGGGCGAGCACGGTGGCCGTCGTCGTGCCGTCACCGGCGACGTCGTCGGTCTTCTTGGCGACCTCCTTGACCAGCTCGGCGCCGATCTTCTCGTACGGGTCCTCCAGCTCGATCTCCTTGGCGATGGACACACCATCGTTGGTGATCGTGGGGGCACCCCACTTCTTCTCTAGGACGACGTTGCGGCCCTTGGGACCCAACGTCACCTTTACCGCGTCGGCGAGGCTGTTCAGGCCCCGCTCGAGGCCGCGCCGGGCCTCTTCGTCGTACGCAATTGTCTTGGCCATTGCGAAGTGATTCCTCCGGATTGGGGATGACACGTCCTGGCCGGGTGCAGTGCCCGCGACGGACGACCGGGCTGTCGTTGGGCCTGGTCTCACCGTCCCGACCTAGCACTCACCGGTCGCGAGTGCCAACGTCATTCTTAGCACTCGCCTATGTCGAGTGCAAGAAGACCCCGGCGGTTATCGCCCCGCGCGTAAACCGTCGACGACGACTTCGATCACCCGGTTGGCCAACTCCGAGTTGTACGCCTCCATCGCCTGGCAGCCGACCAGGATCGACTTGACCTCGCGCACGCCGACGTCGCGGCGCGCGGTTCCCGCTTCCTGCGCCGCGCGCAGCAGGTCGTCGAGCGCGGCCAGGAACGCATCCTCGGCGTCGGGCGCGACGCTCGCGATGTCGATGCCCAGTCCGGCCAGCGCGTCAACCAGCCCGCGGTCGGTCGCGCCCCACCGCAGCACCATCGAGCGCAGGAAACTGAACAGCGCTTCACCCGGACCGTCGGATTTCAGCAGGGCGTACCCGTCGTCGACGAGGTGCTGCATCCGGTCGTGGATGACGGCCTGAAAGAGCGCCTCCTTCGTCGGGAAGTGCCGGTAGACGGTGCCGGCCCCGACCCCGGCGCGCCGTGCGATCTCGTCGATCGGCACGGACAGGCCCTCGGCGGCAAAGGTGTCGTAGGCGACCTCCAGGACCCGCGCGCGGTTGCGCGCCGCGTCGGCGCGCAACGGTCGGGCAGCCGGCTGCGCCATGGTTCCATCGCCCTTTCGGTTGACAAAGCGGGGCGGGCGTTCCGTATAGTAACCAATCAACCGGAGCGCTCGCCCCGTTTACCTTACAAGCTTAGGAGCTTGCATGACCCCTTCTAAGGCCAAGTGGACCACCGCGGACATTCCCGACCAGACCGGCCGCGTCGCCGTCATCACCGGGGCCAATACCGGCCTCGGCTACGAGACCGCCGCCGCGCTCGCCGACCACGGAGCCCATGTGGTGATGGCGGTGCGCAACCTCGACAAGGGCAAGGACGCCGCCGCGCGGATCACCGCCAACAGCCCGCATGCCGATGTCGCGCTGCAGGAGCTCGACCTGACCTCGCTGCAGTCCATCCGCGCCGCGGCGGAGCAGCTGCGCGCCGAGCACGACCGCATCGACCTGCTGATCAACAACGCCGGCGTCATGTACACGCCGAAATCGACCACCAAGGACGGCTTCGAGCTGCAGTTCGGCACCAACCACCTGGGCCACTTCGCCTTCACGGGCCTGCTGCTCGACCGGCTGTTGCCGGTTGCGGGTTCACGGGTTGTGACGGTGAGCAGCGTCGGCCACCGCATCCTGGCCGATATTCACTTCGACGATTTGCAGTGGGAGCGCCGCTACAACAGGGTCGCGGCCTACGGGCAGGCCAAGCTGGCGAACCTGCTCTTCACCTACGAACTGCAGCGGCGGCTGGCGCCCCACGGGACGACGATCGCCGCGGCCGCGCACCCCGGCATGTCGGACACCGAGTTGATGCGCAACATGCCCTCCTGGCTGCTCTCCGCGTTCGAGCGGCTCGCACCGCTCATCGCCCAGGACGCGGCCATCGGCGCGCTACCCACCCTGCGTGCCGCCACCGACCCGGCGGTGCTCGGCGGCCAGTACTACGGGCCCGACGGCCTCGGCCAGACTCGGGGCTATCCCAAGATCGTGGGGTCTAGCAAGAAGTCGCATGATGCCGATCGGCAGCGCCGATTGTGGGCGGTGTCGGAGGAGCTGACCGGGGTGGTCTACCCCGTCGACTGATCCGCGGCGGGGGCCACACTGGACTCATGTCCCTTGTCGTACCGCCCTATCCACCGCCCCGATACACCAAGGACGAGCCCGAGATCAGCGCGTGGCTCAAGCGCGCTGACGAGCCGCCCGACTACGAGACGTTCGGGACCAAGTACCACTACCTGGCCAACCAGCAGGCCACCGACGGCGACTACGGCCTGTACCGGGTCGACATCGCCCCGGCCGGCGGAGGGCCGCCGGCGCACTATCACCGCGCCATGTCCGAGGCGTTCTTCGTGCTGTCCGGGACGATGAAGCTCTTCGACGGCAACGAGTGGGTCGACGGCCACCAGGGCGACTTCCTCTACGTCCCGCCCGGCGGCATCCACGGTTTCCGCAACGAGGCCGACGAAGCGGCGTCGATCCTGATGCTGTTCGCCCCCGGCGCGCCGCGCGAGGCCTACTTCGAGGGTTTCGGCGCGCTGGCCGACATGACCGACGACGAACGCCGGGAATGGTTCATCCGTCACGACAACTACTGGATCCAATAGTCGTCGTGAACCAGCGTGCGAGTGCGTTCGAAGAAGGTCCGCCCGCTGTACGGCAGCTGCGTGACGACCTTTCCGCTCGGATGCCGGAAGTAGTTGGTGCACGCCAGCCAGACCTTGCCTTGCATGGCTGATTGGATCTCGTCGTTGTAGCGCCGCTGTGCGGCGGGCGTGACCTCGACGGTGCGTGCACCGCGGCCACCCAGCACATCGAGGATGTGGCGGATGAAGGTGGTCTGCGCCTCGTGGATGTACAGAATCGAGTTGACCCCGTTGGTATTTGGGCCATACAGCGTGAAGAAGTTCGGATACCCGGCGATCAGCGTGCCGAGGTACGCCTCCGCGCCGTCGCTCCACTCGTCGCGCAAATGGCGGCCGCCGGTTCCGTACACGTCGATGCTGGAGAGGTAGTCGGCGGCTTTGAAGCCGGTGCCGTAGATGACGGTGTCGACGCGGTGTTCGACGCCGTCGACGGTGCGCACCCCCCGTTCGGTCAGCTCGGCGATGGCCGTCGTTTCCAGGCTGACGTTCGGCAACGCGAACGTCGGATACCACTCGCGCGACATCAGCGGGCGCTTGCAGCCGGCGGGATAGTCCGGCGTCAGCTTTGCGCGCAGCTCGGGGTCGGCCACCTTGCGCGCCAGATAGCTGCGGGCCAGCTCGGTCGCTTCGCGCGTCTGCGCTGCGTCCACGTCGAAGCTGGACGACTCGTAGGCATCGAAGGCCTCGTCGCGCAGCTTTTGCGCCATCTCGGGATGGCGTTCGAACTCCTCGTGCTGCTCGACCGTGAACGGAAAGTCGAACCGGGGCGCGATCCAGATCGGGGTGCGCTGAAACACCGTGAGGTGCGCCGTCTTTGGCGCGATGGCGGGCACGTATTGGACCGCGCTGGCGCCCGTCCCGATCGACGCGACCCGCTCGCCGGCCGTCGACTTGCTGTGGTCCCAGCGCGACGAATGGAATTGGCGACCCCGAAACCGCTGCGCCCCAGGGATATCCGGGATGTGGGGCACATCGAGCATCCCCACGGCGCTCACCACGAAATCGAAGTCGTGCTCGGCGCCGTCGTCGGTAATCAGCGTCCAGCGGCGCCGAGAGTCGGACCAGCGCGCCGTGGTGACCGCGGTTCCCGGCCGCAGGTGTGGACCCAGCCCGTGCTCGGCGGCCACCTTCTCCAGGTAGGCCAGGATCTCGGGTTGGTTGGCATAGGTCTTGCTCCACCGCGGGTTCGGCGCGAACGAGTACGAGTACAGATGCGACGGCACGTCGCAGGCCGCGCCGGGAAAGGTGTTGTGGCGCCAGGTGCCGCCGAAGCCGTCGGCGCGATCGAAAATTGTGAAATCGTATCCGGCGTCGGCGAGTTGGATGCCCATCGCGATGCCGCCGGCGCCGGCACCGATGATCGCGACCCTGCGCCTCACCCCCATTGCGCGAAATAGGGTCGCTCGGGCCGGGTCTTCTCCACGAGGATGAACACCACTCCCCACGGGTCGACGAACCACGTCGTGCGCACCCGCGCGACATCCGCGATCCCGCTGACCAGAAAGCGCACGCCTTTGCCCTCCAGCTCCGCGCGCGTGGCGTCGAGGTCCTCACAGATCAGCCCGACGTGCGAGAGCCCGTGGTCGGTCAGGGCCGCGGCGGCGCGCTGCTCGCCGCCGTCGACGCCGAGATATTCGATCACCTCGAGGACGCGGTCGCTGCCGTCGTCGAACCCGACGATGGCCGCCTTCATCGTGGGGTCGGACACCATCTCGCCCATGTCGTCGCGAATGGCGTTACCGGCCATCACGTATGGCGGCGACAGCACACGCAGGCCCAATACGTCTCGATAAAACGCCACCGCGGCCTCGCAATCGGGCACGCACACGCCGGTGTGGGCCAACCCGGTAATCACGTTCTCGACTGTACGTCCGCGAGCCGGAAATCGGGGAGGGCCGATAATGGCCGAGTGCGCTCAGTCGACGAACATCAGCGTGTTGTATCGGGGATGATTCATGCCCGCCCGGCGGTCGCGGTCGCGTTGGCCGAGGCCCAGGGGCTGGTCTTGGCCGAGGATGTGGTCGCGCAGCTGGCGCTGCCGGTTTTCGACAACTCCGCGATGGACGGGTATGCCGTGCGCGCCGAGGACACGTCGGAAGCCACACCGGAGCGCCCCGTAGTGCTGCCCGTCGCCGAGGACATTCCCGCCGGACGCACCGACCCGTTGACGCTCCAACCGAAAACCGCGCACCGGATCATGACCGGCGCTCCGCTGCCGGCTGGTGCGACGGCAATCGTGCCGGTCGAAGACACCGACGGCGGCGTGGACACCGTCGCGATTCGGGCGCCACGCGACCCCGGCAAGCACATCCGGCGGGCGGGCGAGGACGTCGCGCCCGGCACCACTGTGCTGCGCGCGGGTCAGGTCGTGACGCCGGCCGTGCTCGGCCTGGCCGCGGCGCTGGGCATGGCGGAGCTGACCGTGATCCCGCGCCAGCGGGTGCTGGTGATATCGACCGGGTCGGAGCTGGTGGCGCCCGGCACCCCGCTGCAGCCGGGGCAGATCTACGAGTCCAACTCGATCATGTTGGCCGGCGCCGTCCGCGAGGCGGGCGCCGAGGTAACCGCCGTCGCGACCGCCGAAGACGATGTCGCCCAATTCAGTTCGCTCCTCGACCGATACGCGGCCGACGCCGACCTGATCATCACCAGCGGCGGCGTCAGCGCGGGCGCCTACGAAGTCGTGAAGGACGCCTTCGGCCGGGACGGCGACCAGGGCGTGGAATTCGTGAAGGTGGCGATGCAACCCGGAATGCCGCAGGGCATCGGGAGGGTCGCGGGCACCACGATCGTCACCCTGCCCGGCAACCCGGTCAGCGCGCTGGTGTCCTTCGAGGTGTTCATCCGCCCCGCGCTGCGGGCGGCCATGGGACTCCCCGATCCCGAGCGCCCGCACCGGCCCGCGATCCTGGCCGAGTCGTTGACCTCGCCGCGCGGCAAGCGCCAATTCCGGCGCGCGATACTCGACGCCGACAGCGGCAGCGTCACGAGTTACGGCCCACCGGCGTCGCACCATTTGCGGTGGTTGGCATCGGCGAACGGGCTGCTGGACATCCCCGAGAACGTGGTGGAAGTGTCCGCCGGAACCCAACTGCAAGTCTGGGATCTGAGTTAGGCCGTCGCTCCGTAAGATGGCCGCGTGGCACGACGCCCCCGCACCATCGGCCCGACCGCCGAGGATCCGACTTTCGGCCCGCAACACATCGTGGAGTTGGTGCGCTCCACCATCCCGCCGGTGCACCCCGCAGGGCGACCGTTCATCGCCGCGGGTCTGGCGGTGGCCTTCGCCGGGCGCAACCACCGCTGGCTGCGCCGCGCGGGTTTACTCGCGGCGGGTGCCTGCGCGGGGTTCTTCCGTCATCCCCCGCGGGTGCCGCCCACCCGGCCAGGCGCCATCGTCGCCCCCGCCGACGGTGTGGTCTGCGTGATCGACTCCGCGGCCCCGCCGGCCGAACTCGGCATGGCGGAGACACCGCTGCCGCGGGTCAGTATCTTCCTGTCGCTCTTGGACGCCCACGTGCAGCGCGCCCCGGTCAGCGGTGAGGTGATCGCGATGCAGCACCGGCCGGGCCGCTTCGGGTCGGCCGATCTGGCCTCGGCGAGCACCGACAACGAGCGCACCAGCCTGCGGATCCGGACGGCCGGCGGCGCCGACGTCGTCGCCGTGCAGATCGCCGGTCTGCTGGCGCGCCGCATCGTGTGCGACGCGCACGTCGGCGACAAGCTGTCGATCGGCGACACCTACGGCCTGATCCGGTTCGGCTCCCGGCTGGACACCTACCTGCCGCCGGGCGCGGAGCCGCTTGTCAAGGTGGGGCAGCGAGCGGTCGCCGGCGAGACCGTCCTGGCGGAGCTGCCGTGATCAGCAGGCCCCGCGCCAGGCGGCCGGTAAACCTGCAGATCCTGCCCAGCGCGATGACGGTGTTGTCCATCTGCGCGGGGTTGACGTCGATCAGGTTCGCCCTCGAGCATCAGCCCAAAGCCGCGATGGCACTGATCGCCGCGGCGGCGATCCTGGACGGCCTCGACGGCCGGGTGGCCCGCATCCTCGACGCCCAGTCGCGGCTCGGCGCGGAGATCGACTCACTGGCCGACGCGGTGAACTTCGGAGTGACGCCCGCGCTGGTGGTCTACGTGACCATGCTGTCGAAGTCGCCGGCGGGCTGGGTCGTCGTGCTGCTGTACGCGGTCTGCGTGGTGCTGCGGCTGGCCCGATACAACGCCCTGCAGGACGACGGGACCCAGCCGTCGTACACGCATGAATTCTTCGTCGGGATGCCCGCGCCGGCCGGCGCGATCTCGATGATCGGGTTGATCGGCCTCAAGTTGCAGTTCGGCGAGGGCTGGTGGACGTCGGCGACGTTCCTGTGCATCTGGATCACCGGCACGTCCGCGCTCATGATCAGCAAGATCCCCATGCGCAAGATGCACGCCGCCGCGGTGCCGCCGAACTGGGCGGCTCCGCTGCTGGCCCTGCTGGCGATCGCCGCGGCCGCCGCGGTGCTGGCTCCCTACATGCTGATCTGGGTGATCATCATCGCCTACCTGTGCCACGTCCCGTTCGCGGTGCACAGCCAGCGCTGGCTGGCCGCGCACCCGGAGGCATGGGACGACGAACCCAAGCAGCGGCGCGCGACGCGGCGCGCGATCCGCCAGGCGCATCCGAACCGCCGATCGATGACGCGGCTGGGGCTGCGCAAGCCGGGCAGGCGGCTGCCGTGAACCCCGACGCCGGTGATAAAGCGGGCCGTCAGCTCACACTCACCGCGCGGCTGAACACCTCGGCCGTCGACTCACGCCGCGGCGTGATCCGATTACACCCGAATGCCATTGCCGCCCTTGGCATCCGGGAATGGGATGCGGTGTCGCTGACCGGATCGCGGACCACGGCGGCGGTGGCCGGCCTCGCCGATCAGGACATCCCGGTGAGCATCGTGCTGCTCGACGACGTGACGCTGTCCAACGCCGGGCTGCGCGAGGGTACCGCGGTGATCGTCAGCGCGGTCACCGTCTACGGCGCGCGGTCGGTGATGCTGTCCGGCTCGACGCTGACCACCCAATCGATCACGCCGACGAACCTGCGACAAGCCTTGCTGGGCAAGGTGATGACGGTCGGCGACGCCGTGTCGCTGCTGCCGCGCGACCTGGGCCCGGGTACGTCCACGTCGGCGGCCAGCAGGGCACTGGCTTCGGCGGTCGGGATCAGCTGGACGTCGGAGCTGCTGACCGTCACCGGCGTCGACCCCGAGGGACCCGTCAGCGTGCAACCGAACTCACTTGTCACCTGGGGCGCCGGCGTTCCCCCGAGCACCGCCGTGGCCCCCGCCCGGGGATCGGCCGGCCTCGCGAACCCCCCGATCCATGCCGAGGACCTCAAGGGCGCACAGGTGCAGGCCGCCAAGCTCACCGAATGGCTCAAGCTGGCGCTCGACGAACCGCATCTGCTGAAAACCCTTGGCGCCGGGACCAATTTGGGTGTGCTGGTGTCGGGTCCGGCCGGCGTCGGCAAGGCGACGCTGGTCCGCGCGGTGAGCGCCGGTCGCAGGCTGGTTGAGCTCGACGGCCCGGAGGTCGGCGCCCTGGCCCCCGAGGATCGGTTGAAGGCCGTGGCCGCGGCGGCGACAACGATCCGCGACGGCGGCGGTGTCCTGATGATCAGCGACGTCGACGCCCTGCTGCCGGAAGCCGCCGAGCCGGTCGCCGCCCTCATCCTCGCCGAGCTGCGCATCGCGGTGGCCACCGACGGAGTCGCGTTGATCGCCACCTCCTCGCGGCCCGACCAGCTTGACGCGCGGCTGCGCGCCCCCGAACTGTGTGACCGCGAACTCGGCCTGACGCTGCCCGACGCGGACACCCGCAAGGCACTGCTGGAGACGCTCCTCAAGCCGGTACCCACCGGCGGCCTCGACCTCGACGAAATCGCTGGCCGCACACCGGGTTTCGTCGCCGCTGACCTGGCCGCGCTGGTGCGTGAAGCGGCCCTGCGGGCCGCCTCGCGTGCCAGCGTCGACGGTCAGCCGCCCAAGCTGGAGCAGTCCGACCTCGTCGGTGCGCTCAGCGTCATCCGGCCGCTATCCCGTTCGGCCAGCGAGGAACTGACCGTCGGCAACGTCACGCTCGACGACGTGGGCGACATGGCCGAGGCCAAGCAGGCGCTGACCGAAGCGGTGTTGTGGCCGTTGCAGCATCCCGACACGTTCGCCCGGCTGGGCGTCGACCCGCCGCGCGGGGTGCTGCTGTACGGGCCGCCGGGGTGCGGCAAGACCTTCGTGGTCCGCGCGCTGGCCAGCACCGGACAGCTGAGCGTGCACGCGGTCAAAGGCTCCGAGCTGATGGACAAGTGGGTGGGCGCGTCGGAGAAGGCCGTCCGCGAGCTGTTCCGGCGGGCCCGCGATTCCGCGCCGTCGCTAGTGTTCCTCGACGAGATCGATGCGCTGGCGCCGCGGCGCGGCCAGAGCTTCGACTCCGGCGTGACCGACAAAGTCGTCGCCGCCCTGCTCACCGAACTCGACGGCATCGACCCGCTGCGCGACGTCGTGGTGCTGGGTGCCACCAACCGGCCCGATCTGATCGACCCCGCGCTGCTCCGCCCGGGCCGGCTGGAGCGGCTGGTCTTCGTCGAACCACCCGACGCCGCTGCCCGCCGCGAAATCCTGCGCACCGCAGGCAAATCCATCCCGCTGAGCGCCGACGTCAACCTCGACGACGTCGCCGCGGAACTCGACGGCTACAGCGCGGCCGATTGCGTGGCCCTGCTGCGGGAGGCCGCGCTCAGCGCGATGCGCCGGTCCATCGACGCCGCCGACGTGACGGCGGCCGACCTCGCGGCGGCCCGCAAAACCGTGCGCCCCTCGCTGGATCCGGTCCAGGTGGACGCGCTACGCGCGTTCGCCAAAGCTCTCTAGCATCGCCCTCGCCGCGGCAGCCACGTCGGCTTCGAGCCAGCGTGGCAACGGATCGTCGTGCGCGTGGCGCCGCACCACCGCATACGGCAGGTCGGCAACCGCCCGGGAGACCGCATCGACGGACCGCGCACTGCCGCTGCCGAACAGCTCCCGCGCCAGGCCGCGGACCCGCTGGATCAGCGGCGCGTTCATCGCCGCCAGCGTCTCGGAGAACGCCGCGTCGGGCTCGCCGTCGAGCAGGTCACCCGGCCGCATCGTCAACAACAGCCGGGCGTCCTCGGGAAGTTCGCGAGTAAAACCGATGGCCGCGACGGCCATCGCGACGGCGCTCTCCATCGGGTCGGTCGTTTTCGTCCCCGCCGCCATCGCCCGCGCCTGAAAGCGTTCCAGCGCCCTCAGCCATGCCGCCGCCAAGATGCCGTCGCGGTTGCCGAACCGGTGATACAGCGTGCCGGCCGGCGCACCGCTGGACTTCGCGATCGCCGCCACGCTCGCCGCCCGCGGTCCGCCGTCGAGCACCAAGGCGCGTGCTGCGTCGAGGATCACATTGGTTTCGTGCTTCCGCGGTGGGGCCATGATCTAGTACGATCCTTCTATATGGAACGATTACCCTATATCGATGAGCATGCCATAACCGTTGACGCGAATCGCGACGACACGTGGTCGGCGCTGCTGCAAGTGATGTGCCGCGACCCCCGCGACCCCTCCACCGTGCCGCCCGGTTTCGTGCTGGACGAGGCGCGCCCACCCGAACGGTTCGCGCTCAAGGGACGCCACCCGTTCGCGGTGTACCGCTGGGTGTTCGAGCTGGACGAATCGGGGCAGCGGACCCGGCTGCGGGCGGCGACGTGGGCGGATTTCCCGGGCCCGCACGGCAGGGCCTATCGCGCGCTGGTCATCGGCACCGGCGGGCACCGCGTCGCGGTGCGATGGACGCTGCGACGCATCGCCGGGGCCGTGCGCGCGGCGCGGGCGGAAACCGGCGAGAGCGCCGCCGACTACGCGGACATCTTCGAAGTCCCCATCCTGCAGGGCGACTCGCGCACCGCCGAACAGGCGTTCCGCGACGGCCTCGGGGGCGAACCGGGCGCCCTGGCCGGCGTCGTCCCATGGATCCACCGCCACATCCTGAGATTTCGCCTGGGCCCGTATTCCTCGCCTGAGCACGTAATCGGCTGGCCGATCGCGCATTCGGATCGCGACGAGATCGTGCTGGCGACGGGCGGGCCCCTGATGGACGCCCGGCTGACGCTGCGACGCGAGGACGGACGGCGAGCCGTCCTCACCACGCGCCTGCATTACCGTCACAAGCTCGCCGCCCGAGCCGTCTGGACCGCGGTCGGTCCGCTGCACCGCATCGTGGCGCCACGGCTGATGGCGCGCAGCGCCCGTCGCGGCCTCACCCGCGGAGCGACCGTCCCTTGAACCTGGGCCTGACCTGGGGTGTGCGGCCAACAGAACGAACCGTGCCGCTGCCCTGCGACGCATTGCGCCCGCGCGCCGGCGTCCAGGCCGACCGCGCGATCAGCATCGCCGCGCCGCCGTCGATCGTGTTCTGCTGGCTGTGCCAGTTGCGCGTAGCACCCTATAGCTATGACATCCTGGACAACCTCGGCCGCCGCAGTCCTCGAGCGCGCGACCCCGAACTGGTTCACCTCGAAGTGGGACAGCGATTCATGACCTTGTTCACCTTGCAGTCGTTCACCGACGACGAGCAGATCACCTTGCGGTCCAAGGGCGTCGCGGTCACCTACGCGGTCCGGCCCGAGGGACCCGGCTCGCGGCTGCACGCGCGCGTGTGGTTCGCGGGGCCCCGGCTGCCCGCTCGCGCGCTGGCCCTCGGCGACCTGGTGATGATGCGCAAGCAGCTGCTCACGCTGAAGTCCCTGGCCGAGCGGGAAGCCGCACCGCGATGACCGAACGCCCGACGGCCGTGCAGGTCGTCGAGGGAATCGACCTGTCCGGCAAGGCATGTGTGATCACGGGCGCGTCGTCCGGGCTGGGCCGGGAGTCGGCGCGGGCGCTGGCCGCCGCGGGCGCGCACGTGGTGCTGGCCGCGCGCAACCATGATGCGCTGGCCCAGACCGCCGAATGGATTCGGGCCGAAGTGCCCGGCGCGCGGGCGTCGACGGTTCACCTCGACCTCACCGCGCTGGCCAGCGTGCGCGCGGCGGCCACGGCGATCGGCGACCTCGCGCCGGCGATCCACGTGTTGATGAACAACGCCGGCGTCATGTTCACCCCCTTCGAGCGCACGCGTGACGGGTTCGAAATGCAGATCGGTACAAACCATTTCGGACATTTCGAGCTGACCCGACTCCTCGTCCCGCAGCTCGCGGCCGCCGGAGACGCCCGCATCGTCATGCTGTCGTCGCGCGGTCACCTCCTGGGCGACATCGACTTCGGCGATCCCAACTGGCTGGGCCGTGACTACGACAAGTTCGCCGCGTACGGCGCGTCCAAGACGGCGAACATCCTGCATGCCGTCGAGGCGGACCGGCGCCTGCGCGAGAACGGAATCCGCGCCTACGCCGTCCATCCCGGCACCGTCGCCACGTCGCTGGCGCGGTACATGTCCCGCTCGGATTTCTCCCAGCTACGCGAACACGCGTCGGGACGCCTGGAGGTCACCACGCCCGAGCACGGTGCGGCCACCCAGGTATGGGCGGCGGTAAGCCCGGAGCTCGCGGACCGGGGTGGCTTGTACCTCGAAGACTGCCGTGTCAGCGACGCGGTCGCGCCCTATGCCCGCGACCCTCAGCGCGCGGCACAGTTGTGGACGCTCTCCGAGAAGTTGTGTGCGGTACCGTGATGCCCTCATGGCTCCGGTAAATCCGTCCACTCGGCGGAAACCCGCGCGCTGAACCGCGGCGGCCGACGGTCCAGGAACGCGGAGACTCCCTCACGGGCGTCCGCGGTTCCCATCACCCGGTGGTGCAGCTGCGTTTCCAGCGACGCGACCTCCCGCGCGGTGTAGTTGTTGATCGCGCTGTCCCACAGCAGCCGCTTGGCCAACGCCGCCGACATCGGCGCGACGTTGACCGCGATGTCGCGCGCCATTTCCATCGCACGGGCGAGCACCCGTTCGGCGGGCAACGCCGCGTTGGCGACCCCGAGCGCGACGGCCTCCGCCCCGGTGAAGGTGCGGCCGGTCAGCAGTATCTCCGCGGCCGCGCCCAGGGTGGTCAGATGCGCCAACGTCCAGTGCGACATGCAGTCAGGTATCACACCCCGGCGCACTTGCACCACACCGTATTTGGCGTCGACCGCGACGATGCGGATGTCGGCCTGCAGCGCGATGGTCAGGCCGATGCCGAAGGCGTGGCCGTTGAGCGCGGCGATCACCGGCTTGCGCAATTCGAAGGCCGCCGGGTTGATCGGCGATGCCGAGAAAGTCTCGGCCGCGGCGTCGAACGGCGACACGTTGCCCGAGAAGTCCGCGCCGGCGCAAAAGGCGCTGCCCGCCCCGGTGACGACGATGGCCCGGACGTCGTCGTCATCGACGCAATCCCGATACGCCAGACTCAACAGCGAGCCCATGTCGGCGGTGTAGGCGTTGAGATGTTCGGGACGATTCAGCGTGAGCACCGCCACGCCGTCGTTGATCTCAACTGTCACATCGGTATTCATTCGGATAGCTGGAACTCCACCATCTCGGCAACGGTGTCCACGGCCTCGCGCAGCGCGGCGAGCCGGTCGGCGGCCGACGGGGCGGACAGCACGGCGTAACGGTCGGCGGTGCCGATCGGAAGGCGGGATGCCAACCCGAACATGAGCGGTCCGGGGTCGTCGGCGCCGGCTTCGTCGTAGCCCAACAGCACGTCGCGCCCCGGCAGCTGCGCGCCGCGCGCTTCGGCGATCCGCTCGAACAGCGCGATCACCCGTTCTTCGACGTCGTGCAGCTGCGCTCGGGTCACCGGATCCCCCGGCTCGTCGGGCCACAGCGTGACCGTCGCCCGCGGGTAGGGGTCGTCGGTCAGCCACTCGCGCACCCGAATTCGCTCACCGGTACGGCAGCGCAGCGAGTATCGGTCGAGCCCGTGATCGACGCATTCGGTGATCCGGGTCAAAACGCCGACATCACACCGCGTCTCGCCGCCGCCGACCTCGCGCCCGCGGGATATCAGCACCACGCCGAAGGGATCACCGGCCTCGACGCAGTGGCGCACCAGCGCGACGTAGCGGGGCTCGAAAATCCGCAGCGGCAGATCCTGGTTGGGCAGCACCGCCGATTCGAGCGGAAACATCGCCATCTCAACGGCTTCGAGGCCCACCATGACTCAGCTGTCCAGCTCGCTCACGAGCGCGTCGACAACGGCGCGCAGATCGCCGTCATGCTCTTCGGCGACCCGCCGTTGCCGCTGGTACGAAGCGCCGACTCGCGGGATGTCGGCCACCGCCGCCAATTCGTCAGCGCAGTGCAGTGACTTCGCGACGGGCTCGAGCCGGTTCAACACGTCGAGCAGATCCTCGGTGACCAGGCGCTCGTTGCTGTCCGCGTCCTGGATGATGATCGCGTCCAGGCCGTAGCGGGCGGCTCGCCACTTGTTCTCCTGCACATGCCAGGGCGGCATGGTCGGCAACGACTCGTCGGCGTCCAGCCGGCGGTCCAGGTCGACAATCAGGCAGTGTGTCAACGCCACCAGCGCGCCCAGCTCGCGCAGGTTGGACACGCCGTCGCAGACGCGCACCTCGAGGGTGCCCAGGTGCGGCGAAGGCCTGATGTCCCAACGGACTTCGTCCATGTGGTCGATGATGCCGGTCTTCTTCTGGTCGTAGACGAAGCCCTCGAACTCCGCCCACGTCTGGAACTGAAACGGCAGCCCGGCGGTGGGCAACTGCTGAAACATCATCGCGCGATTGCTGGCGTATCCGGTGTCCTCGCCACCCCACCACGGTGAGGAGGCGGACAACGCGAGCAGGTGCGGGTAGTACTTCAGCAGCGACGACATGATCGGCATCACCTTGTGCGCCGACGAGATTCCGACGTGCACGTGCACACCCCAGATCAGCATCTGCCGGCCCCACCACTGGGTGCGCTTGATCAGCTCGGCATAGCGGGGCGCATCGGTGAGCTTCTGGGTGGACCAGCGCGCGAACGGGTGGGTGCCCGCGCAGAACAGCTCCATGCCGCGGTCGCGGACGATCCGGCGGGCCGGCCCCAGCGTTTCGCGCAGGTCCTCGATCGCCTGTCCGGTGCAATCGCAGATACCGCTGACGACCTCGACGGTGTTGCGCAGCAATTCCTTGTGCACGCGCGGGTTTTCGCCGATCTCGGCGATGACGGCGGTGGCCTCGTTGCTCAAGTCGCGGGTCTGCGCGTCGACGAGCGCGAACTCCCACTCGACGCCGATGGTCGGCCGCGGTGAGCGCTTGAAATCGATGCGAGCGCGGGTCTTGTTAGCCGGCACCGATGACACCGCAGGCTACCCGCTTGCCGGCGTCGCCGGTGCTCATCGTCGTCGCGTCGGGCCCCGGCGTGCCGTTGGTCTGGTTGTAGCGATCGCGTGGGATGTTGCCGAAGTTGTCGGCGCCGGCATGAATGATGATCGCGGTCTTCTCGCCGTTCAACAGGTCTTCCATCGTGAACGCGTCGGTGGTCGTCATCAGCGTCCCCGAACCGTCCTTGCGAACTTGCAGCGACGTCAGGTCACCGCTGGCCGGCTCGGCCGCGTGGCCGGGCACCTGGAAGTGCCCGCCGGCGGACAAGAAGTCGCCGGGCGCGCCGCCGGTGGGTGCGACCGAATTGGGTTCGCACTTGCCCACCTTGTGGATGTGCACTCCGTGGAATCCTGGCGTGAGCTGACCCGGACCGGTCGTCGCGATCGTGATGGTGGCATACCCATTGGCGAACTCAAGCGTCGCGGTGGCCACCTGGGCACCGTCCGGAGCCTTGAGATGGGTGATCATGCGCTGCGATGCGGACGCCGCGCCAGCGCCCGCCGGCGCCCCCTCCTCGCCCGAGCCTCCCGACGGCGCGGGCGATCCGGTCCAGACCGCCGGCGGGGTACCCGGGGTCGTCGATGCGTGTTGGGGCGACGAGCACGCACCTACCAACGCGATCGCGAATATGGCGGCGGCAGCGACATTGCGGTGCTTAGGCATAGCGGAAGCCTAGCCCGCCGACCTCCGAATTTGCAGCGATGCGAACGTCAGCCCGTCACCAACACGATGACCCCGGGCGGTTGGTTGGCGAGTGCGGGGATGCGCGGTTGGACGGGTGCGCTCAGCTTCTGGCCGACGGCATCGGCGGTGGCGTGCTCGTCGTCGGCATCGGTGTAGTACACCGTGGTGGCCGCGACATCGGGGATCGACAGGTTCCCAACCTCGGTGACCTTGAAGCCGGCACCCGTGAGCTGGTCCTTGGTGTGCGCGGCGACGCCCTCCCTGGACGAGATGTTGTACACGCGCACCTCGGCCTGGTTCGCCGGGGGCTTACCGGTCGTCGAGGCCGTCGTCGAGGTCGTGCTGCTGGTCACGCTGGACACCTGCGACGCCGAGTCGTCCTCGGAGTTTCCCGAGCTACCCAGGGCCTGCCAGCCCAGCAGCAGGAAAATGACGCCGAGGAACAGCAGCACCATCACCATGGCCCGCAGGGGAAGCCCCGTCGAGTCGGGGACGCGCTCTTTCATCGCAGCCCACTGTAGCTAGAACCGGGCCGGAACCTGCAAAGGCGCGTCAGGTGTCAGGTGACCTCGAAGCCCAGGCGCCGCGCCGCGCGGGCCTTCTGGCGGCTGGCGCGCAGCCGTCGCAATCGCTTCACGAGCATCGGGTCGGCGGCCAGCGCCTCGGGCCGGTCCACCAGCGCGTTGAGCACCTGGTAGTAGCGCGTCGCCGACATCGAGAACAGCTCTTTGATCGCTTCTTCCTTGACCCCGGCAAATTTCCACCACTGGCGTTCGAATGCGAGGATGTCGTGTTCGCGGCGCGTCAGCCCATCGGCGATTTCAGAGTCGTCCCCCGATCGATTTGCCCGCGCCATGGCGCTGTCCATATCGCTTCCCCTGGACCCTTCTCGGCGATTCTCAAACTGTGCGAATGACTTGACTTACATAGGGGCATGTTTCGGCGAATATTGAACCACGCCGCGAACCCTCAATCCGTAATCCAGACCCGCGAGTCGGCGGATTGGCCAAGATTGCCCGGCTGTCCCCCAAGCCGTTGTCCACCCCGCCTAAGCTAGCCGACCATGGCAGTCGTACCCATTCGCATCGTGGGAGATCCGGTCTTGCACGCCCCGACGACACCGGTGGCGGTGGCCGCCGATGGTTCGCTGCCGGCGGATCTGGCCGGCTTGATCTCCGACATGTACGACACCATGGACGCCGCCCACGGGGTGGGGCTGGCCGCCAACCAGATCGGCTACGGACTGCGGCTGTTCGTCTACGACTGCGCCGAGGACCGCGGAATGACGGATCGACGCCGGGGTGTGGTCGTCAATCCCGTCCTGGAAACCTCCGAAATCCCCGAGACCATGCCCGATCCGGGGGACGACGACGAAGGGTGTTTGTCGGTTCCCGGCGAGTCGTTCCCCACCGGCCGCGCGAAGTGGGCGCGGGTCACCGGACTCGACGCCGACGGTAGCCCGGTAGTCATCGAGGGCACCGGCCTGTTCGCGCGCATGCTGCAGCACGAGACCGGGCACCTGGACGGCTTTCTCTATCTGGACCGGCTCATCGGCCGGCACGCCCGCGCCGCCAAGCGCGCGGTGAAGTCGCACGGCTGGGGCGTTCCGGGTTTGTCGTGGTTGCCCGGCGAGGGGCCGGACCCGTTCGGCCACTGATGGTCTCGTGGCCCGAGTTGGGAACGCGGGTGACGGTTCGCTACCGACGCCCCGCCGGTTCGGTCCCGCCACTCACCGATGCGGTGGGGCGTCTGCTGGCGGTCGATCCGGTGGTGCGGGTCCGGACAAAAACCGGCGCCGTCGTGGAGTGCTCGCCCGCCGACGTGGTGGCGCTGCGGGTGCTGACCGACGCGCCGGTGCGCGCGTCGGCGATCCGGGCACTCGAGCACGCCGCCGCCGCGGCCTGCCCCGCGGTCGAACACACTTGGCTGGACGGCTGGCTGCTGCGGGCCGGAGACGATACCACCCTGTGCGCCAATTCCGCTGTGCCCCTGGATATTTCGGCCCACACCGCGACCATCCCCGCGATCGTCGACTGGTACGACCGGCGCGGCCTGACACCCTGGCTAGCCTTCCCCGACCGGTTGCTGCGGCCGCCGCCCGGCCTCGCGGCCGCACACACCGAGCGAGTCTCGGTGTGCGACTTGTCGAGCGTCACGCCAGCGTCACAGCCGGACCCGAGCGTCATACAACGGGAGCGCTGGCGAGCCGCTGTGACCAACGCACCCGACGGCACCCGGTGGCTGTTCCTTTCCGTGGCGGGTGAACCGGCACGCCAAGCGGGCGAGGCGCTGTTGGCCTGGGGTGCGAGTCGCGGCGCAACCCGCGGTTGCGTGCAAGTCGGCGACGACGACACCGACGGCATCGCACTCGCCGATGCGCTCGGCTTCCGGCTGCACCACCGCCGGCGCTACATGCAGGGCCGAAGAATCGATACGGTCTAGCCATGCCCGACGGCGTGCTTGATGGCGGCGACCCGCTGCGCCCGGCTTCGCCGCAATTGCGATCGCCGCGGCTGCGGCTCGCCACCTGGAACGTGAATTCGATCCGCACCCGCTTGGACCGCGTCGTCGACTGGCTTGCTCGCGCCGACGTCGACGTGCTGGCCATGCAGGAGACCAAATGCGCCGATGGTCAATTCCCCGCCCTGCCGTTCTTCGAACTCGGCTACGAGGTCGCACACGTCGGCTTCAACCAATGGAACGGTGTGGCCATCGCGTCCCGAGTCGGTCTGGACGATATGCAGATCGGCTTCGACGGCCAGCCCAGCTGGAGTAGCAAGCCCGAGGTGGCCGCAGCGGCGGAAGCCCGCGCCCTCGGTGCCACCTGCGGTGGTGTACGGGTGTGGAGCCTGTACGTGCCGAACGGACGCGCCCTGGGCGATCCGCACTACGCCTACAAGCTGGATTGGCTTGCCGCCCTCCGTGATACGGCCGCCGGCTGGCTGCACGACGATCCCACCGCGCAGATCGCGCTGGTCGGAGACTGGAACATCGCCCCGACGGACGAGGACGTATGGAGCACCGAATTCTATGTCGGCTCCACACACGTGTCCGAGCCGGAGCGGCGCGCGTTCAACGCCATTGTCCACGCGCAATTCACCGACGTGGTAAGGCCTTTCACGCCCGGCCCCGGGGTCTACACCTACTGGGACTACACCCAGTTGCGGTTCCCGAAGAACCGGGGCATGCGCATCGACTTCATCCTCGCGTCGCCGGCGCTGGCCGCCCGCGTGACCGATGCGCAGATCGTCCGCGAGGAGCGCAAGGGCAAGGCGCCGAGCGATCACGCGCCCGTGCTGATCGACATTCGCTGAGGCGAATCCGTGCGACCATTCGCTCGCGTTGAAATAGTCCAGAGCCGGCGTACGCTTGCGATATCTAAAGCCAGGGAGTCGCTATGGGTGTCGTTGGCGGAACAGTCCGCAGCGTAGGCAAAACGGTGAATCGTGCGGCAGCGGCCACCACGGCGACCGCTGGAGCGGTGGGCGGCGCGGCGGTGAACGGGATCGTCGGCGGCGTAACCGGGGCCGCGGAAGGCATTAGGCGCGGAATCAATTCGGGCAGTCATTCGACCCCCGCGGCCGCGCTGGCCATCGGTGCGCTCGGTGTCGCCGGCCTGGTCGAGTGGCCGGTGCTGCTGGCGGTCGGTGGCGGCGCGCTGCTGCTGCAGCGGCTGAACCGCAAACCGGAGACGCAGCCAACGGCCGCGAAAGCGACCCTCAAGCCGGTTCCGACGGAGCCGCCGCCGCAAAAGGCCCAGAAAGCCGCCGCCAAGCGGCCGGCCAAGAAGACGACGGGCCGCCGCGCGGGCACCGCGCAATTGCGCAGCACCAACTGAATGTGTGAGTACCGGGCTCAGCCGACCGCTCGGCTGTGCCCCGCCCGGCCCGCGGGCGCGGGCTCAGGGGCGCGGCGAGTCATCCGGTCGGTCTCCACAATCTCCACGACGCCCACCCGCCAGAGCAGCGCATATAGCTGCCGCACGGGCACGGTCAGCACAGAAGCTACCGTCGAAGTCATCGGATCGGCCAGGACGTCGGTCGTCGACATATCTCCGACGTTGACCACCCGACCCGGCTCAACGGGAAATGCTTAGTTACGGAAAGGCAAATGATGGCCGAAAAGAAAGCTCGCAGAGGGACCTCGCAGAGCGAGGCGGTGCAGAAAATCCGCGAAGGCGAGACCTTCGCCGTGAATCTTCCGGTTTTTGGTCAGCTGGAGATTCCGCGGCCCGAGCAGATGGCGTACTACGGGGGTCTGGCCGCGCTGGCCGCGTTCGAACTCATCGACTGGCCGGTGGCCATGGTCATCGCCGCCGGACACCTCTTGGCAAGCAACCACCACAACAAGGTCCTCGAGGAGCTCGGCGAGGCGATGGAAGAGGCCTAGCCGCGCCCCGTCACCGGCTGGATTCGGCGGGCACGCGCTCGTGCACGGTCAGCAGCACGTGGTCGAACTGGCTTTGCACGGTCGGCGACGGCGGCGGCAGGCTGACGACTTCGCTGACGAGTTGTTTGGCCAGCACACGCAGCTTGACGTTGGTCTCCTGCGACCGCCACTGCAGCACCCGAAAGGCCTGATCCGCGCTGACCCGGTAGACGGCTATCAGGACGCCCTTGGCCTGCTCGATGGCCGCGCGGTTCTCGAACAAGTCCGGCAGCGCCTCGTCGAGCACCTCCTGGCGGGTCTCCGAGCGCGCTTCACCGAATGTCTCGGTGAGGTCGATGTAGTAGCCCGCGGTGCCCACCACCGCTCCCGATTCGTCCAGGATGCGGTCGGCCACGACGATCGCATCGTGCTCACCGCCGGCGGTGTCGATGAAGCGGTGACGGCTGGAGAACGACTCTCCCGACTGCACCGCGTAGTCGAGCAGATCGCGGACGTGTTCACGGTCATCAGGATGCTTGTGCGACAGCAGTAGCTCAGTGGTCGGCACCACCGACCCGGGTTCGTAACCGTGCATCCGCGCGACCTCGTCGGACCATTCCCAGCGCTCGCCGGCGAACCAAAAGCGGAAGCTGCCGACGCTCAAGTGTCCCGAGGCGGCGCGCTCGGCATCGCCGGTCATTGGCGTGGGCTGTGGCACGTCTCCATCATTCCACCGGCCGGATTCGACGGCGAGAGTCGCCCGGTACGGGGTTGGGGGTAACGTCGCGTGCGGACGATCAAACACAAGGACGCGGGAGCGCACGCCGAGTGCGCTGAGAGGACGGCTGGGGCCGTCGACCGTACGAACCTGACCGGGTAATGCCGGCGTAGGGAGATGACAAATGACCGCAACTGTCGAACCGTCCGTGACCACGGGACCCATCGCGGGCAGTAGCAAGGCCTATCGCGAAATTGCGACGCCGGGCACCGGCGCGGGTCTCAAGGTTCCGTTCCGGCGGGTGCACCTGTCCACCGGCGACCACTTCGACCTCTACGACACTTCCGGTCCATACACGGATCCGGACGCGATGATCGACTTGGCGGCCGGGCTGCCGGCGCGGCCAGGCGTGGTCCGCGACCGCGGGACCCAGCTGCAGCGCGCCCGCGCCGGCGAGATCACCGCCGAGATGGCGTTCATCGCCGCGCGCGAGGACGTGGCGGCCGAGCTGGTGCGCGACGAGGTCGCCCGCGGCCGCGCGGTGATCCCGGCCAACCACAATCACCCCGAGTGCGAGCCGATGATCATCGGCAAGGCATTCGCGGTCAAGGTCAATGCGAACATCGGCAACTCGGCGGTGACGTCGTCGATCGCCGAAGAGGTCGACAAGATGGTGTGGGCCACCCGCTGGGGCGCCGACACCATCATGGACCTGTCCACCGGCAAGAACATCCACGAAACCCGCGAGTGGATCCTGCGCAATTCGCCGGTGCCGGTCGGCACGGTGCCGATCTACCAGGCGCTGGAAAAGGTCAAGGGCGATCCGACCGAGCTGACGTGGGAGATCTACCGCGACACCGTGATCGAACAGTGCGAGCAGGGTGTCGACTACATGACCGTGCACGCCGGCGTGCTGCTGCGCTACGTGCCGTTGACCGCTAAGCGCGTCACCGGCATCGTGTCCCGCGGCGGATCGATCATGGCGGCGTGGTGCCTGGCACATCACCGGGAGTCGTTCCTTTACACCAACTTTGAAGAGCTCTGCGACATCTTCGCGCGCTACGACGTCACCTTCTCGCTCGGTGACGGGCTGCGTCCCGGCTCGATCGCCGACGCCAACGACGCCGCGCAGTTCGCCGAGCTGCGCACCCTGGGCGAGCTGACCAAGATCGCGAAAGCCCATGGCGCACAGGTGATGATCGAGGGCCCCGGACACATCCCGATGCACAAGATCGTCGAGAACGTGCGGCTCGAGGAGGAGCTGTGCGAGGAGGCGCCGTTCTACACGCTGGGCCCGCTGGCCACCGACATCGCACCCGCCTACGACCACATCACCTCGGCGATCGGCGCGGCCATCATCGCGCAGGCCGGCACCGCGATGCTGTGCTACGTGACCCCGAAGGAACACCTGGGATTGCCTGACCGCAAGGACGTCAAGGACGGGGTGATCGCCTACAAGATCGCCGCGCACTCGGCGGACCTGGCCAAGGGCCACCCGCGCGCCCAGGAGCGCGACGACGCCCTGTCGACGGCACGCTTCGAGTTCCGCTGGAACGATCAATTCGCACTGTCGTTGGACCCCGACACCGCACGGGAATTCCACGACGAGACGCTGCCCGCCGAACCGGCCAAGACGGCGCACTTCTGCTCGATGTGCGGGCCGAAGTTCTGCTCGATGCGCATCACACAGGACGTGCGCGACTACGCCGCCGCGCACGGGCTCGACAGCGAGGAAGCCATCGAGGCCGCAATGGCCGAGAAGTCGGTCGAGTTCGCCGAGCACGGCAATCGGGTGTATCTACCTATAACGTGACGTACCTGCCGCTGCCCGGGCCGGGCGAAACGCCGCTGCGGGTGCTGGCCATCGCCGGGTCGGACTCCGGCGGCGGCGCCGGTATGCAGGCGGATGTGCGCACCTGCACGCTGCTCGGGGTTCATGCGCTGTGTGCGGTGAGCGCGGTGACGGTGCAGAACTCGGTGGGCGTCAGGGGTTTTCACAAGGTCCCCGGCAACGTCATCACCGCCCAGATCGAGGTGGTCTGTCACGACATCGGTTTGCAGGCGGCCAAGACCGGCATGCTGGCGTCGGGCGAAATTATCGAAGCGGTCGCCGCGGCCTGGCGCGACCACGGCGGCGACGCACCGCTGGTAGTCGACCCGGTGTGCGCGTCGATGCACGGCGACCCGCTGCTGGACACGAGCGCACTGGATTCGCTTCGTACCGAACTGTTTCCGCTGGCGTGCTTGGTGACGCCGAACCTGCACGAGGTGCGATTGCTGGTCGATATCGACGTCGTCGACCCTGAGTCGCAGCGGGAGGCCGCCCGCGCGCTGCACGCCTTGGGACCCAAGTGGGCGTTGGTCAAGGGCGGGCACCTGCAGGGTTCGGCGAGCAGCACGGACCTCTTGTTCGACGGCACCGACTTTTACGAGTTCGACTCACCGCGGGTGGACACCATTCATGACCACGGCGCCGGGGACACCTTGGCCGCGGCGACGGCCTGCGCGCTGGCGCACGGGTTCACGGTGCCGGACGCGGTGTCGTTCGCGAAGGGGTGGGTGACCGAATGCCTGCGCGCCTCCTATCCGCTGGGCCACGGACACGGGCCGGTCTCGCCGCTCTTCCGGTTGTCATGAACCTCGACCAGATCGCGGGCGTCGCGCACCAGCCGGCAGGCCCGGCCGCCGGGGTGGTCGTGCTGACCCACGGCGCGGGAGGTAGCCGGGAATCCACATTGCTGCAACAGGTTTGCGACGAATGGGCGAGACGCGGCTGGCTCGCGGTGCGGTACAACCTGCCCTACCGCCGGCGCCGGCCGACCGGGCCGCCGTCCGGCTCGGCGGCGGCCGACCGCGCGGGAATCGTGGAGGCGATCACGGTGTGCCGCGGCCTCGCCGACGGTCCCCTGATCGCCGGCGGGCATTCCTATGGTGGCCGGCAGACGTCGATGGTGGTCGCCGCCAACGAAGCACCAGTGGACGTGCTGACGCTGTTCTCCTATCCCGTGCATCCGCCCGGCAAGCCGGAGCGGCCCCGCACCGAACACCTGCCGGACATCACGGTGCCGACGGTGTTCACCCACGGCACGTCGGATCCCTTCGGCTCCCCCGACGAGGTTCGCGACGCCGCGGCGCTGGTCGCCGCATCGGTCGAGGTCGTCGAAATCGCTGGCGCCCGACACGATTTGCGTTCGACGAAGCTCGATGTACCTGCGCTCGCGGTGGACGCGGCGCTGCGCCTGCTGCGCTGATCACAGCGTGGTGACGTAGCCGCCGTCGATGCGATAGTCGGATCCGGTGATGTTCCCGGCGCGGTCGCTGGCAAGGAACAAGACGAGGTCCGCGACTTGCTCGGGGGTGGTGAAAAGGCCCGTCGGAGTATTCTCGATGATCGCCGCCCGGACTTCCCCGGGCGTGCGGCCGTCGGCGGCGGCATACTGAGCGGCCAACCTGCCCTCGTCGGTCCAGATCTCCGTCAGCACCGCCCCGGGGCTGACCAAGTTGACTCGGATGTCCTTCGGCGCCAACTCTTTTGACAACGCTTTCGAAAAACTGGCGAGGGCGGCTTTGGCGGCGCAATAGTCATAGCTTTCGGGATTGGCAAGGTAGGCGTTGATCGAGCCGATGATGACGATAGAGCCGCGGCCGCGCCTTTCGATTTGGGGTAGCGCGGCGCGGACGGATCGCACGGCGGCCATTACGTTGAGTTCCCACGTCGCTTGCCATTGGTCGTCGGTGATGCCGGCCAGCCCGCCCGCACGGACCTTCGAACCGCCGACGTTGTTGACCAGAATGTCGATCCCGCCGCGCTCGGCCGCCACGGCGACCAGCTCTTCGGCGGCGCCGGCGTGGGAGAGGTCGACGGGCACGAACGACGCCTGCCCCGTCTCTTCGAGCGCCGGCAGTCCCTTGCCGGGCGTCCGTGACCCGGCCACCACGTGCACCCCCGCATCCACGAGGGCTTTCGTGATCGCGAAACCGATGCCTTTGCTGGCGCCGGTGACCACTGCGGTCTTCCCCGATAGGTGCAGATCCATATCCGTCCTTCCCGCGTCTGCGGCGCGCACGACGCTAGAGGCTACGCCGCACTGGGCGCGGACTTCGTCAAGCGCGATCCTGGCGCGCCACCGGTTACTTCAGTTTGGAAGCCGCACGGCTGCGACGGCGGTTGAGCGACGTCGCGGCTGGCGGGGATCTGACTCCGTCACAGACGGCGGTGCTCACCCACCTCTGTAAAGAGGGGCGTCGTCGGCCAGCGTATTGGCAAGCGCAGAATGGGTACGCCCCCAGTCGATGGCACCCGAGCGGCGCATACGAGAGGATAGATTTGGCAATGGAATTGGGAGTGCACTTCATCGATTTTCTGCCAGGCGACCCGGCGAAGCTGGGCCCGACGCTTGCCGACGCGGCCAGAGCCGCCGAGGAAGGCGGGGCAACGCTATTCACGCTGGCCGACCACTTCTTCCAGATGGAAGCCCTTGGGGCCGCGCAGGATCCTTTCTTAGAGGGCTATACGTCCCTGGGCTTCCTGGCCGGACAAACGACGACGATCGACCTGGCCCTGCTGGTCACCGGGGTGACGTATCGCTATCCCGGGGTGCTGGCCAAAGCGGTCACGACGCTTGACGTGTTGTCCCAAGGCCGATCGATCCTGGGCCTGGGCGCGGCATGGTACGACCGCGAACATGTCGCCCTCGGTATTCCATATCCGGCGCTGAGCACACGCTTCGAGATGCTGGAGGAGACGCTGCAGATATGCCGGCAGATGTGGAGCGATGATGACGGCCCGTACAACGGCAGGCACTATCAGCTGGCCGAGACAATCTGTGCGCCGCAACCGATTCGACGTCCCCCCATCCTGATCGGCGGCGACGGCGAGAAGAAGACGCTACGCCTGGTCGCGCAGTACGCCGATATCTGGAACAGCATGGCGACCGATGTCGACGAGCTGAAGCACAAGGTCGATGTGCTGAACCGCCACTGCGACGCGGTGGGCCGTGATCCCGGCGAAATCCGCAAGACGGCCGGCGGCCTCGCGACCATGGACCCGTTCGATGACACCGACGCGCACCTGAAGACTGTGGAACGCTTTTCCGCGCAGGGCATCGAGATGATCAACGTCGGTCCCCTGCCGGGAAACCCGGACCCCGTCGGGTTCATCCGCCGGTATGTCGATCAGGTGATGCCAAAGCTCGCCGGGATAGGTTGAGCCGCAACGACTATCACTGTCGTCGGCGCGCTGGAATGCGTGTGTGACGCGCCGCCGAACACGGCCCCGAGGATCCCCGCGAATATCACCAGCGCGGTCACGATGCCGCCGATAACAATTCCGGCAATCGCCAAACCGCGCCCGCCCTGGCCGCTCTGCCTGATCTGGCCCAGCGCCAAAACGCCGAGGATGATGCCCAGAATGCCGCCGATGATGCATAGCCAACCGAACAAGGAACACACCAAGGAGGCGATGGCCAACCCGTTGGTACCGACGGCCGGCGGTGGCGGTTGGTAGCCATAACCACCCGGCGGCGGGTAGCGGGGCGGTGGTTCCGACACGGACGCCTCCTTATCCCGGATAACGCGAGTAGCACGCGTCCATGTTGCCGGTTACGCCGCCGCGGAACGCCGCTATTCGCGTGAAGCCGGCCGGAACGCTGGTACCGTCCGCGTCGCTGGCTACCAGGTGGTTGGTGAGCAGGCCCGCGACGGCTTCGTCGAGGTCGCCGGCGGTCAGCAAAAGCTCCTTCTTGGAAGGCAAGTCGATGGGTTCGGCCATCTTGCGGTGGACTACCCCGGTCAGGCATGCGGTGCGCAGCGCGGTCCACGGGCTTTGCATCGCCAGCTCCCGTTCGTGCTGTACCGCCAGCGCGTATCGCGACATCACGACCGACAGGGCGGTGTCGTCACCCTGCGGCAGCGTGTGTTCGCTCTCGGCGGAGACCTTCCCCATCTTCGCCAGCCCGGGCAGATCGACCACGATGGTGTTGGTGGCCGGACAATACGACGCCGGCGGGCTGGCTTTCGCATCCGGGCAATCGGCCGGCTTGTAGGACAAGGTCGGCGGATTCTTCGGCGAGAAGATCTTCCCCAGCAGCTCCATCAGCGTCGACAGGGTGTCTTCGTTGAGCGTGACCTCGCCGGTTTCCGGGTCCCCGCTGTTATCGACACGCAGGGTCTTGGGGAGGTCGCCGCGGCGCTGCTCGATTTCCTGCTTGTTGATCCCCGCGCAGGCCGAGGCCCCGCTGATGAAGCCCATCTGGAAGGCGCTGATCCGATCCAGGGCCGATCCGTGTTCGTCGTCGTTCTCGGTGTCGGCGTCCATCACCGGATCACGGGTGGTGATGATTCCCGCCAGCACATGGTCGAGTCCGTCGGCGGTGCTCAGCGTGAAGCGCGGCGACTTGCCGTCGGCCACCCAGAACAGATAGACGCCGGCGAAACAGTCGGCCTGCTGCTCGCGAACGATGGTGGGGTCCTTGCGGGTCACCAGTTTCGCCATCTGCTGCAGGGCATGCCCGAACTCGTGGGCCAGCACACCATTGACAGACATGTCGCCGAAATAGCGTTGCGCGACAGGCATGAACACGCCGCGATCCCAGGCGATCAGGTTGCATCTCGACGTGAAAAAGGCGTTGACGAGCTTGTAGGTGTCGTTGTGGCACACGATCGGACTGCTGGGATTGTTGGAGTCGTAGGAGATGAGCTTGCCGACCGGCACGAACGATCCCTGCAGCGATTCGCCGTACACCGACTTCCAGTACTCCTCGATGTCATTGACCGATAGCAACGACAACTTGTCGATCGTGCCGTTGTCGGTGTTGACCACCGTGCCGGTCGGTGCGGGTGCGTTCGGGCGGATCCCGCTGGGACCGTTGGTGGCGGGCAGACCCCCGACCCGGAACGGGTCGTTGAGCATCGACAGGGCTCGTCCCTCGACGAAGGTGCTGCAGCCGGCCACCACGAGTATCGCCGCTGCGCAGGCGATTGCCGCCCGCAGCGATGCCGCCCCCCTGCGTCGGCGACCTCGGGCCGGTCGACGTCGATACCGCGCGTGGTTATCCATGACCAACCCCATCTCGACCGGCCGAATCAAAGGGTCCTTATTGTAAATCCGTCGATCAACGAGCGTGCCACAAATAGGAGCCTCAGCAAACCCCGAATCGGCAATCGCCTGTGGTGGGCCCGGCGCTACGGCAGCCGCGTGCGATGCCGCTTGTCGTGGGACGGGACGCCGTTGACGCCCCCGATTGACATGGCGTAACTGCCGACCGCATACGCCACCCCAGAACCCATGACCGCCAATGCTTCCCGGCTGATGTTGTCGATGGTGTCGCGGGGGGTCTGGAAGTTGGGATCGAAGCCGACACCGGCCTTGCCGCCCCATAGCCGTGCTTGCACAGGGGTTTTCAGCTGTGACGCGCCCGCGCTCAGACCGCCGATCGGCACGCCCGCCACCATGAAGGGGTGGTAGTCGGTGCGGGTGCCCAGCGGCATATCGGCGGGCCGCTTCCCGGCCAGATTCAGGTAGCCGTCCAGCGTGCGCTCGATGCCCGCCGAGCCGTCGGGCACGTCACCGAACGAGACGCCCTGTCCGGGTGGACCGGACTGGTCCCCGTCGTCGGTGAAAAAGCCGGCGTTGAGCGAACCGATCAGGTTGACGTTCAGGTACAGGGCGATGTCGTTGCGTTGCTCGTCATCCAGGCCGAACACGTAGTCCATCACGCCGTTGAGCCCATCCTCGTCGGCGCCCCAGAACACGAACCGCACCGCGTTGTTCACCGGCGCCAGCGGTCCGAGCTGCAGGGCCGTTTCCAGAACGGCGGCAACACCCGAGCCGTTGTCGTTGATGCCCGGGCTGTCACGCGGGCCGTCCAGGTGCGCTCCGACCACGATCACGTCGTTAGTCGAGCCGGTCTTGGTCTGCGCCAGCACATTTCGCGACGTGATCTTGACGTTCTCGGCGTCCAGGACCAGATGCACCGGCGCGGTGCTGCGGGCGAGCGCGCCGGCGGCGTCGGCACCGGCGACGGCGACGGGAACCGTCAGCTCCTTGAAGTAGCCGGGATTGAACAGCGTGGGCGGCGCGCCCTGGCCGCCGGGCGTGCTGAGCACGACCAGCGCGACGGCGCCCTTGGCAATCGCGCTGTTCTGCTTGTCGACCACCGAGCAGCGGGTGTCGTCGACGACGGCGATCGCACCCTGGGGTAGGGCGGCCGGGTAGTCGCCGACCGCGCAGCCCGACGGCGCCGCGGGCCGGACCGGTTGCCCGGTCAGACCGCCGGGCGGTGTCCGGACCAGCAGCGAAGCCTGGTCGACCGGATAGCCACGCCCGGCGACCGTCAGCGCCGGCTTACCCTGGGCAATGGCATACAGCCGGTCGAACTGCGGCGTCGACACCTCGAAACCCTTGCCGCGCAACGCCTTCACCACATACTCCACGCTGGCGTCGTAGCCCGGTGTGCCGTCCGCCCGGTTGCCCTTGTTGGCGTTGGCGATGTCCTGCAGTGCGCGCAGGTGGCCGAACATCCCGTCGACGCTCACCTTTGCGGCCACGCCACGGCCGAGGTCCGGTGCCGCGGCGGGCGGAGCCGGCCGCGGCGGCGAACAGGCGGCGAGCAGCCCGATCACCAGCAGCGCGCCCAGCCGACGGGGCATCGCACGCGTCATGGCTTGGAGAGCACATGGCGCGTGCGGTCCGCCATGGCCGGCACGCCGTTTCGCCCGCCGAGGTCCTGCGCGTACAGCGCCAGCGTGTAGGCAACGCCGCCGCCGTTGATGCCCAGCGAGGTGCGGTCGATGTGGTCGAGGGTGTCGCCCTTCTGGTGGTAGTTGGGATCGAACGGCTCGTTTGCCGTCCCGCCCCACAGCTTGGCCTGCTCGTCGGACTTCTTGTTCTCCGCACCCGAGAACAAGCCGCCCGCGGGGATGCCCGCCAGGGTGAATCCGTCGTAGTCGGAGCGCCCGTCGAACGACGTGTCCTGCGCCGTTTTGCCGGCCGACTTCAGGTAGTCGACAAACGTGCGCTCGATGCCGGCCGAACCCTCGGGCACCACCGGCTGCCCGCGCGCATCCGGCGGCAGCGATTGGTCTCCGTCATAGGTGAAGTAGCCGGGATTCGGCGACGCGAGCATATCGAAATTGAGGTACAGCGCAATGTCTTTGAGCGCGTCGAGGTTGAGTGATTCGACGTAGTTGCGCGATCCGATCAGGCCGAGTTCCTCCGCACCCCAGAAGCCGAACCGCACCGCGTTGTGCACTTGCGGTGAATTGCCCAGCTGCACCGCGGTTTCCAGAACGGCGGCAACTCCCGACCCGTTGTCGTTGATGCCCGGTCCCGCCGGCACGCTGTCCAGGTGCGCGCCCGCCATCACCACGTCGGTGGGCGAACCGGTCTTGGTCTGCGCGATGACGTTGCGAGCCTTGAAACTCTGGCTGCTGGCATTGAGCTTGATCGTCGTGCGCCCCGGCTGGACCCGCAGCTGCACCCCCACGGACTTGCTCACCCCGATTACCGGGATCTTGACGTCGGTGTCCGCCCCCAGGGTTCCGCCCATCTGTTGCTCGTCCACGTTGTCGGCGACGATCATCGCCACGGCGCCGCGCTGCGCCGCGGCGTCCTCCTTCTGGGCAAAGGGGCAGGTGCCGCGGTCCACCAGCACCACGGCGCCATGCACTGCCAGCCCGTCGAAGTCGGAGGCCTTGCAGCCCGCGGCGTCTCCGGTAGGGGCGGCCACCAGCGGGCCGCTCACGCCGTCCGGCGGTGTGGCGGCGCTGTAATCGAGCGCCCGCGCCTCCACGGGCTTGCCGCCGACCGTCACCTCCGGTTTGTCCGCATGGAACACCCGGGCCGAGAACTCCGGCGTCTGCACGTCAAAACCACTGTTACGCAGTGTATTCACCACATAGTCGACGCTGGCCTCGTAGCCTGGGGTGCCCACCGCACGAGTGCCGTTGTTGGCATTGGCGATGTCCTGGAGCTTCGACAGGTGCGCCATCATCGCATCGGTCGTGACCTTGTGTTGCAGGGCACTGGCGAACTTGGCCGCGGCGGGGTCGCCGCTCGGTTGCTCCGAGTTGGCCGTCCGATGGAAGCACCCCGACGCAAAGACGGTGACGGCGACCAAGCCGAGCACCGCCGCGACAGCCCTGGATTTGTGCACCATCGCGCCCAACGTTAGACGCGGGGGGTCAGGAGTTCCAGCTCAGACATACAGCGCGCTGAAGGGCGCAAACGGGATGTTGCGCACCACAAACCAGGCCAGCACCACGACCAGCGTCACCGCCGCGGACCATCGATGGTGCTGCCAGCCCCTAATCCGGCGGCCCGAAACCCGGCCGTAAGTCCACGCCGCGAATGCCCACACCAAGAGCGCTAACGCCACCAGGCCCACGGCGTTAAACCTCGCGGCCGCTAGCAGATTGCCGTGCATCAACGAGTACAGCATCCGCAGGCTGCCGCAGCCGGGGCAGTCGATCCCCAACAGCGCCTTGGTCGGGCATACCGGCAGCGGACCATGCGGGGTCGTCGGGTCGCCCACCCAGATGGCCGCGCACACCAGCGTCGTGCCCGCCGCCACCATTAGTGGCGCACCGACACTCAGCCGGGTCGAACCAGGGCTCACCGTAGAACCAATCGCGGCCTTAGAAAAACATCGTCGTGGCAAGCATCGCCGCGTTCGAGTTGGTGGCCAACCCGCCCGCAATCGCGATGATCGCGTAGATGATGCCCACGACAACACCGATAACGGCCGACCAGATCACGAACTTCTTCGCACTGTCGGCGGCCGCCTGCGCCTCGGCATACTGGCCTTGCGCCCATAATCCGTTGACTTGGCTGGACTTGACGATCGCAACGATCCCCAGCGGAAGGCAGCAGAACAACGTCACCAAAATGGACCACACCAAGTAGTTGTTCGGCGCTTGCCCCGCGGGCGGCTGTTGCGGCGGGTAACCGGGAGGGGGAGGCGGCTGTGCAGTCATCGGGTCTCCAGTCAAGAGAAGTTAGCTGGCGTAAAGCGTGCTTACCATACCTGAGCGGCGCCGTTCGAGCAGCATGTCCGCGAAATTCCCAACTCGGCGATTTTTCGCAAACGCGATGGGAAAAATCGGCGGGTAAACCCTTCATGTCGATCGCGAGCGCATTCGAGTGAAATAGCTTGTCTACTAGGCAATTTGAGCGCGCGTCGGTTTTTGACGCGGCACCGAGGCGCGCCGAGAATGATGCCCAAACAGACAATTTCCAACGGAATGTGTTGCATAGCCACGAGATAGCCTTACGATCCTTTTAGCTGAAGCGCTGTTTTCGGCCGACAACGCACATACACTCCGGGACGTCAGCGCAGCCGCACCGTCGGTCCGGCGACCGTAAGGAGTCATCGAATGTCTCACCTCAGCATCACGTTACGAGCCGCGACGGCGGCAGCACTCGTCAGTAGCTCTGTCTGCCTTGGCACCGCCACCGCCGCAGCAGATCCCACCGACACGCTTGCGGGTCTGCTGTCCAAGGGCTACAACACCAGCAACTGTTCCTCGCAGTCGCCCCCTAGTGGCGTGTCGGCCGTGCTCCAGTGCGGCCAGAACAGCGACCCCAGCGGTCCGGTCTTCGCCAAGTACCTGCTCTTCAACAACGCCAGCGATCTGGCCAGTTCGTTCACCAACAGCATCGGCTCCGACACGTTGACCAATTGCGGGGACGCCAAATCGCCGACCGTGTGGCACCAGGGCAGCTCAACCGACTCGGCCGGGCAAGTTGCGTGCGGCACCTATCAGGGCCAGGCCGAGGTCATCTGGACCACGGACGCCAAGACCGTGATGAGCCTCATCCGCGGATCCAACGGTGACACCGCCGCGCTCTACCAGTGGTGGCGAGCCAACGGCTGAACGGTTGCGCCGCAGCATATTCCGGCGTGGCGACCCGAAACATCCTCGCATTACCCGGTTTTCCCCTCAAACAAAGGAGTTCAGAATTGTCCCCCCTCACCAACACGCTGCGGGCGGCGACGGCCGTAGCGCTCATCGGCGGCTGCGCCATCGCCGGTACTGCCACCGCAACGGCAGCCCCCATCGACACGCTCACTAGCGCGCTGTCGAAGGGCTACACCAGCAGCAACTGCTCGACACAGCAGGTCTCCGACGTGCAGGGCTCGTTTTCCGCCCCGGTGGTAGCGGTGCTGCAATGCGGACAGAACGCCGACTCCAGCGGTCCGATGGGCGGCAAGTATTTCCTGTTTGGCAGCAGCGCCGACACGGCCAGCTCGTTCACCAAACTGATCAGCAGCGACACCCTTGCCAACTGCGGGGACGCCAAGTCGCCGACCACATGGCACCAGGGCAACTCCGACTCGGCCGGACAGGTGGCGTGCGGAACGGATTCGGGTCAGGCCGAGGTGCTTTGGACCGTTGACTCCAAGAACGTGCTGGCGTTCATCCGCGCGTCCAACGGTGACACGGCGGCCCTGTACAAGTGGTGGCAGGCCAACGGCTAAGCGTCACAACCGAGCTGATAGGAGCTCCGCGACCGCACGCATCCCCGCGCCGTTGGGATGCAGCGGGGCCGGCCGGCCCGGCAGTGGCACGCCGTAGCGCGCCGGCAGGGTTGTCCACGGCTCCGCCGACCACGCGTGATGTTGCCGGCTGGCGGCGGCGGCGCTGACGACCTCGCAACCGGTCGCCGCGGCGGCCTCGGCCGTGAGTCGTTCGAGCGTCCCGGCGACGTGCCGGCCGAGGTCGGATTCCGCCGGCGCGAGCGGCGGGGCCGGCGCATCCGCGGGCAGGATCGTCAGATAGTCGACGAAGCAGATCCGGGCGCGGGGCGCGCGCTCGCGCAGCGCGCGCCCGACCGCGCACAACGAATCGAACACCTCGGCCAGGGCCCGATCGCGCGTGTCCCGGTCCAGCAGTTCGGATATGCGCCCACCGACCAGCGGCAGGCGTCGCGCCCAGTAAGGCAGTGCGGCGGCCATCAGCAGCGGGACGTAGCCGACGTCGTTGCCACCGATGGTCACGGTGACCAGGCTCTCCGAACCGTCGAGCGCGGCGATCTGCGGAGGCTGACCGTGTTGGTGGTCGGCCAGCACGTGGGCGGTGGTCGCGCCGGAGAAGGTGACGTCGACCAGGTCCAGTTTCAGCCGTTCGGCGAGCAGATGCGGGTAATTGCGGGCCGACCGGCCCGACCACCGGGGCGCTCCTGCGGCGCGGGGCAGGATGCCGGGACCGGCGGCCATCGAACTGCCGAGAGCCACATAACGTGTCATCGTTCCGGGCTGGATGCCTGCGCCCAGAACCGTTTTGGGATCCGCCCGGCGCGGCGCGCCAGGTAACCGGCGGTGACGGCGCCGGCCATCGCCGCGGCCATCGCGGGCGGGTCGGCGGCCCGGGTTACCGCGGTGGCCAACAGCACGGCGTCGCAACCCAATTCCATCGCCAGCGCGGCATCGCTGGCGGTGCCGATGCCGGCGTCGAGCACCACGGGAACGCCGGCCCGGGCGACTATCATCTCGATGTTGTGCGGGTTGGTGATGCCAAGGCCGGTGCCGATCGGCGAGCCCAGCGGCATCACCGCCGCACAACCGGTGTCCTCCAGCCGGCGAGCCAGCGCCGGGTCGTCGTTGGTGTAGGGCAGCACGACAAACCCGTCGTCGACCAATTGCTCTGCCGCCCGGACCAATTCGACTCCGTCGGGCAGCAGCGTCCGTTCGTCGGCGATCACCTCGAGCTTGATCCAATTGGTGCTCAGCGCCTCGCGGGCCAGTTGCGCGGTGAGCACCGCCTCGGCCGCGCTGCGGCACCCCGCGGTATTGGGCAGCGGGGTGATGCCGAGCCGGTTCAGCAGGTCCAGCAGCCCGGTGCCGCCCTCGGCGTCGACCCGGCGCATGGCGACGGTGGTCAGCTCGGTGCCCGACGCGATCAGCGCCTCTTCCAGTACCGCGAGGTTCGTCGCTCCCCCGGTACCCATGATCAGCCGCGAGGCAAAGCTGCGGTCGGCGATCGTCAGCTTGGAATCAGCCACCCTGCACCGCCGTCACCACCTCGAGTCGCGCACCGTCGAAAAGTGTTGTCGTCCAGCGCGAACGCGGCAGCACGGACAAGTCCATGGCCACCGCGATGCCCCGGTCCGGGAAACCCAGCGACTCCAGCAAGGCCGCGACCGTGGTCCGCTCGTCGACCTCGACCTGTTCGTCGTTGACCGTGACGATCATCGGTGGGCCCCGACCGGAACGAGTTCGGAGACAATCTGTTCGGCGGTCCACGGGGCCAACAGGAACCCCGATCGCCCGTGGCCCGCGGCGACCAGGGTGCGCGCGTCCAAGCGTTGCACGAGGGGCAGATTGTCCGGTGTCATCGGGCGCAATCCGGCGGCGCACTCGGCAAGCTCGTACTCGCCCAGCGCCGGCACCACCGCACACGCGTCGTCGAGGAGGTCGCGCACCCCGGACACCGCCGGGGCGGTGTCGCGGCCATGCTCATACTGGGTGGCGCCGACGACGACGCCGTCCGCGCGCGGCACCAGGTAGACCTGGCGGCCATGCACGCGCGCGCGAATCACCCTGCCCAGCAACGGCATACAGCCCTTTCGCCAACGAAGCCGCAGCACCTCGCCCTTCACCGGGCGCACCGGCAGGCCGGGCCACAGCGCCGGGGCGTCGATGCCGTTGGCAATCACCACGGCGTCACCCTCGAGACCGGCCAGCTCGCGCGCCGGCGGCGCCCACTGCACGCCGAGACGCTCGCAGTCCAGCGACAGCGCGTCAAGCAGGGCCCGGTTGTCCACCGCCAGTTCGGTCGGTGCCCGGAAGCCGTGGCGAATGCCTTGTGCCAGTAGCGGTTCGACGTCGCGGGCGGCTTTACCGACGGGCTGCCACCAGAGGTGATCACCGCACGCGAGTCATTGGTGGTGGCCGTCGACCGGGCCGACGTCGCAGACCTGCGCACCGTCGCCGACTGGCTGTCCGCGCAGGGGCACCCGGTGATCTGGGAGTCGGCCGCCCGCGACGTCGAACCGCTACTGGCACAAGGCATTCGCCACGGCTTCCGGGCACCGACCGAACTGGCGGTGGA
>NZ_MBEU01000065.1 GCF_001954275.1 Mycobacterium sp. IS-836 | reverse complement strand
CGGCCCGCCCGGGGGCGGGCCTGGCCGCGCTGGAGAAGGTGGCGCACGATCCCCGGCTGGCCCGAACCAATCTCGTCGCGACGGTGCGCGCCGATCTGCTGCGGCGGGCCGGCCGGCCGGCCGACGCCGTGGAGTGGTACCGAATCGCGTTGGAGTCCAACGGTTCCGAGCCGGGCCGCGAGTTCTTGCGCCGGCGAATCGCCGAGTGCGGCGGCTAGGCCTCCGCGAAGTTGCGGGTGATCGACGGGTCGACCGGAATGCCCGGGCCGGTGGTGGTCGACACGGTGATCTTCTTCAGGTAGCGGCCCTTCGACGAGGACGGCTTGAGCCGCAGCACCTCGTCGATCGCGGCGCCGTAGTTCTCCGCGAGGTTCTTCTCGTCGAACGACGCCTTGCCGATGACGAAGTGCAGGTTGGCCTGCTTGTCGATGCGGAAATTGATCTTGCCGCCCTTGATGTCGGCCACCGCCTTGGCGACGTCGGGGGTTACCGTGCCGGTCTTGGGGTTGGGCATCAGGCCGCGCGGACCCAGCACTCGGGCGATGCGTCCGACCTTGGCCATCTGGTCGGGGGTGGCGATCGCGGCGTCGAATTCCAGCCAGCCGCCCTGAATCTTCTCGATCAGGTCGTCGCTGCCCACGATGTCGGCGCCGGCGGCCTGCGCCTGCTCGGCCTTTTCGCCGACCGCGAACACGGCGACCCGGGCGGTCTTACCGGTGCCGTGCGGCAGATTGACTGTGCCGCGCACCATTTGGTCCGCCTTGCGCGGGTCGACGCCGAGCCGGATCGCCACCTCGACGGTGGCGTCCTGCTTGGTCGAGGATGTCTCTTTGGCGAGCTTCGCCGCCTCCAGCGGGGTATAGAGGTTGTTGCGGTCCACCTTTTCGGCGGCGGCGCGGAATGCCTTGCTGTTCTTGCTCATTGAATATCCAATCTGGTGTTGGGTTGTGGTTACGAAGCGGGCCGAAGCTGGCCCTCCCACGGGGTACGGCGGAGAGCTACTCGACCGTGATCCCCATCGACCGGGCGGTCCCGGCGATGATCTTGGCGCCGGCCTCGATGTCGTTGGCGTTGAGGTCGGCCTTCTTGGTCTCGGCGATCTCGCGACACTGGTCCCAGGTCACCTTGGCGACCTTGTCCTTGTGCGGCTCGGCCGAACCCTTGCTCACGCCCGCGGCTTTCAGCAGCAGCTTGGCGGCGGGCGGTGTCTTGAGCGCGAAGGTGAAGCTGCGGTCCTCGTAGACCGTGATCTCCACCGGGATGACGTTGCCGCGCTGGTTCTCCGTCGCGGCGTTGTACGCCTTGCAGAACTCCATGATGTTGACGCCGTGCTGGCCGAGCGCGGGTCCCACCGGCGGAGCGGGGTTGGCCTGCCCGGCCTGGATCTGCAGCTTGATCAGCCCGATGACTTTCTTCTTCGGGGCCATGAGATGTTGACGTTCCTTCCTGGGAGTTAAATCTTGGAGACTTGGCCGAAGGTGAGTTCCACCGGCGTTTCGCGGCCGAAGATCGACACCAGCACCTTGAGCTTCTGCTGTTCGCCGTTGACCTCGCTGATCGTGGCCGGCAATGTGGCGAACGGCCCGTCCATCACCGTCACCGATTCGCCCACCTCGTAGTCGACCTCGACGACGGGACGTTCCAGGCCGCCCGCCTCGGTGGCGGCGGCGGTGCTGGCCGCGCCCTTGGCGGCTTTCTTCGACGAGCCCGGGGGCAGCAGGAACTTCACCACGTCGTCGAGCGCCAGCGCCGACGGGCGGGACGTCGCCCCGACGAAGCCGGTCACGCCGGGCGTATTGCGCACCGCGGACCACGAGTCGTCGGTCAGGTCCATGCGCACCAGGATGTAGCCGGGCAGCACCTTGCGGTTGACCTGCTTGCGCTGGCCGTTCTTGATCTCGGTGACCTCTTCGGTCGGCACTTCCACCTGGAAGATGTAGTCGCCGACGTCCAGGTTCTGCACCCGGGTTTCCAGGTTGGCCTTGACCTTGTTCTCGTACCCCGCGTAGGAGTGCACGACGTACCAGTCGCCGGGTTTGCTGCGCAGTTCCGCCTTGAGCGCGGCGGCCGGGTCGATTTCCTCGGCCGGCTCGGTGGGAGCCTCGGCCGGCTCGGTGGGAGCCTCGACCTCAGGGGTCTCAGCGACCTCCTGCACGTCGACCGCCTCACCCGCGGACGTGTCACCGTCGAAGGTAGTCACGGTTTTCAGTCCTCTCTGTCACTCGCTCAGCCGAACACCAACAGGACCAGCTTGGTCAGCCCGAAGTCCGCGAGACCGACCAGCGCCACCATGAAGGCGAGAAACGCCAGCACCACTGAGGTGTAGGTGACCATCTGTTTGCGGTTCGGCCAGATCACCTTCCGCATCTCCCCAACGACCTGCTTGAGGTAGTTGTAGACGAACACGAACGGGTTAGCCGAACGGCCGGCGGGCTTCTTCGGTTTCTTGGCCTGCTTGCGGTCCTTCTTGGCTGCCCGGGTCTTCTTGGTCTTGCCCTCGTCCTCGGCCTCGTCCGGCGACTCGATGTCGACGTCTTCGTCGACGTCGGCGACCCGCTGCCGGGAGCGCTTGCCGGTGGGCCGCGCGGGCTTGGTCACCACGGCGGTCCGACTACCGCCGGCGCGGCTGTCGTCGGTCTCGCCGCTGTCGCTTGCGGCGTCGTTGGCAGCGTTGCCCTCGTCGCTCACCGCATGCTCCTTTGTTCGTTGGCTTTTAGTGTCCAGCATGGCACGTCTTGGCCGTCAGCAGGGGCGACAGGACTTGAACCTGCAACCTGCGGTTTTGGAGACCGCTGCTCTGCCATTTGAGCTACGCCCCTTCGCGGTTGGCAGGCCAACCTGCGCTTACCTACCGGGGCCTACACGACACGCGCGCTCCCCGTTCGGTGATCGCCGAACCGACGGACAGCGCGCTGTATTGGGAAAACCCCGAGGTCCGAGTGTACATCGACGCAGGAGTCAGATACTAATTACGCGCTTCGGACGACCTGGCCGGACTCCGCGTCCCAGCGCAGGTTCGCGGAACCGTCGCTGTACTGGCTCATCAACGTGGTATAGGCCTCCAAGACCACCTCACCGTCGTCGGTGGTGCAGATGTTCTTGGTGACGACGATGTCGGCGCCGAAGCGCTCCTGCACCGATTGGACTTCCATGCGGGCCCACAGCTTGTCGCCGGCCTTGATCGGCTTGGAGAACACAAACCGCTGGTCGACCTGGACGATCACCAGGGTCTCCATGCCGATGTCGACATGCCGGAAGAAATCCAGCTGGACCAGCTTCGCGAAGATGGTAGCGAAGGTCAGCGGTGCGACGATCGCGTCGTGGCCGAGTTCGGCGGCGGCCTCCTCGTAGAGATGGGCCGGGTGGTTGTTCTTGATGGATAGCGCAAACTGACGCAGTTGTTCGCGACCCACGACGAAATAATCCGGATACCGCCAGATCATCCCGCGGATATCGGTCTTGAGCGCCATGGGCTACGCCAGAGTCGCGGACGCGATGGCCCTGCCGAAGATCTTCTTGCCGCCCGCCGTGGCCGTGAGTGCGATGGTCACGGACTTGCTTTCCGGATCGACCGATTTCACCCTGCCGCTGAACACGAGCTCGGCGCCCTTGCCGTCGTTGGGCACCGGGACCACGGCGGTGAACCGCACGTTGTACTCGGTGACCGCGCCCGGGTCGCCGACCCACGACGTGACGTAGCCGCCGCCTAATCCCATGGTCAACATCCCGTGGGCGATCGCGGTGTCCAGCCCGACGACCTTGGCGATCTCGTCGTCCCAGTGAATCGGGTTCAAGTCCCCGGAGACGCCCGCGTAGTTGACCAGATCCTGGCGCGTCAGCGGGTAAGTCCTCTCCGGGAGACGGTCACCCACCTTCACCGAGCTGAACTCACGCAGTGGCATCAGAAAATCCCTCTCCTCCATCCTCACCGGCACGGCCCGCGAGAGTCGTGTAGGTCTCCTGCACGATGTCACCGGCGTCGTCGGTGACGATGTTCTTGGTCACGATGATCTGGGTGCCGTGCGACTGGCGGACCGAGTCCACATAGACGTCGCAGTACAGCTTGTCGCCGTCGACGATCGGCTTCTTGTATTTCAGCACCTGGTCGACCTGGACGATCTGCGCGTCCTCCACCGCGATGTTCGCGTAGTTGAAGAACGCGTTTTGGGCCTTGTAGCCGAACACAGAGATGAAGGTCAGCGGGGCCAGCAAACCGTGATAACCCAGCTCGGCGGCCGCTTTCTCCTCGAAGAAGGGCGCGTCGTCATTCTGGACGGCTACCGCGTACTCGCGGATCTTCTCCCGCTCCACTTCGTAATGGTCGGGATAGCGGTAATGCATCCCGACGATGTTGGTCTTTAACGGCACGGCTCTCGAATCTACCTAGTCAGTCTCAATAAACGGTCGCCGGTTCGCGCTAGCGGGTCTCGCGGTGCGCCTGATGCTTGCCACAGTTCGGGCAGAACTTCTTCAGCTCCATCCGGTCGGGGTCGTTGCGGCGATTCTTCTTGGTGATGTAGTTACGGTGCTTGCACACCTCGCACGCCAGGGTGATCTTCGGCCGGACGTCGGTACTGGAAGCCATGACGGTTCTCTCTCAAATCTCTCAAATTGCGTTGTTGTGTTGTAGCGATGGCCGGACTCGAACCGGCGACCTAACGATTATGAGTCGTTCGCTCTAACCGACTGAGCTACATCGCCTTGTCCACCCTGGGTCGGGGCCGCCACGCCTGCTCGGCATCCGCCGAGCCCCCTAACGGAATCGAACCGTTGACCTTTTCCTTACCATGGAAACGCTCTACCGACTGAGCTAAGGGGGCCGTTCGCCCGAAGCGACCAGTCGTCCCGCGGGCCTAAAAGAGGGTACAGCCTGGCTCGCAACGGCACCAAACCACAGGCGCGGGCCTGGAATTGCCGGGGGCAAGGTCTAACCGGTGTCGCTCCTGCGGCGGGGTTCCCAGGCGCTGAGGTCGCTGAACTCGTCGTAGTCGCCCTCGCGCTGATCTTTGTGAGCGGCATCCGTTTCGCCGAGCAAGGTCCGCAGCGCGAGATGGATGGCCTCGCGCGCGTCGGCCAAGTGGTATCGGCGTATCACTTCCTGGACAAGCTCGAAGTCCACGTCGATCTCGAACTTCTTCAGCATGGGCTAACGATACCCAGTACGGACCGGTTGAAGCGGCTGCTGGCGGGCGCGCCGGAAAGCGCACGGCGGCGGGTCATAGTCTGGTGAGGTGTCAGATTCGTCCGAGGACCGGCTGTACTTCCGTCAACTGCTTTCCGGTCGCGATTTCGCCGCCGGCGACATGTTTGCGACACAAATGCGCAATTTCGCCTATCTGATCGGCGACCGGCGGACCGGAGATTGTGTGGTGGTCGACCCGGCATACGCCGCGGGCGACCTGCTCGAAGCGCTGGAGGCCGATGACATGCACTTGTCCGGGGTGCTGGTGACCCACCATCACCCCGACCATGTGGGCGGAAACATGATGGGCTTCGAGCTCAAGGGACTGGCCGAGCTGCTGGAGCGAGCCAGCGTGCCGGTGCACGTGAATACCCATGAGGCACTTTGGGTTTCGCGGGTTACCGGGATCGGGCTGGGCGACCTCACCACCCACGAGCACCGCGACAAGATCAGCATCGGCGACATCGAAATCGAGCTGTTGCACACGCCGGGTCACACGCCCGGCAGCCAGTGCTTCCTGTTGGACGGCCGACTGGTCGCGGGTGACACGCTGTTCCTCGACGGCTGCGGGCGCACCGACTTTCCGGGCGGCGACTCCGACGAGATGTATCGCAGCCTGCAGCAGCTCGCGGCGCTTCCCGGCGATCCGACGGTGTTTCCGGGGCACTGGTATTCCACGGATCCCAGTGCCTCGTTGTCGGAGGTCAAGCGGTCCAACTACGTGTACCGGCCCGCCAACCTCGATCAGTGGCGAATGTTGATGGGCGGCTGAAAAACTCAGCGGCCTCAGGAATGCGGCGATATTCGCCCGGCACCTCTACTATCAGTCCAGCGAAATTCGTGCGATGACAGATAAGCGGAGGGCCGTTTCAATGGGGTGGATCCAGGACAGCTGGCACGGGGTCACCGATGTCGGGTCCAGCACCTGGCTGGCGTGGGCGGCCTGGGCGGCCATCGCGCTCGGCGTCGTCGCGCTGGTGTTCGCAAACCGGCAGATCAACCGCAGCCGCCGGTTGGCGTCGGAGCAGACCCGACCCCACGTCGCCATGCTCATGGAACCGCACGCCGCCGACTGGCACGTGATCGAGCTCGTGGTCCGGAATTTCGGCCAGACCGCGGCGTATGACATCCGCTTTTCATTTCCAAATCCCCCGACCGTGGCCGAATACGAAAATGCGTCGGACGGCTACGCCGATGTCGTCCCACTGCAGCTTCCCCGCGAGCTGCCGGTACTAGCGCCCGGCCAGGAATGGCGAATGGTGTGGGATTCCGCGCTCGACCGCGGCGAAATTGGAAGCGGTATCGAGTCGCGCTTTACCGGCAAGGTGATCTACTACGACCGCCCCGATGCGCCGCGCGGATGGCGGTTCTGGCAGCGCGAACGCCGCCCGCTGGAGACCAGCGTGGTGCTGGACTGGGAGGCCCTGCCACCCGTTCAGCGCATCGAGTTGATGACGACGCACGACCTGGCGAAGCGGGAAAAGCAGAAGCTGGAACTGCTGCGCGGGCTGCTCACCTACTTCCACTACGCGAGCAAGGAAACGCGTCCCGACGTGTTCCGCAGCGAGATCGAACGAATCAACGGCGCGGTGCAGGAAACCCAGGACCGGTGGCGCACCCGGCAGCTCGACGAACCCACCGATGTCAGCCTGCGCTGGGGTAACGCCGAAAACGAACTGGGCAAGCATCGCGGCCAGCACGTGTGACGGCGGGCCGGCTGCGGGGATCGATCTGATTCAATCGACTGCGCGTCCGTATCAAAGGAGTGAGCCATGAGCGGCCCGGTCACCTACAGCCGTAACGAGTCCATCGCGGTCATCCGCATGGACGACGGCAAAGTCAACGCGCTGGGCCCGACCATGCAGCAGGCCCTCAACGACGCCATCGACCAGGCCGACAGTGACGATGTGGGCGCGGTGGTGATCGCCGGCAACGAGAGGGTGTTCAGCGGCGGATTCGACCTGAAGATTCTGACCTCGGGTGAGGTGCAGCCGGCGATCGACATGCTCAGGGGCGGCTTCGAGCTGGCGCATCGACTGTTGTCCTACCCGAAGCCGGTGGTAATGGCCTGCACCGGCCACGCCATCGCGATGGGGGCGTTCCTGTTGTCGTCCGGCGATCACCGGGTGGCCGCGCATGCGTACAACATTCAGGCCAACGAGGTCGCTATCGGGATGATCATCCCGTATGCCGCTCTGGAGATCATGAAGCTGCGCCTGACGCGTTCGGCGTACCAGCAAGCAACCGGCCTGGCCAAGACGTTCTTCGGCGAGACCGCCCTCGCGGCGGGCTTTGTCGACGAGATCGTCCTGCCCGAGATGGTGCTCAGCCGCGCCGAAGAAGCCGCGCAGGAATTCGCTGGCCTGCACCAGCACGCGCACGCCGCGACCAAGTTGCGCGCCCGCGCCGACGCGCTGGCGGCCATCCGCGCCGGAATCGACGGGATAGAGGCCGAGTTCGGCGTGTAGTTCGGCGTCCGACCGTCCGCCGCAGCGGTTTTGAACAGTCACCCCCGGGTACGCCTCACGGGTGGTGGCAACCGACCGAATCGCACACCCGTGGGGCAGGCGGACGCCGTACGAGCCGGGCCAGCCGTGGCCTTTGCGCGTCGACGATTACCTGGCGGGTGACATCAGCCCCGAGTCGGTGGACCAGTGGGTGCAATCGGCGGCGGTGCTGCACTCCAACGGCGACGGACTCGACATCGCCGTCAAGGACGGGCGCATCGTCGGCGTCCGGGGGCGTCCGATAGACCGCGTCAACCGTGGACGGCTGGATCCCAAGGACCTATTCGGCTGGCAGGCCAACGCATCCCGAGACCGACTCACCACTCCCCTGATTCGCACCGACGGCGAACTGCGGCCCTGTGAGTGGGACACCGCCATGGACCGGATCGTGGCGCGCACCCGACAGCTGCTCGACGCGCAAGGCCCCGGGTCGATCGGCTTCTACACCTCCGGACAACTCTTCTTGGAGGAGTACTACACCCAGGGTGTGATTGCTCACGGCGCGATCGGCACCAACCACGTCGACGGCAATACGCGGCTGTGCACGGCGACAGCCGCTGAAGCGCTGAAGGAATCGTTCGGCAGCGACGGACAGCCCGGCTCCTACACCGACGTCGATCACGCCGACGTCATTGCGCTGTTCGGACACAACGTCGCCGAAACGCAGACGGTGCTGTGGGCGCGAATGCTCGACCGGCTCGCGGGCGCCGCGCCGCCGGCCATCGTGTGCGTGGACCCGCGGCGTACGCCGGTGGCGAGCAAGGCCACCGTCCACCTGGCGCCGCTGCCGGGAACGAACGTGGCACTGATGAACGGCCTGCTGCACGAGATCATCGCCCGCGACTGGCTCGACCACGACTACATCCGCACGCACACAGTGGGTTTCGACGAGTTGCGGCAGCGGGTCTCAGATTTCGGTCCGGAGCGGGCCGCCGCGATTTGCGACGTCGACGCCGACGACATCCGGCACGCGGCGCGCCTTCTGGGCACAGCCGAACGATTGTTGTCCACCGTGTTGCAGGGCTTCTACCAATCCCATCAGGCCACGGCGGCCGCCGTGCAGGTCAACAACATTCACTTGGTGCGGGGCATGCTGGGCAAGCCGGGATGCGGCGTGCTGCAGATGAATGGGCAGCCGACAGCGCAAAACACTCGCGAATGCGGAGCCGACGGAGACCTGGCCGGGTTCCGCAATTGGGCCAACGACGACCACGTCGCCGACCTCGCCGAATTGTGGAACCTTGAGGTGCAACAAATCCCGCACTACGCGCCGCCGACGCATGCGATGCAGATGTTCCGCTACGCCGAGGAAGGCACGCTGCGCATGCTGTGGGTCACGGCGACCAATCCCGCGGTGTCGCTGCCGGAGCTGGCGCGCGTGCGGACGATCCTGGCCCAGCAGCGGTTGTTCCTGATAGTCCAGGACATCTTCCTCACGGAGACGGCCGAGCTCGCCGATGTCGTGCTGCCCGCCGCCGCGTGGGGCGAAAAGACCGGCACGTTCACCAACGCCGACCGCACCGTACACCTCTCCGAAAAGGCCGTGGAGCCACCGGGTTCCGCGCGCAGCGACCTCGACATCTTCCTCGACTATGCACGGCGAATGGACTTCCGCGACAAGGACGGCCGGCCGCTTCCGGCGTGGACGGATGCCGAGTCGGCGTTCGAGGCCTGGAAGAAATGCAGCGCCGGCCGGCCCTGCGATTACACCGGCCTGACGTATGCGAAGCTACGCGGCGGCAGTGGAATCCAATGGCCCTGCAACGCTGACCATCCCGACGGCACCGAGCGGCTGTATGCCGACGGGAAGTTCTGGGCCACGCCGGACTACTGCGAAGCGTACGGCAAGGATCTGATCACCGGCGCGCCGCTGGAGCCCACCGAATACCGGGCGATGAACCCGGACGGCAAAGCCATAATCAAAGCCGCACAATATATTCCAGCGCACGAGCGGCCGACGTCGAACTATCCGTTCGCGTTGATCACCGGCCGCACCCTGTATCACTTCCACACCCGCACCAAAACCGCCCGGGCACCGCAATTGCAGCAAGCCGCGCCGGAGGTGTGGGTGGAAGTCTCAGAACCGGATGCCCGCCGCCTCGGCCTTACCGAGGGCGATCGCGTCGAGGTCAGCACGCCGCGCGGCACGATCGCCTGCGCCGCCCGGATCAGCGGTATCCGCGAGGGAGTGTTGTTTGTGCCGTTCCACTACGGCTACTGGGATACCGGCGACAACGATGGTCATCGCCGGGGTCACCACCGCGCCGGCAACGAGCTCACCCTCACCGATTGGGATCCGGTGTCCAAGCAGCCCATCTACAAGACCGCCGCCGCGCAGCTGGTGAAGAGCCGATCGCGCGGACGTCTTCCGGGCAATGTCTGCTATGCGCCGACCACGACGGCGTCGGCGCCGGTCAACGGCGCGGCGCCGGCGACCGAGGGCGGAATTGCGGCTCAGTCGGGCGAAGTGCTGGTCGACGGATCATGAAGCTCAAGCTGGCGCTTCGCGAGCTGCATCGCTCGGAACGCAAACTCGCGCATGAACTCAACGTCGTGGCCGCGCGCCACCACAGCGACCAGGACGTCTCGCACCTGGCTCGGGATCTGGCGGGATGGTCGCAGGACCATCTGGAGAAATTGGCCCGTCACGGCCGAAACTACGGTCTGCGGCTGACCGCCCGCCCCTGGACCAGCTCGCTGACGGGCGTTGTGCAGGCACGGATCAGCGACATGTTGCGCCACCGAGCCGAGCCGGCGCTGGTGCTATTGGCCGACCTGCGGCGGGTACATCGGCTGGCCGCCGGAACGTCGCTGGACTGGGAACTGCTCGGTCAAGCCGCGCAGGCCGCCCACGACGAGGAATTGGTGGGCCTGACCTCGCGCTGCCACCCCGAGACGCTACGCCAGATGCGCTGGGCCAACGCCATGCTGAAGGAACTCTCGCCGCAGGCGTTGACCAGCTGAAAGTTGGCGCGATGCAACATGATTCAGTTTGGTGGAGAAGGCGATGCGGTTGCCCGGGCAACCGCCTCCCCTCATGTCGCCTCCTCCATTCGGAAGTCTGACACGTTTGCGCGATGCCGTCACTTCACCCCGTGACCAGGCCATTCGGCCCGAAAGGGTGGCGGTCAACCGGCCCAGCGGAAGCGCTTGAGATACGCGGTCCAGTCCCACGTCGTCAGAAACTCTTGCGCCGCCTCGTAACCCCTGTCGTAGAGCTCTTCGAGGCGCCCGGGCGCGACGTCGAAGTCGAGCACGCCCACGTTGGTCGACTCGACCGGGATCGCGCGGGCGGCGACCCACGGCCGGTTGAGGTGCGTCTGGTCGTGGCCGGCCAGCATCGTGGTGAGCAGGCTTTCCAACAACGCCGTCTGTTCGAAGAAGCGCAGGGGTTTCAGCGCGGGCATCACCGCGAGGATGCCCTCGTTGAGCCTCGGCAGCACCGTGATCCCGAACGTGGGCCATCGTGGCGGTTTGCCGTCCGGCCGGTCGAAGGTGTCGATCGGGAAGTTCGAGAGCACACCGCCGTCGACCAGGGTCGACGTCTCGCCGCTCGCGCTCGTCAGCTTGACCGGGCGGTAGAAGAACGGGATCGCCATCGAAGCGCGCACCGCCTCGGCGACCGGCTGCTCGTCGGGGTCTAGCCCGTAGAGCCGCCGGTAATCCCACGGCAGCCGCACCAATTGCGCCGCGGTCAGGTCGGCGACGGTGACCACCAGCTTGTATTGCCATCCCTCGACCGGGTGGTCCTCGGCGAGGACCAGATCGCCGAAGGAGGTGACGCCCAGGTTCTTCAGCTCGCTGCGAATCCAGTCGTAGGCAACGTCGCCGCGGTACATGCTCGTGTCCCGCACCAGTCCCCACGCGGCACCGAGAAAGGGGACCGGCCCCGCATCGCGCCACTGGTGCAGCGGCACCGAGAAGGCGAGTTCCTTCATGTCCGCGCTGCTCAGCTGGCCGCCTGTGGACCCGGCCGCCAAGATCGCCGCAACCACCGAGCCGGCCGACACACCCGAGATCCGCTTGATCGAATAGCCGGCATCCATCAGCGCGACGATGGCGCCCACCAGACCGATGAACTTCACGCCACCACCGGAGAGCACCAGATCCACCGATTTCGGCTGTGCTGCCTTGACCGCCATTAGTTCTCCGCCGAAACCCAGTCGTAGGGAAGGAATTTCCCGTCGAATGTCACCACCACGCGGTCGCCCGACGGGTGCGGCTTCTTTTGCAGGTCGACGCTGAAGTTGATCGCGCTCATGATGCCGTCGCCGAACCGCTCGTGAATCAATTCCTTGATGGCGCCGCCGTACACCTGAAGCGCTTCGTAGAACCGGTAGATGGTGGGGTCGGTCGGCACCGTCGTAGGCAGTCCGCCACGCATGGGCGGGGCGGCCAGCACGGCTACCGCCGACTCGTCGAGACCCAGCATCTCGACCAAGACCTTGCCGAGTTCGACGGGGATGGGGTGCTGACCAAGCAATGCTGACGTCGTCCACACGACCGGCCGGCCGATAGCATCCGCCAGCTCCTGCCACGTTAGGCCGCGCGCGAGGCGGGCAACGACGATCTGCTCGGTGACTTCGTTTCTCGTCATGCGTCCCAGCATGCACCGCCGGACCTAGCCGGGCTTCGTTGCGGTGACCAAGCGGGTGGAGAACCACGGCCCGCCGTACCACATGCGCCACCCCAGGTTGCGACGCCGTACGTCGAGCCAGCCCAGCTCGCGCAAGCGCGCGGCGTGGTGACGGGTCTCCCACAGGTCGGCAATGGCCAGGCGGCCGCCCGGCCGCAACACCCGAACCGCTTCGTCCAAGGCCTGTCGCCGGCCGGCGCGTTTCGGAATGTTGTGGATCGCCAGGCTGCTCACGATCACGTCGACGCTCTCGTCGCCCAACGGCAGGGCGGTCATGTCGGCGGTGTACACCTCGACGCGCTCGGCGACGCTTTCCAGGGCCGCGTTGGATAACGTTGCCTCCTGGGAGTTTTCGGTCTGATCGGCCCGCCACAGGTCGACGCCCACCGCGCGGCCCTGCGGCAGTCGCTTGGCCGCGGCCAGCAACACCGCGCCCCGCCCACACCCGAGGTCGAGCAACGTTTCGTCCCCGCGCAGTCGTAGGTTGTCCAACACGTCGTCCCAGACGCGAAACTTGCCCGATCTCGTCGCGTAGATGTAGGAGGCGGCCGTCGCGAGAATCTCGACGGCCGACGCGGCCGCGAGCGACGCCGCCAAGCGGTTACCGCGGGCCAGCGCGAAGCCGGCGCCCGCGAGCAGGGCAGCGGAAGTGGCTGCGACGCCGGCTAATTGGGCTCGTGCCGAGATGGTATGAAACGAGCCGTCGTATCCGTATTCGCCCTTGCGCGCGTCGGCAGTAACCGGTTCACCAGCGGCCACGGTGGACCACCTCGTCGAAGGGGCGCCGATTCGGTTTGCGGATCGGTGCAAGGGGCCGGTCGGCGGGATAACCGACGCCGAGCATGAAGGCCACCAGGTGGTCGTCCGGGACGCCCAGGATGGCGCGCGCCTTCTCCTGATCCCCCACCGACGAATGGCCGGTGCCGATCCCCAGGTCGGTGGCCGCGATCATCATCGCCATCGTCGCCTGGCCGACGTCGTAGTTGTCCGTCACCAGCCGGCGCTCGTCCGGCGGCACCGGCACCACGATGACGATCGCGGCCGCGGCCGCGGCGATGTGACCGGCGCCCATCCAGACCGTGGAAAGCTCCTTGAGTTGAGTCGGGTCGGTGACGATGACGAAGTCCCACGGCTGACGGTTTTTCGCCGACGGCGCCCGCCATCCGGCCTCGGCGATCCGGTTCAGGTCGGCCTCCGGCACCGGTTCCGGCGTGTATTGCCGGACGTTGCGCCGGGCGCGGATCGCGTCCCACGTTTCCATCTCGCCCCCTCTAGTGCGTGGTTCCGGATTGTGCCTTGGCGGCCATCTGCTTGAGCATGTCGTCGTGGATGATGTCGATCCGCGAGCGGGCTTCCGCGCAGACCAGTGGGTCGCGGATGACGGTGAGCTGGTTGTCCTGCCTGGTCTCTCCGCCCTGGGACCAATTCGTGGAGCCCGTGACGACATCGACCCCGTCGATGATCACCATCTTCAAATGCATGATCGCCGACTTCTCGCTGTGGCCGATCGCAATGCTGTTGCCGGTCTTGTCATTCAGCCACTCTGCCAGTAGACCGCGCTCGGCGACTCCCTTGGCTTGCGTGGAATCGAGAGTCAGCTGCACATAGATCTTTTCGTCCTGCAGCTTGGACTTTAGAACCGAATTCAGCTCCGGATCGTCGTAGCCGTACATCGCCACGACGAGGCTCTTGTCGGCGGAAGTCAGCAACGCCTTGAGCGCGTCGTGGACGCGGTCGACGGGGCTGTAGAACGTGCGGGTGTGGTCGGGGTAGCCGGGCGGGAAGGGCGCGGCTTTGTACTGGTCGAGCTCGGGCAGCGAATCAAGTGCCATGACAGTTGCTCCTCTACAACGCTGGAGTCGTCCAATCCGGCTGGGCGGCGCTGGCCTGTAGCTGCTCGGCGCTCAGCTTAGGCAAGTATCCCGGGTCTTCGCGGCGGCGCACCAGCACGCTCGGGTGCAGCAGCGCGTCGGGAGGAATCGGCCGACGCCGCCGCCCCACCAGGTACCACAGTTTGCCGTTGTCGTGGATCGGCGCGGTCGCGAAGTCCTCGGTCACCGCGCACTGCTGCCGGTAATCGTCCGCGTTGATCGCCAGCTCGTGGGCGACGCCGTCGACGATCCACTTCAGCGCGATCGTGGCGAGCCGGTGGTCGGGCATGAAGGTGCCCCCCACGTCGGCGTGCACCCCGGCGAACCACCGCTCCTCGAGCCCCAGCGGGTGCCGTTCCACGAGGTATTCGCGGTAGGGACGGCGACGTTCGTCTATCGAGACGGCGTGGCGGATGCGGGCCGCGTTGGGCAGCGTGCGCGTGTACGGCCAGCGCAAGGTGCCGAACCGCAGGAAGCCAGCCGCCTTGACGGTGTCCCACAGGCCCAGGTACGCCACCGGCACCGCGTAATGCCACACCTGATTCGGATTGTTCTGGCGCACAGTCGAAAACAGCGGTTCGCCCTCGGTGCGCCAACAGAACGCGCGGGCAAACTCGCCCCAGAGGTCGTACTCGTTCTGAGTGAAATCCCGGTTGATGGCGTACTTTTCGACCGCGTAAGGCAGCAGATTCTCCGAACCGGGTCGCATCAGCCCCGGCCGCAGCAGCATCCCGGCCAGCGCGCGGGCGGTATATGCGCCGCGGCTGAACCCGAATATGTAGATCGCATCGCCGGGCCGCCAATGTTCCATCAAGTACCGATATGCCTGTGCCACATTGTCTTTCAAACCTACACCGAATGCCTGCTCGAATAGCAGCGACGCGGTGCGATGCAGCGCCGAGTGCGCGGCGGCCGGGGTCAGCGTACCCACGCCGGGGTCGTAGTAGGTCAGTTGACTGGTTGGATCGTCCTTCGCCAGCAGCTCGAAGAGCTTGGCGACATTGGTGAGATTGCCGGCCCCGATTTGGTTGGCGGTGCCGTCGAGGCAGACCACGATCCGCTTGCGCTGCGGTGACTCGGGGTGTTCGGTCATGGTTTGGGCCTCCCATGTCGCATAGTAAGACGATTGCGGAAGAATGACGCCCGATGCCCGACGACGACGGTCCCGCACCGGAGACCCGACCCACGTCCCGACGCAGCCACATCGTGCGGCTCGCCGTGTTCGCCGCGTTCTTGGCCGCGCTGTTCTATCTCTTGGCCGTCAGGCGAATTGTCGACATCGAGGATCTGCGGGGCGTGGTTTCGGCGACGGGCCCGGCGGCCCCGCTGACCTACGTCGTGGTATCGGCCGCGCTGGGCGCGATGTTCGTGCCGGGCTCGATTCTGGCGGCGGGCAGCGGGCTGTTGTTCGGCCCCGTTGTGGGCGTCTTCGTGACCCTGGGCGCGGCGGTGGGTACCGCGATCGTCGCCAGCCGCCTGGGCCGTCGGGCCGGCCGCAACAGCGCTCGGGCACTGCTGGGCCCGGCACGCGCCGACCGCATCGACGCGCTGATCGAACACGGCGGACTGTGGGCGGTTGTGGGTCAGCGCTTTGTCCCGGGCATATCGGATGCGCTGGCCTCCTACGCGTTCGGGGCATTCGGAGTTCCGTTGTGGCAGATGGCGGTCGGTTCGTTCATCGGTTCGTTGCCGCGCGCCTTCGCCTACACCGCACTGGGCGCATCGATCGGCAATCGGTCGCCCGCTTTGGCCTACGCGGCGATAGCGGTGTGGTGCGTGTCGGCCGTCGCCGGTGCGTTCGCCGCGCGCCGCGGGTACCGGAGCTGGCGTCACCACGCCCGCCACGAAAAAACCGGCAGCACAGCGGATCCGGAAGCCGAGGCGCGCTGACAAAAGCCGTGCCGCTTCAGCCGGCCGGTGTCAGCATCTTCTTCCACCCCTCGTCTCCGATGTTGGTCGAGTTCTCAACGGAATAGACCACGCCGTCAGGCCCCACGACTTTGCCGCTCTGCACGTCATAGATTGCGGCGGAAAGCGAATCCGGGGTGTAGACGCACGGATTGGGCTGCTGCCCGTTGCAGCGGACGGTGCCCGATCCGGGTCGCTGCAGGGGGTCGCTGACCGGGGGCGGCGTGCCGGGCAGCCGATCGGCGGGCAGCGGGTTGAGACCGTTGTTGACCGACGGTGCCGGGATCACCAGACCGGGCTTCACCGGCTGGTCACAACGCGCGGCCGGGGCGGGGCACGTCAGGATTTGATTCGGGTCGCCGTACCACGGATTGGTACCCAGCGGCACATACGGCTCGCTGCTGCGGCACTCCCGCGGGGACGCGGCCCGCTTGCCCGGCACGTCCGCGCACGGGTAGTTGCGTGCCCCACGAACGACATTCTGCGCGTCCATCGGGATCTTGCAGTAGGTCCCGCTGGGTAGCGGCGCGGTGCTGGTATCGGCCGGCGCCCGCCATTCCGATGCCGGCAGGAAGCCGGTCAGACACGGCGGTGGCTGGTTGAGGGACAGGGCGCCGACGCCAAGCGACGCCTGGCCCGGAAATTCCGACGTAACGGATTGGGCGGCCGCTGCGGACTGTGGCAAGAACACCAACGCCTGCTCGACGCCGTTGTGGTAGCGCTTGAGCATGTCGATCACGACCTCGAGATTGGCCAGGGTCTGGGGTAGCGATTCCCGCACGTCGCCGAACGTGGCGTTGACCTGCTCGGCGGTCGGCGCCGCGTTGGCCAGGATGCGACGAATCGCCTGATCCTGCTGCGCGGTTTGCGTGGTCAGGGTGTTCAGGTTGGCGGCCCAGCGCGCGATGTCGTCACCCGAATTGACCTGGCTGTCGATGATGGGCGCCGAATGGTCAATGATGTCGTCGACGTCGCCGATGCTGCCGTCGAAGTCGTGGCTGATGCCCTGGGCGGCGTCGACCAGCCGCCGAAGTGACGGGCCCAGCCCACCCAGGGCCTGGGACGCCTCGTAGAGGAGCGACGCCACCTTGTCCTTGGGCAGCACGGCCAAGCCGCGGTTGGCGGCATCGAGCGCGGGGCCGATCTGGCTGGGGACCGTGCTTCTGGTGATCGTCTGATTGTTCTCGAGGTACGGACCGCCGGTGCGGGTCGACACCAGATCGATGTACTGCTCACCGACCGCCGACACGGAGTGCACATTGGCCCACGTGTCGGTCGGGATCTGGTAGCCGTTGTCGATGCTCATCGTCGCCCGCGCACCGCGCGCGGTCGGGTCGACGGCGGTGACCGTCCCGATGGTGATGCCCCGATACGTGACGTTGGCGGTTCGATAAAGCCCACCGGACTGCGGCAATTCGGCGTAGAGCGTGTATCGCCCGATGCCGACGAGGCTGGGTATCCGCAGGAAGTACCAGCCCAGGACCACCACCGCGGCGACCGCCAATACCACCAACAAAACCAGTTGGGTTTTGATGAGGCGAGTCAGCATCTTTCACTCGCCCCTTTCCACCAGCGGTCCGCCCGGGGCGTCATTCGGGTTCGGCGTATAGCGGACGTCCGGGATCATCGTGGCCGGATCGCGGCCCCACGCCTGCTCGAGCGCTCGGAACATGCCGGAGAGCCCCGTTCCGGTCAGCAGCGCGTTATCCAGGGCGGACAGGGTCAGGTCGATCCCGGCCGAAATGTTGATGTAGTCGCCGCGGATCAGCTTCGGGACACCGTCGATGTTGAACGGCGCGGTGAGGCCCAGCCGCAACGCATCGACCGTCAGCGGCGAGGCCCGCTCGAGCTGAATGAGCGGCCGCTGCAAGGACTCCAGGTTCTGGCGCAGGTTGCCCCGGGAATCCGACAGCGCCCGGTTGGCGACGTCGCTGAACCTACCCAGGGATTCGACGGCGTAGGCGAACAATTCGCGTGTGTCGGCGAAGTGCCGGATCAGTGGTGGGATGTCGGTGAGCACTCGATCCAGCGTGTCGTTGTGGTCGGCGATGGCGGCCAGGAGTTGGTTGCTCGAATCGATTGCGCGGGTTAGGTCACCGGTTCGCCGGTTCAGTTCGGCGGTGAATGTGTCCAGTCGCCTGAGGAATTCGCGGACCTGATCGACATGGCCGTCGAGGGCATTGAGGATCTCGTTTTGGATCACCTCGAGGTGTGTGATGCCGCCTCCGGTCAGGATGACGGCGATGCTGGCCAACGTGCGTTCGACGGTCGGGTACGCCGAGGAGTTCATCAGGCCGATGGTGTCGCCGGTCTTCAACGGTTGCGGCGACGGGTTTTTCGGCGCGGCCAGCTCGACGTGCTGAGTGCCCAGCAGGCTGGTCTGGCCGATCTTCGCGGTCGCGTTTGCCGGAAGCTTCACGCTCGGATCGATGTCCAGCGTCAGGGTCGCGATCCAGTTCTTCAGCCTGATGTCACGCACCGTGCCGACCCAGACATCCGCGACCCGCACCCGGCTATTGGTGTTCAGCGCCAGCGTGTCGGGCACCTGGACGTAGATCGTCATGTGGCCCGCGCCGGTGCCACGGCCGACCGGCAGCGGCACGTTGGCGATGCCACGCCAGGCGCACGAAGTCAGCGCCAACGCCATCACCACCGACAGTCCGCGGCGTCCGGCGCCGACGATCAGGCGCTTCATCGGCCCGGCCCCGGCTGTGCGGGCTGCGAAAACCACGGCGGCGCAGGCGGATTGGACTCGTCGTAGGCGTTCGGCGGTCCGGGTAGGTTGCTCGCCGGCGGCGGGGGCGGGGCGTCCGGACCACCCATCAGCTCGGCCAGCGAGTCCGGGGTGAGCACGTTCGCCGTAAACGGCTGAACCTGGGTCCCCTGCATACCGGGTGCGACCACCCAGCCCGGTTCATGGTTGCCGTGCGAAAAGGGTGTGTCCGGCGAGAAGATCCCCGGCACGGTGGTGTCCTTGTAGCCCGGGGGCGGGCGCAGCCGCTCCTCGGAGTACGCCACCTCCTTGGGCAAGGTGTCCGCCGAGCTGAAAAAGTTCGCGCTGAACGGCAGGTAATTGAACTTGATGGAGTCCAGCACCGGCGCCAGATACTGCGCGCACAGCTCGGCCGAGTCTTGATAGCCGAGCCGGCTGCCGGCCTGGATGGAACTGCAGATGAAATGAATCGGGTTCGCGAAGTTGGGAAATACGAACGAACCCACCAGCGAGCTGTGCGCGGGATAGTAGATGTTGTTGATGTTGCCCGCGAAGGTGGGCAGCACGTGCAACGCCGTTTCCAGACCATCCCGCGGCTCGGGTTGCAGGAGCGCGGTGGTCGCGTCGGCGAGGTTGTTGACATCGTGACTAAGCGCGGACCTGTTGTCGTTCACGAACTTTCGCGTGATGGCCAGCACCTCGTCGACTCGCGCGACAGTGTCTGCCACATCGTGATCGGATTTGGTGAACCAGTCGGTGAACTGAGCCAGGTTGTCGTTGAGGGCGACGAACTGTCGGTCGTTCTGATACAGCGCGCCGATGAATTGCGCCAGGCTTCGGGTGATCGAGACGAAGTCGCCCCGGCCCTCGTTCAGCGCGGTCAACGCCTCCGACAGGCTGTTCAGGGTGTCGTGGACCTGCTTGCCCTTGCCGGCCAGATTGTCCGCGGCCGATTCGATGAGCTCGCCGAACGGGCCCTCCGGCTGCTGCGGCGTCGGGCCCAGCTGTCGCAGGATCCCGTTGAGGGAGTCGCGCAGCTGATCCCACTCGACGGGCACCTGGGTGCGCTCTACCGGGATCACCGCGCCGTCCTTCATCACCGGTCCATCGGTGTAGGCCGGCGACAGCTGGATGGTGCGCGAGGCCACCAGGCTGGGGTTGAGTATCGACGCGGTGGCGTTGAGCGGCACCTTGTATTTGTTGCTGTAGTGGAAGGTGACTCGCATCTTGTCGCCGGCTGGCTCGATCTTGTCGATCGAACCCACCCGGACGCCCATGATCTGGACCTTGTCGCCGGGGTAGAGCGCGAGGGTCTCGGAGAAATACGCGACAACGCTCGTGTTGGTCAGCTTCCGGTAGAGCTGCACCCCGACGACGACTGCGACGAGGGCCAACACCGTTACCAACGCCGCGGCGAGCAATGCCTTGCGCGACACTTTGGGCAGTCGAAGGCTGCGGATGTCGAAGATGGTGCTCATTGGCTGCTGCCTCCCGTCCCGCCGGGCGTGATGAACGGCGCCGGCAGCTGCGGTCCCGGTCCCGGTGGTGGGGCAGGGCGCGGCGGCAGGCCCGGCGCCAACGTCGACGGTGGCGGTGTCGGGCCGGCCGGCCCCAGCGGTTCGGTGCGCGCGCCGGGGGGCACCTGCGCGGGCAACGGCACCGGTGCGCCCGGAACATCCGGCGGCGTCTCGCCCGGGCGGCCCGCGATCGGAATGCCCGGTTCTGGTTGCAGCCCATCGGGTTTGGGCGCCGACGTCTGGACGTCTAGCGGCGCCGGGAATGCGGGTCCGCCGAACGGGCCGATGGCGGCGCCCGCGCAGGGCAGCGGATTGTCGGGCCGCGGCGAGGCGCCCGGCCCCGGCGTGTAGGAGCACGGCGATCCGGGCGGGACGGCCGGCCCCGGATGCTGCGGTGTGCCTTCCAGCACCGTCGGAGCCGGCGGAGGTGCGCCGTTGGGGAACCGGGTACCGTTCGGGTCGGGCCACCGGAACTCGGGCAGCCCGGCACTGCGCCAGAAGTTCTCCGGGTCGATGCCCCGCTTCTTGAACGCCGCGTCGACCCACGGCTGAAGGACTTGGTAGGGAAGCAGATTCGCGACCATCGCCTTGAAGTACGGCCCGGACGCGACGGCCTCGGTCAGGGACGCGGTGTATCTGCTGAGCAGTATCAGCACGTCGGCCAGGTCGTTCTTGCGCTTGACCAGTTCGTCGCTGACCGTGCCCAACTGCTGCAGCACATGGTTGAGGTTGGGGTTTTCCTTGAAAAGTCCGGACACCTGGGCTGACACGTCAGAGACATTGCTCAGCAGAATGCTCAGCGCCTGGCTGCGCTGCTTGAACGAGGCAAGCAGCGTGTTGGCATTGACCAGCAGCCCGTTGAACTGGCCGCTGCGGTCACCCAGCACCCGCGCGATCTTGTTGGTGTTGGCCAGCAGTTGCTTGAGCTGCTCGCCGCGCTTGCCGATGGTGTCCGAGAATGCCCTGACCCCGTCGAGGGCTGCACTGAGATGCGGAGCGGTCTGATCGAAGGTCTCGGACAACACCTTCAGCGAACGTTTAGTGGCCTCGATGTCCCAGCCCTTCGCCGCCTTGGTGGCATCGACGAATGCGTCGTAGACCTGGTATGGCGTGGTTGTTTGCGCCAACGGAAGGAAACCGTTGGGCCGCAACGGCTCTGAACCACGCGGTTCGATCTCCATATTCTTGCGGCCGAGAATGGTCTCGGTGCGAATCGCTACCCGGCTTTGCGTCCCGACCGTCCTGCCATCCAGCGTGAATCCGACCGCTACCCGGTTGCCGCGGATCGCCAGCGAGCGCACCAGACCGACGTCCACCCCGGAGATTTCCACCTTGTCGCCCGTATTGATGCCGCCGGTGTCGGTGAATTCCGCGTAGTAGGTGGGCGTGGCGAACAACATCGGCACACTTGTAAAGGTCTGTCCCACACCGATGATGAGCAGCGTGACCACCACGCCCATCAGGCCCACGCGGCCGCGGTTGGATTCCGTCAGCGTCCTCATTGCGGCGTACACCTCCCGGTGGGCTGCCCAAAGAGCTTGATGGTGCGTACCGGACCGCCGGGCTGCAATCCATTGACTTTCAACGAGATGTCGCACAGGTAGAAGTTGAAGAAGTCGCCATAGGTGCCGCCGGCGCGGCCGATGATCCGGTACGCGCCGGGCAGCTTGCGCAACACGTCGTCCAGAGTCGGCAGATCGTGTATCAGCGACTGCTGGATGCCCTCCAGGCGTCCGAATGTGCTGTGCAGCAAGGGCCGGTCCTCCCCCAGCAGGTCGGCCAGGGTTCCCGCGGCGCCACTGATATGGGCGACCGCCGCCGCCAGCGGATCGGCCCTGTTCTTCAGCCCGGTGATCAACACCTCCAACTTGTCGACCGTCGTGTCGAACTCCTTTTCATGCTTGACGGCCGTCGCCAGCACGGTGTTCAAGTTGTTGACTATCTCACCAATCGCCTGATCCTTGTCGGCCAACGTTGCGGTGAGCGAGGCGGTTTGGTCGAGGATGTCGTTGATGGTGGCGCCCTGTCCTTGGAACACGGTGATGATCGCCTGGGCTAGCCTGTTGACCTTGTCCGGGTCCAGCGCCTTGAAGAGCGGACGAAATCCACCGATCAAAGCGTCCAGATCCAAGGCCGGCTGCGTGTGCTCGAGCGGGATGGTGCCGCCCGGGGACAGCGGCTGGCCGCTGTCCCCGCGCTTGAGCTCCAAGTAGCGGTCGCCGATCAGGTTGAGGTAGCGAATCGACGCGGTCGTCGCCTTGTCCAACGACAACGAGTCATCGACCGTGAACGCCACCAAAACCCGTCTGTCCCCGTCGATCAGTGTCACCTTGGAAACCTTGCCGACCTCCACGCCCGCCGCGCGGACGAACTGCCCGGCACGCAGCCCGCTCGCGTTGGAGAACACCGCGGAATAGCCGGTGGTGCGATCGAAGCGCACTTGGCCGAACACGACGATGATCACGACGGTGAACACGAGCAAAACCAACCACACGATGCCGAGTTTGAGTGCCGTGCCAGTGGTTTTCATGGGTTGATCGTGTTCTCCCCGTATTGACGTCCCCAGACGTATTCACCGAACAATGGCTGGCCCAGCTCGAGGTGGTTGTACGGCGCGAGGTTGGCGCCGGTGTCCATCACCAGATAGGGCGCCGGCCACAAATCCCGGGTGATCGTCTGCCAGCAGCCCGGCCGCCCCCCGGGCCCGCCGTGGGCGTTCACCCGGGGCAGATTGTCCGGATAGACATAGGGATTGGGCGCGGGCAGCAGCGTTCCGTATGCCGCCAGCGAATAGCCGTTGCCGCCGGCAGCGTTCAGGATCAGCGGCGCGGCGTCGTGAAAGTTACGGGTTGTGCAGAACAGCTCGGGGCTGTAGGTGTCGAGCAGCTCGGCGGTGGGGACGAGGTCGGCCGCGCCCCGCACCAGATACGGCCCGCCCCTGGCGAAGATGTCCTCACCGGTCTTGCCCGCGGCCGCCGCCGCCAACAACGCGGCATCCAGTTCCCCCTGCTGCCTGGTCAGTGTGCGGGCGGTGGTCAACGCGTTCTGCAGAAAGCCCCACAGATCCGGCGAAGCACGCGTGTAAACCTCGCCGAGATCCGCCAACCGCCGCACGTCGTAGCCGAGCCGCTCGACCCGCGGATTCAAGTGCTGCAGAATCTGATTGCCGTTGACCAGCGACTCTCCGAAGCCCCCGCCCAGCCCGTCCAGCGCCTGCGCCAGCGCCGAGAGCGTCGCGTTGAGTTCGATCGGATCCACCTTCTCGGCGATCGAGGTGATCGACTCGAACAGGGTGTTGAACTCGGTGGTCACCGACCGTACGTCGATGACATCGTGCGGCGAGATCCGTTGGGGTAGCGGATTTTCCGGTGAGGACAACGCCACATACTTGTTGCCGAACAGGGTGGCCGCCTCGATGGTCGCCACCACGTTGGCCGGAATCAGCTTGACGAACTCCGGGTTCACCTCCAACCCCAGCTTTGCCGCGGGGCCGCGATCACGCTCGATCTCCGTAATGCTGGCCACCCGGCCGATCGCGACCCCGTTGAACGTGACTTTCGCTCCCGGTTCCATCACCAGCCCCGCCCGCGAAGCCACCATGGTCAGCTCGGTCTTCGGGGTGAAGTCCCCGCGAAACTGCATGTACACCAACACCAGAACCAACGCGGCGACTACCAACAAGACCACACCCTCCACATACAGGAGGACCCGTCGACTCTTGCGCGTCAGCTGCGTCGTCATGGGTGTCACACCGTGAGATTGAAGTTCGGGTCGACGCCGTAGAGCGCCAACTCGGCCAGCAGGACAACCACCACCACCGAGACCAGAGAAAACCGCATCGATCGCCCGACGGCCTGGCCGACGCCGACCGGTCCACCGCTGGCGGTGTAGCCGTAGTAGCAATGGGTGATCATCACGACCACCGCGATGATGACGACCTGCACCACCGACCAGCCCACGTCCTCGGGGCGCAGGAACGTGCGGAAGTAGTGCTCATACGTGCCGTTCGACTGTCCATAGAGGATCGTCGTGACGACCTGCCCCGACGTGAAGGCCATGTCGAGGGCCAGCGCGTACAGCGGCACGATCACCACCAGCCCGCCCAGAATCCGAGTGGAGACCAGAAACGAAATCGACTTGATGCCCATGACTTCCAGCGCGTCGATCTCCTCGCTGATCCGCATGGCACCCAACTGGGCGGTGGCGCCGGCGCCGACCGTCGCGGCCAGCGCGACACCCGAGACGATGGGGGCGGCGACCCGTGTATTGGCCAGTGCCGCAAAGAATCCGGTGAACGCCTCGACGCCGATGTTGCCCAGCGACGCGAAGCCCTGGATGGCGATCAGCGAGCTGCCGGACAGTGTCACGAAGCCGATGATCGCGACCGTGCCGCCGATCACGGCCATCGCGCCGGTGCCCATGCCGATCTCCGCGATCAGGCGCAGCGTCTCCCGGCGGTAGCGGTGCAGCGCCCAGCCGATCTGCATGACGCTAATCCGGGTGAACCTCGCGAAAGTCCCGATCCGTTCCAGCCGTCGGGCCGCGCCCCCGCCGTAGCGGTTGAGGTTGGCGGCCGTCCGCGGGTAGCGCGCGCGGAGTATGACTCGCGTCGACACGTCAGCGCCCCGTTCCGAACCGCACGCCGATGGTGGTCAGCACCACGTTGACCGCGAACAGCGCGATCACGCACAACACCAGCGTTTCGTTGACGGCGGTGCCGACGCCTTTGGGACCGCCCTTGGTGGTGAGGCCGCGATAACACCCGACCAGGCCGGCGATCGCTCCGAACGTGGCGGACTTGACCACCGAGATGACCACCTCGGGTAAGCCGGTGACGAGAGTGAGGGTGCCGACGTAGGCGCCGGCCGAAATGTGTTGGATGAAAACACCGAAGACGAAACCGCCGACGAGGCCGATCGTGATCACCGCGCCGTTCAGCAGTGTGGCAACGATGGTTGCGGCGACGACGCGGGGCACCACCAGCCGATGGATGGGGTCGATGCCGAGCACCTCCATCGCGTCGATCTCCTCGCGGATGGTGCGGGCGCCCAGGTCGGCGCAAATGGCTGTGGCGCCGGCGCCGGCGATCACCAGCACGGTGGTCAGCGGGCCCAGCTGTGTGACCGCGCCGAGCGCCGCGCCCGCGCCTGAGATGTCGGCGGCGCCGAACTCGGCCAACAAGATGTTGAGCGTGAAGATGATGAGGACGGTCAGCGGAATCGAGACGGCGAGGGTCGGCAGTAACGAGACACTCGTGATGAACCAGCCCTGCTCGATGGTCTCCCGCCACTGGAACGGGCGCCGAAACAGCGCCTTACCGGTGAGCACGCAGGTCCGATAGAACCCGCCGACCGCGTCGACCCCGGGCTGGAGCTGGCTACGGAGATACGTGGTGATGACGGTGGCGGTGCTCATCGCCGTTTCCCCCGGCGGTCGAGTTCGGCTAGCACCCTGGCGTTCGCTCGTTCGAGTAAGTCGCGGGCGGCTTTCTTGGCGCCCGCGGCATTGCCGGCGCAGATCGTATCGGCCAATTTCCGATACTCCTCGGGCCATTTGCCGTCGGCGGACGCAGGGAGGGCGGCTAATGCGGGTTCGTACGCGGCGCGAAATGCGTTGTACATCAACCGGAATACGATCGAACCCGCGCCGTCCACGACATGGTCCCAGAAGGTGAACGGCAGGCCTTGCCACGCAACGGGATCTTTCTCGGTCTCGAAGGCGCGCAGCGCTTCTTCGAGCGATTCGGCCAACTCCGGTCCGCGGCGCTCGGCTGCCAGCTCCGCGACCTTTGGACCGATGCGCAGCCGGGCATCGAGGATGCTCCGGAAAACGGCTAGGTCGAGCTGGCCCTCGCGAAACACCAACTGGGGCAACAGGTCAAGGCCAGCATGCCTCCGGAAGTCACGCACGGTGGTTACGCCGCCCTGGCGTACCTCGACCAGTCTCGCCGCCGAAAGCCGCTTGAGGGCCTCGCGGACCGCGGGCCGGGACACGCCGAAGACCTCTGCCAACCGCCGCTCGCTGGGCAAGGCCTCACCGGGCTGCATCTCGCCGCTGAGCACATCGGTCGCGATTTGCTCGAAAACCTCTTCAGGCACCGATCGGCGGATTACCGGCTGCAGCGCCATGCCGGTCAGTCTGGCTGGGCGGAGGTCTGACGTCAAGTGGTCAGACCACTAGCGTGTCGTCCGTCGTTTAGCGTGGCGCCGCGAGGGTAGTGCCTCAGCGATGACTGCGGATCAACCAGGCGGTGGCAAGCGGATACGGCGGACGGACGTATCGCGCCTGCCATTCATGGCCGGGATCCTGCTGGGCATTTCCGGCTTGAACAGTTTGTTGGAGGGCCTGTACACCATCGACTATTGGCAGGGCTGGCTCTTCGTCGCTCTCGGGATCATTGTCGCGGGCACCGCCGCGATGCTGGTCTTCCGTGTGCCCGGCGCTCCGATCGTTGCCCTCGTAGCGGCGTGTGCATCGCTGATAATCTCCGCCGTATGGGTCGCGACCTATCACTGGTTCAATCTCGCGGCAATCGGCCTTGACCTCGTGGCGATTTACGCCCTCGCCCGGACAAAACTCCGCTTACGGATGGGCAGGGATCCGCTCCGGACGTAATTCCGCCGCGATCCCTCCGCGATGGCGCACCGAACGTGCGGCTAGCCGCACAGTCGAGACCGAACGTGCGTCCAGCCGCACGTTCGGCTACCGGCCGCCAGCTCCTACATCCGTTGCGCGGCCACGAACAGGTTTCCCGGCATGGTGTCCGCGACCTCTTCGGGGGCGCTGCGCCCATAGCCCGCCATCAGCTCGTCGGACGGCGTGACCGTCACGTCCCAGTCGTGGCGCCGGAACCAGTCGCCGACGTCTTCGCGCTCCTCGAAGTAGAACAACTCCTCGTTGTTGGGAATCTCGCGCTGCGGGTCTACTTCGGTCATCACGGCACGGATTCGCTCCATCCGCGCCCGACGCTTCGCGCGGAGCTCCGGATCGTGAAACCGGGGGCCCAGCGCCTCCACCGCGACGCGGCTGCCACCGACGGCCAGCGCGTCAACGCGGTCGAAGAGCATGTCCTGGGCCGCGGCGGGTAGATAGGGCATCAACCCCTCGGCCGACCAGGCGCTGGGCGCCGAGGCGTCAAAACCCGCCTGGCGCAACGCCGCCGGCCAGTCCTGACGCAGGTCCACCGGGACGGCGACGCGGTTGCAGGCGGGCTGTGCCCCGTGCTCGGCCAAGGTCACCGATTTGAACTCCAGCACCCGGGGCTGGTCGAGCTCGTAGACCGTGACGCCGTCCGGCCACGGTAGCCGCCAGGCCCGGGAGTCCAGACCCGCCGCAAGGATGACCGCCTGGCGGATGCCCGCGCCCGTCGCGTCGACGAAGAACTCGTCGAAAAAGGCTGTGCGGCATGCCATGTAGCCGACCATCGCCTGCATCTGCAGCCGCACCTCAGGTTCGGCATCGAGGAGCTTGGAGGGCAGCTGCGACGCGGAGTACCAATTCCACAGTCCGTCGCCGGCCGCGTCGAGGAACACTCGCGCGAACGGGTCGCGGATCATCGGGTTGTCGCTCTCGGTTTCCGCCGCGCGCGCGGACGCCACCCCCAGCGCGGTCGTGCCCACGCTCTCGGTGATCTCCCAGGTGTCGTTGTCGGTTCTGGCCACGCTCAGTTCCCTTTCGCGCGCTCGGCCGCCACGAACAGGGTCCGCGGGGCGGCGCCTTCGATGTGCCGCGGCGGCGTCCGGTCATAGCGCGCCAACAGCTCCTCGGCCGGAGTCACCGTCACGTCCCAGCCGTGGCGGCGCAACCAGGCGTCGACGTCCTCGCGTTCCTCCAGGTACCACAGGTCTTGGACCTCGGGGATCTCCCGCTCGGGCTCGAGTTTGGCCATCAGCTCCCGCACGCGTTGCATCGTCTCGCGCCGCTTTGCGATGGCGTCCGCGTCGAGGAAGTCGGGGCCGGGTGCCTCCACCGCGATCCGGCTGCCGGCGGCACCGAGCGCCTGAACGCGCTCGAAGAGCAGCTCCTGCGCCGCGGCCGGCAAGAACGGCAACAGGCCCTCGGCCGACCAGGCGCTGGGCGCGGAAGCGTCGAAACCGGCCTGCTGCAACGCCGCCGGCCAATCGTGACGCAGGTCCACCGGCACGTGCACCACGTTGCACTTCGGCTGGGCACCGCTGTCGTGCAACGTCGACGACTTGAATTCCAGCACCCGGGGCTGGTCGAGCTCGTAGACCGTGACACCGTCGGGCCAGGGCAGCCGCCACGCCCGCGAGTCCAAACCCGCCGCCAGGATCACCACCTGACGCACGCCCGCCCGGGCCGCGTCGAGAAAGAACTGGTCGAAAAACAAAGTCCGCGCGGCCATGTAGCCGACCATCCCCTGCATGCGCGGCTCGAGGTCGGGTTCGGCCTCGGCGATCTCGGCGGGCAGGTCCGGTGCGGCGAACCAGTTCCACATGCCGTCCCCGGCGGCGTCGAGGAACACCCGCGCAAACGGGTCGCTGATCAGCGGGTTCTCACTCTCGGTTTCGGCCGCGCGGGCCGCCGCGACGCCCAGCGCCGTCGCGCCCACGCTCTCGGTGATGTCCCAGGTGTCGTTGTCGGTTCTCGTCACGCTCACGTCCTCCAATTTGCTAGCACGCCTACATAGCGACCCTACGCGCGCTGCGTGTGAGCGAGCTGTACGTCAGGTTCTCCCCCGCTGACCCGGAGGTATCCGGTTAAGTTGTGGGACATGCGGGTTGACGGACGTGATATCAGCGTCTCGGGCGACTTGCTGCAACCACTGACCCGACGGACCAACGACATCCTGCGGCTGGGCGCCACCGTCGTGTTCTTCGGGATCGTCATCGCCGGTTCGTTGATCACCCGCCCGCAGTGGGTGGCGCTGGAGAAGTCGATCTCCGAGATCGTCGGCGTGCTGACACCCACCCAATCCGATCTGGTCTACCTGGCGTACGGCATCGCGATACTGGTGCTGCCGTTCGCGATCCTGATCGGGTTGATTGCCGCACGGCAATGGAAACTGCTCGGCGCCTATGCGGCCGCGGGGCTGTTGGCCGTTCTTCCGCTGTCGATCGGCGGCAACGGCATCGCGGCGCCCCGATGGCACTTCGACCTGACCGATCGACCCCAAACCGTGTTGGCCCAGATCCTGGACGACCCACGGTGGATCGGCCTGCTCGCGGCGGTGCTGACCGTGTCGGGTCCCTGGCTTCCCGCGCGCTGGCGACGTTGGTGGTGGGCGCTGCTGCTGGCATTCGTGCCGATCCACCTGTTCATCAGTGCGATAGTCCCCGCCCGCTCCCTGCTGGGACTGGCGGTGGGATGGTTCGTCGGCGCGCTGGTGGTTCTGGTCGTCGGCACGCCCGCTCTGGAGGTGCCGCTGGACGGTACCGCGCGTGCGCTGGCCAAACGCGGTTGCGTGGTCACCCGATTGAACGTGATCCAGCCGGCCGGACAAGGGCCGCTCGTTCTTAGCGCAACATGTCAGGATTCCGATTCCGACACCGCCGTTGTCGAGTTGTACGGCCCGCATCAGCGCAGCGGTGGTGCATTGCGCCAATTGTGGTGGAAGCTAAGGCTGCGCGGCTCCGAGACCGCACCCTTTCAGACCTCGATGCGCCGCATCGTCGAGCACCGCGCATTGATGGCCATCGCCATCGGTGAAGTGGGAGTTGCCAACACGGCGCCGATTGCGGTCGCCGAACTCGACCGCGGCTGGATCATGTACGCGCACCGGCCGGTGCAAGGGCTTCCCCTCGTCGAATGCGCCTCCGCGACACCGGTCGCCGCGGTGTGGGAGTCGCTGAAAACCCTGCAGGGACAGCAGATTTCGCACGGCAATTTGCGCGGCGACGAGATCACGGTGCGCGACGGCACCGTGTTCTTCGGGGGATTCGGCAGCGCCGAATACGGCGCCACCGAGGCCCAATTGCAGTCCGACGTCGCGCAACTTCTGGTGACGACGTCGGCGCTGTACGACCCGAAGTCCGCGGTGGCCGCCGCGATCGACGTGTTCGGCAAAGACGCCGTCTTGACCGCCTCCCGCCGGCTCACCAAAGCCGCTGTGCCGAAACGTGTTCGACAGTCGATCGCCGACGCCGGCGCGGTCATCTCCGCCGCCAAGGCGGAGGTCCAGCGGCAAACCGGTGCCGATCAGATCCAAGCGGCGACCATCACCCGGTTCAGCCGCAGCCAGTTCATTCAACTGGTGCTGCTGGGCGCGCTCGTCTACGTCGCGTATCCCTTCATCAGCACCGTGCCGACGTTCTTCCACGAACTTCGGAACGCGAACTGGTGGTGGGCGGTGCTGGGCTTGATGGTGTCGGCGCTGACCTACGTGGGAGCGGCGGCCGCACTGTGGGCAAGCGCCGACGAATCGGTGAACTTCTGGAAGCTGTCGATCGCGCAGGTGGCCAACACTTTTGCCGCGACCACCACCCCCGCCGGCGTCGGCGGGCTGGCCCTTAGCACACGGTACTTGCAGAAGGGGGGCGGGCTGCCCGCAGTGCGGGCCACCACCGCCGTGGCACTGCAGCAATCCGTGCAGGTGATCATGCACCTGGTCTTGCTGGTCTTGTTCAGCACCGCCGCGGGCGCGTCGATGGACCTCAAGCATTTCGTTCCGGATGCGACGGTGCTGTACCTGATCGCGGGTGTGGCGCTAGGCCTTCTCGGCACATTTCTCTTCGTACCCAGGTTACGGCGCTGGCTGGCGACGGACTTGCGTCCCAAGCTGAAGGAGGTAGTCGGCGACCTGGTCGACGTTGCCCGCCAACCGAAACGACTTGCGCTGATCGTACTCGGTTGCGCCGGAACGACTCTCGGTGCGGCGCTGGCGCTGTGGGCAAGTGTCGAGGCTTTCGGCGGCGGCGCGACGTTCGTCACCTGCACCGTGGTGACGATGGTCGGGGGAACGCTCGCCTCGGCCGCGCCGACACCCGGCGGCGTCGGCGCCGTGGAAGCGGCATTGATCGGTGGTCTGGCCGCCTTCGGCGTGCCCGCGGCCGTCGGCGTGCCGTCGGTTCTGCTGTATCGGGTGCTCACCTGCTGGGTGCCGGTCTTCGTCGGCTGGCCGGTGATGCGGTGGCTGACCGCAAACGAGATGGTCTAGCAACGTTTTGGCGCGACTTCGGCTAGTCTCAATCCGCGCGGCTGGCGCTGGTGCCGGCCCCAATTTTCGGGAGAGTTGATTGATGAAACACTTGACCGCAGCAACCATTACCGTAGCGCTGATTGTGGCGCTGGTGGGTTGCGGATCCAATAACAAGACATCGACATCCACGTCGACATCAACATCGACGAGCACGTCGACGTCGACGAGCACGACGACAACCAGCGCGACGTCTTCCGGGCAGGCCCACAAGTCCATCGCCGACTACTTCAACGAGAACCACATCACGCAGAGCCCCGTTCGCCGGGGCGATCCGGGCTCCCCCACGATCAGTCTGCCGATGCCCCCGGGCTGGCAGGTAGCCAACGAAAGCAGCGCCTCCTACGGCACCATCGCCTTCTCTCAGCCGTCGGATCCTTCCGACCCGCCGACGATCTCGGCGCTCGTCGCCAAGCTGGACGGTAACGCCGACCCCGCGAAGATCATCCAGTACGCGCCGGGCGAGGTGCAGAATCTGCCGGGTGCCCAGGTCTCCGGCGACGGGTCCGCTTCCACCCTCAGCGGCTTTCAGGCGTGGCAGATCAGCGGCACCTACGTCAAGGACGGCAAGACCCGTTTTGTCGGACAGAAGACCGTGGTGATTCCCGGCCAGGGCGCCCTCTTCGTGCTGCAGCTCAACGCCGACGCACTCGCCACCGACAAGGCAACGTTGATCGACGGGATGAACATCGTCGACGACCAAACCACCATCTCCGTCTGAGTCGCTAGCCGGATCGCGCCGCGGGGGGGGGTGGTGGGCGCCGGGCGGCGGGGGGGTGACCCCGCCCCCGCGGGGGGCGTGCGGGGGGGGGGGGGCGCGCAGCGGGCCCGCGGAGGAGGGG
>NZ_MBEU01000064.1 GCF_001954275.1 Mycobacterium sp. IS-836 | reverse complement strand
GAGGCGTTCGAACACCAGCACGTGCCGTTTGAGGTGTTGGTGGAGCGGCTCAATCCGGCTCGGTCGTTGCGCCATCACCCACTGATTCAGGTGTCGTTGGCCTGGCAGAACTTCGCCGGGTCCAACGACCCGGCCGCGGGTTTGGTGCTGGAGGGCCTTGAAGTCAGCCCGATCCCGTTGGACACCCACAGCGCGCGTATGGATCTGGCGTTTTCGTTGGGGGAGCGTTTCACCGAGGCCGGTGAGCCCGCCGGAATCGGCGGGGCGGTGGAATTTCGCACTGACGTGTTCGACACCGCCAGCATCCAGGCGCTGATCAACCGCTTCGAGCGGGTGTTGATAGCTATGACGGCCGATGCGGGGCGGACGTTGTCCTCGCTGGATCTGCTCGACCAGTCCGAACATGCCCGCTTGGATCAGATCGGTCACCGGGCGGTGTTGACCCGGCCGGTGAGCAGGCCGGTGTCGGTTCCGGAGTTGTTTGCCCAGCAGGTGGCCCGCACCCCGGATGCGGTGGCCCTGGTGTGTCGCGATGTTTCGTGGACTTACCGCGAACTCGATGAGGCGGCTAATCGGTTGGCGCATTTGTTGGTTGGCCGGGGCGTGGGTGCTGGGTGTGTGGTAGGGGTGTTGATGGAGCGCTCTCCACAAGCTATCGCCGCGATCACCGCTGTGTTGAAAGCCGGGGCTGCGTATCTGCCCATCGACCCTGAACATCCGCGGGAGCGCATCGAGTTCATGCTCACCGATGCCGCGTCGGTGGCGGTGTTGAGCACCGCGGATCTGGCTGGGCGCCTCGACGGGTTGGGCGTGGCGGTCATCGACATCACCGACCCCGGGGTGCAGAGCCAGTCGAGCACCCCTTTACCAGCGCCGGGCCCCGAGGATATCGCCCATCTGATTTACACCTCGGGCACCACTGGGGCGCCCAAGGGGGTGGCCGTCACTCACCGCAACATCACCCAACTGCTGGCGTCGTTGGATGCTGATCTGCTGGCCGAGTCGAAACAGGTGTGGGCGCAGTGTCATTCGCTTGCCTTCGACATCTCGGTGTGGGAGATCTGGGGCCCGTTGCTTCATGGTGGGCGGCTGGTAGTGATCCCGGACTCACTGAC
>NZ_MBEU01000063.1 GCF_001954275.1 Mycobacterium sp. IS-836 | reverse complement strand
TCCCCGCAACGATCCGCCCCGCCCGCCCGCCGGCCCCCCCCCCGCGCCCGCAGCCACCGCCCGCGTCGCCGCCACGCACGCCCGTCGCTGCCCCGCCGCGCGGACAAGTCGCTCCCGCCGCGCCCGCGCGATCCACCTCGCCACCCCAGCAGCCGGCGCCGCCCGCCGCGCCACCCGCTCCGATACCGCCGCGGACGCCCGCAACGGAACTGCCCGACCGCGGTTGGCGACGCGTCCTGCGGCTGATCACCTTCGACCTCATCAAGCTGGGTCCGTCGGCCACGCAGCGCCAAGAGGCTCAGTTCGAGGCAACCATCCGGGCCGGCCTGCACGGCAATTACAAGGTGGGCGTGCTGGGCAAGGGCGGTGTCGGAAAGACGTCGGTCGCCGCGAGCGTCGGATCGCTGTTCGCCGAGCTCCGTCCCCAGGACCACGTCGTGGCCATCGACGCCGACACCGCATTCGGCCGGTTGAGCAGCCGGGTCGATCCGCGTTCGACGGCCTCGTTCTGGGAGCTGACGTCGAACAAGAACCTGCGATCCTTCACCGACGTCATCGAGCGGGTCGGGCGCAACTCCGCCGGGCTGCACGTGCTCGGTGGGGAGCCGGCCTCGGGCCCGCGCCGGGTTCTCGATCCGGCGATCTACCGTGAAGCCGCGTCGCGGCTGGACCGCCACTTCACGATCTCGGTCATCGACTGCGGCTCGACCATGGATTCGCCTGTCACTCAGGAGGTGCTGCGCGATCTGGACGCCCTGATCGTGGTCTCCTCGCCATGGGCGGACGGCGCCTCCGCCGCCGCGCGGACGCTGGAGTGGCTGTCGGATCAGGGCCTGGCCGGTCTCTTGCACCGCACGCTGGTGGTGCTCAACGATTCCGACGGCCACGCCGACAAGCGCACCCGGGAATTGCTGGCCCGCGAATTCATCGAGCACGGACAGCCGGTGGTCGAGGTGCCCTTCGATCCGCATCTACGGCCCGGCGGCGTCATCGATGTGAGCCATCAAATGGCGACGGCGACGCGCCGCAAATTTCTACAGATAGCGGCAACGGTCGCAGGGTATTTCGCGGCGCGGCCGGAGCGGCCACGCGATCGCCGCCGGGACGCGGACGAGAGCTGACCAGCGCTACGGCTGTTGAGCAACCCCGGCGCGGGCCGACGGATCGGCGATCGCCTCGATCTTGGTGACGAGCCGCCCGCGGATGGTCAGCACGATGGCGGCGAACAGCCGGCGTTCGGCGAAGGCCAGCAGTACCGGCTGTCCGGCCGGACCACTCACCACCGTGACTTCCGGCCCGAGGTAGCGCATCAGGTTGGTGGCCACGGCGCGCGGCCCGTGATTGACCTGCGGGGGCGGCGCCGGGTCGGCGAGAACGGTACCCACGCCCCAGACCGTGGGGTCCAGTACGGCGGTCAGCGCGGCGATGTCGCCGTTGGCGCACGCGGTGATGAACTTTTCGGTGACGAGCTGGTGCTCCGCCGAGGCCACCTCGCTCAACTTCGGTTGTGCCGTACTGAATTTGGCTCGTGCCCGTCGCGCCAGCTGGCGGCAGGTGCCGGCCGGGCGGCCCACCGTTTCGGCGATCGTGTCGAAGGGGACGCCGAACACGTCGTGCAGCACGAACGCGACGCGCTCCCCCGGGCTGAGCCTGCGTAAGACTTCCATCAAGGCGCTGCGAACCTCGTCGTCGAGAGTGACGCGGTCGGCCGGATCGACGGACCGCGGTTCGGCCGGTTCGGCGTCGGCACCCTCGCGGGCCGGGCGGCTCAAGCGCTCGTAGCGCGACCGCGCCGAGCGCACCTGATCCAGGCAGAGCCGGCTCGTGACCACCGTCAGCCAGCCGCGGACATCGTCGAGCTGGTCGACGTCTTCGCGGGACAGCCGCAGAAAGGCCTCCTGCGCAACGTCTTCGGCGTCACCGACGTCTCCGAGTATCTGGTAGCCGAGATTGATCAGATACGGGCGGTGCTGGCGCCACGCCTCGGTGATCTGGTCGTATGACTGGTCCATGAATCTTCGACGATCTGATGCGGCAAAAAGTTACAGATTCCGGCTGTAACTTTCCCATCTTCCGCCCCGTCCTTGGTGAAAAGCAGTCGCATCACACCGGAAGGAACCACATCATGACGATCGTCGTAACCGGAGCCACCGGCAACCTCGGGCGGCCCCTCGTTGCCGAACTCGCCGCGGCGGGCGCCCGAGTGCGGGCGGTCACCCGCACGCCCGACGCGGCAGGGTTTCCGTCATCCGTCGACGCGGTCGCCTCGGCGGCCGACGCGATAGCGGGAGCGTCGGCGGTATTCCTCAATTCCCGTGCGCTTGGGGCGGAGTTGCCCGATGTGGTGGCCCAGTGCGTGGCCGCCGGGGTCACCAAGCTGGTGGCACTGTCGGCCATCAATGCCGACGACGATTTCTCCCGGCAACCGTCGCGCTTCCGCGGTGACCGCAACAAGGAGGTCGAGCAGCTCGCGGTCGATTCCGGCCTGGCGTGGGTGAGCCTGCGCCCCACGGTCTTTGCGACGAACTTCGCCGGCATGTGGTCGGCGCAGATCCGCGCCGGCGATGTGGTTGCCGGACCGTACGCCGCGGCCTCGACCGCGCCGATCGTCGAGGCTGACATCGCGGCCGTCGCCGCGCGCGCGCTGCTCACCGATGAGCTTGTCGGGCAGCGCATTCCGCTGACCGGTCCGCAGGCGTTCACCAACGTGGAGCTGGTGAACGTCATCGGCGCCGTCCTGGGCCGCCCACTGCGATATCAGGAAGTTCCGGCCGACGTGGTGCGGCAACGGTTCATCGGCCTGGGTTTCGGCGCCGAGTTCGCCGACGCCTACACGTCCATGCTCGCCGAAACGCTCGACAAGCCCGCCCTTGTCACCCACGACGTCGAGAAGATCCTGGGCCGGACGGCGACCACGTTCGCGCAGTGGGTGTCGGCGCACCGCGGCCTGTTCGCGAAATAGATCCGCAAAGAGATAGGAGCACTCAGATGTCACAACCGCGTCCGCCGCGCTACCTCAAACCGATGAACAAGATGATGATGGCGGTGCAACGACTCGGCATACCGACCGGCCCCGCAATGGTGCTGACCGTGCCCGGCCGTAAGTCGGGCCAACCGCGCAGCACCCCGATGACGCCGTTCGAGTTCGAGGGCGGCCTCTACGTGGTGGCTGGTTATCCGGGCTCCGACTGGGCGGCCAACGCCCGCGCCGCGGGCACCGGCACACTGGCCCGGGGCCGGCGATCGCGGCAAGTCAGGATCGTCGAACTGAACGCCGACGAAGCGCGCCCGGTGCTGCGGGCATTCCCCGCCGAGGTGCCGGTCGGGGTGGCGTTCGCAAAGCGCTCGGGAATGGTGCGCGAGGGCTCGGCCGACGAATTCGAGGCATTGGCAGGCCAGCTCGCCGTCTTCCGATTCGAACCGGCTTGACCGACGTTTCTTACAAACCCAAACAGCGCGAGAAATCTCCTAGATTTCTCGCGCTGTTGCGCTTCCCGCCGCCGACCCCTCGAAATTCGGCGGCCGCTGCGCACGGGTTAAGCCGACTTTGCGGTTTCGCGCAGCGGGTATCCGTTGCGCTCGGCCAGGGATCGCAGCTGCCGCAAGGCGAAGGCCCGGGGCCGGCCCGATTCCGGAATGACGACGCCGGCCCACAGGCCTTCCGCGCCCGGAGACTCGACGGCCTCGCGCGCACACAGCCACCGGCGTGGGCAGGCTCGGCACAGGGCGATGGCTTCGGCGTCGGGGGCTGACGTCCAGCGGTCAGGGTCCCGCGTGCACGCGCCGAGCGGGATGTTGAAGAGAGTTGTTGCGGTCATGTCGCTCGTTCCTCCAGAAGCGTTGCGGTCCTCCGTGCTTATGTTTCGATACGGTATAGCACTAACCGCTGCAATGCAACAGTTCGGTATCGAGGTTACATCGCTAGTGCTACTGTTGCCGTTTCAGTATCCACGGGCTCGCTCGCCGGAACGTGGGGCGGAACTGCGACGGATATGGCGTTCGGCCTGCGGATTCGTGTCGTCCCTTACGTTCCGCTCTATCGGCGGTCGGGGCAGCGACAAACCGTAGCGCCGCCCAGAAGTTGCCCCGCAGCTGACCCGTCGCGCTCCGGATTCTGCGAGCTACCGTAGCGCCTTGGGCATGGCGGGCGGGCCCGCGCCTCAGCGGTCGGCGACCCGGTCGGCAGCCGTTGCCGTGCGGTTTAGGCCGGCCTGGCGGACACCTTGTGGTCGCGCACAGGGAATCCGTGATTTTCCGCCAACGATCGCAGCCTGCGCAACGCGAACGTCCTGGCCCGGCCGGTTTCAGGGATCACGACTCCCGCCCACAGCCCTTCCGCACCCGGCAGCTCGCAGGCCTCGCGGGCACACAGCCACCGCCGCGGGCAGGCGCGACACAGCACTTTGGCCTCGTCGTCGGGAGCCGTCGTCCATCGATCGGGGTCTCGCGCGCAAGCGCCAGGCCAGAATCCGTACTCAGCTGTCGCGGTCGTGGGCATACGTACCTCCAGAGAGCAATCGCAGTGATGCGATCAGTGCCCCCCGAAGCCGTAGCAGCGCGTTCGCGCTGCTACGGTTTCAGATCCCGCATGTTTCTGTAGTTTGCGCTTCGACCCGGCGACACCGCAAGTAGTTCCTTGGGAACGGCTGTTGGCGCCCCGCCGTCCGGCGCAACTCGAGTCACCAGCCGAGCCGTAGCACCGGGACGGTTGCCTCAGCGGTGGCCCGTAGGCGGCCGGCTGCATTGCGAGTGAAAACGTAGCGTCCGGTGTAGGAACGAGTCAGTGCGACGGTTAGACTCGTAACGGCGGAAGGCCCGCCCCGCGAGCCGAGGGATTCACCGCAAATGTCCACCGTCGAGTCGACTGCCCCGCCGCAGCACCCGGGTGGGTCGGACAGCAACGGCGCCAACTCCCGGATCAACGAACCGGATCCCGGCGTGGTTCGGGCCGGGGCGGCCGCGGCCGCGCGCCGTCGTGAACTGGGCATCAGTCAGCGCAGTCTCGCGGCCGACGGGATCATCAATGCCGGCGCACTCATCGCTTTCGAAAAGGGCCGCAGTTGGCCGCGTGAACGAACCCAAGCGAAGCTCGAGCAGGTACTGCAATGGCCCGCCGGAACCATTGCCCGGCTCCGCCGGGGGCAGGCCGGCGGAGCCGACGTCAAGCTGGAAGCGGCCGCGCCCGACGCCCGCGAGGCTGTCACACCGGCCGCACACTCCGACGCCCCGACGTCGTTGATCGCGCAGGCGATCGTTGCTGCGGTGGACGGCTGCGGCCTTGCGATCGCCGCGTTGCCGCCGGCCGCCGATCCAGAGTTCATCGAGCGGGCGACGCCCATCCTTGCCGATCTGCGCCAGCTCGAGGCGATCGCCGTGCGAGCGACTCGCATCAGCCGGATTACTCCCGAACTGATCAAGGCGCTGGCCACGGTGCGCCGGCATTACGACGAACTGATGACGGTCGGCGCGGGCGCACCGGGCGCACCGCTTGCGCAGCGTCTATATGCGGCCCGGCAGAGGGCGAACCTTTCCACCCTGGAGACCGCGCAAGCGGCCGGCGTGGCCGAGGAGATGATCGTGCGCGTAGAAGCCGATGAAGCGGTGCCCGCCGACGTCGCGGACGCGATCGAATCGCTGATCAGCCACATCCACTAATCCGCCCGTCGGGCTGAAATATTCGTGCACCGACCATGGTCGCAGCGGCTTTAGGCTCGATACAGCGCGACCGCGGCACGTACAGGCCACCGCCGGAGCACGGCGAAACAGGGCCGTCGCGGCGGGTAGGGGAAGACACTCATGACGGATTTACATGTCACAACGTCATACCTAGAAGAACTGGCGGATAAGCACACCGCCTCCTCGGCCGACGTCGAAGAGGCGGACAAGGCAACTTCCGGGATCGGGTCAACAGTCTGGATCAGCCACGGTGTGATCTGCGGATTCGCCAACGCCGCGGTGGCCGAGGCCCAGGCCGCCCGCAGCGCCGCGAATGGCGCCATCAGCTTCGTCGGTATCGACATCGCCAAGAAGTTGCTCGCCGCGGGCGCCGCATACGACGACACCGACCAACAGGCCGGCAAGAACCTCGGCGCACAGGTGCTTCCTGGTTGACGTCCGAAACGCCACTCCGAGTGCGCAAGTCGCACGAGATCTACGTAAGGGGGCACGGCAGTGGCTTACTTAATAGAGGGCACGAAGCTCATCACAGTCCTGGGCACCGCGGCCAAAGACATCAGCGACATGGACTGGAATGGCCTGGGCCAAAAGCTCAGCTCTCTCGATGTCCGCGCGGCGGCGGGCGTGTTCTCCGACGTCGGTCGACTGACGCGGCAAATAGTCGAAAAATTCGGCAGCGACAAAGTCAAAAAGCTCATGACCGAAGGAACCGTCCCGGGGACGCCGATCATCGACTACACGATTTACGCCATCACCGCCCTGGAGTTGTTGGCCGGCTTCGGAACTCCCGACAAGGGAGACACATTCACGATCGGTAAGGGCAAGTTCGACCTCATCCACGAACGGCTGGGGTCGGCCTTTCCGGACGATCGCTGGCTGGGCGACGGGGCCGAGGCATATGCGGCCCAAAACACCGATCAGCGAAATCGGGCCGCGACGATGGCGGGTATCGACGCCATGATGGCGGACATTCTGAAGCTGGAGGCGAGCCAGGTCATCGACTTGCGCCGGAACATGAAGATAACGAGGGACGGGCTGACCGCGTGTATCGCGATTGCGCTGGCCCTCAAGGCGATTCAGCCGCCCGACGCCGGCGAAAGCCTGTCGATTATGTTCCAACTGGTCGTTTCCCTGGCGGCGCTGGCTGCGGTCGTCGGGTTCCTGGGCCGAATGGTCGAGGATTCGCGCACCAACGCGGATTGCGTACGCGAGGCGGCAGCGAGTTACCGCGAGGTGCAGGCGGCCGCGGTTCCAAAGAGTGCGTCCTTCAACCTGGCCGCCATCGCTGAACCGGGGGAGGCCAGGGTCGGCAACTTCGAGACCCTTTCCGGCGGCGTCTCTGGGACGTCCGCGAAGGGGGCATCCGACGCAGCCAGCGGTTCGGCGGTCCCACGCGCTGATGTCGAAGCTGGCAAGACTGAGTCTCCCGGCGACGGCGAGCCAGTGGCCGCCCAGGGGCCGTCCACGCCGGCACCGACGATGCCCACCGTCGCTCAGCTGATGGCTATGTCGGGCCAAGCCGCAAAGCCGTCCGGACGAACCTCCCGGCAGCAGGTCGCTTCGGCAGGCGAGCGATCCACGCCGGCCACGGCGCCCACCGATGAGTCCCCACCCGCCGCGGACGTCGAAGGTGCCGCCGTGGGCGCACAGGCGGAGCGTGCACCAATCGAAGCCACGGCGGCCGCCGGCGGACACTCTCAGGCGTCCGATCCGGCAGGGCGTAGTGGGCGCACACGTTAATGCAGTGCGTAGTTCAGCGCTCATAACGGCCCAAAGCGAGGTATTTCCAGCCGCCGGCGCGCCCCCATACGCCGCGCTGTGGAAGCCCTTGCCTATCCCAAAAATTCGTGCACTGACCCCTCCTCGGGGGGCGTTACGCTAAACGGGCGGTTAATACGCAGCGCCATGTCAGCTCACGAAGGCGCGCCAAATGCCAGCAGACGGAGGATTCACGCAATGTCGATATTTTCAGTCGCCGCTAGGAGTCTCGCCAGCTTGGCCGGCATCGGACAACAATTCGCCGGCGCGGGCGGCGCAGGCCTAGGTCTAAGCCCCTTCACCGGTGGTGAATTCAGCGCTGAATCTATTGCGGGAAGTGTGACTAGTGGCAGCGGAGACCTGGGCGCCCTCGGGGCTAATTTGTTCACCCAGGACATTGTGAAGAACATCGGCAAGAATATGAACATCCGCGAGAAATCCCTCTTTGAGCGACGCACGTCGGGCAAGGGAGCTCGAACATACGGCCAAGCCCTCAGCATCATTCTTTGGACAATCACCATCGTTGAAGTCCTTGAACTCACCGCGGGGTTCGGACCACCAGCCGAAGGCGGTGACCTCAAAGGCGGCTCGCAACAATTCAGCACGCTTTCCGAGCAGCTGAAATCGGCCCTTCCGACCGACGGCTGGCAGGGTTCGGGTTCGCAGGGCTATGCAGACCTGAACACAGCGTTACAGGACGTCGCGCAGTCGATGGCCGACCTGGACTCGAAGCTCGCACGCCTGGTCGAAAATCAGGCCGAGTGGGTGAACCATATGCGCCTGGGCCTAGGGATATTGAAGGATGCACTGTTCGCGGCATACGTCATCGAGGTGGCCCTAATGCTTGGTGTGCCAGCCCCGATCGGGCCCACCGCGGCCAAGATTTATTCAATTGCGGCCGCCGCGATTGGGATGACTGCCGCCGCAGGCATGATTGGCAACTTGTGCTACTGGTCGTTCGACAATGCCAAACAGGCGAATTCCTTAGCGAGCCAATACGAAGCGCTGATCCCGGCGACGGCGCAAGAGGGTTCGCTGGCTGAGGCGAATGTCGCCGCTGCGGCGCAGTCCTCGGTGTCTAGCTTTGCGGCCATCTCGAGCAGTATGTCGGGGATGTCGGCGTTGCCTGATGTCGCGGCTGTTGCGGCGCCCGCCAGCGCGGCCACTGGGTCTGAGGACGAACGCGCGCCGCTCAGCGCAAAGATGAGTGCCGCTGAAACTGCCGTGGGCGAGGCGCCCCAGACACCGGAGACGCCCGACAAAACGCCGTCCACGCCGCCCGTGACGATGCCCACCTTGGCGCAGCTGTCGGCCATGTCGGGGCAAGCCTCGAAGCTCTCAGGCCAACTGTCGCAACACTCGCAACTCGTCAACCAGGCGATGGGACAGATCCAGCAGCTTGCCCAAATGGGCCAGCAGGGCCAAGGGGCTGCGGCCCCTGCCGAGGAGGCCTCATCCGAAGAGGCCGCGCTCGCCGGTGACGTCGAGGGCGCCGGGGTGGGCTCGAACGCAGCGGGCGCCGAGCGTGCACCTGTCGAGGCCGCGGTGGGCGGCGCCGAATGGGCACGGCAACCAAGTCCAGCCGGGCGCATCGTTTGAGTCCGTGAGGCGCATCCAAAACCGTTGCAAGCCAAGACATACGAGACAAAAAGCTAGGAGAAACCCATGGCCGATGTAGTCGTCACACCCGAGCACCTAGACACACTGGCAACAACGCAGGACAAGGCGTCAACTCAGGCGGCAAGCGCAGCCTCGGCGGCCTCCGACCTCGAAGTCCAGGTGTGGGTGACCCACGGTGTGGCCAGCGGTGCCTCCAATGTTGCGTTTACCAAGGCCGCCTCGGCCCGCCAAGCCGCGGGCGAGGCCATGAGCAAAGGCTCTACGGAACTCGCGAAAAAGCTGCGCACCGCCAAGAACGTTTACCAGAGCACTGACGACGAATCGGGCAAGAACCTCAACAAACAGGTGCTTGACGGGTGACCGGGTCCGATCACTTCGCCGCTCGCCCAGGCATCCTGACCGGATACTTGGTTGTGGCACATGATCTTTCGCGCAACGGCTTAAGGACCCGCAGATGGCTGTAGGTATCCTCGGCGATGCCGCCCGGCTTCTCGCCAGCTTGGCCGGCTTAGGCCAACAGTTCGGCGGTCCCAGCGGCCTCCAAGCCAATTTCGGCGACGGTGAATATCTTGCGTCGAGTGTGACCAGTTTGAGTGGGGACGCTTTGGCCGGTGGGGCCACGATCGGCAAGATGGTTGGTCCTCGACTTTACAACTGGCAGTTAGAGCGTATGACGGGCGGCCTAATGACCGACCGCAACGAAGCAAGGATGAAAAAGGCATCAGACTTTCAGAAGAGCACCTCGCTCATCCTTTGGACGATGACCGTCGTCGAGATCCTCGAGCTGACCACCGGATTCGGCCCGCCTGCCGAAGGGGATGACCTCAAGGCCGGTGCGCACCAATTCAGCACGCTGTCCGCGCAACTGAAGTCGGCCCTTCCGGACAACGACAGCTGGGAGGGTTCGGCGTCGGAAGCCTATGCCGACCTGGACTCTGCGCTACAGACCATGGCAACGACGATGGCTGAGCTGGACAACAAGCTGGCGGATCTGGTCAAGGATCAGGCCGAATGGGTCACGCATATGCGGTTGGGCTTCGGCGTCTTGAAGGATGTGCTGATCGCGTGCTACATCGTCGAGCTGATCATTCAGTTCACGCCTTCCGCAGGACCCGCCGTCGCAAAAATCTTCGCAGGGATTGTTTGCGCCCTTGGGATTGCCGCGGCCCTGAGCTTCCTTGGGACGCTACTCAACTACTCGATAAAAAATGGACAACAAGCGGATTCCTTGGCCAAAGGATACGAGGCCCTCGCGACTGGAACGGTACAAGAGGGTTCGATGGCCGAGGCGACGGTGGCTACCTCGGGACAGTCCACGGTGGGCAGCTTCGACGCGGTTTCTAACAGCATGTCCGGGATGTCCGCTTTGTCCGCGACACCGCCCATCGCGGCGCCGGCCAAAGCAGACAACCGTTCGGAGGACGAACGCGCTCCTCTCGGCTCTCAAATGAGTGCGGCGAGTGGAACTCTCGCGGATGCCAAGCCGGAGACGCCGGATAAGACAACGCCCTCTACGCCGGCGGTTCCTATGCCCACCGTCGGTCAACTGGCTCAAATGTCCGGGCAAGCCTCGAAGCTCTCGGGCCAACTGTCGCAGCATTCGCAACTTGTCAATCAGGCGATGGGACAAATACAGCAGCTCGCCCAGCTGGGCCAGCAGGGCCAGGGGGCCGCGGCCCCCGCCGAGGAGGCCGAGCTTGCCGATGACGTCGAGGGGGCCGGAGCGGGCCTGGGCACGGAGGGTGCCGAGCGTGCACCCATCGATGTTGCAGCCACTGATGCCCAACAGGTTTCGGGCCAGCATGTCCGCGTCCGCTGACGACGCTAGCCCGCAAAATTCCGGCGCGAGAAAGGGCGCCGAACCTCCCCGTTTTAAGCCCAACTAGTGCAGGAAAAACCGGGACGAGTCAAGGCAATAGCGAGTACAAATAACCGTTGAGGAGACTACCCATGGCAGGTTTAGCGGCCAGCAAGGCCGAACAAGCCGCCGCGGTTGCGGCGTGGGTGACTCAGGTCGTCGACGAGGATCTGACCGGAAGCCTCAACAGACGGATGCCTGATCGCTGATCATGTCCGGTCCCCTCGCCACCGGTCCTGCGAGCCTCGTCGACAACGTCGTCGGGGTGGAGGTGACCGTCGACGGCATGTTGGTGATCGCCGACCGAATGCACCTGGTCGATTTCCCGACGGCGCTCGGGATCCGGCCCAACATCCCTCAAGAGGCGTTGCGCCAAGTCGTCTGGGACCAGGTGCAGCGAGACCTGACCGCGCAAGGCGTGCTGGACCATCAGGGCCAACCGCACCCGGCGGTGGCGGCGATGGTCGACACGCTCAGCAGGCCCGACCGGAGCCTGGAGTGCCGGTGGTGGCGGCGTGACCGCGGTGGCGTCATGGTGCGTTTTGTGGTGTGCCGCAAGGGCGAGCGCCACCTCATCGCCGTGCGCGACGGCGACATGTTGGTGCTGCAGGTGGTTGCTCCGCGGGTCGGCCTGGCGGGCATGGTGACCACCGTCCTCGGCCCCGCCACACCCGCCGACGTCGAACCGCTGACGGGTGTCGCAGCCGAATTGGCCGGTTGCACCACGCCTGCCCAGCTGGCCCAGCACGGCGTCGCGCCCGCCTCGGCCCGCACCTACGCCGCAATCATCAACGATCCGAATAGCTGGGTGGAGATCACCGCAACTCAACGCCACGGCGGGGGCACATGCACCCAAACCGACGTCGCCGCCGGTGTTCTCGAGTCGACCCACGGCGGGCTGGTATCGCTGCCCCGCCGGGTCGGCGGCGAGCTATACGGAAGCTTTTTGTCGGGCACCCAAGAAAATCTGCAGCGCACCCTGGACGGCCTCCTGGAGTTTCTCCCGGCGGGCGCCTGGTTTGACTGCGCCGAAGCCTCCAATGGCGGCTGACTTTTGCCACCACGGATTTACCAGTCAGAAAGAAGGAGCCATGCCGCAGTACAACGACCACGATGACCTCGCCGCCCTGGATTTCTCTGCGGCCGCGTCCGGTTCGGACAGCGTCGAAGAGTCCGACGCCCTGGACTTCTCCGTCGCCGACGAGGACGGCGACGAGCCGTCTGCCGTCGATGCATTGCACGAGTACGCGCCGAGCGAGCCCGAAGACTCCGATACCGATCTCGATGCCATCGATTCGCAGACCGGGGCCGCCGAGGAGGAGCAAGAGGTCGACGAGGATGGCGGCGAGCTGTTCACGGTGACCAATCCGCCCGAGACAGTGTCGGTGTCGGCGCTGATGGACGGCAGGACCCAGCGGGTCGAGCTATCGCCGAAGGTGACGAGCATGACCGAATCCGAGCTCGCCGACGAGATCCGCGTCATTGCGGACCTCGCCCGTCAGAAGGGTCTGGCCGCCCAGCACACCTTTCTATTAGGAGACGCTTCCCTGTCGGAAACCATGCGCGAGATGGGGATTGGCGACAACGACGTGGTGCGTGACTTCATGGAGAACGGCATCGGTCTGACGACGCCGGAGCAGGCCGCCGCGGCGCAGGCGGACGTGTTTGCGACCCGATACGCGACCGATAAATGACAGACCATCTGGCCGGTCTGTTCGAAAGCGCGGTCGGCATGCTGCCCGTCTCGGAGACGCGTGCCCTGGAACTGTTCACCGAGATCACCAACTACGACGAGTCGGCCTGCGACGCGTGGATCGGCCGCATCCGATGCGGTGACAGCGAACGGGTGACGCTGTTTCGCGCGTGGTATTCGCGCACGCAGTTCGGGCAGCTGGCCGGGGCCGCTCAGATCTCGATGAACGCCCTGGGCGCCCGGCTCGCGATCGGCGGACTGTACGGAGACATCACCTATCCGGCCAACTCGCCGCTGGCGATCACCATGGGCTTCGCCGTAAGTGAAGCGTCGCAAGGGAATTACGCCGATGCGATGGAGGCCGTGGAGGACACGCCGAGCACAGGGGCGGAGCACCTGCTGTCGTGGGTCAAGGCTGTGATCTACGGCGAGGCGGGGCGATGGACCGACGTGATCGATGAAGTCAGGAACGCCAGCCGGTGGCCCGACGAGTTCCTGGCCGCCGCGGCCGGTGTCGCGCACGGGGTCGCCGCCGCGAACCTCGGATTGTTCACCGAAGCCGAACGCCGACTCACGGAGGCGAACGCCTCACCGGCGGGCGAGGCATGCGGACGAGCCATCGCCTGGTACCTGGCGATGACGCGCCGCGGCCAGGGAAACGAAGAAGCCGCGGTAGCGCTGCTGGAATGGCTGCAGACCACCCATCCGGAGCCCAAAGTTACTGCCGCGCTCAAAGATTCGTCCTATCGCCTCGCTACGACCAGCGCCGAACAGATCTCGGCCCGCACGGACCCGTGGGACGCCGAGACCGTGGTGGCCGATACCTCGGGCCGCGACAAGTTGCTCGTGGAAGCGGAAGCCGAACTGGAGCGACAGATTGGGCTGGCCCGGGTCAAAGATCAGGTCGAGCGCTACCGCGCCGCAACCCAAATGGCGAGGGTCCGTGCCGCCCGCGGCATGAAGGTCGCGCAACCGAGCAAACACATGATCTTCACCGGGCCGCCCGGTACCGGCAAGACGACGATCGCCCGGGTGGTTGCCAACATCCTGGCCGGGTTGGGTGTCATCCCCGAACCGAAACTCGTCGAGACCTCGCGCAAGGATTTCGTCGCCGAATACGAGGGCCAATCGGCGGTCAAGACCACCAAGGCGATCGATCGCGCCCTCGGTGGTGTGCTGTTCATCGACGAGGCGTACGCGCTGGTGCAGGAGCGGGACGGCCGGACCGACCCGTTCGGGCAAGAAGCGCTGGACACCTTGCTGGCACGGATGGAAAACGACCGCGACCGGCTCGTCGTGATCATCGCGGGCTACAGCTCCGACATCGACCGGCTGCTGGAAACCAACGAGGGCCTGCGGTCGCGCTTCGCCACCCGGATCGAATTCGACTCCTACTCCCCCGAGGAGATCCTGGAAATCGCGAAAGTCATCGCGGCATCGAATGACTCGTCGTTGAGTTCGGAGGCGACCCAACATCTGCTGGAGGCGGCGAAGCTGCTGAGCCAGCAGACGGTGCGCGGCAAGGCCGCGCTCGACATCGCCGGCAACGGTCGCTATGCGCGCCAGCTGGTGGAGGCCGGCGAACAATACCGCGACATCCGCCTGACCCGTTCCGGGGACTTCGAAACGCTCGACGAGGACCGCCTGAGCGAAATCAACGGCGAAGACATGAGCGAGGCGATCGCCGCCGTGCACGCACGCCTCAACATCATCGAGTAACACATGGCGGGTCTTCGGCTAACCACCAAGGTTCAGGTCAGCGGCTGGCGCTTTCTGCTCCGGCGCCTGGAACATGCCGTCGTCCGGCGCGACACCCGGATGTTCGACGACCCACTGCAGTTCTACAGCCGGTCGGTCGCGCTGGGCATCGTCGTCTCCGTGCTGATCATGGTGGGCGCGCTGGCGATGGCGTACTTCAAGCCCCAAGGCAAACTCGGCGGCGGCAATCTGTTCGTCGACCGCGCAACGAACCAGCTCTATCTGATGGTGTCGGGTCAGCTGCATCCCGTCTACAACCTCACTTCCGCGCGCCTGGTGCTGGGCAACGCGGCCGAGCCAAAGGCCGTCAAGTCGTCCGAACTCAACAAGTTCCCCAAGGGGCAATCGATCGGCATTCCCGGTGCGCCGTATGCCACGCCCGTTTCGTCGGACTCCTCTTCGGTGTGGGCGCTGTGCGACACCGTTAGTAGAGCCGACACCCGTAGCCCCACGGTGCAGACGTCCGTGATATCGATGCCGCTGGCCATCGACTCGTCGGTGAATCCGCTTCTTCCGAGCGAGGCGCTGCTGGCGTCCTACCAAGGCAAGGACTGGATCATCACCTCCACGGGCCGACACGCCACCGCTCTGGCCGACCGCCCCCTCACCTCGGCGCTGGGAATACCGTTGGCCGCCAAGCCAACACCCATCTCCGCGGCCATGTTCAACGCACTGCCCGACGCCGGATCCTGGCAGTTGCCGCCCGTGCCCGGCGCGGGTGCGCCCAACACTCTCGGCCTACCCAACGAACTGGTGATCGGGTCGGTCTTTCAGGTCCAGACGGTCTTTGGGTCGCAATTCTTTGTGGTGCTACCCGACGGTGTCGCGCATGTGAACGCCAACACCGCATCGGCGTTGCGCGCCAACGAATCCTATGGGTTGGTGGCGATACCGTCGGTGGTCAAGAGTCAGGTCGTCAGGATCCCGGAACGCGAGTTCCCCTCTCCCCTGCCCGACGAACCGATCAAGCTCGTGAACCGGCCGGACGAGCCCGAACTGTGCTGGACGTGGGAACGCAATACCGGCGAGCAGGCGCCCAAGACAGCCGTGGTGACGGGTCGGCATCTGCCGATACCGCCGGCGGCGATGGGCCAAGGCATCAAGCAGATCCAGGGCGCGGCAACCGTTTACGCAAATGGCGGAAAGTACGTGCAGATGCAGTCCCCGGATCCCCGATACGGTGAATCTCTCTACTACGTCGACCCGCAAGGTGTCCGCTACGGGCTGCCGGACCAGCAGACCGCCGGGGCACTGGGCCTGACGTCGCCGAAACCGGCGCCCTGGGAGATCGTTCGCCTTCTGGTGGACGGTCCGGTGCTGTCCAAAGAGGCCGCGCTACTGGAGCACGACACGCTGCCGGCTGACCCGAGCCCCCGAAAGATGCCGGGCGGACCCAACGGAGCCCCCTCATGACAACGAAGAAGTTCACCCCGACCGTCACGCGCGGTCCCCGGCTGACCCCGGGCGAGATCAGCGTCAGCCCGCCCGAGGACCTCGGTGTGGACATTCCGCCGTCGGGTGTGCAGAAGGCGCTGCCCTACGTGATGGGCGTCTGCATGGTCGGCATGATCGCGATCATGGTGGTCACCGGAACCCGGCAGCTCTCGCCGTACATGCTGATGATGCCGCTGATGATGATCATGATGTCGATGGGCATGATGGCCGGCCACGGCGGCGGCGGCAAGAAGGTACCCGAAATCAACGCCGACCGTAAGGAATACCTGCGTTACCTCGCCGGGCTTCGTCCTCGCGTGACGTCGTCGGCCAGCGCCCAAGTCGCGTTCTTCGGTTACCACGCACCGCATCCCGACGATCTGGCGTCCCTCATCGGCACGCCGCGCCAATGGTCACGCCCGGCCAACGCCGACTTCTACGCGGCCACCCGAATCGGCATCGGTGACCAGCCGGCGGTGGACCGGCTGATGAAGCCGTCCGCCGGCGGCGAGCTGGCCGGCCCCGCCGCGGCGCCTCAGCCATACCTCGAGCCGGTCGCCAACATGTGGGTGGTCAAGTTCTTGCGGACCCATGGCCTTATCCATGACTGCCCGAAACTGGTGCAGCTGCGCACATTTCCGACGATCGCGATTGGCGGTGACCCAGCGGGAGCGGCCGGGTTGTTGACCGCGATGATCTGCCACCTGGCCGTGTTCCATCCGCCCGACCTGCTGCAGATCCGGGTGCTCACCGAGGATCCCGACGATCCGGACTGGTCCTGGCTCAAGTGGCTGCCGCACGTTCAGCACCCGACCGAGACCGACGGCGCCGGGCAGCTGCGCATGATCTCCACCCGCCCGGACGGTCTGGCCGATCTGGCCGCCCGCGGCCCGCACACGCCTGATTCGCTTCCCGGCGGCCCCTACGTCGTGGTCGTCGACCTGACCGGAGGCAGGGCGGGGTTCCCGCCCGACGGCAGGGCCGGCGTCACGGTGATCACGCTGGGCAACCACCGCGGCTCGAACTACCGCATCCGGGTGGCCGACGACGGCACCGCCGATGACCGGCTGCCCGGGCAGTCGTTTCGTCAGGTGACGGCAGCCACCGACTCCATGTCTCCCCAACAGGCCACCCGCATCGCGAGAAAGCTGGCCGGATGGTCGATCACCGGAACCGTGATCGACAAGAAGGGCACCGGCATCCAGAAGAAGGCGATGACGGAGTGGCACCAACTCGTGGGTGCCCAGAGTGTCGAGGAAGTGGCGCCGAGCCGTTGGCGGATGTTCACCGACACCGACCGTGATCGCCTGAAGATCCCATTCGGTCACGAACTCAAGACCGGCAACATCATGTACCTGGACATCAAGGAGGGCGCCGAATTCGGCGCCGGCCCGCACGGCATGCTCATCGGTACTACCGGGTCGGGAAAGTCCGAATTTCTACGCACGCTCATCTTGTCGCTTGTGGCGATGCATCACCCAGACCAGGTGAACCTCCTGCTCACCGACTTCAAAGGCGGCTCAACGTTTCTCGGAATGGAGAAGCTTCCCCACACCGCCGCCGTCGTTACCAATATGGCGGAGGAGGCCGAGCTCGTCAGCCGGATGGGCGAGGTGCTGACCGGTGAACTCGACCGCCGGCAGGGGATCCTGCGTCAGGCCGGCATGCAAGTCGGTGCGGCCGGCGCGCTCTCCGGCGTGGCCGAGTACGAGAAGTACCGTGAGCGCGGCGCCGACTTAGCGCCATTGCCAACACTTTTCGTCGTCGTCGACGAATTCGCCGAGTTGCTGCAAAGCCACCCGGACTTCATCGGCTTGTTCGACAGGATCTGCCGGGTGGGGCGGTCGCTGCGCGTGCATCTGCTGCTGGCCACCCAGTCCCTGCAAACCGGTGGCGTGCGCATCGACAAATTGGAGCCGAACCTGACGTACCGGATCGCGCTGCGGACCACCAGCTCGCACGAGTCCAAGGCGGTGATCGGCACCCCCGAGGCGCAGTACATCACCAACAAGGAAAGCGGCGTCGGATTTCTGCGGGTCGGCATGGAAGACCCGGTGAAATTCAGCACCTTATATACCGGCAATGCATACGTTCCGACGGCTCGGGCCGAGACCAACGGCGACAGCAACGGGGCCGCCCCGCAGCCGGGCCCGAAAAAGGTGCGGATCCAGGAATTCACCGCGGCACCCGTCCCCGATGAGGCGGTGGCGCCATGACTGTCGAATCGAAGGGGCGGGCGCTGCGCGAGGTGGTGCTGGAACAACTCAGCACCACCGAGTCGCGGGCGTACAAAATGTGGTTGCCGCCGCTGACCGACCCGACGCCCGTCAACGAACTCATCGCGCGCGATGACCGCCAACCCCTCCGGTTTGCGCTCGGGATCATGGATGAGCCGCGCCAGCACCGGCAGGCAACGTGGGGAGTGGACGTTTCGGGCGCGGGCGGCAACATCGGCATCGGCGGCGCCCCGCAAACCGGGAAATCGACACTGCTGCAGACGATGATGCTGTCGGCCGCCGCCACCCACTCACCGAGACAAGTGCAGTTCTACTGCATCGATCTCGGCGGTGGCGGCCTTATCTATCTGGAAAACCTGCCGCACGTCGGCGGGGTCGCAACCCGGTCGGAGCCCGACCGCGTCATGCGTGTGGTCGCGGAGGTGCAAGCCGTTCTGCGGCAACGCGAAGCAACGTTCAAGGAACACCGGGTGGGTTCGATCGCGGCGTACCGCCAGCTGCGCGAAGACCCGAACCAAGCCGTCGCGGCCGACCCGTTTGGTGACGTCTTTCTGGTCATCGACGGCTGGCCGGCCTTCGTCAGCGAATTTCCCGACCTCGAATCGCAGGTGCAGGATCTGGCCGCGCAGGGGTTGTCGTTCGGCATTCACGCCGTGATCACCACACCACGCTGGACGGAGCTGAAGTCGCGGGTCCGCGACTACCTGGGCACCAAGATCGAGTTCCGGCTCGGCGACGTCAACGACACCCAGATCGATCGGGCCACGCGGGAGATCCCGGCGAATCGCCCGGGCCGGGCGATGTCGTTGGAGAAGCACCACCTGATGATCGGTGTGCCCAGGTTCGACGGTGTGCACAGCGCCGAGAACCTGGTCGAGGCAATCACCGCGGCGGTGAATGACGTTGCGGCGCAACATACCGAGCAAGCGCCCCGGGTACGGGTGCTGCCCGAGCGGATTTACCTGCACGAGCTCGACCCCAACCCGCCCGGCCCGGACGCCGACTACCGCACTCGCTGGACGATTCCGATCGGGGTGCGAGAAGCGGATCTTTCGGTAGCCCATGCGCAGATGTATACGGCGCCACACCTCTTGATATTCGGTGCGGCCAAGGCGGGCAAGACGCGCACCGCCCACGCGATTGCGCGGGCCATCTGCGCCCGCAACAGCCCGCAACAGGTGCGTTTCATGCTCGCCGACTACCGCTCCGGGCTGTTGGACGCGGTGCCCGATAGCCACCTGCTCGACGCCGGCGCGATCAACCGCAACAGCACGACGCTGGACGAAGCGGTCAAAGCCCTGGCGGTCAACCTGCAAAAGCGACTGCCACCGGCCGACCTGACAACCGCGCAACTACGGTCCCGGTCATGGTGGAGCGGATTCGATGTTGTTCTTCTTGTCGATGATTGGCACATGATCGTGGCGGCCGCCGGGGGGATGCCGCCGATGGCCCCGCTGGCGCCTTTATTGCCGGCCGCCTCGGATATTGGGTTGCACATCATTGTGACCTGTCAAATGAGCTCCGCGTACAAGGCGACTATGGACAAGTTCGTCGGTGCCGCATACGGCGCGGGATCGCCCACACTGTTCCTTTCCGGGGACAAGCAGGATTTCCCGTCGCGGGATATCCAAGTCAAGCGGCGGCCCCCTGGCCAGGCGTTTTTGGTCGCACCGGAGGGCAAAGAGGTCATCCAGGCCGTCTACATCGACCCTCCAGAAGAAGTGCACTGAGCACCTCCAGACCGCGGTTACGATTATCCCAGCGCCCAGTAAGAAGCTGGACCTACCGCACGTGATAACGAGCCGAGATGCGTTGTCTATTGGGTTGTTTTGTCGTAATTGAAGAGCTTATTGCGCGCGGCAGTACAGAAGAGGTACGCAAATGCAACAAATGGCAATTAGCCCCGCCGTTACCGGCATTGCCGGCGCGGCCCGCGCCCAAAGATAGCCCAAAAGCACTCGCAAACAAGGGGACTGGATAACCATGTTGTGGCACGCGATGCCGCCGGAGCTGAACACCGCACGGCTGATGGCCGGCGCGGGTCCGGCGCCGATGCTGCAGGCTGCCGCGGGATGGGAAGCGCTGGGCGGTGCGCTCGAGGCGCAAGCCCTGGAGTTGTCCGCCGCGCTGGTCTCCCTGACCGCGTCCTGGACGGGCATGGGCAGCGAACGCGCGATAGCCGCTGCAACCCCGATGGTGGCCTGGCTGCAGACCGCGGCAGGGCACGCCCAGGACCGCGCGATGCGCGCCGCGGCCCAAGCGGCCGCGTACACCACCGCTTTGGCGATGACGCCCTCGTTGCCGGAAATCGCCACCAACCACATCACCCACGCGGTTCTTACGGCTACCAATTTCCTCGGTATCAACATGGTGCCGATCGGCTTGAACGAAACGGATTATTTCGTCCGCATGTGGAACCAGGCCGCGGCCGTCATGGACGTCTATCAGGCGGAGACCCTCGTCAACACGGCTTTCGAGCCGCTTCCCCCGATGAAGCCGATCCTGCAGCCCGGGGTGGGCGAGGCGGTGGCGAACGAAGCATCGGGCAACTTCGCGGCCCTAGGCTCCGAAGCCATCCCCGGGGCGTTGCGCGCGCTGTCGGAGGCGGCGGACGAGATCCCCGAGACCGTCCCGGAGGTCGGCGTGCCGCTCGAGCAGCCGATCACGCCGTCCCTCGGTCAGATAGGTCAGCTCGGCGCGCCGATGCAGCAGCTGATGCAGCCGCTGCAGCAAATGATGTCGATGGCCGGCCAGAACGGAATGGGCGGCGGTCCGGGTGACCATCAGATCGGCGACAAGCTCGGTGGCCTGGGCGACAAGAACGGCGGACAACTGGGGCTGATCGGTGCCAGCCCACTGTCCAACCACCCGTTGGCGGGGGGATCGGGCCCCAGCGTGGGCATGGGACTCATGCACTCGGAAGCGCTGCCCGGCTCGGGCGGCACGGCCGCGCGCACGTCGGTGATGAGCCAGCTGATCGACAAGCCCGCTCCGGCGGTCACACCCGCCGGCGCCGGCGCGGGATCGTCGGCGGTGGGTGGCGCCGCCCCTATGGGCATGGCGGGTGCCGGCGCCGCGCAATCCGGCGCGAGCTCCCGGCCAGGCCTGGCGGCTTCCACATTGCTCGCCCCGCATCCGGACGACATCGACGTCGACCTCGATCACGAGGACGACTGGTGAGCGCCCGCAGTGAGAGACTTCCCGGCCGCCCGGGCCGGAAGACTTGCCATTACTTGGCGAGGACAGGAAACAGGAGAAAGTAGTCCAGCATGGCAGAGATGAAGACCGATGCCGCTACCCTCAGCGCGGAGGCAGGCAACTTCGACCGGATCTCCGGCGAGCTCCAGAGGGTCATTGCGACGGTGGAGTCGACGGGCGGCGAGTTGGCCGGCCACTGGCGCGGACAGGCCGGTGCCGCCGCCCAGCAAGCGTTGGCACGCTTCCACGAAGCGGGCCAAGCCCAGATCAAGGCGCTCAGCGAGATCTCGCAGAACATCCACGGCGCCGGGATCCAGTACTCCTCGGCCGACGAGGAACACGCGAGTTCGCTGTCGTCACAGATGAACTTCTAACCCCTACCCCTTCAGCGATCACAGAGAAACGGAGCAAAACAATATGTCGGAACAGTCGTGGAATTTCGCCGGTATCGAAGGCGGAGCGAGCTCGATCCAGGGAGCCGTCCAGTCCACCCATGGACTTCTTGACGAAGGCAAGAGTTCACTCGCCAAGCTGGCAGAGGCGTGGGGCGGTAGCGGCTCGGAGGCCTACCAACAAGTCCAGCGGAATTGGGACGACACCTCCGCTGAGCTCAATGCCTCCTTGCAGGCGCTGTCACAGCGGATCACCGAGGCCAGTCAGGCGATGGCCCAAACCGAGTCCGGCGTCACTGGCATGTTCACGTAAGACGATGGCGAGCGGCGAAGCACGGGAAAGGGCCACTTCCACCCCAATGGGAGACCCAGGCTCTTCTCGTGCTTCTTCGCGTCGATGAGCTCGAAAGGTTCTGATGGCGGCCGACTATGACCAGCTCTTCCACTCCCTCGAGGGGATGGAAGATTCGGATGAACCCGGCGCGCAGACGGACTTTGACGTCAATGAAACCTCTGCGCCACCGTCTGCGCCACCGTCGGCGGCGCCGACCATGCCACCGAGCCGGCCCGAACCCAACGGCCACCCACTGCCGCCGATGCCGATCGATGTGGCCGAGCAATCGTCTTCCGCCCGAGCCACATCCCCGCCTCCGACGATGCCGGTTGATTGGGAAATGCAACGCCCGCCGGTCCGCACCCCGATGCCCGTCGACCCGCCCCAACAATCACCGCCGGTCCGCACCGAAGCCCCTGCGGTTGAGCCCCCAAAGCCTCCCC
>NZ_MBEU01000062.1 GCF_001954275.1 Mycobacterium sp. IS-836 | reverse complement strand
CACGGTCTCGTCGCTGAGTGCCAGCTCCGGAAGCTCGCCGACCAGTGGTTTCGCCCGCTCCCCCCACTGCGCGGCGATCTACGACCTCACCGCCGGCGAGGCCGCGCAGCGGGCCGCCAACGTGGAGGGAACCCGCGCCGTCATCGAGCTGGCGCAGCGACTGGGCGCCACGCTTCATCACGTGTCGTCGATCGCCGTGGCCGGCGACTTCGCCGGCGAGTACACCGAGGACGACTTCGACGTCGGCCAGCAGTTGCCGACGCCGTATCACCAAACCAAGTTCGAGGCCGAGTCGCTGGTGCGCTCGGCGCCCGGGCTGCGCTACCGCATCTACCGGCCCGCGGTGGTGGTCGGCGATTCGCGCACCGGCGAGATGGACAAGGTCGACGGGCCCTACTACTTCTTCGGAATATTGTCCATGCTGGCCCGCCTTCCCAAGTTGACGCCGATCCTGCTGCCCGACACCGGGCGCACCAACATCGTCCCGGTCGACTACGTGGCCGACGCGCTGGTCGCCCTCATGCACGCCGACGGTCGAGACGGGCAGACCTTCCACCTCACCGCGCCGAAAACCATTGGGCTGCGCGGCATCTACCGCGGCGTCGCCAAGGCGGCCGGGCTGCCCCCGCTGCGCGGGTCGCTGCCCGGCTCGGTGGCGGCGCCGGTGCTGAAGGCCAGTGGGCGCGCCAAATGGCTGCGCAACATGGCGGCCACCCAGCTGGGGATTCCCGCCGAGATCCTCGACGTCGTCGACCTGAAGCCAGTTTTCGTCAGCGACGAGACCCGGAAAGCGTTGCGCGGCACCGACATCGAGGTCCCCGAGTTCGCGAGCTACGCCCCCAAGCTGTGGCGGTACTGGGCCGAGCACCTCGACCCCGACCGCGCACGGCGCGACGACCCGGCGGGACCGCTGCAGGGCCGGCACGTCATCATCACCGGCGCATCGAGCGGCATCGGCCGCGCGTCGGCCATCGCCGTCGCGGAAAAGGGCGCGACGGTTTTCGCGCTGGCCCGCAACGCCGACGCGCTGGATCAGCTGGTGGCCGAGATCCGCGCCAACGGCGGCCGGGCGTTCGCGTTCACCTGCGACGTCACCGACTCCACCTCGGTCGAGCACACCGTCAAGGACATCCTGGGCCGCTTCGGCCACGTCGACTACCTGGTGAACAACGCCGGCCGGTCGATCCGGCGCTCGGTGGTCAACGCGACGGACCGCATGCACGACTACGAACGGGTGATGGCGGTCAACTACTTCGGCGCGGTGCGGATGGTGCTGGCGCTGCTGCCGCACTGGCGCGAACGCCGGTTCGGGCACGTCGTCAACGTGTCGAGCGCCGGTGTGCAGGCCCGCAATCCGAAATACAGTTCGTACCTGCCCACCAAGGCCGCGCTGGACGCGTTCGCCGATGTCGTCGCGACGGAGACGCTGTCCGACCACATCACGTTCACCAACATCCATATGCCGCTGGTCCGCACGCCCATGATCGTGCCGTCGCAGCGGCTCAACCCGGTCCCGCCGATCAGCCCCGAGCGCGCCGCGGCGATGGTGGTGCGCGGGCTGGTGGAGAAACCGGCCCGCATCGACACCCCGATGGGCACGCTGGCCGAGGTCGGCAACTACTTCACACCGAGGCTGTCGCGGCGGATCCTGCATCAGCTCTACCTGGGCTACCCGGATTCGGCCGCGGCCCGCGGGCTGCCCACCGACCCGGGCGCGGCCACGCCGGCCCGCCGCAAGCCGAAGCGCCCGGCGCGGGCAGTCGCCCGCGGCGTCCGGACGCCCCGCCCGGTCAAGCGGCTGGTGCGATTGGTGCCCGGAGTGCACTGGTAAATCCGCTAGTTGCGTTTCGCCGCACCGGATTGCGGTATTCCCGACCGATGACCCGGATTACTTCCGACCGGCGCACGCACGCCGACCCGGTGGCCGTCGCCACCGAACACCTCACCAGCACGGGCGCGGCCCTGATCCCGTCGTTCGATGTGACCCGAAGCCTGGGGGTGGGCCGTGAAGCCTGGACGCGCTTTGGCCGGCACTGGGAGGACCTGGTGTCCGACCCCTACGCGGCGGAGCTCGGTGTGGTGCGGCTACGCCGCTACGGGCAGTACCTGTTCCGCGACGGGGTTGCGCAACGGATGCCCGCCAACACCTTCGCGCAGCCGGACGACTCCAATCCCCTCTACATCAACCGGGGTCGCGACTTCGAGCCGCTGACCGACGCGTTCGGCCAGGATCCCTTGCTGCACAAGGTGATCAAGCTGCTGGCCCGCTTGGCGGCGGCTCTGGACGACGTGGTCAACTGGAACGTCAAGGTGCATCCGTTCCGCGTCCGATCCAGCGGCGAGGGCGGCCATCCGACGCCCGAGGGCATGCACCGCGACGGCGTCACCCTGGTCAGCGCGCTGCTGATCGGACGCCGCAACGCCATCGGCGGCGAGAGTTCGGTATGCGACGTGGACGGTCGCCGACTGCTGACGACCACGCTGGCCGAGCCCGGGACGTTACTGCTGGGCGACGACCGCCGGACCCTGCACGGCGTCACCCCGGTCCGGCCGATCGACGGCCCCGCGCCGGCGCAGCGTGACGTCCTGGTGATCACTTTCGCGTCCCGCTGGCCATGAGCCGGCCATGAGTGGGCCGGCATCCGCCCCGGTATCCTTGCCGCGGTGAAGCCCGTTTTCGTCGATGTCGACACCGGTGTCGACGATGCGCTGGCGCTGATGTACCTGCTGGCCAGCCCGGACGCGGATGTGATCGGCATCGCCTCGACGGCCGGCAACGTCGCGGTGGATCAGGTGTGCGAGAACAACCTGGGTCTGCTCGAATTGTGCGGGGCCACAGACATACCCGTGTCCAAGGGAGCCCAGCAGCCGTTGAGTTGTCCGTTGCGCTCCGGGAAGGCGCACGGCCCCAAGGGCATGGGATACGCCGACTTGCCGCCGACCGGCCGCCGGCTCGCCGACTACGATTCCGCGACCGCCTGGGTGCGCGCGGCGCACGCCCATGCCGGGGAGTTGATCGGCGTGGCCACCGCGCCGCTGACCAACCTGGCGCTGGCGCTGCGCGCCGAGCCCGCACTTCCGACGCTGCTGCGCCGGCTGGTGATCATGGGCGGGGCCTACGATTACCGCGGCAACACCAATCCGGTGGCCGAATGGAACATCAGCGTGGACCCGGAGGCCGCGGCCGAGGTATTTGCTGCCTGGTCTAAAGCCCTTGATCCGCAACGCCTTCCGATGCTATGCGGGCTGGATCTCACCCAGCACATCGCGATGACGCCGGAGATGGTGGCGCGGCTCGCGGCCGCGGCGAACTCGACCACCACGCCGATGAGCGCCGACGACGAACGCGGCACCCGGTCGACGGCATCGAATCCGCTGATCCGGGTGATCGAGGACGCGCTGCGCTACTACTGCGAGGTCCACCACGACCACGCTCACGGATACGTGGCGCATCTGCACGATCCGCTGGCCGCCGCCGTCGCGCTGGAGCCGGAGCTGGTGACGACCCGGGCGGCGACGGTCGACGTCGAGCTTGCCGGCACCCTGACCCGCGGCATGACCGTCGTCGACTGGTCGGCGCGCTGGGGACGGGAACCCAACGCGCACATCGGTGTTGGCGTGGACCCCGAGGAATTTTTCGACCGGTTCATCGCACGGGTCGGCAGGTTCGCGCGCGAGACCGATGAGTTCAGGCGACGCGGAACTGCTCGAGATCCGCGTCCTTGACGGTCACCCCGTGCCCGGGCGCGGTGCGGTCCGGGCGCAGTAGCCCGCCCGGCTCGGGGCCGATGGTCCCGTCGAACGCGAGCCGTTCGATCCGCACGTGGTCGTGGAAGTACTCGAGGTGGCGCAGGTGCCAGATGGCGGTGCCGACCTGGGCGCTGATCTGCGGGGCGCAGTGCAGCGAGAGGTCCATGCCCCGCGCGTCGCACAACGCGGCGACCTTGAGCACCCCGGTGATGCCGAGGGCCCGGGTGACGTCGGCCTGCAGGCAGTCGACCGCGCCCGCGGCGAGCATGTGCTGGAAGTAGGGCAGGTGGTACCCGTACTCGCCCGCCGCGATGTCCATGCCGGCCGGCCCGCGCTCGCACAGCTGGCGTAATCCGTCGAGATCGTCGGAGGACACCGGTTCTTCGAACCACCGCACGTCGTACTCGGCGTAGCGCTCGGCCCACAGCAGCGCCTGCTTGCGGTGATACGCCCCGTTGGCGTCCACGAACAGCTCCGCGTCGTCGCCGATCGCCGCCCGGGCCGCCGCGACCCGACCGGCGTCGGCGTCCGGGTCGCGGCCCACCTTCATCTTGACCCGCGGGATGCCGGCCTCGACCCAGCCGCTCAGCTGCGCGCGCAGGGCGTCGTTGTCGTACGAGGTGAAACCGCCGCTGCCGTAGATCGGGGTGGCGTCGTGGACTGCGCCGAGCGTGACGACCAACGGTTCGTCCAACAGGCGAGCGCGCAAATCCCACAGCGCGATGTCGAGCGCCGAAATCGCCTCGGCGACCACCCCCGGCTTGCCGAGGTTGCGCACCGCCTCCTGCATCTGCGCCCACCGCGCCGGCGGCTGCAACGCGTCCGCGCCGTCCAGGACGCCGGCCAGCTTGGAGCGCACCACATCGACGACAGGCGTGCCCGCGTACGTGTAGCCGACCCCGACCTGCCCGCCGGCCCGCACGCTCGCCAGGACGAGGGTCGTCGAGTCCCACTCCAGCGTGCCGTCGGACTCCGGCGCGTCGGTCGGGATCGAGTAGGCCGAGGCCTCGACGGATTCGATGGGGATCGGTGAACTCGCACGCAAAGCCATGCTGGATGACTACCCGCGCACCCACCGGACACACCCGATAACCAGCGTCTGCGCCGTTTGACGGCCATATCCGCGGGTAGCCGACGAATTGTGGCCCCCGGCAATCGTTGCTATGGGTAGCTGTCCGGACCGAAGGGAGCGATCATGAACCTGCTCAGGGCCGACGAGGTGCGGACGATCCCCGCCCGCCCGGACGCGCGGTTCGTCGCCGGAATGGCCGCTGTCGACAAGATCAACGTCACCGGCCTGGAGAACCAACTGCGCCGGCACGTCACCGGCGAAGTGCGCTTCGACACCGCCACGCTGGCGATGTACGCCAACGACGCGTCCAATTTCAGGCAGGTGCCGATCGGGGTGGTGGTGCCCAAAACGCTGGAGGACGTCGTGCAGACGGTCCGGGCGGCCCACGCCTACCACGCCCCGGTCCTGTGCCGCGGCGGCGGAACCAGCCTGTCGGGCGAAACCGTCAACGTGGCTGTGGTGATCGACTTTTCGAAGTACCTCACCGACATCATCGACATCGACCCGGCGCGCCGGCTGGCCACGGTGCAGACCGGCGTGATCAACGAACAACTCAACAAGGCCACCGGCGAACACGGGTTGGTGTTCGGCCCCGACCCGTCGTCGCACTCGCGGTGCACGCTCGGCGGCAACATCGGCAACAACTCGTGCGGGGTGCACTCGATCCAGTCGCACCTGTACGGCCCCGGACCGCGCACCTCCGACAACACCCACGAGCTGGACATCGTCACCTATGACGGGGCGCGGTTCACCGTCGGCGTCGACGAGGAGAAAAACCTCGACGCCATCATCGCCGCCGGCGGCCGCAAGGGCGAAATCTATGCGGCCCTAAGGGATTTGCGCGACGAGTACGCCGAGGACATCCGCAAGGGCTTTCCTTCCGTCGACGAGCTGCCGCGGCGAGTGTCCGGCTATAACCTCGACGAGCTGCTGCCCGAGAACGGCTTCAACGTCGCGCGGGCCTTGGTGGGCACGGAGAGCACCTGCGCGGTCGCGCTGACGGCCACCGTCATGCTCACCCCGGCGATGAACCACCGCACCCTGGTCGTCGTCCAGTACGACTCGATCGGCGAGGCCGGCGACGCGGTGCCGGAGATCATGGCATGGAAGCCGATCGGTCTCGAGGCGGTCGACCACCTGCTGGTCCACAACCAGGAGCTGACCGACGTCAACTCCGCGGGCCGGGCGGCCCTGCCCCGGCCCAAGTCCACCGGGGCGTGGCTGTTCGTGCAGTTCGGGTCCGACGAGCCGGGCGAATCACTGCGCCGCGCCGAGGAATTCGCGGGCTGGCTGCGCAAGAAGCAGGGCTACGACGACGATCGCATCGTGCTGTCGCGCAGCAAGCAGGACGGCGGGAACAGCGAGGAACTGTGGGCGATCCGCGAGGCCGGCCTGGGGTCGACGGCGTTCCCGGCCGACAGCGGCGATCACTGGCCCGGGTGGGAGGACTCGGCCGTGCCGCCCGCGCGGGTCGGCGACTACCTGCGCGATCTACAGCGCCTTTACGCCGACCACGACCTGCGTGGCGCCATGTACGGGCACCTGGGCGAGGGCTGCATTCACTCCCGGATCAGTTTCGACCTGCGGCACACCGATGGGCTGCGCACCTACCGGCACTTCCTCGAAGCGGCCGGGGACCTGGTGGCGTCCTACGGCGGCTCGATGTCCGGCGAACACGGCGACGGTCAACAGCGCGCCGAGTTGCTCGGCAAGCAGTACAGCCCGCGGCTGATCGAGGCGATGCGCAAGTTCAAGCTGATCTGGGATCCCGAGTGGAAGATGAACCCGGGCAAGGTGATCGACGCGTATCGCTTCGACGAGAACCTCAAGCTGGGCACCGACTACAACCCGCCGCGGCCGCGGGTGAAATTCGCCTACTCCGAGGACGACGGCGACTTCTCGCACGCGGCGCTGCGCTGCGTCGGGGTCGGCGAGTGCCGAGTGCCCGAGGCGACCACCACCATGTGCCCGAGCTACCAGGTCACTCGGGAGGAGAAGCACTCGACCCGGGGTCGGGCGCGGCTGCTGTTCGAAATGCTGCGCGGCGAGGTGATCACCGACGGCTGGCAGTCCAACGAGGTGGCCGACGCGCTGGATCTTTGCCTGGCGTGCAAGGGCTGCACCAGCGACTGCCCGGTCAACGTGGACATTCCCACCTACAAGGCCGAATTCCTCTACCACCACTTCCGGTCGCTGCGCCGCTGGCGGCCGCGCTATGCCTACGCGTTCGGGTTCATCGACCAGGCCGCCCGGTTGGCCAGCGCGATGCCGGAGCTGGCAAACCTCGCCACCCAGACGCCGGGCCTCTCGCGAATCGCCAAGGCGCTGGGCGGAATTGACCGGCGCCGGCCGCTACCCACCTTCGCACCGATGACGCTGCAGCAGTGGTTCGCCGCGCGTCCGGTCGTCAATGCAGGCGGCCGGCGGGTGGTCCTATTCCCCGACACCTTCAACAACCGCCTGCACACCGACGTCGGCGTGGCGTGCGTCGAAGCGATCGAGGCCGCCGGCTGGCGGGTCGTCATGCCGATGGGCCACATCTGCTGCGGTCGCCCGTTGTACGACTACGGCTTCCTCGACGCCGCGCAGCACTACCTGACCCATGTCCTGGACCGGTTGCGCGACGAAATACGCGCCGGCACACCGGTTGTCGGGATGGAACCGAGCTGCCTGGCCGTCTTCAAGGACGAACTCAAGAAGCTGATGCCGTACGACGATGACGCGGACCGGTTGGCGCGCAACAGCTATCACTTTGCCGAGTTCCTCACTTCGTTCGACATCGAGCCACCCAAGGTTTCCGCCGGGCGGGTCCTGTTGTGGGGTCACTGCCACCAGCGCGCCACCGGCGGTGTCGACGCCGACGAAAAGGTGCTCGAGAAGATGGGCCTCGACGTCGAACCGGTCTCCGGCGGATGCTGCGGGCTGGCCGGCTCGTGGGGATTCGAGCAGGGCAAGTACCAGATTTCGCTCGACTGCGGCGAGCAGGCGCTGCTGCCGGCGATCCGGAAGAATCCGGACGCCCTGGTGGTGGCCAATGGGTTTTCCTGCCAGACGCAGATCGGCGACTCCGGGGAGGCCAACGCGCTGCACCTGGGTCAGCTCATGGCCATGGCGAACGGCTCGGCCGACATCCGCTCGGCCGCTCCCCCGGAGCGGCCCCGACCGGACCCGCGGACGCGCGTTGCCCGGGTGGCCATTCCGGCGGTGGTCCTGGGCGCGGCCGCGGCGGCCGGTGCGCTGTTGACGCGAAAGATCTGGCCCACAAGCGATTAGGAAGGAATCCGCCCATGGCTTTCGCCGAATATCAGAACGAGCTTTACGATCAAGGCCAGGCGGGCCGCCAGCCGCCCTACCCCATCAAGTTCGCCGACCTGGAGGCCAAGGCGGCCGCCGCGATGCCTCCGAAGGTGCTGGGTTACGTCGCCGGTGGCGCCGGCGACGAGCACACTCAGCGGGCAAACGCCGAGGCCTTCAAACGATGGGGCCTGTTCCCCCGCATGGGCATCGCCCCCGAGGAGCGCGACATGTCCGTCGAATTGTTCGGCCTCACCCTGCCGTCCCCGATCTTCATGGCGCCGATCGGGGTTCTCGGGGTCTGCGCCCAGGACGGCCACGGCGACCTGGCCGCGGCCCGGGCGTCCGCGCGCACGGGTGTGCCGTTCTTTGTGGGAACCCTCACGTCCGACCCTATGGAAGACGTCGTGCGCGAACTCGGCGATACCCCAAGCTTTTTCCAGCTGTACACCCCGCCGGACCGTGAGATGGCCGCCAGCCTGGTGCATCGCGCCGAGGCGTGCGGCTTCAAGGCCATCGCGGTCACTCTGGACACCTGGGTCACCGGGTGGCGCCCGCGCGACCTGAGCGCCGGGAACTACCCTCAGGTGCCAAGTGGGTGTCTGGCCAACTACACCTCCGATCCGGTGTTCCGCGCCGGCCTGCAACCGGGCGAGGACGCCACCGAGGCGGCGGTGCGCAAGTTGCCGATTTTCGGTGGCCCGTTCCGGTGGAGCGACCTGGAGTGGCTGCGGTCGGAGACCGCGCTGCCGCTGATGGTGAAGGGCATCTGTCATCCCGACGATGTCCGGCGCGCCAAAGACATTGGTGTGGATGGCATTTACTGTTCCAACCACGGCGGCCGGCAGGCCAACGGCGGGCTGCCCTGCTTGGATTGCCTGCCCGGCGTGCTGGAAGCCGCCGACGGGATGCCGGTGCTCTTCGACTCGGGCGTCCGCAGCGGCGCCGACATCATCAAAGCCCTGGCGATGGGCGCGACCGCGGTGGGGATCGGCCGTCCCTACGCCTACGGCCTGGCGCTCGGCGGTGTCGACGGTGTGGTGCACGTGCTGCGCTCGCTGCTGGCCGAAGCGGATCTGATCATGGCCGTCGACGGGTACCCCTCGCTGAAGGACCTGACGCCGGACGCGTTGCGGCCCACCGGATAAGCACCGTCACTCGTAACTCCCCTCGAGATACCAGCGCCGCTGGCGGTAGCACAGCAGAAACGCTCGCTCGTCCTCCAGCAAGACCTGTGCGCGGGCGGCGCGGCCCTTGGCGTCGGGATCCCACCACCGCTCGTCGACCGGCCACGGCCCGGCCCACCAACTCAGCCGCTCGTCTCGAGCGCGCACGGTCAGCCGGGCGGGGTCGGCCGAGAACAGCCCCCGGCCCGTCACCCGTATCGGATTGCCTTGGGCGTCAAGCAATTCCACCGGGTCGTCGAGCAAGACCGCCGGCGACGGCTCGGGCAGTTGCCCGGGCCACGGCAGGCCAGGGTCGGCGTGCGGCACCGGCTCATCACCCAGCGGGGTCAGCGTGATGCGTTCGGCGGGCCCGCGGCCGCCGGACAGGACCGGCACCCGCACCGCCTCCGGGCCGAGCAGGCCCTGCACCCGCACCAGCGCCCGGCGGGCCCGCAGCCGGTCCTCCTCGCCGAGGCCGCCCCATAGCGGCAATTGCAGCGCCTCGGCGGACACCACCTCCACCGCCTGCAGCCGCAACAACGTCACCGCCGCCGTGGGCCGGTCCTGCGCGGTCCGGTTGCTCAACCACCCGTCCAGCTGCCAGCGGACCCGGTCGGCGGTGGCGTCCTCGGTCAGCGGCTCGGCGCACCGCCACACCCGTTGCAGCTCTTCGCCGTTGGCGGTGACGGCGTGGATGGCCAGCCGGGTGCATCCCACTCCGGCGGCCATCAGCATCTGGTGCAGCGTGCCGGCCAGCGAGCGTCCGGCGAATGCCGCGGCATCGACCCGGTCGATCGGTGGATCGCAGTCCAGGACGGCCTCGAGTTCCTGTGGCGGCTCCCGCCCGGACGGACCCCGCTCGGGTTCGCCGCGGGCGAACCGGTGTGCGGTCACCCCGTCGGCGCCGAACCTGGAGGCCACGTCGGTGCGGGACAGCGCGGCGAACTGCCCGATGGTGCGAATCCCCATCCGCCACAACAGATCCGTCAGCTCTTCTCGCCCCGGACCCGACAGGCTCGGCTCGGTGGCCAGCTGCCTGATCGAGAGCACCGACAGGAACTTCGCGTCGCCTCCCGGTTCCACGATCCGACCCGCGCGCGCGGCGAAGACCGCGGTGGACAACTGGTCGGCGATCCCGACCTGACACTCGGCGCCGGCCGCGGCCACCGCGTCGATCAGCCGCTCGGCGGCCTTCTCCTCGGACCCGAAATAGCGGGCCGCCCCACGCACCGGCAACACCAGGAGGCCGGGACGCAGCACCTCGGCGCGGGGCACCAGATCGTCCACCGCCGCGATCACCCCTTCGAAGAAGCGGGCGTCGCGGTCGGCGTCGGCGGTCGCGACGTGCAGTTGCGGACACCGGGCCGCGGCCTCGCGGCGTCGCAGCCCTCGGCGCACTCCCACCGCACGAGCGGCCGACGAACAGGCGATCACCCGATTGGCCAACGTGACCGCAATGGGAGCAGTAGCGGGCAGGTCCGCCGCTGCCGCCGCCGCGACCGCGGGCCAGTCCATGCACCAGATCGCCAGCACCCGAGAACCGGGACCGGAACCCGGACCGGAAGTAGCCACCCGACTTCACCCGGCTCGCGCTCGGCCGCTCACCCGTCTGCCCGCACATACGCCGCTGACCTGCAGCCGCACCCCGCTGATGCGTCCGAATCCAGGGGCGGGAGCCCCTGGAGAAGCCGAAGTGGTCTCGTAGCCGCAAACCCGGGCCGCAAGCCGCGTCGGCGCCCCTTGCCAATCGCCGTCGGTGACCAGCAGGGTGCACCCCCTGCTGCGGGCCCGCGCCACCACCGCCCGCGCGCGGGTATACGGCACCCGGCGCCCGCCCAGACCGAGTACCACCAAATCCATGCCGTCGATGAGTACCGCGGCCACCTCCACCGGATCGGTCCCGGGATCCGGTATCACCGCGAGCCGGCTCAGGTCCGCCCCCATCTCCGCGGCGGCCAGCAGTCCGATGTCCGGCTGGCCGACGATGGCCACGTTGCCCCCGGCCGCCGTCACCGCGGCGACCATGCCCAAGAGCAGTGACCGCGCCCCCGACAGCACCGCCACCGTTCCCCTCGGTATCTGGACTTGCAGCAACTCCGCGAGCCACCGTGGGGTTGCCAGCCGGGACTCGGAGTCCGGCAGCAGGTCGTCGGCGGGGGCGACGGCCCGCCCCGACATCTCAGCCATCCGCCGGCGCAGCGATTCCAGCTGCTCAGCGCGGTTTTCGGAGGCCAATGCCGCGGTCATGACTGCCTCCTAGTGAACGCCGTTTTCGAACGCATGTTCGATATATTGGGAGTAAACACCCGCCCTCCGACAACCGTCAAGAAACGTGAGAGGCTGCTTTATGCGCTCGGTACTGGTGGGGCTCGTGGTGCTTTTTTGCTCTACTTTTCCCGCGCCCACCCATGCCGAGCCCTGTCATCCGGCGGAGCTGTTCGTCACCGACACCACCGATCCCCTGTTCGAGGCGCAGGCTGACGTCACGATCGCGCTGAGCGGCGCGGCGGTGACGGGTTCGACCCCGCTCGACGGCGTGTTCTGGTCGACGGCGCTGCAGCGGAGCACCTATGAGCGCTCGCGCGAGTTTCACCTGTGCGGCGCCGGCGGTTCGCCGCACGCCGCTGCCGAGGCGCTGCGCGGCCAGCTCAACCAGGAAGCGGTGCTGACCTTCGACTACCTGCCACAGCACGCGCCGGAGCAGGACGCGGTCCTCATCGCCGTGCCGGACGTCGACATCGCCCGCTTCGGTGACGCGCTGGTGGCCGACCCGGCCGCCCGCGACCGCATCCGGGGCGGGTCGGTCACCACCACCGACCACACGTTGATCCTGGTGGCCGGGAACGACGACCGAAACGTCGCCCGCAGGCTCGTCGCCGAGGCCGGCGGGAACTGGGATGCGGCCACTATCGCCTATGGCAGGCGCGAATTCGTGGAGTAGCCAAGCCCCGCGTGCTTATTCCCACTCGATGGTGCCGGGGGGCTTGCTGGTGATGTCCAGGACCACGCGGTTGACCTCGGCGACCTCGTTGGTGATGCGGGTGGAAATGCGCTCTAACACCTCGTAGGGCACCCGCGTCCAGTCCGCGGTCATCGCGTCCTCGCTGGAGACCGGCCGCAGCACGATCGGATGCCCGTAGGTGCGGTTGTCGCCCTGGACGCCGACCGAGCGGATGTCGGCCAGCAACACCACGGGGCACTGCCAGATCTGGTTGTCCAACCCGGCGGCGGTGAGCTCCTCGCGCGCGATGGCGTCGGCGCGTCGCAATGTGTCCAGCCGCTTCGCGGTGACCTCGCCGACGATCCGGATGCCCAGCCCCGGTCCCGGAAACGGTTGGCGCGCAACGATTTCCTCCGGCAGGCCTAACTCCCGCCCGACGGCGCGCACCTCGTCTTTGAACAGCAGCCGCAGCGGTTCGACGAGTTTGAACTTCAGGTCGCCGGGCAGGCCGCCGACGTTGTGGTGACTCTTGATGTTGGCCGTGCCGCTGCCCCCGCCGGACTCCACCACGTCGGGATACAGCGTGCCCTGCACCAGGAACTCAACCGGCTTGTCCCCCAACACATCCCGGACCGCACCCTCGAACGCCCGGATGAATTGCCGACCGATGATCTTGCGCTTGCCTTCGGGATTGGTCACCCCCGACAACGCCTCCAGGAAGGTGTCCGCCGCGTCGACGGTCACCAGGTTGGCGCCCGTGGCGGCCACGAAATCGCGTTGCACCTGCGCGCGCTCGCCGGCCCGCAACAGCCCGTGGTCGACGAACACACACGTCAGCCGGTCACCGATGGCGCGCTGCACCAGCGCGGCGGCCACCGCGGAATCCACCCCGCCGGACAGCCCGCAGATCGCATGGCCGTCGCCGACCTGGGCATGCACCTGCTCGACGAGCGCGCCCGCGATGTTGGCGGCCGTCCACTCGGCACCCAGCCCGGCGAAGTCATGCAGAAACCGGCTGAGCACCTGTTGACCGTGCGGGGTGTGCATCACTTCGGGGTGGTACTGCACCCCGGCCAGGCGCCGCTCGCGATTCTCGAAGGCGGCCACCACCGCGCCCGGGCTGCTGGCCACCACGTCGAATCCATCCGGGGCGGCCGTGACGGCGTCGCCGTGGCTCATCCACACCGGCTGCACACTCGGCAGGCCCGAATGCAATTCGCCCCCAGTGACTTTCAGCTCGGTGCGGCCGTACTCGCTGGTGCCGGTGTGGGCGACCGTCCCGCCCAGCGCCCGCGCCATCGCCTGAAACCCGTAGCAGATGCCGAACACCGGCAGCCCGAGATCGAACACCGCCGGATCGAGCTGTGGCGCGCCCTCGGTGTAGACGCTGGCCGGTCCGCCGGAAAGAACCAGCGCCACCGGATCGCGGGCCTTGATCTCCTCGACCGAGGCGGTGTGCGGGATCACCTCCGAGAAGACCCGCGCCTCGCGCACGCGGCGGGCGATCAGCTGCGCGTACTGTGCGCCGAAATCGACCACCAACACAGGGCGGGGCGTCGACACGGCGTCAGCGGGTTCGGTCACGGCAGAAAGTCTAGTGGCCGCCGACTACCGCCCCTGGGTCAGCGCTCGGCGGCCTGGATCACGGCGTCGACAACGCTCCTGATTCGGATGGCGGCGTCGTCGGGGTCGGGCTGGCCGGCGTCGAGCCAGGCGATGACGGCGTCGATCGTCATGCTGGGTAGCAGCCGCGCCGCCCAGCTCCGCCACCGATCATCGGCGACGCCGGCGAGGTGGCGGCGGGTGAGGTCGGCCGAGCTCTCGATGAGGGTGTCGATAATGTCGTGAAACTCCGGTTCGCGGGCGGCGTAACGGTAGAGAAGTCGGAAGGCGTCCGGATCGGCCGCGGCCGCGCGGATGAACGCGGGGATGCTGGCATCGTCGAGGTCTTCGCCGCCGGTCGCCTCGCGCAGCCTCAGGTGACCACTCTCTATAACTTCGCGATACAGGTCGGCCTTCGACGCGAAGTGCCGGTACAGGATCACCGGGGTCACGCCGGCCTCCGCGGCGATGGCGTCGAGTCCCGTGTTCGCGAAGCCGCCGCGGGCGAAGGCGCGGGTGGCGGCCTCGAGGATCTGCTCGCGCCGTTGGGCGCGAGGCATCCGCCGGGTCGGCTCGGATTGGACAAGCGTCACCCCAAAACCTCCTCTTGTCTAGAACCAAGTATACAAGTACGGTTGTATAAGGATCCTTATACTTCCTCGGGACATGTTATGACATCCATCGGACTGCCCATACATCGGGTACGGACCCCGGTCGGCGATATGGCCTGGCTGGTCAGCGACTACACCCACGTGCGACGGCTGCTCGACGACGATCGCCTCGGCCGTTCGCATCGCGAACCCGAAACGGCCGCGCGCACGGGGGAATCGGCTTTGTTCGGTGGCCCGCTGGGCGACTTCGACAGCGAGGCGGCGGATCACGCGAGGATGCGGGCACTGCTACAGCCCCATTTCTCGCCCAAGCACCTGCGCTCGCTGGCACCGAGAGTCGAGGCACTGACCACCGGGCTGCTGGACGAACTCGAAAAGCAGGGCCCCCCGGCCGATCTGCACGCGCGATTGGCGCTGCCGCTGCCCATCCTGGTGATCTGCGAGCTGCTCGGGGTCCCCTACTCCGACAGAGACCAGTTCCGCGCCTGGGCGGAGGACGCAGGCAACGTGCGCGACCACGCTCGCTCCGAGCGCGGGCTGGCCGCGCTGTTCGACTATGGCCGCACCCTGGTCGAGCGCAAGCGCGCCCACCCGGGCGACGACGTCATGTCGCGGCTGTGTGCGACCGACGGCGTCTCCGACGAAGACGCCGCCACGATGTCGATGCTCTTGCTGTTCGCCGGTCACGAGACCACTGTGGTCCAGATCGGCTTGGGGACAATGCATTTGCTGACCAATCGCGATCAGTGGCAGGCGCTTGTTGATAACCCCGCGCTGATTCCCAATGCCGTCGAGGAACTGTTACGAGCGGCGACAACCGGGGGCGGGGTGGGCGGCATTCCCCGTTACGCGCGCACGGACCTCGACATCGACGGTGTCGCCATCCACGCCGGAGACCTGGTGCTGCTGGACGTCGGGGCGGCCAACCACGACCCCGCGACGTTCGCCGACCCGCAACGCGTTGATGTCGCCCGAAAGGAAGCCGCCCATCTCGCGTTCGGATACGGCGGGCACTATTGCATCGGAGCCCCGCTGGCCCGCATCGAGCTGAAAGCGGTTTTCGCTCAACTGATTCCACGGTTTCCGTCGATGAACCTCACGGTCGATCCCGCAACACTGCCCATGCGTCGCGACGTGCTTGCCGGCGGGCTCGTCGAACTTCCGGTCACGTGGTGATCCAGCTCCTGGTGTGCTCCAGCAGGGTGGCCCCGTCGGCGGGCAACAGCTGGAACTCGACCGACATGGCGGGCAGCTGGGGGGTGTATTGAACCCAGCTCAGCCACCTCGGCGCCCGCAGCGACGTGACGCGGCACAGCGCGGTGTCGTCGCGGCCGCGGCGATGACGAATCAGCCGAAACGACGTGCCCACCTGGAGTCGTTGGTCCTCGGCGGCGTGTTCGACGGCGTCCCAGGTGTCGTACCACTCGGCGATGCCGGCGACGGTGGTGATCAGGTTCCACACCTTCTCCGGCGGTGCGGCGAGGCGGATCGACTTGGAGAGTTGTTCGGCGTGACGGAAGGTCATGCGTGCAGGCTTTCGGCGACGGTCCGGGTCGAGGCCGCTGGCCTCGCGGCTCGGGGTCTGGAGGCGACCCGTTGCGGCCACCAGAACCAGCGTCCGAGCAGGGCCGCGATCGACGGCATCATGAGGGAGCGCACAACGAGTGTGTCGAAGAGCAGCCCCATTCCGACGATCGTGCCGAATTGGCCAATCATCCTCAGATCGCTGAACACAAAGGACGCCATGGTGAACGCGAACACCAGCCCGGCGGAGGTCACCACCGCTCCGGTTCCACCCATGGCGCGGATGATTCCGGTCTTGATGCCCGCGCCGATTTCCTCTTTGAAACGGGATACCAGCAGCAGGTTGTAGTCCGATCCCACGGCCAGCAGGACGATCAGCGCCATCGCGATGACCAGCCAGTGCAACGGACTCCCGAGAATGTCTCGCCAGACCAGCACCGACAGTCCGAACGAGGATCCCAGCGACAGCAGCACCGTGCCGATGATGACGAGGGCCGCGATCACGCTGCGGGTGATGATCAGCATGATGACGAAAATCAGGCTGGCCGCGGCGATCCCGGCGATCAGCAGGTCGTACTTGGCCGCATCGCTCATGTCCTTGTACGTCGCGGCCGTGCCACCCAGCTGAATCTTGGCGTCCTCCAAGGGGGTTCCCTTGACGGCGTGCTGCGCGGCCTTTTTGATCGCGTCGACGTGCGAGATGCCCTCGGGCGTCGCGGGATCGCCGTTGTGGGTGACGATGAACCGGGCGGCCTTCCCATCGGGCGAGAGGAACATCGCCAGGCCGCGTTTGAAGTCGGGGTTGTCGAACGCCTCCGGCGGCAGGTAGAAGGAATCGTCGTTCTTGGCCGCGTCGAAGGCCTGCCCCATCGCGCTCGCGTTCTGCTGGGCGGCGTCCATCTGATCCAGCAGCCCGGAGAACGAGCTGTACATCGTCATCGTCATCGTGCGCATGGTCGAGGTGGCGTCGATGATCGGCGGTAGCAGCGAGATCAGTTGCGGCAGCATGACATCCAGGCTGTCGGTGTCTTTCACCAGGCCGGCCAGGTCGCCGGTGAGTTTGTCGACGCCGTCCAGCGAATCGAACGCCGAGCGCAGTGCCCAACAGACGGGGATGTCGAAGCAGTGCCGCTCCCAGGAGAAGTAGCCGCGCAGCGGCCTGAAGAAGTCGTCGAAGTCGGCGATGCGATCGCGCACGTCGTTGGTGTCCGCGACGATCTGTTTTGTCCGGCCCGCGATGTCGTGGGTGGTGGCCGCGAGCCCGCGCATCAGGGCCAGCATCCGTTGCATGGTGTCGATGACGCCCGCCATCTGATCGGCGACGGCGCGCATGTCGGCCATCCGGTCGTGCATGTACTTCATGTTCTCGGTCAGCGTGGTCCCCTGCATGCTGATCTGGAACGGAATGGACGTGTGCTCGATGGGGGCGCCCAGCGGCCGGGTGATGCCCTGAACGCGGGCGACGCCGTCGGCCCCGTAGACGGCCTTGGCAACCCGGTCCAGGATGAGCATGTCGGCGGGATTGCGCATGTCGCGGTCGGTCTCGACGAGAAGTAGGTCGGGGTTGAGCCGCGCCGGCGAAAAGTGCCGGTCCGCGGCGGCGTATCCGATGTTGGACGGCGTGATCGCGGGCAGGTAGTTGCGGTCGTTGTAGCTCGTCGTGAACGACGGCAGGGCCAGCAGCCCGACCAGGGCGCTCGCGCAGCTCGCGGCGAGTATCGGCGCGGGCCAGCGCACGACGGCGGTTCCGACCCGGCGCCAGCCTCGCGTCTTGATTTTCCGTTTGGGATCGAACAGGCCGAATCGACTGCCCAGGGTGAGGATGGCCGGGCCCAATGTGAGCGCGGCCGCGACCATCGTGAACATGCCGATGGCACAGGGCGCGCCCAGGGTTTGGAAGTAGGGCAGCCGCGTGAAGGACAGGCAGAACATCGCGCCCGCGATGGTCAGACCCGACCCCAGGACCACGTGGGCGCTGCCGCGAAACATGGTGTAGTAGGCGGCTTCCCGGTCCTCACCCGCCTGGCGGGCCTCCTGATATCGGCCGACGACGAATATCGCGTAGTCGGTGCCGGCCGCGATGGCCAGTATCGGCAGGATTTGCACCGCGAAGGTCGAAAGCCCGATGACTCCATGGCTTCCCAGAAACGCGATCACGCCCTGCACGGCGGGCAATTCGATGAAGACCATCAGCAGCGTCAGCAACACGGTGACCAACGATCGGTACACGATCAGCAGCATCAGGACGATGACCCCGACCGTCACACCCATCACCTTGCGGGCGCTTTTGTTGCCGAATTCGAGTTGGTCGGTGGTGACCGCCGCCGAGCCCGCGACATACGCCTTGACCCCGCCCGGTGCCGGTGCGCCCGACACGATGCGCCGCACGGCGTCGACGGACTCGTTGGCCAGTGTTTCGCCCTGGTGCCCGGCGAGGAAGACCTGCACGTAGGCGGCCCTGCCGTCGGGACTCTGCGAGCCGGCCGCGGTGAGCGGATCGCCCCAGAAGTTTTGGATGTGCTCGACGTGCTTCTTGTCCTGTGCGAGCCTGCGGATCAGGTCGTCGTAAAACCGGTGCGCCGTGTCGCCCAGCGGCGCTTGGCCTTCCAGGACGATCATGACGGCGCTGTCCGAATCGAACTCGTGAAATACCTGGCCGATGCGCTTCATCGCCTGTATCGCGGGAGCGTCGTCGGGGCTCATCGACACCGCGTGCGCTTCCCCGACCGCTTCCAGTTGTGGCACAACGGTATTCGTGACGGCGGCGAGACCCAGCCAGAACAGCAGGATGGGCAGCGCAAGCCGGCGGACCGTTCGCGCGATCACGCGGACTTCACCAGGCAGAAGGTTTGGGGGTTGACCCCTTCGACGGTTCTCTGATCCTTGATGTTGCCGTTCACCGTGATTCGGCAGCCGATGACCTCACCGCCGCCCTGCGCCACGACGTTGACGCTGACCGCCGGCGCGGTGGTGGAGTCGCTGTAAGTCCACGGCAGCCCGGCACCGTCGACGCGCCGCGGTGCGGCGTTGACGTCGAGGTAGTTGATGTCGGCCACGGTCCCGGCTGGACCGAACACCTCGAGGGTCACGCGCTTGGGATTGAAGGACTTGATGTCATCGGGGCGCCCGTTCGCCGCCGACGTGGTGGGATCAACTCCGAAGATCCCGTGCAGCCGGTAGACGGCGAAACCCGCGATCGCGACCAAGACCGCGATGGCCAGCGGCATCCATGCACGCCTCACGACATTCATCTGGCTCTAGCCTCTCGCGCCGTAGTCGTTAGTCAGTCAGACAACTAACATAAACGCGCAATGTTAGCTAACGCAACCTGCAAACATATTTCCGCCTTGCCAGCGTCCAAGTGAGATAGTAAGTTGGCTAACTAGCTTGCTCGGACAGGAAGAAAGGCCATCGCCATGGGCATCAACGCACACCAATTCGGCCCTTGGGCCGTCGTGACGGGCGCATCATCGGGAATCGGGCGCGAGTTCGCCAGCCAGCTCGCCGTGGCGGGCATCAACGTGGTGCTGGTCGCCCGGCGCCTGGACGTGCTGCGGGACGTCGGCGCGGAGCTGGCGGAGCGCCACGGTGTGGACTATCGCGCCCTCGCCGTCGACCTGTCCGAGCCGGGCATGCTGACCCCAATCGCGGAGGCCACCAACGACATTGACGTCGGCCTGCTGGTGTCGAACGCCGGCCTGGCGTTGCCTGGGGCCTTCCTGACGTCCGATCTGCAGGCGCAGCGCGCGGTCCTGCGGCTGAACACCGCCGCGCACCTGGGCCTGAGCCACCACTTCGGTCAACGGCTGGCGCGGCGCGGCCGCGGCGGCATCATTCTGGTGTCGGCGCTCGGCGCGATCCACGGCGTGCCCTACATGGCGCATACCGCGGCGACCAAGGCCTACGTGACCAGCTTCGGCGCCGGCCTGCACGGCGAGCTGGCCAAGCACGGCGTGCACGTGACGGTCCTGCACCCGGGACCCACCCGCACCCCGGTGCTGGCCGAGTTGCGCCTGGACCCCGACAAACTGCCGATACCGCCCATGGCGGCGGACGACTGCGCCCGCGAGGCGCTGCGCGCACTACAGCGCAACCGCGCCAACTGCATACCGGGCCGCATCAACCGGGTCAGCGCCGCGCTGGTGCCGGCGGCGTTGACCCGCTCGATGATGTCGCGCATGTTGGCGCGGCCCTCGCAGCTCGACGCGGCCGCCCAGTAGCTCATGGACAAACCGATCTGCCTGATCACCGGGGCCACCGACGGCATCGGCAAGGTCAGCGCGACAGCCCTCGCCGCGAGGGGTTACGCGGTCGTCCTCGCCGCGCGCAACGAAGCCAAGGCGGCAAGCGTCACAAGGGAAATCGTCGCGTCCACCGGTAACCACGACGTCGACTACCTCACCGCCGACCTCAGGTCCCTCGCCCAGCAGCAACGGCTGGCCGACACGTTCGCGGTCCGCTACCCGCGGCTGGACGTGCTGATCAACAACGCCGGGATCGTCATGACGCGGCGCACCCTGACCGAGGACGGCTACGAGACGACCTTTCAGGTCAACTACCTCTCGCAGTTCTACCTCACCCACTTGCTGCTCGACGAACTGAAGAGGAGCCGGCAGGGCAGGATCGTCAACCTGAGCTCGAGCGTGTACCGCGTAGGCAAGTTCGAACCGGACAACCTGCAAGGCGAGCAACGATTTTCGGCCCTCCGCGCGTATGCGGCCTCCAAGCTGCTCGTGCTGTTGTTCACCATCGAGTTGGCGCACCGGCTGGCGTCGACGCGGATCACCGCGAACGCCGCGCATCCCGGGATCGTCAGGACACCGATGATGCGGCATGCCCCCGGAGCCCTGCGTGCGATGTCCTATGCGGCGCTGCCGTTTTCGATCTCCCCCGACAAGGGCGCCGCGACTTCGGTGGACCTTGCCTCCTCCGCGCGGCGGGCGCAGCACTCAGGCCAATACTTCGCGCGTGCTAAGGCAAAGAGCGTCAAGACCTCCTGCAACACGCAGGAGAACCGGAACCTGTTGTGGGCGCTGAGCATGGATGCGTGCCGTCTATAGTCCGTGAGTGATATGGCTGACTTAACCGACGCCGACGAAGCCGCCTCGGCGGTGCCCACGGGCAAGCGAGAGCGACTGATTGCCGCGGCGTGCGACCTGTTCTACCGCCAGGGCATCGCCGGCACCACACTCGCGCACATCGCCGAGGCCGCCGAAGTGCCGCTGGGCAACGTGTACTACTACTTCAAGAGCAAGGACGACATCGTGGCCGCGGTCGTCGAGGCGCGCACCGACGAAATCCGATCCGCCACCGCGGCCGTGCAACGCCGGCACGGTAGCCCGAAGGCGCGGCTCAAGGCGCTCGTGGGCATGTTGGCCGACTCCCGAGACACGGTCGCCGACCACGGCTGCCCGTTGGGGACCCTGTGCACCGAGCTCGCGAACCAGTCGGGCCGATCGCCCGCCCTGACCGCTCCGCTCATGCAGACCCTGCTGGACTGGGCCGAGCGGCAATTCCGCGCCATGGGTCGCCGCGACGCCCGCGATCTGGCGCACCAACTTGTCATCGCCTACGAGGGCAGCGCGCTCCTGACCAATGCGTTGGCCCAGCCGGAAATCATGGCCCGCGAAGCCCGGCGGCTGGAGAAGTGGATCAACGGGTTGGAGGTCTGACGGGGCGTGGGTGTCACATCAAGTGGGTGGGTTGGGTGATACCGAATTGGGTGTTGGCATACCGCTTCAGGGCGGACGGGCTGAAGTACACGTGCTGACCGACGGTGTGCAAATCCCGGAAGCATCGCTGCAGCGGATGGGTCGCGTGCACCGCCCCCGCACCGGTCAGGCCGAACGTCGTGTCGACCGCGTGGCGCGCCGCGCGCATCGCCTGCTGGGCGGCGAGCTGGAAACGGGCGCGCTGCTGTAGCGACGGTGCGTCGCCCGCGAGCGCGGTGTCCCACAGGGCGCCGGCCTCGTCGAGAACGAAGGCCCGCGCCGACCGCCAAGCCGCTTCGGCACCGGCGAACTCGACCTGCGCGACAGGGTCCTGGGCGAGCGGCTCGAAGGTGCCGGCACGGGTCTTTGTCGTCGCGAGGTCGGTGAACTCGTCGAGCGCGCGCCGCGCGATCCCGAGCGGGACACCGACCAAGGCGACTCCGACCAGTGTGAAGAACGCCAGTCTCCACAACGGGCCGTCCTGGCGGGCCGGCTCGAAGAACGGGCGGATGGTGTGTTCTTCGGCAACGTGCAGCCCTCGGGCGAGCACGTCATTGCTGCCCGTGGCGCGCAGCCCCAAAACGTCCCAGTTGTCCACGATTTCGGCGTCGGCGCGCGGAAAGAACGCGAGGCGCCAGTCCGGGCCCTGGCCGGGAATCATTCGCGGCGCCTGGCCGTCGAAGCCATCGAACACGAACATCCCGGCCAGCAACCATTCGGCGTGGCGACAACCGCTGGCAAACGGCCATCGGCCCTCGACGGCGAACCGACCGTCGCCATCGGGAACAGCCCGCCCGGTGGGGGCGAACACGGTGGCCGCCAGAAAGTCGGCGTTCGAGCCGAACAGTTCTCTGGCGACGGCAGGCTCGAGCCAAGCCGAGAATGCCGGGGCGCCGGCACCGATGGCCGCGATCCATCCCGTCGAGCCGTCGGCACGCGCCAGTTCCTCGACCATCTGGATGAACTCGACGGGAGCCACTTCAAAGCCGCCAAGCGAGCGCGGTTGCAAGGCACGGAAGATGCCGGCCGTCCGCAGCCGCTCGACCAGGTCGATCGGCAATGTCCCGAGGGCCTCGGCCTCGTCGGCTCGCTGCGTGATTTCGGGCGCCAGGGCACGCGCTACCGCCGTGGAGTGGTCGCCGTCCGACAGGGTGGCGGGGGTGCGTGTCGCGGTTGTCATGGCTGGCTCCCTACGTCTGATACAGTAAACTGTAATAGATACAGGAGCATGTACTGAAATATGGGATCTGTCAAGAGCCAGCCCCCGCGCCGCTACGACTCGACCCGTCGTCGCCAACAGGCCCTCCAGAACCGAGGCGCGGTGCTTGCGGCCGCGCGAAAGCGCTTCCTGGCCCACGGTTACGCGGCGACGACCATTGCAGAGATCGCAAAGGACGCCGGCGTGTCGGTCGAGACCGTGTACAAGGCGTTCGCGACCAAGGCGGGCGTGCTGAAAGCACTGTTCGACGTGTCCGTCGCGGGTGACGACGAACCGATCCCCATGGTCCAGCGAGACGTGATCCAGAACGTGCTCAACGCGCCCGAGGCCGCCGCCAAGATCGAGATCTACGCCAAGCACCTGGCCTCCACGATGCCGCGCAGCGCTCCGGTGCAGCTACTCGCACGCGATGGCGCCGCGTCGTCCCAGGACGCTGCGACGGTCTGGAAGCAGATCCGGAGCGAAACCCTCACGGCCATGACAATGTTCGCCTCCGACCTCGCCGGCACCGGACAGCTACGGGTCAGCGCCAGACAGGCGCGCGATGTCCTATGGACGTATCACGCGCCCGAGCTTTACGAGCTTCTCGTACTGGAACGCGGTTGGTCGGCCGCCCGCTACGGCAAGTTCATCGCCGATGCGCTGATTGATGCACTGCTCGAAAACCGGCATTGACCCGCGGCCTACAACGAAAACGCCCGACGCACCGCGTCGACGGCGCCCGGGTCGCCCGCGAAGTCGATGCGGCGCAGCGCCGCCTTGCGCTTGGCGTCGGTTGACCCGAGCCGGGCGTTGACAAGGTCCGCCGCGCCGGCGGTGATGGTCACCGCGGGCTCTCCGCGCGCCCCGGCGAGGCGACCCTCAGTGACGGCGAACTCGAAACGGCGGCCGTCGATCTCGATGCGGCAAGTCGCCTCCAAGCCGGCCGCGGCACCCGAGTCGAAGCCCAGCAGGATGCCCGCCAGGAACCCGTTCAGCGGCGATGCCGGCCCATCCCCGATCGGGTCCAGCCAGTCCAGCCCGAACCACGCGATGCTCCGCAGGATCGGCAGCACCCGCTGCCAGCCCAGGTCGCTGAGCGTGTACACGGTGCGGCCGATCGGGGCGGGTAGGTCTGCGCGGTCGACGAGCCCGGCGTCCTGGAGTTCCTTGAGTCGCTCGGCCAGCAGGTTGGTCGCGATGCCGGGCAACTCGTCGCGCAGATCGCCGTAGCGGCGGGGCCCGCCGACCAGCTCGCGCAGGATCAGCAGCGTCCACCGCTCGCCGAGGACGTCGAGGCCGCGGGCGATCGGGCAGTTCTGGTTGTAGTTCCTGCGGGCGGGCATAACACCACCCTACCTGCGATGGACATCTTTTTCAAGTTTCTACTTGATTTATTTGTCTATCAAGTTTAGTCTCTTGTCCATGCGTACCGAACCGATATTCCGAAACCACCCGATTTCCGCGCTCGCCGTCATCTGCCTCGGCGTCTTCGTCATCAGCGTCGACGCCACCATCGTCAACGTCGCGCTGCCCACGCTGTCGCGTCAGCTCGGCGCCGACACCGCCCAGCTGCAATGGATCGTCGACGCCTACACCCTGGTCATGTCCGGCCTGCTGCTGTCGGCCGGCAGCCTGTCCGACCGTTATGGAAGGCGGGCCTGGCTCAACTCCGGGCTCGCGGTGTTCGCGCTGACATCTGCCGTTGCGGCACAAGCGAATTCGGCCGACGCCCTGATCGCGGCTCGCGCCGCCATGGGCGTGGGCGCGGCCGTGATCTTCCCGACCACACTGGGCCTGATCACCAACATCTTCACCGACCCGGTGCCGCGCGCCAAGGCCATCGGGCTGTGGGCGGCCATGGTGGGCGTCGGGGTGGCCGTGGGGCCGATCAGCGGCGGCTGGCTGCTCGAACACTTCTGGTGGGGCTCGATCTTCATGGTGAACATCCCCATCGCGGCGCTGGCCATCGTCGGCGGCATCCTGTTCGTTCCCACCTCACGCGACCCGGCGGCACCGCGCGTCGACGTGCCCGGCCTAATCCTGTCCGCGGCCGGTATCACGGCGCTGGTCTACACCGTCATCGAGGCGCCGACGTGGGGCTGGACCAACGGCCGGACCGTGGCCGGGTTTGCCCTCGCCGCGGCCGTCCTCGCCGCGTTCGCGCTGTGGGAGCGGCGCAGCACCCATCCGATGCTGGACGTCTCGGTGTTCTTCAACCGCCGGTTTTCCGGCGGCAGCCTCGCGGTGACCGCCGGCTTCCTGACGTTGTTCGGCTTCATCTTCGTGATCACCCAGTACTTCCAATTCATCAAGGGCTACACGGCATTTCAGAGTGGCGTGCGATTGCTGCCGGTTGCCGCCCTGATCGCGCTGGCGAGCATCCTGGGCCCCCGGCTGGTCCAACGAATCGGCACCACCACCGTCGTCGCCGCCGGCCTCATCGTGTTCGCCGCCGGGCTCGCGTGGGCGTCCACGGCGGACGCCGCCACGCCCTACACCGAGATCGCCCTGCAGATGGTGCTGCTCGGCGGCGGGCTCGGCCTGACCACCGCCCCGGCCACCGAGGCGATCATGGGATCGCTGGCCGTCGACAAGGCCGGCGTCGGCTCGGCCGTCAACGACACCACGCGCGAGCTGGGCGGCACCCTCGGCGTGGCCATCGCCGGCAGCATATTCGCGTCGGTGTACTCGGGACATCTCTCGTCCGCCGCGCTGACCGGCCTGCCGGCCGACGCGATGCGGCACTCGATGGCGTTCGCTCACCGGGTGATCGAACAGCTACCAGCGCACCAGGCCGGCTATGTCCGGGCCGCCGTCGACAACGCATTCCTGGACGGCCTCCAGGTGAGCTCACTCGTCTGCGCGGGCATCGCGCTGGGCGCCGCGATCGTCGTGGCCTGGCTGTTGCCGGCACGCGAGCGGCAAGCGACGCCGTCACCCGAACTGGCCAACGCCTAAAACCGCTCCCACACAGAAAGGCACGAAACCCATGGGTACATCAGACAGCACGTACGTCCTCGGCCACGCCGACGCGGAGGTGCAGCGGCTGCTCCTGCAGGGACGGCTGTACGACGGCTATACGGAGCACGCGCTGCGGCTCGCCGGGCTGCGCCCGGGCATGCGGGTGCTCGACATCGGCAGCGGCCCCGGCGACGTGTCGTTCGTCGCCGCCCGGCTGGTCGGGCCGACGGGAAGCGTACTCGGCGTCGACGCCGCACCCGCCATGGTCGAACTGGCCCGCGCCCGCGCCGCCGAAAAAGGCCTGTCCACAGTGCATTTCACACAAGCGGTCATCGACGCGCTCACCCTGGACGAACCGGTCGACGCGGTCATCGGCCGGCTGATCCTGATGCACCTGCCCGACCCGGCCGCCACGCTGCGGCACCTCAGCTCGTTGCTGCGTCCCGGCGGCGTGATCGCGTTCGCCGAGATCGACATCACTCGGGCGCGCAGCGTCCCGGAGCTCCCGCTGTTCAGCCGAGTGATTGCGGGCATCGTCCGCGCCTTCGAGGACATGGGCATCAGCCCGCGGTTCGGCAGCACGCTGCACGCCGTCTTCGCCGAGGCCGGCCTGGGCGCGCCGCGGCTGACCATCGGCGCGCCGATCGGGACCGCCGCCGAGGCCGACATCCTCGCCTACGGCGCGGAAGTCTGGCGGCTCGTCTCGCCCATCGCAGAACAGGGGGGCTTTGGTCTCGACGATCTCGACGACATGGGCCAGTTCGTCCCGCGTTTCCGCGAGGAGGCGCTGGCGGCCAATGCCCTCATCACCATGCCCTCCATCATCACCGCCTGGACAGAGGTGCAGAAATGAACGACACGATCATCGAGCAGTACTCGACCGGCCTGTCGCGCAACAACATCGAGCGGGCCCTGCGCGCCGCGGGCAAGGACCTCAACCACCTCGCGCCCGCCGACCTGGCCCTGCTGGAGGACTTCCACACGATGGGTCGCATCGCCACCGGCCAGCTGGTGGACCTGGCGCGGATCACCAACGCCAGTAGGGTGCTCGACGCCGGCAGCGGGGTCGGCGGCACCGCCCGCTACGTCGCCGACCGTTACGGGTGCACCGTCGATGCCGTCGATCTCACCGACGAATACTGCGACACCAGTCGTTGGCTCAATCGCCTGGTCGGACTCGACGACCTGATCAGCGTCCGCCAGGCCGACGTCACCGACCTCCCGTTTGCCGACGGCACCTTCGACGTCGCCATCAGCCAGCACGTCCAGATGAACGTCGCCGACAAAGCTCGCTTGTACTCCGAGGCGCGGCGAGTGCTGACGGACGGCGGCCGGCTGGCCATGTGGGACATCACCATTGGCGACCATGGCGACCTCGACTATCCGCTGCCGTGGGCCGACCATCCCGGCCACAGCCAGCTGGTCACCGCCGAAGCATTGCGGTCCGCCGTCGAGTCGGCCGGATTCTCGGTCGAGCACTGGAACGATCTCACCGACCAGGCGGCCGCGCTCATGCAAGCCCTGCTGGCGCAGCCCGCCAATCCGCTGGGCCTGCACGCCTTCGTCACCGACTTCGGGCGCAAGGCCGAGAACCTCACCCAAGCCCTGGCCGACGGACGGCTTCGTGTCATCCAGGCAGTCGGCGGAGGTTAAGGTCATGCAACGCAACGACATTGCGGACCATAAGTACACGACCGCATGGGCCGGTGGCCGCGGCGAGGTCAAGTTTCTCCGCCGCTCCGACGGCTCGCGGCTGCGCTACTTCACCGCGGGAACCGGCCCGCCGCTGGTCCTGCTGCACACGGTCCGCACGCAGCTGGACTACTTCCAGCGAGTCATCCCCGCGCTCTGGGACGAATTCACGGTTTATGCCCTGGACTTCCCAGGCATGGGCTGGTCCGACATCCCAGCCGACGCCCGCTACAGCGAGCCGGAACTGCGAAGCGCCGTAGTGGAATTCGTGAGGGCGCTCGACCTGCGTGACGTCACGCTGGCCGGCGAATCGATGGGTGCCGCGGTCGCGCTGTCGGCGTCGATCGAGCTGCCGGACAACGTGCGCAACGTGATCGCGTTCAACCCGTACGACTACCCGAGCGGACTGGAACGGGGCAACTGGTTCGCAAGCGTGATCGGGACGGCCGTCCGCCTTCCCGGCTCCGGACCGATCTTCGCCGCACTGGAAAACCGCCTCATCCTCAAAGGAGTGCTGGCCGGCGGCTTCGCCGATCGCGGCGCGCTGCCGAAGGACTTCCTCGTCGAGCTGCGCCGCAGCGGCCGCAGACGCGGCTACCCGAGGGTGGCCCGCGCAATCATGCGCAGCCTCAAGGGGTTCATCGCCGCACGGGTGCGCTACCCGGAGGTGAGCGTGCCGGTGAGACTGGTCTACAGCGAACGCGACTGGTCGCGCCCCGCCGAACGCGAACGGGTCGCTCGCCTGCTGAACGTCGACCCAGTCACGGTGCCCGGCGCGGGTCACTTCTCCGCGCTGGAGCGTCCGGCCGACATGGTCCGCGTCATCCGGGAAACCGCCCGCGCATGAACCAAACCCGCGCCTCGGCTTGGCTTCCGCTGATGATCCGGCTGACCGCGATCGGGTATCTGCTCTTCTTCGTGCCCGACCTCGTCCTGGCGAGCACGCATCACATCGGCACCTTGCCGCCGTTTTTCGCCCGGCTTTTCGACTGGGGCGCGGGCGGCGACTCGGTCGCGGTCATGTTCGCCACCGTCTACATCGTCTGGGCGCTCTTTCTGTTCGCGTCGGCGCGCGACCCACTCGCCAACCGGCTGTTCCTTGATTTCAATCTCACCGCGAACGCCGCCCACTTCGCCGCCATGCTCGTCATGGCCGTCGCCATGCACGACGAACACCAGCACATCGCCGGAGTCCTCGCGCTCGGAGTGCTCACCACCGTCCCGCTCGCGGCGTGCTGGCTTCCGGTCCGGCGCCGCCGATGAGTTTCCGCTCCTCGTCGCCTCCATACCGACATGACAACAATTGCGATTTTCGGGGCGACCGGCTACTCCGGCGGGAACATCGCCAACGAGGCGCTCTCCCGCGGGCACCGGGTGATCGCGGTGGCCCGCGACACCGGCCCGTTGGCCGGCCGCACCGACATGGACGTCCGGCGGGGTTCACTGTTCGATGAGCAGTTCGTCCGCGATATCGCGGCCGACGCGGACGTAGTCGTAGTTGCCGTGCCGGCGCATCGCACCGGCCTGGCCGACCACATACCGGAACTGGGGCGAATTGCCGCTGACAACGCGGCGCGCATTGCCGTGGTGGGCGGTGCGGGCAACCTGCGGGTTTCACCCAGTGGGCCACCCGCGCTGGACACGCCGCTCTTCCCCGAGGAGTACAGGGAGGATGGCATCGCGCATGCCGAGGTGCTGGCGCGACTGCGCGAATTGCCCGAAGGCGTGGATTGGTTCAGCCTTTCCCCGCCGGCGGCGTACAACTCCGAAAACCGCGGCGAGCGCACGGGGACCTTCCGCGTCGGGGAAGACGTGCTGCTCGTCGACGCCGAGGGCAACTCCCACATCGGCGGCGCCGACTATGCCATCGCCTTTGTCGACGAGATCGACAACCCGAGGCATCACCGAGCGCTCTTCACCGTCGCCTACTGATCGCGCCTTGATCTGCCAACCCACCACAAATTGAAAATGAAGGGAAGTTCGATGAGTGCAATCAACAGCGAACGCGTGCCAGGAAAGGGCTTGGCATTCAAAGTGTTTCTGCGCATCTACGGTGTCTTGACGCTCACGATCTTCGGTCTGCTCATCGTGGGATTCCTCGCGCAATCCCCGCTACTGGCCGAACACGGCGGGGCTTTGAACTGGACGATCTGGAACGATGTTCGTTGCGGCAGCGAGCATATGCACGTTCCGCCGATGCTGATGGTGATCTACATCGTCTGGGGTGTGTTCCTCCTGATCGCCGCCGCACACCCATACAGCTATGCGTCGTTCCTGCGCTTCACAGCGTGGGCCAACCTGGCACACGGTGGCCTGATGATCGTGCAGGCGGCCTCTGAATTCGACCACTACTGGAGCAAGTTCCTCACCGACATACCGTTCGTGCTGATTCTTGCTGTGGGTATTTTTCTGTGGGCGCGCGGCGCGAAACTCCAGCGGCCAGGCCGGGATGTCCGCCCCTCGTTCGGTACGGATGAGCCGAGCAACGACAGGTGATCTGTGGCGGCTCTCGAGCGCCCGGCGGAGATGGTGCGCTTCCGCCGCCGAAGCGGCTTGCGGATTGTCGGGCCGAGGTGAGCTTATGCCTTTGGTATGAGGTTTGCGGCTGGCATTGATAACGACAATCATTTTCAAATACCGTCGCGATGGTTCTGCAAGCGCCCAGCCCAGGAGTTGCCGTGATGACGTTGCCTGCCGCAACCACCCCGCTGATCGCCGCCCGCAGCGGGGGCGTCCATCGATGACCGCACCGATTTGGATGGCCTTTCCGCCCGAGGTGCACTCGGGGTTGCTGAGCAGCGGCCCGGGGCCGGCGTCTCTGTTCGCAGCGGCCGCCGCGTGGAGCTCGATGAGCGCCGAATACGCTTCCGCGGCAGAAGAACTCAGCGCGGTGTTGGCCTCGACGCAGGCCGGGGCGTGGCAGGGTCCGAGCGCGGAGTCCTACGTGGCCGCGCATGCCCCGTATCTGGCGTGGTTGGCGCAGGCCAGCGCGCACAGCGACGCGGCGGCCGCACAACATGAGACGGCGGGCACGGCCTACACCGCCGCGTTGGCGGCGATGCCGACGCTGCCGGAGCTAGCCACCAACCACGCAGTCCACGGCGCGCTGGTGGCGACGAATTTCTTTGGTATCAATACGATTCCGATCGCGGTCAACGAGGCCGACTATGCGCGGATGTGGGTTCAGGCCGCCGCCACGATGGCGACTTACCAGGCCGTCTCCACGGCCGCGGTGGCGGCCACACCGCCGACAGCCCCTCCGCCGCAGATCCTGAAATCCGATACCGCCGTAGAAGACGACCACGAGCAAGACGATGACCACCATGACCACGACCACGGGTTCGACAGCCCCCTCAATCAGTTCGTCGCCCAGATCCTGCGGCTGTTTGGAATCGACTGGGATCCCGTCGAGGGCACGCTCAACGGACTGCCTTTCGAGGCCTATACCAATCCAGGAGACTTGCTCTGGTGGGTGGCTCGAGCCCTCGAACTTTTTTCGGATTTTCAACAGTTTGGGGCGTTGCTGCAGGAAAACCCGGCGGCGGCTTTCGAGTTCATCACCAACCTCGTGCTGCTCGACTGGCCGACTCACTTGGCCCAGCTCGGTAGTTGGCTTCCGACGCAGCCGCAGTTGTTTTTGGTTCCCGCGCTCCTCGCGGTGGCCCCCTTCGGAGCGCTGGGCGGTTTTGCGGGGCTGGCCCCGCTGTCGGCGCCGCCTGCGCCCGTGCCGGCGCCGGCAGCCCCACCCGCTGCTGCAGCGCCCAGCCTGCCGGCGGCGCTCGGCACGACCCCGGCCGCCGCGCCTGCCGCGGCCACCGCGTCGGCACCCGCCCCTGCGCCTGCTCCCGCAGCGACCACGGCGGCCAGCCCGGCACCGCCCGCGCCGGCGGCCTCGGCTGCGGCCCCATCCGTGCCTCCGTATGCCGTTGCGCCTCCCGGTGTCGGGTTTGGTTCGGGCATGAGTGCGTCCGCTGCTGCCAGTGCGAAAAAGAAGGCGCCGGAGCCTGATTCGGCTGCGGCCTTCTCCGCGGCGGCGGTCGGTGAAGCGGCGCGCACCAGGCGGCGCCAGCGGGCGCGACAGCGTGGTTATGGAGCCGAGTTCATGGACATGAATGTCGACGTCGATCCCGAATGGGATGAGCCGGCGACGACGGCGTCGGAACGCGGCGCCGGGAACCAGGGCTTCGCCGGCACGGCACGCAAGAAAGCCGCCGCCCCGGCGGGCCTGACCACCCTGGCCGGTGATGAATTCGGCGACGGACCCAGCATGCCGATGATCCCACGCACCTGGGCTCCGGAGGACGGCAACGGGGCGCACGACAGCGCGGGCTGAGGTCACCAATCCGGCGGCGGTCATGCTGGCCCGGCCGCCGAGCCGCTGGGCCTGCAAGCCTTCGTCGCCGACTCCGGCATCCTCGCCGCCAGCGCACACCGGCGTCCGGTCCCCCACCCCAATACCCGCCGATCGGTGGCGACGAACATGTCGACATGGTGAAGTGGTATCGCCCGACAAGCCCAAGAGTAAGGATCCGCCGTGCTGGGTCTGCCCGAAAAGGTGCGTGCCTGCCTGTTCGACCTCGACGGTGTGCTCACCGACACCGCGAGCGTGCACACCAAGGCCTGGAAGGCCATGTTCGACGCCTACCTTTCCCAACGGGCCAAGGACACTGGCGAAAAGTTCGTCCCGTTCGACGAGGCGGCGGACTACCGGAAGTACGTCGACGGCAAGAAGCGTGAGGACGGCGTCCGGTCGTTTCTGAGCAGCCGCGGTATCCAGCTGCCCGAAGGGAGTCCCGACGATCCCGACGGCGCCGACACCGTCTACGGCCTGGGCAACCGCAAGAACGAGATGTTCCAGAAGGTTTTGCACGACGACGGGGTCAAGGTGTTCGAAGGGTCGCGGCGCTATCTGGAAGCGGCCTCGGCGGCGAGCCTCGGCATTGCGGTGGTGTCCTCGAGCGCCAACACCCGTGACGTGCTCGAGATCACCGGGCTCGACCGGTTCGTCCAGCAGCGGGTGGACGGGATCACGCTGCGCGACGAGCACATCGCCGGCAAGCCCGCCCCCGACTCCTTCCTGCGGGCAGCACAGCTGCTTGACGTCCCGGCCGACGCGGCGGCCGTGTTCGAAGACGCGTTATCCGGCGTGCAGGCCGGTCGCGCCGGTAACTTCGGCTTCGTGGTGGGCGTCGACCGAGTGGGCCAGGCCGAGGACTTGCGGCGCAACGGCGCCGACGTCGTGGTGACCGATCTGGCCGAATTGCTGCAGTCATGATCACCCAGGAAGCGTTCCCCGTCGAACCGTGGCAGGTCCGCGAAACCAAGCTCGACCTGAACTTGATCGCCCAGTCGGAATCCCTGTTCGCCCTGTCCAACGGGCACATCGGGTTGCGCGGCAACCTCGACGAGGGCGAGCCGCACGGCCTGCCGGGCACCTACCTGAACTCCTTCTACGAAATCCGGCCCCTGCCGTACGCCGAGGCCGGATACGGCTATCCGGAGGCCGGGCAGACCGTCGTCGACGTGACAAATGGCAAGATCTTTCGCCTGCTCGTCGGGGACGAGCCCTTCGATGTCCGGTACGGCAAGTTGCTCTCGCATGAGCGGACCCTCGACCTGCGCGCCGGGACGCTGACCCGCCGGGCGCACTGGTGCTCGCCCTCGGGCAAGCAGGTCAAGGTGGTGTCCACCCGGCTGGTGTCGCTGGCGCAACGCAGCGTCGCGGCCATCGAGTACGTCGTCGAGGCCGTCGATGAATTCGTTCGCGTGACCGTGCAGTCCGAGCTCGTCACCAACGAGGATCAGCCGACGACGTCGGCCGACCCCCGGGTGGCGGCCATCCTGGACAATCCGCTCGAGGCCGTCGACCACGAAAAGACCGAGTACGGCGCGCTTCTCATGCACCGGACCCGAAGCAGCGCGCTGATGATGGCCGCCGCGATGGATCACGAGATCGACGTGCCCGGACGTGTCGAGGTCACCACCGACGCGCGCGAGGACCTGGCGCGCACCACCGTGATCTGCGGGCTGCGCCCGGGCCAAAAGCTGCGGATCGTCAAATATCTGGCCTATGGCTGGTCGAGCCTGCGTTCGCGCCCGGCGCTGCGCGACCAGGCCGCCGCGGCGCTGCACAGCGCGCGCTACACCGGGTGGCAGGGATTGCTGGACGCGCAGCGCTCCTACCTCGACAACTTCTGGGAGAGCGCCGACGTCGAGGTCGAGGGCGATTCCGAATCGCAGCAAGCGGTGCGCTTCGGACTGTTCCACCTGTTGCAGGCCAGTGCGCGCGCCGAACGCCGCGCGATTCCCAGCAAGGGGCTCACCGGAACCGGCTACGACGGCCACGCCTTCTGGGACACCGAGGGATACGTGCTGCCGGTGCTCACCTATACCGCGCCCCACGCGGTCGCCGATGCCCTGCGATGGCGGGCCTCGACGATGGATCTGGCCCGGGACCGGGCCGCCGAACTCGGCCTGGAGGGTGTCGCCTTTCCGTGGCGCACCATTCGCGGCCAGGAGTGCTCGGCGTACTGGCCGGCGGGCACCGCGGCCTGGCATATCAACGCCGACATCGCGATGGCCTTCGAGCGGTATCGCGTCGTCACCGGCGACCAATCGCTGGAGGCCGAGTGCGGTCTGAACGTTCTGGTCGAGACCTCGCGGCTGTGGATGTCGCTCGGGCACCACGACCGCCACGGCGTCTGGCACCTCGACGGGGTCACCGGTCCCGACGAATACACGGCGATCGTCCGCGACAACGTCTTCACCAACCTGATGGCCGCACACAACCTGCTCGTCGCCGCCGACGCGTGCAACCGCCATCCCGAGAAGGCGGCAGAACTGGGCGTCTCCACCGAAGAGGCCGCCTCGTGGCGTGATGCGGCCGGCGCGGTCAACATTCCCTACGACGAAGAACTGGGAGTCCATCAGCAGTGCGAAGGCTTTACCACCTTCGCGGAGTGGGACTTTGAAGCCAACACGACCTATCCGCTGCTGTTGCACGAAGCGTATGTGCGGCTCTATCCCGCGCAGGTGATCAAGCAGGCCGACCTGGTGCTGGCGATGCAATTGCAGAGCCACGCGTTCACGGCCGAGCAGAAGGCCCGCAACGTCGACTACTACGAGCGCCGCATGGTGCGCGACTCGTCACTGTCGGCCTGCACCCAGGCGGTGATGTGCGCCGAGGTCGGGCATCTGGAGCTGGCGCATGACTACGCCTACGAGGCCGCGCTGATCGACCTGCGCGACTTGCACAGCAACACCCGCGACGGGCTGCACATGGCTTCCTTGGCCGGCGCGTGGATGGCGCTGATCAACGGTTTCGGCGGCCTGCGCGACGACGAGGGTGTCCTGGCCCTGGATCCGCAACTGCCCGATGGCATTTCGCGACTTCGGTTCCGGTTGCGGTGGCGGGATTTCCGGGTGACCGTCGACGCCAACCACTCCGATGTCACCTATACCCTGCGCGACGGGCCCGGCGGCGACCTGACCATCCGGCATGCCGGCGAGGACCTCGAACTGAGCACCGAGAAGCCGACGACCATCGCGGTGCGCCGGCGCAAGCCGCTGCTGCCGGCGCCGCCCCAGCCCCCGGGCCGCGAGCCCGTGCACCGGCGCAGCATGCTCCAGCAGTTGACCGATAGCTGAGCCGTCAGTGCGGCTGAACCATCCGGGCCACCTCGGTGCGGATCGCCTCGCGGATTTCGGGCTCGGGCATGTCGTCCAGACCGGTCGCCGAGCGCAGAATGGGCGCGAACAACCGCCAACCGAATTGCAGCGCAAGGGCATTGGCCACGGCTAACCGCGCACTGGTGTCCTTCTCATGCAGTGGACGCACCAAGTCCAGCAGGGCCGCGATGTTCGGAAAGTGCTTTTGCAACTGGGCGGCCGGATACCCGTCCAGCAGTGTGCGGGCCATCACCCGCATCTGCCGGTCCAGGGCATCGTCCAAAACGCCGACGGTCGAGCCGGCCTGCAGTCGCTCTTTCAGATTTGCGCCCAGCTGATCCAACACGGCGCCGACGAGGTTCTCCTTGGTGCCGAAATGACGAAACACCAGCCCATGGTTGACCCTCGATCGCGCGGCGATGTCGCGGATCGAGGTCGCCGCGGGGCCGCGCTCGGCGAAAAGGTCGGTGGCCGCTTCCAGGATCGCCGCCGCCACCTCCTCCCGCCCGGTGGGCGGTTTCGAGCGGCCCCTTGCGGAAGGTGTAGTCATATGACTACAGTAGCGTATGTAGTCAGTTGACTACACCTACGATGACACAGAGGACACAAAAATGACGCAGCCAGTAACCGTCACCAAGCTGGGCAGCCGCATCGGCGCCCGGGTCGACGGGGTGCGCCTGGGCGGCGACCTGGACCCGACCGCGGTCGAGGCGATCCACCAGGCGCTGCTGACCCACAAGGTGATCTTCTTCCGCCACCAGCACCACCTCGACGACCAGCGCCAGCTCGAGTTCGCCCACCTGCTGGGCACGCCGATCGGCCACCCGGCGGCGTCGGTGCTCGCCGCCAAGGACGCGCCGGTCATCACGCCGATCAACTCCGAATACGGCAAGGCCACGCGCTGGCACACCGACGTGACGTTCGCCGCCAACTACCCGGCGGCCTCGATCCTGCGCGCGGTCACCCTGCCCAGCTACGGCGGTTCGACCTTGTGGGCGTCGACAGCGGCGGCCTACGCGAACCTGCCCGAACCGCTGCAGTGCCTGGTCGACAACCTGTGGGCGCTGCACACCAACCGCTACGACTACGTCACCGACGAGGCGCTGACCGACACGCAGCGGGCCTTCCGGCAGGCGTTCGAGAAGCCGGATTTCCGCACCGAGCATCCCGTGGTGCGGGTGCACCCGGAGACCGGTGAGCGGACCCTGGTGCTCGGCGATTTCGTGCGCGGCTTCGTCGGCCTGGACGACCGCGAGTCAGGCCTGCTGCTGGAAATGCTGCAACGGCGAATCACCATGCCCGAGAACACCATTCGCTGGAATTGGGCGCCGGGCGACGTTGCCATTTGGGACAACCGGGCGACGCAGCACCGGGCCGTCGACGACTACGACAACCAGCCCCGCCTCATGCACCGGGTGACGTTGATGGGCGACGTGCCCGTCAGCGTGCACGGCGAGCGCAGCCGGGTGGTCAGCGGAGCACCCCTCGAGGTGATTGCCAGCTGACTCTCAACCGGCCGAGCTGACCGGATCGACCGGCAGCCAGCGCAGGGCACCCGGTGCGTCGAGGGGTACCACCGGGTGCTGGGGCGCGATCGGGGCCAGCCGGCGGTAGGCGTCACCCTGCAAGGGGCGCTCATCGATCTCGCCCTTGTTCGGCCACAGTGACGCGGCCCGCTCCGCCTGGGCGGTAATCGACAGCGACGGGTTGACGCCCAGGTTCGCCGATATCGCGGCGCCGTCCACCACCAGCAGCGTCGGGTAGCCGTAGACCCGGTGGTACGGGTCGATGACCCCGTGCTCGGGGCCGTGGCCGATCACCGCGCCACCGAGGAAGTGCGCGGTCAGCGGGATATTGAACAGCTCGCCCCAGGTGCCGCCGGCGACGCCGTCGATCTTGGCGGCGATGCGGCGGGTGACCTCGTTGCCGACCGGAATCCACGTCGGGTTCGGCTCGCCGTGCCCCTGCTTGCTGGTGTACCAGCGAATGCCCAGCTTCCCGCGCTTGGTGAAGGTGGTGATCGAGTTGTCCAGGTGCTGCATCACCAGCGCGATCATGGTGCGCTCGCTCCACTGGCGGGGATTGAGCAGCCGCAGCATGCTGCGCGGATCCTCGCGGCTCGTCTCGAGCAACTGCTTCCACCGGGGCACGTCGGTGCCCTCGGGGCCGGGGCCGTCGGTCATCAACGTCTGCAGCAGCCCCATCGCATTGGAGCCCTTGCCGTAGCGCACCGGTTCGATGTGGGTGTCGGGCGTGGGGTGGATCGACGACGTGATCGCCACGCCGTGCGTCAGATCCAGATCCGGCGAGACCTCCAACCGGCCGGCGCCGACGATCGATTCGGAGTTGGTCCGGGTCAACACGCCCAGCCGTTTAGACAGGCGCGGCAGGCGGCCCTTGTCGCGCATCTTGAACAACAGGTGCTGCGTTCCCCACGTGCCCGCGGCCAGGATCAGGTAGTTGGCGGTGTAGGTGCGTCGGTCGCGACGCAGCCAACTTCCGGTGCGAACTGTGCGGACCTCCCACAGCCCGTCTGGCCGCTGCTCGAACCCCTTGACGGTCGTCATCGGAATCACTTGCGCCCCAGCCGATTCCGCTAGCCCGAGGTAGTTCTTCAGCAGCGTGTTCTTGGCGCCGTAGCGACACCCCGTCATGCAGCAGCCGCATTCGAGGCAGCCGGTGCGCGCCGGCCCCGCGCCGCCGAAGTACGGGTCGGGAACGGTCTTGCCCGGCGTCTTGGTGCCGTCGGGCCCGAAGAACACGCCCACCGGGGTGGGCACCCAGGTGTCGCCGCACCCCATGTCGTCGGCAACGGCTTTCACGATGCGGTCGGCGTCGGTGAAGGTCGGGTTGAGCACGACGCCCAGCATCCGCTGCGCCTGCTCGTAATGCGGCATCAGCTCGCTGCGCCAGTCGGTGATGTGGGCCCACTGCGGATCTTTGAAGAACGGCTCGGGCGGGACGTACAACGTGTTGGCGTAGTTGAGCGAACCGCCGCCCACACCCGCCCCGGCCAGGATCATGACGTTGCGCAGCGGGTGGATCCGTTGGATGCCGTAGCACCCCAGCCTGGGCGCCCAGAGGAACTTGCGCAGATCCCAGGACGTCTTGGCGAACTCCTCGTCGGAGAAGCGGCGGCCGGCCTCCAACACGCCTACCCGGTAACCCTTTTCGGTCAGCCGCAGCGCGCTGACGCTACCCCCAAAACCCGATCCGATGATCAGGACGTCGTAGTCCGGTTTCATGGCCCCAGTATGGCCGTACCCGCCGGTAATAAACCAGGTCGGGTACTAGACCCTGCGGCCCCAGCGTGCGGCTGGCCGCACATTCGGAGTCGAGCGTGCGGCTGGCCGCACGTTCGGCGGCCGAAAGCGCTCAGCAGCCGACGGTCAGGCCGACCTTCTGGAACTCCTTGAGGTCGCAATAGCCGGCCTTGGCCATCGCACGGCGCAGCCCGCCGACCAGGTTGAGGCTGCCGAACGGATCATCGGACGGGCCGTTGAGAACCTGGCGCAGCGGCGGGCGCTCCCCGACCGCGATCTGCAGCAGCGCGCCACGCGGCAGCGACGGGTGCGCCGCCGCGGCCGGCCAGAACCACCCGTCGCCGAGCGCCTCGGCGCTTTCGGCCAGCGGCGTGCCGAGCACCACCGCATCGGCCCCGCACGCGATGGCCTTGGCTAGCTCGCCGGACGTGTGGATGTCGCCGTCGGCCAGCACGTGCACGTAGCGGCCGCCCGTCTCGTCGAGGTATTCGCGCCGCGCGGCGGCGGCGTCGGCGATCGCGGTGGCCATCGGCACGCTGATGCCCAGCACCTCGTCGCTGGTGGTCACGCCCCGGGTGGAGCCGTAGCCGACGATGACGCCCGCGGCACCGGTGCGCATCAGGTGCAGCGCGGTGCGATGGTCGAGCACGCCGCCGGCGACCACCGGCACGTCGAGCTCGGAGATGAAGGTCTTCAGGTTCAGCGGCTCGCCGTCGCTGGCCACCCGCTCGGCCGAGACGATGGTGCCCTGGATGACCAGCAGGTCGATGCCGGCCGCCACCAGCACCGGCGTCAGCGCCTGCGCGTTCTGCGGGCTGACCCGCACCGCGGTGATCACCCCGGCGTCGCGGATGCGGGCCACCGCGGCGCCCAACAGGTCCGGGTTGAGCGGGGCCGCATGCAGTTCCTGCAGCAGCCGGATCGACGCGGAGGGTTCGGGCTCCTTTTCCGCGGCCTCGACGAGCTGCGCGATCTTGGCCTCGACGTCGGCGTGCCGGCCGATCAGCCCCTCGCCGTTGAGCACCCCGAGGCCGCCGAGCTTGCCGAGTTCGATCGCGAACTCCGGCGACACCAGAGCATCGGTCGGGTGCGCCACCACCGGGATTTCGAAGCGATAGGCGTCGAGCTGCCACGCCGTCGACACGTCCTGCGACGAGCGGGTGCGCCGCGACGGCACGATGCTGACTTCACTGAGTTCGTAGGTGCGACGGGCGACGCGACCCATCCCGATCTCGACCATGGCCAGTTCGCTGTTCACCGCGCGTAGTAATTAGGTGCTTCGACCGTCATCGCGACGTCGTGCGGGTGGCTCTCCTTCAGCCCGGCCGGTGTGATCCGGACGAACTGCGCCTGCTGCAGCACCTCGATGGTGGGCGAGCCGGTGTATCCCATTGCGGCCCGCAAGCCACCGGTCAGCTGGTGGATCACCGACGACAGGGGGCCACGGAACGGCACCCGGCCCTCGATGCCCTCGGGGACCAACTTGTCCTCGCTCAACGCGTCGTCGGCGAAGTAGCGGTCCTTGGAGTAGGACTTCGCCCCGCCCCGGCCCTGCATGGCGCCCAGCGACCCCATCCCCCGATAGCTCTTGAACTGCTTGCCGTTGACGAAGATCAGCTCGCCCGGCGCCTCGGCGGTGCCGGCCAGCAGCGAGCCCAGCATCGCGGTCGACGCGCCGGCGGCCAGCGCCTTGGCGATATCGCCGGAGTACTGCAGACCCCCGTCGGCGATGACCGGCACGCCGGCCGGCCCGCACACCGCCACGGCCTCCAGGATCGCGGTGATCTGCGGCGCGCCGACGCCGGCCACCACCCGGGTGGTGCAGATCGAGCCCGGCCCGACCCCGACCTTCACCGCGTCGGCGCCGGCGTCGACCAAGGCCGCGGCGGCCGCCCTGGTGGCTACGTTGCCGCCGATCACCTCGACCTTCTCGCCCACCTCGACCTTGAGTTTGCCGACCATGTCGAGCACCAGCCGGTTGTGCGCGTGCGCGGTGTCGACGATCAGCACGTCCACCCCGGCGTCGACCAACATCATCGCCCGCACCCACGCGTCGCCGCCGACACCGACGGCCGCGCCGACCAGCAGCCGCCCGTCGCTGTCCTTGGTGGCCAGCGGGTGTTGTTCGGTCTTGACGAAGTCCTTGACGGTGATCAGCCCGGTCAGCCGGCCGTGGCCGTCGACGACGGGCAGTTTCTCGATCTTGTTGCGGCGCAACAGGCCCAGCGCCGCGTCGGCGCTGACGCCCTCCTGGGCGGTGATCAGCGGGGCCTTGGTCATCACTTCGGCGACCTGCCTGGTCTGATCGACCTCGAAGCGCATGTCGCGGTTGGTGATGATGCCGACCAGCGCGCCGGCGTCGTCGACCACCGGCAGCCCGGAGATCCGGAACTTGGCGCACATCGCGTCGACCTGAGCCAAAGTGTTGTCCGGCCGGCAGGTGACCGGGTCGGTGACCATGCCCGCTTCGGACCGCTTGACCATCTCGACCTGGCCGGCCTGCTCGGCGACCGGCAGGTTGCGGTGCAGCACGCCCATGCCGCCGGCCCGGGCCATCGCGATGGCCATCCGGGATTCGGTCACCGTGTCCATCGCCGAGCTGACCAGCGGCACTTTGAGCCTGATCTTCTTGGTGAGCTGGCTGGACGTGTCCGCGGTGGCGGGCACCACGTCGGAAGCGGCAGGCAACAGCAAGACGTCGTCGAAAGTCAGCCCCAGCATCGCCACCTTGTACGGGTCGTCGCCCCCGGTCACCACCCGGTCGTCCGCCAGGCCACCCACGGGCGCGTCGCGCACGTACGGACTGGCGACCAGCTCGGAGCTGTCTTCTAGGTGGGACATGCCACGGGACATCGGTGAAGCCCTCCATGCGCGCGGAGTGAGAAACCCATCCTATCGGCTCGGGGAGACCATCGAGACTCGCTCGCCCGGGCGTGCCGCCGGCCCGTTTACGCCGGGCCGCACGCGGACCTCCCTGCTGGCGTTATGACGGGCCGCCTGCGTAGTCTAGAGGCGTGCGCGACCACCTCCCACCGGGTTTGCCACCCGACCCGTTTGCCGACGACCCCTGCGACCCGTCGGCGGCACTGGACGCCGTCGAGCCGGGACAGCCCCTGGATGCCCAAGAGCGAATGGCGGTAGAGGCCGACCTGGCCGACCTGGCCGTTTACGAAGCTCTGTTGGCGCACAAGGGGATTCGCGGACTGGTCGTGTGCTGCGACGAGTGCCAGCAAGACCACTACCACGACTGGGACATGTTGCGCGCGAATTTGCTGCAGCTGCTCATCGACGGCACGGTCCGTCCGCACGAACCCGCGTACGACCCCGAACCCGACGCCTACGTCACGTGGGATTACTGCCGGGGATACGCCGACGCGTCGCTCAACGAGGCGACGTCAGACGCCGACGGGTTTCACCGGCGTCACTGAACTCCTCAGTACCTCGAGCGCCCGGTAGCTAGCCGCCCGGCGCCGCAGAAGACGGCGTGGACGTCTGCCCGTGGTGGTGGTGATGACTCGACGACGGAGTCGTCGAGGTTGTCGGTGAGGTGGAAGACGAGGGGCTCGGGCTGACCGCCGTGGGCGCCGTGGTGCTCGCAGTGGACGACGCACTCGGCGTGGACGAGGCGGCGGGGGCCTTAGGTGGCTTGGTCTGCGGCGCCGGGGTGACGGCCTGGGGCGGCGGCAGCGTGGCGTTCGGGTCGCGCGACTCGACGCGGGTGTTCAGCAGGTTGACCTGATCCATCAGGTCGTTGCGGCTGGCCCCGTCGTTCATGGACTGCACGGCGCTGCTGACCTCGGCCAGCTGGCTGTGGGCCTGGGCCCATTGGCCTTCGTTGATCAGTTGCTGAACCTTCGCCAGCTCGGCCTTGGCGGACAGCTCGATCTTTTGGTCGTTGACCCGCGGTTGGTCGTAGAACATCGCGTGCAGTCCATACAACGCATCCCCGGGCCGGGCCTCGACCACCATGGCGCCGAAGCCGCTGAGGACCAACAGCGTCGCGGCCACCGACCCGATCGCCGCCAGGCCCCGACGGCTCTGCCCGCCGCGTTCGGCGAGTCCAACGCGCAGCGCCTCGATCGCATCTTCCGGCGACACCAGCGCGCTGGCCGGTGGCCACCGCAGATCGTCGCGCCATTCCGCCAGAAGGCCGGCCAGCGCTTCAAAATCCTCGTCGGGATCGTCGATGTCGACCGGCCGACGCTCGGCTAGCGAGTCGAGCAGCAGGTCGGTGCGGGCGAATTCATCCAAGGATTCAGGCATAGTCACCCGCCGCGACGATTTCGGATTTCAGGCGGTTCAACGCCCGGTGCTGCGCCACCCGCACCGCGCCCGGGGTTGCGCCGACGGCGGCGGCGGTCTCCTCGGCGGACAGGCCGACGACGACGCGCAGGATCAGGATCTCGCGCTGCTTGGAGGGCAAGATCTCGAGCAGTTCGTTCATGCGGCTGGCCGAATCGGCCTCGATGGCACGCTGTTCCGGCCCGGCCTCCGACGACCAGCGCTCGGGAACCGAGTCGGAGGGGAAGGCGAGATCGCGGCCGGCGGCCCGGTGGGCGTCGGCCACCTTGTGGGCCGCAATGCCGTACAGGAAGGCCAGGAACGGGCGACCCCGATCTCGGTAGCGCGGCAGCGCCGTAATAGTGGCCAAGCAAACCTCCTGCGCCACGTCATCGGCTGACAGGCCACCCCGATCGATTGTGCCGACCCGAGCCCGGCAATACCGCACGACAATCGGACGGATGGTCTCCAGCACCTCCCGTAATGCCTTCGTGTCTCCCGCTACGGCCTCGGCAACCACAGCGTCGAGACGTTCCGCTTGAATTGTCATCGACGGCGGTATCTCCAACGTTACGAACCGGACACAGCACGGGCTATCACGGGCTAACTCACGCAATGACTTTAACGGCCGCAAGCCCGTTTCAAGCGGAACGCCACGCCCCACCGGCGCGCCGCACCTGGCCTGCGCAGATATCGCGAATTTCGGGCAGTTCTTGTGCCGAAAATGTGACGCTTCCGATATCAATCAGCAAGCAAGCCAGCGCCCAGCGAAGCGGTATCAATCCGAATCGCTCGGTGGCGTCCAGTGCCGCCTCGGCGACCTCCCGGGCGCGGTCGGCGCGGCCCGCGCTGCACAGGGCCGCGGCGAGCACCACGTCGCTTTTGACGCGGTGCCGCGCCGAGGCCCCGAGCCGCGCGAGTTCGACGGCTTCCTCGGCGCGACGGACTGCGACGTCGCCGTCGCCGGAAGCCATGGCCAACTCGGCGCCCACCCATCCGCGCCGCACCGCGAGCCGGTCGGGCACCGTCGCGGCCGCCAGCGCGGAATCCGCACGCGTCAACAACGCTGCCGCTGCGGCGAAGCGGCCGATTCCCAGCGCGTCGGCGGCCAGCCCGATCAGGGCATCGGCCCGCGCCTCGGGATCAATCCCGGCCAGCGCCAGGGCGCGACCATCCCAGCCGCGCGCCCGCTCGTGCCAGCCGAGCTGGCGTAGGAACGATCCCTGCGTGCTGTGCGCCAGCGAGACCAGTCGCCCAGCGGACCCGCTGCGGCGCAGCGCGGCGAGGTCGCGGTACGCGCTGCCGTAGCGTCCCTGCCCGCCGGACGCGACGGCGCGCAGCCACAATTGCCGGGGTGTGGTCGCCGTCGGCAAAGGCCAGCTTTGCGGCTGGTTTCCGAACGCGGCGTCCGCCAGCGTTGCGTCGGTCGTCGAAGTGTGACGAGTTTCAATCACGGTGATAGTAGTAAACAGTTCGTGGTGTCTGTGTTACTGAAATGTTAATCACGATCGGCGTGTACAAATTAGCCTCTCCCCGTCCAACCGCCCTGAGCAGCGAAATCCCAAGGGGCACCAACTAGCTGGTAGCACGGCTCTTGTGCGGTAAATGCGTCGCAGATGAACGCAGAGTTAATTCTGCAGCAACGGTCATGTATTTTGCCACACTAAGCGCCTATTGACGGAAATTCATCGGCGCCCCTAAGTTCTAGCAATGACGGGCAGTCATCGGTGACGTCCCCCCCGAAATCAGTTGCACAATCGTTTCGCGAACCCGACATTCTGGGCGTGCCGTGCAGAGAGGGAACTAGCCATGCCACAACCGGAGCAGCTACCTGGGCCCAACGCCGATATCTGGAACTGGCAACTGCAAGGCCTGTGCCGCGGTGTCGATTCGTCGATGTTCTTCCATCCGGACGGCGAGCGCGGCCGCGCGCGCATGCAACGCGAACAGCGCGCCAAGGAGATGTGCCGGCAGTGCCCCGTGATCCAGGAGTGCCGCGCCCACGCGCTGGAAGTCGCTGAGCCGTACGGTGTTTGGGGCGGCCTGTCGGAATCCGAGCGCGACCTACTGCTGAAGGGCGACATCGGCCGCACTCGCGGTATCCGTCGCAGCGCCTGATCTCCCGCGTCTGCGATTGAACGGTTCGGCGCTGCGGCGCGTGTACTAGTCATGGACTGGGCGAACCGGCCGCGGTCCATAGTCGACGCGGTGTCGAGACGCGTTGCGCCGCGTCGGCCTAGATTCACGCGATCGTTCGCGGTGTCGGGGCCCGCGTCGAGTCGCGGTCGCGCAGGAGGGGCGCTGTGGCTAAGCGCTGGCACAATTTTGGAACTCGGGTCCGCAATGCCGGACTCGCCGTAAGGACAACGCTGGGACAGCAAGCGTGGCTGGATCGACCCAGCTACCGGCTCGAGCACGCTCTGATGTTCGCATTCGCGGCCACGGGCCGATACCGGGACCGCGTCAGCAACGCGCTGCATGGCACCTGGCTCGGTCATCCGCTTCATCCGGCGCTGACGTCCGTGCCGACGGGTGCGGTGGCGACGGCGGTCGCGATGGACGCGGCCAGCCTGCTCCCCGGACGCGCCACCGGCCTTCGTGACGCTGCACGGTTTGCGTTGGGTGTCGGAGTTGTCGGAAGCGTCGGCGCGGCCGCTACCGGTCTGACCGACTGGCAGCACACCCATGAGCAATCCCGTCGGATCGGTCTGGTGCACGGCGTGCTGAACGCGGTCGCAACGGGTCTGTACGCGGTGTCGTGGTGGCAGCGGCGCGACGGCCGTCATCTGCGGGGAATGGCGAGCAGCGCGCTGGGCTACGGCCTGACCCTTGGCAGCGGCTATCTGGGCGGCGATTTGGTTTTCGGGTCGGGCACCGGTGTGGATCGCTCTGGAGCTCGGCTGCGTGGGGACCGTTGGACGCCGGTGCTGTCGGTAGCGGCTTTGGATGGCCAGCCGCAGCGGGTCGAGGTGGCCGGTGTGGGCGTGGTCCTGTATCGCAACGGCGGCAAGGTCCTGGCGGTGGGTGCGCACTGCCCGCATCTGGGTGCGCCGATGCATGACGGCTGGATTGATCGCGATCGGATCGTGTGCCCCTGGCATGGTTCCCGGTTCGCGTGCGAATCAGGCGAGGTGATGCGGGGGCCGGCGACGGCGGCACTGCCGAGCTATCCGGTGCGGATCCGCGACGGACTCGTCGAGCTGCGGGGAGTGGCGATATGAATGCCTATGACGTGCTGTTCGAGCACCACAAGGTGTTGCGGGGACTGTGCGCGAAGACCACGGCGATACCGCCGGATACCGATGAGCGGCAAGAAGCCCTCGGTGAGCTGTTGATCGAGCTGGACATCCACATGCGCATCGAGGACGACCTGTTCTATCCGGCGGTACAGGCGGCGAGCAAGCTGGTCGCTATCGCTCATGCGGAGCACCGGCAGGTGTGGGATCAGCTGGCGATACTCCTTCGGACGCCGCCGAGCGCGCCGCAGTACGAGGACGAATGGCACTCGTTCGTCACGGTCCTGGACGCCCACGCCAGCGAAGAGGAGCGTGACTTGTGCCCGGCCCCAATCGATTTGAGCGAGAACATGCTCGACGCCCTGGGGGACCGGATGGTGGAGCGCATGACCCAATTGCGTCGATCGGCGATCAACAAGTTCCGCGTTCGCGTCCGCGCGGCCGTGCTGAGCTCACTGTGATCTATCGCCAACCCGGCGCCACAACTCGACGAGCGCCGCGGCGGCCGGTGAGAGCCGGCCGTCGGCGCGCCACGCCACACCGACGCGAACGCGCATTGGTGGACGGCTGATGCGGATCGGGCGCAGGTCGTCGCGGGTGCGCACGTAGGAATGCGGCAGCACCGCAACACCGAGCGACCGTGCGGCGAGATCACCGACCAGCACCGGGTTGCTGGCCTCCAGCGCAATGGTGGCCCGGATACCGGCGGCGGCGCACCCCTCGTCGAGGCCGGCCCGGATGCCCGCGCCGCGCGGCAGGCAGATCAGCGGATGCCCGGCGAGCGCTCGCAATGAGATCGACGTCCGTCGGGCGAGGGCGCCGCCCGGTGCGACGGCCGCCACCAACACGTCGTCGTTGATCACCTTTACCTCGATGCCGCGGCCGAGCGCCGACGCGAACCCGACGACGGCCAAGTCGATCGCGCCGTCACGAAGGCCGACGATCAGATCGGCCGACGGCGCCTCCACCAAGCTGATCTCGACGCCGGGATGCTCGTCGTGAAACACGGCAAGCGTGCCGGTGATGACGTCGGGCGGGCACGACGGCATCATTCCGACCGCGACGCGCCCGCGCAGCACCCCCCGCAGTTGCTCTGCGACAGCGGTGATTTCGTGAACGGCGGCCAGCGCGGCCCGCGCCGGCGGCAGCACCCTGGCGCCCGCGTCGGTCAGTCGCACCGAGCCACCCGAGCGGTCGAACAGCGCTTGGCCGAGCTCGGACTCCAGTCGGCGGATCTGCGCGCTGACCCCTGGCTGCGCGATATGCACGCGCGCGGCCGCCTTGGTGAAACTCGCCTCTTCGGCCACCGCCACGAGGTACTCGAGCTGATGCAGCTCCATAACTACTGATTATGCACCGGATCACGAACATATCTTCGACGTATGCCCGTCTCGCCGGGAGGATGAAGGCATGGAACCGACACAGATCGCACGAACATATTTCGACAGCTGGAAGCGCCAGGATTTCGACGGCCTCCGCGCGATCCTCGCCGACGACGTGACGTTCTCCGGGCCGATGGGCACCGCCAGCGGCGCCGACGACTACGTCACGCAACTCGCCGGCTTCGGCCAGATGCTCGACGACATCACCATCGAGAAGATGTTGGCCGACGACCGCGACGTGCTGACGTGGTTCAACCTGCATCCGAAGGGCGGCGACCCCGTCCCCGTCGTGAATTGGTGTCATGTGGAAGACGGGCTGGCCCAACGGGTGCGCGTGGTGTTCGACCCCCGGCCGCTGCTCTAGTGGGTTTGACCGCGGCTAATTCGGGTAGCTCCCGTGCATGAATACGGGCTTGAAAAGGGAAGTAGCCGTTGCGGCCGCGGTACTGGCCGCCACCGCGGCACCGGTGGGCGCATGCACGAACCAGCGCGGCAGCCAGCCCAACACGTCACCGCTCACCACGTCGCCGGCCGGCGCGGAGAGAATGGCCACGCAGTTGAAGAGCGCCGACGGGACGGTGGTCGCCAACGCCACCTTCGATTTCGCCGACGGCTACGCGACAGTGACCGTCGAGGCCGGCGCCAACCAGGTGCTGAGCCCGGGTTTCCACGGGCTGCAGATCCACTCGATCGGCAGATGCGACCCCGGGGACTTCAGTTCGGCCGGAGGCGTCTACCAGGCACCGGGTCACACCGGCTATCCCGCGAGCGGCGAGCTGACCGCGTTGCAGGTGCGCACCGACGGCTCGGCGAAACTCGTCACCACCACGAACTCGATCACCGCCGCGGACCTGCGAAACGGCTCGGGCAGCGCACTGGTCATCCACCAAGATCCGGATAACTTGAGCACCGGCTCCACCGGTGAATCGGGCAAGCGGGTGGCCTGTGGCGTGATTGCCGCGGCGGCCGCGACGACGACGTCGTCCACCACGGAGACAACGACCGCCACCACGATCACCACCACGACGGCCGTAGCGCCGCCGTCCACGAGCACGAGCACCAGCACCGTCACGGTCACCACCCCGCCGACCTTCACGTCGACGCCGACCATCACCGTGACGACTCCGCCGGTACTTCCTCGCGGTCGCTGAAGCCCCCAACGCACCGCTTCCGCGCGGCGACCGTGGGGGACGGTATGACGTGTGCCGGCGTGTGGCCCTCCTAGCCCCGAGGCGGCCCGGTGATTTCCAGGTGGTACTTGGCCGCAAGCGCGCCGACCCGCTCTATAAATGTGTCCGTATCGATTTCCTCATCACCGGCTACCTCGGTGAAGATCCGCTCGAAGCCTGGTGGCGAGACAATCACGAGCAGCTTTGCGTGGGTCGACCCGGCGTTCCAGAAGGTGTGCACCGTGCCGCGGGGGACGAGGACGAACGACCCTTGCGTGATGTGCTTGGTTTGGTCACCGACCTGAACGTTGACCTGACCATCCACGACATAGATCGCTTCTTCCTCGGCGTGGTGAATATGTTGCGGCGGCCCTTCACCGGTGAGCGTGGCTTCGATCAATGCATAGGCGCCAGCTGTATCCTCGCCGGCCGCCTTGTAGGTGTACGACTGACCCGGCAAGCGATCGGTCCGCCCCTCACCCGGACCCAAAACGAGGCTTCTCGATCCAAATGACACGATGCACCTCCCACCCGTGCCACCGAAAACCCGTCACTTGATTGTATTTGACTGGGAACCAGTGAGGGATAGACGATTTGGCTTCCCGGTGCCGTGCCCCAGAAACAAAGCACCCTCGGCGACAAACCGAGGGTGCTTCGTTAGAAGGTGCTTCTAGTGATGGTGATGACCGTGGCCGTGGTCGTCGTCCTCATCGGCGGGCTTGTCCACGACCGCGGTCTCGGTGGTGAGCACCATCCGGGCCACCGACCCCGCGTTCAGGACCGCCGAACGGGTGACCTTGACGGGATCGATCACGCCTTCGGCGACCAGGTCGCCGTAGTTCAGCGTGTCCGCGTTCAGTCCCTGCCCGGCGGGTAGCTCGCTGACCTTGTTGACCGCGACCGCGCCGTCCAGCCCCGCGTTGGTGGCGATCCAATACAGCGGCGCGGGAAGCGCTTCGGCGAACACGTCGACACCGAGGGCCTCGTCGCCGCTCAGCGACGCGCGCAGCTCCTGCAGCTTTTTGCCGGCCTGGATCAGGGCCGATCCCCCGCCGGCGACGATGCCCTCTTCGACCGCTGCCTTGGCGGCCGCGACGGCATCCTCGACGCTTTCCTTGCGCTCCTTGAGCGCGGTCTCGGTCGCGGCGCCCACCTTGATGACGGCCACCCCGCCCGCCAGCTTGGCCAGCCGCTCCTGCAACTTCTCGCGATCCCAGTCCGAGTCGCTCGCCTCGATCTCGGCGCGCAGCTGCTTGATGCGATTGGCCACCGCATCCGCGGAGCCGCCGCCCTCGACGATGATCGTGTCGTCCTTGCTGACCACCACGCGCCGCGCGGTGCCCAGCACCTCGGTGCCGACCTCGCGCAGCAGCAGGCCGGCGTCGGGATTGACGACCTGCCCGCCCGTCACGATCGCCAGGTCTTCCATGAAGGCCTTGCGGCGATCGCCGAAGAACGGCGACTTGACCGCGACGGCCTTGAGCGTCTTGCGGATGGAGTTGACCACCAGCGTGGCCAGGGCCTCGCCCTCGACGTCTTCGGCGATGATCAGCAGCGGCTTGCCGGCCTCGGCGACCTTCTCCAGCATGGGCAGCAGGTCGGGCAGCGAGCTGACCTTGTCCTGGTGCAGCAGGATCAGAGCGTCTTCGAGCACCGCCTCCTGGGAGTCGAAGTCGGTGACGAAGTACGCCGACAGGAATCCCTTGTCGAAGCCGACGCCCTCGGTGAAGTCCAGCTCGGTGCTGAGCGTCGAGGATTCCTCGACGCTGACCACGCCGTCGTGGCCCACCTTGCTCATGGCCTCGCCGACGAGTTCACCGATCTGCGCGTCGCGTGAGGAGACCGTCGCCACCTGCGCGATGCCTTCCTTGCCGGAGACCGGGGTGGCGGCGGCCAGAAGCGCCTCGGACACCGCGTCGGCCGCCTTGCCGATTCCGGCGCCGAGCGCGATCGGGTTGGCGCCGGCGGCGACCATGCGCAGGCCGCCCTTGACCAATGCCTGGGCCAACACGGTCGCGGTCGTCGTGCCGTCGCCGGCGACGTCGTTGGTCTTCGTGGCCACCGACTTCACCAGCTGGGCGCCCAGGTTCTCGAACGGGTCTTCCAGGTCGATCTCGCGCGCGACGGTGACGCCGTCGTTGGTGATCGCGGGCCCGCCAAATGCCTTGGCCAGCACCACATGCCGGCCACGTGGGCCCAGGGTCACGCGTACCGCGTCGGCGAGCTTGTCCACACCGGCCTCCATGGCGCGGCGGGCGGTTTCGTCGTACTCAATCAGCTTGCTCATCAAGGCTCCCCTTCGACGCGAGCCGCCCCGGAAATCACCCGTGGTTACAGGGATCGCCGGGGCGGAACACGGTTCTTTACTTGGATACGACGGCCAGCACGTCGCGTGCCGACAGGATGAGGTATTCCTCGCCGTTGTACTTGATCTCGGTGCCGCCGTACTTGCTGTAGATGACGGTGTCACCCTCCGACACGTCGACCGGGATCCGCTTGTCGCCGTCCTCGTCCCACCGGCCGGGGCCGACTGCGACGACGGTGCCTTCCTGCGGCTTCTCCTTGGCGGTGTCAGGAATGACCAGACCGGACGCGGTCGTGGTCTCGGCCTCGTTGGCCTGCACGAGAATCTTGTCCTCGAGTGGCTTGATGTTCACCTTCGCCACGATTGGAGCCCTCCACTATTTGGGTCGGGTCCGGGATGTGCCCGGACCGGAGTTGGCGGTCGGTCCGGGGCTTGCCCCGAACCGTCCGAATTGTCAGGTGTTTCGGCACCCGTCCGCACCCTCGCGCCGTCGTCGCGGGTGCCGACACGGGGGGTTGGCCGATTGCCACCTAGCACTCTATACATGAGAGTGCTAGCACTCAAGGCCGCACCGCTGCTTCCCGCGGGTTGGCGCCATGCAGTCAGTTGACCTGGCCTTTTACCACCGGCAGGCCCGGGTCGCTGGGCACGTCCAGCGGTGAGGGTGCCGCTCCGGCGGCCACCAGGTGCGCGGCGAACGCGGCGATCATCGCCCCGTTGTCGGTGCACAGTCGCGGTCTGGGGATCCGTAGCGTCAGGCCCGCCGCCGCGCAGCGCTGCGTGGCCAGCTCCCTCAGTCGGGAGTTGGCGGCCACTCCCCCGGCGATCAGCAGGGTCCCCACACCAAGCCCGGTCGCCGCCCGCATCGCCTTCATGGTCAGCACGTCGGCGACGGCTTCCTGAAAGCCGGCGGCGATGTCGGCCGTGGCGGCGTCGGGGTGGCTCTCCACGTATCGCGCGACGGCGGTCTTGAGCCCGGAGAAGCTGAACGCGTGCGGGTCGTCGGCCGGGCCGGTCATGCCGCGCGGGAACGTGATGGCCCCGCGGTCACCGGTGCGGGCCAGGTCGTCGAGCACCTTTCCGCCGGGGTAGCCCAGGCCCAGCAGGCGCGCGACCTTGTCGTAGGCCTCGCCCGCGGCGTCGTCGACGGTGCTGCCCAGCTCGACGATCGGCTCGCCGAGCGAACGCACGTGCAGCAGATGCGTGTGGCCACCGGACACCAGCAGCGCCACGCATTCGGGCAGCGGCCCGTGTTCGTATACGTCGGCGGCCAGGTGCCCGCCCAGGTGGTTGACGGCGTAGAACGGCACGTCCCATGCGGCCGAATACGCTTTGGCGGCAGCCACTCCCACCAACAGGGCACCGGCTAGGCCGGGCCCGATGGTGGCGGCGACGACGTCGGGTCGTTCCACGCCGGCCGCGGACAGCGCGCGACGCATGGCGGGACCCAGGGCTTCCAGGTGCGCGCGCGAGGCGATCTCGGGCACCACGCCACCGAACCGGACATGCTCGTCGACGCTGGATGCCACCTCGTCGGCCAGCAGTGTCACGGCGCCGCCAGCGTCCAGCCGCGCGATGCCGACTCCCGTTTCGTCGCAGGAGGTTTCGATCGCCAGGATGGTGGTCATTCGGCCTCCCTGCACATCGTGTACGCGTCGGCGCCGCTGACCCGGTAGTAGCGCCGACGCAGGCCGATCTGGTCAAAACCGGCGCTGCGGTACAGCGCGATGGCCGCCTCGTTGTCGGTGCGCACCTCCAGGTAGACCACACCGCCGTCGGCGAAATTCAGCAACTCGTCGAGCAGGCGGCGGCCGATGCCCCGTCCCTGGAATGCCGGGTCCACGCCGATCGTGTGCACCTCGTATTCGAACGGCGGTTTGCGGCCCAACCGGGAGATGCCCGCATAACCCACCACGCGGCCGGCGGCGCGCGCGGCCACGTAGTGGTTGTGCGAGCTGGCCAGTTCGCGGTTGAACGCCACCGCCGGCCACGGGTCGTCGCCGTCGAACAGCTGGGCCTCCAGCTGTGCGCAGCGCTCGGCGTCGGCGGGTGTCAACGCGCCGATGGTCACGGGCTCGCGGGGCGCGGTCACTAACGGGCCGCCAATGGCTTGGCATCGGGCCGGCGCAGATACAGCGCGACCAGCGGCGCGGGGTCGGCCGACCAGTCGGGCACCGCGGCGACCAGCCCGGCCGCCGTCGGATAGACCGGCTCGCAGGTCCGCAGGCCGAACCGGGCCGCGTGCTCGGGCGAACCCGCGACCGCCCGTGCCGGGCCGGGCTCGACGTCGGCCGGGGCGTTGACCGCCGGGCCGGCGGTACGCACCCCGTCGCGGTAGCGGGCCCAGTAGACCTCGCGGCGGCGGGCGTCGGTGACCACCAGCGTGTCGCCGGTGGTCCGCACCCCGATGGCGTCCAGGCTGCACACCCCGTGTACGGGGATGCCCAGCGCGTGCCCATATGCGGCGGCGGTCGCCATCCCGGCCCGCAGGCCGGTGAACGGGCCGGGACCGCAGCCCACCACGACGGCGTCGAGATCGGCCATCGTCAGCCCGGCCTGGCCCAGGGCGGCCAGCGCGTTGGGGGTGAGCCGTTCGGCGTGCGCGCGGGCGTCGACGGTGACCCGCTCGGCCAGGACGGCGTGATCGGACAGACGCACGACGCCGGCCGTGACCGCAGGCGTCGAAGTATCCAGGGCGAGAACAACATTCACGGGCGGTTCCACTCCCAGGTCGCGATCCGCGCGTCGGAATGGCTGACCCGCTCGAGGCGGACGTCCAGGTGTCGCTCGGAGAGGCGTTCGGCCAGGCCCTCGCCCCACTCCACGACGACGACAGCGTCGTCGAGCTCCGTATCGAGGTCCAGCGAGTCGAGCTCGCCGAGCAGGTCGGTCCCCCGGTGGTCCAGCAGCCGGTAGACGTCGACGTGAATCATCGCCGGCGCGCCGGGCCGTCGCGCCGGATGCACCCGCGCCAGCACGTACGTCGGTGAGGTGACCGGGCCGTCGACATCCATCGCCGCGGCAATACCCTTGGCCAGCACCGTCTTTCCGGCGCCGAGCGGACCGGAGAGCACCACCACGTCACCGGCACGCAGCTGCTGGCCCAGCCGGGAACCCAGCGCCACGGTGTCCTCGACGCGCTCACAGGTCGCGGTGCCCTGCTCAGGCATGACGCCGGAACCGTTCCCGCAAACGCCGGTAGCGCAGGACCACCTTGCTCGGTGTGGCGCGGTTGACCAGCCGGACCAGACCGTCGTTGATGGCTTCGTGTTTGTCCAGCAGGGCCAGGTGACTGGCCCCGGTCACGATGACCAGCTCGGACTGCGGCAGGGAGGCCGCCATCTTCCTGGAGTACTCGTCGGGGGTGATCAGGTCGTGGTCACCGCAGGCGATCAGCGTCGGAATGCGCAGCAACGTCCACAGCCCGGCGGTTTCGTCGTGCACTTCCAGTGCCCGCAAGAATCCCACCAGGGTGGCGATCGGCGTGCCGTTCATCATGCGCTGGGAGAAGGCGTCCAGGCTTCGGCTGACGTGCAGGTCGCTGTAGGACGCGGCCCGCAGCACCGGCGCGATCAGCGACCGCGACACGTTGCGGCCGCGGTGCGTCAGCTTAGGGGCGGAGCGGGCGGTGAACCGAAGCGCTTCCACCGCAGGGTTTTTCAGGACCTCCCCCAACGGCGAACGGGTAACGCCTTCGGCGGCAGAGGAAATCAACGCCGCGCCGACGATCATGCGCCCGTACTGTTCGGGGTACTGCCGGGCGTGCGACAACACCGTCATGCCGCCCATCGAATGGCCGACCAGCACGACGACCCCCTGCGGCGCGGCCTCGGTCAGCACGGCTTCCAGGTCCTGGCCCAGCTGGGTCAGTGTGTACGTCTCGGGCTCGGCTTCGCCGGAGAGCCCGTGCCCGCGCTGGTCGTAGAAGACCATCCGCACCCGCGGCCCCCATTTCTCGGCGAGCCGGGTGCGCTGGAAGTAGAAGGCGCCCATGCGCAGACAGAAGCCATGGGCGAAGACCATGGTCACGGGCGCGTCGACCGGGCCGACTTCGCGGACGGCCAGCGGCACGCCGTCGGCCGTGATCACCACGTAGCTGCGGTCGCTGTCTACTCTCTCGAAATCCTCGTCGGCGTAAGGGTCTTCGATATCCGTGGCCCGTTGGATCATCGAGCGGCGGGCGGAGGCCCCGACGATGGTGGCGACCGCAGTCAGCCCGGTGCCCCCCGCAAGCCAAGCCCTTTCCCGGTGGCGCCTGCGGGTTCTCTTATCGCTCAACGGTTCCGGCCTCGCGATAGGTCCTGGCGATGCGCCCGCGTGGGCTGGTGACCACTTCGTAGTGGATGGTGCCGAGTAGGTCGGCCCAGTCCTGGGCGGTGGGTTCGCCGCTGGTGCCGGGCCCGAACAGGATGGCCTCGTCGCCCTCGGCGACGTCGATCGGGCCGGGACCTAGGTCGACGAGGAATTGGTCCATGCAGATCCGCCCGACGCCGGGGCGTCGCCGCCCGTTGATCAACACGTCAAGCCGGCCGCCCAGCGATCGGAAAACACCGTCCGCGTAGCCGATCGGCATCAGTGCCACGGTGGTGTCTTGCTCGGCGATCCAGGTGTGTCCGTAGGACACGCCGTCGCCGGCGTTGATCGATTTCACCAGCGCGACAGCGCATTTCACCGTCATCGCGGGTATCAATCCCAGGTCGCCGAGCTGCGGCACGGGACTCAGGCCGTACACGGCGATGCCCGGGCGCACCATATCGAAGGCCAGGTCGGGACGGGCCATGGTTGCCGCCGAGTTCGCCAGGTGCGCAAGCTCGAAGGTCACCCCCGCCTGGTGCGCCTGCGCCAGCATGTCGCTGAGCCGTTGCGCCTGAACGTCGTTGATCGAATTGTCGGGCTGGTCGGCGTAGACCATGTGCGACATCAGCCCGCGCAGCCGGATGGCGTCCTCGGCGACGGCCTGGCGCAGCGCGGTCAGCATCGACGGGTATGAGGCGGGGGCGACGCCGTTACGGTTCAGTCCGGTGTCGACCTTGACGGTCACGGTCGCGGTGCGGCCAGTGCGGCGCACCGCGTCCAGCAGCTCGTCGAGCTGGCGGACCGAGGACACGGCGATCTCGATGTCGGCGAGCAGCGCGGGGCCGAAGTCGAGGCCGGGCGGGTGCAGCCAGGCCAGCACCGGCGCGGTGATCCCGTCGGCGCGCAGCGCCAGCGCCTCGTCGACGGTGGCGACACCCAGCTCGGCCGCCCCGGCGGCCAACGCGGCGCGGGCAACCCGGGTGGCCCCGTGGCCGTAACCGTCGGCCTTGACGACAGCCATCAGCCGCGCGGGACCGGCGTGCTCGCGCAGGACCCGCACGTTGTGCTCGATCGCGCCCAGGTCCACGACGGCCTCGGCGAGGACCCCAGGGCTCAGGGATATCGGCGTAACGGCCACGGCCGCCATTGTCCCAGAACCGGCTCCGCGCGCCGCCCGCGAGCGTCAGTGTGCGAAGTGCTGCGCCTCGTAGTGCCCGCCCGGCTTGAGCTTGTCGAGCGAGGCCAGCGCGGTGCGGGCGTCGTCGTGCAGCGCCCGTGCCAGGTCGGCGGAGAGGCCCTCGCGAACCACGATGCGCAGCACCGAGATGTCCGTCGCGTTCTCCGGCATGGTGTAGGCGGGCACCTGCCACCCGTAGCCGCGCAGCTCGTGGGAGACGTCGAACTCGGTGTAGCCCAGACCGCGAGCAAGCCGGAAGCTGACCACCGGGATCGCTGAGCCGTCCGAGATCAGCTCGCAGTGGTCTCCGACACGCAGTTGCTCACCCAGCCAGCGCGCGGTCGACGACAGCGTCTGCATGACCTGGGTGTAGCCCTCGCGGCCCAGCCGCAGAAAGTTGTAGTACTGGCCAACGACCTGGTTGCCGGGGCGGGAGAAGTTCAGGGTGAAGGTCGGCATGTCGCCACCCAGATAATTCACGTGGAACACCAGGTCCTCGGGCAGGTACTCCTTGCTCCGCCAGACCACGAACCCGACACCGGGGTAGGTCAGCCCGTACTTGTGGCCGCTGACGTTGATCGACACCACTCGGGGCAGCCGGAAATCCCACTTGAGCTCGGGATGCAGGAACGGCACCACAAAGCCGCCGCTGGCGGCGTCGACATGCACCGGAACATCCACGCCGCCTTCTGAAAGGGGCTTGCCGGCCAACTTGTCCAGCGCCGCGCAGATCTCGGCGATGGGCTCGAGTTCGCCGGTGTAGGTGGTGCCCAGGATCGCCACCACGCCGATGGTGTCCTCGTCGACGGCGTCGACGACCTGCTCGGGAGTGATGACGTAGCGCCCCTCCTCCATGGGCAGATAGCGGGGTTCGACGTCGAAGTAGCGGCAGAATTTCTCCCAGACCACTTGGACGTTGGAGCCCATCACCAGGTTGGGAGTGCGGCCCTCCCACCCCTTGCCGACCTTCTGCCGCCAGCGCCATTTCATGGCCAGGCCGCCCAGCATCACCGCCTCGCTGGAGCCGATGGTGGACACCCCGCAGGCGCTGCCCGGGTCGTCGTCGCTCAGGCCGTCGGCGTGGAACAGGTCGGCGACCATGCAGACGCAGCGCTGTTCGATGGCCGCGGTCGCGGGATATTCGTCCTTGTCGATCATGTTCTTGTCGAACGTCTCGGCCATCAGCTTGCCGGCCTCGGGGTCCATCCACGTGGTGACGAAGGTGGCCAGGTTCAGCCGCGAGCTGCCGTCGAGCATCAGCTCGTCGTGGATGAAGCGGTAGGCGGCCTCCGGGTCCATCGACTCCTCGGGCAACCGCAGCGCGGGCACGGGCGCGGTGAACAGGCGGCCGGTGTAGGCGGGGGCGATCGAGTGCGCGGGCACCGACGGGTGGCTGCCGGTCATGGCGAATCCTTTCGTTGTGCGGCTAGAGGGCGCCCAGGGCGGCCCGGATGTGCGGGACCATCCGCGACGACGACGTCGGCGCCTCGCCGGGTCCGGGGTCGGCGGCCGACAGCGCCGCCGCGCGGGCATGCACGAACGCCGCGGCCGCGGCCGCCTCACCGGCCGGCAGCCCGGAGGCCAGCAGCGCGCCGATCATCCCCGAGAGCACGTCGCCGGAGCCCGCCGTCGCCGCCCAGGACTGCCCGGCGGGATTGAGATAGACCGGGCCGCCGGGGTCGGCGACGACCGTGACGTTGCCCTTGAGCAGCACGGTGGCGCCGAAGGTGTCGGCCAGTTTGCGGGCGGCGCCCACGCGATCGTCGCCGGGCGGACTACCCGCGAGCCGCGCGAATTCGCCCGCGTGCGGGGTGAGCACGGTGGGCGCCGCGCGGTTGGCGACGAGATCGGGGTGGGCGGCCAGGATGGTCAGCCCGTCGGCGTCGACGATCACCGGCAGGTCGGTCTCCAGCGCGAACCACAGCGCCGCGGCCCCGGCGTCGTCGGTGCCCAGGCCCGGCCCGACCACCCACGACTGCACCCGCCCGGCGGCCGCCGGGGTGGGCGCCGCGATGACCTCCGGCCACCGCGCGAGCACCTCGGCGTGGGCACTACCGGCATAGCGGACCATGCCGGAGGTGGCGGCGACGGCGGCCCCGGTGCACAGCACCGCCGCGCCCGGGTAGGTCGACGAGCCGGCCATCACCCCCGTCACGCCTTGGGTGTACTTGTCGTCGTGCGGGCCGGGCACCGGCCACCGCGCGGCCACATCGGCGGCTTCGAAACTCAGCACTGATGTTTTTGAGGTCTCCGGCAGGTCGAGCCCGATGTCGACCAGCACGACGCGCCCGCAGTCGGCCAGCGCGTGCACCGGCTTGAGCCCCCCGAATGTGACCGTCAGCGCCGCGCGCACGGCGGGGCCGGTGATCGCCCCGGTCTCGACGTCGATCCCGCTGGGGGTGTCGACGGCGACGACGGGGATTCCCTCCGCGGCCGCGAACACCTCGGCCGCCGCAGGCCGCAGCGGGCCCGAGCCGGAGATGCCCACAACTCCGTCGATGATGAGATCGGTTGTGGCCGAGACCCTTTCGACGGCGCGTCCGCCAGCTTTCAGGAAGGCCGCCAGACCCTTGCGGTGGGTGCGATCCGGCTTGAGCAGCACCGCGTCGGCGCCCGCGCCGCGACGGCGCAGGAAAGTCGCCGCCCACAGCGCGTCGCCGCCGTTGTCGCCCGAGCCGACGACCGCGCACACCCGGCGGCCGGCGACCCCGCCGGTTCGGGCGGTCAGTTCCGCGATGATCTCGGTGGCCAGCCCGAAGGCGGCCCGTCTCATCAGGGCCCCGTCGGGCAGGCTGGCCAGCAGCGGCGCTTCGGCGTCGCGGATCGCGTCTACGGAGTAGTAATGCCGCATCGAAGCCAGCCTAGGTTTCCCCGGACCGGAAGCGGCGGAAAGCGGTTCCGAGTTTCGCCGGGTTCAGCGGCGGGCGCTTGCGCTCTCGCGCCATCGGGAAAAAGCACAGCCCGATCAGGATCGACGCGAAATGGCCGATCGCGGTGAAGTTCAGCGCGTGATGGTTCATCGTGAGCAGCGGAAAACCGAAGATGACGAACAGCACCCCGAGGTAGCCCCAGCGCCACGGCCGCGCAATGTGATAGGTCAGCACGGCCATCACGCCGACAAGGAAATAGCTGACGCCGATGTCGCGCGCGTGCACTAGCCGTTCCGGCGCTTCGTGTTCCTCGATCGCGTAGTAGAGGATGCCTTCGCTGATATAGGTGGCAAGGATGTGCGACGTCAATCCCACGGTGAGCCAGCGCAGCTGGCCCAGCCAGTGTTCGGCCGGCGCCAGGAACAGGGTGAACAGCAGCAGGAACGGCTCCAGGTTCTTGCCGTCGATCCACAGCAGGCTGGAGAACAACACACCCAGCGGGTTGGTGCCCAGCTCGTGGATGTTGGTGGAGCGGTGCAGCAGCACGGAGTGCAATTCGCGCCCGGGAAGTTGGTTTTGCACGATCGTCGTGATCAGCAGCACCAGCAGCCAGCTGTAGGTCAGGGGCGCCCCGATGATGAAGCGCCAGACCGCGAGCGCCATGCCGCGCAGTCGGGTCCCCACCGATGCATTGGCCACGGCTCAACTGTTGCACGTCGGCGACGCGGCCGGCGTCGCTGACTCGTCCGGCGGCGACTCCGCTGCTTCCCCGGCTGGTTTCTCGGGGGGTTTCTCGGCCGGCTTTGCAGGTTTGACGAAGTCGGGCGGCAAGTGCCGCCACCAGCAGGTGATGTACACCATCATCGAGAGCACCAGCACGACGACCACCCAGAGCACGACCCGGACGTCGATCCAGGAGCCGAACGGCGGCGCGTTGGGCAGCGCGTTGCGCAGCGGAACCACCGCGAAGAGCATCGCCGCATACCACGTCGTCATCGGCGGCTGGAATTGCCGTTTGTCGCGCGCCGTCAGAACCGCAACGACGAGGCCGAGGGCAGCCAGCCCGACGAGTACCCCGACGATGACGACGGCGAACGCCACGGTGCCCGCCGACCGCTGGAGCTTCACCTGGTAGGGCGCCAGGCCGTCGGCCGCGGCGGGGCGGGAATGTCGATCTGCCAGCCGGCCAGCCGGTCCACGAACCTCACCGCGGCCCGTTCGGGCCTTTGCTCGGGACCGCGGAAGAGCTCGACGGTGACCGGCCCCGAAACGTAGTGGTCGAACGGCCAGTTGGTCACGTCACCGCTGAGGGTGAGCGGAACCGGAAACGTGCCGGGCAGCACGTCTTTCGACCACGTGCGCTTGGTGGGCGTTGCCGTGGAGGTGACCACCACGCTGAGGTCTTCGGTGAGCCCGTGCGTGCGCGGATCCAGCAGCGCGGGTCCGGGCGCGATCGACATGTTGGTCATCAGCACGGTGTTGCTCTGCGCGACGTCCTGCAGGTCGATCGTCACCGTGGTGCCGTCGGAGGTCGGCTGCGCTCGAGTCAGGTCATGCGGGCCCTTACCGGCGCTGCCGTACAACGTGGTCGACGCAATGTAGGCCGCGATGAAGAGCAGCAGGCCGGCGATGCCCAATTTCATCAGCGACGACTCCCCCCAGGTTTCAGAAACTGCTTGCCCGCATGGGGAAATCTAGTTCAACGACTATTCGACGGTGACGGATTTGGCGAGGTTTCGGGGCTTGTCCACGTCGTAACCGCGGGCCTGCGCCACCGACGCCGCGAACACCTGTAGCGGGATAGTCGACAGCAGCGGCTGCAAAAGGGTTGACACCGAGGGGATTTCGAACAAGTGATCGGCGTACGGCCGCACGGTGTCGTCGCCCTCTTCGGCGATCACGATCGTCACCGCGCCGCGGGACTGGATCTCGCGGATGTTGGACAGCAGCTTGGCGTGCAGCGTGGCCGACCCCTTCGGCGAGGGCATGACGACGATGACGGGCAGGTCGTCCTCGATCAACGCGATCGGGCCGTGCTTGAGTTCGCCGGCCGCGAAACCCTCGGCGTGCATGTAGGCCAGCTCTTTGAGCTTCAGCGCGCCTTCCAGCGCCACCGGATAGCCGACGTGGCGACCCAGGAAGAGGATGGTCGAGGATTGGGCGAACCGATGGGCAAGGGCGGCCACGGGTTCGACCGTCGCGAGCACCCGCGCCACCAGGTCCGGCATCGCCTCGAGCTCGCGATACTCGCCTTCGACCTCGTCGGGATACTTGGTGCCGCGGGCCTGCGCCAGCGCCAGGCCGACGAGATAGTTGGCGGCTATCTGCGCCAGGAATGTCTTGGTCGAGGCGACGCCGATCTCCGGGCCGGCGCGGGTGTAGAGCACCGCGTCGCACTCGCGCGGGATCTGCGAGCCGTTGGTGTTACAGATCGCCAGCACCTTGGCCTTCTGATCCTTGGCGTGCCGGACCGCTTCCAGGGTGTCCGCGGTCTCGCCCGACTGCGAGATGGCGACCACCAGCGTGCTGCGGTCCAAAACCGGGTCCCGGTAACGAAATTCGCTGGCGAGTTCCACTTCCACGGGCAGCCGCGTCCAGTGCTCGATCGCGTATTTCGCCAGCAGGCCCGAGTGATACGCGGTACCGCAGGCGACCACGAATACCTTGTCGATCTCGCGCAGTTCCTGGTCGGACAGTCGCTGCTCGTCGAGCACGATCCGGCCGTTGACGAAATGGCCGAGCAGGGTGTCGGCCACCGCGGTGGGCTGCTCAGCGATCTCCTTGAGCATGAAGAACTCGTAGCCGCCCTTCTCGGCGGCGGACAGGTCCCAGTCGATGTAGAACTCGCGGTATTCCACGTCTTCGTTGCCGTGGAAGTCGGTGATGCGGTAGCCGTCGGCGGTGAGCACCACGGCCTGGTCCTGGCCGAGTTCGACGGCGTTGCGGGTGTAGGTGATGAACGCGGCCACGTCTGAGCCGACGAACATCTCGCCGTCCCCGACGCCCAGCACCAGCGGCGTCGACCGGCGGGCGGCGACGATCGTGTCGGGTTCGTCGGCGTTGGCGAACACCAGGGTGAAGTGGCCCTCCAGTCGGCGCAGCACTGCGAGCACCGAGGCCACGAAATCACCGGCCGTTTCGCCATGGCGGTAGGCGTGCGAAACCAGGTGCACCGCGACTTCGGTGTCGGTGTCGCTGGAAAACTCGACGCCGTCGGCCTCCAGTTCGTGGCGCAGGGCGGCGTAGTTCTCGATGATGCCGTTGTGGACGACGGCGATCTTGCCGGCGGCGTCGCGGTGCGGGTGCGCGTTGCGGTCGGTGGGCCGGCCGTGGGTCGCCCAGCGGGTGTGGCCCAGTCCGGTGGTTCCGGTCAGCGCGTCCGGCGGCATCTCGGCCGTCGTCTTGTCCAAGTTGGCCAGGCGGCCGGCGCGGCGTCGCACGGTGAGTTTGCCCTTGCCGTCCAGCAGCGCGATTCCCGACGAGTCGTAGCCGCGGTACTCCATCCGGCGCAGCGCGTCCATGACGACATCGAAGGCAGGGCGCTGCCCGACGTAGCCGACAATTCCGCACATCCTGCACAGGGTAGTGGAGCCGCCCTGGCGGTCCCAGCAGCACGGACTTGCGGCGCGCTGACCTGCGTAAATGCGGTAGGGGGGTGGCCGCGCCGGGCGCGGTTGCCGGCGAAGCGCACTCCGCGGGCGGCGGCGGCCGCTACTTTTCGGTTGAAATCATATTCCTAAACAATGCGTGTTTGTCACCTAATGTATTTCTGACGTTTTCTATACTTTCATTGCTCCACCGCGACGCGCACTTAAACTTCGGAATATCGGCTAGTGAAAGGAACGTCACTACGACGAACAATGTTGCAGCACAACAGTTGTGCTGCAGCACGGCTTCCCCGCCCAATCGATCAGTTGCTCTTTACCGGCTCTTCAAGTCGACATCAATGCCGATATTCGCCAATTTGTCTCGGAATTCCCCACGCAATCTTTAGGAGCGGATCATGACCGCTGTTCCGTACGACGAGGTGGTGGCGAGGCCTCGGCCGCCGACCGGTCGGGGTGACCCGGTGCTGGACGCGGCGGCTCGTTTGCTGAGCGTTCCGCTGCGCCAGGTGTACGCGGCGCTCTGGCGGCTCGGGCTGATCGAGGTGCGCTAACGTCGACGCGTGGCCCGAACCCGCAAGCTCGTCAAAGCTCTCGGCCGGCGCGGCCCACACCGGGTTTTGCGCGGTGAACTGGCCTTTGCCGGTTTGCCGGGGGTGGTCTACACCCCGGAAGCCGGATTGAACCTGCCCGGTGTCGCGTTCGGTCACACGTGGCTGGCCGGTGCCGCCCGCTATTCGGGTTTGTTGGAGCACCTGGCGTCGTGGGGCATCGTGGCCGCCGCCCCCGACACCGAACGCGGCCTGGCGCCCTCGGTGCTCAACCTGGCCTTCGATCTCGGCACGGCCCTCGACATCGTGGCCGGAGTGCGGCTCGGGCCGGGCAAGATCAGCGTGCACCCCGCCAAGCTCGGTGTGGTGGGCCACGGTTTCGGCGGCTCGGCCGCGGTCTTCGCGGCGGCCGGCATGCCGGCCAAGCCTGCGGCCGTGGCGGCGCTGTTCCCGACCGTCACCAGTCCCCCGGCCGAGCAGCCGGCCGCGACGCTAGCGGTCCCGGGTTTGATCCTGACCGCGCCCGGAGACCCAAAGACATTGAACTCCAACGCCTTGGCGCTTTCCCGGGCGTGGAGTGCGGCCACGCTGCGCATCGTCAGCAAGGCCCAACCCGGTGGCCTGGTCGAGGGCCGGCGGCTGACGAAAGCGGTCGGGCTGCCCGGCGCGCATCGCGGCACGCAGCGATCGGTTCGGGCGCTGCTGACCGGGTACCTGCTCGCCACGCTGGCTGGCGACAAGACCTATCGCGCCTTCGCCGACCCGGACGCGCACCTGCCCAAGACGGTCCCGGTGGATCCCGATGCCGAGCCGGTCACGCCCGAAGAAAAGATCGTCGCGCTGCTGAAGTGATTGCGCTCACGCCGAATGGGTAATCGCGCGCAATGGCTACCGTCGAAGCGCTGTACGACCGCTGGATCACCGGCCTGTGGGCGGGCCAATCGATCGCTGCCGAGCTCGTCACCGAGGACTTCGTAGGCCATTGGCCCGACCGCGACGTACACGGCCCGGACGAGCTTCAGCAGATCGTCGAGCAGACCCGAAACATGCTGGACGACTTGGATTTTTCTGTTGAAATCGGCCCGTTTTCCGACGGCGCATTCGTCGCCGGCCGCTGGGTCGGTACGGGTCGCGGCCCGGACGGCCCGGTCTCGTTCACCGGCAATGACATCCTCCGGCTCACGGGCGACGGTCAGCGGTTCGCCGAATACTGGACGGGCACGTCGGCAGGCTGAGGTCCACGCCGAGCGAATTTCACGTCGTGATATGCATCGTTGATGCGAATCGGGATCGCTCTGGATTATTCGGGCGGCTTTAAAGAGGCCGTCGACCGCGTCGTCGAACTGGAAAAGCAAGGCATCGACATCGCGGTGGTGGCCGAGGCGTATTCCTACGACGCCATCAGCCAACTCGGGTATCTGGCCGCCAAGACCAACACCGTCGAATTGGCCACGGGCGTGGTTCCCATCTACATCCGCACGCCGTCGCTGCTGGCCATGACCGCCGCGGGCCTGGACTTCGTGTCCGACGGCCGGTTCCGTCTCGGCATCGGCACGTCGGGGCCTCAGGTGATGGAGGGGTTCCACGGCGTCCCGTTCGACGCCCCGCTGGGCCGCACCCGCGAGGTCGTCGAGATCTGCCGGAAGGTGTGGCGCCGCGAGCGGGTGCAATACGACGGCAAGTACTACCAGCTGCCGCTGCCCGCGGATCGCGGAACGGGGTTGGGCAAACCCTTGCAGCTGATCAATCATCCTGTGCGCGAACGCATTCCGATAACGATCGCGGCGCTGGGACCGAAGAACGTCGAGCTGACCGCCGAGATCGCCGAGGGCTGGCAGCCGGTGTTCTATCTTCCGGAGAAGGCCGACTCGGTGTGGGGTAAGGCGCTGAAAGCCGGTGCCGCAAAACGGGATCCGGCGCTGGGACCCTTGGACGTCATGGTACACGCGTCATTGGCCATCGGCGAGAACGTAGAGGATCGGCTGGCGTGGGCCAGGCCGCAGCTGGCCCTCTATCTCGGCGGAATGGGTGCCAAGGGCCGCAACTTCTACCACAACCTCGCGACGCGCTACGGGTACGGCGAGGTCGCGGACAAGATCCAAGAGCTATATCTGTCCGGCCGCAAGCGTGAGGCGATCGACTTGGTGCCCGACGAATTGGTGCGCGGGATGTCACTCGTCGGACCGCGCGGCTTCATCGCCGAGCGCCTGGCCGCCTTCGCCGAGTCCGGCGTCACGACGCTGTTGGTAAGCCCGATGGCAACCGACGCCGAAGAGTCCGTGCGCTTCGTCGAGGAAGCGCTCCAACTGCGACCCGCCTGAGCCCTCACTGCCCCGCCTGCGGAAGCTGATCCGCGGCAATCTCGCACGGTGTTGATCCGTCGGTCGGCGGTGCAGCGGCCGGTGCGGGCGTGGCCGCCGGCGGCGGTTCATCCGGCGGCGGTTCATCCGGCGGCGCTTCGGCCGTCGGGGGCGCGTCCGCCGGTGGCGTCGCTTCAACCGGCGGCGCACCCACCGGCGGCGGCGCTTCGAACGGTGGTGGCGGACCGTCAACCGGTTTATCCCCGGCGGCCTTGTCACCATTTTCGGGCTGCTCGGATTCGTCCCCGTCGTCATCGGTCCGGTCGTCGGAATCTTCGCGCTCGTCGTCCGGGTGGAACGGATCCCCGCCGAACGCATCCTTGTCGAAGGGGTCGTCGCCCCCGAGCGCGTCGCCCGCCGAACCCAATAGCCCACCCATCGCATCGACGATTCGGCTGGCAAGTCCGCCCAGGCCGCCAAGACCGCTTAGTCCGCCGCCCAGATCTCCCGCGCCGCTGGGCATCCCCGAACCACTACCAAGCGCGGTTCCCAAATCCGGTAACGGAGCGGGATTCGTGGGCGGCACGGCCGCGGCGCAGGCCGCCGCCGGTGCCGCAGCGGCGGGAGCGACCGCGGGCGGTACCGCAGCGGCTGGCGTTACCACAGTCGCCGCGGGCGGAGCCGGCGCGCCCGGTGGGACCGGCTCAACCGGTTGCCAGCCGGGCCCGAGCTCGCCGGGAAGCTCGAAGTACACGACCGGCGTGGCGGCCATCCTGTCGATGACCATGTCGTACGACGCGGCGACCCCGGCGAGCGATGAACGCATCGCGCTCACCCACTCGTTGCGAATGTCGTTGTCCACGTATGGTTTCAGCTGTTCCTGGACGATCTCCGCGGCCGTCCACCGATCCCCGGCCCCCGTCGTGACGGAAGCGGCGGCGGCCAACCAAGTCGGGCGCTGCGCCTGTGTGCGATCGTCGATGGCGATGGCAGTTGCGGCCTTTGCGTCGACCAGACACCACAAGTTGTCGCGCAACGACTCGCATCGCTGGGCCGCAGCGCGCACTTCGGTCGCAAGGGCGCCTGCTTCATCGCAGTGACGCTGCAGGAACGCAAGCGCCGCGTCAGCCCCAGGTCCTGTCCAGGCCGCCGCCAGCTCACCGGCCTGGGCACGCTGGATGCGCAGGCTTTCCGTCACCGCGTCGCCCGCGGCCCGCAGCTCCGCGCAATCATGGTCGAGCGCGTGAAGATCCAGGCCGTCTTCGCTTCCGTACCAGTCGCGGATCTGGCTGGGGTTCGACGTGAGGTCGGACTGTTCGTAACCCAGCGCCTGGCAAGCCCGCACGTATGCCTGAGTGTGCTCTACGGCGAGCCGGCCCTCGGCGAGGCGCTCGGCGACGTCCAAACGATCGCCCACTATCAGGCAATCCGCGCCGCGGCGTACAGCTCGGCATCGGCATAGCGTTCGGCGCCGGACCGCAGGGCGACAGCGATCGCGACGGACGCCCGCGACCACTGCGACAACTGCGCCACAAGTTGCTCCAACTGGCCGCGCAACGCGTCGCCACGCGCGCTGTGCGCCCGACCTGCGGTGGCGCCGCTGAAAGCCAGCCCGGCCAGGTGGTCGCTCACCGCGGCGTCGACGAGCTCGGCGGCGCCACGCAATTGGTCGGCGACCCTATGCACCGCCGCGACGTCGACCCCAGTGCGGGTAAAAGCGTTGTGTCGTACTGGACTATCGAATCTCATGCCTAATCCGACGCCGGATCCCCCGTCGGGGTTCCAGGATCGCGGATCAGCCCTGAGCGCTCACCGCTTCGGCGACTCGCGTGGCGACGTGCCGAGCCACGTCGGCTTCGGGCGCTTCCACCATCACCCGGATCATCGGTTCAGTTCCAGAGGGGCGCAACAGAATTCGCCCGGTATCACCGAGCTCCGCTTCGGCTTGCTCGACGGCGGCCTGCACTGCGGGCGCCGCGGCGGCGGCGGCCTTGTCGGCGACCTCCACGTTGATCAGTACCTGCGGCAATGTCTGCATCTGCGAGGCAAGGTCGGCCAGCGACGAGCCGGTCTGCACCATGCGCGTCATCAGCCGCAGGCCGGTGACGATCCCATCGCCGGTCGAGCCCAGTGCGGGCATCACGATGTGGCCGGATTGCTCACCGCCGAGGCTGTACTCGCCGGCCCGTAAAGCCTCCAAGACGTAGCGGTCGCCGACGGCGGTGGTGTGCACCGTGATCCCAGCCGTGCGCATGGCCAGGTGCAGGCCGAGATTGCTCATCACCGTGGTCACCAAGGTGTTGGAGGCCAGCTCGCCGGCCTCCTGCATCGCGCGCGCCAGCACCACCATGATCGCGTCGCCGTCGACCAGTTCGCCGTTGGCGTCGATGGCCAGGCACCGGTCGGCGTCGCCGTCGTGCGCCAGGCCCAGATCGGCGCGGTGGTCGATCACGGCCGCCCGCAGCGAATCCAGGTGCGTCGAGCCGCAGCCGTCGTTGATGTTGAGCCCGTTGGGCTCGGCGTGGATCGGGATGACCCGGGCGCCGGCCGCGCGATAGGCGCGCGGAGCAGCCACCGACGCCGCGCCGTGGGCGCAGTCGACGACCACGGTCAGGCCGTCGAGCGGTGCAGTGCTGACCTTGCCGACGTGGCGCAGGTAGCGGTCGGCCGCATCCTCGGCGTCGAGAACACGGCCGATTCCGGCGCCGACTTGGCGCAGCCCGGGCCCCCCCGCGACGAGTTCTTCGATCTGGTCCTCGGTGTCGTCGTCCAGCTTGTGGCCGCCCGGGCCGAAGATCTTGATGCCGTTGTCGGGCATCGGGTTGTGCGACGCCGAGATCATCACCCCGAAGTCGGCGTCGTAGGCGCCGGTCAGGTAGGCCACGGCGGGGGTTGGCAGCACTCCGACCCGCAGCGCGTCCACGCCTTCGCTGGTCAGGCCAGCGATCACGGCCGCCTCCAACATCTCGCCGCTGGCTCGCGGGTCGCGACCGATCACGGCGACTCGGCGGCCCGGTCCCCCCGCGCTCGCCAGCCGCCGCGCGGCCGCCGAGCCCAGCGCCAACGCCAGCTCGGCGGTCAACTCACGATTGGCGACCCCGCGAACGCCGTCGGTGCCGAATAGTCGACCCATGCGGATAAACCTCTCACAGTTGACGGTCGTGCACCTAACACATGCCCGTTCATTTCTGGACGAAACCGTGCGTGTTTGTGCGCGGACACGCCGCTAAAGGTGCAGTAGATGCACGGTTGCGGCCAGAAAGTGATCGGCGATCAGCGCTTGCTGTACTGCGGCGCCTTGCGCGCCTTCTTCAAGCCGTACTTCTTGCGCTCGGTGGCACGCGGATCACGGGTGAGGAACCCGGCCTTCTTCAAAGCCGGCCGGTCGTCCGGCGACGCCAGGATCAACGCCCGGGCGATGCCCAGGCGAAGCGCTCCGGCCTGACCCGAGGGGCCCCCGCCGTGCAGCAACGCGAAGATGTCAAAGCTCTCCACCCGGTCGACGGTGACCAGCGGGGCCTTGATCAGCTGCTGGTGCACTTTGTTGGGGAAGTAGTCCTCGAGGCTGCGGCCGTTGAGGTCGAACTTGCCGGTACCGGGCACGATGCGCACCCGCACCACGGCCTCCTTGCGGCGGCCGACGGTCTGGATGGGCCGCTCGAACACGAACGGCTCGCTCGGCTTGGCCGCCGGGGCCTCGGCCGGAGCGGCCGGGGTTTCCGGGGTTTCTGGGGTGGCCGGGGTCTCAACGGCCTCGGTTGTTTCGGTCACTGGGCCACCTGCTTGATCTCGTACGGAACCGGCTTTTGTGCGATGTGAGGATGCTCCGGGCCCGCGTAGACATGGAGCTTGCGCTGAATCTGACGGCTGAGCTTGTTCTTGGGCAGCATGCCGACGATCGCGTTTTCCACCACGCGAGTCGGGTGCTTTTCCATCAGTTCGCCGATCGTGCGCTTGTGCAGGCCGCCGGGATACCCCGAGTGGGTGAAGGCCAGCTTGCTCTGCAGCTTGTCGCCGCTAATGGCGACCTTGTCGGCGTTGATGACGATGACGTAGTCACCGCCATCGACATTGGGAGCGAACGTGGGCTTGTGCTTACCGCGCAGCAGGGTGGCTGCCGCGACGGCAAGGCGGCCAAGCACCACGTCCGCGGCGTCGATGACGTACCACGACCGCGTGGTGTCACCCGCCTTGGGCGCGTATGTGGGCACAGCGCTTACCTTCTTCTTCTCGAGGTGGATCCCGGTGTGACCCGGGTATCGGTCAGGCGTTGACGGTGGGGTGGATCTCGGCGACCGACATTGACCCGAGGCCCCGGCATACCGCACGCCAACCGAGCAGCTTACCGACCCGCATCCCCGCAGGTCAAAATCGTCGCAACAGTCGGTAGCGGGCAGTCGAAGCAAAGCGGGGTCCAACGCCCCGGCCGCCCGCCGGCGGGTTTGAGTCGGTCGAGCTTGATGACTACGGCAACATGCCCTCTTTCCAAGCCCAAGCGAAGAAGGAATCGCCGTCCTTGAAGGGAAGGTACATATCCGTCTCTAGGAGCGCGTCGACAAGCTCCACTGTCTTAGTCCGATCTCGATCGAACAGCGACTTGTAAGCCTCTGCCACGATCCACATCGTGTCGATGGCCTTGACCCTGAGCCGGTCAGCCTGAGCGACAGCCGCACGATCATCCAGCACGGCAACCAGATTGCGGTGGTGCGCGCACGCGATAACCGCTGACTCACCTAGGTGTCGGCACCTGCCGCCACCCAGGGCGGCCTTGACGCGTAGCGCGGTCCATGTCTCGTCGTCGGTCATCGAAGTGTGCACAGCCCAGTTGACTGTGGAAACGCCCGGAATCCCGGGGTGTCTGTCTCTGCCCTTCTCGATTTCGGTGTTGACCTCTGCGGGAATGAGAACCACTCCATGGGGAGCAAGGCTTTGAATAATGGAGGCGTACCCCGCACGACATAGGTGTGTATACGCGCTGGTGTCCATCACCCACTGAGCGGCCTCAGTCACCGTGTCCCGCGAATGACCTTCGCAAATCGTCCAGTGTCCTGGGCGGCCGTTCCGGGAGATCGTCTCGCGTCATCATGCCACGCAGCAGTTCAATGGTGCGGGCCGCTGTCAGTCGACCCGATGTGTACCCCTCGATGCATGCTGCGGCGAAGCTCGGTGAAACGTAGGGGCTCTTGGGTTCTCTTGCCCAAGTCAACTTGAGGTGAACATAGTCGCCTGTTCGCGGCTCTTGGGCAAGCAGCCTCTCATATTCTCTCCAATCGATCAGGCCGAGGTTACGCAGTTGACCTACCGCCGCTGACCAGCTCAGGAGGTAGGCCGCGCTTACAGCAAGCGCGCGGTCACGAGCACTCCACTCGTGGTGGTCGTTCCATAGCCGCAGGACGCCAGACCGAGGGGCAAGGAAGTGAATGGCGAATGCAAATAGCATTTTCTCGCACTCGTCGCCCGCCATCGCGTCGTATGCGTCCCCGCAAAGCCAATGACCCAATTCATGAGCAAGCGTCATCCGGCGTCGACCGGACTCCACATCGCCATTGATCACCGCAACTGCGATGCTTTCCGTGTCAGCAGTAACCTCTACGCATCCACCGTCTGGACCGTCCGGCCCCAAGGGGGCGGCATAGGTATACAGACCGAGCTGCTCACAAGCCTCTCCGAGACTGACTATTGGACGATCCGCTGCTCCAAGATCGTTACGAACTGCGGTGGCCAATAGTTCGGCCTCTTCGTAGGTTTGGGGTGTCCTAGCATCCTGGTTACGTTCCGCCCGGGGGAGGAGATCCATCTCTAAAAGCATGAGGGCGTCGGATGCAAACAACTCGATCGCGTCATCAAGCGCCTGGGTCGTATCGTGACGTGCATCGTCAGGAGCGTTAACAAGGTCCCTTCTTCGGTTGACGACGGCCGGAAGAGGATCATTGACGAAGAACCCAAGCGGACGCTCCAGCGCTTCCGCAATCGCGACCATCTCGGTCATGGTGAGCTTGCGGTCACCGCCTTCCGCACGATTGATGGCTGTGCGGTCGAGGCCGACGAGTTCCCCCAATTTTCCTTGGGAGATGCCCCGTTCCTGGCGCGCCTGGGCAACCCGTTGTCCAAGCGTTACGTGATCCATGTGTGTGATTTTCGCACAGGTACAACGAAAGTGTCGACGCATATGCCCCTGAACTGGCCTTTGTCTGGCCAAGCTAGCTTGTTCACCTCCGGCGCTGTCATCTGGTCGCACTTACTCTCTGGACGTCCTTCCTCACTTAGACATCAAAACGACTGTGCGGTCCTGACGGCTCTCCCCCGCCAGGACCGCACAGAGTCTCGTGCATCGGGCTACCTTCCCCAGGCCCCGGCCGCTCGTCGGTCGGCGTCTGCCACCTCATCCGCGCCGTCGCGTACGGCATTTCCAAGGTCGATTAATATCTCGTTAAGCGCCGTCGCAGCCTGATGCCATCTGAGCTGCTCGGCCTGATATGCGGCCGCGGCTTCGCGAGTCCACAACTGCTGCAACGGAGCGATTTGCGATCTCAGCTCGTCCAGCGCGGCATTGAAACGTGCCGAGGTGGCGTGAATCTCCTGGCGCACGGAGAATTCGATTTCGCTAAAGCTGTACGACAACACGGGATCCACGGACAACTCCGATCAGAGGTTTCCGCCGGCAGCGGCGATGTGGTCGGCATGGATCTGACCGGCCTCCTGCAGAACGGCCTCGTTGTGCCGAATCGTCTCGGCGATCGCGTGCAGGACGTGGTAGAGCCTCGTCGACTCGGCGTTCCAACGATCGACCACATCCTTGAACCGCGCGGCGGCGAGCCCACCCCACACCGACTGCGGCACACTGCTCATGCGGCCGATGAATGCCTGCAGCATCACCCGGATTTCTTCGTTGCGGGCATCGGTGGTCGCCGCGACGGAGCGCATCAGGTCGAAGTCTGCGCTCAGTGTGTTCGGTGTTCCCATACCAAATACGACCCTGCGGACGCCCACTAGGTTCCATTGATCGCGTGCGCAGACCGGACCGCCTCCTCGCACGCGTCCCGGACGGCATCCTCACCGCCGGGCCGGCTCTGGCATCCGATACTGATCCGGACCGTTCCGTCCAGCAGCACGGCCCAGCGCACATGGTGGATGGCGCGCACTTCGCGGTAGGTCACCGCCGGCCGGCCCGCGCTGTTTCCCGAGGGGTTGAAGTCGACGAACACCCCGGCGGGCTCGGCATCGATCGCGCGTTTCAACCGCTCAGCGGTGTCACCCAGCGTCTCCTCGGGCACCGGCGACTGTGTGACGTGCAACGCTACTTCGGGATCTGATGGCGACGTGACTTGCACCCGTGCCGAACCGGGTCCGGCAATCACACGCTGCGTGGGCCAATTCGCGGGCACCCTTAGCGCTACCCGGCCTTCCACTAGAACGGTCGTCGCCGCAGTCTCGGCGCGCGTGACGCCGTGACGGCCCGTTGAGGCCACCGCCGGTACCGCCGCGGCCAGGACGACGCCGGCTGCCGCGATTCCCCTGAGCATCCAGGCGCGCGAACCGACCTTCGGGTTCGACGGCGGTGAGGCCAGCTCGTCGAGGGCCGACAACGACGACTGCGCCGACGCGGCGAGACTTGGCAGCGCGGAGTCACCGATCTCCACCGCCGTCCGGCCACTATTGCGCAGCGCGCCGACGATCAATGTCGAAAGCGCCGCTGCCCCGGCCACCGTGGCCGGCGCATCGATCAGCGTGACCTCCGTTGTCCCGCATGCGATCTCGTCGACAGCACGGGCTACCTGCTCGGCGACTGCGCCGGGTTCCGTCCGGCGGGGCACGGCGACGATGTCGACACCGGCGATCGACACCACCCGTTCGGCGATCTCCACCACCACCGCAGCGTTCGGCTCGGCCTTGGACGACTGCCTCAGCAGCCACGATCGCGGGCGTGCCGACACATCGTCGGCAAGGCCCTTGGCGACCGAGGTCACCAGGCCGACGCGCGACGATGACCACCACGATGGGTGCACCACGACCATGGCCTTGTGTGGCCGCCGCCTCGGGCAGTCCACCGACCGCAGCGCGGTCCGCCACACCGAATCGACGGCGACCGGCCGCCCGTCCACCATGGCCACCGGATCGTCTATCGATTCCAGCGCCGTCCTGGTGATCTCAGCCATCTCGGCGTCGGTGACAGCGGTTGAGCCGCAACACAATCGGCGGATCGCACCCGGGCCGACCTCAATGATTGCGCAATGACCGCTCACGACAGGCTCATGCCGGCGGGCTCCAAAACACCTGTACAAGCTGTTCGTCACCGGCACGTGCGTCCAGAACGCCACGACCCGGTGGCAGCCGGGCGGGGCGGCAGCCTAACAGCGCACCCTCGTCCGGACGTCCGCTCATCACGAGTGTCATGCAACCGAGGTCGCGGAGACCGGCCAGCAGAGGCTCGAACAGGGAGCGCGCCGCGCCACCACTGCGCCGCGCCACGATGAGGTGCAGTCCCAGATCCCTTGCATGCGGTAGAAACTCGGTGACGGCCACTAGCGGATTCTCGGCCGGAGCGGCGACCAGGTCATAGTCGTCGACTACGACAAAGATATCCGGACCGGACCACCAAGATCTGGTTCGCAACTGCGCCTGGCTCACCTCCGGAGGGGGCACCCGCTGTCTCAACATGTCGAGGACGCCCGGCAGCAATGCGCCCAGTGCTGCCGACGACATGGCATACCCGCCAAGGTGTTCCGACTCGATGACACCGAGCAAGGAGCGCCGATAGTCGACTATCAACAGTTGCGCTTCCGCGGCGCTATTGGTACGTACGATCTCGCGGCACAGGGTCCGCAGCGTCGCTGTCTTCCCGCACTCGTTGTCTCCGAGGATCAGCAGATGCGAATGCTGATCGAAATCCAACGTGACCGGCTGCAGTCGGCGCTCCTCGAGCCCGAGCAGGATGCGCCCCGCGAATTCGTCACCCGCTCGGTGGACGGCAGCCTCGCGGTCCACGTGCGCCGGCAGCAGCTGTATCGGGGGCGCGGCCGCCTCGCCGTCACGGCATGCCAGCTCGCTCGGGTCCGTCGGCAGCGCGATCAGCATGTGCAGCCCCTCGTGGGAAAGGCCGCGGCCGGGTTTGTCGCGCGGCACCTGCTGCGCGCGTTTGCGGTCGATTTCGGAGTCGGCGGGGTCACCCAACCGCAACTCGATGCGGGTCCCGATCTGATCCTTCAGCGACGGCCTGATGTCCGCCCAGCGCGACGCCGACAAGACTACGTGTACGCCGAATGAAAGCCCCTGCGTCGCCAGCGAAGTGATCGCTTGCTCGAGCGCCTCGAATTCATGGCGCAGGGTCGCCCAGCCGTCGACGACGAGGAAAACGTCGCCCGGCCGGGCGGAATCGGATGCCGCATCGGTTCGATCCAAGTCCCGAGAGCGGACGATCGATTCCATTTCGGCGACCATGCGCGCGACCAGCGCCGGCTCGGCCCTGCCGGCGACCGTGCCCACGTGGGGCAATGAACGCAGCGGCGCCAACCTTCCGCCGCCGAAATCGAGGCAATAGAACTGCGCCCGGCGCGGATCGTGAGTCGCGGCCAACGCAGTGATCAGTGTGCGCAGTGCCGTTGATTTTCCCGACTGAGGCGCTCCGACGATCGCGACATTGCCTGCGGCCCCGGACAAGTCGACCATTAGCGGCGTTCGGGACTGCTCGAAAGGACGGTCGACGACGCCGATGGGTGCGATCAGGCTGCCCCTCGGAATTCCGCTGTCGCGCAACAGGCTCCCCAACGGAGGTGCCGGACCGAGCGGCGGCAGCCAGACTTGGTGCGCGGGCGGCCCGTGCACTGACAGCCGGTCCAGCACCGCACCCAGGACGGTTGGTGCGGGTGGCCGGCCTGTCCCGGCGTCGCGTGTGATTGGGCCGACGGCGCGTGTGCTGAACGGCTGCACGGAAGGCGATCTCGTCGCGGTGCTGACATCCACCCGCGGGGCGGACAGCGGTCCCGAAACGAATGCGGTCTGGAAACGAATCGGCTCGTCGCCACCGCAGCGCAGGTAACCGGCACCGGGCGTATTCGGTAGTTGATACGCGTCGAGTGTTCCGAGGACGATTCGCGATTCGCTCGCAGACAAAGTCTTCAGGCATACCCGATAAGAAAGATGGGCTTCCAGGCCTCGCAGCCGGCCTTCGTCGAGGCGCTGGCTGGCCAGGAGCAGGTGCATGCCCAACGACCGGCCGAGCCGGCCAATTGCCACGAACATGTCGGCGAAATCGGGATGGTGGCTGAGCAGTTCGGAGAACTCGTCAACGACGATGAACAATGTCGGCAGCGCCGCCGATTTCATGCCGGCCCGGCGTGCCTCGTCGTAGGCTGCGACGCTGCCATGGCCCGCCACCCGCAGCAATTGTTGCCGCCGGTTCATCTCACCGGCCAGGGCGTCCCTCATGCGGGCCACCAGGGGCGCGTCGTCCGAGAGGTTGGTGATGACCGCGGCCACGTGCGGAGCACGAGCCAGATCGAGAAACGTTGCGCCGCCCTTGAAGTCGATGAGGAGCAGATTGAGCACCTCGGGCGAGTTTCGCGCCATCATGCCCAATGCGACGGTGCGCAGCAGCTCCGACTTGCCCGAGCCGGTGGCGCCCACGCAGAGGCCGTGTGGGCCTATGCCGTTTTCCGCGGGCTCTTTGATATCGAGCTCGAGCGGCTTTCCGTCGACCGTCGTTCCGATTTGAACGCGGAGGCGATGGTGGCGGTCCTGGCTGTGCCACAGTGAGACCGGGTCGAAACGGGAGAGGTCGCCGAGCCCCATCAGATCCGCCCAGCCCGGGTCTTCGCTCCAGCGAGAGGCCACGTCGGCACGGTAGGCGGCCAGCCGCCGCGCACAGATCAGCGCATCGAGGGCATCCATTTGGTCGGGGCGTTCCAGCGCCAAAGTTTCGCCGGCATGCTTGATTGCCAACGACGTGCCGAAAGCGCCAACCTCGAGGATGATCGCGTCCGCGATCACACCGGCCGCGACGCGGGCGCCACGGTCGCTGATCACCAGCGCGTGCGGTCCACTCATACCGGCCAGGGCTTGCTGTGCTTCTTCCGGGCTTCGATACACCATTCGCGCCGATCCCAACCTATCGAGCGCGGCCGGATGTTGGTTGTGCGGCAGCCATTTCAGCCAATCCCAGTGACATCTGTTCCGCTCGCTGATCACGGCGATGATCAGCAACTGGTCCGGAGGATGCAATACCGCGAGTTGACATACCATCGCACGCAGCACTCCGCGCGCTTCGCCAGCATCGCCATCGATCGTTACCGTCGTAGCCGCCCGCAGGCTAATCGCAATCGGCGCTTCCTCGATCGTCGAGTGCGCGCGGACAAACTGGTCCAACGCCGTTGCGGTGACCGGGTCCGCGAGCTCCGCGGGCGGGATTTCCGGGGCCACCAAACGCGTGGCGAGCGGCTGGGTTCCGACGCCGACTCGGATGACGCAGAAGTCGCCGTCCCTCGCTTGCCGCTCCCACATTCGCGGTCCGCCGATCATCGTCCACAACGTCTCGGGATCTGGATGCCTCCATCTGAGTGATGAACGCTGTGCCGCAGCGGTTTCCGCGACCGTCGCGCGCAGGCGGCTTAGATATGCGAGGTATTCGACTCGATCGGCGTCCATGCCTCCGCACTGCCGACGGCCTCGTCCGGCGACCGTCGTAGCAATCATCGAACCCAGCATCATCACGGGAAATGCCAGGAACGTGGGATTGCGGGTTACGGTCGACCCCGAGAAGAAGGCCGTTGCCATAACCCCAAGACTCACGAGGGATATGAGAACCGGCACCAGGTGCACCAGCAAGCCGGACGACGGGGAGCGCGAGAGCTCGGGTGGCGCGGCGATGTTGACGTCCGCCGTCTCGACGGGCGGCGGCGGATGGCACACCGCAGGCCCGAAAACCTCAGTCATCCTGACCCCTCCCACCGTTCGACGAACGGTAAGGAGCACCCGGATCGGGCGCAACTCGCCTGTGGATAGCCGGAAACCGGGCGATCGAAAACGGGTTACCGTGCCGACAATTCAATTCTGAAGGGGTCGCCCTTGTCCGCATCCGATCCGGGACTGCGCCGCGTGTCGGTTCATGCCGGCAATGCGCTCGTCGATTTGTCGCTGCCCGCCGCGGTGCCCGTCGCCACCCTGATCCCGTCGATCCTCGACAGCCTGGCGGCCCTCGACATCGATTGCCAGCCGGGGGAGCGTTATCACCTGTCCGTGCCCGGTTCGTCCGCGTTGGATGCGTCGACGACGTTGGCACAGAACGGCATCCGTGACGGGACCGTCATGGTGCTGAGCCAAGCGCGGCCGTCGCTTCCCGTTGCTCGCTGCGACGATGTGGCGGAGGCGGTGTCGGCGACGCTGGGTGCTGCAGCCTGCGGTTCGGAACAGTCCCAGGACCGGCTGACGAGTCGCGTCATGGGTGCGGTGGCGGCGATCTGCCTGACTGGCATTGGGGCTGCCACGCTCGTTCGAAACGCCGTCGGGGGCAACGCCGCCCGCTACACCACCGCCGGCGTCGCGGTGTTCGCCGGCTTCCTTGCTCTACTGTTTGCCGTGTTTGCGCACCGGGCGCACGGCGACCCGATGGCGGGGCTCACGCTCGGCCTGATCGCTACCGTATTTGCTGCGCTCGCGGGCTTTCTGGCTGTACCTGGAGCGCCTGGCATCCCCGGTGTGCTCCTGGCCGCGATGGCGGCTGCCGTGATGTCGGTGTCGGCGATGCGCCTATCGGGGTGTGGTCGTGTCACGTTGACCGCGGTGTCGTGCTTCGCGATGGTCGTCGCGATCGCCGCATTGGCGGGTGTCATCACAACCGCCCCCCTGCACGTCATCGCGTCGGTATCCGCGTTGGCCTCGCTCGGACTGCTCGAAATGGCGGCACGAGTGTCGATCATGCTGGGCGGGCTGTCGCCGCGGTTACCGCCCACACCGGGCCTGGACACCCCGGATCGTCTGGCCGCCAAGGCGACCCGTGCCGATAGCTGGCTGACCAGCCTGCTCGCCGCATTTTCGTGTTCGGCCGCGCTGGGCGCCATCGTCACCGCTGTCACCGGCGCACCGAGGCTCGGCTGCGTAGCTCTTGCCACTGCCACCGGCGCAGTCCTGCTGCTGCACGCGCATGGCGTTGACAGGAGACGGGCTTTGATTTTTGTCGTCGGCGGAATCGTCACCACTGGAACAACATTCGCAATTACGGCGGCGGGCATCCCGGATCGCGGACCGTGGATTGCCGCGATGACGGCGATGCTCGTCGCCGCGGCGCTCTACCTGGGCTCCGTCGCTACGGCGATGCCGACGTCGCCCCTAGCGCGGCGAGGCGTTGAGCTGATGGAGTATCTGGCCATAATCGCTATGGTGCCCCTGACCTGTTGGATATGCGGCGTCTATCGCGCCGTTCGTGCCATCAATCCGACATGGAGTTGATCCCGTCACGCGTCCGGCGGCTGCTGGCGGTATCGGCGTTGACGGCGCTCGCCCAGTTCGGAACGCCGTCGGCACACGCGGTTTCGCCGCCGAAGATCGACGACACGTGGTTGCCGAAGCCCGCCCTGCCCGCACCACCGCGGCCGACCGTGCAACGCGAGGCTTGCACGACGATGGCGTCGGATTCAAGCGCGGGCGGCAACCAGCTTGCACACCTCGACCTACCGCGGGTCTGGCAGCTCACCCGCGGTGCCGGCCAGCGGGTCGCGGTGATCGACACTGGTGTCTCGCAACACGGCCGGCTACCCGACGTGGTGCCCGGGGGTGACTATGTATCCACCGGCGACGGCACGCAGGATTGCGATGCGCACGGCACATTGGTGGCCGGAATCATCGCTGCGACACCCGATTCCCGGGCCGACAGCTTCGCCGGGGTGGCGCCCGACGTCACCCTGATCGGCATCCGCCAGTCCAGCGCCAAGTTCGCTCCGGCCAACGACCGATCCAGCGCCGGGGTGGGTGATGTCGACACGATGGCGCGAGCCGTCCGGACGGCCGCCGATCTCGGCGCGTCGGTGATCAACATTTCGTCGGTCGCGTGCGTTCCGGTCGCTTCGCCGCTCGACGACCGCTCGCTGGGCGCCGCACTGGCGTATGCGGTCGACGTCAAGAACGCGGTAATAGTCGCCGCGGCCGGCAACACCGGCGGCGGCGCACAGTGCCCGCCGCAACGGCCGGATGCGACATGGGACAGCGTTACCGTCGCGGTCAGTCCGGCCTGGTATGACGACTACGTGCTGGCCGTCGGGTCGGTCAACGCCGACGGCGCGCCATCGGCCTTTACCCTTGCCGGCCCCTGGGTGGACGTCGCCGCCGTCGGTGAGGCAGTGAATTCGCTTGGCTCAGCATCGCTTTCCGGCACGAGCTACGCGGCGCCAGTCGTCAGCGGGTTGGCTGCGCTCATCCGAGCGCGATTCCCGACGATGACCGCGCGACAGGTGATGCAGCGCATCGAATCGACCGCCCATCACCCGGCGGCCGGACGGGATCCGCTCGTCGGCAACGGCACCATCGATGCCCTTGCCGCGGTCAGCACCGACTCGATTCCACCGATCAACACGTCCCAACCAGGCCCGGCGCCGGTGCCGATCCCTCCCCCTCTGGCACCGGCGCCGCTTGATCGTCAAGGCCGCAACACCGCCCTGGGTGGCGCGGCGATCTGCTTGGCCGCGCTGGCGGCAGCCCTGATCGCCGGCCCGGCCAAGAGTCGGTTAAGGCGGACCCGCAACAGTGTCTCGAGCGACTGACGCGCTTTGCCTGCTCAGTTCGGGCCCGGACGGCAGGACCGCGAGCATCGGCCAGAACACCGTTAGCGCCGCAGTCGGCAGCCCAAGGTCGTGTGCCGCGTCGTCGTCGTGAATCGCGAACCGCACCCCGGTGTCGGTGACGAGATAGCGTGCACCGCCTTGGGCGTTGCCCCGCACGTAGGCGACGCGGCCGGGCGGGAGGTATACCGCGTCCAGCGCGGGGCCGCGGCCGTCTGCCTGTGCCAAGGTCACCGGCACTTGGCCAACCGGCAACGGCAGCCCGCTGCCCGCCAGGAAAGCGATGTCGGAACGCCCGGAAGCGGCAGTCCACGACGCGCACACGGTGGTATCGGCATCGCTCAAGGCGCCGTCGCGGGGCGCGTGGTCGGGGAAACTCGCCACCGGCAGCGTCGTAACGATCGGCGCGGCGCGGATCGCGTCCGGCGCCGCCGGGATGATGTTCGCGTTGCCGTGCGAATTGCTGAGACGCAACATGTCTGCAGTGACCTGACCGATTCGTTGCGCGCCGGCTGCCAAAACGACGTAATACTCGTCACCACCGGCTCGTGTGATGCGCAACACGTCGCCCACCGAAAATCCGGGCAGTCCAGCGGCCTTCGCTCCTGCGTCGCGAATTCGCGGCGGCGTGATCGGCGGCGCCTCGGGAATGGCGCTGAGCAACGACGTGGCGACGACTCGCGGCGTGCGGCCCTCCAACCTCAACGCACGCACCACTGCGCTGTCGGCGAGATCGACGATCGCCCGCTGTCCGTTGTAGAGCAGGTAGGCCGGCGAACCCGAGCTGGGAGCCACCACGACGGCGTCCTCGGGGCTCAGTCGGCGGACCGCCGGGCCCCCCGCGGGTCCGACGAGGACCGTCGTCGGCACGTTGCCGGCCGTATCGCAGATCGTCCACACTGATTCGTCCGCCGACAGCGGCGGGCCGAGAATTTGCGGTGCACCCGGAATGCCCAGCAGCGGACCGCGTTTGGTGCGCGCAAGCTCGGACTCGCGTACCGGTTGCGGGTTGGCATTGGTTCTTGCGATCAACCGCGCCGAGGCCAGGTTCAGCACCGGATGCCAAATGTCACCCACCCGTACGTACAGCGCTCCGGATTGTTGGCCCATCACGATCGATGTGCGATCGAACGCGACCTGTGGCCGCAGCAAAGCAAGTAGCGCGGATCCGGCGACAACGACGGCCGCGAGCGCACATCCGGCCGTAAGCGATACCCTCCGCGCCCGCAGGTGTCGGGCAGCGGCGCCGGTGTCCCCGCTCAGCAACGCGCACTCGATGCGACGCAGCAGAAATCGGTACGCGCCGATTTGCACGCGGGTCGGTGATTGTGGGGGCAAGGATCGGTCCAAAATTCCCCCGCGAAATTTGTCGAATCCGGATTTCCGCTTCACGGTAAACCGCACGCCGAGCGCCCTGCGCAGGTTTATCCACAGGTCGGCCGAGTTTCGGCTTTGCCGGATACGGGTAAAATTTCCGGGTGTTTACTCACCGCATACGTAGCCCTCGGGCGGGCGCCGCGCGGTCCGCAGGCCGCTGGGTCGGCCTGAGCGCTTCCGCGCTGGTCACCGCGACCGGCCTGCTCGCCCTCCCAAGCGCGGCGCCGAGCGCCTCCGCCGACGACTGCCCGGATGTCGAGGTGATCTTCGCCCGCGGCACCAACGAGCCCCCCGGCCTGGGCCGCGTCGGCGACGCCTTCGTCGACTCGCTGCGTCAGCAGACCGGCCTGAACATCCTGCCTTACGGGGTGAACTACGCGGCCAGCAAACTGCAGCTGCACGGCGGTGACGGCGCCAACGACACGATCGACCGCGTCAAGAAGAGCGTGGAAAAGTGCCCGAGCACCAAGATCGTGCTGGGCGGTTACTCCCAGGGCGCCTCGGTGATGGACATCGTGGCCGGCGTCCCCATCGGGGGCATCAACTGGGGCAACTCGCTCCCACCGCAATACGCGAACAACATCGCGGCCGTCGCCACCTTCGGCGACGTGGCCGACCGCGCGGGCGGAACGCTGCCGGCCCAGAGCACGCTGCTGGGTTCGAAGGCGATCGACCTGTGCAATCCGCAAGACCCGATCTGTCATGCGGGCCAGGGCAACGAGTGGACCGGGCACACGGAGGGGTATGTGCCGGTGTACACCACTCAGGCAGCGGCGTTCGTCGCGTCGAAGCTGCTGGCCGGAACCGGTCAACAGGTACCCGGCTACGGCCCCACGTCACCGGGATACGGCCCGCAGACGCCGGGATCCGGCCCGCAGTCGCCGGGTTCCGTGCCGCAGTCACCGGGTTCCGTCCCGCAGGCGCCGGGGCCCGGCCCGTCGGTTCCTCCAACGGCCCCCGGGCCCGCGCCCGCGGCGCCGACACCTTCGCCTGATCTGGTCTCGGCGATCCACTGACCGCATAGGCTGGCCGGTTAATATATCGGCCCATGAGGCTGCGCGGTTTCGCGGCCGCGACATTGCTCGCCGCGGCATTGGTGATTGCCCCCGCCACGGCGCCGATTGCATCGGCGGCGTGCCCGGGCGCCGAAGTGGTGTTTGCCCGGGGCCGGGAGGAACCGCCCGGGCTCGGCGCCATCGGCGACGCGTTCCTCAATTCGCTGCGCGGCAAGACGGCTATGCCGGTCGGAGCATATGGGGTCAACTATCCCGCCAACATCAGCGTCGACGCCGGCGCCAACGACATCAGCGCCCACGTTCAAGCCATGGCCAAGCAGTGCCCGAACACCCGCGAGGTGCTCGGCGGCTATTCCCTGGGCGCCGAGGTGGTTGATCTCGCGACCTGGGGCCGTATTCCGCCGGGGGCGGATCAGCACGTCGCGGCGGTCGCGTTGTTCGGTAATGGCACCCGGCAGGTCGCCCCCGCCTTTGCGGGTAAGACGATCGACCAGTGCGCACAGGGCGACCCGATCTGTCGTAATGGCATGAATTGGCCGTCGCATCTGCAGCCGTCGTATCTCAACTCCGGACTGGTGGATCAGGCCGCCAGCTTCGCCGCCGCCCGGCTCTAGCGCGTGCGCAGATCGCGGGTGATCAGGATCCGCGCCGCGAGCTCGCCATCGGGTGGGTAGTCCACGCCGATCAGCGTCAAACCGTGCGGGGGCGCGGCCGCGAAGTCGCTGGACCGGTCCGTCGCGGTGAGCAGGTCGCGACACCAGGTGACCGGACGCCGATGTTCGCCGACGGCCAGCAGCGCCCCGATCAGTGAGCGCACCATCGACCAGCAGAACGCGTCGGCGCTCACGTGCGCGGTGATCAGCTCGCCGTCGCGCGACCAGTCCAACCGCTGCAGATCCCGGATCGTGGTGGCGCCGTCGCGCTGACGGCAGAACGCCGCAAAGTCATGCAGCCCCAACAGGTCTCGTGACGCGGCGCTCATCGCGTCCAGGTCGAGTGCGCGCGGCCACGCGGTGACGTAGCGCGCCTGCTGCGGCTGCACGCCGTAAGGCGCCGTGGACAAGCGGTAGGCGTAATGGCGGCGCAGCGCCGAGAAGCGGGCATCGAAACCCGCTGGGGCGCGGACGATCCGGAGGACCCGGACGTCGGTGGGCAGGAACCGGCCCAGGCGCCGCAGCAGCGGCAAAAACTCGGGCTCGCCGGTGTGTGGGGGTACCTCCCGCTTGCGGGGACGTGCGCGCGGGTACGCGTTCGGCAGCGCGTCGTCCGGGACGTCGACGTGTGCCACCTGCCCGGTGGCGTGCACGCCGGTGTCGGTGCGCCCGGCGGCGCGCAGCCGCACCGGGGTGCGGAAAACCGTCGTCAGCGCCTCATCGAGAACGCCGGCGACGGTTCGCTGCCCGGCCTGGGTTGCCCAGCCCGCGAAATCCGTTCCGTCGTAGGCGATATCGAGCCGCAGACGGACGTCCTCGCTAACTGTCGGTGGCTCCGTCGCCCTCATCGGCGGCCTCAGCCTTGGCCTCTTGGGGCTCGGCCGTCTCGGCCACGACTTCTTCAGCCGTCTCGGCCTCGACCTCCTCGGCCGTCGGACCCTCCGCGGCCTCGGGCTCGACGGCGGCCTGCGGCGCCGCAGCAGCCGCGACAGGAGCGTCAGCCTTCTTCGAGGCTTTAACCCGGCGCGCGCGGTCGGCCTCCGACGTCACCGTCTTCTCCCGCACCAGCTCGATCACGGCCATCGGGGCGTTGTCACCCTTTCGCGCCTCGACCTTGATGATGCGGGTGTAGCCACCGTTGCGGTCGCTGTAGAACGGCCCGATCTCCTCGAACAACGCGTGCACGATGTCCTTGTCGCGGATCTTCTTGAGAACCTCTCGACGGTTGTGCAGCGTGCCCTTTTTCGCGTGCGTGATCAGCTTCTCCGCATACGGCCGCAGCGCACGGGCCTTCGGCTCGGTCGTCTTGATCCGACCGTGCTCGAACAGCGACGTGGCCAGGTTGGCCAGAAGGGCCTTCTGGTGCGAAGACGACCCGCCGAGGCGAGGGCCCTTGGTGGGCTTGGGCATTGCTGTCGCTCCTGTCTAGATGATTCTGGCCTTTAGAGCTGTTCGGTTTCCGCGTAGTCCTGGTCGTCGTAGGCGCCCTCGGTGGACCAGGTGCCGGTCGCGACGTCGTAGCCCGCAACCTCCGACGGGTCGAAGCTCGGCGGGCTGTCCTTGAGCGACAGACCCAGCTGGTGCAGCTTGACCTTCACCTCGTCGATGGACTTCTGGCCGAAGTTGCGGATGTCGAGCAGGTCGGACTCGGTGCGCGAGACCAGCTCGCCGACGGTGTGCACACCCTCGCGCTTGAGGCAGTTGTACGACCGCACGGTCAGGTCCAGGTCGTCGATCGGCAGCGCGAACGACGCGATGTGGTCGGCCTCGGCCGGCGACGGCCCGATCTCGATGCCCTCGGCCTCGACGTTGAGTTCGCGTGCCAGACCGAACAATTCGACCAGGGTCTTACCCGCCGACGCCAGCGCGTCGCGGGGGGTGATCGAACTCTTGGTCTCCACGTCCAGGATCAGCTTGTCGAAGTCGGTGCGCTGCTCGACGCGGGTGGCGTCGACCTTGTAGGTGACCTTGAGCACCGGCGAGTAGATGGAATCGACTGGGATACGGCCGATTTCGGCGCCGGACGCCCGGTTCTGCACCGCCGGGACGTAGCCGCGGCCGCGCTCGACGACTAGCTCGACCTCGAGCTTGCCCTTGTCGTTCAGCGTCGCGATGTGCATGCCCGGGTTGTGCACCGTGACACCGGCTGGCGGCACGATGTCACCCGCGGTGACCGCACCCGGACCCTGCTTGCGCAGGTACATGGTGACCGGCTCGTCCTCCTCCGAGGACACGACGAGGCCCTTGAGGTTCAGGATGATGGCGGTGACGTCTTCCTTGACGCCGGGCACGGTGGTGAACTCGTGCAGCACGCCGTCGATGCGGATGCTGGTGACCGCCGCACCGGGGATGGACGACAGCAGGGTCCGCCGCAGCGAATTGCCCAGCGTGTAACCGAATCCCGGCTCCAGCGGTTCGATGACGAACTGGGACCGGTTGTCGGTGAGGATCTCCTCCGACAGTGTGGGTCGCTGTGAGATCAGCATGGTGTTTCTTCTTCTCCTTCTCGACACCCGCTATTTGATGCCGCTCAGGTGTCCCGCACCGGTCGGCGCGGGGGGTCTTGTTACTTCGAGTAGTACTCGACGATCAGCTGCTCGGTGAGCGGCACCTCGATCTGCGCGCGCTCGGGCAATTGGTGGATCAGGATGCGCTGGCGCTCCCCCACGACCTGCAGCCAGCTCGGGATCGGGCGCTCGCCGGCGGTCTCCCGCGCGATCTGGAACGGCACCGAGTTCACCGACTTGTCGCGCACGTCGATGATGTCGTACTGCGACACCCGATAGCTGGGGACGTCAACGCGCACGCCGTTGACCGTGAAATGGCCGTGCGTGACGAGCTGACGGGCCATCCGCCGGGTGCGCGCGATGCCCGCGCGGTAGATCACGTTGTCCAGCCGGCTCTCCAGGATCTGCAGCAGCTCGTCACCGGTCTTGCCGGGACGGCCCGCGGCCTCCTCGTAGTAGCGGCGGAACTGCTTTTCCATGACGCCGTAGGTGAAGCGGGCCTTCTGCTTCTCCTGCAGCTGCAGCAGGTATTCGCTCTCCTTGATCCGCGCGCGGCCGTGCTGGCCGGGCGGGTAGGGACGCTTCTCGAACGCCTGGTCGCCGCCGACGAGGTCGGTGCGGAACCGGCGCGACTTGCGGGTGACGGGTCCGGTGTAACGAGCCATCGGTTGTTTCTCCTCCTAGACCCTGCGTCGCTTCGGCGGGCGGACGCCGTTGTGCGGCTGGGGCGTGACGTCAGAGATCGCGCCGACCTCCAGGCCCGCGGCCTGCAGCGAGCGGATCGCGGTCTCCCGGCCCGAGCCGGGGCCCTTCACGAACACGTCGACCTTCTTCACGCCGTGCTCCTGAGCCTTGCGGGCGGCGTTCTCGGCGGCCAGCTGCGCGGCGAACGGTGTCGATTTCCGCGAACCCTTGAAGCCGACATGGCCCGACGACGCCCAGGCGATGACGTTGCCCTGCGGGTCGGTGATCGTCACGATCGTGTTGTTGAACGTGCTCTTGATGTGCGCGGCGCCGTGCGGGACGTTCTTCTTTTCCCGTCTGCGGGTCTTCTGACCCTTCTTGGGCGCCGCGGCACCACTTGCCTTCTTCGGTGGCATCGGTTACCTGGCCTTCTTCTTGCCTGCGATGGTGCGCTTGGGTCCCTTGCGGGTCCGCGCGTTGGTCTTGGTCCGCTGGCCGCGCACCGGCATGCCGCGCCGATGCCGCAGGCCCTGGTAGCAGCCGATCTCGATCTTGCGGCGGATGTCGCCCTGCACCTCGCGGCGCAGATCGCCCTCCACCTTCAAGTTGGCTTCGATGTAGTCACGCAGGTGGGTCACCTGGTCATCGGTCAGATCCTTGGTCCGCAGATCCTTGTCGATGCCGGTGGCGGCCAAAATTTCGTTGGCACGGGTACGGCCGATGCCGAAGATGTAGGTCAGCGCGATCTCCATCCGCTTGTCCCGCGGTAGATCGACGCCTACTAGTCGAGCCATAGGTGGCGTTTCCTCTTATCTCATGCGGAGGTCTTGTCCCAGTCCGTTCCCGATCTTGATCGGGGCCCGGCCTCCGTCCGGGCGTAGGTAGGCGGCGTATCCGCCTATTGGTGCTGGGAGGTCATCATTTAGTTGTCGGGTGGGCCTAGCCCTGTCGCTGCTTGTGGCGCGGATCTGAGCAGATCACCATGACCCGCCCATGCCGACGGATCACCCTGCACTTGTCGCAAATCGGCTTCACGCTGGGGTTGACCTTCACGGCTTTTCGATCCTGTCTCGTCTATTGGTGGGTTACTTGTATCGGTACACAATGCGGCCCCGGGACAGGTCGTAGGGAGACAACTCCACCACCACCCGGTCCTCGGGCAGGATGCGGATGTAGTGCTGCCGCATCTTGCCGCTGATATGGGCGAGCACCTTGTGACCGTTCTCCAGCTCAATGCGGAACATCGCATTGGGCAGGGGCTCGACCACGCGGCCCTCGACCTCTATGGCGCCGTCCTTCTTGGCCATAACCTCTCGTCAAATCCTCGTCGTTTAGTTTCGTTTCATCTGCGCCCACATCGGCGCAGCATTCACACCGACTTGAAACGTGAGCCGGTGACAGGAAAGTTCCTAGGGACTGGGCACGCAAAAGCCGGCGCGATGACGCACCGTTGGTCCAGGATACCTGGTTATTCGGCCCCGGCCAAAATCCCTCCGCGGAATAGCGCTCGCACGCCGCCGGTTGCAGCCACCATGACTGATTCTGCAGCTAGCAAGCCCAATCTCGGCCGGTTCGGATCGTTCGGGCGCGGCGTCACTCCCAAGCAAGCCAAGGAGATCGAAGCCCTGGGATACGGGGCGGTCTGGGTAGGCGGTTCACCTCCCGCCGAGCTGGCCTGGGTAGAACCCATCCTCGAGGCCACGACCACGCTGCAGGTGGCCACCGGGATCGTCAACATCTGGACGGCGCCCGCCGCGCCGGTTGCCGAATCGTTCCACCGGATCGACAAGGCCTACCCGGGCCGCTTCCTCCTCGGCATCGGCGTCGGCCATCCCGAGGCCCACACCGAATACCGCAAGCCGTATGACGCGCTGGCGGAGTACCTGGACAAGCTCGACGAGCACGGCGTGCCCGCACACCGCCGGGTCGTGGCCGCGCTCGGACCACGGGTGCTGAAGCTTTCGGCGGAGCGCAGCGCGGGAGCGCATCCCTACCTCACCACCCCCGAGCACACCGCGCGGGCGCGTGAGCTGATCGGCCCGTCGGCGTTCTTGGCGCCCGAACACAAGGTGGTGCTGACCACCGACGCGGACAAGGCACGCGCGGTCGGCCGCAAGGCGCTCGACATCTATTTCAACCTGGCCAACTACCGCAACAGCTGGAAACGGCTGGGCTACTCCGACGACGAGGTCACCCGGCCGGGCAGTGACCGCCTGGTGGACGCGGTGGTGGCCTATGGCACGGTGGACCAGATCGCGGCTCGGCTGAAGCAGCACCTCGACGCCGGGGCCGACCACGTGCCCGTGCAGGTCCTGACCAAAGATGAAAACCTGGTTTCGGCGCTGGCCGAGCTCGCGGGACCGCTCGGGCTGACCTAGCACACCAGGGGGATCTAAATGACCGGGGGAGCAGCACTGAAACCCGACCTGGGACGGTTCGGCGTATGGCTGGGATCACGGTCCATCACGCCGCAGCTGGCCAGCCGAATCGAATCGCTGGGCTATGGCGCGGTGTGGATCGGCGGGTCACCGGACGCCGACCTGGCTTGGGTCGAACCTGCCCTCGCCGCAACCGACTCGCTACAACTGGCCACCGGGATCGTCAACATCTGGTCCGCGCCGGCCGCGGCGGTCGCGCGGTCTTACGAACGCATCGAAAGCGCCTATCCCGGAAGGTTTTTGCTCGGCATCGGGGTGGGCCACCGCGAGCACACCGAGGAGTACGTCAGGCCCTACGACGCGTTGGTCGGTTACCTCGACGAACTCGACGCGGCGATGGTGCCGACCAGCCGGCGAGTGCTGGCGGCGCTCGGCCCGCGGGTGTTGCAGCTGGCGGCCGAACGCAGCGCCGGCGCGCACCCGTACCTCACCACACCCCAACACACGGCCAAGGCGCGCGAACTCGTCGGAAGCTCGGTGTTCCTGGCGCCCGAACACAAGGTCGTGCTCAGCACCGATGCCTCCGAAGCCCGCGCCATCGGCCGCCGGTATGCGAACTTCTACCTGGACCTCAGCAACTACGTGAACAACTGGCTGCGGTCGGGATTCACCCACGACGACGTGCGCAAGCCGGGCAGCGACAAGCTGATCGACGCGGTGGTGGCCTACGGCACCCCGGAGGCCATCGCGCAACGCCTCACCGAACACCTGGATGCCGGCGCAGACCACGTCGCGGTCCAGCCGCTCGACGCGACGCCCGACGACGAAGTGGTGCGCGTCCTGGGAGAACTGGCGGGACCGCTGGGCCTCACCCGTTAGGGTTTGACCATGCGGCTATTGGTCACCGGGGGTGCCGGTTTCATCGGCACCAATTTCGTGCACAGCACCGTCCGCGAGCGTCCCGATGTCGCGGTGACGGTGCTCGACGCCATGACCTACGCCGGGCGACGCGAGTCGCTGGCGGATCTGGGCGATGCGATCAGGCTGGTGGAGGGCGATATCACCGACGGCGCGCTGGTTTCCACGCTGGTCGGCGAGTCCGACGCGGTCGTGCATCTTGCGGCCGAAAGCCACGTCGACAACGCGCTGTACGACCCGGAGCCGTTTCTGCACACCAATGTGATCGGGACGTACACCATCCTGGAAGCGGTGCGGCGCTACGGTGTGCGGCTGCACCACGTCTCGACCGACGAGGTCTACGGCGACCTGGCGCTCGACGACCCGCAGCGGTTCACCGAGTCGACGCCCTACAACCCGTCCAGCCCGTACTCGGCGACCAAGGCCGCCGCAGACATGCTGGTCCGGGCCTGGGTGCGGTCGTATGGGGTGCGCGCGACAATCTCGAACTGCTCCAACAACTATGGGCCGTATCAGCACGTCGAGAAATTCATCCCGCGTCAGATCACCAACGTCCTCACCGGCCGGCGACCCAAGTTGTACGGCAGCGGTGCCAACATTCGCGACTGGATCCACGTCGACGATCACAACAGCGCGGTCTGGCGGATCCTGGAGAAGGGCGAGATCGGCCGGACCTATCTGATCAGCGCCGACGGCGAGCGCGACAACCTGACGGTGCTGCGCACGCTGCTGCAGATGCTGGGCCGCGACCCCGACGACTTCGACACTGTCCCCGACCGCATTGGTCATGACCTCCGATACGCCATCGACTCATCGGCGTTGTGCGACGAATTGTATTGGGCGCCAAAGCACACCGACTTCGACGAGGGTCTCCGGTCCACCATTGACTGGTACCGGAACAACGAATCCTGGTGGCGTCCGCTGAAGGACGATGCCGAGGCCCGCTACGAAGCGCGCGGTCAGTGAGATGAAGGTTCGCGAGCTCGACATCCCCGGCGCCTGGGAAATCACTCCCGAGATCCACGGCGACTCGCGTGGCCTGTTCTTCGAATGGCTCACCGATCGCGGGTTCAGCGCCTTCGCCGGTCATTCGTTGGACGTCCGGCAAGCCAACTGCTCGGTTTCTGCCGCCGGAGTGTTGCGCGGCCTGCACTTCGCCCAGCTGCCACCGAGCCAGGCCAAGTACGTCACCTGCGTGGCGGGCTCGGTATTCGACGTCGTCGTCGATATCCGTTTGGGCTCACCGACATTCGGCCGATGGGATTCCGTGCTGCTCAACGACTCCGACCGCAGGACGATCTATATCTCCGAAGGCCTCGCCCACGGGTTCCTTGCGCTGCAAGACAATTCGACGGTGATGTACTTGTGCTCGTCGGAATACAACCCGCAACGCGAGCACACGATCTGTGCGACGGATCGGGAGCTGGCAATCGACTGGCCTTTGGTCGACGGTGCCGCACCAAGCTTGTCGGATCGCGACGCGGCGGCCCCCAGCTTCGATGAAGTGCGCAAATCCGGTGTCCTGCCCGCCTGGGAGGACACGCAGCGATTCATCGCCAGCTTGCCGAGCAAATAATCGAACGGCGATACATACTGCTTGTGTGAAGCGTCAGTTGTCAGTCGCCGTTGCAGCCGTGACGATCGTTGCCGGCGCGGCCGGCTGTTCCGGCGGCAAGAAGGCCTCCGGCCCGTCGTCCAGCTCGGCGGCGCCGTCCAGCACAAGCTCCAGCGCCGCCCCCGCGAGCAGCACGGTCGCGACGGCGCCGGGGGAAGCGAAGGTCAGCGTGGGCGGTGAGCCCCTGAACGTCAGCGGCCCGGTGGTGTGCGCGACGAACAACGGCAAGTTCTCCATCGCGATCGGCGAGGCGGTCACCGGCGTGATCGTCGGGCTGGAGCCCGACGCATCGGTGGTCCACGACGTCGGGCTCGGGTCGATCAACGACGTGGTGCTGAGCTTCACCGAGGGCGCGCCCGGTAACAGCGCCGGCGCCACCAAGAACGGCAACAGCTATCACATCACCGGTACTGCCACCGGTGTGAACAACGTGGGCCTGCAGGTCAGCAAGGCCTTCACGATCGACGCCACCTGCCCCTAAGGCTGAACGGCCTTAAGCCGACGCCACCTCACCAGGGTCCCCGCCCACAGCAGCACCGTCAGCAGTTCGGCCGCCACGCTGATAACGGCATGGGGAGCTGGGTCCCAGCCGCGTTCGGAAAAACCGAACAGCCCGACGGTCCTCGAGAGGGCGAACGCCACCAGCGACCCGCCGGCCACCGCGGCGGCGACCCATTGCAGCCATGGCGGACCGCCGATGATGATCAGCAGAGCCAGGGCGAACAAGGCGCTGGCCTGGACCAGAAAGGCGGTGCCGATCATCGGAATGTGTTGATAGCCGTGGATATAAAGGTAGGCATGGCTGGTGGCGCTGACGGCCAGGGACAGGGCCAGACCGATCCGAAGCAGGAATGTCATTGCAGCTTAGCCTCTTTCAGCGCCAGGGCGGTCTGCCCCTTGGTGTAGTTGACCTCGCGAATGCCCAAGGCGTCGTGCAGCTTGCCGGCCGGCAGCGTGACCGGCTTGGGCGCGGGCCCGTCCCCGGGATGCGGCAGCGGATAGGCCGTCGTCGTCCCGCTGTAGAAGGTCACGTTGCCTTCCGTCTTGGAAAACAGTTGGTGCACATGGCCGTTGAGGCACGTCACCGACGAGAAGCGCCTCAGATAGCTCAACGCCTGGGTGGCATCGTCGGTGCCCCAGCCCCAATCCGGGTACATCGCGAACAGCGGGATATGACTGAAAACGATGATGGGCGTGTCGTTCGACAACCCCGCGACGTCCTTCTCGACGAACTCGAGCTGCTCGGTGCCCAAATGCCCGAGCTTCTTCAGGTTCAAGGTGTTCACCAGGGCGATCACGTGCACGCCGGCGATGTCGAAGCTGTACCAGCCGTCGCCGCGGGTTCCCGCACCGAAGACGCTCCGGTACTTCTGACCCGCGTCGTCGACCGAATCGTGTTCGCCCGGCACCGTGAACACGTGCGGAGTCTGCAGCTTGCCCAGCATCTGCTTCACCTGGTCGAACTGGTCGGGAGTCGACAGGTGGGTGAGGTCGCCGGTGTGAATGACGAAATCCGGTGTGTAGCCGAGGCTGTTGATCTGATCGATCGCATGGCCGAACGTGCCGGTGACGTCCGGGTTGGGCGGACCGGAGAAACCGATGTGGCTGTCGCTGACTTGGGCGAACCGCAGGGTGGGCCGGGCTTGAGCGTGCGAGGCCGAAGCCGTACCCGCGACATGCGAGATCACCTCGCCGCCAACGACGGCGAATCCGACCGCCGCGCCGAACCACGCGGAGTGCCGGATGAGCTGGCGGCGAGTCAAGGTGTTCGGGTCTTGCTTGGTCATCCCGTCACCACCACGGTGCCGTGCATCATCGGGTGGATCGAGCAGACGTAGTCGAACTTTCCGGCGGTCGGAAAGGTGTGGCTGAAGGTGGCGCCCGTCCCCATCCCCGGCGAGTGAAACGAACCGTCGCTGGCGGCCACCGTGTGCGGTTCTTCGTCGCGGTTGGTCCAGGTGACAGTGCTGCCTACCTTGACGGTCAGCGTCGCCGGCGCGAAGGCGAAGTTGTCGATGCTGACCTCGTCACCCGCGGCCGCCGCCGGCGATCCGGTTGCCGACGCCGAGCCCGTCGGTGCGGCCGAGGCCGGCGGCATCCCGCTCATTCCCGGCATCCCGGGGGTGGCGCTCGCACCGGAGCCGAAGGTGACCGACGGTTGGGCTGCCGGCGGCGCAGACGAGCATCCGGCCAGCACCACACCGGCGGCGACCGCCGCGACCACTTGTTTTCGAAGCATGGGGATATCCATGCCAAGAGATAGGGCAGCGGGTTACACGGGTCGTGCCGGAGCGAATACCTCGATCACCCCGTTGACCTCGCGAACCATCAGCGTGGGCAACGGCTTTGGTGCGATCGGAAGCTGGTGGGTGAGCACCTGTCCGGTGGGCGAGAACGACGTGGTGTGGCAGGGACAGCGCAGCCGGTCGTCGGGGGCGTCGAACCACAGCCGGCACCCCTGATGCGTGCATACCCCGGAGATGGCCTCGAGTTTGCCGTCGACACGGCGAACGAATCCGCTGACTGAGCCCAGATCGAAGGGATGCATGCGCCCGTCCGGCACGTCCGAGCTGGCCGCGACCCGCTGCCAGCTTCCGTCGTTGGGCGTGAGTTGGCCCGCGACGGCGGGGGCTTCGGCGGGGCCGCCCGTCACCGCCCGATCGATGGACACGGCGGCCGCGGCGGCCGCGGCGGCCGCCGAGGTGCCGACGATGACCTGCCGGCGCGTGGTGTTGGCCTTCGGCGCGGCGGCCGGCGGCGTGCCGGACATCTGCTCCGCGAGGCGACCGTGCAGGTCGGCCAGGAATTCGGGGCGGGGAGCGTCGTCAACCTCGGAACCCTGGCGGGCCGCCCGCAATTCGATCGCCGTGCGGATCTGCGCCGCCTCGAAGTCGTCCGGCGCGAACGGCTTTGGCCGGCGGCCCCGCAGCAGGTCGTCGACGTAGCGGCGTAGTCCGCGCGCGTTCATGGCTGGCCCCCATCATTGACTTGCGCTGCCAGTCGCAGAGCGCGGTGTTGGAGAACTTTGGCGTTGGCGACGCTGATCCCAAGTTCGGTCGCGGACTCCTTGATCGAATTGCCTTGCAGGAAACGCAGTTCCAAAATTCGGCGGTAGCGGTCCGGCAGATTGTCGAGCACCTGCGCGACGCGCTGGGGTGCGGTGCTGATCGCTTCCTCGCTCTCGGGCGGTTGTTCGATGTCCTCGATCGCGGTGATTTCGCGGCCCATGGTCTCGCGCCAATGCGCGGCCAGCACCGTTCGGGCCGTCGCCCGCAGGTACGCGCGCACCTCGCCGACGCTCGCGGTCAGGCGCAGCGGCCGCAGCGCGGCAAGGAAGACCTCGGCGGTGAGGTCTTCGGCATCGGCCCGGTTGCCGACGCGAGCAAACAGCGTCCGGTACACCCAGGCCGCGTTGTCCTGATACACCGCGTTCCAGTCGGTATAGCCCTGAAAGCCACTGTCCGGCACCGCGCGCAATGGTCGCGGGCCGACGGGTTCGTTTTGCGCCGCCACGTGCCTCCTTTACCGACCAATATCAGCTCGGGTTACACCGACGGCGCGCTGAGCGAGGCTTCCTGGACCATCAGCTGGTCGAGTTTGGTGGCGGTGGCGGACAGCGCCGACTTGGCCATGCCCAGTATCCGGTCCTGCACTCGGGGCTTGGCCGACGCCGGCGCCAGGAGGTGGCCCATCAGGTGACCGAAAAGGTCCAGGCGCGCGCCGGCGAGCCACGCGGTCAGGTCCGGGTCCTCCATCCAGCGCAGCTGGTTTCCGTAGTCGGCCAAGGCGACGCGCAACCAGTCGAGGTCGGTGTCCGGATGCGGCAGTGGCACGCACAGCCGGTTTTTCACGGCGTCATCGGGGTAAGCGGTCTCGACGTGGCCGACCAGTGCGGCGCTGAATATTTGTTGGCACCCGCGCACGCTTTGTAGCGTGATGCAGCCGGTATCGAAAATGGGTGTGGCGGGCCGTTTTTCGGCGCCATCAGCGCTGCAGTCGATGTACAGCGCACGGCCGTCCATCGCGACCGATCCGTCGTCGAGGACCATTTCGTCGGCGTCGATACGCAGCACGTGGCCCATCCGCACGATGTCGGAGATGCGCCGCAACTGCTCGAGTTCGAGCCGTGTGACGGTCGCGCAGCGGTACATGGTGGGGCGAACCGCGGGATCGATCCGCAGCAGCGCGCCGGCGTCCTCGAGACGCGCGAACAGGTCGTCGACGGACTCGGCGTCGCGGACGGCCCGCAGTTGCGCGGTGAAGGCGGCCTTGATCTGATCTGCGAGCAACGAGCCGGGCTGGATCGTCGCGCGATCCAGTAGCCACGAATCCCGCGGCATGATCCACGTCAGCCGGTCCGGCGCGATGCCCTGGCCCAGCAGCCATAGGCAGGTGTCGATTCCGGTCTTGCCGGCCCCGACGACGACGTAGCGCTCGCGGGCCCGGCGCCGCGGCAAGCCGTTGGGCGCGATGCATTCGACACCGGGCGCGACCTGGTATGGGGGCGGGCGCATCGAGGGAACCATGACGCGCATGTAGGTGGCATCGACGACGCGCCGCGCCACGTTGACGGTGTAGTCGGTCCCCGCCATCGTGACAAAGCGGCCCTCACCGACGTATTCGCTCATCGGGAAGTAGCTGACCCGGCCCGTCGGCAAGAACCGCTGACGCATCACGTGGTCGTAGTAGGCGCAGACTTCCCCGGCCGTCGCGAGCTCGTAGAGCCCTTTGTTCCAGCCGACTTGGTCGATGGTGTCGCTGCCGAGGCGCAACGAGTTAACGCCGTAGAACGCGGAGGGCTGATGCAGCCGCACGAACGGGTAGGCCGTCGTCCAATGCCCGCCCGGCTGGTGGTAGCGATCGACCACCACCACGCGTGCCTCTGTCTCAGAGATCAGCGTGTCGATGAACGCCATGCCCATGGCGCCGGCCCCGACGACGAGGTAGTCGGCCTCGATGGTGTGCATACGGGGTAAAGGCTAGTCGGCCCGGGCTCGCTTCAGCGGATTTCGGCGGCCGCGGTGCGCAGCTCGTCCAAGGCCTTGAGTGCGAGTTCAGCCAGGCTCTGGTCGCCCTTTGCCGTAATCCATTCGGCGAACGCCTCTTTGAAAGCCAACGCGCCCAGCTCGGCAGCCAGGGCGGCCGCCCGTTCCGGCACGCCCCGCGCTCGCAGCGCCTGCACCATGGCCGCGGCGAGGCCGACCTGTTTGAGCGCATCGCGCTCCTGAAGTTCGGTGCTGGTGGCAATGACGGCCTTCACCTGGGGAGCAAGCTCGCGATTGAGCGGGGTCATCGCCCCGGCCGCGCGCTCCAGCCCGGCGGCGACCGCGACGAGCGGGGTGGCGTCCGCGGGCGCCGAGGCGATGCCCTCGGTCAGGAGTTGGGACAACGTCTCCTGCCCGGCCGCCAGCACCTCGCGCTTATCGGGGAAATACCGGAAGAAGGTGCTTTTCGTCAGGCCGGCCCGATCGGCGATCTCGGCGACGGTGGTTCGGTCGTAGCCCCGCTCGGAGAAGAGGTGCAGCGCCGCCTCGACCAGCCGCGCACGCGCATCGGGTTCCCATCGGGGCATGCCGTCATGGTAGGTGATGAGACCTTTGTCCCATCACGGTGGTAGTGTGATGGGACATCGGTCCCATCACTTGAGGAGTGTGTCATGCGAGTTTTCGTCACGGGCGCCACCGGCGGGGTCGGCTCGGCCGTCGTTCCCGAGCTCATCCGCACGGGCCACGAGGTTCTGGCGCTGGCCCGCTCCGACGCGTCGGCCCAGGCCGCCAAAGCCATGGGGGCCGACGTGCTGCACGGCGACCTCGACGACCCCGACAGCCTGCGCGCCGGCGCCAAGGACGCCGACGGGGTCGTCCACCTCGCCTTCCTCCACTTCGACGATTTCGAGAGGGCCGTCGCGCAGGAGGCGGTCGCCGTCGAGACCTTTGGCGCGGCCCTCGCGGGGAGCGGCAAGCCGTTCGTCATGGCCTCGGGCACGCCCCCCATCGCCGGCCGCGCCTCCACCGAGCGGGACCCCGCGCCGACCGACGGGCTAATCGGCGGGCGCGACCGAAACGCCCACGCCGCACTGGAACTGGCGGCCCAAGGAGTCCGCTCGGCGGTGGTCCGCCTCCCCCGCTCGGTCCACCGGGCGGGCGGCCCCTGCGGGTTCGCCTCCCTGCTCGTCGAGGCGGCCCGACGGACCGGGGTCTCCGGATACGTCGGCGACGGCGCCCAGCGCTGGCCGGCTGTGCACGTTCTCGACGCGGCCCGGCTCTTCCGCCTGGTCCTCGAGGAGGCGACGCCCGGGACGGTGGCGCACGCCGTCGGTGACGAGGGCGACCCTATGCGCGCGCTCGCCGAGGCCATCGGGCGCCAGCTCGATCTCCCCACGGCCTCGGTGCCCGCCGAGCATTTCGGGTTCCTCGGCGCCATATTCGCCCGTGATCAGCCGTCCTCGAGCGAGTTGACCCGGGACAGATTCGGCTGGCGGCCCACCCATCCGAGCCTGCTCGAGGACCTGGAGGCGGGGAACTACCCCCGCTGAGGCTACGGTCGCGACCATGATCAGCTGGAGAGAGTTCACGGCAGCAGCCCCGCGAATCGCGACCATATTCCTCCGCCGCCACGCCGCGACCGGCAACCTCTGCATCTTGGGCACGCTTCGCTCGGACGGGTTTCCCCGGATCAGCCCCATCGAGCCGAGGTTCTTCGAAGATCGGCTCTGGATCGCCGGGATGCCGGGGACGACGAAATTCCATGACCTGTCGCGCGATCCGCGCTTCTGCCTGCACACCGCCACCGTCGACACCGAGGTCAAGGACGGCGACGCAAAGCTGTTCGGCGTTGTTGAGGACGTCCAGGACAAGGACTTGCATCAGCGGTACGCCGAAGCGCTCTACGAACAGACCGGCTTCGACATTCGAGGGCAGGATTTCGATCACCTTTATCGGGCCGACTTGATCGGTGGGTCCGCGGTCGAGGTGACCGATGGCCACCTGGACATCACGATCTGGAAGGACGGCGAAGCCGAGCGCGTCGTGCGCAAGCACTGAGCGCCTTGCTACGCCCGAGCCAAGTTACTAGGATATCCAAGTATTCGCTGCGTAACGACGACTCGAGGCCACCATGACCACACAGATCCCGCACTTCATCGATGGGAAGCGCACCGCCGGCCAATCCAGCCGCACGGCCGATGTTTTCAACCCCAGCACCGGCGCGGTGCAGGCGAAGGTGCCGATGGCCGGTAAGGCCGACATCGACGCGGCGGTGGCCTCGGCCGTCGAGGCCCAAAAGGATTGGGCGGCATGGAATCCGCAGCGGCGCGCCCGGGTGATGATGCGCTTCATCGAGCTGGTCAACGCCAACAGCGACGAGCTGGCCGAGCTGCTGTCCCTCGAGCACGGCAAGACGGTCGCCGACGCCAAGGGCGACATCCAGCGCGGCATCGAGGTGATCGAGTTCTGCATCGGGATCCCGCATCTGCTCAAGGGCGAGTACAGCGAGGGCGCCGGCCCGGGCATCGACGTCTATTCGTTGCGTCAGCCCCTGGGTGTGGTCGCGGGCATCACGCCGTTCAACTTCCCGGCGATGATCCCGCTGTGGAAGGCCGGACCGGCCCTCGCGTGTGGCAACGCGTTCGTGCTCAAGCCCAGCGAACGTGACCCGTCGGTCCCGGTGCGTCTGGCCGAGCTGTTCTTGGAGGCCGGCCTGCCGCCCGGCGTGTTCCAGGTGGTGCACGGCGACAAGGAAGCTGTCGACGCCATCCTGCACCATCCCGACATCAAGGCCGTGGGCTTCGTCGGCAGCTCCGACATCGCCCACTACATCTATTCGACCGCCGCGGCGACCGGCAAGCGGTCACAGTGCTTCGGCGGCGCCAAGAACCACATGATCGTGATGCCCGACGCCGACCTCGACCAGGCCGTCGACGCGCTCATCGGCGCCGGCTACGGCAGCGCCGGCGAACGCTGCATGGCGATCAGCGTCGCGGTGCCGGTCGGTGAACAAACCGCGGAACGGTTGCGCGCCAGGCTCATTGAGCGAATCAACAACCTGCGCGTCGGGCACAGCCTGGACCCCAAGGCCGACTACGGTCCGCTGGTCACCGACGCCGCGCTGACGCGGGTGCGCGACTACATCGGCCAGGGCGTCGACGCCGGCGCCGAGCTGGTGATCGACGGCCGCGAGCGGACCAGCGACGACCTGACCTTCGGGGACGCCAACCTCGAGGGCGGATTCTTCATCGGCCCCACGCTCTTCGACCACGTCACCCCCGACATGTCGATCTACACCGACGAGATCTTCGGGCCGGTCCTGTGCATCGTGCGCGCGCACGACTACGAGGAGGCCTTGCGGCTGCCGTCGGAGCACGAGTACGGCAACGGCGTGGCGGTTTTCACCCGCGACGGCGACGCCGCCCGTGACTTCGTCTCCCGGGTTCAGGTCGGCATGGTCGGTGTCAACGTGCCGATCCCGGTCCCGGTGGCCTATCACACTTTCGGCGGCTGGAAGCGCTCCGGCTTCGGCGACCTCAACCAGCACGGGCCGGCATCGATCCAGTTCTACACGAAGGTCAAGACGGTCACGTCGCGCTGGCCGTCCGGCATCAAGGACGGCGCCGAATTCGTCATCCCCACAATGAATTAGGGCATCATGTTCACTCTGAACGATGACGAACGCGTCATCACCGAGACGGCGGCCGCGTTCGCCGCCAAATGCCTCGCCCCGCACGCTCTGGAATGGGATACCACCAAGCATTTTCCGACGGACGTGTTGCGCGAGGCCGCCGAGCTCGGCATGGCGGCGATCTATTGCCGCGATGACGTCGGCGGCAGCGGGCTGCGCCGGCTCGACGGGGTTCGGATCTTCGAGCAGTTGGCGATTGCCGACCCTACGACGGCCGCGTTCATGTCCATCCACAACATGTGCGCGTGGATGATCGACACGTTCGGCACCGACGAGCAACGGAAGGAATGGATTCCGCGGTTGGCGCCGATGGACGTCATCGCCAGCTACTGCCTGACCGAGCCGAACGCGGGGTCGGACGCCGGCGCCCTGAGCACGCGCGCCGTCAGGCAGGGTGGCGACTACGTGCTCGACGGGGTCAAGCAGTTCATTTCCGGCGCCGGAGCCTCCGACGTGTACGTCGTGATGGCCCGCACCGGCGGCGACGGCCCGCGCGGCATCTCGGCCTTCATCGTCGAAAAGGACACGCCGGGGCTGAGTTTCGGCTCGCCCGAGGAGAAGATGGGCTGGCACGCGCAACCCACCGCGCAGGTGATCTTCGAGGGTGTGCGGGTCCCCGCCGACGCGATGCTGGGCGGCGCGGATGGCGAGGGTGCCGGCTTCGGCATCGCGATGAACGGTCTCAACGGTGGTCGGCTCAACATCGCGGCCTGCTCGCTGGGCGGCGCGCAGTCCGCCTTCGACAAAGCGGGAGCCTATGTGCGCGAGCGGCAGGCGTTCGGCTCTCCCCTGCTCGACGAGCCCACGATCCGGTTCACCCTGGCCGACATGGCCACTGGGCTGGAGACCTCGCGAATGTTGTTGTGGCGCGCGGCGGCTGCGTTGGACGCCGACGACGCCGACAAGGTCGAGCTGTGCGCGATGGCCAAACGCTATGTCACCGATACCTGCTTCGAGGTTGCGGACAAAGCCCTGCAGCTGCACGGCGGCTATGGCTACCTGCGCGAGTATGGTCTGGAAAAGATCGTCCGCGATCTGCGGGTGCATCGAATCCTGGAAGGGACCAACGAAATAATGCGGGTCGTCATCGGGCGGGCCGAGGCCGCGCGGTTCCGGGCCGGCGTGTAGGAGAGGGAGCCAATGTCGGCGATCGCGTTCTTGGGACTGGGCAACATGGGCGCGCCGATGTCGGCGAATCTGGTTGCCGCCGGACACATCGTGCGCGGGTTCGATCCGGTGCCGGCGGCGGCAGCAGCCGGAGCCGCGGGTGGCGTCACCATATTCGACAGCGCCGCCGAGGCGGTCGCCGCGGCCGACGTGGTGATCACCATGCTGCCCAACGGCGAGTTGGTCAAGCGCTGCTACGTCGACGTGTTGCCCACCGCGCGGGCCGGCGCGCTGTTCATCGACAGCTCAACGATCTCGGTCAACGACGCCCGCGAGGTGCACTCGCTCGCGGAATCGCAGGGGGTTTCGCAGCTGGACGCACCGGTCTCCGGCGGGGTCAAGGGCGCCGTCGCCGGGACGCTGGCGTTCATGGTCGGGGGCGACGAGTCCGCGCTGGAGCGAGCGCGGCCGGTGCTGGAACCGATGGCGGGCAAGGTCATCCACTGCGGTGCGGCCGGGGCCGGGCAGGCGGCCAAGGTGTGCAACAACATGGTGCTGGCGGTGGAGCAGATCGCGATCGGCGAGGCATTCGTGCTGGCCGAGAAGCTCGGGCTGTCGGCGCAGGCGTTGTTCGACGTGATCACCGGCGCGACCGGGAACTGCTGGGCCGTGCACACCAATTGCCCGGTGCCGGGCCCGGTTCCGACATCGCCGGCCAACAACGACTTCAAGCCGGGATTCGCGACCGCGCTGATGAACAAGGACCTGGGCCTGGCGATGGACGCGGTGACGTCAACCGGCTCGTCGGCGCCGCTGGGCACTCACGCCGCGGAGATCTACGCGAAGTTCGCCGCCGACCATGCCGACGAAGACTTCAGCGCGGTGATCGAGGTGCTGCGGGGCGGCTGAGCCAGAAACGGTGCGTCACTGGACCTTTCGGCCCAAAAACGCGGCGAGTTGATCCGCGGTCACACGCTCGGGTGCACACGGCTGCTCCTCGGCGAAGGGCTTGCCCCGCCCGCGGAACTGGGGCCCGACGAACGCCCGCACCGCGGCGAGTTGCTCGGCCGCCAATTCCGGATCGAGATCCGTCGGCTGCCCGGTGGCGGTCGCGAGGTCCCACGCGTGGGTCAGCACGTCGCTGGTGCGCAGTCCGATGAACATTTGTCCGGGGATCTCGGCGAATGGCAGCTTGAACATCATGGACATCCCGTCCGGACCAGCGAAGACGGCCTGTGCCGCGGCGGCGGACCCCCGGTGCGCCGCCGCGAGGTCGTCGGGCCGGGCCGGCGGCTCAATGGGGGTCTCCGCCCAGAGCCCAACGTGCTCGTTACCGCCGATGACGTGTTCGATCAGATCCCCGATCGCCCACTCCGAGCAGGGCGTCGGGGCGCCCAGCTGGTCGGGGCTGACGTTGGCGAGGACGCGGGCGAACGCGTCCTGAGCGCGCTGGTGAGCAGTGAGTGCGTCCATGCCTAGAAGTCTCCCGCGTTGCGCCGCAGACTTTCAATGGACGACACCAACGCCTGCGATTCGTCGGCCTTCATCCCGATGTCGGCGAACACCTGCTCGTTGAGGGTGACGGTGGCGTCCTCGACGGTGGAGCGGCCGAGATCGGTGATCTGCACCAGGGTCGTCCGGCCGTCGGTGGGGTGCGGCACCCGCTGAACCAGCCCATCGGCCTCCAGCCGGCGGATGGCATGGGTCACGCTGGTGACGTGAACCTGCAGCCGGTCGGACGCCTTGGTGATCGGCAGCGCGCCGGTGCGGCTGAAAGCCAGCAACCGCAGCAACTCGAAACGGGAGAAGCTCAAGTCATAGGGGCGCAGCGCGCTCTCGACGCGAGCCAGCAGGATCTGATGGGCGCGCATCACCGACGTCACCGCGACCATCCCCTGCGAAACATCGCCCCACCCGGCACGCTCCCAGTTGGCGCGTGCCGCCGCGATCGGATCCCGTTTGGAGGCGGCCACGCCCTTTCTTACCGCACTTGGAGCCCCGGCGTGGACTTTCCCACCGCGGACAGCACCGCCTGTGTCGACGCCCGGTTGCCCACGGTGACGCGTGCGCCGCCGTCCGCGTAACAGCGAACCTGCAGTCCGCTGTCGGCGAACGCCTCGCGCCACAGCCGACCCCTCGACGGCAGGTACACGAAGTTGGCGTGGGCGTCGGTGGTGTATATCCCCAGGGCGCTCAGGCGCATCCGGAGGTAGCGACGCTCGGCGGTTATCGATCGGATCCGTTGCAGCAGTTGGCCTTCGGCGTGGTAGGACGCCGCGACCGCGGGCAGGCTGGTCATCGCGATGCCGAACGGCAGCTGCTGGGACCACAGCATGCGGGCCAGCTCGCCGGAGGCCAGACCGTAACCGATCCGCAGGCCGGCCAGCCCGTAGGCCTTGGAGAAGGTCCGTACCACCACGACGTTCGGGAAGCGCCGAACCAGCGCCGCCACATCGATGCGGTGCTCGGCCGCGGCGAACTCGATGTACGCCTCGTCGAGCACCACGGCGGTATCGCGTGGCACGCGGCGCAGGAATCGGAACAGCTGGGCCGCCGGCTCGAGCGTGCCCGTCGGGTTGTGCGGCCGGCACACCACCACCACCCGCGCGGCCGCGGCGGCGTCGGCCAGCCCGTCGAGGTCGTTATGACCGTGCTCATCGAGCGCGACGGTCACCGACCGCAGCCGCGTCATCTCGGCGATGATCGGATAGCCGTCGAAGGTCGGCGTCGACATGGCGATCGCGTCCCCCGGCGCGGTCAGCGCCTGCAACGCCTGCAGCACCACCCCGGTCGCCCCGGCGCCCAGCACCACCTGGTCGGCGGGCACGCCGATGCGCCCGGCGATCAGGTTGCGCAACCGCTCGGGCAGAAACTCCGGATAGCGGTTGGCCGCATCGATGGAGCGGATCAATACCGACCGCACCGCCGGCAGCGGTGGAAACGGGTTTTCGTTCAGCGACAACGCATGCGGATCGATCGCGTCGGGAAACGCGTCGTCGAACTCGACCGCCAGGGGGCCCGCGACCATCAGCCTCGTCCGCCCCACCGCACCGCGGCCGCGCCGGCGAAATCACCGGCGTGCGCGAAGCCCGCCATCATCACCACGTCGCCCGCCCGGACCTGTCCGTCCGATATCGCGCGGTCGAGGTTCACCGGGATCCCGGCGCCGAACAGGTTGCCGCACTCTTCGAAGGTGTCGCGGTGACGTTCCTTGGGCAACTCGAGCGCTTCGCGCCAGTTGCGCAGGAACGCCCGGTTCGGTTGGTTGGTCACCAGCAGGTCGATTTCCTTGGCGGGCAGGCCGATTCGGTCGCAGACCGCCAGCGCGACCTCGGGAACCTGCCGGTTACCCCGGGCGAGCACCTTGGTGATCTTGTTTTCGGTGAACCCGATGCTGCCCTCGCCGAGCCCGGCCGCCCACCACTTGCGGGGCGGGTCGTAGGAGAGCGTCATCTCGCCCGCGTATTCGCCGTAGGTGCGGCACTCGACGTCAAGGATGGGCGAGTCGTCACCGACCGTGACCAACCCGACAGCCGCGCCGTCACCCGGCACCGCCGACTGCGCCTTGCGCCTGATCGTCGGTTGATCGAAGAACTGACCGGCCGCGTTCTGCGCGATGGCGATCAGCGCGCTGTGACCCTCGCCGGTCGACAGCAGCTTACGAGCCACGTTGAGCGCCAACACAAATGCGGCACAACCGCCGTTGTTCAGGTCCAGCACCCAGGAGGGTCGCAGGCCAAGCCGGTGAGCGATGCCGCCCCCTTCGCCGTAGAAGGCCATGTCCGGCACCTGGGTGTGGGTGATCAACACGTCCACGCCTTCGACGGCGTCGTGGCCATGGCGTTCGATCAGCCCCTGCGCGGCTCGTTCGATCATGTCGATCGCGGTCTCGTCCGGCGCGACGTGATGGCGGTACTTCGGGGCGCGGAACATGACGTTGTCGCGCAGGTCATCGGATTCGGCGAATTGCGCGTAGTACTCGGCGCCGATCGGCTCACCCGGCAGATAGGTGGAGACGTCGATCAGGCTGACGGCGGGCTGGCTCACGGTGTCCTCAGCTCATCCATTTCGGGGTGACCGGCAGGCCGTTGCGGTGGCGGTACTCGGCGATTGCCTTGAGGTTCTTCATCTCCAGCAGGTGGCCGGCGCCGAACATGTCCCAGAAGTCACCGACCCACACCGGGCGCCCGGGCGGCGCGGTCTCCGGATACGGGTTGTGGTCGTAGAACGGATGATGGCAATTGGTCCACAGCACAACCGAACCCGGCTTGTCGAGCACCACCTGAGCGTCGATGACGCGCATCAGATAGATCATCCACAGGTGCTTGCCCTGATCCCAGGCGCAGTGGTAGTCGACGGTCCGCGCCTGCTCGTTGACGACGGTGCGGGTGTAGATCTCGGTTTCCGAGCCGAGCCGGTCGTGGGCCAGCCACAGGCCCGGCTCGTCGGTGGTGGTGAAGCCGCGCAGGCTGTACGTCCACTCCTCGAGGCTGCGCGTGTCGGACATGTACTCGAACAGCTCGTCGGGCGGGCAGTCGATGTAATCGTTGACGGTGCAGTATTCGCCGAACACCTGGTCGTGCGGGTAGACCGAACGCATCATCTCCATGATGATCGGTGTGGCCTTTTCCCTGGGGCTGGTTTCGATGCGGACGACCCCGTCGATGGGTGTCGGAATGTCCTCAAGCGCTGGCAGCGACATCGGTTCGGTTCTCCTTCGAGGTTGGAATCTTTTCTGGGGCAGTGGCTTTGGTCGGCGCCTGGGCGAGGAACGGTGCGAACGGAGGGATTTCGTCGGCGGCGCACTCGACGCTGACCACCGCCGGCCCGTCGGCGTCCAGGGCCACGCGCATCGCGGCGGCGAACCCGCCCAGATCGGTGGCGTCAACGGATGTCAGGCCCGGGAACATGGCGGCCAGGCCCGCGCCGAGCCGGCTGGGACGGAATCGGTTGTAGCTGTAGAGATCGTCGTAGAACAGCTGCTCGCGAGTCACGCACATGGCGTGGGCGTTGTTGTTGAACAGCACGAACGTCACGGGCAGCCGGTACTGCACGGCGGTGTGCACCTCCATGCCGTGCATGAAGAACGCCCCATCGCCCGCGATCACCACGGTGCGGCCCCGGGACCGTCCACTCGTGGCTCGCCCGAACGCCATCCCGATGCCGGCCCCAAAGCTGTATCCCATGCCGCCCATGCCGAGCGCGACCGCGAACCTGCCGCCGCGGCGCGCACCGAGGTAATGGATCGCCGCCGCGCCGGTGTTGCCGGCGTCGACCACGATGTCCGTCCCGTCGGGCAGCGCATGGTCCAGCACCGCCATGGCGTCGCGGTAGCGCACACCATCGCCCTCGCAGGGAGGCGGCGTCAGCTCGGTGCGCCGCACCACATCGGGCACCCGCACGCCCGTCGGTCGTCCCCGCCCCGTCAGCGCCTGGGTGAGCATGCGCAGCGAGCCGCGCAGGTCCTCGGTGTGCACGTGAGTGCACGAAACATACGGCGGCGCGGACCCGATCGAGACCGTCCGCACCGCGGCCAGCGCATCGTCCAGTCCGGTCCGCGCGGTGACCGACAGCCGGGTGCCGACCACGAGGCAGACGGCGCTCGCCGCCACCGCTTCGGCCACGCCCGGGTGGCCCATCACGCCGGTCACGCCGAGCGACGACGAGGACCCGAGGCCCGGCGTGCCCGCGACGTCCTTGGCGTCGGGCACGGTGGCCACCCGCGCCCGCAACACCGCACGCAGCGCTTCGAGCTCGGCGCGGGCGTTATCGCGGGCGACCTGCTCGCCCGCGATGATGGTGACCGGGCCCTCAGCGTCGCGTAGCACCGGAACGATCGGAGCCGGATTGCCGATGGGACGCAGCTCACGGGCTGCATTGGCGCCGTCACCATCAATGTCGACGTATCCCTGCTGAATATCCTTGGGCAACAACAACACTGCCGGGCCGCCGGTGCGTGCCGCGGCAATGGCCTCCGACAGCGCGGGCGCGATGTCGGCCGGCGAGAGCACCCGCCGGCACCACAGCGACACCGCGGAAAACACCGCCTCGGCGTCCAGCGAACCGTTGCTGCCGCTGGTGTCCTGAAAACTGCCCCGGCCGTCCATCGTCGTGGCGGTTTGGCCGACCAACGCCAACACGGGAACGCGGCTTGTCAGCGACTCCCCGAGGGCCGCAACCAGGTTCAGCGCGCCGCCGCCCGAGGTTGCCGCGACCACACCCAGTCCGGCCCCGCTGCGGCTGTAGCCATCGGCCATGGTGGCCGCGGAGAATTCGTGCTTGGCCAAAATCGCCGTGATGTCTGTACGGAAATGCGCGGCGTCGTAGAGATCCTCGATGTTGGCACCATCCACGCCGAAGATGTGGTCGACTCCGATGGACGCGAGACGCTCGACGACGTGGTCGACCACGCGCTGCTCCCGAGGCATGTGTGTAACACGACTCGCGGGTAACTTCAGTTCACCGCGGGTGCGAAGTTTAGAGCGAGCGCTGCAGCAAGACCTGTCCGGTATCGGCGGATACCACCTGCACGGCGGCGATCTGGTCGATCGGCGTCGAGATGCTGCCCGCGGGCGTGGCGGTGTGGCCCGGTTCGGCCACCCAGGTCGCCAGCCGCGTCTGGCTGCCGTCGCGACCGACCACGACCATCGCGAGCGTGTCGTGGTGCGCATAAATCGGTGCGAGGCAGACGCACTTCAGGTTGATGAATGTCCCCCAGTGCTGGCTGGACAGCGACACCGTGGAGGTCAGCAGGGTGGTGCCGACCTGCGACATGTCCTGCGCGGACGCGACCTGTTGCGGCGGCGTCGAGAAATGCCCCTGCACGCCGACCAGCACCCCGACCCCCAACACGGCGGCCGCAGCGGACGAGGCCACCCAGGTGGTCACGCGGGTACGGCGGCGGCGCCAGCGCACCGTTGCCAGCAACGACGGCAACAGTTCCGGCGACATCTCCGGCGGGGCCGCTTGGGCGGGGCCGGATTCGCCGATCGCGGCCACCTCGTCATGGTCGAGTTGCGAGAGCAGGGCGGGCACGCCGCTGAGTTCGGCGACCGCCTCGCGGCACGCCGGGCAGCCGGCCATGTGCGCCTCGAATTCGCGGCGGTCGACGGCAGACAACGACCCCAGCACGTATGCGGCATCCCACATCGCGTAACGGTGGCTGTCTTCGATAGTCAAGCCAAGTACCTCGTTGTCACCGGGCGGGCCGATGCCCCATTGCGGCGTCCTCATGTCATCCATCTCCCGTCACCCTCAAGTATTCGGAGCCGACGACCGCCCGGATGGATCCTCGAACACAACCCCGGGCCGTCATCGCGTGACTCCAAGTTCCTGCAGAGTGAGCCGCAATGCCCGTACGGCATAGTGTAGTCGCGACTTCACTGTTCCTTCCGCGATCTCGAGATCCGCAGCAATCTGCGCGGTGGTCCATCCGCGGTAGTAGGAACGCTCGATGACGGCCCGGTGCTCCGCGGATAGTTGCACCATGGCGTCGGCGATCAGCAGCCGATCCAGCGCCGCGTTCACCTCGTCGGGCGTGGATTGCTCCGGCGCGCCCGCCTCGTCCAGCGAACCGACCACGTTGCGGTACCGCGCACTGCGCCGGTCGTCGATGATCATGTTGCGGGCCACGGTGAACAGCCATGCCCGCGCCGACCTGTCGGTGTCGCCGATGACTTCGGGGTGTTGCCACGCCCGCAACAATGTCTCTTGGACCACGTCTTCCGATTGGCTCGGGTCTCCGGTCAGGCGCAGCGCATAGCGCCACAAGACTGCGGCATGTTCGTCGTAGAGCGCCTTCATCAGAGCGGCTTCGGCAGACCCGGACGCCCTCCAAGTGCCGGCAACCCGAGCCACTCGATCACCTCCTGCCAACTGGAACGAGTCGAGCAGGTATTTAGTTCACTAAAGCGTCGGGGGTCAGGACGCGAGCGTCAGAATGCGCGGCCCGGTCTCCGTCACCGCGACGGTGTGTTCCCAATGTGCCGCCCGTGAGCCGTCGGTGGTAGTGACCGTCCATTGGTCGTCCAACACGGAGGTTTTGCCCGTGCCAAGCGTCAGCATGGGTTCGATGGCCAGCACCGATCCGGGGGCCAGTAGCGGGCCCCGACCCGGTGAGCCCTCGTTGGGCAGGAACGGGTCCATGTGCATGTGCCGGCCGATGCCGTGGCCCCCGTACCCCTCCACGATCCCGAATGCGCGGCCGTAGCGAGCCTCGGCGGCATGGGTGCCGGTCTCGATGGCAAACGAGACGTCGGTCAGGCGGTTCCCCGCCACCATCGCCGCGATGCCGGCTTCCAGCGATTCCCTGGTGGCCGCGCACAGCGCGTCGTCGGCCGGATCCAGCGCGCCCACCCCGAAGGTGATCGCCGCGTCACCATGCCAACCGTCCAGGACCGCGCCGCAGTCGATGGATACCAGATCCCCGGGCGCCAGCGTTTCCGCGGCGGACGGGATGCCGTGCACCACCCGATCGTTGACCGACGCGCAGATCGACGCCGGGTACCCGTGATAGCCCAGGAACGACGGGATCGCGCCGGCCTCGCGGATCACCGACTCCGCGATCTGGTCCAGGCTTAGCGTCGACGCCCCCACGACAGCCGCCGCGCGCACGGCGTCCAGCGCGGCCGCGACCACGGCGCCTGCGGCGGCCATCGCGTCGAGTTCCGCCGCACTGCGCTGCGGCACGACCCTGCGACCCCGCAGCCGTGCCAGCGGGCTCATCGCTACTTGCCCAGCGCTTGCAGCGCGCGGGCGAACACCTCGTCCATCGAGCCCACGGCGTCGACGGTCTTCAACTGGTCGCTGTAGTACTCCAGCAACGGGGCGGTCTCGTCGCGGTAGACGTTCATCCGATTGACGATGACGTCGTCGGTGTCGTCGGCTCGGCCCCGGCCCTTGAGCCGCTGGAACAACTCCTCCTGCGACACCCGGAACTCCAGCACCGCGTCGATGTCGGTGCCACGGCGTCCGAGCATTTCATGCAGCGCTTTGGCCTGCTCGAGCGAGCGCGGATACCCGTCCAGGATGAAACCGTTGGCCGCATCCGCATCGTCCAGCCGGTCGTCGACGAGCTGGTTCGTGAGGTCGGAGGGCACCAGGTCACCGGCGTCCAGATAGCGCTTGGCTTCCAGGCCGAGTTTGGTGCCGTCCTCGATGTTGCGGCGAAACAACTCGCCCGTGGAGATTTGCGGGATCCCGAGCTTCTCGGCGAGCCGTCCTGCCTGCGTCCCCTTGCCCGCGCCCGGCGGTCCCAGCAAAACGACTCTCACTTGAGGAACCCTTCGTAGTTGCGCTGCATGAGTTGACTCTCGATTTGTTTGACCGTATCCAAACCGACGCCAATCATGATCAGAACCGCCGTACCGCCGAAGGGCAAGTTCTGGACCGCTCCGCCATTGCCGATCTGCAGGAACAGGTTCGGCAGCACCGAGATCGCGCCCAGGTAGATCGAGCCGGGCAGGGTGATCCGGCTCAGCACATAACGCAGGTAATCGGCGGTCGGCTTGCCCGGCCGGATGCCCGGAATGAAGCCGCCGAATTTCTTCATCTCGTCGGCGCGCTCGTCGGGATTGAAGGTGACCGAGACGTAGAAGTACGTGAAGAAGATGATCAGCCCGAAATAGATGCCGATGTAGACCGGGTCGCTCGGGTCGGACAGGTAGCTGCCGACGAACTTGTCCCACCAGCTATTGCCCATGCCGCCACTGCCACTGCGGATCAGCTGGGTGATCAGGTGCGGTATGTAGATGAGCGACGACGCGAAGATGACCGGAATGACGCCGGCCTGGTTGACCTTGAGCGGCAGATACGTCGACGTTCCGCCGTACATGCGCCGCCCCACCATGCGCTTTGCGTATTGCACCGGGATGCGGCGCTGGCCCTGCTCGACGAACACCACGCCGACGATGATGATCAGCGCGGCCACGCACACGGCGGCGAAGATGACGCCGCCGCGGCTGTCCAGGATGGTTTTGCCCTCGGAGGGAATGCGCGCGGCGATACCGACGAAGATCAGCAGGGACATGCCGTTGCCGATGCCACGTTCGGTGATCAGCTCGCCCATCCACATCACCAGCGCCGCGCCGCCCGTCATCACCAGCACGATGACGACCAGCGTGAAAATGCTCTGATCGGCGATGATGTCCAGCGAGCAGCCCTGCAGCAGCCCGCCGTTGGCCGCCAGGGCCACGATGCTGGTGGCCTGCAGGACGGCCAGCGCGATGGCCAGATAGCGGGTGTACTGCGTCATCTTGGCCTGGCCGGACTGGCCCTCCTTGCGCAGTTCCTCGAACCGCGGGATGACCACGGTGAGCAGCTGCACGATGATGCTGGCCGTGATGTACGGCATCACCCCGACCGCGAACACGGTGAGTTTGAGCAGCGCGCCGCCGGAGAACAGGTTGATCAGCGAGTAGATCTGTCCCGCTTCGCCGCCGCTGGCCTCTTTGATGCACTGCTGCACGTTCGGGAAGTTGACGCCGGGCGACGGCAGTGCGGCGCCGAGCCGATAAAGGACGACGATGCCAAGAGTGAAGAGAATCTTCCGTCTCAGGTCGACTGTCCGCAGCGATGAGATGAAAGCCGAAAGCACTCTTCCTCCTGCGCAGCCGTGGGTGGCCCTCCGTCACGCGCCCAACACCCGCAGGCCAGGACGTACGGCCGTCCTATATCTCCAGCGCGTCAAATCGTGTACGAGACTAACAGCTGACTTGCGTAGGCCCCGCAAGGCGTAGAGTTCTGGTGGCTCGTTGCATTTGCTAAATAAGTGGGGAGCGCGATGACACGGACCGATCAAGACAGCTGGGACCTGGCCTCCAGCGTGGGTGCCACCGCGACGATGGTCGCCGCGGCGCGGGCGCTGGCCAGTGGCGGAACCGACCCGATCATCAACGACCCGTACGCCGCGCCGCTGGTGCGCGCGGTCGGGCTCGATTTCTTCCGCCGCCTGGTCGACGGTGAAATCGTCTCCACCGAAAAGCCCGACGGCGGCGAACGCGACCTGGCGCTCGAGACCGATTCGATCGCGGTGCGCACCCGCTTCTTCGACGACTTCTTCCTGAACGCGGCCCGCGACGGGGTTCGCCAATCGGTGATCCTGGCCGCCGGCCTGGACGCCCGCGCCTATCGGCTGTCCTGGCCGCCCGGCAGCGTGGTGTACGAGGTCGATCAGCCCCAGGTCATCGAATTCAAGAGCGCCACGATGGCGGCCCTGGGCGCCGCGCCGTCCGCGGACCGGCGAACCGTCAGCATCGACCTGCGAGAAGACTGGCCGGAGGCGTTGCGCGCCAGCGGGTTTGACGTCACGCAGCCGACTTCCTGGAGCGCAGAGGGCCTGCTGATGTACCTGCCGCCCGAAGCCCAGGACCGGCTCTTCGACAACATCACCTCGATGTCCGCGCCGGGAAGCAAGCTGGCCACCGAATACCATCCCGACTCCGGTATAGCGATGTCCGATCGCGCCGCCGAATTCAACCACCGGTGGGCCAATTTGGGCTGCGACATCGACCTGTCCGGGCTGTTCTTCGACGGCGAGCGCAGCAACGTCATCGAGTACCTGAGCGGTCGGGGCTGGCAGGTGCACTCGCGGCCACGGCGGGAGATGTTCGCCGATTACGGTCTCGTCTTCCCGGACGACGACGAGCTGGCGCAGTTGCGCAACATCACCTGCGTCACCGCAACCCTCGGTTAGGACGCCCATGACACAGAGCGACACCAAGCGATTCGACGGCGACAGTTGGGATTTGGCGTCCAGCGTCGGAGCCACCGCCACCGCGGTGGCAGCCCGGCGGGCGATGGCGTCCAAGGGCCCGAACCCGCTCATCGACGATCCATTCGCCGAGCCTCTGGTGAACGCGGTGGGTGTGGACGCCTTCATCCGGATGATGAACGGGGAAATCGAAGTCGCCGAGGACGATCCGGCCTTCACCCCGCGCCGCCTCGGTGAGGGGATGGCCGTTCGCACCCGGTTCTTCGACTCCTTCTTCATCGAGGCGGCCGAGGCCGGGATACGCCAGGCCGTCATCCTGGCTTCCGGCCTCGACACCCGCGCCTACCGGCTGCCGTGGCCGGCCGGCACCGTCCTCTACGAGATCGACCAGCCGAAGGTGATCGAGTTCAAGACCCGCACCCTGGCCGACCTCGGCGCGGCCCCGACCGCCGACCGCAGGGCCGTCGGGATCGACCTGCGCGACGACTGGCCGGCGGCGTTGCGCGACACCGGATTTGACACCACGCGGCCCGCGGCCTGGATCGCCGAAGGCCTGCTGGGGTACCTGCCGCCGGACGCGCAGGACCGCTTGTTCGACAACATCACCGCGCTGAGCGCCGCGGGCAGCAGGCTGGGCACCGGCTACGTGCCGAACATTCGCGAACGCATCGAAAGGCGGGGGCAGGAGATCAGCGAGCGCTGGCGGCGCCTCGGATTGAACCTCAACTGGGCCGACTTGGTCTATCCCGGCGAGCGCAACGACGTGGTCGACTACCTGGGCGACCGCGGCTGGCGGGCGACGGTGCACAGCACGCAGGAACTCTACGCCGCCAACGGTTTTGAATTCCCGGACCAATCGATGGTCGCGTTCGGCGATATCCGATACGTGTCGGCAGAGCTGACTTAGGCTGACTTAGCCCGGTTTGGCCGCCGGGGTCCGGACCACCAGCGGAACGGCGGGGAAACACCACGCCATCTCCGAGCGCGACTTGCGCAGCGCGGCGGTGCCGTAACCCTTCTTCCGGTGGTCGGGGTGGATCCAGATCCGCACGTTCACCTCGCCGTTGACCAGCTCGCCGAACACCATGCCGACCTTCTGCCCCGAATCGACGGCCACGAACCACGCTGCCTCTTCGTCGTCGACACGTCGCAGCGCGGCGCGGATCTCGTCGTCGAGGTTGCCCGCCGGTCCGCCGGAGCCGTCGCCGGCGGCGCCGACGTCCTCGGTTCGGGTGGCGAAGATGTCGCGGTCGTGCTTGGCGGAAAAGGGCCGCAGCTGCAGGGTCTCGCCCGAGCTGGCCGGCCGCTCGCCCACCGTGAAGCTCAGCTGTTTGTTCAGGTCCTCGAGTTCGGCGAGGATCTGCCTGCGCGAGTTGATGGTGAGTTGGTCGAAGGACATGCTCATCACCGCCTCGGCGGCCACGTGCGACGTGTCGAGCAATTTGACGATCGCCTCGACCGCGGCCGCCTTGTCCTCGGACTCGACCACGACGTCGGCGATTTCATGCCTGCGTTCGAGGGCGTTCAACAGGGCGTCGGCGATCTCGCGGCGGGCGGCTTTGCGGTCGTGGTCGGTCATTGCACAAGCCTAGAACGCGCCCGGCGGTGTCGCCGGGGGTATCGCCTCGGATCGCCGATTTCCCAGCTCCAGGAACCGGCGATAGCGGTCCTCGACCGCCCCCACCCAGGCGGGGTCGGGGTCGACGACGCGGTCGGTGGCGGCCCAGCGGGCCGCGTCGTCGATCGTCGTCTCCAGGCCGGCGGCGATGCGGGCGAGGAAAGCCGCTCCCAGCGCCGCGCCCTCGGCGACCGCGGACACCTCGACCGGCCGGCCGGTGGCGTCGGCGATGGCCTGCATCCAGGGCTGTAGGCGGGTACCACCGCCGGTGGCGACGATGCGCGATACCGACGCGCCGCTTAGCTCGATGAGCTGACGAACGACGAAGCCCGACGCCTCGTATGCGGCCCGGCGCAGCGAGGCGGCGTCGTGGGTGAGATCCAGGGCGTCGAGCACGGCGCGCCGGTCCGGGTCGTGGAACGGCGTGCGCTCCCCGCGAATGTACGGCGACCACACCGGCACCCGGCGCGGGTCGACCGACTCGGGGTCACCCGGCCCGAGGAGGCGATCGACCCAGCCGAGAAACAGCCCACCGGCATTGCTGGCGCCGCCGATCTTGCTCAAGCCGGGGGCGGTGTGCGGGATGGTCCACAGGCCGGGCACCTGCCGTGACTCGGGGATCGTGTTCCACACGATCAGGGTGGTGCCACACAGCACGAGGACGTCGCCGTCGCGGTCGGCGCCGGCGACGATCTGTTCACACAGCGCGTCGATGGCGCCGATCGCCAATACGGCGTCCGTCCCGGGGAGCTGCCCGGCGGCCGTTCCGATCGTCTCCACCCGGGGCATCTGCTCGACGGTCGCGCCGCGGTCGGCGCATGCCGCCGGGTCCCAGCCTGTCCCGTCGAACAGGGGGAAGGCGGTGGCCGCCGTGGCGACGTCGATCAGCGCTTCGCCCGCCAGGGCGTGGTTGGCCACCGCCGGTGCCGGCCAGTATCCGGCCGCGCCGGGGGCCTCGGCGGCCGTCCAGCGCAGGAACTCGGCGGCCTCGCCCAGCGCCGGCAGCGGCTGTTGGTCGGCGCCCGGCACCCGGCCCCTCTCGTCGCCGTATAGCAGCCCCGGTGTCAGCGGCGTGCCCGCGGCGTCGACTGCGGTCAGCGAGGGGACCATCGCCGCGACCGCCACCGCCCTCGCATCCGGACGGTCCAGCTGCGCAAGGGCGGCCGAAGGCCCCCGGCGCCACGCCTCGTCGGCGTCGTGTTCCAGCCGGTTGGGCGCCGGAACCCGCAAGGCGTGCGGAATCCGCACCCGGGCCGCCACCCGGCCGTCGGCGTCCGCGGCCACCGCCTTGACCGCGGTGCTGCCCACGTCGATGCCGATTGTCAGGCCTTCACGTGACACGGGCGTCACCGTACGCCAGCATTGGGGTTCGTGACGTCAAGACCGCGCGCCTTGGTGACCGCCCCGCTGCGTGGACCGGGGTTCGCCAAGCTGCGGGAGCTGGCCGACGTGGTGTACGACCCGTGGATCGACCAGAGCCCGCTGCGCATCTATGGCCCGGAGCAGCTGGCCGAGCGGATCACCGCCGAGGCTGCCGATGTGGTTGTGGTGGAAAGCGACTCGGTCCGCGGCCCGGTGTTCGACTTGGACTTGCGCGCCGTCGCGTCCACCCGCGGCGACCCCAACAACGTCGATGTCCCGGGCGCCACCGCCGCCGGGATCCCGGTGCTGAACACCCCGGCGCGCAATGCCGACGCGGTCGCTGAGATGACGCTGGCGCTGCTACTGGCCGCCACCCGTCACCTGCTGACGGCCGACGCGGATGTCCGCGGCGGCAACATGTTTCGCGACGGCATCATCCCGTATCAGCGGTTCCGCGGCTGGGAGATCGCCGGGCTCACCGCCGGGCTGGTAGGCCTCGGTGCCGTCGGCCGCGCGCTGCGCTGGCGGCTGGCCGGGCTGGGCATGCGGGTCATCGCCTACGACCCGTACAACGACGAAGCCCGCCACGGCCTGGACGAACTGCTGGGTGAGGCCGACGTCGTCTCGCTGCACGCGCCGGTCACCGACGACACGGCCGGGATGATCGGCGCCCAGCAGTTCGCGGCCATGCGCGACGGCGTGGTCTTCCTCAACACCGCGCGGGCTCAGCTGCACGACACCGACGCGCTCGTCGACGCCCTACGCGCCGGCAAGGTGGCCGCCGCCGGCCTGGATCACTTCGTCGGCGAATGGCTGCCGACCGATCACCCGCTGGTGGCCATGCCCAACGTCGTCTTGACCCCGCACATCGGGGGTGCCACGTGGAACACTGAGGCTCGGCAGGCGCAGATGGTTGCCGACGACCTGGAAGCGCTGTTGTCCGGCAAGACACCCGCCAATATCGTCAACCCGGAGGTGCTAGGGCCATGACATCCGTGAAATACGTGGCCGACCCGGAAACCGCGGTGCTGGACGCCGCCAAGGACATGCTGCGCCGGGGCCTGGTCGAGGGAACCGCCGGCAACATCTCGGCCCGGCGCTCCGACGGCAACATCGTCATCACGCCGTCGTCTGTCGACTACCGGGACATGCAACTCGACGACCTGGTGCTCGTCGATCCCGAGGGCGCCGTGCTGAAGGCCGCGGAGGGCCGGGCGCCGTCGTCGGAGATGAAGCTGCACCTGGCCTGCTACCGGGCTTTCGACGACATCGGCAGCGTCATTCACAGCCATCCCGTCTGGGCGACGATGTTCGCCATCGCCCACGAGCCGATTCCCGCCTGCATCGACGAGTTCGCGGTCTATTGCGGCGGCGACGTTCGGTGCAGCGAATACGCCGCGTCCGGCACACCAGAAGTGGGCCTCAATGCGGTGAAGGCGCTCGAGGGCCGGGGCGCGGCGCTGATCGCCAATCATGGCCTGGTGGCCGTGGGACCGCGCCCCGACAAGGTCATGCACATCACCGCGCTGGTTGAGCGCACCGCGCAAATCGTCTGGGGCGCAAGGGCTCTCGGTGGGCCGGTGGATATCCCCGAGGACGTGAACCGCAACTTTGGGATGGTCTACGGCTACCTGCGCGCCAACGCCTGATGGGCCGGGTCCGGTTCGGCCGCGCGAGCGTGGCGCGGGTACTGGAACTTCCGCTCGAATTGGGTACCCGGTTCTTCCCCGCGACCCCGCCGTCCGGGTGGCGGGACAACGCCGACCTGCTGGTGCCGGACTTCTTCGATCCCGACACCGATCAGTGGCACGCCGCGGTCCAGAGCTGGGTCATCGAGGTCGACGGGCTGACCGTCGTCGTGGACACCGGCGTCGGCAACGACCGCGAGCGCCCGCACATGCCGTTCCTGGACCACCTGAACACCGGGTTCCTGGCGGCGCTTCGGTCGGCGGGCATCGACCGCAGCGCGGTGGACGTGGTGGTCAACACCCATATCCATTCCGACCACGTCGGCTGGAACACCATGCGCGAGAACGACGCCTGGGTGCCGACGTTTCCCAACGCCCGGTACCTGGTGCCGGCCGCCGACTACCACCACTTCTCGCCGGACGGACCCGCGGGCCAGGAGCCCGGCAATCAACTCGTGTTCGCCGACAGCGTCTTGCCCGTCGATGGGCAGATCGTGCAATGGTCGGATGACTATCGGATCAGCGAGTCGCTGCGGCTGCGGCCCGCGCCCGGCCACACGCCGGGTTCGTCGGTGCTCTGGCTGGACGCGGGTCGGCCCGCGGTTTTTGTCGGGGATCTCACCCACAGCCCGCTGCAGCTGCGCCGTCCCGACGACGCCTGCGCCTTCGACGTGGACGCCCCCGCCGCCGCGGTCACCCGTCGCCGGATATTCACCGAGGCCGCCCGCGCGAACGCCGCCGTGATACCCGCGCACTATGCCGGCCGCGGTGGTGCGACGATTCGCGCCGTCGAGGATCGCTTCGATGTCGACTACTGGCTGGACATCGAATCCCTGTGACGCCATTCGCGGGGCGAGGCGCCGTGCGCCCGGCCGAATAGCCGGCTGAAGTAACCGGGATCGGGCAGGCCGACCCTCCTGGCGACCTCCGCGACCGGCAGGTCGGTTTCCGCGAGCAACGCGCGAGCCGTGGCCATCCGGCGTTCGGTGATCCACTCCCCGACCGTGCGCCCGGTGCGGCGGCGCACCACGGTGGTCAGGTGTCCCGGGGTCATGCCGAGTTCGTCGGCGACGTCGCGCAGCGACAACGGCTCGGCATGACGCCGGTCGATGACGTCGAACACCTCGGCCAGCAGCGGTTCGCCGCTGCGCCGCAGCTCGGCCACCACGGGCCCGGCCAGCCGCGCGAGGTCGATAAGCAACAGGGTCAGATGTGCCAGCGCCGCCTGCCGATAGCCGTCCTGGCGCGCAAGCAGCTCGGCTTCGATCGAGCGGATCGCCGCATCCCACGCCGCGCGCCGGGCCACGGGAACATCCAGGCGCAGTATCCCGCCGACCTGGCCGTGCAGGAACGGAAACAGCAGCGGGTGCGCCCGCCACGCCGGCCAGGGCGATCGCGCGTCTTCACCCAGCGCGGCGGGGTCGAAGAACACGGCGACCCCGGCGTCTCGATGCTCGAGCCGCTCCGGGTCGAGCACCTGACCCGCGGCCGCCACATGGACCAGCCCGGCCGCGGGAAGGTACCAAAGCGCGGGAAAGTCGTGAATGTGGCGACCGCGCTCGACGAAATCCTCGGGCCCCGACCGCACCACCGACACCGGCGGCGTATCCGGATCGGTCCGGTACTCATAGATCGGCACGCCCGCACGCTGCCGAACCATCCGAGCTGGCCGCGTCATGTAGCCAAAGATAGTCCTACTTTCACCGATGATCGCCCAATTCTCGGTCAGTACACCGGTTCACCATGGATGCTGTGACGAAACATCATCCACATGACTACCTGCCCGCCGCCGGCCACGACGCGCTGCTGCCCTGCTACGACCTGATCTCACGCCTGCTGGGCATGAAAAGGGTCCACGAGTCTCTGATCGCGCAGGCCGAGCTCGCCGACTGCCGTCGTGTCCTGGAAATCGGCTGCGGCACCGGCAATCTCATCATTCGGGCCAAACGCGACTACCCTCACTTGGACGCGGTTGGGTGCGACCCCGACCCGCGGGCGCTTGACCGGGCGCGGAGAAAGACGAACGGGATCCGCTTCGAGCGCGGCTATGCGGAGCGGCTGCCGTACTCCGACGGGGAATTCGACCGGGTGCTGTCGTCGATGATGCTGCACCATGTGAGTGACGACGCGAAAACCGCTGCGGCGGAGGAGATCTTCCGTGTTCTGCGCCCGGGCGGCAGGCTGCACCTGGTCGATATCGGCGGCGACACGGCCGCCCAGGGCGGCGTGCTGGCGCGGCTCATCAGGCGTAGTCCGCACGCCGCCGCCAATCTCGGCGACGCGATTCCGCGCCTGCTGCGCGGTGCCGGTTTCGACTGCACCGAAGTCGCCACGCATCGGCAACGCGTGGTCGGACAGCTCACCTACTATCGCGCGACCCGTCCTGCCTAGCGCTGGCCAAGACTGACCGGGAGCGATTCGTATACGGTCATGTTGTTGCAGAGATCGGGGAGCGTCATCCTTGGCTCCCCGACTTCGATGGCGCCGGTGTTGAGCAAGATCTCGTCGAGGGCGGCCCGGATTTCCGCCCGCGCAAGCATCGCACCGAGACAGTGATGAGCGCCGCCCCCGCCGAAGGACTGGTGGGGGTTGGGATCGCGGCGAATGTCGAACCGGTATGGATCCTCGAAGACGTCTTCGTCGCGGTTGGCCGAGCGCAACATCGTGACCACGCGCGCACCCTCGGGGATCAGGACGTCGCCGATCATGACATTCATGGCTGCTCCACGCACCCAGAACATGATCGGCGTGGAATAACGGATCACCTCCTCGACCGCCGTCCGCCGCGCATCCGGGTCGGATCGATAGACGGCGATCTGGTCCGGATTGGCCGCGAAGGCGCGCATGCCGTCGCACAGCGCGTTTCGAGTCGTGTCGGCGCCGGCCAAGCCGAGGATGAAGAAGAAGATTTCGAGTTCATTGGAGGGCAGCAAGAAGCTCTCGCCCGATTCTTCCGTGATCTCGGTGGTGCACAACGCACTCCATATGTCGTCCACGGGATGGTCACGCTTGTGAGCGGTCAGCGAGCTGGCGTACTGGAACAGCTCCATGAAGGGGAGCAAGTCATCCCCGTCGGGCACGGACATCTGCGCGCCGGCAGTCTTCAACACCCGATCGATCAAGCCGAATACATGCGGGCGGTCGGAATCGGGAATCCCGACGATGTCGCCGATCACCGAGATTGGCAATCCCGCAGCCAGATCGACGAACTCACCACCGCCGGCCTCACGCAGGGCGGCGGCCATCGTCTTGGCCCGAGCCCGGATGCCTTCCTCCAACTTGGCCACCGCGCGTCGGGTGAACGCGCGGGCAATGACCTTGCGCCGAATCGTGTGATCCGGCGGGTCCATGCTCACGATCGCCGGATAGGCATCGAACAGCGCTACGTCCTGAATCAGCGGTCCGCGGGTCGCCGTAAACGACTCGTGATCGCGGTGCACTCGCGCGACATCGGCATGTTTCGTGCACACCCAAAACTCGCGGCCCACAGTGGATCTGACGCGGTCGGTGAGATGCTGATGAAACACCGGTGTGCTGGCGCGCAGCTCGGCGAACATGTCGTCGGGAAAGCGCGAGGCCCACACTGACGGCTCGGCGAGATCGATTGCCGTGTCTGTCATGTGCGCTTCACTTTTCGAGCTCGCCGCGCAGGCCCGCCATGATGAGGCGCAATCCGTACATAAACGCCTTGTCGTCGACCCCTCGGGCCGCGCCACCCGCGCGGCGCCTGTGCTCGAGTTGCACGGATCCCAGTAGGTGGATGTACAACGCCGCGTGCGCCGCCTCGAAATGCTCGGCAGTCAAGCCGGATTCGCGCAGAATTTCGCGAGAGGCGAGATCCATCGCGGTGGCCGCGGTGGTGTGCGGATGCTCCTGCAGTAGAGCCGCGATCCCGGGCACGCCGACCAGCACCTTCCACGCGCTGGCATAGAGCGCGATCAAACGTGCTTCCCAGTCGCCTTCCTCCGGAACCTCGATCTGTGCGAGCACCGCTTCGATCAGCAGATCGAGCAGTTCCCGCTTGTCGCGAACGTGGTAGTACACCGACGAGGCCGCCGTGCCGGCCTCCGCTGCCAGCTCGCGCATCGTGACCCGGCTGACGCCCACGCGCTTCGCCAGGCGCAGCAAGTGCTTCGTCAGGTGGGCCCGGTCCAGGGCCCCGTAGCGAAGCACCGGCGCATTGGACACCGCCACCACACGCCCCCTTTCGAACAGCGTTCGGTTTCGAACAGTATTCAGATTAGAACAATGTTCGCCTCCGCTCGTCAAGCACGGCTCCCCGGTTGACCACTGAACCACTCGGCGCGGACAAAGTGGGCTGCGACGCGGGCGTGCCAGTCCCGATGCCGCCCAGGCGCGATTACTCCGCGCGCGTCCCAAAGTCTTCACATCGACGCAACTTGCCGAAACTAATACGCCGTTACTGTCACCACTCCAGATGCACTGTCGCACTGCGCCCATCGGGGGTCAGAAAGGGAAGAACTGATGAAGAGGGCAATAACGGGCCTGTCGGCGGCAGCAGCCATAACACTGGCACCCCTCTGCATGCCACCAGCACAAGCACACGCCGACGATCCTTGTGCCAGCATCACCGAACCCGCTGGCCATCAGGCTTGCATCGACAAATCTAATCCCGTGCGCAGATACCATTTGGGCCATTGCGAGGGGGCGAGCCCCATTGACGGACAGATGGGCCAAGTTTGTGGGTAACCTCTGGGTCCGAAAGTCTGCGCCTCCCGACGAGTCGACAACTCTGTAACTGGGAAATCGCGCTGGTTGGACGTAGTCAACGGTTACGGTGAGCCATGGCACCCTACCGCGTGGTTCAGTGGTCCACCGGCAACATCGGCAAGCGAGCGCTCGGCATCCTGCTCGACCGCGAAGACTTCGACGTGGTGGGCGTCCATGCCCTGGGTGCGGACAAAGTGGGGTGCGACGCGGGGACACTCGCGGACCGGCCCCCTACGGGAGTCACCGCGACCAGCGATGTCGACGCGTTGCTCGACCTCGCGCCGGACTGCGTGAACTACATGCCGCGTGCCATCGACTACGACTTGGTGGAAACGATGCTGCGCCGCGGCATCAATGTCGTCACCACGGGCGACTTCGTGACCGGCACCCATCACCCGGTCGAACTCCCGGCGCTCGAAGAGGCGGCGCGACAGGGCCAAGCGACGTTCCTGGGAACGGGATTCGAGCCGGGCTTCATCAACGTCGTCGCCGGCTTCCTCACCGGCGCCTGCGCGCGGGTGCGCAGCGTCAAGCTCGTCGAAACGCTGGACTGCACCACCTATCCCGTACAAGACGTGTGGAAGGTCCTCGGATTCGGCAAACCGCCCCGCGAGCCGGTGACACACCTCGACCCGGCGAGGCAACGCTACGGCCTCGGCTACTTCGAGACGCTGGACATGATCGCCACCATGCTGGGTACCGAACTCGATTCCAAGGAGGCGTTCGTCGAGCCCGCAGTGCTCACCCGGGATCTGAATCTGGGCTGGGTGGACTACGCCGCGGGCACCGCCGGGGGTCAACGCCGTACGTATCGCGGCCTTCGCGGCGGTCGCCCGGTGGTCGAGCTGGCCATCTGCTGGACCATGAGCGACGACGCGCTCGAGCCAAAATGGACCGACCCCAAGGGTTTTAGCGTGGTGATCGAAGGCGAGCCGTATGTCGACGCGACGATCCGGTTCGGCCACCCCGGCGAGGACGTCATGACCGTGCTGATGGACAGCACCGCCGTCGCGGCCGTCAACGCCATCCCGTTCCTGTGCGACGCACGACCGGGCGTCATCACCCCGATCGACTTGCCCATCACCGGATCCCCGGGTGCGCTGGTCTAGCGCTGGTCGAACGCGACCTTGACGGCGCCGCTGTCGCCCTGGTTGGCGATCGCGAGGAAGGCGTCGCGCCACTGTTCGAGCCGGAAGGTGTGGGTCAGCATGGGCCCCAGGTCCACCCGGCCGGCGCGGACCAGGTCGAGGTAGTGGGCGATCGCGTGCTGACGCCGCCCTGCGACCTCCTCGATCCCGAACGCGTTCGACCCGACCCAGCTGATCTCCTTGAAATACAACGGACTCCACTCCCACCGGCCGGGCGCGTGGACGCCGGCCTTCACCAACGTGCCTCGGGAGCGCAGGACCCGCACCCCGACCTCGAACGTCTCGGGCTTGCCGACGGTGTCGTACACGACGTCGATCGGTCCCGGGTAGGCCATGGGCAGACCCTGCAGCGGTTGGCGCAGGCGGCCACCGCCCCAGGCCACGAGCTCTTCGACGACGGCCAGACGCGGTTCGTGCGCCAGCACTTTGGCGGCCCCGAACCGTCGGGCCAACTCCGCCTGGGCATCGAAGCGCGCCACCACGGCGACGGCCACCTCGGGATACAGCGCCCGCAGGATCGCGACCGCGCACAGCCCCAGCGAGCCGGCCCCGTACACCAGCGCCCGCCCCGAGTGCGGCGGCGGGTGGCGGGTGATCGCGTGCAAGGACACCGAAAACGGGTCGGCGAACACCGCCAGCTCGTCGGGAATCGAGTCGGGAACGCCGAACAGCATGCTGTCGTGGGCGGGCATCAGCTCGGCGTATCCACCGGTGACATCGGCGGACACCCCGGTGTGGATGCCGGGCTTGATGTCGCCGTCGGTGAAGCTCCAGCACAGGCTGTAGTCGCCGCTTTCGCAAGCGGGGCAAGGCGGTTCGATGCCGCGCGGCCCGCAGGACAGCCACGGGTTCAGCACGACCCGCTGCCCGATCTCCAGCCCGCGTGCCTTGGGCCCCAAGGCGACCACGTCGGCGACCACCTCGTGGCCCATGACTTGGGGGAAGGAACAGAACGCGGCCATGGCGTTGTCGACATCGTCCTCGCCGAAGTCCATCAGGATCTGCTTGGAATCCGAGCCGCAGATGCCGGTCAGGCGGGGGCGGGTGAGCACCCAATCCTGATGCGGCAATTGCGGATCCGCGACTTCCTGCAGTGCGACCGGGCTGTGGGTCAGTGCGTCGTCGGGTCCCGGCGACGGCTCCGGCGGGACGCCGTAGACGAGCGCCTTCACCGCGGCGCCATCGCGGCCGTGCCCGCTATGAACGCATCGAGGTCGGCGTTCTTGGCGTCCACCACGGCCTTCATGTCCGGCACGTAGTGCTCGAACGTGTCGCTGCCCAGGGCGTCGATGATCCCTTCGGCCACCTCGTCGGCGGGCACCTTGGGCCCCTGGTAGAGCGGCTCCTCGCTGCCCGGCTGATCCCAGATCTCGGTGTCGACCGGCCCGGGCTCGATGAGCTTCACCGAGACCCCGGTGCCGTGTAGGTCCACGGCCATCGCCTCGCTCCAGCCGCACAACGCGAATTTGCTTGCACAATAAGCGGTTTCGTGAATGATGCCGAGCCGGCCGCCGACGCTGGACACGTTGACGATCAGGCCCGAGCCGCGCGCCAGCATCCGCGGCAGCAGCGCCAGCGTCAGGCGCATCGGCGCGAAGAAGTTGGTCCGCATGACGTTCTCCACCTCGTCCGGATCCAGGTCGGTGACGGGCCGACGCTTCGGCATCGCGGCGTTGTTGATCAGCACGTCGATGCCGCCGAGGTCGTCCCACGCACGCAGCGCCAGGGCGCGCAGGGCGGCGGTGTCGGCCAGGTCGGCCACCCACATCGCCGAGTCCGGCGTGCTCCGCCGGCAGTCGGCCAGCACCTCGTCGAGGCGAGCGCGCCTTCGGGCGATCAGTCCCACCACCGCTTCGCGGGCCGCGAGCTGTCGCGCCAGGGCCGCCCCCAGACCCGACGACGCGCCGGTGATGAGCACCCGTTTACCCGCTGCCGCGTATGCCATCAGTCAAGGTTGCCGCGAAATGGAATAGGCGTACAGTGGTTGACGCTTGTTATATTGGCTAAATATTAGACTGACTACATCCGGGTAGGGGGAGAAGATGACTTCCACGAGGTATGAGGGTGACACCTGGGACCTGGCGTCCAGCGTCGGCGTGACCGCGACGATGGTCGCGGCGGCGCGGGCGGTGGCGAGCCGGGACGACCGCCCGCTGATCGACGACCCCTACGCGGAGCCGCTGGTCAGAGCGGTCGGCGTCGACCTTCTCACCAGGCTGGCGACCGGTGAGGTGAGTCCCGACGATCTGAACGACGTGCACGACGGCACCGCGGAATCCGCGGGGTCCCCCGGGGCCATGTCGCGGATGGCCGACAACATGGCGGTGCGCACCAAGTTCTTCGACGAGTTCTTCATCGACGCGACGAACGCGGGCATCGAGCAGGTCGTGATCCTGGCGTCGGGCCTGGATTCCCGCGCGTACCGACTGCAGTGGCCGGCCGGAACCATCGTCTACGAAGTCGACCAGCCGCAGGTCATCGAATTCAAGACCCGCACGCTGGCCGAATTGGGGGCCGCGCCCACCGCCGAGCGGCGAACGGTCGGGGTCGATCTGCGCGACGACTGGCCCGCCGCACTGCGCGCCGCCGGATTCGACCCGGCCCGGCCGACCGCGTGGAGCGCCGAGGGTCTGCTTGGCTACCTGCCGCCGGAGGCGCAGGACCGCCTGCTGGACACCATCACCGAACTCAGCGCGCCCGGAAGCCGGTTCGCCACCGAGAGCGCGCCCAACCCGCAGCCCGGTGACGAGGACAAGTTGAAGGAACGGATGCAACGCATCGCCGAGCGCTGGCGTGCGCACGGCTTCGATCTCGACATGGCGGGGCTGGTCTACTTCGGTGAACGCAACCAAGCGGCTCCCTATCTGGCCGATCGCGGCTGGGCACTGAACGGAATCACCATTCGAGAGCTGTTCGCGGACAACGGACTTCCACCCTTCGAGGACGACGACACGCGCATGGGCGACATGGTTTACGTGAGCGGGTACCTGAAATGACGGTCGACTCGGGACGCAGCGACGGCGACACCTGGGGACCTGCGCAGAGCGTGGGAGCGACCGCGACCATGGTCGCCGCGTCGCGCGCCGTGGCGTCGCAGGGACCCGATGCGCTGCTCGACGATCCACTGGCCGACCCCCTGGTCCGCGCCGTGGGGTTGGACCCCTTCGTCCGCATCATCGACGGCGAGCTCGATTTTGAGGACGACCCGCTGTTCAACCGCAAGGCGCGGCGCGAGCAGATCGCGGTGCGCACCAGGTTTTTCGACGACTTCTTCATCGGCGCCACCAAAGACGGTGTGCGGCAGGCGGTGATCCTGGCGTCCGGGCTGGACACCAGGGCCTACCGACTGCCGTGGCCGGCGGGCACGGTGGTCTACGAGATCGACCAGCCGCAGGTCATCGCCTTCAAGACCGACACGCTGGCCGGCCTCGGCGCCGACCCGACCGCCGAACGCCGCACCGTCAGCATCGACCTGCGCGACGACTGGCCGGCGGCGTTGCGGGAGAGCGGCTTTGACGTCGGGCAGCCGACCGCGTGGAGCGCCGAAGGTCTGTTGCCCTATCTGCCCCCGGAGGCCCAGGATCGACTGTTCGACAGCATCACCGCGCTGAGCGCGCCGGGCAGCCGGCTGGCCACCGAACACGTACCCGACCCGAACGCGTTTACCGACGAGCGGTTGCAGCGTATCTCCGAGCGGTGGCAGCGCTTCGGTTTCAACCTCAACGCGGCCGACCTGTTCTACCGCGGCGAGCGCAACGTCGTCGTCGACTACCTGACAACGCACGGCTGGCAGGTGATTGCCCATCCCGCCCGGGAATTGTATGCCCGCAACGGGTTTGAGTTCCCTGAGGACGCGATGGCCGCCGCGTTCGGTGACTTGAGCTACGTGGCCGCGACGCTGCAGTAGGGTTACGTCGTGCCACGCTCTCATGACGACCACTGGGATCTGGCGTCCAGCGTGGGCGTGACCGCGACGATGGTCGCGGCCGGCCGCGCCATGGCGACGAAGGATCCGCGCGGTTTGATCAACGACCCGTTCGCCGAACCACTGGTGCGCGCGGTGGGGGTGGATTTGTTCACCAAGATGATGGACGGTGAGCTCGACTTCGACGCGATCGAAAACGCCTCGCCGGTGCGCATGCAGGCGATGATCGACGGAATGGCGGTGCGCACCAAGTACTTCGACGACTACTTCCTCGCCGCCACCGCCGCAGGCGTTCGTCAGGTGGTGATCCTGGCGTCCGGATTGGACTCGCGCGCCTTCCGGCTGCCGTGGCCCGGCGGCACGGTCGTCTACGAGATCGACCAGCCCCAGGTGATCGAGTTCAAGACCACCACATTGGCCGGCATCGGGGCCCAGCCCACCGCCACCCGGCACACCGTCGCCATCGACCTGCGCGGTGACTGGCCGGCGGCGCTCCGGGCGGCCGGGCTGGACACCACCGCGCCGACGGCCTGGTTGGCGGAAGGCCTGCTGATCTACCTGCCGCCGGAGGCCCAGGACCAGTTGTTCGACAACATCACGGCGCTCAGCGCGCCCGGGAGCACTGTCGCCACCGAATTCGTGCCGGGCATCATCGATTTCGATGTCGAGCGGGCCCGGGAGATGTCCGGTTCCTTCCGGGATCACGGCGTGGACATCGACATGGGGTCGCTGGTGTATACCGGCCAACGCAACCATGTCGTCGACTATCTGCGGACGTCGGGGTGGGACGTCGAGGGCGTGACGCGCACCGAACTGTTCCAGCGCAACGGCATCGACGTCCCCCCTCCCGAAAACGACGACCCGCTCGGCGAAATCATCTTCATCAGCGGCGGCCTCATCGGCTAGAAGCGCCACTCCCCTGGCCACAGCACGTGGGTGCCAGTCATCGTCCGCCCGGCGTCCTCGAGTATGCCGGCAACCGACCGGCCCAGCAGTGCGCCCAGCGCGTCGGGCAGCGACGCCGCGGCCGGTTGCGACGACGCGCGGGGTCGCACGAAGTCCAGCAGCGACGAGCCCGGGTAGCTGACGATATGGACGTCGGTGTCCTCGTCCAGGCCGGCCAGGACCTTGGCCCGGCGCATGGCGGTTCGCAGGCCGCCGAGTTCGTCGACCAGACCGCGCTCCAAGGCGTCGGCACCCGTCCACACCCGCCCTCGTGCGACGGCATCCACGGCTTCGGCGCTCAGCTTGCGCCCCTGCGCCACCCGCTCCACGAAGTTGGCGTAGACCACGTCGGCCTGGGCCTCCTGATGGGCCCGCTGCTGCGGCGTGAACGGCGCGTCGATCGACCAGGCATCGGCATTTGCGTTGGTGCGCACGGTATCCGAGGCCACCCCCAGCCGTCCCTTCAGATCGCGAACAACGAACTTTCCGCTGTACACACCGATGGACCCGGTGATCGTGCCGGGACTGGCCACGATCGCGTCGGCGCCCATCGAGATGTAGTAGCCGCCGGACGCGGCGACCGAGGCCATGGACGCCACCACCGGTTTGCCGCGTGCGCGGGCCCGTGCCACCTCGCGCCAGACGGTCTCCGAGGCGAAGAGTGAGCCGCCCGGGCTGTCCACTCGCAGCACGATCGCGGACACCGCGTCGTTGGCGGCCGCCTCGCGCAGTGCCGCCGCGATGGTGTCGCCGCCGACGGCCGCGGCGCCGAAGGGCAGGAATTGGGGCCCGCCGCGCCCGTCGACGATATGGCCCGCGACGGTGACCAGGGCGAGCGTGGGTTTGGGACGGCGGCCGGGAATCGGCGGCAAGGCCGGGGCCAACCTGGACTGGGCCGCGCCGGCGTACCGCGACAGGTAGAGCCGCGGCGGAGCGTTCTCATCGGAGTCGATGGATTCCGGCGAAATGCCTTCCACACCAATCAGTTCCGCTATCCGCGCGTAGGCCTCGTCGCGGAAGCCGATCCGGTCGACCAGACCGGAGGCGACGGCGTCATCGTGTAATAGCGGGGCCCGGTCGGCCAGGGCGTCGAGCGCACCCGAATCGATGCTGCGTGATTCGGCGACCCCCTGCCACACCTGGTCCTGCAGGCTTTCGAGCATCCGGGTGACGGCTTCGCGGTGAGCCTCGGTGAACCCGCCCTCGGTGTATCGGTTGATCGCCGACTTGTATTCGCCGCGCGCGACGAACTCGGCTTCGATGCCGGCCTTGTCGAGCGCGTCCCGCAGGAAGGTAACGCTGCTGGCGAAGCCGACCAGGCCGACGCTGCCCGACGGCTGCATCCACACTTCGCCGAATGCCGAAGCCAGGTAGTACGACAGCGTCCCCGGATAGGTCTCGGCCCACGCCAGTGACGGCTTGCGGGCGGTGAAGGCCGCGACGGCTTCCCGCAGCTCCTGAACCGCCGCCGGCGGCGCCGCAGCAAGCTGCACGCGGGCAATCAGCCCGGCGACCCGCGAGTCCGCGGCGGCCCGATGGATCGCGGCGACGGCGTCACGCAGCGCCATCGGCCGGCCGCCCCCGGTGATGAACGCCAGCGGGTCGAAGCCCGAGCTTTCCGGCGGCACCGTGCGCAAGTTCAATTCGAGAACGCAGCCATTGGGCACGCCGTGGTGGCGCGCGGTATCGATGCGGCCGGCCACGGCACGCACCTCGTCCCCCCACCGTGCGATGCCGGGAAGCGAAGGCAGGAAGCCGAACATGATCGCAGCCTACCGATCGGCCGCCGTACGGTGGTGGGGTGAGGTTCTCGATCGCCATCCCCCAATTCGACTTCGACGGCTTCGATGACGCCGGGCTGCGCTTGTATCTCGCGCGCGCGGAGGAACTCGGGTTCGAGGGAGGCTGGGTGCTCGAGCAGATCATCGGCGATGCACCGCTGCTGGCGCCGCTGGAGCTGCTCGCGTACTGCGCGGCCTGCACCGAGCGACTGCGCCTCGGGGTCGCGGTGCTGGTGTCCTCGCTGCATGATCCGCTTCAGTTGGCCTCGGCCGTGACCGCCGTGGACCGGCTCAGCCACGGCCGCCTCGACGTCGGCGTCGCACCCGGCGGCGGATTTCGCAGGTTCGCCGCGTTCGGCGTCGAGAAGTCAACCTACATAAGCTATTTCACCGAGGGCCTGGACCTGATGAAGGCGGCCTGGTCCGACGAGCCCCGGGTGAGCTTCCACGGCCGGTTCCGTGACGTCGACGACCTTCCCATCCAGCCCAAGCCGGTGCAGCGGCCGCACCCGCCGATCTGGTTCGGCGGCCTCGCTCCCAAGGCGCTGGCCCGGGCCGTGCGCCACGGCGACTCGTTTTTGGGTGCGGGCTCCTCGACCACCGAAGCGTTCGCCGAAGCCGTCGGCATCCTGCGCCGCGAACTCGACGAACAACATAAAGACCCGGCGCGCTTCACCATCGGCAAACGGGTCTATCTGATGATCGACGACGATGCCGCGCGGGCGCGTGAACGGGTGCTCGCCGGGCTGCGCCGCATCTACGGCGAAATGTCCGGCATCGACGCGGTTCCGGTGTCGGGCACCCCCGACGACGTGGCACGCGGACTGCGCGAGGTGATCGACGCCGGGGCGGAGATGCTGCTACTCAACCCCGTCGCCACCGATGTCGCGGAGAACGGCGCGCAGATGGAACGCCTTGCCGCGGAGGTGATTCCGCAGCTGCGCTGACTACAGCTCGGTGACCGAACCGCCTGCGGCGGTGATTTTCTCGCGTGCGCTGCCGCTGAACTTGTGCGCGGACAGGTCGACCTTCACGGTCAGCTTGCCGTCGCCGAGAACCTTGACCAACGCGTTCTTGCGAACCGCGCCCTTGGCCACCAGGTCGTCCACACCGACCGCACCGCCCTTGGGGAACAGCCGATTGATGTCCCCGACGTTGACAATCTCGTATTCGGTGCGGAACCGGTTACGGAACCCCTTCAGCTTGGGCAGCCGCATGTGGATCGGCATCTGCCCGCCCTCGAAGGTCGCCGGCACCTGCTTGCGGGCCTTGGTGCCCTTGGTGCCACGGCCCGCGGTCTTGCCCTTGGAGCCCTCACCGCGACCCACGCGGGTGCGGGCGGTTTTCGACCCGGGCGCGGGCCGTAGGTCATGCAGCTTGAGTGTCATTTGGTCTTACCTCCGGCGCCCGCCTCGGCCGGCTCCACCTCGACGAGGTGGCTCACGACCGCGATCAGGCCGCGCGTCTGCGGGTTGTCTTCGCGGACCACCGAATGGCGAATCCGGTGCAGTCCCAGCGTGCGCAGGCTCTCGCGCTGCTTCCAGCGCGTCCCGATGGTGCTGCGCACCTGGGTGATCTTCAGCTGACTCATGGCTGCGCCTCCCGGGCCGCGGTCGCACTCGCCAGCGCCTCGCTCTCCCGTCGCGCCTTGAGCATCCCGGCCGGGGCGACGTCCTCGATCGGCAGTCCGCGGCGGGCGGCCACCTCTTCGGGACGCTGCAGCAGCTTGAGTGCGGCGACGGTGGCGTGCACCACGTTGATCGCGTTGTCGCTACCCAACGATTTGGCCAGGATGTCGCGCACCCCAGCACATTCCAGCACCGCGCGGGCCGCGCCGCCGGCGATCACACCGGTACCCGGACTGGCGGGGCGCAACAGCACCACGCCGGCGGCCGCCTCACCCTGGACCGGGTGAGTGATGGTGCCGCCGATCAACGGAACCCGGAAGAAGCCCTTGCGTGCCTCTTCCACACCCTTGGCGATCGCGGCCGGGACTTCCTTGGCCTTGCCGTAACCGACGCCGACCATCCCGTTGCCGTCACCCACGATGACCAGGGCGGTGAAGCTGAATCGCCGACCACCCTTGACCACCTTGGAGACGCGGTTGATGGCGACGACCCGTTCCAGGTAATTGCTCTTGTCGCCGTCACGGTCGCGGCCGCGGCCGCCGCCGTCGCGCCTGCCACGGGAATCGCGGCCGTCACCGCGCGCGTCGCGGCCCTCTGGGGCGCCTTGCCCGCCGACCGGCTGCTCCGCCATTATGCGGTCCTTCCAGTTGTCATCAGAAACTCAATCCGTTCTCGCGTGCGGCATCGGCCAGCGCCGCGATCCGTCCGCCGTAGGTGTAGCCGCCGCGGTCGAACACCGCGCTCTCGATGCCGGCGGCCTTGGCGCGCTCGGCGATCAGTTGACCGACCCGCACGCTGTGGGCTTTCTTGTCACCGTCCACGCCGCGCACATCGGCCTCGATCGACGACGCGGCGGCCAGCGTGGTGCCGTTTTCGTCGTTGACCAATTGCACGTGAATGTGCCGCGCGGACCGGTGCACGACCAGCCGCGGGCGCTCGCCGGTGCCCGAGATCTTCTTGCGCAGGCGCGCGTGCCTACGCACCCGCGAGATCCGCCGCGCTTCGGACACGCTCTGCCCCACCGACTTTCGCACGGCGGCAGCTTGTGATTTCGCCATGGCTACTTACCTGTCTTTCCGACCTTGCGGCGGATCTGCTCGCCCTCGTAGCGCACGCCCTTGCCCTTGTAGGGGTCGGGGCGGCGCAGGCGGCGGATATTCGCCGAAATCTGGCCGACCTTTTGCTTGTCGATCCCGGTGATCGTGAATTTCGTCGGCGACTGCACCGCGAACGTGATGCCCTCGGGGGCCTCGATCACCACGGGATGGCTGTATCCCAGCGCGAACTCGAGGTTGGAACCCTTGAGCTGCACCCGATAACCGACACCGAAGATCTCCATCTTGGTGGTGTAACCCTCGGTGACACCAGTGACCAGGTTGGAGACCAGGGTGCGGGACAAGCCGTGCAGGGAGCGGTTGCGCCGCTCGTCGTCGGGACGGGTGACCACGATGGCACCGTCGTCGTTGCGCGACACGGCGATCGGCTCGGCGACCTTCAGATCCAGGGTGCCCTTGGGTCCCTTCACCGAGACGTTCTGGCCTTCGATCGTGACGTCGACTCCGGAGGGGACCGGAATCGGCTGCTTACCAATGCGCGACATGGCTTTTCCTCAACCCCTCACCACACGTACGCGAGGACTTCGCCGCCCACGCCCTGTCTGGCTGCCTGACGGTCGGTCAGCAGGCCCGAGGAGGTCGAGATGATCGCCACGCCCAGGCCGCCGAGCACCCGCGGCAGATTGGTGGATTTCGCGTACACCCGCAGGCCAGGCTTGGACACCCGGCGCAAACCGGCGATGCTGCGTTCGCGGCTCGGCCCGTACTTGAGCTGGATGACCAGCGACTTGCCGACCCGAGCATCCTCGGTCCGGTAGTCGCTGATGTAGCCCTCGCTCTTGAGGATCTGGGCGATGTTGGCCTTGATCTTCGAGTGCGGCAAGCTCACCTCGTCGTGATACGCCGAATTGGCGTTGCGCAGACGTGTCAAGAAGTCCGCGATCGGGTCGGTCATCGTCATAGTTGCGTCCTATGTCCCGTCACCAGCTGCTCTTCTGCACGCCGGGCAACTCACCCGCGTGCGCCATCTCGCGCAGGCAAATCCTGCAGAGCCCGAACTTGCGGAACACCGCGCGCGGACGGCCGCACTTGCTGCAGCGGGTGTAGCCGCGCACCGCGAACTTCGGCTTGCGCGCGGCCTTGTTAACCAGTGCCTTCTTAGCCATCTAGTCAGTTCTCCTTGAACGGAAAGCCGAGGGCCCGCAACAGCGCTCGTCCTTCGTCGTCGTTTGTCGCCGAGGTGACGACGTTGATGTCCATGCCGCGGACCCGGTCGATCTTGTCCACGTCGATCTCGTGGAACACCGACTGCTCGGCCAGCCCGAAGGTGTAGTTGCCGACGCCGTCGAACTGCTTGGGCGAAAGCCCGCGGAAGTCACGAATTCGTGGCAGCGCGATTGACGTGAGGCGGTCCAGGAACTCCCACATCCGGTCGCCACGCAAGGTAACCCGCACGCCGATCGGCATGCCCTCGCGCAGCTTGAACTGGGCGATCGACTTGCGTGCCTTGCGAATCTCGGGGCGTTGCCCGGTGATCAGCGCAAGGTCGTTGACCGCGCCGTTGATCAGCTTGGCGTCTCGGGCCGCGTCACCGACCCCCATGTTGACGACGACCTTCGTCACCGTCGGGATCTGCATGACGTTGCCGTAGCCGAACTGCTTGTGCAACGCATCCCGAATCTCGTTGCGGTAGCGCTCTTTCAGGCGTGGCTGCACCTTCTCAGCGGTTGTCATCAGATGTCCTTGCCGTTGCGCTTGGAAATGCGGACCCGCTTGCCGGTTTCCTCGTCGAGCCGGTAGCCGACGCGGGCGGGCTTGCCATCCGAGTCGACCACCATCACGTTGGAAACGTGGATCGGGGCTTCCTGGGTGACGATGCCGCCCGACCGGGCCCCGCGCTGAGTGGTGGAAACCGCGGTGTGCTTCTTGATCCGGTTGACGCCCTCGACCAACACCCGGCCGCGTTCCGGATAGACCTTGAGCACCTTGCCCTTGGCGCCCTTGTCCTTACCGGCGATCACCAGGACGGTGTCGTCCTTTTTGACCTTCATCTACAGCACCTCCGGGGCCAGCGAGATGATCTTCATGAATCGCTTCTCGCGCAGTTCGCGGCCGACCGGGCCGAAGATACGCGTCCCGCGCGGGTCGTTGTCGGGCTTGATGATCACCGCGGCGTTCTCGTCGAACTTGATGTAACTGCCGTCGGGACGCCTGCGCTCCTTGACGGTGCGCACCACGACGGCTTTGACGACCTCACCTCGTTTGACGTTGCCACCCGGAATGGCGTCCTTGACGGTGGCAACGATGACATCGCCGATGCCGGCGTAGCGTCGCGACGAACCGCCGAGCACCCGGATGCACAAGATCTCCTTGGCGCCGGTGTTATCGGCGACCTTCAGCCGCGATTCCTGCTGAATCACTCGATCTCCTGACCTGGTTGCGTGTGCACGGCAGGGGAAACCCAAAACCTGACGTGCGCGGTCTGTGTGGCCGAAGGGCACGCGGGGCCGATTCGCACCGGCCGAGGTCTGCCCAAGGCAACCCCTAGAGTCTAGGGGACGGCCAGCTCAGAGCCAAATTGTCGGCGAATTGCCGTCAGCGGGCGATTTCGCCGATTCTGCGGATGTCGCCGAGGTGGTGAACGCCTTCGTGCATCGCCTGGCGCACCAGCCACCGCGCGGTGCGTACCTCCCCCGGCAAACGGGTGGCCGCGCGGTCCCAGCCGTCGTCGCGCACCCGCGCGATTTCGTCGCGGAAACCCGCCGCCGCCCTCGCCAGCTCCTCGAGCGTGGCTTCGATGTCGCACTCGTTGTACCGGAAACGGCGGGCCCGCAAATCGTTGAACATCGGCTCCAGGGCGGGCTTGTCCTCGGTGCGGACGCGGTAAAGCCGGATGGTGAAGGCGACGTAGACGTCGCGCAGGTGGCAGAGGTACTCGGCGGCCGACCACACCTCGGGACTGGGCCGAACCCGGCGAACCTCCGCCGGTATCGCGCGCACGGCATCGCGCGCCGCGTCCGGTATGCCGGCGATGACGCCGACCGCGTCGTCGATCCGGGTCTCGGCGAATGCGATCCCACAGACGTCGCAGACGTGATCCTCCTCGGCGAGCGGCGGCAGCGGCGCGGGCATGGGAACATCCTCCACCTAGAACGGTGGCGGTTCGTCGTCTTCCGGGGGTGGGGCGGGTCCGGCCAGCAGCGCCTGGCGCTCCAGGCGGGCCCGGCGGTTGTGGTTGCGTTCGATGGCGACGGCGCTTGCGCGGTTCTGGGCGCGGGTGCGCCGCCGCTTGGGCATCATCGCGGTGCGCTCGGCGCAGTAATCCTGGGGCACGTCGACCTCGGCGGCGGGCATGCCACCCATCGAGCGACACAGGCTGGGGAACAGCAGCGCGCTGCCCGGGGTGGTGACATATGTCCGGCCGGCGGGCGAGGTCAAAATCAGCGTGCCATCGGGCAGCTGCTGTTCGGTCCAGCCGAAAAACGTCTTAACCAGATGATGGGTGCGGCAATAGCACTTGAGGTTGCTCGCGTGGGTGGGCCCGCCCTGGCTATAGGGGATGGTGTGGTCCACATCGCAGTCGACGGCCGCTTGGTCACAGCCGGGCCAGCGGCACGTCAGGTCCCGGCACCGAACGAAATCGGCCAGCGCGGCCGAGGGCACATAACCATTTTCGGGTGGGGCATCGCTGGGGTGGATGAGCGGCATCAGCTTGGCCGACTTGGCTAGTTCGGCCACCAGCTCGGGTGGAATCAGCACGTCGGCGCCCAGCTCCGAGCCCGGGGCGCTACCGCGGCCGTCGAGGGTGGCCTGCTCGGCGATCACGTGGATCACCACCGGCGAGGCCGGCCGGCGTTTTCCGGCGGCGCAATCAGGCCGCCCGCATCGGCATCCCAGCCGGTCGGCCCCGACGGCCAGCGCCCCGAGGGCATCGGAGCGGCGCTGCTGCTGGCTGCGCGGGTCATGCTCGCATACCGTGGCGGCCAACGCGTTCAACCGCTGGTCCAGCGCGTGCGCATCTGGGGTCAGCATGCTGCCATGGATCTCCGAGACTCCGTCCGCGACCCGATCGCCGATCCAGATCTCGCGGTCGCCCTGGCTCTTTCGGCGCTGGCGCACCGCATCCGCGTCGGCCCTGGCGACGATCTTGTCGACCTGCCCGGCCAATCGGCCCTGGGTCATCGACGGCCACCGCACCACATTGGCGGCCAGGGTCGCGTCCACCGCCGCCAGCACGTCGGCGTCGGTGATCAGATCGGTGCGATACATCAGTGTCTGGAACATCCGATAGTCGATGTCGCCGGCGCGAAAAACCGCTGCCACCTCCGGTAGTCGCTCGCGCATCGCCAGCGCGTACCGCATGAAGCTGCCGGCCAGCGCCAGGCTGATCCGAAACGCCGCGGCCACTTCGGCCCCCACCGCGGCCCACGTGTCCACTGCCCAGTCGGGCCGCTCGCCGCGCTGGGCCCGCCGCATCTCGAACAGTTCGCCAATCGCGTCCAGCCGAGCCGCGGCCGCCTGGGCCTCGGCTCGCCACGACGCGCACATGCGGTCCACCAGCGCCCGCGAGCCCTCGGTTTGCGGGGGCTGCCAGTACTCGTGCAGCCGTTCATCGAACATGTGTTCGAGTATGGCACGTCCTTACGACAACCGCCCTAGCTCGAGTGCCGGTACCAGGCGGCGATGTACAGCACCAGCGCCGTGGCCAGCGCGATCAGCACCCAGATCACAACGGCTTGGTCGACCCACGAACCAGCAGGCGGGGTGCCGGGCAGGATGTTTCGCAACGGCACGACCGCAAACAGCATCGCCGCGTACCAAGTGGAAAAGGGCGGCAAGAATTGTCTTCTGCCGGTAAGCATCTGAATGGCCACGAACAGCGCCAACGTCGGCAGCGTGATGAGCACCAGGCAGATACCGAGGTCGAAGACCAGCGGACCCTTGGCCCGCTTCACCGTCACGACGACGTTGTCCGGGCGATCCGAGTCGTGGCTATCCCGCCCGACTCGACTGGCCGAGATATTCCAGCCCTCCAGCGATCCGGTCACTTCGACCCGGGCGGGTATGTACTGACGGTTCTCGCCACTTCCGACGAGAACGTCCGCTTGGATGGTATCGGTCCGGTATGAGTCGAAAGGCCAGTCACCGGGGTCGCCGTGCACCTCGATGGTGGTGGTGACCCGCGCCGGCGACTTGCCGGCCGGGAATTGCAGGTCTCCCAGGTCGTTGTGCGGGAGGAAACGCACGGACATGTCGGTGTTCAATACGTTGAGGCGATGGTCGACCATCGAATCGTCCGGCAGCACCTCTACCTTGACGTCGACGCGCTTTGCGATGGTGTCCAACTTCTCCAAGCGCACCAACACCACGGTGTTGTCGGTGGTGCTCACGTCCGGGTCGGGCAACGGACCGGGGGCGCTGGCCAACCAGTGATAGCCGAGCAGGGATAGGACGTAGACGACCACGACGCCCACGATGATGGAGACATCGAGCACGAGGTGTCGTCGTCGCGGTTTATGAGCCGTTTTCTCGGACTGCGACGGTGCCTGTTGCTGGGTCGCAGTGGGTCGCGGGGCCGGCGGAGCTTGACTGCCATTGGTGGGGCCCGTAGCGGGCGCCACGGTTCCCGGCGCGAGGAACTTCGGCGCTGCCTCGGCTGGCGGATCATCCGCGGCAGCAGCTAAGTCTCTGAGCACCGACACGAAGTAAAACGCTATCAACGGTGCTGTTTGCTGGCAGCGCGTAGAACTATGCCCTTACAAGCATTTAACAGCACCGACACCGGCGCAAGCGAAAATCAATCTCCTTGCCGGACCCAGGCGAAGATGTACAGACTCATCGCCGTCACCAAGGCGATCAGCACCCACTGCACGATGGCTTGGTCGATCCACGAGCCCGGCGGTGGGGCGCCGGGGAGGATGTTGCGCAGCGGGACGATGGCGAACAGGTTCGCGGCATACCACGTCGCGAACGGCGGCAGGAATTTTCTCCTGCCCAGGGCCATCGGAATGGCCACCAACAGCGCCAGGGTAGGCAGGCTGATCAACACCAAGCAGATGCCTAAGTCAAAGATCAACGGCCCCTTGGCCCTTCGCAGGGTGACGACGACGTTCCCGTTGTCGCTGGCGCGAGAGGTCGGCAGCGCGGCGGGGTCGTGGACGCGGTGGACGCTGATGTCCCAACCGTCCAGCTCCCCCGTCACTTCGACGCGGGCGGGCACTTTCTTGGGGTTGTCGCCCGCTCCGACGAACGCATCGGCCGAGATCGGCTCGGTCTGGTACGAGTCGAACGGCCAGTTGCCGGGATCACCGCGCGCCTCGACGGTGGTGCTCAGTTGTGCGGGCGCCTTTCCCTTCGGGTAATGCAGGTCCCCGAGGTCGCTGGTCGGATACAGACGCACGGCGACATCGGTGCCCAGCACGTCGTAGCGGTTGTCGTACGCCGAAACCCCGGGATACACAAGCACATTCACCGAGAGACGGTGTGCGACGGGCTTCAGCTCCTCGACGCGCAGCTGCACGATGGTCGCGTCGCCCCCGCCCTGGCTTAGATCCAGCGGCGGCAGCGGGCCCTCCGACCTTTCCAGCCAGTGAACGCCCAGCAGCGACAGGGCGTAGGCGGCAATGACCGTCACCAGGACACCAAAACCGATCGCGATGCGGGGTTTCGACGGTTTCGGCTTCTGCGGTGGCTTCCCGTTGCCCGACGGCGCCGTCGACGGGACCGCGGGCGGTGCCGGCCGCGCTTGCGTGGTCATCGTTGCTGGGGCCGGTCTGGAAGTGGCCGGAGCGATCCAGTTCGTCGGGACGCCACGGCCTCAGATGCTAGCGAACGGTCGCGCCGCCCGCGCGGCGAAATCGCATGTCGGTCCGCATATGGCGGTTCCGTCATCCTCCCGACATCCACCGTTCACCTGGCGGACGGGCGACCCGAGCCGGGCGCGACCGGCGACGGGCCACGACGTTGCTAGCCGGACACCGGATTGGCCACGCAGCGAAACCCAATATGGGTCGTCGCGGTGTCCTGTGACTGCGGCGACCGCGCGGCGGGACGGTAGCGATGGCAATACTCCGGAGCGCACAGGTGCGACCCGCCCTTCAACGTCTGGCTGACGGCCGGGTCGGCGGGTCCCGCGGGTGCGCAGCAGGCCTTCGGAGGTTGGTCGAGCCGGTGGTGCGCGGAAAACTCGGTGGCGGTCCACTCCCAGACATTGCCGATCATGTCGACGAGGCCAAAACCGTTGGGGGGGAACGTCCCCACCGGCGACGTCCCCGTCCAGCCGAGCGCACCGTCGTTGCGATACGGGAAGCTGCCCTGCCAGGTGTTGGCCATCAGCCGGCCGCCGGGCTTCTCCTCCTCACCCCACGCGTAGGTCGTCGTGGTTGCGCCGCGCGCAGCGTACTCCCACTCGGCCTCGGTCGGCAGCCGGCGCCCGGCCCATCGCGCGTAGGCCGCGGCGTCGGGATAGGCCACCTGGACCACCGGATGGTCGGCTCGGTCGGCGGTGCTGTCCGGGCCGTCGGGACCGAACGGATGACGCCATGTCGCACCCGGCGCCCAGCCCCACCACTGCCGCCAGTCGCGAAGATCGACCGGGCCCGGCGTCGGGCGGAAAACCATCGCTCCCGGGCACAGGTCGGCCGGGTCCGCACCCGGGTACAGAGTCGGATCGATCGGTTGCTCGGCGACCGTCACATAGCCTGTGGCGTCGACGAATTCGGCGAATTGCGCGTTGGTCACCGGGTGCCGCTCCACCGCGAATGCAGCGACGGTCACGGTGTGGATCGGCGCCTCTTCGGGGTAGAAGCTGGTCGACCCCATGCGGAACGATCCGCCCGGGAGGTCGACCAGCTCGGTGAGCACCCCTTCAGGGTAGGACTGCTGGCTATGCGAAACGCTTCAGTCCGATTGCCGGTACCAGGTGAACATGTACAGGGCCATCGCCGCGACGAGCGCCATCAGCACCCAGATCACCAGAACCTGGTCGATCCATGCGCCCGGAGGCGGAGACCCCGGAAGGAAATTGCGTATCGGGATCACGGCGAACAGCATGGCAGCGAACCACGTCACGAAGGGCGGCACGAATTTCCGTCTGCCCAGCGCGATTTGAATGGCCACGGCAAAAGCCAGCGTGGGTAGGGCGAACAGGACAAGGCAAATGCCCAGGTCGAAGATCAGCGGCCCCTTAGCGCGATGCAACGTGATGATGACGTTGTCCGGGCGATCCGCCTCCTGGCTGGCTTCACCCACGCGCTGGACGCTGACGTCCCAACCGTCCAACGCCCCGGTCACTTCCACCCGGGCGGGTATGTACTGGCGGGCGTCGCCCTGCCCAACGAGCACCTCCGCCGACAGGGTGTCGGTGCTGTAGGAGTCGAACGGCCAGTTGTTCGGATCGCCATGCGCCTCGATCGTGGTGGCAACCTGCGCCGGCGACTTCCCCGCCGGGTATTGGAGGTCTCCGAGATCGTTAGGGGGGTCCATACGCACCGCGGTGTCGGTCTTAAGGACGTCGAGGCGCTTGTCGAACATGGAATCCTCGGGGATCACAAGCACCTTCACGGTGAGGCGATTCGCGACGGTTTCCAGCTTTTCGAGACGCACCAGCACGACGGTGTCGCCGGTGGCGTTCAAGTCCGGCGGCTTGATCGGTGCCGCCGATTTGGACAGCAAGTGGACGCCGAATAGCGACAGGCCGTAGACGATGATGAAAGCCACCAGGATGCCGATTACCAACAGCGTGCGCCGTCCCCCCCGTTTGGCGGGAGCATCGGGCGCGGCCTCGGGCGTCGGCGTGGGAGGCGTCGGGGGCGGGGGTGCCGGTGGGGCTTGATGGGTCATCGGTCAGCACCTCCGTGGGATTGCGGTGGCCCGGCGGGCAAGCACACGAGGATTCGATGGTAGCGAACCGGTGCGGTCCGCGCGGAGAATCGAAATTTCCGCGATCAATAGGCAATTTCCGGCGACCGCCGGACGGCTGCTCGCCCCCCAGCGAACCCGTTCATTCGGTGTTGGTTTGCCTGTTAATTCACTGGCGGTAAATGTCTGTGTGTGAAGCACAAGCGATCAGCCGCCGTCAGCGTGCTCGCGGTTGGTGCCATCGCCCTTGCCGGCTGCAGCAACTCCCATGCAACCCTGGCCTATGCCGCCGGGGCCAAGGTGGACTGCGGCGGCAAACAGGCCCTGGCCGCCAGCGGCTCGACCGCGCAGGCCCACGCGATGAGCCGATTCGTCGCGGCCTACACCAAGGTCTGCGCCGGGCAAACGCTCAACTACACCGCCAACGGCTCGGGCGCGGGAATCAGCGAATTCCTCAGCGGCAAAACCGATTTCGGTGGATCGGATACACCCCTCTCGGACGACCAATACCCCGCCGCCAAGCAGCGATGCGGAGGCGCCGACGCCTGGAACCTGCCGGTGGTCTTCGGCCCGCTGGCCATCACGTACAACCTCAGCGCCGTTGACTCGTTGGTCCTCGACGCTCCCACGCTGGCCAAGATCTTCAACGGCACCATCACGCGCTGGGACGACCCGGCCCTGACGGCGCTCAACGCATCCATGCCCGCGGAGGACATCCGGGTCATCTACCGCAGCGACGCGTCCGGCACCACCGACAACTTCCAGTCCTACCTTCAGGCCGCGTCGGGCGGTGCCTGGAGTAAGGGCGCCGGCAAGATGTTCAACGGCGGCGTCGGCACCGGCGCCGCGGGCAACGTCGGCACCTCGGGGGCCGTGAAAACCACCGAGGGTGCGATCAGCTACAACGAGTTGTCTTTCGCGCTGCAGCAAGGGCTTTACGCCGCCGAGATCAAGACCCCGGCGAGCCGTAGGTCCTTGCGCCCGGTCCGGATCGGCACCGACACCGTCGGCAAGACCATCACCGGCGCGAAGATCATCGGCAACGGCAACGACCTCGTCCTCGACCTTTCGTCGTTCTACAACCCCGCCCAACCCGACGTCTACCCGATCGTCTTGGCCACGTACGAGATCGTCTGCTCCAAGTACCCCAGCCCCGACGTGGCCCAGGCGGTCAAGGCATTCCTGCAGGCGGCCATCGGCCCCGGCCAGATCGACCTCAACAAAAGCGGTTACATCCCGCTGTCGCCCGACTTCCAGGCACGCGTATCCGGCGCCGTCGACGCCATCACCGGAGCCCCGAACCCGCAGTAGGTCAGGTCTTTTGTCTTCGCTCCCGTTGCCGCCACCAACCGACCAGGAAGAGTGCCATCGCGACCACCAGCCCGATCAACACCCACAGCACGACGGCTTGGTCGATCCACGAACCGTACGGTGGGCTGCCGGGCAGGATATTGCGCAGCGGGACAATCGCAAACAGCATCGCGCCGTACCAGGTCGTCATCGGCGGTAAGAACGGCGTCCGGCCCAACGCCACGGGAATGGCCACCCACAACGCCAGCACCGGCAGGGCGATAAGGACCAGGCAGATGCCGACGTCGAAGATCAGCGGCCCCTTGGCCCGGTGCAACGTGATGATCACATTGTCCTGCACGTTCGGGTTGGCATCGTCGGGGTCGTGCACGCGGGTAACGGTGGCGTCCCAGCCGTCGAGCTTCCCGGTGGCTTCGACACGGGCGGGCGCCTTTTCACGGTTGGGTCCGGAGCCGGTGAACACGTCGGCCGCGATGACCTCCGTCTTGTAGGAGTCGAACGGCCAGTTACCGGGATCACCCTGCGCGGCGATGGTGGTGCTGACTTGCGCCGGCGCCTTGCCCACCGGGTACTGCAGGTCCCCCAGGTCGTTCTCCGGATACAGCCGTACCGCGGCATCGGTGGTGAGCACGCCGAAGTTCTTGTCGTACAGCGAATCCTTCGGATAGACAAGAACATTCACCGTCAAGCGGTTGGCGACGGTATCCAGCTTCTCCAGGCGCACCTGCACGACGCTGTCCTCGGCCTCGACCTTGCTCAGGTCCACCGCGGGCAGCGGGGGCGCCGACTTGGCCAGCAGGTGTACGGCGATCAGGGAAAGGACATAGACGACGATGACGGCCACCAGGATCGCGAACGCGAGCGCGAGCTGCCGGCCACGCCCCCCGGGCGGCGCCGGCGGCGGCAGAGGTCCGGCGGTCATCGAGGCATCACGGGGCCAGATGCTAGCAGCGGCCCCACAACGAAAACGGACTTTCAGGGGATTACTACCGCGAACTGCTGCGTCACGGTCGATTTCGCCGCATCGAAGCCGGGCGCTCCCGCGGGGCCTTCAAGATGGATGACCACCAGGTACGCCCTGGTGTTGGTCCAGATGTGGGTGATGCGGTCGGCGAAGGCTGTGCCGGACCCGATGGTGCCGTTCAGCAGCTGGCTGCTGTAGCCGCAGAACTGGGCCGGTGCGACGGTGAGGCGGACGTCGGGTTTGGCCGTGCGCAGGTCGGTGGCGTAGCGCAGGAAAGCTCCGCCGGGATCGAGGTCCGTCGGGGTGATGGTCACCTTCACCGACATCCCTTCCGGGCCGGTCGATGTCAGCGCCACGTCGCCGCTGCCGGTAGTCGAGTTCCAGCCGTCCGGCAGCGGTGTGACGATCACCGGCGCCACCGGATCCGCCACCGCCGCCCTGGCCATGCTCCCGCTGGTCGGCGGTGGCGGCATGCACGCGACGGCGTTGGGCGGGATGTGGTCGGGCAGGGTGACTTCGACGCCCGGCACCGGCTCGGCCGGATCGGGGGGTCTGGATGTCACCGGGGTGGCGGAACCACCGGTGGTCCGCTCGCAGCCGGCCGCCACGCCCACGCACAGGCAGAGCAGGCCAATACCCAGCTCAGTCGCGCGAAAACGCAAGCGCAACTTCGGCTTCCACGTCGATGTACGGCCGGCCGGACAGGTCGACGTCGACCTGCTTGATGGTGCCACCGGTGAACTCGAACGGCGCCTTGTAGCGACTGGAGACTCCGGAACCGCCGTTGCGCCCGACGGTGATGCCGGCACCGGCCAGCCCGAACGTTCCGGGATGGGTGCTCACATCGGCGAGCGTGCCGACTTCCTTGTCGTCGACGAAGAGCGTGAGGTCACCGAGCGGAGTGTGGCTGTTCGCCACGGTTCCGGTCCGCAGATAGCCGACGCCGAACACGTGCCGGCCCAACGGAACCGGGTCGGACGACGAAACCAGCTGCTGCCTCTCGCCGAGGAAGTTGTAAACGTAGTGCAGGCGACCGTCCTGGATGAACAGCACGTGCCCGCCGTGGGCGCCGCCCTGCTTGAACAGAACGCCTTCGGCGCCGGTGGTATCCACGGTCACGTCGGCCAGCACGGCAAACGACCGGCCACGGATCTCGGCGGCGGCGCCGATGCCGACGTCCGCGCAGTTCGGATAGTAGGTGTAGCTGGTCCGCTCGCCGACCAGGTACGGACGGAAACGTGTCAGCGTTTCCATCAGGTCCAGATCGGCCAGCGGAAGGCCGTTGTACTTGTCGGCCTCGGAAAACCACAGCGCCTTAAGCTCTTCCAGCTTCTCGGGTTGCTCGGCGGCCAGGTCGTGGCATTGGCTGCGATCGGCCTCGATGTGGAACAGCTCCCAGCGGTCGGCGTCGAAATGCGACCACCCCGCCGGTGTCGCCGCGTGGATCGTGTTGGCGAACCAGCCCTGGTGCCAGATCCCGCGGGTACCCAGCATGGCGTAGAACTGGGTCTCCTTGCCGGTATCGGCGTTCGGATCGGCCAGGGCCGCTTTGAAGCTCACGCCGTCCAGCGGCTTCTGCGGGATGCCCTTGACCAACTCCGGCGGTGTCATGTCCAACAGGTCGTAGACCGTGGGCGTGATATCGCAGACGTTGACATAGGTGTCGCGGACCTCGCCGTGTGCGGCAATGCCGTTGGGCCAGGAGATGATCGCGGTGTCGGCGATCCCGCCTTCATGCGAGGCGTAGCGCTTGAAGAGCTTGTAGGGCGTGTTAAACGCCATCGCCCAGCCGATCGGGTAATGGTTGTAGGTCTCCGGGCCGCCGAGGTGGTCGAACAGCTTCATGCTCTCTTCGACCGTGTCGATGTAGCCGTTGAAGAATTTGCCTTCATTGACCGACCCGTTCGGACCGCCCTCGCCGCTGGCGCCGTTGTCGGAGATCACCACGATGATGGTGTTGTCCAGCTGGCCGGATTCCTCGAGATAGTCCAGGATTCGGCCGATTTGGGCATCGGTGTAGCTGAGGAAACCGGCGAAGACTTCGGCCATCCGGTTGAACAGCTTTTTCTCCTCGTCGTTGAGCGAATCCCACGGCCGCACAGTGTCCTGCATCGGCCACGCCTGGCCCTGGGGTCCCGTCACGTCCAAATACGGGTTGACGGGCGACAATTCGGTGTCCGGCGGCACGATCCCCATCGACTTCTGCTTTTCCAGCACGATCTCGCGGTAGCGCTCGTAACCCATGTCGAACCGGCCGGCGTATTTGTCGGCCCATTCCTTGAAGACGTGGTGCGGCGCATGACCGGCGCCGGGGCACACGTAGCTGAACCACGGTTTGTCGGGCGCGATCACCTTGGCGTCGCGGATGAACTCGATGGTCTTGTCGGCGATGTCCTTCGACAGGTGATAGCCGTCCTCCGGCGTGCCGGGCGGATTCACCGGGTGGTTGTCGTACACCAAGTCGGGATACCACTGGTCGGTCTCGCCGCCCAGGAATCCGTAGAACCGTTCGAAACCGCGCGAGGTCGGCCAGTGCCGCTTGGTCGACGCCATGCTGGACTCTTCGAGCGGCGTCAGATGCCACTTGCCGACGCAGTAGGTGTTGTAGCCGCGTTCGGCGAGCGCTTCGGACAGCAGCGCGGTGTCGGGCGGAATGCGACCGTTGCAGTTCGGGAAGCCGTCGGTGAATTCCTCGATGGTGGCCATACCCACCGTGGTGGCGTTGCGACCGGTCAGCAACGACGCACGGGTCGGTGAGCACAGCGCGGTGGTGTGGAATTGGGACAGGCGCACCCCGCGTTCGGCGATCCGCGTCATGGCGGGCATCTCGACCAGGCCGCCGAAGCAGTCCCAGGTCGCGATGCCGGTGTCGTCCCAGACCAGATAGAGGATGTTCGGCGAGTTCGGTGGCGCGGTCGGCGCGGCGTACGGACCCCAGTCCGGCTCCGAATCGCGAATATCCAGCTCGATTTTGCCCTGAAAGGCTCGGGAGTCAGTCGACATGCGCCGAGCGTAACGCCACTGCGAAGATCGCGATCTTTTTTCGCCGTGGCGTTACGCTCGATGTCGCTTCGGGGCTACTTGGCCTTTTCCAAGATCTCGACAAGCCGCCAGCGCTTGGTCGCCGAGGTCGGGCGCGTCTCCATCAGCGCGACCCGGTCTCCGATACCGGCGGTGCTGTTCTCGTCGTGCGCCTTGACCTTCTTGGTAGTCCGGATGATCTTGCCGTACAGCGGGTGCCGCATGCGGTCTTCCAGCTCGACCACGATGGTCTTCTGCATCTTGTCGCTCACCACGTAACCGATGCGCGTCTTGCGCCGGCCCCGGGTCTTCGGGGCGGCCGGTGTGTGCTTGGGACCCTTGTCCGTCGAGGCGGTGTCCTGTGCGGCGGCGCGCTTAGGAGCGGCCTTCGCCGCCGCTTTCGCCGGGGCCTTTTTTGCGGCGGTCTTGGACGCGGTCTTGGATTCTGCCATCACGATTCCTTACCGTCGGGCCCGGAAGCCAGGCCCAGTTCTCGTTCGCGCAGCACGGTGTAGACGCGCGCGATTTCGTGGCGCACGGTCCGCAACCGGCGGTTGTTGTTGAGCTGCCCGGTCGCCATCTGGAAGCGGAGGTTGAACAGCTCCTCCTTGGATTCGCGCAGGCGCTCGGTCAGCTCGTCGTCGGTGAGCTCACGCAGTTCGCCAGGCGAAATTCCCACTGCCATCAGAACTGATCCTCTCGGGTAACGATGCGTGCCTTGATCGGCAGCTTGTGGATCGCGCGGGTGAGCGCCGCACGGGCGGTCTGCTCGTTGGGGTAACTGAGCTCGAACAGGATCCGGCCCGGCTTGACGTTGACAATCCACCACTCCGGCGAACCCTTACCCGAACCCATCCGGGTCTCCGCGGGCTTCTTGGTCAGCGGGCGGTCGGGGAAGACGTTGATCCACACCTTGCCGCCACGCTTGATGTGGCGGTTGATCGCGATACGCGCGGACTCGATCTGCCGGTTGGTGACGTAGGCGTGCTCGAGCGCCTGGATGCCGTAGTCGCCGAAGTTCACCTGGGTGCCGCCGCTGGCGATGCCGCGCTGGCGGGGATGGTGCTGCTTGCGGTGTTTGACTTTGCGGGGAATCAACATAATTCAGCTCTCCGTGCTCTGCGGTTCGACGGGCGCCGCGGCCTCGGGGGCGGGGGTTTCCTCGGCGCCCGCAGCGCGGCCGGCCTCGGTGCTGGTCGCCGTGGTGCCCGACGCGCCACTGCGGCGCGGACGGGTGCCCGAGGGCCGCTCGCGGCGCGGGCGGTCGGCGCCCGCCGGTGCGGCGGCGGCCAATTCGCGCTTGCCGCCGACGATGTCGCCCTTGTAGATCCACACCTTCACACCGATCCGGCCGAAGGTGGTCTTGGCTTCGTAGAGGCCGTAGTCGATGTCGGCGCGCAGGGTGTGCAGCGGCACGCGGCCCTCGCGGTAGAACTCCGAACGGCTCATCTCCGCGCCGCCGAGGCGCCCGGAGCACTGCACCCGGATGCCCTTGACGTTGGGCTGCCGCATCGCCGACTGGATGGCCTTGCGCATCGCGCGGCGGAACGCCACCCGGTTGCTCAGCTGCTCGGCGACGCCCTGGGCCACCAATTGTGCTTGCGACTCAGGGTTTTTGACCTCGAGGATGTTGAGCTGCACCTGCTTGCCGGTCAGCTTCTCCAGGTCGGCGCGGATCCGGTCGGCCTCGGTGCCGCGGCGGCCGATGACGATGCCGGGACGCGCGGTATGGATGTCCACCCGGACCCGGTCGCGGGTGCGCTCGATCTCCACGTCGGCGATCCCGGCGCGCTCCAGGCCGGTGGACAGCAGCCGACGGATCGCGACGTCTTCCTTGACGTACTCGGCGTACTGCTTGTCGGCGTACCAGCGCGACTTCCAGTCGGTGGTGATCCCGAGCCGGAAGCCGTGCGGATTGATCTTTTGGCCCACTAGTCGGAGCCTCCCTTCGCTTCAGAAGTCTCTCCGGCTTCCGCGGATTTGCCCTCTGGTTTGACCGCAGCCTTCTTGGCGGCCGCCTTCTTGGCCGGGGATTTGGCCGCCGATTTCGCGGGAGCCTTCTTGGCGGGAGCCTTCTTGGCCGGCGCCTTCTTGGCGGCGGCCTTCTTGGCCGGGGCCTTCGCGGCGGCCTTGCTGGCCTCGGCGCGGCGCGCCCTGGTCGACTTCGCGGACCGCTGGTCCCTGGCGGGCCGGCTCTCCACCACGACGGTGATGTGGCTGGTGCGCCTGCGGATTCGGAACGCGCGGCCCTGGGCGCGCGGACGGATGCGCTTGGAGGTGGGGCCCTCGTCGGCGTAGACGGTGGCGACCACCAGGGTCGCCGGGTCCAGTCCGTTGTTGTTCTGCGCGTTGGCCGCGGCGCTGGCGATCACTTTGGCGACCGGTTCACTGGCGGCTTGCGGGGCCCAGCGCAGGATGTCCAGCGCGTCGGCCACCGAGCGGCCGCGAACCAGGTCGATGACCCGGCGCGCCTTTCTCGGCGACACCCGGACGAACCGCGCCTTGGCGACCGCCGAGGGAAATTCCGTAGTGGTGCTCATCGACGCTTGGCCTTTCGGTCGTCCTTGATGTGCCCCTTGAAGGTTCGCGTCGGCGCGAACTCACCGAGCTTGTGGCCGACCATCGCCTCGGTGACGAACACCGGGACGTGCTTGCGCCCGTCGTGCACGGCGAAGGTGTGGCCGATGAAGTCCGGAATGATCGTCGAACGCCTCGACCAGGTCTTGATGACCTGCTTGGTGTTCTTCTCGTTCTGCGCGTCCACCTTCTTGAGCAGGTGGTCGTCGACGAACGGACCCTTCTTCAGGCTGCGTGGCATGGTTCGCTACTCCTACCGCGAGTGCTTCTTGCCGGTGCGCCGGCGCCGGACGATGAGCTTGTTGCTTTGCTTATTCGGGTGGCGGGTGCGGCCCTCGGGCTGACCCCACGGGCTGACCGGGTGACGGCCACCGGAGGTCTTGCCCTCGCCACCGCCGTGCGGGTGGTCAACCGGGTTCATGACCACACCGCGGACGGAAGGACGCTTGCCCTTCCACCGCATGCGACCGGCCTTGCCCCAGTTGATGTTTGCCTGCTCGGCGTTGCCCACCTCGCCGACCGTTGCGCGGCAGCGCACGTCGACCCGGCGGATCTCGCCGCTGGGCATGCGCAGCGACGCGTAGCTGCCCTCCTTGCCGAGCAGCTGGATGCTCGACCCGGCCGACCGCGCGAGCTTCGCGCCACCGCCCGGCCGCAGCTCCACGGCGTGGACCAAGGTACCGGCCGGGATGTTGCGCAACGGCAGGTTGTTGCCCGGCTTGATGTCGGCGTTGGCACCGGACTCCACCACGTCACCCTGCGAGAGCCCTTGCGGCGCAATGATGTAGCGCTTCTCGCCGTCAAAGAAATGCAGCAGCGCAATGTTCGCGGTGCGGTTCGGGTCGTACTCGATGTGCGCGACCTTGGCGTTGACACCGTCTTTGTCGTTGCGGCGGAAGTCGATCACCCGGTAGGCGCGCTTGTGACCGCCACCGCGGTGGCGGGTGGTGATCCGGCCGTGGGCGTTGCGCCCACCATGACCGTGCAGCGGGCGCACCAACGACTTCTCCGGCTCCGACCGCGTGATCTCGGCGAAATCGGACACGCTGGCGCCGCGACGGCCCGGGGTCGTCGGCTTGTATTTGCGAATTGCCATGTCTAATCGTGTCTTTCTCTCGCGCGCGGCTAGGCCGGTGCTCCGAACAGGTCGATCGGCTTGCTGCCCGGCGCCAGCGTGACGATGGCGCGCTTGGTGTTCTTGCGCTTTCCGTAACCGGTCCTGGTGCGCTTCCGCTTGCCCTGCCTGTTCGCCGTGTTCACCGATGCGACCTTGACCGAAAAGATCTTCTCGACGGCGATCTTGATCTGCGTCTTGTTCGAATCCGGGTGCACCACAAAGGTGTACACGTTGTCATCGAGCAGGCTGTAGGACTTCTCGGAGATGACCGGAGCCAGGATGATGTCGCGGGGGTCAGTGATGGTCGCCATCTACGCCGTTACCTCCTCGGCAGAACTCGTGCCGGCGGCGATGTAGGCGCGCAGCGCCTCAACGCTGAACACCACGTCGTCGGAGCGCAGCACGTCATAGGTATTGAGCTGATCGGGCGCCAGGATGTGCACGCCGGGCAGGTTGCGCACGCTTTTCGCGCCGGCCTCGTCGCTGCGGCCGATGACGACCAGCACCTGCTTGCGGTCGGTGAGGGTGCCCAGGAATGCCTTGGCGCTCTTGGTTGACGGGGTCTGACCCGACACCAGCTCGGTGACGGCGTGGATGCGCCCGTTGCGTGCTCGGTCGGACAACGCCCCGCGGAGTGCGGCGGCGATCATCTTCTTGGGCGTGCGCTGGCTGTAGTCGCGCGGCTTGGGGCCGTGCACGACACCACCGCCGGTGAACTGCGGGGCCCGCGTCGAACCCTGCCGGGCCCGTCCGGTTCCCTTCTGCCGGTAGGGCTTGCGGCCGCCGCCGCGGACGTCGCCGCGCGTCTTGGTCGAGTGCGTGCCCTGCCGGGCCGCCGCCCGCTGCGCGGTGACCACCTGGTGCATCAGCGCGATATTGGCCGGCGCATCGAACAATTCGGCGGGCAGCTCGACGGAACCCTCGACCTTGCCGTCGGGTGTCTTGACGTCGATCTTCAGGGTGTTGGCTGCCATCACTTCTCACCTCGTTTGATCGCGCTGCGGACCATCACGAGCCCGCCGGTGCGGCCGGGGATCGCGCCCTTGATCAGCAGCACGCCGTTCTCCGGATCGACCTTGTGCACCAACAGGTTCTGCACCGTCACCCGGTCGTTGCCCATCCGGCCGGCCATCCGGGTGCCCTTGAAGACGCGCGCCGGAGTGGCGCAGCCGCCGATGGAACCCGGCCGCCGGTGCACCGCCTGGGCGCCGTGGCTGGCGCCCTGACCGCGGAAGCCGTGCCGCTTCATGGTTCCGGCGAAGCCCTTGCCCTTCGACGTGCCCGTCACGTCGACATAGGCACCGTCGGCGAAGATCTCGGCCGTCAACTCCTGGCCGACCTCGTATTCGGCCGCCGCGTCCGGGTTGTCCAGGCGCAGCTCCGCCAAGAAGCGGCGCCGGTTGACGCCCGCCGCGCTGTACTGGCCCGTCACCGGCTTGTTGACCTTGCGCGGACTGATCTCCCCGTACGCCAGCTGCACGGCGCTGTAGCCGTCGCGCTCCGGCGTGCGGATGCGGGTCACCACGTTCGGGCCCGCCTTGACCACGGTCACCGGGACGACCCGGTTGTTCTCGTCGAACACCTGCGTCATGCCCAGCTTGGTACCCAGAATGCCTTTTCTTGCCATGAGTTCTGGATCTCCTACTGGATGTTGACGTCGACACTGGCCGGAAGATCGATGCGCATGAGCGCGTCAACGGTCTTCGGCGTGGGATCGAGGATGTCGATCAACCGCTTGTGGGTCCGCATTTCGAAGTGCTCTCGCGAGTCCTTGTACTTATGCGGAGAGCGGATGACGCAATACACGTTCTTCTCAGTCGGCAGCGGCACCGGCCCTACGACGCTGGCACCCGTACGGACGACGGTCTCGACGATCTTTCGCGCCGATGCGTCGATAGCCTCATGGTCGTAGGCCTTGAGCCTGATGCGGATCTTCTGTCCCGCCACGCTTCTCCTACCCTCACTCCACTTAAGGTCCGGGTCCGGACCTGGTGCCCCCGGCGCGCCGAATCGACCCGGCCGGTCAGGGCCGATCGAGCGTCGCGCCGGATACTGCGCCGCTGTTTACCTGTCGTGGTCCACCGGCCCCCGCGGTCGGGCGTGTCACCCTTACGCAGCCTCGTTCGCGGCCAAATTAGTCGCGTTCCAAGGATGGGACCGGACGCGCCCGGTTGGGCGCTGGTCGTATGCCCGGCCAGGAGAACCCGGCGCAAGGCAACCCGAACAGTATGCCTGACGATCGCGGCTCTGGCCAAATCTCGGGCAAACCTCGCCGGCATGGTCCCACCCGGCGGGGAATCCGGTGGTCAGGCCCCCGTTTGCCACGGCCGAATCGGGGTCAGGCGCCCGCCGATTCGGCACTCGCCGCGGCGCTTCTGTTCTGCGCCCGCTGAACGTGCAAGAAGCCGTCGACGGCGGCGCGCGCACACTCGCGGTAATCGAAGTCCGGCAGGGTGGACAGGCGCCCCAGCACCAGCGGGCCGATCAGCAGCGCGATGGCGCGCGATCGGTCAACCTCCCCGAGCTCTGCCGCGGCCTCCGGGCTGTCGAATACGGCGTCGAACGGCGCCGCGTACTGCGCGGCGATGCGTTCCCGCAACGTGGTGATCGAGGAGCTGTCGGCGCCGCGGGCGTGCCGGGGCCCCGGCATCTCTTCGAGGTCGCGCCCGAGGGCCAACCAGGACATGGCGGTCATGACGGCCGGCGCCTGGGCCACCGCTTCGGCTTGGGCCAGCACGATCGCGATCAGCCGATCCCGCAGCGAGCCCTCGTCCGGCGGGGCCGGTGACGGCGGTATGAGGCTGTTGAACGCCGCCGCCAGCAAATCGTTTCCGCTGGGAAAGTGGCGATACAGGGTGGCCCTCGCTACGTTGGCGCTTCGGGTGACCGCATCGACGGTCACCGCGCTGGGACCCCCCGAGCGCAACAGCGCCGCCGCGGCTTCGAGCAAGCGAGCCCGGGACCGCGCGGGACGGGGATCGGTAGTCGCCTCGGTAATTGTGAGCCACCTCCGTGTTTGAAAACAAGACTATCGGTCTACCTACAAGACCATTAGTCTCAAAACCTCTACGCCCCCGAGGGGAGGCGCTTTTTTATGGTCGCAACCCTTATCCGGCCTGACCAGCGTACTGATGCGGCGAGCATTGGCGGTAGTCCCCGAGCGCGCGCCTGGACGCTGACGGTCGCCTGCATGGGCGTCGCCCTGGTCGTCGGGTCGATGACGGCGCTGAACACCGCCCTGGGAGACCTCGCGGTGGCCACCTCCGCGACGCAGACCCAACTGACGTGGGTCGTGGACGGATACACGCTGGCGCTGGCCTGTCTGCTGCTGCCGGCCGGGGCGATCGGCGACCGCTATGGCCGGCGGGGTGCGCTACTCGCTGGATTGGTGGTGTTCGCGCTCGGCTCGGCCGCGCCGGCGATATTGCACAATCCGCTGCAGATCATCGCGGGCCGGGCGGTGGCCGGTATCGGCGCCGCCTTTGTGATGCCCGCGACGCTGTCGCTGCTGACCGTGGCCTACCCGAAGGAAGACCGGATGAAGGCCGTCGGTATCTGGGCCGGCACGGCCGGTTCCGGCGGAGTCCTCGGCATGCTCGGTTCTGGCCTGCTGCTTCGGTTTTGGGATTGGCACGCCATCTTCTGGTCGCTAGGCGCCGCCGGACTGGTGATCTTCGCCCTCGGCTGCACGGTGTCCTCGTCGCGCGAAACCCACGCTCCCCGAGTCGATTGGCTCGGTGCGGTCCTCATCGGCGCGGCGGTGGCGATCGCCGTGTTTGCCATCCTGAACGCCCCCGAGCACGGGTGGAACGATCCGCTGGTGTGGGGCGGAATACTCGTAGGCATCGCCGCCGCGGTGGTGTTCGGGGTGGTCGAATTGCGCAGGCGGCACCCGCTGCTGGACGTTCGATTGTTCGCCGATCCCAATTTCGCCACCGGCGTCGCGGCGATCGTCATTCTGTTCGGCGCAACGTTCGGGTTCTTCTTCATCGGCATGCAGTACGTCCAGCAGATCATGGGCTACTCGGCACTGACGACGTCACTGGCCTTCGGTCCGTTCATGGTTCCGTTGGCAATTTGCTCCGCGTTGTCTTTCTGGTATGTGCCGAAATTGGGCCTGCGCCTTGTGCTATTCATCGGCACGCTGTTGATGGCGGTTGGCTTCGCCTGCATGTCTTTCCTGACCCTGCACTCGACGTACACCGAATTCGCCTGGCCAACATTGATATTGGCCACCGGCATCGGAATGTGCACCGCGCCGACGACGTCGGCCATCATGGGGGCGGTTCCCGACGAGAAGCAGGGCGTCGCCTCCGCGGTGAACGACACGTCGCGGGAGATGGGCGGGGCGCTGGGAATCGCGGTGGCCGGCTCGATCCTGGCCGGACGCTATTCCCACGAGCTCGCACCGAGACTGGCGACCTTTCCCGCGCCGGTCCGCGGCCCCGCCACCGACTCGCTGGCCAAGGCCGTCGAAGTGGCCGGCAGGCTCGGACCGCAGGGCACGGCGCTGGCCGAGGTCAGCAAGGCCGCGTTCCTGACGGCCATGCACGCGTCCACGATCGTGATGGCCGCGATCGTCGCCCTCGCCGCGGTCCTGATCGGGCTCTGGGCCCCCGGACGCGACGGCCGGCAGGTGCGGCCGATGCGCCGGCTCCGCGGTGAAATATTGTGCGGGAGAACAACAACGGGCGCCTAGACGTCGCCCGACCCGGCCCGATTAAGTTCGTTCGGATACTTGAAACGATGCGTTTGTTCTGGTATCAGAAATATATATCGACAGGTACAGATCATCTCGCAGGGTGAGGTGGATGTGATGTTGATGGACGTGCCCACGGTGCGCGGCGACGCGCCGGCGGTGGTTGAACCGGTATGCCCGGCGGTGTTCGAGGCGGCGGCGATTGTGGAGGCCGAGTGGATCCGCCTGAGGCGCTCGAGCGCGCCGGTTCACCATGCCAGCTGCGGGCTTCGCGCGAGCCTGCGGACTCGGCGCCAACTTCGCACCGGGGTCGCCACCATGTCGACGTCACAGCCCTTGACAGCTAAGCGCGGCCGGCTGCGACCGCGGCGGCCGGTCGGCGCCGTGTGGGCGCGGGAACGCTCGCCTCCGATTCGGTCGTGATGCGTACCCTGCCAGCGGTATTCGTGATGCGAGGGGGTGATCGGGAGAGGAGTCACGACGCAACCACAGGGAGCGGCCGTCGCGCCGTCCGCGAATATTGCGACGCATAGTCGCGCTGACGCACTTCTGCGCGCGCATCGCCACTTGTCGTGGCCATCTACGTGGACCGCACGAACGTTTGCTCTCCCGGGGGCGGGCCGCGCCGGGCTTGGCGTTAAGCGGGTCGGCGGCCCGCCCTCACTCAACGAACTCGGCCGCCCGGTGCCCGAGCATCACGATCGTCGCGTGCGGACCGCGGCTGGTGACCATGGGCAGGACTGACCCGTCGATCACCCACAGGTTCTCCACCCCGCGCACCCGGCACCGGTGATCCACGACGGCCCGTGGGTCATCCTCGGCACCCATCGGTGCGCTGGCGCACAGGTGCTGGCAGGTCGACCACACGGGCGACCCGACATGGGTTGCCGCACCGGCTAATTCGCGTGCCAATTCGCTGCCCTGGCGCAGCGCCGCGACGTCATCGGGCTCGCTGTCGTAGCGGTGCTCGATCCGCGGCCCGACGCGGGGGTCCGGCGAGGTGAGCGTGATCCGTCCGCGGGAGCGGGGCGCCATGAGCGCCACCCCGATGTGCGGCCAGTCCGGATGGCCCGCGGTGCCGTCGCCGGTCATGGCGACGAAGCCTCCCGTGTACGGCCTGATCTCAAGACCGTCGGTGGTACTCAGGATGACCTCGACGACGGGCCGGCCCGGGGCCACGGTCCAGTTGGTCGGCAGCACCCACTCGGGGTGGTCGCTGCAGAACATTCCGACCGGCAGGGGCGCCACCAGCGGCACGCCGGCGGCGCGCAGCATCGACTCGTCGCCGACGCCGGAGAGCATCAGCAGGTGGGCCGACTGAATCGCGCCGGCACACAACACGATTCGATCGGCACGCAGACTGACCGGCCCTTCCGGGCCGATCGCGTCCACCCCCACCACGTCGGCGCCGGAGAAACGCAATCGAGCGGCCCGCGTCGCCGCCAGCAAGGTCAGGTTCGACCGCCCAAGGGCGGGCAACAGGTATCCGACACCCGATCCGATGCGGACGCCGTCGACGATGTTGAGCGGGACCGCGCCCACGCCCGATACCAGTTCCGGCCCACAATCGTTGAGGTCGGCGATCCAGGAAAAGCCCGCACGTTCGGCCGCGGTGATGAAAAGCTCGGTGGTGCCGGTCATTTCGCGCGTTCGACGCACCAGGATGGGGCCGCTGTCGCCGTGGGCGGGACCGTCGAAATCCAGGTCCGTCTCGATGGCGCGGAAATGGCTCAGCACATCCGACCACGCCCAGCCGGGCATCGCGGCGCGATCGAAGTCGCGCGGCAACCCGCGGCAGAAGTAACCGCCGTTGATCGCCCCCGAGCCACCGACCGTGGATCCGCGCACGATCGGCAGCTGCAGAGCGTGCCGGTCGGTGAGCCGGGTCAGATAGCGCAGGGCCAACGGGCTGCCGACCCCGATCGGCAGTTGCAACCCATTGGTGGCCTGAGCCAGTAGTTCCGGATCGGCGAGCGCGGGCCCGGCCTCCAGGACGGTCACCGTGCGGCTGGGATCTGCGGAAAGACGTTCGGCGACAACCGATCCAGCACTTCCCGCGCCGATGATCAGCACATCGCTGTGCGGGACGGCTTTACTCAAGGCGAAGTCAAGGCGACGGCTAACTCCGAATCTGCGGTTTGAGCGCGCGCAGGTTGCGCTCGCGGACCACACCCCACCACAGCCCCAGGCCATAGGCCAGGTCGTCGACGCGCTTCAGCAACAGGTAGGTCAGCAGGCCGATCGGCTCGTCGTCGTCGCCATTGGCGTCCCGGCGGCTGAGCCAGTCCACCACGCCGTCCATCACGGCCGCGACGAGCACAACCCGTCTACAGTGCCGCGACACGATGGCCGCCAGCAGCGCCAGGGGCCAGTAGTGCCGGCACAGGGCCGACGCCAGCTGCAGGGCCGCCGACCACAGGCCGCGAGCGGCGATCAGCAGCACGTCGGCGACCGAGGTCTCGGCGGTGCGCATGGCTTTGGCGATCCGGCGACCCGTCAGGATGGCGACCACGAGCGACGCCATCCGCGAAACGCTCGTCCCGAGGGCCATGAGTATCCAGGCCATCAGCGCCCAGCCGGATATCACCACCGGCGCCGTCTTGTCCGGGTGACGCACCGACAGCGGGGCCGCCGAGCCGCCGTAAAAAGCCTTGCGCGCCAACCAATCCCGTAGTTCGGTACGGTGATCGTGGGCGACCAGCGCGATCGGCTCGTAGCGCAGCCGAGCGCCCGCTTCGATGAGCCGCCAGCACAGGTCGACGTCCTCGCCGGACTGCATGGACTCGTCGAACCCCCCGACAGCGCCGATCGCCGACCGGCGGCAGATGATCGCCGCGCTGGGCACATACGACACCGTGCTGTGGGGTAACACCGGGGCTTCGCGTTCCCCGAGGTCCAGCGACGAGTGCACGGCCTCGTAGCGCGCCACCAGGTTCTCGCTGTGGGACAGGCCGACGATGCGCGGTGCGACCAGGGCGACGGTGGGGTCGCAGAAATGACCGAGCAGGGCCTCCAGCCAGCCGCGGCGCGGCGCGACGTCCGAATCCAGGAAGGCGACGAAGTCGGTGGCGCAGGCGGCCAGCCCGGTGTTGCGGGCCGCCGCCGGACCCTTGCTATACGTGTGGCGCAGCACCTCGATGTCGCAGTGGGCGCCGACGAAGTCCTCGGGCTCTATGGGGGGCGACGATCCGTCGTCGACCACGATGACGCGCAGCCCGCGCAGCGAGCTCACCAGGCGACGGACACCAGAAACGTTGTTCCGCACCGGAATTACCACGGTCACGTCGCGATGCGACGGCCCACCCGCGGGCCGCGGATGGGCCACCGTGGCGTCCAGCAGGGTGCGCGCCAGTTGGGCGCTGACGTCGTCGCGAACCTTGAGCCGGCCATCGGCCAGCATGTCCTGAGCGGCGGGTGCCAGCTTCAGCAGGCGGGTCGGCGAGCCACCCAGCAGGGCCGAGCCATCGCCCAGCACCCGCACGCGGCGATCGACCTGCACGGCGAATCCATCCGGCAGTCGGGGCCCACTCATGTCAGCATCCCGTCGGGCCCGGGCGCCCACCGGACGACTCGACGCACGCACCCGTCGACCATCTCCGCCAAGATGCGCTTCCCCTCGGCGGCGGTCGCGGTGGTCGGATCCCCCAGCACACCCACGCGGCTGACCGCCGCGACGCCGCCCCGGCGCATCGGTTCGAGCAACTCGGGCAGGGGCGCCCGGTTGCCCGGGAGCCACCGGTCGGTCAGCACGTCGGTCGGCGAGATATGGAGCAACAGTGACGTTTCGGTATGGCCGGCATGGGCGTCGCCGCCCGCGGCGGCGCACGGCGACCACCCGACGTCCCGGCCTTCCGCGCGCAGCGTGGCGACCGCCTTGTTCAGCGCGCCGACATTGCCGCCGTGGCCGTTGACAAAGGCCAGCCGCCGGGCCCAGCACGCGGCTGACCTGCCATACTCCACCAGCATCGTCGTCAGGGCCTCGGCGCCGATGGAGATCGTTCCCGCGAAACTTTGATGCTCGCCGCTGGCGCCGTAGGCGATGGCCGGAGCCACCAACCACTCTTGCCCGAGCCGCGTGGCAGCCCCCCGGGCGACCGCGGTCGCGATCCTGGTGTCGGTGTCCAGCGGCAGGTGTGGACCGTGCTGTTCGGTCGATCCCAGCGGGATAATTATCGGCGGCGAGGTGCTTAATAGCTGGCTCGACGTCACAGTTCCTAATTCGCCGAGTACGGGCACTGGCTGATGGTAGGACGAATTCACCTGGCGTGCACCAATTGTTGTACGTTCAAAGGAAATTTTTTTCTCGGCCGTTCATTGATCGGCCCGATTTTCGGCTCGTCCGTCACGGTCGCCACGTCGGTACCACGATTTTCGCATCGATTATGTGGGGAAAACTGCCCGGTTTGACCTGAATTAGCGCGCGTTCCGCGCACCGGGAACGCCCAGCGCCCGCGCGAAACCAGCGGGCATCACAACATCGTCCGGACACAACGCGTGCACAGAGGAGTGCCCGAGGCCCATCAGCGCGCAGTCGATGCCCGCGCGCAGAATGTCGAGAACGTTTTCGACGCCGGTCTGGCCGGCCGCCGCGAGGCCCCACAGATAGGCGCGGCCGATCATCACGGCGCGCGCCCCCAGGGCCACCGCCTTGACGACGTCGCTCCCCCGCCGGATGCCACCGTCCAGCAACACCTCGACCTGGTCACCGACCGCCGCCACGACCGCGGGCAGGGCGCGGATCGACGCCGGCGTCCCGTCGAGGTTGTTGCCGCCGTGGTTGGACACCGATATCGCCGAAACACCCGCGTCCACAGCTCTTTTCGCGTCGTCGACGCGCATCACGCCCTTGAGCATGAACGGCCCACCCCAGAGTTCCCGCAGCCAGGCGATGTCCTCCCAGGTCGGCGGCGGCGTCGACATCCACTCCCCGTAGGCGGCAAAGAACGGCGGGCCGGGCTCGCCGCGGCGGCCCTGGTTCGGCACCCGCAGCTCGGGTGGCCTGCCCGTCTTGCCGAACTTCCACAGCCAGCGCGGCCGCAGGATCGCCTCGGGCGACAACCGCAGGATGGTCCGCAGGTTCATCGCCTCGGGAATCTTGGGGCTGCCCCAGTCGCGGCCGTGCGAGAACGTCCAGTCGGTGGTGACGATCAGACCGACCGCGCCGGCCTGACGCGCCCGTTCCACCCGCTCGGCGATCGCGTCCCGCCCGCCGAGCCAGTACACCTGGAAGAAGACTTTGGGGTTTGCTGCGACGACATCTTCGATGGGTTTGCTAGCAAACGACGAAAGCCCCATCGCCGTTCCTCGCGCGGCCGCGGCACGCGCGACAGCAACCTCACCGTCCGGGTCGACCGCCTGCACGCCGGTCGGCGAGATGATTACTGGCAGCGAAATATCTTGTCCCATAACGGTGGTCGACAGATCACGCTTTTCCTGCGCACCGATGACATGCGGCGCAAAGCCCAGCTCACTGAAGGCTTCGACATTGTCGGAGACCGTAATTCCTTTTTCGCTCGCTGAAATCAGCGAGGAATAAACGGATTTTGGTAGCCGTCGCTTGGCGCGTTGCTGGGCGATGGCGACCGTTTCAAACCATTCGTCGGCCATTTTATAGCGGGCTTTCATTGCAAAGGCGCTCCGGCGGATTTGCCGGCGTTAGCGCCGAAGGTCGCATGGTCAGTGTCAACGGCACCGGCTGGCGCACCCCGCGCGAGTGGTCGGCCCGGGGCCGGGGCGTTTCGCGCGTCCGGTCGAGCGCCGCGACGCTGTGCCCCTGGACGCATTCGGGATCCGGGCCGTCCAGCGGCAGGCCGGTGAAGAACTTGGCCGCCATGCATCCGCCCCGGCAGCTGTCGTAGTGCCCGCAGCTGCCACACGCGCCCGCGGACTGCGGTTCGCGCAACTCGCGAAACAGCGGGGCGTTCTTCCAGACATTGTCAAACCCACCGTCGGACAACACGTTTCCGGCCAGGAAGCGGTCGTGAATGGCGAACGGGCAGGCGTACACGTCGCCCACCGGGTCGATGAGGCAGACCACCCGCCCGGCCCCGCACATGTTGAGGCCGGCCAGGGCGCCGGAGGAGCCAAGCGGCGACAGATGGAAGAACGAGTCGCCGGTGAGCACCCTCTCCCCCTTGGCGACCAGCCAGTCGTAGAGCTGCACCTGCTGGGCGGCGGTGGGATGCAGATCGTCCCAGACGTCCGCGCCGCGCCCTGACGGACGCAGCCGGGTGATCCGCAGGGTGGCACCGTAACGGCCTGCCAGCGCGGCGAATTCGTCGAGCTGGTCGACGTTGTGGCGGGTGACCACGACGGAGATCTTCGCGTCACGGAAGCCCGCGGCGGCCAGGTTCTCCAGCGCCCGCACCGCCATCGCGAAGGACCCCGGCCCGCGGACGGCGTCGTTGACCTCGGCGGTGGCCCCGTCGAGCGAAATCTGGACGTCGACGTAGTCGCTGGCCGCCAACCGCGCTGCGACCTCCGGCGTGATCCGGACCCCGTTGGTGGAGAACTTGACGCCGACGTGGTGCGCGGTGGCGTAGTCGACGAGCTCCCAAAAATCAGGCCGCACAGTGGGTTCCCCGCCACCGATGTTGACGTAGAACACCTGCATGCGTTCCAGCTCGTCGATGATGTCCATGCAGTCACGGGTGGACAATTCGCGCGGGTCCCGTTTGCCCGAGGAGGACAGGCAGTGCACGCAGGCCAGGTTGCACGCGTATGTCAGCTCCCAGGTCAGGCAGATGGGGGCGTCCAGGCCATGCTCGAACTGCTCGATAAGTCGCGGTACGGCCAGCGTCATGAAGCCTCCTGAGGCACCAGCATGTTGGATTCGGCGAGCACACCCAGCGCGTGCAGATACGGCTGCTGTCCGGAGTCGTCCACCCCGGCCGCGCGGCAGGCGGACCGGACGTCCGGATGGTCGGCCAGCGACCGCACCACCTCGAGGATGGTGCGGTTCTTCAGAAAGGACAGCTTGCGGGTGCCGAAGTGATAGAGCAGTGCGCCAAAGGGTTCCGGGCGAACCGCCACCTGAGGGTGCAACCGCCAGCCGCGGTCGGGGTCGAGCACGGGAGTCAGTAGACCCCGCACATCCCGTCGATGGACACCTCTTCGACCAGAGTCTCGGTAACGAGCTCGGCGTCCGTGTCGGTCTCGCGGTCCATATGCATTGCCTCTCGTCAGGTCTCGACAACGATCGTCGAGCTTGTCACAATCGTCGTCAGAATATGGCATCGAGTGCCGAAATGGAAGGGCGGGTCTGATGCTGCCGCAGTCGCGGGTGGGCCGGCGCCGCTCGACGACACCGGAACACATCACCGACGTCGCTATCGAGTTGTTCACCGCCCGGGGTTTCGCCGAGGTGAGCGTCGACGACGTCGCGCAAGCCGCCGGCATCTCCCGCCGCACGCTGTTTCGCTACTACGCGTCCAAGAACGCCATCCCCTGGGGCGAGTTCGATATCCACCTCGCGCACCTACGGGAACTGCTCGACAGCGTCGACCCGCGCGTCCCGCTGGGCCGGGCGCTGCGCGCGGCCCTGTTGGCCTTCAACACTTTTGACGAGTCCGAGAGCGTCCGGCACCGCCAGCGCATGCGGGTCATCCTGCAAACGCCGGAACTGCAGGCCTATTCGATGACGATGTACGCCGGCTGGCGCGAGGTGATCGCCGAGTTCGTCGCCCGCCGCTCGGGCGTCAAGACGACCGACCTGCTTCCCCAGACGGTCGCCTGGAGCATGCTCGCCGTCGCGTTGTCGGCCTACGAGCACTGGCTGGGCGACGGATCCGTCACGTTGCCGACCGCGCTCGGCGACGCCTTCGACGTCGTCGGCGCGGGGCTGGGGAAGCTGGGGCGATGAGCGGTACCGCGCACTTGGTGCACACCCTGCGTTCGCAGGGGCGGTTCTGCGGCGCCTCGGGATCCCCGATGTACGACGAGCTGTTCGAAATGGTGGCCGCCGACGTCGAGGCCGGCGGTGTCTTCGCGAGCATCCTCTCCGGCCACGAAGACGATCCGTCGCGTGAAGCCGTGCCGCTTCGGCTGCTGGGCGGCTTGCACCGGTTGGTGCTCGACGGGCGAGCCGCGGCGTTGCGCCGCTGGTATCCCAGCACCGGCGGCACGTGGGACGCCGAACCCGCGTGGCCCGCGATCACCCGCGTCGCGGGCGACCACGCCGACGCGCTGCGCGATGCGCTCGCCCGACCACCGCAAACCAACGAGGTGGGCCGGTCCGCCGCGCTAATCGGCGGCCTGCTGCGGCTGGACCGCGGATTCGATTTGCCGGTAAGGCTTTTCGAGATCGGCTCGAGCGCCGGGCTGAACCTGCGGGCCGACCACTACCATTACCTGTACGCCGGCGGCCGGTGGGGACCCGCCGGCTCGCCGGTGATCATCGACGACGCCTGGCGCGGGCGGCTGCCGCCCGACGGCGCGGTGCGGATCGTGGAGCGCCACGGCTACGACATCGCGCCCGTCGACGTTACCGGGACCGACGGGGAAATGACCGCGCTGAGCTACGTCTGGCCCGACCAGGCCGCCCGGCTGGATCGGCTACGCGGCGCCATCGCCGTCGCGCGCGAGGTGCCCGCGCGGCTGAACCGCCGGCGGGCCGGCGACGCGGTCGCCAACCTGACGCTGGCCGACGGCGCGCTGACCGTGCTGTGGCATTCGATCACCTGGCAATATCTCGCCGCCGACGAACGCGCCGCGATTCGCCGCGGCGTCGACGCGCTCGGCGCGAGGGCCACCGCGTCCGCGCCGTTCGCCCACCTCACCCTGGAGCCCGCGCGCGACGGGCCCGGCACACCCGTCAGGTTCCTGGTCCGGGCGCGTCGCTGGCCGGGTGGCGAGCTGGAGATTCTGGGCGAATGCCATCCGCATGGCCCGCCCGTGAACTGGCAATAAGTGCGATCCCCAAAGATTTTCGCTAACACCCCGTCGGAGTTCGCCTCGCCGCGACGACGATAAGGGTGTGAGCGCCGAAGCGGACCACCGATCGGATCCTCGACGCGCGCTGCTGGCGCTGTACGACGAGGCGTTGCCGGTGGTGTACGGCTACTTCGCCCGTCGCTGTGGCGATGCCGCCGAGGACCTGACGTCGGAGACGTTCCTTGCGGCGATGGATGCCGCGCGCAGGAGCGACGCGCCGGCGATCTCGGTGCCGTGGTTGCTCGGCGTGGCGCGGCACAAGCTGGCCGACCACTATCGGCGGCGGGCGGCCCGGCCGACGGTGCCGGTAGCCGAGCCACCCGAACCGGTCGGTGCTGCGACGGCCGACGACTGGGACGCCGAGCTGGATCGCATGATCGCCGAAGCGGTGCTGGCCAGGCTGGCCGAGCCTCACCGCACGGTGCTCGTGCTGCGCTACATGGACGACTGCTCGGTGCCCGAATGCGCCGAGCTGATCGGCCGCACCGTCCATGCCACCGAGGCACTGCTGGTCCGCGCCCGGCGCGCTTTCAGACAGCAATATCCGGAAGGAGGCACGTCATGAGTCAACACAACGATCCATTGAGCGTGCTGCGCACCGATGACCTTCCGGTCCAACCCGATCCGGCGTTCGCGGCCCGGCTGCGCCGCCGGCTGGAATCCGCACTATCCCTCCCGGAAGGAGTCGTCATGAGCGGTACCGCCAGCACGATTTCCGAGTTGACCCAACCGTCGGCTCCTCAGCGGGATCCGCGTCCGGCGGCGTTGCCCTATCTGAGCGTGGCGGACGCGCGTGCGGCCATCGCCTGGTATACGGACGCTTTGGACGCGGCGGTGGTCGGTGAACCAATTGTGATGGACGACGGGCGAATTGGTCACGCCGAGCTGTCGATCGCGGGCGGCGTGCTGTATCTCGCCGACGAGTATCCAGAACTCGGGCTCAAAGCGCCTGCGCCCGGCTCGGTTTCGGTCAGCCTGATGCTGCGTGTCGACGACACCGATGCGGCTCTGCAGAAGGCGCGTGACCACGGAGCCGCCGTCCAACGCGAGATCTACGAGAACTACGGATCCCGCAGCGCCACCATCATCGACCCGTTCGGCCACCGCTGGATGCTGTCGGGCCCGACGGTCGCCGGCATCCGCCACGGCGACATCGGTTACGTCTCGGTGTGGGTCCCCGACGCCGACCGCGCGGCCGCCTTCTATGGTCACGTGCTGGGCTGGTCGTACGATCCCACGACTCGTCAGGTCACGAATACCGAACTGTCGACCGGGATTTCGGCCAGCTCCGGGCCGCCGACCCTCTTCTGCTGCTACGCCGTCGACGACATCGCGGCGGCTCGGACGGCGATCGCTGAGGCGGGCGGGACCCCGGGCGAGACCCGTCGCGCCGACTTCGGCACCGTGCTCGACGCCACCGACCCGCAGGGTGCGGCGTTCGCGGTATACGAACCGGCCCAGGGGCAAAAGCGCCCGGAACTCAACGGATCTGGACCCGGCGAGCTGTCGTACGTCACCTACGAGGTGCCGGATTCGGCCGGCTTCCGCGATTTCTACGGCCGGGTGCTGGGTTGGACATTCGAACCCGGCCGCGTCGCGGACGGCTGGCAGGTGGTGGGAACGCATCCGATGGCCGGAGCCGCCGGCGGCGGCCGGCGTTCGACCACCGTGCCGATGTGGACGGTGGCGGACATCGAGGCGGCCGTCGCACGCGTGCGGGAAGCGGGCGGCACCGTGCTGGCCGAGCCGGCCCGTCAGCCCTACGGCATCTCCGCCGAATGCGTCGACGATCAGGGCGCGCGCTTCTACCTCGGCGAGCTCTAGGCGGGATTCAGGATTTCCGAAATGGGTGTGGCGGCGGCGATCTTGGCCCGGACCTTCATCACCTTGCCGGGCATCCCGCCGCCCACCACACCGACGACCACCCCGTCGCGCTCGTAGTAGGCCAGGAACTTGCGTCCGTCGTCCTCGACGACGTGCACGATGTCGGTGGCCTCCGGCTCGCCCAGGCACTGGATCTTGATGTCGTACTGGTCGCTCCAGAAGTACGGCACGACCACGGCCGACGGCACGTCCTGGCCGAGCATCGCAGGCACCACCACCCGGGCCTGGTCGGCGACGTTGCTCCAATGTTCCACGCGCGCTTGGTGTCCCGTCGCATCACGCCACGAGGCGACGTCGCCCAGCGCCCACACGTTGGGCGCGCTGGTGCGCCCGGCCTCGTCGCAGATGACTCCGTTGTCGACCTCGACGCCGCTGCCCTCGAGCCACTCGGTCGCCGGCCGTGAGCCGATCCCGACCACCACCAGGTCGGCCGCCAGTTCGGTGCCGTCGGTGAGCACCACGGTGTCGACGCGGGAATCGCCGCGCACTTCCGCCACGCTGACACCGAGGCGAACGTCGACGCCTTCGTCGCGGTGCAGCCGCGCCACCAGCTCACCGATCTGTTCGCCGAGCACCGATGCCAGCGGTGTCGGCTGCGGCTCGACCAGCACCACGTCGACGCCCAGGCTGCGCAGGCTCGCCGCGACCTCGCAGCCGATGAATCCGGCGCCGATGACCACGGCCCGCTGCGCCTGCGACGCGTGCTGGCGCAGCGCCATGCTCTCGTCGAACGACCTCAGCACCCGAATGCCCTCGAGGTCGGGGAACGCCGGAATGCGCCGCGGCACCAGGCCGGTCGCGACGACGAGCTCGTCGTAGCCCAGCTCTGTGCCGTCGTCGAGGGTCAGGGTCCGCGCGGTCGTGTCGAGACGTGTGGCGGCCGAGCCCAGTCGCAGCGTGATGTCGTTCTCGTCGTACCACTCGCGCGGTTTGAGGGCGACGTCGTCGACCTCTTTGCGCAGTACTTCCTTGGACAACGGCGGGCGATCGTAGGGCAGATGAACCTCGTCGCTGACGATGGTGATGCGACCGGAGTAGTCGGATCGACGCAGTTGCTCGGCCGTCCGCGCACCGGCGAGCCCGCCGCCGACGATCACAACCCCCTTTTCGAAGCCCTTTTCAGTCACGTGGAGTTCTTACCACGCTGGCCCGCTAGTACTTCAGGGCGCCCTTGTCGACGGGGATCTGGGTGCCCGACAGGGTGCCTGAGCCGTCACCGGCGAGCCACACCACGACGTCGGATACTTCGTCGGCCGTCATGAACCCCTTGTACTGCAACGGCATTGGCGGGAAGCTGTGCACGAATCGGGGGTGCTTGGCGAAGATCTCCATCATCGCCTCCGGCTCGATCATCGGGGTGTCGATCGAATACGGGTGGATGGAGTTGACCCGGATGTCGTATTCGCCGAGTTCGATCGCCAGGGTGTTGGTCAGCGCGGTCAGCCCGTGCTTGCTGGCCGCGTAGTGGCCGTTGCCGGGCGTCGCTTTGATGCCCGCCGACGAGCTGACGACGATGATGGAACCGCCGTTGCCGGCCTCGATCATCGCCGGGATCGTGGCGCGCAGGGTGCGCCAGGTGCCGGTCAGGTTGATCCCGATGACCGTGTCCCACTGCTCATCGGTGAGTTCCCAGACCCGGCCCCAACCCAGCACCCCGGCGTTGGCGACCAGAACGTCGAGGCGGCCGAATTGTTCGACACCGTCGGCCACCAGTTGGCGCAGCGCGGTGTCGTCGCGGATGTCCACCTCGCGGGCCAGCACCTTGCGGCCCTCGGCTTCCACCAGGCGGACGGTCTCGGTGAGATCCTCGGGCGTGGCCGGCGTGTAGGTCAGGGTGTCAGAGGCTCGCGCGCAGATATCGAGCGCGATGATGTCTGCGCCCTCGCGGGCGAGTCGCACCGCGTGCGACCGACCCTGGGCGCGGGCGGCGCCGGTGACGAATGCCACCCGTCCTTGCAGTGATCCAACCTGTGCAGCCACGAAGACAGGCTAGCAGCGAAACTGGAACGTGTTCTAACTCGGTCGAGATTCAGATCTCCGAGATGATCTGAGTCCGCCGGTTGGTGTACTCCTCGTCGCTCAGGGCACCGCTGGCCCGCAGCTTCTCGAGCTCGGCGAGCCGGTCGGCGATCGACGCTTGCGGCGGCGGCGGAGGGGCCGGCGCGCCCGCGCCCGCGGGTTGTGGCTGCTGCTCGGCCGCCCGGCGCACCACCGCCTGGATCTGCTGCCGCAATGCCGGATTCGACCGGATGTCGACCATCCGATTGAGCGGGACGTTGTTGGCCTTGAGGATCTGCAAAATCTCCATCAGCGGGCCGGCCTGCCCGCTGAGGTCGTAGGTCCGGTTGTCTTCGGCCACGGTGAATTGGGCGGGCACCAGCCCGTTGACCAAAGCGCTTCGCTCCCAGTCGATTCGGTATTCCTGGGTGGTGGGATTGACCAGGACGACAAGCTTGCGCGCGGTGAGGTTGCCCAGCCGGGTCACGCTGGCGATGACGCGGTCCTGGCTGTCGAACGGCACGAAACCGGGCCCGGCGATGTGCAGGTCCACCTTCACCAGCGGTTGCTCGTTGATCCGGGTTCCCGTTTCGGTGAGCCCGGTGATTTGAGCGAGCGCCAGCACCCCGTGCCGCTCGAGTTCGGCCGTCTTGGCGGCCGACTTCTCCCCGAAATTGGTCAGCCAGAGCGCGATCAACACGTCCGCCACCGTGATGAGCAGGCCGACGTAGAACATCCACGACAGCAGGCTGCCCAGCCCCATCGTGAAGTAGACGACCAAAAAGATCGGCCCAACCAGGCCTCCGCACAGCAACACCACTAACTGGGTCTTCAGGTAGCGCGCAAACACGTGTCTCTCCTCGCCTTGCTGGGAATCCGTGTCAGATTAACGCCCGCGGCCCTCCGGCGAGCGTCATACGTGCAAACCACGTCCGGGTGTCACTGCGGCGCCTGGTGCGCCGGCTGCCCAGTGAACGACGCCCCCGCCCCCGCCGCCGGAGAAAAAGCACGCTTCGCCGGAGAAACAGCGGCGGATGCCGCCGCCGATGCCGCGAGCGGTGCCGGCATCGCGGAGGCCGGAGAGGCTTCCGGCGGTTCCGCCTCCGCGCCCGCGACGGGCTGGGTGCTGTGCACCAGCGTCGCCGGTGTCGGGGAATGGGTTTCCGGCTGCACCGCCCCCGACGGCGCGCCGGCAGGTGCCAGCGGCCCGGGCCGCACGGGAGTGGCCGCGAGCGGCGCGGCCACCGCTGGGGGCGCCGCCGGGCCCGCCGACGCCGGCGACACAGCCGCCGCCAGGTTTGCCGCCGGTGCCGCGGCTGCCGGTGCGCCCGTCAGCCCGGCCGTCGCCACCGCCGGCACCCCGGCGACCATCGAACCCGCCGAGCCCGCGGTTCCCAGCACACTTTGCCCGGCGGCCTGCAGGGGCCCCGCGTTCGCGGCCTCGGTGGCGGCGTACTCGGCGCCACTAGAACCCATCAACTGCACGAACTGCTGATGGAACAGCGCCGCCTGGGCGCTGAGCTGCTGGTAGATCTGGGAGTGCGTGTCGAACAACGCGGCGATGCTCGCCGACACCTCGTCGGCGCCGGGCGGCAGCACGCTGGACGTCGGCCCCGCCGCCGCGGCGTTTGCTGAGCCGATCGTGGAGCCGATGCTGGCCAGGTCGGATGCCGCCGCCGCCACGTATGCGGGCGTCGCCTTTACGTACGACATCTACACCCTCCGACCAGGCCACGGCGGTCAAGTAAGCACCCGGCCGCCAACCGCAGACTGGACAAACCAAATCGTAGGCCCGCACCCGGGCTTTTTGCGACTTTTTGGCCAGCTTCGTCCCTGGCCGGAACGCACAAAGCCCGGACTGCCGAGAGCGGCAATCCGGGCTTTGCGGAAGAGACTTACTTGATGATCTTGACGACCCGGCCGGCGCCGACGGTGCGGCCACCCTCGCGGATCGCGAATCGCAGGCCCTCGTCCATGGCGACGGGCTGGATCAGCTTCACCGTGATGTTGGTGTTGTCACCGGGCATCACCATCTCGGTGCCCTCCGGCAGCGTCACCACACCGGTCACGTCGGTGGTGCGGAAGTAGAACTGCGGACGGTAGTTGTTGAAGAACGGCGTGTGCCGGCCGCCCTCGTCCTTGGACAGGATGTAGACCTGGCCCTCGAACTCGGTGTGCGGCGTGGTGGTGCCGGGCTTGGTCACGACCTGTCCGCGCTCGACGTCCTCGCGCTTGATACCACGCAGCAGCAGCCCGACGTTGTCGCCGGCCTGGCCCTGGTCGAGCAGCTTGCGGAACATCTCCACGCCGGTGACCGTGGTCTTGGTGGTCTCCGGACGGATGCCGACGATCTCGACTTCCTCGTTCACGTTGATCACGCCGCGCTCGACACGACCGGTGACCACGGTGCCGCGGCCGGTGATCGTGAAGACGTCCTCGACGGGCATCAGGAACGGCTTGTCGGTCTCGCGGACCGGGTCCGGGATCGACTCGTCCACCGCGGCCATCAGCTCCTCGACGGACTCGACCCACTTGGCGTCGCCCTCGAGCGCCTTGAGCGCCGAGACCCGGATCACCGGGGCCTCCTCGTCGAACTCCTGGGCGGCCAGCAGTTCGCGGACCTCCATCTCGACGAGCTCGAGCAGCTCCTCGTCATCCACGGCGTCGGCCTTGTTCAGGGCCACCAGGATGTACGGCACGCCGACCTGGCGGGCCAACAGCACGTGCTCGCGGGTCTGCGGCATCGGGCCGTCGGTCGCGGCCACCACCAGGATCGCGCCGTCCATCTGGGCGGCGCCGGTGATCATGTTCTTGATGTAGTCGGCGTGACCAGGGGCGTCGACGTGCGCGTAGTGGCGCTTGTCGGTCTGGTACTCGACGTGCGCGATGTTGATCGTGATACCGCGCTGACGCTCCTCGGGAGCGTTGTCGATCTGATCGAACGCCTTCGACTCGTTCAGGTCCGGAAACTTGTCATGCAGGACCTTGGTGATAGCCGCGGTCAGGGTGGTCTTGCCGTGGTCAACGTGACCGATGGTCCCGATGTTGACGTGGGGCTTGGTCCGCTGGAACTTCGCCTTCGCCACTTTTGTGTCCTCCGACTTGTTTGGTGCTTATTAAGCAGTGTTGATGTTTTCCGTTGTGCCGCGGTGACCGCGTCAGCTTACTCGTAGCGTTTTGTCTACTCGCCCGTCGCCTTCGCAATGATCTCCTTCGACACCTGCGCCGGGACTTCGGCGTAGCTGTCGAACACCATGGAGTAGTTCGCCCGGCCTTGCGTCTTGGACCTCAGGTCGCCGACGTAGCCGAACATCTCGGACAGCGGCACGTGTGCCCGAACGACGCGCGCACCGGCCCGCTCCTCCATGGCCTGGATCTGGCCACGGCGGGAGTTCAGGTCGCCGATCACGTCACCCATGTAGTCCTCGGGTGTGGTCACTTCGACCGCCATGATCGGCTCCAGGATCACCGGCTGGGCTTGCGCCGCAGCCTTTTTCAGTACCTGCGACCCCGCGATCTTGAACGCCATCTCCGAGGAGTCCACCTCGTGGTACGCGCCGTCGAGCAGGGTGACCTTCAGGTTCACCAGCGGGTAGCCGGCCAGCACGCCGTACTGCATTGCGTCCTGCGCGCCGGCGTCCACCGACGGGATGTACTCGCGCGGGATGCGGCCACCGGTGACCTTGTTCTGGAACTCGTAGGTCGCGCCGTCTTCGCCGGTGAACGGCTCGAGGTTGATGATGACCTTCGCGAACTGGCCCGAGCCACCCGTCTGCTTCTTGTGGGTGAACTCGACGTTCTGCACCACCCGCTTGATGGTCTCCTTGTAGGCCACCTGCGGCTTGCCGACGTTGGCCTCGACCTTGAATTCGCGGCGCATCCGGTCCACCAGGATGTCCAGGTGCAGCTCGCCCATGCCGCCGATCACGGTCTGGCCGGTCTCGGAATCGAGGTGCACCTTGAACGTCGGGTCCTCTTCGGCGAGCTTCTGGATCGACAGGGACAGTTTCTCCTGGTCGCTCTTGGTCTTGGGCTCGATGGCCACCTCGATCACCGGGGCGGGGAACGTCATCGACTCCAGCACGACCTGCTGGTTCGGGTCGCTCAGGGTGTCACCGGTGGTGGTGTCCTTGAGGCCGATCACCGCGTAGATGTGACCCGCGGAAGCGCGCTCGACTGGGTTCTCCTTGTTGGAGTGCATCTGGAACAGCTTGCCCAGCCGCTCCTTCTTGCCCTTGGTGGCGTTGATGACCTGGCTGCCGGACTCGACGGTGCCTGAGTACACGCGGATGTAGGTCAGCTTGCCGAAGAACGGGTGCGTGGCGATCTTGAACGCCAGCGCGGAGAACGGCTCGTCGGTGGTCGCGTTGCGCACGACCTCCTCGTCCTCCTTGCCCGGCGCGTGCCCGACGGCCGGCGGCACGTCCAGGGGCGACGGCAGGTAGTCCACGACTGCGTCGAGCATGGGCTGCACGCCCTTGTTCTTGAACGCGCTGCCGCACAGCACCGGATAGATCTCCGATGCGATGGTCAGCTTGCGAATCGCGGCCTTGATCTCCTCGACCGTGATCTCCTCGCCGCCTACGTACTTCTCCAGCAGCTCCTCGTCGGTCTCCGCTACGACCTCGAGCAGCTTCGTCCGGTATTCCTCGGCCGTTTCGGCGAGGTCGGCCGGGATCTCGACGGTGTCGTAGGTCTCGCCGAGCTTCGTTTCACCGCGCCACACCTTGGCGTTCATCTCGACCAGGTCGACGATGCCCTCGAAGTCGCCCTCCGAGCCGATCGGCAGCTGGATCGGCACCGCGTTGGCGCCGAGGCGCTCCTCCATCGTGCGGACCGAGAAATAGAAGTCCGCGCCGATCTTGTCCATCTTGTTGACGAAGCAGATGCGGGGGACGTCGTACTTGTCGGCCTGCCGCCAGACCTGCTCGGACTGCGGCTCGACGCCCTCCTTGCCGTCGAACACGGCAACGGCCCCGTCGAGCACGCGCAGGTTGCGCTCCACCTCGACGGTGAAGTCGACGTGTCCCGGGGTGTCGATGATGTTGAGCTGGTTGTCTTTCCAGAACGTCGTCGTGGCCGCGGAGGTGATGGTGATTCCGCGTTCCTGCTCCTGTTCCATCCAGTCCATGGTGGCTGCGCCGTCATGGACCTCACCGATCTTGTAGTTGATGCCGGTGTAGTACAGGATCCGCTCGGTGGTTGTCGTCTTGCCGGCATCGATGTGCGCCATGATGCCGAAGTTGCGGACCTTGCTCAGGTCGGTCAGCACGTCCTTCTGTGCCACAGAAGTCTTCCCACTCTTTCTAAGTTGCTTAGTTAACTCGCTGTCGGTTTGCGCCCGGCCGGCCGCACTGCCGGTTGGCGCCCTTCCGGCCCCTACCAGCGATAGTGCGCGAAGGCGCGGTTTGCCTCGGCCATCTTGTGGGTGTCCTCACGCCGCTTGACGGAGGCCCCGAGGCCGTTGCTGGCGTCCAGGATCTCGTTTGCCAGCCGCTCGATCATGGTCTTCTCCCGGCGCTGCCGAGAGAAGCTGACAAGCCAGCGCAGCGCCAGCGTGGTGGACCGGTCCGGACGCACCTCGACGGGCACCTGGTACGTCGCACCACCGACGCGGCGGCTGCGCACCTCCAGGGCGGGCTTGACGTTGTCGAGAGCGCGCTTGAGGGTGATTACAGGATCGGTGCCGGTCTTTTCCCGGGCGTTCTCGAGCGCTCCATAAACAATGCGCTCGGCCAGCGATTTCTTCCCCTTGAGCAGAACTTTGTTGACCAGCTGGGTGACCAGCTGCGATCCGTAGACAGGGTCGTTGACCAGCGGACGCTTGGGCGCGGGCCCCTTGCGCGGCATTAGCTCTTCTCCTTCTTGGCGCCGTAACGGCTGCGAGCCTGCTTGCGGTTCTTGACACCCTGGGTGTCGAGCGAACCGCGGATGATCTTGTACCGCACACCGGGCAGGTCCTTGACTCGGCCACCACGCACCAGCACCATCGAGTGCTCCTGCAGGTTGTGGCCCTCACCGGGGATGTAGGCGGTGACCTCGACCTGGCTGGTCAGCTTCACGCGCGCGACCTTGCGAAGCGCCGAGTTCGGCTTCTTCGGGGTGGTGGTGTACACGCGGGTGCATACGCCACGGCGCTGCGGGCTGCCCTTCAGAGCCGCGGTCTTGACCTTGCCGATCTTGTCCCGACGACCCTTGCGGACCAGCTGCTGAATGGTTGGCATCTACCGGCTTTCTGTGTTCGGCGTCTTGCTAGCTCGGGTGGTGTCGCATGCGCTCAGCACCGGATTCATCCGTTGCATCGTGGACATGCGAATTCGCCCGGCATCCACTTCCTTACGTCAGGCGCCGTAAGCCGCCAGGCACGAGCAACCACAATACCCGCCGCTGGTCGTGCAGGTCAAAGTGGCTTAGGTCGGGTTCGCGCCCTTGTGCGCCGTCCGCCTTTCCAGGCCCGTCGCGAGGCGCAGCACCATGTCGGAGAACAGCGCATCCGTGTCGATGTCGTCCATCACACCCGTCATTTCCAGCAACACGAAGCCGTGCAGCGCGGACCAGAATTCGAGCGCCGCGTAGAACGCCTCCTCCCCGTCCAGTCCGTAGGAGGACAGCACCGCGATCACGGGCGCGGCCGCGTTGCGGGTGGCGGCGGTGTACTCGGGGTCGTCACCGCCCAGCGGCATCCGGGTGAACGCCGAGTAGCGCCCCGGATGGTGGTGGGCGTAGCTGCGGTAGGCACCGGCCATGACCAGCACCGCGTCGTCGCGGGCCCGCCCCTCGCCGACGCGGTTCAGCATCGTGATGATGTCGTCGATGACCCGGATCCGCACCGCGCGCCGCAGGTCCTCCAGGCTGTCCACGTGGTTGTACAGCGATGGCCCCTTGGTCCCGAGCTGCGTCGCGAGCGCGTTGATGGTCAGCGAGTCCCAGCCTTCCCGGTCCAGGAAGGTCAGCGCGCCGTCGACGATGCCGTCGCGGCTCAGCTTGGCCGGGCGGGAGGCGGACCTCCCGGCGCGTTGTCGCCCGCCGGCTGACGGTTGTTCCGGCTGAGCTGTCATGGCGACCGCACCTCGATTTCACTGAACGGTTGGAGGTCAACTAATGACTCTAGTTGACGCAGGCGGGAAACGGACCCGGCCCGGCCGGGGCGGCGCCGCGGCGATGTGAGAGAAAAAAGTCTGCCATCGAGCAGGCAAATGCACGTACGCTCAGTCCAGCGAATACCAGCCGAAGCGAAGGGGGCCGGCAGTGAGGTGGACAACCGTCGCCGGGTCGCTTGCAACCTGTGCCATCGTTTCACTGACCGCCGGGGTACCCCCGGCCCACGCCAAGAACGGCGACACCCACGTCATCGGCCAGGGCGTCGAGCAGACGCTGGACTGCAACGACGCCACCCTGATCGTCAACGGCACCGATAACACCGTCAACGCGATGGGCAACTGCTGGGCGGTGACGGTGATGGGCTCGGGCAACACCGTCATCGCCGACTCGGTGACCCACGACATCACCGTGTACGGCTACAACCAGACGGTCTTCTACCACAACGGTGCGCCGATACTGTGGGATCGCGGCCGCGAATTGGGCATGACCAACCGGCTCCAGCAGGTGCCCGCCTGAGACAAGGGGATTCGACGAATGATGCGTGCAGCCCTAAACATTGAGCACCCACGCGGCCTGGCCGCCCTCGCGCTGGCGCCCGCGCTCGCGGCCCTGGTGCTGGCCGGCTGCAGTTCGACGGCCAACCCGCCCGGCGGATCCGCCACGACGACCGCGAGCAGCGCGACCACGACGACAAGCGCCGGGGCCGCGACCACAAGCACGAGCGGCGCGAGCACCACCGCATCGGTCGAGATCGGCAACACGCTGAACTACGGATCGATGGGAACCACGGCCACGCTCGACTGCGCCAGCGGTAAATCACTGAACGTGCTCGGTTCGAACAACACCCTGACCGTGACCGGCACCTGCGAGAAGGTGGACATCGGCGGCGCCAACAACAAGATCACGATCGACAAGATCAACACCAAACTTACGGTGCTGGGAACGGACAACACCATCACCTACAAAGACGGTGATCCAAAGGTCTCCAACCACGGCTCCGGCAACACCATCAACAAGGGCGGCTAACCGAAAGCCGTTGATGGCGTGTCTAATTCGCGGGCGTGCCGTGTCGGCCCGCTCCCCCGGCGAATCGGCCCGCCCCCTCTAGCGCCTCTGCGGCGACCCGGGAAATGCTGGCGAATTCGCCATCCAGCGCCGCGGATTCCGGCAGTCCCCACTGATTCAGCGCCGACAGCCGATCCGAGCGCAGGCACTGCTGCGGCAGGGCGGCCAATTCGGCCGCCAAGTCCTCGGCCGCCTGCCGGGCCCGGCCTTTGGGCACAACCCGATTCGCCAATCCCATCGCGAGTGCTTCGTCGGCTTTGACACCGCGGCCGGTGAGGATCATGTCCATCGCCCGGCTGTGCCCGATCAGCCGCGGTAGCCGCACGGTGCCGCCGTCGATCAGCGGCACGCCCCAGCGGCGGCAGAAGACGCCGAATACGGCGTCCTCCTCGGCCACCCGCATGTCGCACCACAACGCCAACTCCAGCCCCCCGGCGACGGCGTAGCCGCTCACCGCGGCGATCACCGGCTTGGAGAGAACCATTCGCGACGGGCCCATCGGCCCGGGACCGGTCCGGTGCACCGCGTTGGCATCCGCCGTGCCGAAGGACTTCAAATCGGCTCCCGCGCAAAAGGTTCCGCCGTCGCCCCACAGCACGGCCACCGACGCCGAATCGTCACGGTCGAATTGTTCGAAAGCCGCGTACAGCGCCGCGGCCGTCGGACCATTGACGGCGTTGCGCGCCTGCGGCCGGTTGATGATCACTGTCGTCACCGGGCCATTGCGCTCCACTCGCACCGGGTCACTCATGTCGCCTCCTGGAGTTGGGTCGGTTCGCGTCGCTTGAGAAGCTCGGCAGCGAAGTCGTGGTACGCCGCGCGCAGCCGGGCACCCGGCCAGTCGGGCGGTAGCAATTCGTCGGGCAGCACCGGGTCGGTGAGCAGGTGTCGCACCGTCGCCGCGGCCACCATAAAGCGGGCGGGAACGTCGGGCGCGGCGGCCATCTCGTCGAGCAGTCGGTGGCCGGTCTGCGCCCACGCGGGCAGATCCCACAGCCGCCCGGCGAGCTCAGCGGGGGCGTCGTCGCGCGCCGTCAGGGTCCGCACCTGGGCTTCGAGTTTGCGATCCAGGTCCAGCTCCAGGTTGTCCGGCCGCATCCACACGCCCTCGCGCAGTTCGCCAAAGCGCTTGCTGTGCATGGCGGTTCGTAGGGCCGCCCTGGTACGCGCGTCGTTGCCCACGCTCGTCACGATCAGGAGGACCCAGCCGCCGCGCCAGGCCCGGACCCGTGGATCGATGGCATCGTCCTGCCGGCGCTGGCGGGCCAGCAGGCGATCCGACAGCCGGTAGCCGTCGGCGGAGCGGATCAGGTCGCCGGCGCCGACCATGCGGGTCAGGGCGACCCGCAACGTCGCCTCCTTGATGCCGAAATCGTTTGTCAGCCTGATCAATTCGCTGGCGGTGGCCCAGGCGGGGTGGGCGCCGAGCAGCACACTGAGCACCACCGAGCGCGCCGTCATGTTGGGCATGGCTACACCTGTGACGCGCGGCGGCCGTAGTCCCCGAAGGGCTCGTCGCGATGCTTGACGGCGTCCCGGAAGCCATGCTTGACCGCATCGGCGACGAAGGCGTGCCCCTCCGGCGTGTGCCGGGCAACGCCGTCGAACACGGTGCTGACCATCCTGCTGGTGGCCACACCCTGTTGCAGCAGAGCGGAATTCAGCGCGAGCTTGACCATGATCAGCTGGTTGATCGGCACCGCCGCGATCCGCTCCACCAGGCGCTCGGTGCGCTCGTCGAGGTCTTTCGCGTCGGGCGCCTCGACGGCCAGGCCCCATTCGGCGGCTTGCGCTCCGGTGATGCAATCACCGGTCAGCAGAAGGCGTTTGGCGCGCTGGTCACCGAGCCGGTGCGCCCACAGGCCCGCCGCCGGGACGCCCCACACCCGGGTTGGCGGGTAGCCGATCTTGGCGTCGGCGGCGGCGATCACCTGGTCGGCGTGCAGCGCGATATCGGTGCCGCCGGCCACGCAGTAGCCGTGGATCTTGACCACCGTCGGCTTGTCGGCATGCATCAGGCTGGCGAAGCCGCGCACGAAGCGGCTCATCATCTGGTAGTCGATCATCGGGTCCCACGGCTGATCCGGCAGGTGGTTGACCGCCTGCGTCTTGCCGTCGAGCACCGTGCCCGCATACGCGCCCGTTCCGCCGGCCGAACCGGTCCGGTCCGCATAGGCGGACAGATCGAAGCCCGCGCAGAAACCCTCGCCCCGACCGGACACCAGGATGACATGCACGTTCGGGTCAAGGTCGGCACGCTCCACCAACGCCGAGAGCTCCAGCGGGGTGTCGGCGACGATCGCGTTGCCCTTCTCGGGCCGGTTGAAGGTGATGCGGGCAACCCGGTCGGTGACCTCGTAGGTCATCGTCTTCAGGTTGTCGAAGTCGACGGGCCTGATGGCGTGAGTCATCCCTTTACTAGAGCACGCTCGAGGATGGGCGCGAGGTCCAGGCCGGTCGGCATGGTGCCGTATGCCCCACCCCACTGGCCGCCCAGCCGGGTGGCCAGGAAAGCCTCGGCGACGGCCGGATGGCCGTGGCGCACCAGCAGCGAACCCTGCAGCGCCAGCGAGATGTCCTCGGCCACCTTGCGGGCCCGGTAACCGATTGTGTCCATGTCGGTGAGATCTTGCCGCAGCCCCTCGACATGGCGGCCCAGTCGCGGATCCTGGCCGGTGCTCTCGTCGAGTTCGGCGAACAGCACCTCGACGCACTCGGGGCGAGTTGCCATGGCGCGCAACGTGTCCAGCGCGCTGACATTGCCCGAGCCCTCCCAGATGCCCATCAGCGGGGCCTCACGGAACAGGCGCGGCATGCCCGAGTCCTCGACATAGCCGTTGCCGCCCAGGCATTCCAGCGCCTCGGCGGCGTGCGGGGTGGCGCGCTTGCATACCCAGTACTTGCTGGCCGCCAAGCCGATGCGGCGCAACAGCGCCTCCCTTTCGTCCCCGCGCAGCGCCTTGTCGGTGGCACCGGCCATCCGCATCGCAACGATGGTGGCGGCCTCGGCCTCGACCGCGAGGTCGGCCAGCACGTTGCGCATCAACGGCTGGTCGATCAGGTAGGCGCCGAACGCCTTTCGGTGCTGGGCGTGGTGGATGGCACGGGTCAGGCCGGTGCGCATGCTGGTGGCGCTGCCCAGCGTGCAGTCGAGCCGGGTGAGGTTGACCATCTCGATGATGGTCGGCACCCCGCGGCCCTCCTCGCCGACCAACCATGCGATGGCGCCGTCGTATTCGACCTCGCTCGAGGCGTTGGCGTGGTTGCCCAGCTTGTCCTTGAGGCGCTGCAGGAACATTCGGTTGCGGCTGCCGTCGGGCAGTATCCGCGGCAGCAGGAAGCAGGACAGGCCGCCCGGGGCCTGCGCGAGCACCAGGAAGATGTCGCACATCGGCGCCGAGGTGAACCACTTGTGACCGGCCAGGCGGTAGCTGCCGTCGCCGTTGGGGATTGCCTCGGTGGTGCCGGCGCGCACGTCGGAACCGCCTTGCTTCTCCGTCATCGACATGCCGGCCGTGATGCCCCGCTTGGTGGTGGCCAGCTTGAGTTCGGGATCGTATTCGCGACTGGTCAGCAACGGCTCGTAAACGGCCGCCAGTTCTGGGTTGTAGCGCAGCGCCGGGACGACGGCGTAGGTCATCGAGACCGGGCAGGTGTGTCCGGGCTCGACGTTCCAGACCGACATCTTGGCGGCCCGCACCACATGGTTGCCCGGGCGCTCGTCGGCCCACGGCGCCGCGTGCAGGCCGTGCCCGATCGCGGTGCGCATCAGCTCGTGGTAGGCGGGGTCGTACTCGACCTCGTCGACACGGTGACCGTAGCGGTCGTGGGTGTGCAGGATGGGCCGGTTGCGGTCGGCGAGTTCACCCCAGCGCTGGGCTTCGCGGCTACCGGCGATCGCGCCCACCTCGGTCACCTCGTCGACGCCCCATTGCCCGCCCTCGCGGATCAGGGCCTCGACGAGCACGGCGGACGTCGCGGGGTTGTAGTTCTCCAGCGGGGGAACCTGGTTGGTGACGGCATGGGTATCGGGCATGCCGTCCATATTACATTTTCCCGACAGCCGCACAAGAGGTGTAATAGCGGCGAGGACCTTGACTAGGCGGTGTTCTCCCGCAGGAAGGCGATGTCGTCCTTGCGGCCCGCGTCGGCGGTTTCGCAGATCACGGGCGCATCGGCAGCCTTGACCGCCGCGACGAGTAGGTCGGTATCGATCTGGCCGCTGCCCAGGTTGGCGTGGCGGTCGGCGCCCGAGCCCGCCGCGTCCCGTGAGTCGTTGCAGTGCACCAGGTCGATGCGTCCGGTCAGGGCCTTGATCCGGTCGACCGCGTCGATCAGCTCCTCACCCGCGGCCCAGGCATGGCAGGTGTCCAGGCAGAAGCCAATTCCCTTGTCTCCGATGTGATCCCAGAGCCGTCCGATCGTGTCGAAGTGGCGGGCCATCGCATGGTCACCGCCCGCGGTGTTCTCCAGGTACACCTGCACGTCTGATTCGAGGTAGTCCAGCGCCTTGACCCAGCGCTCGAATCCGGCCTCCATGTCGTTGTCGTCGGCGTGGCCGCCATGCACTATTACCGCCGTCGCGTTGATTGCGGCGGCGGCGTCGCAGGTGTCCTGCAAGATCTTTCGCGACGGGATGCGGATGCGGTTGTTGGCAGACGCGACGTTGATGAGGTAGGGCGCGTGGACGTACAGCGGAATGGTCGACGCCTTCAGCGCCTCGGCGTCGTCACGCGGCTTCGGCTTCTTCCAGCTCTGCGGGTTGCCGAGGAAGAACTGCACCGCGTCGGCGCCGTCCGCCTGTGCGGCGGCCAGGGGATCGTCTTGGTGGACGTGTGAACCGATGAGCACGTCGGCCAGTCTAGTGCCGCGAGCAGACACAGAATCGCACTGCGGCGGCCCACGGCGTGCGACTCTGCGACGGCTGCCGAGCGCACGAAAAAGCCCCCGCAGGCTGCGGGGGCTTTTCGCATTGACTTACCGATAGTCGCTGTAGCCGTAATCGTCCAGTGGCACCGCGGCGCCGGTGGCCTGGCCGAAGTCCGGGCTGTAGTACTGATCCTCGTAGGACGGGATCGTGTACGCCGCGGCCCGGGCCTCCTCGGTGGGCTGCACCTGGATGTTGCGGTAGCGGTTGATACCGGTACCGGCCGGGATCAGCTTTCCGATGATCACGTTCTCCTTCAGACCGTTGAGCTTGTCGCTGCGGCAGTTGATCGCCGCATCGGTCAGCACTCGCGTGGTCTCCTGGAACGACGCCGCGGACAGCCACGAGTCGGTGGCCAGCGACGCCTTCGTGATGCCCATCAGCACCGGACGGCCGGCGGCGGGCTCGCCGCCTTCGGCCACCACCCGGCGGTTCTCCGCCTCGAACTCCGCACGGTCGATCAGCGAGCCGGGCAGGAACTCCGTCGCGCCCGAGTCGATGATGGTCACCCGGCGCAGCATCTGGCGAACGATCACCTCGATGTGCTTGTCGTGGATCGACACACCCTGAGCGCGATAGACCTCCTGGACCTCGCGGACCAAGTGGATCTGAACCTCGCGGGGACCCTGCACGCGCAGCACCTCGTGCGGGTCGGCCGAGCCTTCCATCAGCTGCTGGCCCACCTCGACGTGGTCACCGTCGGACAGCACTCCCTCGGAACCGTCGTCGTGCTTGAACACGCGCAGCCGCTGCCGCTTGGAGAGCTTGTCGTAGACGACTTCCTCGCCGCCGTCGTCGGGAATGATGGTGATCTTGTAGAAGCGCTCACCGTCCTCGAGACGGACCCGCCCGGTGACGTCGGCGATCGGCGCCTTGCCGCGCGGCACGCGGGCCTCGAACAGCTCCTGCACACGCGGCAGACCACCGGTGATGTCCTCACCGACACCACCCTGGTGGAAGGTGCGCATGGTCAGCTGCGTGCCGGGCTCACCGATGGACTGGGCGGCGACGATGCCGACGGCCTCGCCGATGTCGACCAGCTTGCCGGTGGCCATGGAGCGCCCGTAGCAGGTCGCACAGACGCCGGTGCCGGTGGTGCACGTCAGCACCGAGCGCACCTTGACCGACGTGATGCCGGCCGCCAGCAAGGCGTCGATCTCCGGGTCGCCCAGGTCCTCGCCGCGAGGGACGACGACGTTGCCCTTCTCGTCGACCGCGTCGGTGCCCAAAGTCCGCGCGTACGCCGAGGTTTCGATGTACGGGTCGCGGATCAGCGTGCCGTCGGGCTGGCGCTCGGCCAGCTCGACGACGATGCCGCGCTCGGTCTCGCAGTCGTGCTCGCGGACGATGACGTCCTGCGAGACGTCCACCAGGCGTCGGGTCAGGTAACCCGAGTCGGCGGTACGCAACGCGGTGTCCGCCAAGCCCTTTCGAGCACCGTGGGTGTTGATGAAGTACTCCAGCACGGTCAGGCCCTCGCGGAACGAGGACTTGACCGGACGCGGGATGAACTCACCCTTCGGGTTGGTCACCAGGCCCTTCATGCCGGCCAGCGTTCTGGTCTGCGTGAAGTTACCCGTGGCGCCCGAGTCGACGATGGTGATGATCGGGTTGTCGGCGGGATAGTGCTCCCGCAGCGCCTGACCCACCTCGTCGGTGGCTTCCTTCCAGATCTCCACCAGCGCCTCGTTGCGCTCGTCGTGGTTCAAAGCACCACGCTGGAACTGCTTTTCGACCTTGTCGGCCCGCTCCTCGTACTGGTCGAGGATCTCCTTCTTGCGCGGCGGCACCAGCACGTCGGCCATCGACACCGTGACACCACTGCGGGTCGCCCAGTAGAAACCGGCGTCCTTGAGCTTGTCGACGGTCTGCGCGACCACGATCATCGGGTAGCGCTCGGCCAGGTCGTTGATGATGGAGGCCTGCACCTTCTTGTGCATCTGCTTGTTCACGAACGCATACCCCAGCGGCAGCAGCTCGTTGAACATCACCCGACCGAGCGTGGTCTCGGCCATCCACGCGTCACCCGGCTGCCAGCCGGACTCGCCGAACAGCTCGGCCTCGAGCTCGGCGGGCGGACGCAGCTGGGTCAACCGCACCTTGATCTTGGCCCGCACCGACAGCACGCCGCGGTCGGCCGCCATGATCGCCTCGGCCGGCGAGGCGTACACGCCGGTCTCCGGACGGTCCTTGGCGGCCGCGACGTATTCACCGGTATCGCCCTCGACCTCGGTGGTCAGGTAGTACAGCCCGGTCACCATGTCCAGTCGCGGCATGGCCAACGGGCGGCCCGAGGCGGGCGACAGGATGTTGTTGGACGACAGCATCAGGATGCGCGCCTCGGCCTGCGCCTCCGCGCTCAACGGCAGGTGCACGGCCATCTGGTCACCGTCGAAGTCGGCGTTGAACGCCTCACACACCAGCGGGTGCAGCTGAATCGCCTTGCCTTCCACCAGCATCGGCTCGAAAGCCTGGATGCCCAGCCGGTGCAGGGTGGGCGCGCGGTTCAGCAGCACCGGGTGCTCGGCGATGACCTCTTCGAGGACATCCCACACCTGGGGACGCTGGCGCTCCACCATCCGCTTGGCGCTCTTGATGTTCTGCGCGTGGTTGAGGTCCACGAGCCGCTTCATCACGAACGGCTTGAACAGCTCGAGCGCCATCAGCTTGGGCAGACCGCACTGGTGCAGCTTGAGCTGCGGGCCGACCACGATGACCGAACGGCCCGAGTAGTCGACGCGCTTACCGAGCAGGTTCTGGCGGAACCGGCCCTGCTTGCCCTTGAGCAGATCCGACAGCGACTTCAGCGGGCGGTTACCCGGCCCGGTGACCGGGCGGCCGCGACGGCCGTTGTCGAACAGCGCGTCAACGGACTCCTGCAACATCCGCTTCTCGTTGTTGACGATGATCTCGGGGGCACCGAGGTCGATCAGCCTCTTGAGCCTGTTGTTCCGGTTGATCACGCGGCGGTACAGGTCGTTGAGGTCGCTGGTGGCGAACCGGCCACCGTCGAGCTGCACCATCGGGCGCAGCTCTGGCGGAATCACCGGGACGGCGTCGAGCACCATGCCCATCGGCGAGTTGCCCGACTGCTGGAACGCGGCGACCACCTTGAGGCGCTTGAGCGCACGAAGCTTCTTCTGCCCCTTGCCGTTTCGGATGACGTCACGCAGCGAGTCGGCCTCGGCGTCGATGTCGAAGTTCTCGATCAACTTCTGGATCGACTCCGCGCCCATGGCGCCGGTGAAGTACTCACCGTAGCGATCGACCAGTTCGCGGTAGAGGTTCTCGTCGACGATCAGCTGCTTGGGAGCCAGCTTGGTGAAGGTGCTCCAGATGTCCTCCAGCCGGTCCAGCTCACGCTGGGCGCGGTCACGGATCTGGCGCATCTCGCGCTCGCCGCCGTCGCGAACCTTGCGCCTGGCGTCGGCCTTGGCGCCCTCGGCCTCCAGCTCGGCAAGGTCGGCTTCGAGCTTCTGCGCACGGGCCTCCAGCTCGGCGTCGCGCTGGTCCTCAACACCCTTGCGCTCCACCACCATTTCGGCCTCGAGCGTGGACAGCTCGTTGTGCCGCATCTCGTCGTCGACGGAAGTGATCACGTACGCGGCGAAGTAGATGATCTTCTCGAGATCCTTCGGCGCGAGGTCGAGCAAGTACCCCAGGCGCGAGGGCACACCCTTGAAGTACCAGATGTGCGTCACCGGAGCGGCCAGCTCGATGTGACCCATCCGCTCGCGGCGCACCTTGGCGCGGGTCACCTCGACGCCGCAGCGCTCACAGATGATGCCCTTGAAGCGGACGCGCTTGTACTTGCCGCAGTAGCACTCCCAGTCGCGAGTCGGTCCGAAGATCTTCTCGCAGAACAGGCCGTCCTTCTCCGGCTTCAGCGTGCGGTAGTTGATCGTCTCCGGCTTCTTGACCTCGCCGTAAGACCATTGCCTGATGTCCTCCGCGGTGGCCAGGCCGATACGGAGTTCATCGAAGAAGTTGACGTCGAGCACGTAACTCCCTTTCCCCTTGCGGGTTTAGTAACTAGTTAAGCCAGGTCCTCAACGGACGCGGATTCGTTGCGGGACAGGTTGATTCCGAGATTCGCGGCGGCCCGCTCCAGGTCCTCGTCCTCACCCTCGCGCAGCTCAATCGCCGCGCCGTCGGACGAGAGCACCTCAACGTTGAGGCACAGCGACTGCAGCTCCTTGAGCAACACCTTGAACGACTCGGGGATGCCCGGCTCGGGGATGTTCTCGCCCTTGACGATCGCCTCGTAAACCTTGACCCGACCGACCGTGTCGTCGGACTTGATGGTCAGCAGCTCCTGCAGCGTGTACGCGGCACCGTAGGCCTGCATGGCCCAGCACTCCATCTCACCGAAGCGCTGGCCACCGAACTGTGCCTTACCACCGAGCGGCTGCTGGGTGATCATCGAGTACGGCCCCGTGGAGCGGGCGTGGATCTTGTCGTCCACCAGGTGGTGCAGCTTCATGATGTACATGTAGCCAACGGTCACCGGGTACGGGAACGGCTCACCGCTGCGGCCGTCGAGCAGCACCGCCTTGCCGTCCGCATCCACCAGCACTTCGTCGTCCCGGTTGGGCAGCGTGGCCGACAACAGCCCCTGCAGCTCGGCCTCCTGGGCACCGTCGAACACCGGCGTCGAAACGATGGCGTTCGGCTCCGCGTCCAGAAGCTCCTTGGGCAACTTGGCCGCCCAGTCGGGAACTCCGTTGGCGGTGTCGATCTTCCAGCCGCTGTGCGCGCACCAACCGAGGTGCGTCTCCAGGATCTGGCCGATGTTCATCCGTCGCGGCACACCATGGGTGTTCAGGATGATGTCCACCGGCGTGCCGTCCGGCAGGAACGGCATGTCCTCGACGGGCAGGATCTTGCCGATCACGCCCTTGTTGCCGTGCCGTCCGGCCAGCTTGTCGCCGTCGGAGATCTTGCGCTTCTGCGCGACGTACACGCGCACCAGCTCGTTCACGCCGGCCGGCAGTTCATCGTCGTCCTCGCGGGAGAACACCCGAATGCCGATCACCTTGCCGGACTCACCGTGCGGCACCTTCAGCGAGGTGTCGCGGACCTCCCGGGCCTTCTCACCGAAGATCGCGCGCAGCAGCCGCTCCTCCGGCGTCAGCTCGGTCTCCCCCTTCGGGGTGACCTTGCCGACCAGGATGTCGCCGTCACGAACCTCGGCGCCGATGCGGACGATGCCGCGTTCGTCGAGGTCGGCGAGCACCTCGTCGGAGACGTTCGGGATGTCCCGCGTGATCTCCTCGGCGCCCAGCTTGGTGTCGCGGGCGTCGATCTCGTGCTCCTCGATGTGGATCGAGGTGAGCACGTCCTCCTCAACCAGGCGGTTGGAGAGGATGATCGCGTCCTCGTAGTTGTGGCCTTCCCACGGCATGATCGCGACGAGCAGGTTCTTGCCCAGCGCCATCTCGCCGTTGTCGGTGCAGGGACCGTCGGCGATCACCTGGCCGGCCTCCACCCGGTCCCCAGCGTCCACGATCGGCGACTGATTGGCGCACGTGCCGTGGTTGGAGCGGGCGAACTTGCGCATCCGGTAGGTGTGCCGGGTGCCGTCGTCGGCCATCACAGTGATGTAGTCGGCGCTGACTTCCTCGATGACACCGGCCTTGTCGGCGACGACGACGTCGCCGGCATCGATCGCGGCACGCAGCTCCATGCCGGTACCCACCAGCGGTGCCTCGCTGCGCACCAGCGGAACCGCCTGACGCTGCATGTTGGCACCCATCAGGGCACGGTTGGCGTCGTCGTGCTCGAGGAACGGAATCATGGCCGTGGCCACCGACACCATCTGGCGCGGCGAGACGTCCATGTAGTCCACCTCGGACGAGGACACGTACTCGACCTCGCCCGCCTTGCGGCGGACCAGGACGCGCGCCTCGGTGAAGCGGCCGTCGTCGTCGATCGGCGAGTTGGCCTGCGCCACCACGTGGCGGTCCTCCTCGTCGGCGGTCAGGTATTCGATCTCGTCGCTGACCACACCGTCGACCACCTTGCGGTACGGCGTCTCGATGAAGCCGAACGGGTTGACCCGCGCGTATACCGAGAGCGACCCGATCAGACCGATGTTCGGACCCTCCGGGGTCTCGATCGGGCACATCCGGCCGTAGTGGGACGGGTGCACGTCGCGGACCTCCAGCCCGGCGCGCTCGCGCGACAGACCACCCGGGCCCAGCGCCGACAGCCGGCGCTTGTGCGTCAGACCCGACAGCGGGTTGTTCTGGTCCATGAACTGCGACAGCTGGCTGGTGCCGAAGAACTCCTTGATCGCGGCGACGACCGGCCGGATGTTGATCAGCGTCTGCGGCGTGATCGCCTCGACGTCCTGAGTGGTCATCCGCTCGCGGACGACGCGCTCCATCCGCGACATGCCGACCCGGATCTGGTTCTGGATCAGCTCGCCCACGGTGCGCAACCGGCGGTTGCCGAAGTGGTCGATGTCGTCGGTCTCCACCGGCACCTCGGTGCCGCCGGGGACGGTCATCGTGGCCTGCCCCTCGTGCAGGCGCACCAGGTATTCGATGGTGGCGACGACGTCTTCCTCGGTCAGCGTCGAGCTGGTGATCGGCTCACCGGCGTGCAGGCCGAGCTTCTTGTTGACCTTGTAACGGCCGACGCGGGCCAGGTCGTAGCGCTTCTCCTTGAAGAAGAGGTTCTCCAGCAGCGTCTGCGCGGACTCCTTGGTCGGCGGTTCGCCCGGACGCAGCTTGCGGTAGATGTCCAGCAGCGCCTCGTCGGTGCCGGCGGTGTTGTCCTTCTCCAGCGTGGACATCATGATCTCGGAGAAACCGAACCGCTCGGTGATCTGCTCGTTGCTCCAGCCGAGCGCCTTGAGCAGCACGGTGACCGGCTGGCGGCGCTTGCGGTCGATGCGCACGCCGACGGTGTCGCGCTTGTCGACGTCGAACTCCAGCCACGCGCCGCGGCTGGGAATCACCTTGACGCTGTGCAGCAGCTTCTCAGTGGACTTGTCGATCGACTCGTCGAAGTACACACCCGGTGAGCGCACCAGCTGGCTGACCACGACGCGCTCGGTGCCGTTGATGATGAACGTGCCCTTCTCGGTCATCATCGGGAAATCACCCATGAACACCGTCTGGCTCTTGATCTCACCGGTGTTGTTGTTGATGAACTCCGCCGTGACGAACAGCGGGGCCGCGTACGTCATGTCCTTGTCTTTGCACTCGTCGACCGGCGCCTTGACCTCGTCAAACCGGGGGTCAGAGAACGACAGGGACATCGAGCCGGAGAAGTCCTCGATCGGAGAGAGCTCGTAGAGCACCTCTTCGAGGCCGCCCACCGGCTTCACATCTCCGCGTGCCGACGCGGCCTCGCGCCAGCGCGGCGAGCCGATCAACCACTCGAACGAGTCGGTTTGCACGTCAAGAAGCCCCGGAACCTCGAGCGGTTCGCGGAGCTTAGCGAAGGAAATTCGGTTGGGTGCTCCAGGAACGGAGCCATTGGTGGAACTTTTTTGGCGACGCTTGCTCTGGCGGGAATCTGCCAAGATGCATCCTTCCAGCACCTCGTGCGACTCACGAGAACCGGGGCCACCGGGCCTGTTCGCCGCGAATTGTGTCGGTTAGGCCGGCGAACGATCTGCCCAGATCTCACGCGCGCAACTAAATAGCTGGGCCGAAGAAGGGGCTCAGGCTAAGACCACGGTGTCGAGTGGCGGGTGAGGTGGGCAGGAGGTAGCCAGCGCAACGTCCAACAATAGCGCAGGCGCGCGCATTCCTCAAGTACCCATCCAGGGAACATCGGCGCTGGCTGGCATCTTGCGTTCCCGACGGCACATGCTGCCCAACAGACTGACCCGTTTACGCCCCGCCGTCAAGAGGAAGAGCGGCAAGTTGCGCGAAGTTATCGTGAAAACTTCGGGTCGCGGCTTATCGGGCGCGCGCGGCGACGAAACCCGCCGAACCGTGCTGGTCGCGCAGTTGCCTTCGGCGGTGCCGCGCGCTAGCCGCCGAACTCGTTCGCCTGGTATTTGTGAGTGCCCTCGAGATCGTCGAGGATCGCTGCCTGGGCGTTCTTGGGCAGGGTGTGCAGGATCTCGCGCACCCGGGCCTGGCGCCGCGCGACCGCCTTGCGCTCGGGCATGCCGGGAGTCGCGACGATCTGGGGCGGTACGCCCTCGATCTCCTCGACGCCGCCGGAGTGGTGACCCGCGTCGACCATGGCCTGCTCTTCGGCCATGGTGGCCTCGTCCTTTTCCTCCGACATACCGATCGGCCCGATGCGGCGGCCGTTGAGGAACTGCCGCACCACGGGCTCGTCGCTGGTCAGCAAGACCTCGCGGGGACCGAACATCACCAGATGCTTGCGGAACAGCATGCCCATGTTGTCCGGCACGGTGCGGGCGATGTTGATGTTGTGCGTGACGATCAGGATGGTTGCGTCGATCTGGGCGTTGATGTCGAGGATCAGCTGGCTCAGGTAGGCGGTACGGACGGGGTCGAGACCCGAGTCGGGCTCGTCACACAGGATGATCTGCGGGTCGAGCACCAACGAGCGGGCCAGGCCCGCGCGCTTGCGCATACCGCCGGAGATCTCCCCGGGGAACTTCTTTTCGTCACCACCAAGACCGACCATTTCCAGCTTCTCCATGACGATGTCACGGATTTCGCTTTCCTTCTTCTTGGTGTGCTCGCGCAACGGGAACGCCGTGTTGTCATACAGATTCATCGAGCCGAACAGGGCGCCGTCCTGAAACATGACGCCGAACAGCGTGCGGATCTCGTAGAGCTCCTTGGCCGAACATTCGATGATGTCGGTGCCGTCGATCATGATCGAGCCGCGTTCCGGACGCAGCAGACCGATGAGGGACTTGAGGAACACCGATTTGCCGGTACCCGACGGCCCCAGCAGGACGCTGACCTCCCCGGCGGGGATATCCAACGTCACGTCTTCCCAGATCCTCGAGGAACCGAAGGACTTCGTGAGTCCATTCACCTCGATAGCGACGCCCATGGGGAATCCTTCCGTCGACGCTCGTGCCCGCAACCTGCCCGTTTGTTGTGGCTTGAGTCACTGTAGCGCACGCCCGAGGCGCCGCATCAGGGTTGCACAGCACCCGGGGGAAAAATTACCCAACTCGAGATCAGCGCTGACCACGCTGGTCAACACGTGTCTAAGCCGGCGTTAGCTGGCCGGCGCCCAGTTGCCGTGGAAGCCCATGGGCACCCGCTGCGGCAGATGCACCGTCGCTACCGGCTCGAGAGTCTGCGCATCCAACAAGATCAGCTGGCCTTCGTCGCGGCCGCGGTGGTAGCCGTAGCCCATCAGGATGCCGTCGTCCTCGCCGGTGTTCCGCGGGTCGGCGCCGGGGTTGGGCACAAAAGACATCTCGCCGATCAAAAGGGCGGGGTCCAGGGCGGCCACCGTGCTGGATCCCGTCGCGTAGTCATGCTTGTACAGCGCGGTGGACATGTCGGACGCGCCGCCGGAGAGATACCCGCCGTCCACGCCGACGGTGTAGCCGAACCGGTGCGGCCCCCCAAGCAGGGTCTCGTTGATGCGCGGAAACTCCTGCGGCCGATCGTCGCGGCGTTCGCTTGCCACCGCACCGGTCGCCAGGTTGATGGTCCAGCGGTCGAGCGTCGGCCGGCTGTCGCCCGGACCACGAAGGTCCCGGTCGAACATCCGCGAGTAGCGGACCACATCGAGCACCAAAACCTCTGTGCCGTCCCGCATCTCGGAGTAGGCATTGAGCGGGTGGTAGACGTAGCAGGGTTCGACGTCGAACCAGCGGACGTCGTTGTTGCCGCCCTCGCGCGGCATGACTCCGATGCGCGCCGGATAGTTGGCGTTCCACCGGTAGGGCATTTTGTTGAACGGCAGCGGGTTGCGGTTGATCATCGTCGCGATCGGGCTAGGGATGCGGACCCGACCGAGCAACGACTGCAGTACCAGCCGGGTCGGCGAGTTCAGCCAGCGCGGCACCTCCACTGGCACGATCTGAATCGGGTCGAACGTCACCGGCAGGTCGTAGATCACCACATATTTGTCGGTCAGCGAGAAGTCGTGCATCATCGGCGACCCGCTGACCTCGATGTCCACGGTCCGCCGCGCCCGTCCCTGGGTGTCGATCACCGAGTACTGCACGGTCCGTCCGCGTGCGAATGAGTAAGACAGCGCGTGCAATTCGCCGGTCCCCGGGTCGCGGTGCGGATGCGCGGTGAAACCACCGAACAGGGTTCCGTCGAAATCGCACGGCCCCACGGTGTCCAGGTCGTCAGTGAGCACGTAGTTGGCGCCCCCTCCCTCGACGAGCGCTAATGTCCGGCCGCCGTGGGCCAGCACGTTGGTGTTGGGGCCCACCGACAGCATTCCGATCCGCGGGTCCAGTCCCGTGGGCGCCGGTTCACCCAACGCGGCGCATACGGGCGGAGTACGCACCCAGCGGTTGCGGTACCAGCACGCCTTGCCGTCGCGCAGCGCGACGCCGTGCACCATGCCGTCGCCGCTGAACCAGTGGTAGATGGCCGGGTCGACCTCCGCGGCCGGGTTGGGCCCGTTGCGCAGGTAGCGCCCGTCGAGGTGTTCGGGGATGTGCCCCGTGACCGGCAAGTCGGTCGCGGTCACTTCGGCGCTCACCGGCGCCAGGAAGCCCTCGAGGTACGGGTTGCGGGACTTGACAGTTTGCGCGGCGGTCACGGCTGAGCTCCTATAACATTGTTATTTCGCTGTTATTGGCAACGTACGCTCCCGATGAGAAGATGGCAAGGATGACGTCGCAGACGGAACGGACCGTGCGGGACGAGCTGCTCCACGCGGCCGTCTGCCTGCTCGACGACAACGGGCCCGACGCGCTGCAGACCCGCAAGGTGGCCGGTGCCGCCGGGACCTCGACGATGGCGGTGTACACGCACTTCGGCGGGATGCGCTCGCTGATCGCCGAGGTCGCGCAAGAGGGGCTGCGTCAGTTCGACACGGCGCTGACGGTGCCTCAGACGGCCGACCCGGTGGCGGATCTGATGGCCGTCGGGGCCGCCTATCGCCGCTATGCCATCGAACGGCCGCACATGTACCGGCTGATGTTCGGCAGTACCAGCGCACACGGCATCAACGCGCCCGCGGGGAACGTCCTGACGCTGACCATCTCCGAGATCGAGCAGCATCAACCCAGCTTCGCGCACGTCGTGCGCGCTGTGCACCGGTCGGTGCTGGCGGGTCGAATCACCGCGTGCTCGGCCGACGACGACGCCTCGGTTGTGGCGACCGCGGCCCAGTTCTGGGCGCTGATACACGGGTTCGTAATGCTGGAACTGGCCGGTTTCTATGGCAACGAAGGCGAGGCCGTCGGGCCGGTCCTTGGTGCGATCACGACGAATCTGCTTGTCGCCCTGGGAGATTCACCCGAGCGGATCGAGCAGTCGCGCCACGCGGCAATCCGCGTCGGCTAGGCAGACGAAACCCCCGGGCCTGCCGAGGAAAGTCCGGGGGTTTCGTGCAGTGAACTACTTGACGGTGACGGTGGCGCCGGCGGCCTCGAGCTTGGTCTTGGCCTCGTCGGCGGCCTCCTTGGCGACCTTCTCCAGCAGCGGCTTGGGGGCGCCGTCGACCAGGTCCTTGGCCTCCTTGAGGCCCAGGCCGGAGACGATCTCGCGGACAACCTTGATCACGCCGATCTTCTTGTCGCCGGCGGCCTCGAGGATGACGTCGAACTCGGACTGCTCCTCGGCGGCCTCCGCCGGTGCGCCACCGGCGGCGGGGCCGGCAGCGGCAACCGCGACGGGCGCGGCCGCGGTGACCTCGAAGGTCTCCTCGAACTTCTTGACGAAGTCCGAGAGCTCCAACAGGGTCATTTCCTTGAAGACGTCGAGCAGGTCGTCGGTTGAGATTTTTGCCATGGTGTGGGTCCTTCCTGGGTTGGTTTGGGTTGGGTTATTCGGCTTCAGCCGATGTCTCGGTGGATGCTTCGGCGGTCGGTTCGGCGGGTGCTTCTGCGTCCGGTTCGGCGGGTGCTTCGGCAGCCGGTTCGGCGGGTGCTTCGGCGGCGGGTTCGGCCGGCTTCTTTTCCTGTAGTGCGGCCAACAGGCGAGCGACCTGCGAGGCGGGCGCGTTGAACAGGCCGGCCGCCTTGGCGAGGTTGCCCTTCATCGCGCCGGCCAGCTTGGCCAGCAACACCTCGCGGGACTCCAGGTCGGCGATGCGCTCGACCTCGGCAACCGTCAACGGGTGGCCATCCATGTAGCCGCCCTTGATGACCAGCGCCTTGTTGTCCTTGGCGAACTTCTTGAGGGCCTTGGCGGCGTCAACCGCCTCACCGGTGACGAACGCGATGGCCGTCGGGCCGACGAACAGCTCGTCGAGACCCTCGATCCCGGCTTGCGACGCCGCACGCTTGATCAGCGTGTTCTTGGCCACCGAGTAGGTGGCCGACCCCGCCAGAGACCGCCGCAGCTCGGCCAAGTTGGCCACCGTCAGCCCGCGGTATTCGGTGATCAAGGTGGCCGTCGAGCCGGTGAACTGCTCGGCGATGTCTGCAACGGCGGTGGCCTTGTCAGCCTTGGCCATGCATACCTCCTGAGGTGAAAGTCCTAGTGCGACTTGTGGTCTGTGATCACCGGAGAACGACGAACGCCCCGGCGCAGGAAGCGGCCGGGGCGTTGAAATGCGCCGGCGCACGCCGGCGGTAATGCCTCGTCCTCCTGCGTGGGCCGCCGGGATGTTCCCGGACCTTCAACCGATTGCTCGGTGACCGACGGTCTTCGGTGGATCGGCAACCACAATAGCGTGACCACCCGCGATCAGCCAAAACGGCTCCGCTCAGGTGACGGGGTCGACCTCACTCCGGGTACGCGGTGAGCCCCGCCAGCCGGGCCGCGCCGACTAGACCCGCCTCGCCGCCAAGCTCTGCCGGCACCACACGCAGGCCGTGCAGAAAATCCAGTCCGGCGTAGTCGGCCAGTGCCGCGCGCAGTGGGTCGAAAAGCACGCGACCGGATTTCGCCACGCCTCCCCCGATGACGACGAGGTCGAGGTCGCAGACCGCCGCCACCGAGGCGATCATCGCCGCCAGCGCGGTGCCGCCCCGGTGGAACGCCCGCAGCGCCACGGCCTCGCCGCGCGCCGCCCCATCGGCCAGCTCCAGGGCGCCGGCACCGGGCGGCGCGGACCAGCCATTGGCCCGGGCCCAGCGCGCCAACGACGGGCCGGCCGCGACGGTCTCGACGCAGCCGCGGCCACCACAGGTGCAGGGCCGGCCGTCCGGGTCGACGACCACGTGACCGACGTGGCCGGCGTTGCCGGTGCGACCGGCGTAGGGGACGCCGTTGAGCACCAACCCGCCGCCCACCCCGGTGGACACCACCATGCCCAGCAGGAAGCGCGCCCCGCGTCCGGCGCCGCGCCAGTGCTCGCCCAACGCCATGCACGTGCCGTCACCACCCAGCCGCACAGGCACACCGGGCACCGCTGCCGCGACGCGGTCCCGCAGCGGGAACCCGCGCCAGGACCCGATGTTGATCGGGCTGACGCACCCGGTGTGCAGGTCGATCGAACCGGCCGACGCGATGCCCACCGCGGCGACCCCGCCGCCGGCCGCGTGGAGGGCGTCGGCGATCGATGCCGCGACCGCGGCCCAGATCTCCTCGGCGGACACGCCCTGCGGCGTGGGGCGGATGGCCGTGTGTACCAGCGCACCGTCGTCGTCGGCCAAGCCGACGGCGATCTTGGTGCCGCCGATGTCCAGGCAGAGGGTGAGCATGGGCGATCAGTGCCGGTGGGTGTTGTCGGGCTGGTGGGGATCGCCGGGATGCTCGTAGCCGGGAGCGAGCCGCACCAGCTCCGCTGTGCGCGCGTCGAGCCACACCCGGAAGGCGCGCCGCCGGGCGGCGCCGCGCAGATGCTCGGCGATCGCGGACCGCACCTGTCCCAGCGGCGGGCCGACCCGCGACGGGGCGCGCCAGCCGTGGCGGCCCGGGCGCGGCGCGGCGAACCGCAGCGGGTTGCGGGCGTGGTAGTCGGCCACGTCTTGGTCGCTGACCCGGACCGCGGCGGTGACGTCGGCGAACAGGGCCCGCGCGGCCGGATCGGCCAGCGCGGCCGCGGCCACGCTCCCGATCTCCAGCCGGGCCGTGTCGTCGGGCAGTAGCTCCGTCTCGGCCGGGGCGTCCCCCGCGGTCAGACCGCGCGCGGCCACCTCGACCGCGACGACTCGTTCGGTCACGATCAATTGGGTGAGCCAGCGCCGCAGCTGCCGTCCCTCGCTGGTGCCGCCGGCGGGCAGCGCGGCCGCGCGCGGGCCGCGGCGCAACCGCGCCTCGCGGGCGTCGACCTCGTCGACCCCAATCGGCGTGCCGGCGACGGTCGCGACCAGTCGGGCGCTCACTTCACCGTCACCTTCACCGCCGGGGAGTAGACGAGCCGGCCGGCGCAGCCGACTCGGACCAGCGCCCACCACTGGCCGGGTTCAAGCCATGCCGGCGGGGTGACGGCGAACGCGAGCTCGACCGTGCCGCGTGCGGGCAGGACCGCGCCGAGCGCGGGCGGGCCGATCCACTCCCAGGTGCCCCACGGGCTGATCAGATGCGCCTCCAGCGCGACCCCGGCGCAGGCGTGGGTGCCGACCGTGACGGTCAATCGGGCCGTGTCGCCGGCCCGCAGCGTGACGTCGGCGGGCCCGTCGACGAGGTAGAGCAGATCGGCGAGGTCGACCTCGTCCATGCCGACGGCCACCACCGCCACGTCCTCGACCGCCTGGTGCCACGCGGCCGGCACCGAATCCCCGGCGAGGCGCAGCTGGGCGCGGATCGGGTAGAGGCCGGGCGGTGCGCTCGCCGGAATGTCCACCACCGCGTCGGTCTCGCGATACTCGCCGCTGCACAGCGTGAACGGCCGCTCGGTGGGCGTGGCCGACCAGCCGTCCGGACACACCACGGCCACCGCGCCCGCCAGCGCGGAATCGCTGCAGTCGCTGGCCGCGGTGAGCCGGAACACCGCCTTCTCGCCGGGCCGCGCGGTGGCGAGGCGCGGGTGCAGGTGGGCGACCGCGGGCAACCCGCCGAGCGGAGCCGGTCCGCGATTGTGCAGCCAGTAACGCGCGTAAAGCGGCTGGGCGGTCTCGGCGTTCGGGGCCAGCGCGACGGCCCGGCCGTCGCCGCGGGAGGACGGCACGTCGAGCCGGGCCAGCACCGTGGCGACTTGATAGCCGCCCAGGTCGATCGATCGTTTTCGTCCCCGCGGCGTTTCCAGCAGGTCCGCGAGCTCGAGCGCACTCACCTTGCCCAGCGCCGAACCGATGCCGACGCGGGTGGGGGTGCCGCGGGTTTCCACCAGCCGCAGGGCCACCGCACCGGGGTCGACCGGCTTCGCGCTGCCCGCGGTCAGCGGGTTCCCTGCCGCCTTGAGCGCCGCGAGGTGCACCGAGTCGGCGGGCTCGACTCGCAACAGCGATCCGGTCGGCGGCAGCTCGCCCCGCCCTTCGCCCGCGACGACGGCAAGCAGTGGGTGGGAGTACTGCGCGCTGCGGGCCGGCATTCCGGCACGCCGCCAGTCCCCTTCGCCGCCCACCAGCGCGTAGTCGAAATCGTGTGTCCAGTGCTGCAGTTGGAAGTTCGTGCCGTCGGGCGCGGTGCGGCGGGGCCCGTCGATCCAGACGCCGGACGGCCAACCGGTGCACGAGCGCATCAGCGCGGTGTGCAGGGTGCCTTCGGTGTCGACGGCGAAGCTCGGAACGCCGCGGTTGAGGAGCGCGACGGTTCGGGCCTCGAAGGGTTCCATCGCCGCCGGCGCCTGCTGGGCGACCTCGATTTCGGCGTCATCGAGATCCGTTGCCACCGAGGCGATTTCGTCGCTGAGGGTGGTGTCGTCGGAGCCGGCGATCACGAGCACCGGCAGGGCGCGGACCCCGCGCAGGTCGGCGCCGGGCACCCATACGTGAGCCAACGGCGTTGCCGCCGGCACCCACACGCGGGCCCGGCCGGTCTCGGCAAGCTGGCGTTCGAGTTCGGCAGTGTAGTCCGGATCCGCCTCGGCGAGTACGGCTTTGGTGAAGGCGTTGCGGCCGGGCCCGCCCAGGGCGATTCGCACGTCGGGCAGATTGGAGTCGACGGCGAGGTGGCCGTAGCGAGGTTGGTCGGCGCCGCTGCAGGTAGCCGTGACGCCGGCGCGGACCAGCGCGACCATCAGCTCGCGGGCTGGCGGTCCGGACGTCGTCTCGGCCGGCGAGACCACCTCGGCCACGGACACCGCGCGCACGGCGGAATTCGAAACGCGGACCCGGGCCGCCGACGAAAGCCCGAACCAGCCGTAGGCCGGGTTGTCCAGCGTCCACAAGTAGCGCGCGGTGTCCACGGACTCCGACCCGTCGTGCAGCAGGGCGAAACCCCGCCCGATGACGGCGTCACCCACCTCGCTGACCGGCACGGCGCCCGGAACCGGGCACGGCCAGCGCAGGCGCAACAAGCGGTCTTCCCCGGTGAACTCGTCGATGGTGGTCCGGCAGTCCACCCGCGCGACGCCCCGCCACAGGGTGATGGTTTGGGTGTAGCGCAGCAGGGTGCCGATGCCGCCTCGCACCACGAGCCGCTGACCGAGCGGCCCACTGTAGGCCCGGACCCGCGCGGGCGATTCCGACGAGCAGACCACCGGCCCCTTGGGCAGCAGATGCCACGGGCCCTCGCCCTGTCTCGGGTGCGCCGGGTATTCCTCGTAGACGGCAAGCTCGTTGCCCACCCGGCCGGCCGCGATCAGCTGGCGGCCGTCCTGAACCAGCGAGGAGACCGCCCCGCCGCGCGCCGGGTCGACCGCCAGCCGGTAGTGCTCGTTGGCGATCTCGGATCCGGGCACCGGTTCCCAGCCGGCCGGTTCGCCGCCAGGCGCCAGCCGATAGGCCCGCCAGCCCAGCGAGGGCACATCGCTCGCCAGCCAGGCGACCGAGCGGCCGTCGTGCTCGACGTGCGCGGGCAGCTCGACGCCATCGGGGCCCAGCACCCGCACCCCCGCCGCGAGCGGCGGGTCGAGCCGGGCGGTGACGATGTCGGTGCGCCGGTGTGCCAGCGGATTCCACACCACGACCGAACGTCCGCCGGTATCGATCGCGCTGGACAGCAACGCCAGCGAGTTGTCGCGGGCCGCCCGGCCCAGCTCCCACGCGTCGCGCCAGCCGGTCAGCAGGTCGAGGTACACCTGGTCGGATTCCGAGCCGGTGATCGCGTCGTGGTGCGCGCCGTAGGCCAGCTGCACCCACGCCTTGGCCAAGGCGGCCTGGGGGTACTCGGCGCCGGTCATCAGCGCGGCGAACACCGCGAAACGCTCGGCGTCCAGGACGGCGTTCTCGGCGGCCCGGTTGGCTTGTTTCGTGTCGATGTATGACACGTCCTTGCCGGTGTAGATCGGGTTCATGTCGCGGGTCTGAGGCGACGGCGCACACCCCCGCTCGGCGAGTTCGGCGCGCACCGCCGCGAAAAACTCCCGCGGCAGCGCGCAGACGAATCGCGGCCAGGTGTAGCGCCGGGCCCAGTCGCGGTGGATCGCGGTGACCCACTTGTTCGGCGGCGTGTAGTCGGTGCCCACCGGCAGCAGCACATTGCGCGTCAGCGCGACCCTCTTGAGCTGACGGAATAACCGGTAGGTCGCGTCCTGCGCCTCCTGCAGACTCGTCGACGAGTCCATCCCCCAGCCCGCGCCGTAGTGCGCGGGCATGTAGTGGGTCAGCAGGCCGCGACCCGACGGCGCGATCCACTCGAACTCGCTGCAGAACTGCATGCCTTCGACACCGCCGGAGTGGGTCGGGCCCCACTGGTGGTGCGGCCCGCGCGCCCACGAACTCGATGTCAGCCCGGCATCGGCGGCCATTCCGGGAAATTGCGGATCGTGGCCGAATACGTCGAGCTGCCATGCGGTGGCCGGATCGGCGCCGAGCACGTCGCGCTGAAAGCCTATGCCGTGCACCAGGTTCCGGATCGTCGTTTCCGGCCCGGTGAGATTGGTGTTGGGTTCGTTGTAGGTGCCGCCCATCACCTCGACGCGGCCCTCGGCGAGGAAGCGGCGCAAATCGGCGCGGTCCTCGGGCCGGGCGTCCCAGTACGGCTTGAGGTAATCCACCTCGGCCAGAACGAACTTGTACTCGGGCTCGCGGCGGGCCATCTCCAGGTGTGCGTGCACCAGTTCGAAGGCGTTGGCCTGCCGGTCCGGCGGGTCCGCGGCCCATTCGCTGGTATAGGCGCCCTGCGTGTTCCACCACACCGGGTCGTAGTGGAAGTGGCTGATCATGTACATCGTCCACCCGGGCTCGGCGACGACGAACTCGAACGGTGTGCCCGCGCGCCCGGTGTGCACGCGCGCGGCGCGATGCTGACCGACGACGGGACGCTCGACGGCGACCGGAACCTCGATGATGTCGGCGCCTGCGTCGGCGACCGCCTCCCCCCGAAGACCGTCGCCGTCGATGCGGACCCGCGTCGGCCCGGCCACCCCGGCAAGGCTGACACGCACCAGTTGCGACGGCGCGTCCGGCGGCCCGACGAAAAGCTCGGTGGACTCCGCCGAAATCACCTGCATGTCCGCACTTTACGCGGCCAGCGCCGCGATATGGCCGTCGCGTAGGGACGACTGTCACCGGCTGATGGAAAGCTCGGTGCCATGGCAGATCTGACCACCCAACTGGTCGACCAGCTCGACTGGCACTGGCGCAACCAGCTGCGCCCTCGCCTCGACGGCCTGACCGACGACGAGTACTTCTGGCAGCCGGTGCCCAACTGTTGGACCGTGCATCCCGACGGGTCGATCGACTTCGCGTTTCCGGCGCCCAGCCCCGCACCGTTCAGCACGATCGCGTGGCGCATGGCACATGTCATCGTCGGCGTGTTCGCGATGCGCGCCCATCACCATTTCGGCGGACCGCCCGCCGACTATCAGAGTTGGGACTACGCGACCGGCGCCGGCACCGCGCTGCGGCAACTAGACGAGACGTACGCGGCGTGGATCAACGGCGTACGGTCGCTGTCCGCCGCCGACCTGACCCGCCGCTGCGGCCCGGCCGAAGGGCCCTACGCCGACTACCCGCTGAGCGAGCTGGTGTTGCACATCAATCGAGAAGCGATCCACCATGGTGCCGAAATCGCCTGCCTCCGAGACCTGTACCTGCACAGCCACACCATTCAGGAGGATTGAGAATGCCCGCACTGGCCCCGCCCGTCGCCGATGAACGCAGCGCCCTGCGCGAATACTTGGCTTTCCACCAAAGCGCCTACTTCGCCGTGTCGTACGGCCTGACCGACGAGCAGGCCCGGTCCTCCCCCACGGTCAGTGCGCTTTCGATCGGCGGGTTGGTCAAGCACGCCACCGCGATGCAGCGCACCTGGATGGCGCGCGTCGCCGCCGCGCCGGATGAACCGCCGAAAGACACTCGCCCGTTCGAGCAGATCGCCCAGGAATTCGGCGAGCAGCACGTGATGCGGCCCGACGAGACCCTGGACGGGCTGCTGCGGGCCTTCGAAGCGCAGAACGAGAAATCGCTGCGACTGGTGGAAACCGCGGATCTCGACGCCGCCGTGCCCGTTCCGCAAGACATCCCTTGGTTCCCCAAAAACCAGCCGGCCTGGTCGGTGCGCTGGGTGATCCTGCACGTGATCAACGAGCTGGCCCGGCACGCCGGGCATGCCGACATCATCCGGGAAACCATCGACGGCGCCACCATGTACGAATTGATTGCCGGCCTGGAGAACTGGCAGATCGAGGGCTGGGTACAGCCCTGGAAAGCAAAGTGAGTGCGCTCACACCGAATTGGGACTTGACACCGCCGGTTTGGCAGACTGCTGGAATGAGTTCTACCAAACACCGCGAGGTGGCCAGGCTCGACCGCGTGCCCTTACCGGTCGAAGCGGCCCGGGTGGCAGCCACCGGTTGGCAGGTCACCCGCACCGCGGCTCGCGTCGTCACCAAGCTGCCGGGCAGGGGCCCGTGGCAGCAGAAGGTGATCAAGCAGCTCCCACAGACCTTTGCCGATCTGGGGCCGACGTACGTGAAGTTCGGGCAGATCATCGCGTCCAGCCCCGGGGCGTTCGGCGAGTCGCTGTCCCGCGAATTCCGCGACCTGCTCGACCGCGTGCCGCCGGCCGACAAGGACGAGGTGCACAAGCTGTTCGCCGAGGAGCTCGGCGCCCAGCCGTCGGAGTTGTTCGCCAGCTTCGACGAAGAACCGTTCGCGTCGGCGTCCATCGCCCAGGTGCACTACGCGACCCTGCACAGCGGCGAGGACGTCGTCGTCAAGATCCAGCGGCCGGGCATCCGCCGCCGCGTCGCCGCGGACCTACAGATCCTGAAGCGCTTCGCGCAGACGGTGGAACTGGCCAAGCTCGGCCGGCGGTTGTCCGCCCAAGACGTGGTCGCCGACTTTTCCGACAACCTCGCCGAGGAACTGAACTTCCGCCTCGAGGCGCAATCGATGGAGGCCTGGGTCTCCCACTTGCACGCCTCGCCGCTGGGCCGCAACATCCGGGTCCCCCAGGTGTACTGGGACCTGACGACCGACCGGGTGCTGACGATGGAGCGGGTGCACGGCATCCGCATCGATAACGCCGCCGCCATCCGCAAGGCCGGGTTCGACGGCACCGAGCTGGTCAAAGCGTTGCTGTTCAGCCTGTTCGAGGGCGGTCTGCGGCACGGGCTGTTCCACGGCGACCTGCACGCGGGCAACCTCTACGTCGACGACCAGGGGCGCATCGTCTTCTTCGACTTCGGCATCATGGGCCGCATCGACCCGCGCACCCGCTGGTTGCTGCGCGAACTCGTGTACGCGCTGCTGGTGAAGAAGGACCACGCCGCGGCCGGCAAGATCGTCGTGCTGATGGGCGCCGTCGGCACCATGAAGCCCGAAGCCCAGGCCGCGAAGGACCTGGAGCGCTTCGCCACGCCGCTGACCATGCAGACGCTGGGCGAGTTGTCCTACGCCGACATCGGGCGCCAGCTTTCCGCACTGGCCGACGCCTACGACGTCAAGCTGCCCCGCGAGCTGGTGCTGATCGGCAAGCAGTTCCTCTACGTCGAGCGGTACATGAAGCTGCTCGCGCCCAAGTGGCAGATGATGTCGGATCCGCAGCTGACGGGATACTTCGCGAACTTCATGGTCGAGGTCAGCCGCGAGCACCAGACCGACGTGGAGGTCTAGTGCAGATCCGCAGCGGCTACGCGACAGCGGGGGCCACCTCGCGCGGCGCCTCGAGCGACCTGAAGCTCTACTACGAGGACATGGGCGACATCGCCGACCCACCCGTGCTGCTGATCATGGGCCTGGGCGCGCAGCTGCTGCTGTGGCGAACGGCGTTCTGCGAGAAGCTCGTTGGGCAGGGCCTGCGGGTGATCCGCTATGACAACCGCGACGTCGGCCTGTCCAGCAAGACCGAGCACCGCAGCTCCGGACAGCCGCTGGTGACGCGGCTGGCCCGCTCTTGGCTCGGCCTGCGCAGCAACGCGGCATACACGCTGGAAGACATGGCCGACGACGCCGCGGCCCTGCTCGATCACCTGGGTCTCGAGCACGCCCACATCGTCGGGGCATCGATGGGCGGCATGATCGCCCAGGTTTTCGCGGCACGCTTCCCGAAGCGGACGAAAACGTTGGGAATCCTGTTCTCCAGCAACAACTCGCCGTTCCTGCCGCCGCCGGCCCCGAGCGCGTTGCTCGCGCTGCTCAAGGGTCCACCGCGGAACGCGCCGCGCGATGTGATCATCGACAACGCGGTGCGCGTCAGCAATATCATCGGCAGCCCCCGCTACCGCATGCCCGAAGAGCAGGTTCGCGCCGACGCGGCCGAGGGGTACGACCGCAACTACTACCCGCAGGGCATCGCCCGCCATTTCGCCGCAATCCTGGCCAGCGGCAGCCTGGCACCCTACGACCGCCGCATCGCCGCACCGACCGTGGTGGTCCACGGCCGCTCCGACAAGCTGATGCGGCCCTTTGGTGGCCGGGCGATCGCGCGCGCCATCAGCGGCGCTCGGCTAATCTTGTTCGACGGCATGGGCCATGACCTACCTCAGCAACTGTGGGATCCGCTGATCAGCGTGCTGACTAGTAACTTCGCCGAGGCCCGCTAAATCCCCGACCGCGCGGCGTTTAGGGTATCCCTGCCGAATTTCACACGCGTCTCACAGGGTTGATACCGTTGGCGTTGGGAGGATGTCTGGTAATGGCGGAGCTGAAGCCGTATTACGAAGAGTCGCAAGCAACCTACGACATTTCTGACGACTTCTTCGCGCTCTTTCTCGACCCCAACATGGTGTACACCTGCGCCTACTTCGAAAACGACGACATGACGCTGGAAGAGGCGCAGCTCGCCAAGCTGGATCTGGCGCTGGACAAGCTGAACCTCGAACCCGGCATGACGCTGCTCGACGTAGGTTGCGGCTGGGGCGGGGCGCTGGTCCGCGCGGTCGAGAAGTACGACGTCAATGTCATCGGGCTCACGCTGAGCCGCAATCACTACGAGCGCAGCAAGGCCCGGCTGGCCGAAATCCCCACGACGCGCCATGCTGAGGCGCGGCTGCAGGGCTGGGAAGAGTTTGACGAGCAAGCCGATCGGATCATGAGCTTCGAGGCCTTCGACGCGTTCAAGAAGGAACGCTGGCCCGCGTTCTGGGATTGGGCCTACAAGACCCTTCCCGATGACAGCCGGATGCTGATGCACAGCATCTTCACGTATCCGCAGTCGCAGTGGAAGGAGCGCGGCATCCCGATCACGATGACGGACCTGCGCTTCTTCCACTTCCTCGGCACCGAAATCTTTCCCGGCGGCCAGATGTGCGGCGAACGCGACATCGTCGATTTGGCGCAAGAGAGCGGTTTCTCGATCGAGAAGATCCAATATCTCCAGCCGCATTACGCACGGACCCTGGACACGTGGGCGGCCAATCTGCAGGCCAATCGCGAACGCGCCATCGCCGTCCAGTCCGAAGAGGTCTACAACCGCTTCATGCGCTACCTGACCGGCTGCGCGGAACTTTTCCGCAAGGGGATCTCGAACGTAGCGCAGTACACGCTCACCAAATAGCTTTAATGACGGGGGCACCACGCCATGGCCGAGAAACTGACGCCGCACTTTGCCGACGTGCAGGCGCACTACGACCTCTCTGACGACTTCTTCCGCCTCTTCCTAGACCCAACGCAGACGTACAGCTGCGCGTACTTCGAGCGCGACGACATGACGCTGGAAGAGGCCCAGATCGCCAAGATCGACCTGGCGCTGGGCAAGCTGGGCCTGCGGCCGGGCATGACGTTGCTCGACGTCGGCTGCGGCTGGGGCGCCACCATGCGGCGGGCCATCGAACGCTACGACGTGAATGTCGTCGGCTTGACGTTGTCAAAGAACCAGGCCGCCCATGTGCAGAAGATGCTCGACGAGATGGACACCCCCCGCAGCAAGCGGGTGTTGCTGAACGGCTGGGAACAGTTCGACGAGCCCGTCGACCGGATCGTGTCGATCGGCGCGTTCGAGCACTTCGGCCACGAGCGTTACGACGACTTCTTCCGCATGGCCCACGCCGTCCTGCCCGCTGACGGGGTGATGCTGCTGCACACGATCACCGGGCTGACGCCGCAGGAGTGCACTGAACAGGGCATCCCCCTGACGTTCGAAATGGCCCGCTTCATCAAGTTCATCGTCACCGAGATCTTCCCGGGCGGCCGGTTGCCGTCGATCGAGAAGGTCGAGCAGCATTCGTCGAAGGCGGGCTTCACGCTGACCCGCCGGCAGTCGCTGCAGCTGCACTACGCCAGGACCCTCGACTTGTGGGCCGAGGCGCTCCAGGCGCACCGGGACGAGGCCATCGCGATCCAGTCCGAAGAGGTCTACGAGCGGTACATGAAGTACCTGACCGGCTGCGCCAAGGCATTCCGCACCCGCTACGCCGACGTCAACCAATTCACCCTGGAGAAGTAGCGCGCATTTTTATAGAGATGTGACTGAGCTCAAACCAACCCGTGGCCAGGGCGTGTGGGCGACGAATCGGATTTCCGACTAAGATTCCCCCTGATCAAGTTCGCCGTGGGGGGCAGCTGGCGACGCGCCTGTTGCCCGGCTCCACGAAAGGACCCATTCGCGCACCATGGACAATCTCGACGCCGTCATAGTCGGTGCAGGTTTCGGGGGGATTGGCACAGCCATCCAGCTGAAGCGGCTTGGATACGACAACATCGTCATCCTCGATCGCGACTCGGATCTGGGCGGAACCTGGCACGTCAACCATTACCCCGGCCTGGCCGTCGACATCCCTTCCACCACCTACTCGTATTGGTTCGAGCCCAATCCGTACTGGTCGCGGCTGTTCGCGCCGGGCGCCGAACTGAAGCAGTATGCCGAACGTGTCGCCGACAAGTACGACGTGCGCCGCCACATGCGATTCAACGCGACGGTCGAGAGCTCAAGTTGGGATGAGGACCAGCGGTTATGGCAGGTGGCGCTGGCCGACGGCACGAGCCTGGCGACACGCTTTCTGATCACCGCGACAGGCTTCCTGTCCCAGCCACACACCCCCGACATCCCTGGAATGGAGACTTTCGAAGGCAAGGTCATCCACACCACCGCGTGGGACAACGACTACGAGTTCGACGGCCGTCGGGTCGGAATCATCGGTACCGGGGCGACCGCGGTTCAGTTGATACCCGAGCTGGCCGCCAAAGTCGCCGAGCTGACGGTGTACCAGCGGACGGCGATCCATGTGGTGCCCAAGATCGACTTCGCGATCCCGGTTTGGCTTCAGCAGGTATTCGCTCGGGTGCCGCTGGTGCACCGGGCCTTCCGGCTGGTCACCGACACGCTCTTCGAGTTGATGATGGTGACCGGTGTGCTGCACTACCGGCAGTTCCGGCGGCTGAACATAGCCGCGGCGGATCTTGCCAAGATCAACCGGTTCATCTCGGTCCGCGATAAGGAACTGCGGCGCAGACTGACGCCCGACTACGACTTCGGCTGCAAGCGACCCACCTGGTCCAACAGCTATTACCGGACCTTTACCAAGCCGCATGTGCATCTCGAGACCAACAGCATCGAGCGGATCGAGCCCGACGGTATCGTCACCGCCGACGGGCGCAAGACCGTCATCGACACGCTGGCGCTGGCCACCGGTTTTGATCTCTGGAACACCAACTTCCCGGCCATCGAGGTGATCGGGCGCCAAGGCCGCAACCTGGGGAAGTGGTGGCGCGAGAACCGGTTCCAGGCCTACGAGGGGGTGTCCATTCCGTACTTCCCCAACTACTTGAGCTTGGCCAGTCCGTTCGCCTTTTCCGGCCTGTCGTTCTTCAACACGATGGAATACCAGATGCGGCACATGGACCGGCTGTTCGGGGAAATGCAGCGCAGAGGAGCGACGGAATTCGAGGTGACCGAGGAAGCGAATGCGCGCTTCCTGGACCGGATGACCGACCTTCTCGACAACACGGTGTTCTACGCGGGCGACTGCGCCACTTCGCGCTCCTACTATTTCAACCCCGATGGCGAGGCGACACTGCTGCGCCCCACGTCGACGCGCAACGCGGTACGTGAAGGATCACGATTCCCGCTGAGCGATTACCAGTTCCGCTGACCGGCCGCGCCCCGGCAAAATTCGGTCTGTGCCGGTCAAACCCCAGCGCCCTATTCGGTATCGTTTGACACCGACCGAGATGCGTGCCTGCCGCAGGCAATGACCATCATCCAGGAGAAAAAGAAGAAAATGGCTGATCAACCGGCTAGCCCGACCAAGATACGGACGGCTCCCGAGGACATTCAGGCGCACTACGACGTCTCGGACGACTTCTTCGCCCTGTTCCAGGACCCGACCAGGACCTACAGCTGCGCTTACTTCCAGCGCGACGACATGACGCTGGAAGAGGCGCAGTACGCCAAGATCGACCTGAACCTGGACAAGCTGGACCTCAAGCCGGGCATGACCCTGCTGGACATTGGCTGCGGCTGGGGCACCACCATGAAGCGCGCAGTCGAGCGGTTCGACGTCAACGTCATCGGCCTGACGTTGTCCAAGAACCAGCACGCCCGCTGCGAGCAGGTGCTAGGGGCTCTGGACACGAACCGGTCGCGCCAGGTGCGCCTGCAGAACTGGGAGGACTTCAACGAGTCCGTCGACCGCATCGTGTCGATCGAGGCGTTCGAGCACTTCGGGCACGAGAACTACGACGACTTCTTCAAGAGGTGCTTCGACATCATGCCCGAGGACGGCCGGATGACCGTCCAGAGCAGCGTCAGCTACCACCCGTACGAGATGGCGGCCCTCGGCAAGAAGCTGACCTTCGAGACGGCCCGTTTCATCAAGTTCATCATCACCGAAATCTTCCCGGGTGGCCGGCTGCCGTCCACCCAGATGATGGTCGACCACGGCGAGAAGGCGGGTTTCGTAGTGCCCGAGCCGCTTTCGCTGCGCCCGCACTACATCAAGACGCTGCACATCTGGGGCGACACGCTCGAGTCCAACAGAGACAAGGCCATCCAGGTCACCTCCGAAGAGGTCTACAACCGCTACATCAAGTACCTGCGGGGCTGCGAGCACTACTTCACCGAGGAGATGCTGGACGTCAGCCTGGTGACTTACCTGAAGCCGGGGGCCGCCGCCTAATTTTCGGTGGTTGTCGGATCGGTGCTGCGGCATTCGTCGAACAGGTCGAGAGTGGAGCACGAGGCTTCGCTCACGACCGGAGGTGACGAACATGCAGTATTTCGCGCTGTTAATCAGCCAGGAGCAAGACCGCGCACCTGAGGATGCGGCGACCGCGATGGCGGCGTGGGAAGCCTTTCACGCCCAAGCCGGCCCCGCGATCAGATCCGGCGACGCGCTGGCACCCGCCGCCGCGGCGGTGACGATCACGGGCGGCCCGGACGCGCCGATGGTCACCGACGGGCCCTTCGCCGAGGCCGCAGAGGTGGCCTGCGGCTTCTACGTGTTCGAAGCGGAAAACCTCGACGAGGCGTTGGCACTGGCGCGTGACGTCCCGCTCGCCACGTTCGGGGCCGTGGAGGTGTGGCCGACAGTCCACTCAATTGAGCTGTCGCGCAAGCTCACCGGCAACGACTGGCTCGCACTGCTGCTGGAACCGCCCGAATCGGCGCACACACCGGGCACACCGGAGTGGGAGGCAGTGGCGGCAAAGCACGCTGATCTGCACGCGGCCGCGGGCGACCACATCATCGGCGGCGCCGCGTTGCACGACCGGACCACGGCGACGACGGTGCGGGTGCGCGACGGCGAGGTCCTGATCACCGACGGGCCATACGTGGAAGGCGCCGAGATAGCCACCGGGATCTACCTGCTGAGCGCCGCGGATCGCGACGAGGCCGTCAAGCTCGCTTCGATGATCCCCGCCTCGACCGTGCAGGTGCGGCAGCTGGCCGGGATCTCCGCGCTCTAGCTCGCCAGTGACAGGCCTGGACGGCGTCTTCCGCCGGGAATGGGGACCGGCCGTCGCCGCGCTCGCGCGGTGGTCCGGGGACCTCACCGTCGCCGAGGACGCCGTCCAGGAGGCCTGCGCCGAGGCGCTGCGGACCTGGCCACGTGACGGCGTGCCCGACAGTCCCGGCGGGTGGCTGGTGACCGTCGCCCGCAACCGCGCCCGCGACCGGCTGCGTCGCGAATCCATCCGTCCCGGAAAGGAATTGGCGGCGATGGTCGACGAGATCAGGGCCCGGACCGACCGGGTGGACGTCCACCCGGTCCGTGACGACGAGTTGCGGATGATTTTCACCTGCGCGCACCCGGCGCTGGACCGGCAGTCGCAGCTGGCGCTGACGCTGCGGTTGGTGTCCGGGTTGACCGTCGCCGAGATCGCCCGGGCCCTGCTGCAGACCGAACCCGCCATCGGCCAGCGAATCACGCGCGCCAAGAACAAGATCCGGCACGCCAACATCCCGCTGCGGGTGCCGCCGGCCGAGCTGCTTGCCGAGCGCACACCGCACGTGCTCGGTTGCATCTACTCGGTGTTCACCGAGGGCTATTGGTCGACGGCGGGACCGTCGGCGATTCGAGACGAGCTGTGCGACGAGGGAATTCGGTTGGCTGGAGAATTGTGTGCGCTGATGCCCGACGAGCCCGAGGCGCATGCCCTGGCGGCACTGATGCTGCTGCACGATTCGCGACGGGCGACCCGGGTGGACGACGCCGGCATGCTGGTGCCGCTCGAGGATCAGGACCGCCGCCGTTGGGACCGCGGCCGCATCGCGCGCGGGCTGGAGCGGTTGCGGGCGGCCGAGGGATCGACGGGCGCCTACCTGCCGCAGGCGGTGATCGCGGCGCTGCACGCGACGGCCCCGTCCTGGGAGCAGACCGACTGGGTCGCGATCTGCGCCGCCTACGACCGGCTATGGCGGATGACCGACTCCCCGGTCGTCGGCGCCAATCGCGCGCTGGCGATCGGCTTTCGCGACGGCCCGGGGGCGGGCCTGGCCGCGCTGGAGAAGGTGGCGCACGATCCCCGGCTGGCCCGATCCAATCTCGTCGCGACGGTGCGCGCCGATCTGCTGCGGCGCGCCGGCCGGCCGGCCGCGCCCCGGGGGGGGGGGGGGGGGGGCGCCGCGCCGGCGGGGGGGGGGGGGGGGGGGGGGGGCGGGAGGGGGGGGGGGGGGGG
>NZ_MBEU01000061.1 GCF_001954275.1 Mycobacterium sp. IS-836 | reverse complement strand
GCTTTCCGGGGCTGGCGGCCGAATGGGCGAAATGGAACGGCCAACGGCCGTTCGTCGGGGCCCTGACGATGGAGTTGACTACGGACGCCGACGAGGAGGTCGCGTCGTGGATCGCCGCGGGAACACCGCCGATTTTCTTCGGCTTCGGCAGCACGCCGGTCAAGTCTCCCGCCGACACCGTCGCCATGATCGGCGCGGCCTGCGCGCAACTGGGCGAACGGGCGCTGATCTGCTCTGCGGGCACCGACTTCAGCGACGTCCCGCATTTCGACCACGTCAAAACCGTCGACGCGATGAATTACTCGGCCGCCTTTCCCGCCTGCCGCGCGGTCGTACATCATGGCGGCACCGGAACCACTGCGGCGGGCCTGCGCGCCGGGGTGCCCATGCTGATCCTCTGGACGGCACCCGATCAGGCGATCTGGGCCTCTCACGTCAAACGTCTGAAAGTTGGTTCTGGGCGGCGTTTTACGAGCACCAGCCGTGAATCGCTGGCCGCCGACCTGCACCGGATCCTCGGTCCCGACTATGTCTCCCGGGCCCGCGAGCTAGCCACCCAGACTTCCAAACCCGCCGA
>NZ_MBEU01000060.1 GCF_001954275.1 Mycobacterium sp. IS-836 | reverse complement strand
CCGACAACCCCGCCAAGCCCTGCGCACGCCGGTAGGCGGCCAGACCATCGAGGAAACTGTTGGCCGCCGCGTAATTGGCCTGCCCCGGGGTTCCTACGATGCCGGCCATCGAGGAAAACATCACAAACGCCGACAGGCCCAGTTCCGCGGTGAGGTCGTGTAGGTTCCAGGCCCCATCCACCTTGGCCCGCAACACCGCATCCACCCGATCCGGCGTCAACGAATCGATCAGCCCGTCATCGAGCAGGCCCGCGGCGTGAAACACCCCCTTGAGCGGATATTGCGCCGGCAGCCCCGCGATCAACGCCGCCACCGCATCGCGATCGGCCACATCGCAGGCCACCACCGACACCCGCGCCCCCGCGTCTTCCAGCCGACTCACCACCTCGGCCACACCCTCGGCATCCGAGCCCTGGCGACTGGCCAACACCACATGGGCCACCCCATAACGGGCCACCAGATGCTGCGCCAGCGCCGAACCCGCCATCCCGGTGCCCCCGGTGACCACCACACTGCCCCCGGCAAGCCCGCGCTCGCCGATGGTGAGCACCACTTTGCCGATGTGGCGGGCCTGGCTGATCAAGCGATACGCCGCCGGGGCGCACCGCACGTCAAAGGTCTTGACCGGCAAGGGTTTCAGCGTGCCCGCCGCGAAGAGTCCCATCAGCTCGGCCAGCATCGCCGCGGTGTGGTCCGGGCCGGCTTCGATCAAATCGAAGGCCCGATACTGCACTTGGTTGTCGGCGGCGACCTGCCGCGGGTCGCGCAGGTCGGTCTTGCCCATCTCGATGAAGCGCCCACCATCGGACAGCAACCGCAGCGACGCGTCGATGAACTCACCGGCCAGCGAGTTGAGCACCACATCCACCCCGGCGCCGCCTGTGGTCGCGAGGAACTTGCGCTCGAATTCCAGCGTTCGTGAATCCCCGATGTGGTCGTCGTCAAAACCCATCGCCCGCAGCGTTTCCCATTTGCCGCGGCTGGCGGTGACGAATACCTCCGCACCCCAGTGACGGGCCAGTTGCACCGCGGCCATGCCCACCCCGCCGGTGGCCGCATGCACCAGCACCCTCTGTCCGGCCTTCACACCGGCCAGCACCGACAACCCGTACAGCGCGGTCAAAAACACCACCGGCACGCTCGCTGCCTCCGCCAGCGACCAACC
>NZ_MBEU01000059.1 GCF_001954275.1 Mycobacterium sp. IS-836 | reverse complement strand
TCAGCGCCAGTAACGATGTGGCGGTGGGCTTCCCGATCGCGGGACGGCGTGACCCGGCGCTCGACGGGCTGATCGGATTCTTCGTCAACACGTTGGTGTTGCGCGTGGATCTGGCCGGAGATCCCACCGCCGCAGAGGTCATGGCCCAGGTGCGGCGCCGCAGCCTGGCCGCCTATGAACACCAGGACGTGCCGTTCGAGGTGCTTGTCGATCGGCTCAACCCCACCCGAAGCCTCGCTCATCATCCGCTGGTGCAGGTGATGCTGGCCTGGCAGAACCTGCCCGGACACCTCGGCGAGGCCACCGGATTGGCATTGGGCGATTTACAGGTCACCCAGTTGCCGGTAGATACCCACACCGCCCGCACCGATCTGTCGTTGTCGTTGGCCGAACGCTGGACCGATGACGGTGAGCCCGCCGGGATCGCGGGGTCGGTGGAATTTCGCACCGACGTGTTCGACACCCCCACGATCCAGACCCTGATCGGACGCTTGCAGCGGGTGCTGGAGGCAATGACCGCCGAACCCACCCGTCGGTTGTCGTCGGTGGATGTGCTCGATGCTGCCGAGCGCGCCCGCCTCGACGAGATCGGTAACCGAAAGACGCTGACCCAGCCCGCATCCGCGCCGGCATCGATCCCAACATTGTTCGGCGCGCAAGTCGTGCGCGCACCCGAATCGGTCGCGCTGACCTTCGCGGGCCGCACCCTGACCTATCGACAACTCGATGAGGCGGCAAACCGGTTGGCGCACTTGCTGATCGGTGCGGGTGCCGGCCCCGGTGAGTGTGTGGCGCTGCTGCTGCCGCGCTCCGCCGAGGCCGTCGTCGCGATGCTGGCGGTGCTCAAGGCCGGGGCGGCCTATCTGCCGATCGACCCGTCGCATCCCGACGCGCGAATCGCGTTCATGCTGACCGACGCCGCACCCATCGCCGCGATCACCACCACCGAGTTGGCCGGGCGGCTGAACGGCCATGAAGTGCTCATCGTCGATATCGACGACACCCGCGTCACGACCCAGCCCAGCACCGCACCACCCGCTCCGACCCCCGACGACGTCGCGTACCTGATTTACACCTCGGGCACCACCGGGGTGCCCAAAGGCGTGGCCGTCGCCCATCGCAATGTGAGCCGGCTGCTGGAGGCACTGGACGCCGACTTGGAGCTCTCGGGCCCCGGGGTGTGGACGCAGTGCCACTCCCATGCGTTCGACTTCTCGGTGTGGGAGATCTGGGGTGCGCTGTTGCACGGCGGGCGGCTGGTGGTGGTGCCCGAGGCTGTGACCCGATCGCCGGAAGACCTGCACGCCCTGCTGGTGGCCGAGCGGGTCACCGTGCTGAGCCAGACGCCGTCGGCGTTTTATGCGCTGCAGACCGTCGATGCGCTGGCGCCCGGGCGAGGGGATCGGCTCGAGCTCGAGGCGGTGGTGTTCGGCGGCGAAGCGCTCGACCCCCCGCGTCTTGGGTCGTGGCTGCATCATCACCCGGGATCGCCGCGCCTGATCAACATGTACGGCATCACCGAGACGACGGTGCATGCCTCGGTGCGCGAGATCGTCGACACCGACCTCGACAGCTACGCCAGTCCTATTGGGCTGCCGTTGGCCGACCTCGGCTTTTTTGTGCTCGATGGGTGGCTGCGGCCGGTGCCGGCTGGTGTGGTCGGCGAGTTGTTTGTGGCCGGGGCGGGGCTGGCGTATGGGTATGTCGGCCGCTCGGGGTTGACTGCGTCGCGGTTTGTGGCCTGCCCGTACGGGGCTCCCGGGGCGCGCATGTACCGCACCGGGGATTTGGTGCGCTGGGGCGCCGATGGCCAACTGCTATACGTGGGCCGCGCCGATGAGCAGGTCAAGGTTCGTGGGTATCGCATCGAACTCGGCGAAATCCAAACGGCCCTAACCGAACTCGATGGCGTCCAGCAGGCAGTCGTCATCGCCCGCGAAGACCGCCCCGGTGACAATCGCCTCGTCGGCTACGTCACCGGCATCGCCGATCCCGCTCAGTTGCGCACCGAACTGGCCGAACGGTTGCCGGCCTATATGGTGCCCGCGGCGGTGGTGGCGGTCGAGGCGATGCCGCTGACGCCGAACGGGAAACTCGACACCCGCGCCCTGCCCGCGCCCGAGTACTCCGATGGTGAGCGGTACCGTCCCCCGGGCAACCCGGTCGAGGAGATCCTGGCCGGCATCTATGCCCAAGCCCTCGGCGTGGAACGGGTCGGCATCGACGACGCATTCTTCGACCTGGGTGGCGACAGCATCTTGGCCATCCAGGTGGTGGCGCGGGCCCGCATTGCCGGAATTCGGTGCCGGCCGCGCGACATTTTCGTCGAGCAGACCGTGGCCCGGCTGGCGGCTGTGGTCGAAGTGGCCACCGGCGCGGGTGACGTGATCGATGCCGGCGTCGGGGCGGTGGTGCCGACCCCGATCATGCGCTGGCTGCAAGGCGTCGAGGGCCCGGTGGAGCAGTTCAACCAGACGATGGTCGTGCAGGCGCCCGCAGGGGTGACCGGGGCCGACGTGGTGGTGCTGCTGCAGGCATTGCTGGACCGCCATGCCATGTTGCGGCTGCGGGTCGACGACGACTGGTCGCTGACCGTGCCCGAGGCGGGATCGCTGGACGCCGGCGCCTGCCTGCAATCCGTCGACGCGTTGTCCGACGAGGCACTAGTGGCGGCGCGCGCTAGGTTGAACCCAGCCACCGGGACGATGCTCAGCGCGCTGTGGGTCGCCGGTACGGGCCAGTTGGCATTGATCATTCACCATCTAGCCGTCGACGGAGTGTCCTGGCGAATCCTGTTGGAGGACCTCAACATTGCCTGGGCGCAGCATCGCGGTGGGCAACCGGTGGTGTTGCCGGCGGGCGGGACATCGTTCGCGCGGTGGGCCTCGCTGCTGGCCGAGCACGCGCGGGCCCCGCAAGTCGTGAACCAGGCCACGATGTGGCGCCCTGTGGCGACGACCCCAGCGATATTGCCGCCGGTGCAACCCGAGACGGACACCTATGCGAGCGCCGGGCACCTGTCGTTGGAGCTGGATGCCGAGACGACACGGATGCTGCTCGGTGAGGTCCCGGCGGCGTTTCACGCTGGGGTGCAAGACATTTTGCTGATCGCGTTCGCTTTGGCGTGGGCGCAGATGATGGGCACCGGCAGCGCGCCGATCGGCATCGCGGTGGAGGGGCACGGGCGCCACGAGGAACTGGCCGCCGAGGTTGACCTGACCCGCACGGTGGGGTGGTTCACCACCAAATTCCCGGTGGCGCTCACAGTCGGCGGGCTGTCCTGGGCGCAGGTCCTGGGCGGCGAGGCCGCGCTGGGGGCGGTGATCAAAGACGCCAAAGAGCAGCTCCGCGCCCATCCGGACGGATTGACGTATGGTCTGCTGCGCTACCTGAACGCCGATGTCGACTTGGCCGGGTCCGACCCGGCGATCGGGTTCAACTATCTCGGGCGCCTCGGCGCCCCGCCGGCCTACGCGTCCGGGGATGTGTGGCTGGTCAGCCAGGAAGGTTTGTCGGCAACCGGTGCGGCAGGGGCGATTTCGATGCCGTTGCCGCATACCGTCGAGCTGAACGCCGGCACCGTCGACACCGACAGCGGCCCGCAGCTGCACGCCAACTGGACCTGGGCGCCCTCGGCGTTGGATCACACCAAGGTCGGCCGGCTGGCCCGGTTGTGGTTCGACGCGCTGGCCGGCATCTGCGCACACGTGCGCGCTGGTGGGGGCGGGTTGACGCCGTCGGATATCGCGCCTGCCCGGATGACCCAACAGCAGATCGACGAGCTGCAGCGGGATTACCCGATCGCCGACGTCCTGCCGTTGACGCCCCTGCAGCAGGGGTTGCTCTTTCACGCCAGAGCGGCGCGGGGCTCCGGCGATGATGCGTATGCGGTGCAGTTCGGAATCACCGTGACCGGCGAGCTCGATCAGCACCGGCTGCGCGCCGCGGCGCACGCCGTCGTCGGCCGCCACCCCAACCTGGCGGCGCGATACCTGGAGCGTTTCGACGAGCCGGTGCAGATCATCCCGGCCAATCCCGAGGTGCCCTGGCGGTACGTCGAATTCGACGGCGGCGATATCGAGGAGCGGATCGACCGGTTCTGCGCGGCCGAGCGCGCGGCCGTGCGCGATCTGATCGACGAGCCGCCTTTCCGGGTCGCGTTGATCCGCATCGCGCCACAGCGGCACCGCATCGTGTTGACCAATCACCACATCGCACTCGACGGCTGGTCGACGCCGATCCTGCTGGCGGAAATCTTCGCCGGCTACCAGGGGCAGCGGCTGCCAGCGCCGGTGCCGTATCGCAGCTTCCTAGCCTGGCTGGCCGATCGTGACCTTGACGCCGCCCGCGCGTCCTGGCGCGAGGTGTTGGCCGGGGTTGACGCACCCACGCTGGTGGGACCGCCCGATCGACTGGGCTTGGGGCCGCGGACCGTCGCGTCGTTCCGCGTGCCCGAGCCCACCACCCGCGCCGTCAGCGAGCTGGCCCGGTCGCGCCACACGACGGTCAACACCGTGCTACAGGGTGCGTGGGCGCAGCTACTCATGTGGCTGACCGGTCAGCGCGATGTCGTCTTCGGTGCCGTGGTCTCGGGTCGGCCGGCTGAGCTGGCCGGCGTGGAGTCGATGGTGGGATTGTTGATCAACACGGTGCCGGTGCGGGCGCACATCACGCCGGCGACCACCGCCGTCGACCTGATCGACGAGCTGCACAGCGGCAACGCTAAAACCATTGAGCACCAACATCTTTCACTTAGCGAGATCCATCGCATCGCCGGTCACGATCAGCTGTTCGACACCGTTTTCGTCTACGAGAACTATCCGACCGACACCGCGGCATCGGTGGGCGCCGACGAGCTGGCCATCGGTGAGCTGCCCAACCGCGACTATTACCACTACCCGCTCACGATCCAGGCTGGGCCGGGCCCGGAATTGCAGCTGCGCGTTCAATATCGCACCGACGTTTTCGCCATCGCTGGTGTCGAAGCGTTGATGGACCGGTTTACGCGAGTGTTGGCCGCCATGACCGCAGAGCCGGAGCGCCCGCTGTCGTCACTCGATGACGGTGAGCGCGCCTGGGCCAACCGGATGGTGGCGACGCGGCCCGCCACGGTGTCGGCGCAAGAGCGTCATGAGGCCGGCGAGGGCGCTCCGACGACTGTGGTCGAGGAGATGCTGGCCGACATCTACGCGCACGTGCTCGGGATAGACCGCGTCGGAGTCGACGACTCATTTTTCGACCTGGGCGGGGATTCGCTGTCGGCGATGCGCGCGATCGCCGCGATCAACGCGGCCCTGGGTATCGACCTCGCGGTGTCCACCCTGTTCGAAGCGCCGTCGGTTCGACTTCTCAGCCAGCAGGCGAACCCGGCAACGAGAAGTTCAAGTGGCGAGCCGGCCGGCAACTTGTAAGGCGGGCGGCTGTCACCACATCAGTGGGACCAGGCGATAGCGAACCTTCTGTGTGTACGAGCGGTATCCCTCCAATTCCTTTCGGAGAAGGGCTTCTTCGTCGCGGATGCGCAGACCGAGCACGATGACGCCGGGTATCACGAAGGCGAGGCCCCAGTAGGAGCCGAGCGCAAGGGGGATGCCGGCCATCATGATCACGTTGCCGGTGTACATGGGGTGGCGCACCAGCCCGTACAGCCCGGTGGACGCCAGCTTCTGGTCCGCCTCCACTTGGACGGTCGTGGCCGCGTAGCTGTTCTGGATGACCACCAGCATCACCACACTCAGCCCGACGACTACGAGAACATCGCCGACCAAGCAGATGGCGGTGGGCACCGTCGACCAGCCGAAGCGATGGTCGACGGCGCTGAGCACAATCGCCGCCGCGAGCGACAGATACCAGCCGACGATGATGACCTTCTGCACGGGCCGGGTCTCCGCGGTTGGCCCGCCCCGCGTTCGCCTTTCGAGTGCTTCGGGATTGGTGCGCAACAAGTAGATGCCGGGGATCCACGTCGACAGGGACGACGCCGCGAGGAATACCCATGCTTGCCAGTAGTTGAGAGTGCCGGCCGTCCCAAACAAGATCAAGCCGAAGACGACCGGGTCGAGCAGGCCGAATAGCAACCTCTTAATAACCGAATTCAACCGAGCCTCCCTATCATGCGTACCGCACGCTAACAGGTGACGCCGCGGCACCGGGAAGCCGCCGGGAGTTGCGTTCAGCCGCGCGTGATCGCTGCCCAGCCGCCGAGCCGAGTAATTGTCGGCCGTCTGCCCCGCGTGGGTGGCAAAAAAGATTTTGAAAAAAAGGGTTTAGAACGTATTGACCCGGGTTATTCCACACGCGTTTGATTGAGCTATTGCACACGTGTTCGGCAGGGCAAAGGGGTGCGGTATGGCTGGCTTCAAGAGAATCATTGTCGTGTTGATCCTCACCCTCACCGCCCTGCTGGCGAGCAGCTGCGCCGGGTGTAATGGGGCCACGTCATTCCTACGCGTAGCAACCGATTCCATCCAGAATGATCCGATGGCAGTAAATGTCGTGCATGCAGAAGAACAGGTCTGCGTCGCCCATTCGAGCTAGTCGTTTTGCGCGGTCGTTCCGCGCGGTTATCAGGGCTCAAATGTCCAATCTTGAATTCGCCTACGGAGCCACTTTTAAAACAATTTGCTGACCAATTGCCGGCCTTGCCTTACCGCAGGTTCGTAAAACCCGGCAGAACGATGCAGTTGGTCGGATCACTGGCGCGTCACGAGACTCAGGTCTTTGAGGGCACGGCGCCAGTTTGGGGTGCCCTCGGTGGGATTCGAACCCACACTGGACGGGTTTTGAGTCCGTTTCCTCTGCCAGTTGGGATACGAGGGCTTGATTCTGCTTGAGTTCGGCCTCCTACCTTAGAGGCAGCCTCCCACCATAGAGGATTCGGCGTGGGCACCGGTCTGACCCGCCCCGAGGTCGTCGGCCTCGCGGGTTCACGACACAATGTGCGTCATGACAGGCCCCACGACCGACACCGACGCCGCCGTGCCGCGCCGGGTCCTGATCGCGGAAGACGAAGCGCTCATCCGCATGGACCTGGCCGAGATGCTGCGAGAGGAGGGCTACGAAATCGTCGGCGAGGCCGGCGACGGCCAGGAGGCCGTCGAACTGGCCGAGCAGCATAAGCCCGATCTGGTGATCATGGACGTCAAGATGCCGCGCCGCGACGGGATCGACGCGGCGTCGGAAATCGCCAGCAAGCGCATCGCGCCGATCGTGGTGCTGACCGCGTTCAGCCAGCGCGATCTGGTCGAGCGGGCCCGCGATGCCGGCGCGATGGCGTACCTGGTGAAGCCATTCACCATCAGCGACCTAATTCCGGCCATCGAATTGGCGGTCAGCCGGTTCGGCGAGATCGCCGAGTTAGAAAAGGAAGTGGCGACACTGTCCGACCGGCTGGAGACCCGCAAGCTGGTCGAACGCGCCAAGGGCCTGCTGCAGACAAAGCAGGGCATGACCGAGCCGGAGGCCTTCAAGTGGATTCAGCGTGCCGCCATGGACCGGCGGACCACCATGAAACGGGTCGCCGAAGTCGTCCTGGAAACCCTCGGGGACGCCCCCGCCGAAGAGTCCAAGTAGCCGTTCGCTATCGAGCGTGCGCTGACGGCGTCGAGTGTGCGCCCTGGTCGCCCAGCTTGCACACTCAGTGGGAGGAGACGGGCAGGGGCCGCTATCGCGCGACGATCACCGACGAACCGTGTCCGAACAGTCCCTGGTTGGCGGTGACGCCCACCGTGGCGTCCTCCACCTGCCGGCCGGTGGCCTGGCCACGCAGCTGCCACGTCAACTCGCAGACCTGAGCGATCGCCTGGGCGGGGATGGCCTCGCCGAAACAGGCCAGTCCGCCCGACGGGTTGACCGGGATCTTGCCGCCGATGGTGGTCGTACCGCTGCGCAGCAGCGCCTCGGCCTCGCCCTTGGCGCACAGCCCCAGGTGCTCGTACCAGTCGAGCTCCAGCGCGGTGGATAGGTCATAGACCTCGGCCAGGCTCAGGTCCTCGGGCCCGATGCCCGCCTCGGCGTAGGCCGCGTCAAGGATCTGATCCTTGAACACCCGCTCCGGTGCGGCCACAACAGCGGTGGAATCCGTTGCGATGTCCGGTAATTCGGGCAGGTGCTGCGGGTAGCGCGGGGTGACGGTGCTGATCGCGCGCACCGAGGGCACCCCGTCCAGCGAGCCGAGATGTTCGCGGGCGAACCTGGCGCTGGCGACAATGAGCGCCGCGGCACCGTCGGAGGTGGCGCAGATGTCGAGCTGCCGAAGCGGGTCGGAGACCACCGGGCTGGCCAGCACGTCCTCGACCGAGGACTCCTTGCGGTAGCGTGCATTCGGGTTCTGCAGGCCGTGCTGAGAGTTCTTGACCTTCACTTGAGCGAAGTCCTCCGACGTCGCCCCGTACAAGTCCATCCGCCGGCGCGCCAGCAGCGCGAAGTACACCGGGTTCATCGCGCCGATCAGGTGGAACCGCTGCCAGTCGGGGTCGTTCTTGCGTTCACCGCCGACTGGAGCGAACGCGCCTTTGGGAGTGGTGTCGGCGCCGATGACCAGCGCGACGTCGCAGAATCCGGCCAGGATGTGGGCGCGGGCGCTCTGCAGCGCCTGCGAACCGCTGGCGCAGGCGGCGTAGCTCGAGCTGACCGGCACGCCGTTCCAGCCGAGCTTCTGTGCGAACGTCGACCCCGCGATAAAGCCCGGGTAGCCGTTGCGGATAGTGTCGGCGCCGGCAACCAGCTGGATCTGTTGCCAATCCAGCCCAGCCTCCGCCAGCGCGGCCCGCGCTGCGATCACACCGTATTCGGTGAAATCACGGCCCCATTTGCCCCAGGGGTGCATTCCGGCGCCGAGAATGTACAGCGGTTCGGGAGTGCTCATGAGGCCACCTTCCAGGCGTGCACGAGGCGCTCGACGCCGTCATCATCGGTGAACAGCGGCATGGTGGTCAGTTCCATCTGCATGCCGACCTTCAGGTCCGCCGCCAGCGTGCCCTCGACGACCTTGCCGAGCACGATGATTCCCTCGTTGGCCAGCTCGACCGCGGCGATGGCGAACGGTTCGAACGGGTCCGCCGCGGGGTAGGGCGCGGGCGGGGGATACCGATTTTCGGTGTAGCTCCACAGCGTCCCGTGGGTCGACAACGCGACGGACTCCAGGGTGTCGCTGGCGCACCCTGGGTTCGGGCAGTTGTTCTCCCTGGGCGGGAAAACATATGTGCCGCACGCGGGGCACTTGCTGCCGATCAGATGGGGATTTCCGGCGTCGTCGGCGGCGAACCAGCCGTCGATCGCGGCTTGTGTACTGGTGACCTCTGGCACTCGGTCAGACTACCCAGCCCAAACACAAAACTGAAACGTGTTGCAGTTCTGCCGCGGGGCTGCGCCGATGACTTCGGCGGGCCCCGGCGGTCATACCGGTGTGAGCCGAGCGAAGGAGAGCCCCATGGTGATCGTCGCGGGATACCTTGTCGTCGAGCCGCAGCGGCGAGCCGAATATCTGGCCGGATGCGCGGCCGTCGTGCGTCAAGCCCGCCGAACGCCGGGCTGCCTCGACTTCGCGATCAGCGCCGACCTGCTCGATCCGAGTCGCATCGCCATCTTCGAACGCTGGGAGTCGCGGTCCGCCGTCGATGCGTTCCGCGGCAGCGGACCCAGTGATGAACAGCAAGGCTTGATCGTGTGCGCGTCGGTTTCCGAGTACGACGTGGGCGCCGAGCGGCGGCTCACTTGATGTCACGAGTGGTGCCTAGAGTGTGAGCCGTGAGCACCGCCAGCGAGGAACAGACCAAGCCGACGCTGATGCTGCTGGACGGCAATTCACTGGCTTTCCGCGCGTTCTACGCGCTGCCCGCCGAGAACTTCAAGACCCGCGGCGGGCTGACCACCAACGCGGTATACGGATTCACCGCGATGCTGATCAACCTGCTCCGCGACGAGGCCCCGACGCACATCGCCGCCGCGTTCGACGTGTCACGGCAGACCTTCCGTTCCGAGCGCTACCCCGAATACAAGGCCAACCGATCCTCGACGCCCGACGAGTTCCACGGACAGATCGACATCACCAAGGAAGTGCTGGGCGCACTTGGCATCACGGTGCTCGCGGAACCGGGATTCGAAGCCGACGACCTCATCGCCACACTGGCCACCCAGGCCGAAAACGAGGGATACCGCGTGCTGGTGGTCACCGGTGACCGCGACTCCCTGCAGTTGGTCAGCGACGACGTGACGGTGCTGTACCCGCGCAAGGGCGTCAGCGAGCTCACCCGCTTCACCCCCGATGCCGTCGTCGAGAAGTACGGGCTGACCCCGGCGCAATATCCCGACTTCGCCGCCCTGCGCGGCGACCCCAGCGACAACCTGCCCGGCATCCCCGGCGTGGGGGAGAAGACCGCCTCGAAATGGATCGTCGAATACGGCTCGCTGCAGGGGTTGGTCGACAACGTCGAGTCGGTGCGCGGCAAGGTGGGCGACGCGTTGCGCGCGCATCTGGCCAGCGTGGTGCGCAACCGGGAGCTCACCGACCTGGTGAAAGACGTGCCGCTGGCGCAGACCCCGGACACGCTGCGGCTGCAGCCGTGGGACCGCGACCAGATCCACCGGCTCTTCGACGACCTGGAATTCCGGGTGTTGCGTGACCGCCTGTTCGACACGCTGGCCGCCGTCGAGCCCGAGGTCGACGAGGGTTTCGACGTGCGCGGCGGCGCGCTGGACGCCGGCACCGTAGGACAGTGGCTTGCCGAGCACGCCAGCGACGGGCGCCGCTGCGGGCTGGCGGTCGTCGGTACGCACCTGCCCTACGAGGGCGACGCCACCGCGCTGGCCATCGCCGCCGCCGACGGGGAAGGCGCGTACGTCGACACCGCGACCTTGACCCCCGACGACGACGCCGCGCTGGGGGCGTGGCTCGCCGATCCCGCGAAACCCAAAGCGCTGCATGAGGCGAAGCTGGCCATGCACGACCTGTGGGGCCGCGGCTGGACGCTGAGCGGCGTCACGTCCGACACCGCGCTGGCGGCCTACGTGGTGCGGCCGGGTCAACGCAGCTTCACCCTGGACGACCTGTCGCTGCGCTACCTGCGTCGCGAACTGCGCGCGGAAACACCCGAGCAGCAACAACTTTCGCTGCTCGACGACTTGGACGAGGCGGGCGGCGTCGACGAGCAAGCCGTCCAGACGGTGATCCTGCGGGCCCGCGCGGTGGTGGATCTGGCCGATGCGCTGAACGCCGAGCTGGAGCGCATCGACTCGACGGCATTGCTGGCCGAGATGGAGCTGCCCGTTCAGCAGGTGCTGGCGCACATGGAAAACGCCGGCATCGCAGTGGATTTGCGGCTGCTGACCGAACTGCAGAGCCAATTCGGCGACCAGATCCGCGATGCCGCGGAGGCCGCGTACGCCGTCATCGGCAAGCAGATCAATCTGGGCTCACCGAAACAGTTGCAGGTGGTGCTGTTCGACGAGCTGGGCATGCCGAAGACCAAACGAACCAAGACCGGCTACACCACCGATGCCGATGCCCTGCAATCGCTGTTCGACAAGACCGAACATCCGTTCTTGCAACACCTGCTCGCCCACCGCGACGTCACCCGGCTGAAGGTCACCGTCGACGGGTTGCTCAATTCGGTGGCCGGCGACGGGCGCATCCACACCACGTTCAACCAGACCATCGCGGCGACCGGCAGGTTGTCGTCGACGGAGCCCAACCTGCAGAACATCCCGATCCGCACCGACGCCGGCCGCCAGATCCGGGATGCGTTCGTGGTCGGCAAGGGGCCCGATGGCCCGATGGCCGAGCTGATGACGGCCGACTACAGCCAGATCGAGATGCGAATCATGGCGCACCTGTCCCGCGATGCAGGCCTCATCGAGGCGTTCAACACCGGCGAGGACCTGCACTCGTTCGTCGCTTCACGCGCTTTTGGCGTGCCGATCGAGGAAGTCACCGCCGAATTGCGCCGCCGGGTGAAGGCGATGTCGTACGGATTGGCCTACGGGCTCAGCGCATATGGCTTGGCCGCCCAACTGAAGATCTCCACCGAGGAGGCGAAAGTCCAGATGGACCAATACTTCGCCCGATTCGGCGGAGTGCGCGACTACCTGATGGACGTCGTGGAGCAGGCCCGCAAGGACGGCTACACCTCAACGGTATTGGGCCGTCGGCGTTATCTTCCCGAGCTGGACAGCAGCAATCGACAGGTACGCGAGGCCGCCGAGCGGGCGGCGCTCAACGCGCCGATCCAGGGCAGCGCGGCCGACATCATCAAGGTGGCGATGATCGAAGTCGACAAGGCGATCAAGGACGCCGGGCTCTCGTCGCGCATGCTTTTGCAGGTCCACGACGAATTGCTGTTCGAAATCGCCCCTGGCGAGCACGAACAGGTCGAAGCGCTGGCACGCGAAAAGATGGGCGGCGCCTACCCGCTGGACGTCCCGCTGGAGGTCTCGGTGGGCTACGGTCGCAGCTGGGACTCAGCGGCGCACTGAAGCCGGATTAGCGCCGCATTACAGCCCGAGTTTGTCCAGCTTGTGCCCTGTCGAGTAGCCTCAACAGGTAAATCCCGAATTGTCCCTACGACCCCACCTGTCCGGAGCAACCCAACAACATGCCGAGTCCCGCCGTCACCTCGCCCCAAGTAGCCGTCAACGACATCGGTTCCAGCGAGGACTTTCTTGCCGCAATAGACAAAACGATCAAGTACTTCAACGATGGCGACATCGTCGAAGGCACCATCGTCAAAGTTGACCGGGACGAGGTGCTCCTCGACATCGGCTACAAGACCGAAGGGGTCATCCCCGCCCGCGAGCTCTCCATCAAGCACGATGTCGACCCCAACGAGGTCGTTTCCGTGGGAGACGAAGTCGAGGCCCTGGTTCTCACCAAGGAGGACAAAGAGGGCCGGCTGATTCTGTCCAAGAAGCGCGCCCAGTACGAGCGCGCCTGGGGCACCATCGAGGCGCTCAAGGAGAAGGACGAGGCCGTCAAGGGCACCGTCATCGAGGTCGTCAAGGGCGGCCTGATCCTCGATATCGGGTTGCGCGGCTTCCTGCCCGCCTCGCTGGTCGAGATGCGCCGGGTGCGTGACCTACAGCCGTACATCGGCAAGGAGATCGAGGCCAAGATCATCGAGCTGGACAAGAACCGCAACAACGTGGTGCTGTCGCGGCGCGCATGGCTCGAGCAGACCCAGTCCGAGGTGCGCAGCGAGTTCCTCAACCAGCTGCAAAAGGGCGCCATCCGCAAGGGCGTGGTGTCCTCCATCGTCAACTTCGGCGCGTTCGTCGATCTTGGCGGTGTGGACGGCCTGGTGCACGTCTCCGAGTTGTCTTGGAAGCACATCGATCACCCGTCCGAGGTGGTCCAGGTCGGCGACGAGGTCACCGTCGAGGTGCTCGACGTCGACATGGATCGCGAGCGGGTTTCTTTGTCGCTCAAGGCGACTCAGGAAGACCCGTGGCGGCACTTCGCCCGCACCCACGCCATCGGCCAGATCGTGCCGGGCAAGGTCACCAAACTCGTTCCGTTCGGCGCGTTCGTCCGCGTCGAGGAGGGCATCGAGGGCCTGGTGCACATCTCCGAGCTTGCCGAGCGACACGTCGAGGTGCCGGACCAGGTGGTCGCCGTCGGCGACGACGCAATGGTCAAGGTCATCGACATCGACCTGGAGCGTCGCCGGATCTCGTTGTCGCTCAAGCAGGCTAACGAGGATTACACCGAGGAATTCGACCCCGCGAAGTACGGCATGGCCGACAGCTACGACGAGCAGGGCAACTACATCTTCCCCGAGGGCTTCGACCCGGACACCAACGAGTGGCTGGAAGGATTCGACGCCCAGCGCACCGAGTGGGAGGCGCGCTACGCCGAGGCGGAGCGCCGGCACAAGATGCACACCACGCAGATGGAGAAGTTCGCCGCAGCCGAGGCCGCCGCGCCCAGCGGTGGCGACCAGTCGCCAGGCAACGGCGCTCCCCCCGAGAAGGCCGCCGGAGGGTCGCTGGCCAGCGACGCCCAGCTGGCCGCGCTGCGCGAAAAGCTCGCCGGCAACGCATAATCGCGTTCACGGATGCTGCGCATCGGGTTGACCGGCGGCATCGGCGCCGGAAAATCCGCGCTGTCCGCCACGTTCGCGGAGTGCGGCGGGATCATCGTCGACGGCGACGTCATTGCGCGTGAGGTGGTGCAGCCCGGAACCGAGGGGCTTGCGTCGCTTGTCGACGCGTTCGGCGACGACATCCTGCTAGCCGACGGATCGTTGGATCGGCCGGCGTTGGCCGCCAAGGCTTTCGCCGACGACGACGCGCGCAAGAAGCTCAATGGGATCGTCCACCCGCTGGTGGGCAAGCGGCGCGCGGAGATCATCGCCGCGGTAGCTGAGGATGCCGTCGTCGTCGAAGACATCCCGCTGCTGGTGGAATCCGGGATGGCGCCGTTGTTCCCGCTGGTTGTCGTGGTGCATGCCGATGTCGAGTTGCGGGTGCGGCGGCTGGTCGAGCAACGCGGCATGTCCGAAGATGACGCCCGCGCCAGGATCGCCGCGCAGGCCGACGACGAACAGCGTCGGGCGGTCGCCGATGTGTGGCTGGACAATTCGGGCAGCCAGGCGGATTTGGTGCAGCGGGCGCGCGACGTATGGCATAACCGGATACTGCCGTTCGCCCATAACGTGGCGCAGCACCAGATCGCCCGGGCGCCGGCCCGGTTGGTGCCGGCCGACCCGGCCTGGCCCGACCAGTCGCGGCGTATCGTCGCCCGGCTGCAGACCGCCTGCGGCCACAAGGCGGTGCGGGTCGACCACATCGGATCGACCGCCGTGCCCGGCCTCGATGCGAAGGATGTCATCGACATCCAGATCACGGTCGAATCGTTGGCGGTGGCAGCCGAACTCGCCGAGCCGCTGCTGTCGGTCGGATATCCGCGCGTCGAGGGAATCACGCAGGACGTCGCCCACAGCGACGATCCCGCATTGTGGCGCAAGCGGTTTCACGCGTCGGCCGATCCCGGCCGGCCGACGAATGTGCATATCCGGGTGGATGGCTGGCCCAATCAGCAGTTCGCGCTGCTATTCGTGGATTGGCTGACGGCTAACCCCGACGCCCGCGCCGACTATCTGGCGGCCAAGCGCGACGCCGAAAAGCAAGGGAAAGGCGACACCGGGACGTACGTTGCCGCCAAGGAGCCGTGGTTTCTCGACGCGTATCGCCGCGCGTGGGAGTGGGCCGACTCAACGGGCTGGCGACCCTAGCCGTACTAACCGGGCAACGGCGCTCCGCATTGCAGCGCACCGCTATTGGGATCGGCATTGCCGAGCGCGGGCCTGACCATCTGGTCGGCTTGCGTGAAAACGTTGTCGTCGACGTCGATCTCGCAATGCACGTTCGCGGCGTACGGGAAACGAAGGACGATCCGGAGCCCGGCTTGCGCCGGATCGGGTAATACGGTGTTGGCTTCGAATACGTTGCCCGGCATCGAAGGAAGGCTGGTGGTGTTGGTCTGGCCGCCGTTGATCACGAAGGTGGCCTGGCTGCCCGTCGTCAGCGCATCGATCCTGGCGCGGTAGGTGATGTTGTGCAGGTCAGCCCGCGCAGTCGCCGGGCTGAGCTGCGCGCCGGCCGCAACCAGTGTCAGGGCGGCGATCGTCATCCACCTGCGCTTGCTAAGGCTCATAACTGCCGAGATTACCCGGGCTGGCAGCGGGGACACCACACCGATGTCCGGCCCCCGACGCGCGCGCGGGCGAGCCGCGTGCCGCAACGGGGGCAACTCGGGTCCGGCTCGTCGCGCACCCGGGTGAGCCACCGCGACAGCCCTGGCACGCGGCCGTGTCGCACCGACGTGCGCAGCACCTGCGTCATGGCGGCGTGCAGGCGCTTGACGTCGTCGGCGTCCAGGTCGGCAACCGGAAGCGTCGGTCGCAGCCGGGCCCGCCAGCAGATTTCGTCGGCGAGCAGATTGCCGAGGCCCGCAATCACCGACTGGTCCATCAGCGTCGGCTTCAGCCGGCCGTGCCGACCGGACAGCGCGTCGCGAAACGCGCGCAGGTCCATGCCCAACGCATCGGGGCCCTGCGGACCCGTCACGTGCGCGATGTCGTCGTCGGAATCGGCCAGCCACACCCCGCGCAGCTTGCGCAGGTCGGCGTAGCGCAGTTCGCCCTTGTCCAGGGACAGCACCAGCCGCTCATAGCCCTTCGGCTCGGCATCGTCGGCGGCGTAGTACGGGTGTCCGGTCATCCCGCTGTGCACCAGCAGCGTCGGGCCGTCGGTGGGCAGGATCAGCCACTTGCCGTGCCGCCGTGGCGCACGGAAGCGGCGCCCGGCGCAGCGGCGCCCGAGCGCCGCGGCGGTGGTGTTGCGCAGTATGCCGGGATCGCGAACCGCTACGTGCCGAATGCGGCGGCCGGGCAGCACGCCGGCAAGCTCGCGCCGAAACCCTTCCACGTCAGGCAGTTCAGGCACGACGTTTCGCCAGTCGCTTCGCCGGGCCGCCCAGCGCGCGCGCATGGCGGGACATGTCGGCCCACGGATCACGTTGCCCGGCCAACCGTTTGGGAACATCGCGGACGGTGAATCGGTCGGCCCGTAGGCCGCGGGCGTCCAATTCATCCCACTCCAGTGGGGTGGCCACCGGTGCGCCGGGGCGGGCCCGGACCGAATACGGTGCAACCGCGGTCTGCGCGTACGCGTTTCGCATCACGTCGAGATACACCCGGCCGCCGCGCTTGCCCTTGCGCACCTCCACGGTGCGGTGCTGGGGGTCATCGGCCGCGACCACCTCGGCGACGTCGCGGGCGAACTGCCGGGCGGTGTCGAAGTCGGTGTCGGGACGCACCGGGACCACCACGTGCAGCCCACGGGAACCGGTGGTCTGCACGTAGCACGCCAGCCCGAGGTCATCGAGCACGCCGGCGGTCGCGCGGGCCGCCGCGCGCACCACCGCGAAGTCGGTGTCGGAGGGGTCGAGGTCGAACACCAGTCGGTCGGGGTTGTGCAGCCGGTCTCGCCGCGACTGCCACACGTGCAACGTGATGCAGTTCTGGTTTGCCAGCCAGCGCAACGCCTCTCGGCGGTCGGCCACCGGATGCACAAGGGTGCCGCCCTCTTTGGCGACCTCGGCGCCGCTCATCCAGTCCGGCAGCGAATCGGCGAAATCCTGCTGCACGAACCCTTGTTCGCCGATGCCGCGCGGAAACCGTTGCACGGTCAGCGGCCGGTCGCGCAGGTGCGGCAGCATCGTGTCGGCCACCTCGCCGTAGTAGTCGACGAGATCTGCCTTGGTGATCCCTTTTCGCGACGACGGATCGGGAAACAACACCCGATCCGGGTGGGTGATTTCGACTTCAGGTGCCATCAGTGTGTCTCCCGTACGACGTCTCGGGGGTCCTTGTCGATGCGCAGACCCTGATAGCGCGGGTGGCGCAGCTTGCCGTCACGCGTCCACTCGGTGAACCCGATCTGCGCCACCAGCTCGGGACGGACCCAGCGGGCGCTGTTCTCGCGCACCAGACCCCGGGTGAACGGCGGCGCATCCTGCTCGATGGGCGACAGGCGCTCATGCAGGCTGTGCAGGGTGGCCTCGTCGAAGCCGGTGCCGACCTTGCCGGCGTAGACGAGGTCGCGGCCGTCGTGGTAGCCGAGCAACAGCGCGCCTAACTCGATGCGGCTGCCTTTCGGGCTGGTGTAGCCGCCGATCACAAATTCTTGGTCGCGAACGCATTTGAACTTCAGCCAATGCGGTGACCGGCGGCCTTCATACGTCGCGTCGGCCCGCTTGGCGATCACTCCCTCGTCGCCGCGGGCGCAGGCGGCGCGGTAGGCGGCGATGCCGTCCCCGACGCGATGCGGCGCATACCGCAGCGGATCGGTGAAGTCGATCGTGTTGCGCAGCAGTCGTTTACGCCAGAGTAGTGGCACCTCGGTGGTGGACATGCCGTCGAGGTGCAGCAGGTCGAACAGGTAGTAGTAGATCCGGACGCGGGATGCCCGGGCCACTTCGGGGTCGGTGATGCCCAGCCGCCCCTGCAGCCGGGCGAAGCTGGTGCGGCGTCCCTCGAACGCCACCACCTCGCCGTCGACGACGAATCGGGTGGTGTGCTGGGCTGCGAGCGCGTCGACCAGTTCCGGGTAGGTTCCGTTGAGCCGCTGGCGATTTCGCGACAGCAGCCACACCCGATTGCCGTCGCGAAACGCCAGGCAGCGCATCCCGTCGAATTTTCGCTCGAAGATCCAATGGGGGTCGGAGAAGCGCTTCTCGGTCAGGGTGGCCAGCGTGGGACTCCGCCAGTCCGGCACCGGCTCGTCGTGCAGGGCCGCGCGTACCCGGCCGGGCATCCCGGCGAGCCGGGTCACGAGTCGTCCAGGTCGTCGAGCGTGCGGCCGGACAGCACCGATTCCGGCTGGCTCTTGACCGGCTTTCGGCGCGCGTCGGCGTCCTCGTCCCGGCGCTTGATCAGCAGCCAGGTCTCGTCTTTGCCCTCCCGGATCCGCGTGAGGGCATAGCCGCCTTGCAGCTTTTCGCCCTGCAGACGGAACGAAAGATGGCCGCGGTCAAGGCCTTCGGCCATTTCGTAGTTGGTTGCGTTGGCATAGGTGCCGCGGTCCCAGACGATGACCTCACCGGCGCCGTATTCGCCGCTCGGGATGACTCCCTCGAACGTCGCATAATCGAGCGGATGATCCTCGGTGCGGCGCGCCATCCGCCTGTCCTTCGGGTTCGTCGACGGCCCCTTGGGTATCGCCCATGACACGAGCACGCCGCCGATCTCCAGGCGGAAGTCATAGTGATCGCTGCGCGCCGCGTGGTGCTGGATGACGAATGACGGCCGCTTGTCGGCCTTGCGGCGCTTCGTGCCCCGCTCGCCACGCGGCTCGGGGCTGGTGCCGAAGCGCCGTTTGCGCCGGTATTCGCTCAGGGGCATGTCGGGGGCATACCCCTCGGCGGGTGCGGAAAACTGTTACGCGGTGCGCCAGGTGAGTTGCATGCCGCTGCCGGCCAGCCATCGGGCGAGGTCATAGCCGTTGCGGGCTAGGCCGTCGACGGCATCCACGGCGCGGCGCACCGCCCGTTCGGCGACCTCCGGAGTCAGCAGGCCGTGGCGGACGGCGTCGAACAGCTCGTCGACATCGGCCAGCTCGGCTCCCCGCCCGGTACGAACCTCGATGTCGAGATAGTGGTCTTCGGAGTGCCACTCGCGCGGGCCGGGCGTGTATTCGCCGACGTCGAGGTAGTAGTCATGGTCGCGCTCGTGGCCGGGATTGAAGTGGAACACCGTGGCGCGCAGGCCCAGCGACGGCAGCAGCCACGACTCCAGGTAATGGAACTGGGCCCGGCCCGGCGTGGGCCGGGCCACGTAGAGCCCCCACGGCCGCACGACGTACTCGTCGACGGTGCGCACGATGCCCTTCGGGTCGGTGTTGGTGCGGGCGACCAGATCGAATGTCTCGTGTTTCGGCGGATGCATGAGTCAGCGGCGCAGCCGAATCTTCCATCGCACAAACCCGGCATAGAACAGCGACAACGCGGCCAGCATGCCCATGTCGAGCAGCCACATCTCCGGCGTGTGCTGCCAGAACCCGTCCTCGGGGACCAGCGAACCGGGCACCAGGTCGCGCAGGTCGACCGTCGACGCCGCCGCGGCATAGCCCCAGCGCGCCGGCGTGGCAAAAGACAGCTGATCGAGCCCCAGCCGGCCGGTCACCGGCACCATCCCGCCGCACAGCACCAACTGCGCCATCACCGACACGACGAACAGCGGCATGATCTGCTCACTGGAACGGACCAGCGACGAAATGGCCAGCCCGAGCATCGCCGAGGCCACACACGTCGCGGCGACGGTCGCGAACAGCTCGACGGTCGCGTTCCCCAGTACCACCGCGCCCCGCGTCGGCGCGCCCTTGCCCAGCACCACGATCGCAGTCGTGATCGCCGACTGCAGGATCGCGAAGCCGCAGAACACGCCGGTCTTGGCGAGCAGGTAGGCCGTGGTCGAGAGTCCGACCGCCTGTTCGCGCTGAAAGACAGCGCGCTCGCCGACCAGGTCGCGGATCGTCAACGCCGTACCCATGAACGCCGCGGCGGGCAGCAGCAAGCTGAGTATCTGCGCGGCTTCGTCCGGCGTGCCGGCATGCGGGCCCGCGACGTGAAACCCGATGTTGCCGGGCACGGTCAGCGACAGCGCACCCAGGATGAACGGCAACAGCGCCAGGAACACGAAGTAGGCGCGGTCGGCGACGACCAGGCGCACCTGGCGGCGCGCGACGGTCGAGATCTGGCGCCGCACACTGGTATGCACCGGTGCGCCCAGGTCGCCCGGCTGGTCGGTCTTGTCGGGAAGCAGCTGCTGCGGCCGCCGCTGGGCCTCGGCGCGGGCCAGAAAGCGGCGGTTGGCCTCCTCGGGGTCCGCGCCGACGTGGGTGAAGATCTTGGCCCAGTTCGTGGTGCCCATCGCCGCACCGATCTGGTCGGGCGGGCCGCAATAGGCCGTCTTGCCGCCGGGCGCCACCAACAGCAGCTGGTCGCAGATATCGAGGTAGGACAACATGTGCGTCACCACGATCACCACCCGGCCGGCGTCGGCGAGCTGGCGCAGCATCGTCATGACTTGGTGGTCCAGCGCCGGGTCCAGACCCGACGTCGGCTCGTCCAGGATCAGCAGCGACGGCCCGGTGAGCAGTTCCAGGGCGACCGAGGCGCGCTTGCGCTGGCCACCGGAGAGCTTGTCGACGCGGGTGTCGGCGTGCTTGGTCAGCTCGAGTTCGTCGAGGACCTGCGCGACGACCCTGGCGCGGTCGGCCTTGCCGGTGTCGGGCGGAAGGCGCAACTCGGCGGCGTAGCCCAGGGCCTGGTTCACCGTCAGCTGGCGGTGCACGACGTCGTCCTGCGGGACCATGCCGATCCGGCTGCGCAGGGACGCGTACTCGGTGTGGATGTCGTGACCCTCGAAGCTGACCGACCCGGCGGTGGGGCGGGCGTAGCCGGCGATCAGGCGGGCCAGCGTACTCTTGCCCGCCCCCGACCCGCCGATCACGGCGGTGAGCGTCCCCGGCCGGGCGGTCAGGGAGATGTCGTCGAGCAGCTGCTTGTTGTCGACGACGTACTTCACGCCGCGCACCTCGAGGCCGCCGGTGCGGGCCGCGGCGGCGCTGCCTTCGATCAGGCCGCCGTCGCGGAACACCAGGTCGACGTTGCCGATGGTGACCACATCGCCCTCGGTCAGGATCGCCGACCCCACCCGGGTGCCGTTGACGAACGTCCCGTTGACGCTGGTGTCGCGGATCTCGGTGCCGAGGTGCGTCGGCACCAGCGTCGCGTGCCGGCGTGAGGCCAGGACGTCGGACACCACGACGTCGCTGTCGGCGGCGCGCCCGATCGTGATGCCGGTGCCGCCCGCCGGCGTGCGCGGGGTCAGGAACTTCACCATTCGCGTGGCGAGGTTCGACACGTCCGCGGTCTTGGCGTCGATCACGGTGAACTCGCCGGGCGGTGGCGGGTGCGGAGTGGCCAATCTGCCGGCGTTGGCCACGGTCCGCTCGTTGTCCGGTGGCCGTCGCGGCGGCCGTGCCAGTGGCGGGATTGGATTCGTCCGCTCCTGGGTGGTCGACCACGCCAGCGTGGGCGGCCCGGAATCCGCCACCGTCCTCGTCGGGGATGGCCGGCTGGTCGGCCCCCGCTGCGGGCCGATCGCGAACGTCAGCCGGGGCCCTTGCGGATTGCCGACGTTGATGCTCTGGCCGTCGTGGATGTCGATCACCGGCATCGGATAGCCGTTGACGTAGGTCCCGTTCAACGAGCCGTTGTCGATGGCCAGCCAGCGGCCTTGATCGAAACGCAGTATCAAGTGCGCGCGCGATATCCGTGGGTCCGGGATGCGTAAGTCGGCGTGCAGGTCGCGCCCGACGACCACCTCATGACCCGCGGCGAAGGAACGTTGGGACCCGTCATGCCGAATGGTCAGCGCGGGCGCGGCGGGTCGACTCACCACACAAGTATCGGCCGCCGCTCGAGTGGGCTCCATGAGAGTCGGCTGTGATTTCACTTTGTTTCGTGCTCACAGCTCCTTCATAACCTTCGGTGGCCCAACGCCTATCCGCGTCCGGCATCATGCGATGGGGTGCCGGGGGGAGCGCCCGGCAGAGCGCGCTTGAGGGGGCAACCATTGACGGACGAGCACGACCAGCACAAAGTAACCACCCGGCGCATTGCCGCCGGGCGGCGCCTGCTGCGCAATCCGCGGCTGGCCCGAGAGGCATTGCGCGCGCACCTATTTCGCCGCCCCCCGGCCGTCAGCTCAGAGCCGAACGAGGGTAGTGGCCCACGCCTGGCGATGGCCGGCGGCACGAAATTCGCCGGCTACAGCGTCCTGCGACCGCTGGGCGCCGGGGGGATGGCCGAGGTCTATCTGGCTTTGCATCCCAGGCTGCCCCGGCGCGATGTGATCAAGGTGCTCGCCGAGGCGGTCACCGCGGATCCCGAATTCCGGGAGCGGTTCAACCGTGAGGCCGATCTGGCGGCAACCCTGTGGCACCCGCACATCGTCGGCGTGCACGACCGCGGCGAATTCGACGGCCACCTCTGGATTTCCATGGACTACGTCGAGGGCACCGACGCGTCGCGGCTGGTGCGGGAGCATTACTCGGACGGGATGCCCATCGATGTGGCGCGCGCCGTCCTCGACGCGGTCGCGGGTGCCCTCGACTACGCGCACGATCGCGGCCTGCTGCACCGGGATGTCAAGCCCGCCAACATCCTGCTGACCCATCCCGAGAACGGTGAACGCCGAATCCTGTTGGCGGACTTCGGTGTAGCGCGCCATCTCGGCAGCATCAGCGGGATCACCGAGACCAATGTCGCGGTGGGAACGGTCGCCTACGCCGCGCCGGAGCAATTGACCGGCGCCAACATCGATGGCCGCGCAGACCAATACGCGTTGGCCGGCACGGCATTTCATCTGCTCACCGGCGCGCCGCCGTTCCAGCACTCCAACCCGGTCGCGGTGATCAGCCAGCACCTGCACGAGGATCCGCCCCGGCTGAGCGAGTACCGCCCGGATTTGGCACACCTCGACGACGTGTTCGCCAAGGCCCTCGCCAAGCGCCGCGAAGACCGGTTCGATCGGTGTCGCGACTTCGCCGCCGCCGTCAGCGAGCGGTTGGGCAACGCCGCCCCGGCTCGGGTCGCCACGCACCGGGGGCGCGGCACGCGGGCTCTCGTCGCGGCGATGAGCCACCGGTACTCGTCGAGGACGCGATGGGCGACCGCGCTGGTGTGCGCGGTGCTGGTCGCCGTGGCGGCGACCTGGTCGGTCCTGTACTCCTTCCAGCCGGCACCCGCGCCGGCCAGCCCCGCGCTCGCCTCGCGTCCGTCGCCGCCGGCCCCGAGCGCCGCCCCCACGGGACGCGGCGGTCCGACATTCAGCGGCACCTACCAACTGACCTACGACCAGAGCAAGCGGACCGGCAACGGCGTCGCGATCCGTCAGGATTCGGCCGACACCGACTGGTGGGCGTTCCGCTCGGCGTGCACCACCAACGGCTGCGCCGCCACCGGGACCCTGCTGGACGATGCCGACCACCAGGTGGCGAGCACCGCCGGCGGCGGCCGGACCGACACCCTGCGCTTCGTCGCCGGATACTGGCAGGGCGCCCCGCAGCAGGAGCGGGTGCGCTGCGTCGCCCCGGACGGACTTGCCGGGGCCACCCAGCAGGAGACGGTCGCGTGGTCGCTCGCGCCGCAGGCCGACGGCACGCTGCGCGGCACGGAAACCCAGACCGTGATGAGCAACGAGTGTGGCGCGCAAGGGGCCGTGGTGCGGATACCCGTGGTGGCGACCCGCGTCGGTGATGCGCCGGCGAGCGTGCCGCTGGCCGATCCCACGCAGGTCCTCGACACCTCGACCGCGCCGGCCAACCCGGTTCCGCCCGTCCTCGGCGGGTCGTGCACCGACGTCGACAAGCTCGCGTACGACCCGACCAACAACGAGCAGGTCGTCTGCGAGGGCACCGCCTGGGCCAAGGCGCCCATCGCGACGGGTGTGCACGCCTCGGGCAGCTCGTGCGACCGCCCGGGCACCTCGGTGTTCGCCACCTCCACCTCGAACGACGGCTACCTGCTCCAATGCGACCCGGTCAGCCGGACGTGGACCCGGCCGGCGGGCTAGGCGAGGACCGGCACGCTTGTCGGTGGCTGGCTCTACCCTGGTGGCATGGCTTTCGCCACTGAGCATCCGGTCGTCGCGCATTCGGAATACCGCGCCGTCGAGGAGGTCATGCGCGTCGGTGGCCGCTTCGAGGTCGTCAGCCCGCACGCACCGGCCGGCGACCAGCCGGCCGCGATCGACGAGCTGGAGCGGCGCATCAAGGCGGGGGAGCGCGACGTCGTGCTGCTCGGCGCCACCGGCACCGGCAAATCGGCCACCACCGCCTGGCTCATCGAGCGGTTGCAGCGGCCCACCCTGGTGATGGCGCCCAACAAGACGCTGGCCGCACAGTTGGCCAACGAGCTGCGAGAGATGTTGCCGCACAACGCAGTCGAGTACTTCGTGTCGTACTACGACTACTACCAGCCGGAGGCGTACATCGCGCAGACCGACACCTATATCGAGAAGGACAGCTCGATCAACGACGACGTGGAGCGGTTGCGGCACTCCGCGACGTCGTCGCTGCTGTCGCGCCGGGACGTGGTGGTGGTGGCCTCGGTGTCGTGCATCTACGGCCTGGGCACACCGCAGTCCTACCTGGACCGCTCCGTCGAACTCCGGGTCGGCACCGAGGTCCCCCGGGACGCGCTGCTGCGGCTGCTGGTCGACGTGCAGTACACCCGAAACGACCTGTCCTTCACCCGCGGCTCGTTCCGGGTGCGCGGCGACACCGTGGAGATCATCCCGTCCTACGAAGAGCTGGCGCTGCGCATCGAATTCTTCGGCGACGAGATCGAGGAGCTGTACTACCTGCACCCGCTGACCGGCGACGTGGTCCGCAAGGTCGACTCGTTGCGGATCTTTCCGGCCACCCACTATGTGGCCGGGCCGGAGCGGATGGCGCACGCGATCTCGACGATCGAGGAGGAGCTGGCCGAGCGGCTCGCCGAACTCGAAGGCCAGGGCAAGCTGCTGGAGGCCCAGCGGCTGCGGATGCGGACCAACTACGACATCGAGATGATGCGCCAGGTCGGGTTCTGCTCGGGCATCGAGAACTACTCGCGGCACATCGACGGCCGCGGGCCGGGCTCGCCGCCGGCGACGCTGCTGGACTACTTCCCGGAGGACTTCCTGCTCGTCATCGACGAATCGCACGTCACCGTGCCGCAGATCGGCGGCATGTACGAGGGCGACATGTCGCGTAAGCGCAACCTGGTGGAGTACGGGTTCCGGCTGCCGTCGGCATGCGACAACCGCCCGCTGACCTGGGAGGAGTTCGCCGACCGCATCGGGCAGACGGTGTACCTGTCGGCCACCCCAGGCCCGTACGAGCTGAGCCAGACGCAGGGCGAGTTCGTCGAGCAGGTGATCCGGCCCACCGGGCTGGTCGACCCCAAGGTCACGGTCAAGCCGACGAAAGGTCAGATCGACGATCTCATCGGCGAAATCCGCAAGCGCACCGCGGTCGACGAGCGGGTGCTGGTGACCACCCTGACCAAGAAGATGGCCGAAGACCTCACCGACTACCTGTTGGAGATGGGCATCCGGGTGCGGTATCTGCATTCCGAGGTCGACACGCTGCGCCGGGTAGAACTGCTGCGCCAGCTGCGGCTCGGCGACTACGACGTGCTGGTCGGCATCAACCTGCTGCGCGAGGGCCTCGACCTGCCCGAGGTGTCGCTGGTTGCGATCCTCGACGCCGACAAGGAGGGCTTCCTGCGGTCGACGCGCAGCCTGATCCAGACCATCGGCCGCGCCGCGCGCAACGTCTCCGGCGAAGTGCACCTCTACGCCGACACCGTCACCGATTCGATGCGCGAGGCCATCGATGAGACGGAACGGCGCCGCGCCAAGCAGGTCGCCTACAACGAGGCCAACGGCATCGACCCGAAGCCGCTGCGCAAGAAGATCGCCGACATCCTCGACCGGGTCTACTCCGAGGCCGACGACACGGAAACCGTCGAAATCGGGTCCGGGCGCAGCGTCTCACGCGGGCGGCGGGCGCAGGGCGAGCCGGGCCGGGTGGTCAGCGCCGGGGTATTCGAGGGTCGCGACACCACTAACATGCCGCGCGCGGAGCTGGCCGACCTGATCAAGGACCTCACCGCGCAGATGATGGCCGCCGCCCGGGACCTGCAGTTCGAGCTGGCCGCGCGGTTCCGCGACGAGATCGCGGACCTCAAAAAGGAACTGCGCGGGATGGACGCCGCCGGGCTCAAGTGACGCACACTGCCACCACCACCGGCAGCTGGCGCGAGCTGCTGGGCGCCCGCTACCTGGGGACGTCAGTCGTGCTGGCCGGTGGGGTAGCGCTGTACGCCACCAACGAGTTTCTGACCATCAGCCTGCTGCCCAATACGGTCGCCGAAATCGGCGGCAGCCGGCTGTACGCCTGGGTGATGACCCTGTACCTGGTCGGGTCGGTGGTCGCGGCGACCATGGTCGGTCCGATGCTGCTGCGCTACGGGGCGCGCAGGTCGTATCTGATGGGGCTGGCCGTGTTCGCCGTCTCCAGCCTGGCCTGTGGTGTGGCGCCCAGCATGGAAATCCTGATCGCGGGACGCGCCCTGCAAGGCGTGGCCGGGGGCTTGCTGGCCGGCCTTGGTTATGCGGTCATCAACACCGCGCTGCCGCGCGCGCTGTGGACCCGGGCCTCCGCGCTGGTGTCGGCCATGTGGGGCGTCGCCACGGTGGTCGGGCCGGCGACGGGTGGGCTGTTCGCGCAATTCGGTTTGTGGCGTTGGGCTTTCGTCGCGATGGCGATTGTGACCGCCCTGATGGCGCTGCTGGTGCCGGTCGCGTTGGCCGCCGGTAGGGGCGCCCCGGGCGGTGCCGCGGCGGTGATGAGGGTGCCGGTGTGGTCGCTGGTGCTGATCGGGGCGGCCGCGTTGGCGATCAGCGTCGCCCAAATCCCGCACGACGTCGTCGCGACCGCCGGGCTGCTCGCCGTCGCGATCGTGCTGGTCGGACTGTTTGTGCTCGTCGACTGGCGGATGCCCGCAAAGGTGTTGCCGCCCAGCGTATTTGGTCCCGGACCGTTGAAGTGGATCTACCTGGCCATGGGTGCGCTGATGCTCGGCGCCATGGTGGACACCTACGTGCCTCTCTTCGGTCAGCGGTTGGCGCATCTGAGCCCCGTGGCGGCCGGGTTCCTGGGCGCGGCGCTAGCGGTCGGGTGGACGTTCAGCGAAATCGTCAGCGCATCGCTGGAGAACCCCCGGGCGATCGGGCGGGTCATCGCGGTCGCGCCGGTGGTGGTGGCCTCGGGTCTGGCTCTGGGCGCATTCACCCAGCGCGACAACGCGTCGGCCGGGGTCGTCGCGCTCTGGACGCTGGCCCTGCTGGTGGCCGGGATCGGAATCGGCATGGCGTGGCCCCACTTGTCGGTGCGCGCAATGGATTCCGTCGACGACCCGGCCGAAGGCGGGGCGGCGGCCGCGGCGATCAACACCGTGCAGCTCGTCTCCGCGGCATTCGGCGCCGGCCTGGCCGGCGTCGTGGTCAACGCGGTGCGGGGCGGCGACGTGATGGAAGCCCGTTGGCTGTTCGCCGTTTTCACCGCCTTGACCGGCGCCGGTGTCGCGGCGTCCTACGTGGCGGTGCGCGGCGATCGCCGCGCCGTCACCGCGTCGACTTGACCACCTGCGAGTAGTGGAATTGCCAACGCTCGACGATGTGGAAGCCGAGGTAGCTCGGGAATCGATACGCCGGGGCGCGGCCGAACACCCCCGGGGGCAGCGCTTGTCCGACCTGGTGATCGGGCAGCGACTTGTCCTTATTGGTGATGGTCCAGATGGCGGAGCATTTGTTGATCTTGGCGGTCGTCAGCCACACCGCGACGTGGCCGTCCCACAGCCAGCCCACCTTAGGCCCGTAGGCACCCCGCCCGACGTCGATCACCGACCGGAAGGCCGCGGGCCGGGTGGCCAGGACCGCGCGGATAGGACCGGGCCGCCAGGGCACCGTGTTGTCGACCAGCAGGCAGTCCCCGGGGGCGGCATGGGCTTCGATCAGGTCGGCCACCTGGCTGTAATCCCAGCCCTCCTTGGCATACGGCCAGCGCTGGATGAACAGGTAATTCGGCAGCGCGGCGGCGGCGAACGCCAGGACCACCGCTGCGATCGGCCACGGTTTGCGGGCGAGCGTGACGATGCAGACGGCCATGACCATGGCCACCGCGGGCGTGGTGAGGATCAGGTAGCGGGGAAAGTAGATCGGTTCGATGGCGGCCGAGTAGACGACGACGAGCGCGGTGGGCAGGACGATCCACGCGCCGCAGATGACCAGCAGTGCACGCACGTCGCCAGCGGGACCCCGCGCGCCCCTCAGCCACGCCACGGCCGCCGCGACGATGAGCACCGCCGTGAGAATCGCGAACGGGACGCTGTGGTCGAAGTACTGCCGCAGGACGATGTCGAACGCGTAGTGCCAGCTGACAGGAAAGATCCAGTTGACCTGGTACACCTGGCCATGGGCGAACACGAGGAACGGCGTCATGACGCCGACGGCGACGGCCGAGCTGACCGCCCACCACATGACTGGAGACTTGCGGGAGCGCTTCGGAACCAGGAGCGGCAGCATCGCCGCGTACACCAGAACCAACAGGATCAGGTTGAGGCTCAGCAGGATCGACAGCATCAGCGCCAGCGCGTAGCACAGCCACAACCGCGGCGTGTTGCGCCGGACCGCGGCGACGAACAGCACGGTCAGCCACACCGCGGCGGCGGCCGCCATGGCGTACGGGCGCGCCTCGATGCCCGCCCACGTGGTGCGCGGCAAGATGGCGAAGACGGCGCCGGCGCAGAGTGCCGTCGCACGCCCCGGGACGAGTTGCTTGCTGAACGCCGTGACCCCCGCGGCCGCGGCCCCGATCGCCAGGGCGCTGGGCACCCGCGACCAGAATTCGGTCGGCGGAAATATCGCGAACCAGCCGTGCATCAGCAGGTAATACAGGCCGTGCACGGCGTCGATGTGCCCCAGCAGTTTCCACAGCTCGGGCAAGGTTCGGCTGGCCGCCGCCGATATCGTCGCCCCCTCGTCGAACCAGAGCGAGGGCCGGCAGGCCCAGGCGGCGCTGATGACGGCGGCCAGGACGCCTACCAGCCACGGGTCGAGCAGCCGGCCGGGCCGGCGGGAGGGCGCAGACTCGTCAACGACGTCCGACGCGCCTTGCTCGAGGGTGGGCATCGACATGATGCATGTCACTGTAAGTCAGGCGGCGCCCCGTCCGCCCAGGTCACCGGCGGTCACGACCCGAATTTCACGAGAAGGTCTGCGATGCAATGCTTTCCGTCCCCCGCATGCCGCAGCGCGAGCGTTATGGCCGCAAAAATTGCCCGTTGCCGCAGCGTGGCGGGATAATTTGCGGGTTGCGCCACGCCACCGGTGTGTGGGTAATCTGACCCATCTTTCTCCGGCAACGCGATACTGTCTGGGGTTGGCGTAGCAACCGACACTGGGAGGGTAAATGAGCGCCTATCGGACTGTGGTGGTCGGGACCGACGGCTCGGACTCGTCGATGCGTGCGGTGGACAGAGCAGCCACCATCGCCGGGGACGGCGCCAAGTTGATCATCGCGTCGGCGTATCTACCCCAGCATGAGGACGGCCGGGCCGCCGACATCCTGAAAGAAGAAAGCTACAAGGTGTCGGGCACCGCCCCGATCTACGCGATCCTGCACGACGCGAAGGAGCGGGCGCACAAGGCCGGCGCCAAGAACGTCGAGGAGAAGCCCATCGTCGGTGCCCCGGTGGACGCGCTGGTCAAGCTGGCCGAGGACGAAAAGGCCGACCTGCTGGTCGTCGGCAACGTCGGCCTGAGCACCATCGCGGGCCGGCTGCTGGGATCGGTGCCGGCCAACGTCTCGCGTCGGGCCAAGGTCGACGTGTTGATCGTGCACACCACGTCGTAACCGCTCGTTCGGTCTACCAGCCGCGCTCGCGCCACTCGGCGAGGTGGGGGCGTTCGGCGCCCAACACGGTGTCATCCCCGTGGCCCGGGTAGATGACGGTGGAGTCGTCGTACACGTCGAACACCCGGGTCGTGACGTCGTCGAGCAACTGGATGAAGTCCCCGGGCTGCCACGTCTTGCCAACGCCGCCCGGGAACCGCGGTATCTGTCGGCAATATCCGCCACCGAGATGGCGCAAACCAACACCAGCACGGGTTGCCGCGCTGAGCGCTCAGCCTACTGATTCCCAAAATTGTTTGAGTACGGCAGCGCTGCCCTTCGGGTCCTGGATCATCCAGTAATGATCCAGTCCTTCAAGCACTTCCGTGCGGGCTCCGGCCCGTTCGGCCGCGCTGCGACGGATTTCTTCCGATCCGACGAAGGTGTCAGCGGTGCACATTAGCGACAAGCCAGGCCGCGCACTGGCCCGCTCTAACCCTCCGCCGCTCTTGGCCATGGCGCCCGGCTGCCCTGTTGAGCGGTACAGCATCAAGATCGCCCGGCCCATCTCCGGGCCATGTGAACGCGCTACTGCGGTCGCGATGTCAGCGGTCATTCCGACCGCGGCAATCTGGGCGACCCAATCTTCAACGGGTGTGCTCATCATGAGGTCGACCAACTGCTCGCCCTCGCCTGGCGTCTGCCAGACCTGGGCCAGGTCGTGCCAGACGTAGTCGGGGTTGAATATGCCGATCGCGTCGGTTGCCCAGGTGCGTACCAGTTCTGGCCGATGCATCATCGCGTTGACGACGTGGATTCCACCGAAGTCGTGGCCGACCAGGTCGATTGGGTCATCGATTTTCTCCAGCTCACCCTCAAGCCAGTCACGGTAGGCGACGTAAGTGGCCGGGAAGTCGTCAGGCAGCGGTGCGCCGAAGCCCGGCGGGGACAACCGCACGACATCGTCACCGCCTAGTGCATCGACTAGTGGGCCCCAGATCGCGTCGTTCTCCGGATTTCCATGAACAAGCACAACCGTCATGGTCGACAGGATGGCATGAGCGACGCCAAAAAACCCTATCTACGCTCGACTCCGATCGACTCCGTCGCTAGTGGTGGGTGTAGCGTGAGCGCGGATTCACCAGCCGCGCGCCCGCCATTCGGCGAGGTGCGGTCGCTCCACGCCTAGTGTCGTGTCGTCGCCGTGGCCCGGGTAGATGACGGTGGAGTCGTCGTAGACGTCGAATACCCGGGTGGTGACGTCGTCGAGCAGCTGGGTGAAGTCCCCGGGCTGCCAGGTCTTGCCGACGCCGCCGGGGAACAGGCAGTCGCCGGTGAACAACTGGGTGACCCCGCCGGTTGCGGGCCCGTCGAGGGCCAGCGCGATCGATCCGGGCGTGTGCCCGCGCAGGTGGATGACGTCGAAGCTGAGCTCGCCGATCTGCACGGTGTCGCCGCCCGACAGCAAACGGTCCGGTTTGACCGGCAGCGCTTCGGCGTCGATCTCGTTGGCCGCGGTCGGCGCGCCGGTGGCCGTGGCGACGGCCTCCAGCGCCTGCCAGTGATCGAAGTGCTGATGGCTGGTCACGATCAGCGAGACCGCCGGGGCGTAACGGCGGATCAAGTCCATCAGCACCTCGGCGTCGTTGGCCGCGTCGATCAGCAGGGTTTCTCCGGTCGCCGCACACGTCACCAGATAGGCGTTGTTGTCCATCGGTCCCACCGACGCCTTTAGAATCGTGGCGCCGGGTAGGGTCCGGCGGGCCGCAGTACCAGGGTCGACGTGTCCGGTGTAGTTGTCATCCACGGCAGTCATGTGCGCCACGTTACTGGTCAATCGAAACTTGTCGGTGCGGGCACATAGCATGGAATGCGCCGTGCGCGTTCACCGCTTTAAGCACTGGCAAGAGCTCCATCGAGAGGGACAGTGTGGCTGACCGCCTGATCGTCAAGGGCGCCCGCGAGCACAACCTGCGCGGCGTCGACCTCGACCTGCCGCGCGACTCGCTGATCGTGTTCACCGGGCTATCCGGCTCCGGCAAATCGTCGCTGGCCTTCGACACGATTTTCGCCGAGGGGCAGCGCCGCTACGTCGAGTCGTTGTCGGCCTACGCACGCCAATTCCTCGGCCAGATGGACAAACCGGACGTCGACTTCATCGAGGGCCTCTCCCCGGCGGTGTCCATCGACCAGAAGTCGACCAACCGCAACCCGCGGTCGACGGTCGGGACGATCACCGAGGTCTACGACTACCTGCGGCTGCTGTACGCGCGCGCGGGCACACCGCATTGCCCCATCTGCGGCCACCGGATCGCCCGGCAGACGCCGCAGCAAATCGTCGACCAGGTGCTGGCGATGCCGGAGGGCACCCGATTCCTGGTGCTCGCCCCGGTGGTGCGCACCCGCAAGGGCGAGTTCGCCGACCTCTTCGACAAGCTCAACGCGCAGGGCTACAGCCGGGTCCGGGTCGACGGCGTGGTGCATCCGCTGACCGACCCGCCGAAGCTGAAGAAGCAGGAGAAGCACGACATCGAGGTGGTGGTGGACCGCCTCACCGTGAAGGTCACCGCCAAGCAGCGGCTCACCGACTCGGTGGAAACCGCGCTGAACCTGGCCGACGGCATCGTCGTGCTGGAGTTCCCCGACGATCACGACGAGCACGGCCACCCGCGCGAGCAGCGGTTCTCGGAGAAGCTGGCCTGCCCCAACGGACATCCGCTCGCGGTCGACGACCTGGAACCGCGGTCGTTCTCGTTCAACTCGCCCTACGGCGCCTGCCCGGAGTGCGTCGGCCTGGGCATCCGCAAGGAGGTCGACCCTGACCTGGTGGTCCCCGACCCGGATCGCACCCTGGCCGAGGGCGCGGTGGCGCCGTGGTCGAACGGCCACACCGCCGAATACTTCACCCGGATGATGGCCGGGCTCGGCGAGGAGCTGGGATTCGACGTCGACACACCCTGGCGCAAGCTGCCGGCCAAGGCCCGCAAGGCCATCCTGGAGGGCTCCGACCACCAGGTGCATGTGCGCTACCGCAACCGATACGGCCGCACCCGCTCGTACTACGCCGATTTCGAAGGCGTGCTCGCGTTCCTGCAGCGCAAGATGGCCCAGACCGAGTCCGAGCAGATGAAGGAGCGCTACGAGGGCTTCATGCGCGACGTGCCCTGCCCCGAGTGCGAGGGCACCCGGCTCAAGCCCGAGATCCTGGCGGTGACGCTGGCCGCGGGGGACCGCGGTGTGAAGTCCATCGCCGAGGTCTGTGAACTGTCCATCTCGGACTGCGCGGACTTTCTTCAGCGCCTCACCCTCGGTCACCGCGAGCAGGCGATCGCCGGGCAGGTGCTCAAGGAAATCCAGTCGCGGCTGGGCTTTCTGCTCGACGTGGGGCTCGAGTACCTCTCCCTGTCCCGCGCCGCTGCGACGCTATCCGGCGGGGAGGCCCAACGCATCCGGCTGGCCACCCAGATCGGCTCCGGTCTGGTCGGTGTGCTCTACGTGCTCGACGAGCCATCCATTGGGCTGCATCAGCGCGACAATCGTCGCCTCATCGAAACACTAACGCGCCTAAGGGATCTGGGGAATACACTGATCGTCGTCGAGCATGACGAGGACACCATCGCGCATGCCGACTGGGTGGTCGACATCGGCCCCGGCGCCGGCGAGCACGGCGGCCAGATCGTGCACAGCGGCACCTACGGCGAGCTGCTGGCCAACAAGGCTTCGATCACCGGCGCCTACCTGTCGGGCAAGGAAAGCATCGAGATGCCGGCGATCCGGCGTCCCGTCGACCGCCGCCGCCAGCTCACCGTCGTCGGCGCCCGCGAGCACAACCTGCGCGACATCGACGTGTCGTTCCCCCTTGGCGTGTTGACCTCGGTGACCGGCGTATCCGGTTCCGGCAAGTCGACTCTCGTCAACGACATCCTGGCGGCGGTGCTGGCCAACCGGCTCAACGGCGCCCGGCAGGTCCCGGGCCGGCACACCCGCGTCACCGGCCTGGATCGCTTGGACAAGCTGGTCCGGGTGGACCAGTCGCCGATCGGGCGCACACCCCGATCCAACCCGGCCACTTACACCGGGGTGTTCGACAAGATCCGCACCCTGTTCGCGGCCACGACCGAGGCGAAGGTCCGCGGCTATCAGCCCGGCCGATTCTCCTTCAACGTCAAGGGCGGTCGCTGCGAGGCGTGCACGGGCGACGGCACCATCAAGATCGAGATGAACTTCCTGCCCGACGTGTACGTGCCGTGCGAGGTCTGCCATGGCGCCCGGTACAACCGGGAAACCCTTGAGGTGCACTACAAGGGCAAGACCATCTCCGAAGTACTGGACATGTCGATCGAGGAGGCCGCGGAGTTCTTCGAGCCGATCACCGGCATTCACCGCTATCTGCGCACGCTGGTCGACGTCGGCCTGGGCTATGTGCGGCTCGGCCAGCCCGCACCGACGCTGTCCGGCGGCGAGGCGCAGCGGGTCAAGCTGGCCGCGGAATTACAGAAGCGTTCGACCGGGCGCACCATCTACATCCTCGACGAGCCGACCACCGGCCTGCATTTCGACGACATCCGCAAGCTGCTCAACGTGATCAACGGCCTTGTCGACAAAGGCAATACGGTGATCGTCATCGAGCACAACCTGGATGTGATCAAGACATCCGACTGGATCGTGGACATGGGTCCGGAGGGCGGTGCCGAGGGCGGGACCATCGTCGCCGAGGGCACCCCGGAGGACATCGCCGCGGTGCCGGAAAGCTACACCGGGAAGTTTCTCGCCGAGGTCGTCGGCCGTGGGCGCGCGCCCGCGAGTGCATCGCGGCGGCGGCGCAAAGTCGGCGTTTAGGTTTCGCGGCCCGCCGATTTGGACAGCGGGGACGGAAAGCGCGGGCTGATCCGCACGCCGTCCAGCCAGGACGTCAGTTCGTCGGCCCGTCGCTGCAGGGCACGCCGGGCGCGCTGGCCCGGATCCTCGAGGAGCTGCAACCGCACCCGGGCGCCGTCGTCCTGATACCAGCCGCCGACGATGCGTCCGTTCCACCACGCAGTGGGGCCCGCGTTGCCGTTGCGGTCGAAAACCTGACTGCGATGCGGGCCGAGGTACCACTCCCGTTCGAACCAGCCCATCGTGGTGGCGTCCAGGCCGGGCAACAACGCGCACCACGGCCCCACGTCCGGTTCCGGTTCGAGATCGTCCGGGAGCGCGTAGCCGGGACTGCCGTGCACGTCGACCCGCACGGCACCGATGTCGCCCAACGCCTTTCGGACCGCGGTCAGCGTGGTGCCGAGCCACCATTTGATGTCGGCAGCGGTGGCCGGGCCGAAGGTGCGCAACCAACGCCGGATCAGTTCGGCCTGGGCGTCGACGGCCTCGTCCCGCGCGCCGAGCCACTGGGCGGCGTGGACCCACCGCGGCCGCGACGTGGTCCAGGTTCCGTCGTTGGGTCCGCGCACGATGTCGCCGCGCGCCGAAAGCACGGTGAGAACTCGCGGCGCAATGGGAATGTGTCCGCCCCAACGTTTTCCGGGTGCCGGGTCATAGGTTCCGGTCAGTTCGGGCAGCGCGGTCCGCAGTTCGGTGCTGGTGGCCGGCCCGTGATCATTCAGGTGGCGCAACACCGCGGAGCAGGCCCGCTCGAGCCAGCGGTCCCCGTCCGCGGCCAGGCCGGCCTTGTGGACGTCGGCGGCCAGCCGGCGGCGTTCGTTGTCCGCGACCCGGTCGCTGGCCGCGGACTGAATCATGGCCAGGTCGTCGCTGTTCACCATCCACAGTGTCCGGCGCATCGCCAGATGCCTTAGCGCGGAGCGCCTCTCGTACAGCTCCACATCGAGGTCGGCGGTGGCGAAACCGGGGGACCGGGCCCACAGCGACAGGTACGGAGTCGCGGGGTCGGTCGCGTGTACCGCGACGAGCCCGGCGATGATCCGCGTGACCGGCCGCGGATCAGTGGGCAACAGAAAGTGCCGGCGCGCCAGGCGGTTCCGTCGCTCGGCGATGGTGAAGGTGCGCACGCTCAAATCGTTGATGCGGCGTCACTCATCGGGGTGCATCGACTCGCGGATCTGCGCCAGCCGCTCGGCCGCGGCGCGCTGACGCTCGTCGTATTGCTCCTCGACGTCGCGGCCCTCTGGAGTTTCCGCGGCCAGTTCTGCGGCGCCCTGCGAGGTGCCGTAACGGGTCTCGATCTTCTCGCGGACGTATTCGAAGGTCGGCACGCCCGCGTCGTCGTACCCGGGGTCGGGCTCCGCGGGAGTCATTGGTTCGTCGGGCATGCCTGAGAGGTTACTTCGGTCGCGCGCTGGCGATCGAAATAGCGCACCATCTGCGCCCAGTACACCAACGTGAGCGCCATCTGCACGGCGGTTGCGACGGCGGCCGGCACCAACCGGCGCCGGCGAGCCGAGATGAGGGCGCCGAGCGCGGCCGCGGAGGAGAGCGCGCTGACGAACATCGCGGCGTCCCGGGGCCGGCGGCTGATCCACAGCTCCTCGCCCAGCATCGCCCTCGTCGACCAGGCGTGCTGGTGCGCGGGCTTGCCGAAGACGAACGGGTTGAGCGCCAGCCACACGGCCAGCACCACGGCGTGGCTCCAGCGCCGCGTCCACGCCGGCACCAGCGTCAACGGTGTGGTCGCCCAGCGGGTCCACGCACTCCACGGATTGCAGTGCCGCGCAAACAGTGCGCGACGTGCGCGCCCGACCGCAGACACCGGCCGCTACTTCATTGCGGTGGCGGGACGCTCGACGGGGACCGCCGGCCCGGTATGGACGGAGGGAGGGGTGGTGCCGGGCAACGCAATCCGGGGGACGTCCGGGGTGCCCACCTGTCCGGCCAACCACGGCAGTGCGGACGCGAAGACCCGGTCCGCGAACGGCCAGTCGTGCTTGCCCGGCTGGGGGAGGACGGCGCAGTCGATGCCGTGATCACGGCCGAGCGCGCACAGCGAATACGCGGCCGCCGTCTGGTTGCTCGGGTTGGCGTCGGCGTCGCGGCTGGCCAGACGTATCGAGCCGGCATCCGCGATCGCGAAGTTGCGCCGCGGCGCCGGCGGGGCGTCCGAGGAGATCGCGAACCATCCGGCCACGTCGGTGTAGTGGCCGTGCCGGGTGATCACGGTGGTCGGATCGAATGCCGCCCATGCGGTCGCGTTTCCGCCGAACAGCCTGGCGATGGTCTGCGCCTTGGTCCCCGCATTCGGGAAGAAGTCACCGGCGACGTCGACGAAGGCGCTGAACATTTCGGGGTGCATGACGGTCAGGTCCACGGCGCACGTCCCGCCCATCGACCAGCCCACGATGCCCCAGTTGGACCGCGCGGGGCTGACGCCGAAGTTCGAGACCATATACGGCACAACGTCTTTGGTAAGGTGATCGGCCGCGTTACCGCGAACCCCGTTGACGCATTCGGTGTCGTTGTTGAAGGCGCCGCCGGAGTCCACGAATACCAGCACCGGGGCTTTGCCGTGATGGGTGGCCGCGAAGTCGTCGATCGTCTTGATCGCGTTGCCGGCGCGCGTCCAGTCCGCGGGGGTGTTGAACTGCCCGCCGATCATCATGATGGTCGGCAGCTGCGGCGGGGGGTTACTGGCGAACCACTCGGGCGGCAGATAGACGAGTTCCCCGCGGTGCTTGAAATGTGAGGCGTCGGACGGGATCACGACCGGGACCACGCTCCCGTGCGTGGGCCGGTTTCCCTTGCTCGCCATCGCGGCGACGGTGGCCTTGTCGGTCTGATCGGGCAGCGGACCGGAGGTGAGCTGGTTCCATGCGGACTGCACGGTGGGGAAGTAGCCCACCCACAGGTTGAGCACCAGCGCCGCGCTGAGCAGGCACAGCGGCACGGCCATGACTGCTGCGCCGCGCCGCCAGCGGTGCGCGCTGCGCCAGCCCAGGATCAGCACCGCCGCGGCCATGCCCGTCAACGCGATCCAAAGCCAGAGCGCCGCGGGTGCGGGTTCGTCGGAGAGGCCCCGGTCGACGATGTACCAGTGCGTCGCGTAGGCCGTGACGCCGCCGGCCAAGCCGGCCGCCGGCAGCCACACGGTTCGCCAGCGCCGGGAGCGCCAGCCGATGGCCAACGCCAGTACGACTCCGGCAGCGAGCTGGATCGTGAGGGGAACCCAGCCATGCATCAGCGAGGTGTGGCTGGTTGCGAGCAACTGCGCCATGGCATGGGGCGTCGACGCGGTCACGGATCCATTGTGAGGGATCGTTAACCTTCCCGGAACACATTCACCGAATGTTCGCCGTGCGCACGCCGCCGTCGCCGGCGCCCACTAGTGGGGCTTGGCCAGCGGAAATGGCAGGGTCTCGCGGATGCTGCGGCCGGTTATGAGCATGACGAGGCGATCGATGCCCATCCCGAGCCCGCCGGTGGGTGGCATCGCGTATTCCATCGCCTGCAGGAAGTCCTCGTCCAGCTCCATCGCCTCGGGATCGCCGCCGGCCGCCAACAGCGACTGCTCGTGCAGGCGGCGCCGCTGTTCCACCGGGTCGGTGAGTTCGCTGTACGCGGTGCCCAGCTCGACACCCCACGCCACCAGGTCCCACCGCTCGGCGACGCCGCGCCGACTGCGGTGGGGGCGGGTCAGCGGCGACACGGACGTCGGAAAGTCGATATAGAACGTCGGCCGCTCGGTCCGGTCCTCGACGAGGTGCTCGTAGAGCTCCAGCACCACCGCGCCGGCGTCCCACTGGGCCCGGTAGGGAATGTGCGCCGCATCGGCCAGCTTGCGCAGCGCGCTCAGCGAGGTCTCGGGGTCGACGCGTTCGCCGAGGGCTTCGGATACCGCGTCGTGCACGGTTTTCACTGGCCACACGCCCGAAATGTCGACGGGCTCAACGTCGGCGGCGTCGGGCCCGGGGTCCGTGCGGGGCCGCCACACTGTCTGCTCCCCGTTGGCGGCCTGGGCCGCGTTCTGGATGAGCTCGCGGCACCCGTCGATCCACGTCAGGTAGTCGGCGTGCGCCTGGTAGGCCTCCAGCAGGGTGAACTCGGGGTTGTGGCTGAAGTCCACCCCCTCGTTGCGGAACGCCCGGCCCAGTTCGAACACTCGCTCCACGCCGCCGACGCACAACCGCTTCAGGTAGAGCTCCGGCGCGATGCGCAAGAACAGGTCCATGTCGTAGGTGTTGATATGCGTGACGAACGGGCGGGCCGTGGCTCCGCCGTGGATCTGCTGCAGGATCGGGGTCTCGACTTCGATGAACCCCTTGGCGAACAGCGTCTCGCGGATCGAACGCAACACGCTGCTCCGGGCGGTGATCAAACCACGCGACTCGGTATTGACGGCCAGGTCGACGTAGCGGGTCCGCACTCGTGCCTCGGGGTCGGTCAGTCCTTTCCATTTATTCGGCAACGGCCGCAGGCACTTGCCGATCATCCGCCAGTCGCGCACGATCAGCGAGCGCGTCCCGTTCTTCGAAAAACCCATGTGCCCGGTCATCTCGACCAGGTCGCCCAGATCGATGGCCGCGTGGAAATCGGCGGTGCGGCCGCACTCCAGACGTGAATTGTCCAGCAGCACTTGCATTTCGCCCGACCAGTCACGCAACTGGGCGAACAGGACACCGCCGAAATCGCGGATCCGCAATATCCGGCCGGACACCGAGACGGCGTCCTGGTCGCCGGCGTCCAGCGCCTGCGCGACGCTGTGAGTTGGCGGGGAGCCGACGGGGTAGGCGTCAATGCCGGTGCGGCGCAGCGTCTTCAGCTTGGTCATGCGCACCCGCACCTGCTCGGGCAGGCGGGACCTGAACTCGTCCTCGTCTTCGTCGATGCCCTCGTCGCTTCTGAGCCCGCTGACATCCGGGGCCGACCCGTCGTGGTGCAGCAACCCCGATTCCGCCAGCCGGGCGGGTACCGCGGGGTGGTGTCCGGTGTGCAGCTTGTCGCGCCGCCTGAACGGCAGCACGAGGAAACCCTCGGCGATGACCGACGCGACGCCCACCCGGGGGATCAACCGGGCGTCTTCGTAGCAGGCATAGCGGGGCACCCACTCGGGTTGGTATTTCATGTTCGAGCGGTACAACGTCTCCAGCTGCCACCACCGCGAGAAGAAGATCAATAGCCCGCGCCACAGCCGGGCGATCGGACCGGCGCCGAGTTGGGCACCTTGCTCGAACGCTGACCGGAACATCGCGAAGTTCAGCGAAATGCGGGAAATACCAAGGGTTTCGGCGTTCAGGGCGAGATCGCTGACCATCAGCTCGATGGTGCCGTTGGGAGATTGCGGAGAGCGCCGCATCAGATCCAGGGAGACGCCGGTGGTTCCCCAGGGGACCAGCGACAGCATGGCGACCACTTGGCCGTGCGGGTCGATCGCCTCGACCAGCAGGCAGTCCCCGTCGGCCGGATCGCCCAGCCGGCCCAGCGCCATGGAAAAGCCTCGCTCGGTTTGGGTGTCGCGCCAGGAGTCGGCGCGCGAGATGGTGTCCGTCATCTCCTCGGGGGAGATGTCGCGGTGCCGCCGGATGCGCACCGTCAGCCCGGCCCTGCGGGCCCGCGTCACGGCCTGGCGGACCCCGCGCATGTCCGGGCCGGACAGTTTGAATTCGGAGGTCCGCAGAATCGCCTCGTCGCCCAGCTCGAGCGCGTTGAGGCCGGCCTCCCGATACACCTGCGCGCCTTGCGAACTGGCGCCCATGACACCGGGCGCCCAGCCGTAGGTCTGGCACAGACCCAACCACGCATCCACGGCCTGCCGCCAGGCGCGCGGGTCGCCCACCGGGTCGCCGCTGGCGAGGCAGACACCGATTTCGACGCGATAGGTGATGGCCGCGCGGCCGCTGTGCGCGAACACCACCGACTTGTCGCGACGGGTCGCGAAGTAGCCCAGGGAGTCGTTTTTGCCCCACAGCTCCAGCAGGCCGCGGATGGCCGACTCGTCCTCACCCGTCAGCGCGTTGTCGGCGCGCTGGGACTGGAACAGCACGATCGTCGCGGCGATCAACGCGAGCGCGCCGAACAACCCGAAGATCGCGTTCATCAGCACGTGCGGCCTGCCGGTGAACAGGGTGGGGTCCGCGAGGGCGAAGCCGACCACCCGGTTGGCCACGTAGGGCAGGCGGTCTTGCCGCGCAAGCGATCCGGGGAACAGCTCGACGAGACCCCAGGACAGCAGGATGCCGATGACGTCGCCGACGACCAGTACCGCGGCCGCCTTGAACAGCGCGGCCTTGCGGACCTTGGCCCAGAACTCCCGATAGCCCAAAACCAGCAGGACGATCGCGACGACGTGCACGGCGAACCCGAGGTTCTCGCCGAAGGTCTCGGCGGCGGTGTTGTCGCCCGCCGCGATGTCGGCGGCATTCCAGAACGCGGCGAGGATCATCTGGCCGAGCAGCAGCAGCCAGGCGATGCGTTTGCGCGCGGTCAGGGCCGCCGCCAGCAAGGCCAGCACGAACGACCAGGCGAGGCTGGTGTCCGGGAAGTTGAACAGGTAGTCGTTGATGAACTCGCGCGGGACCTTGATCAGCCAGCGGAACAGTGGCGACACGCTGCCCACCAGCGACAGGGTGGCGATGACGCCAACGGTCCAGCCAGCCGCCGCCGGTACCCAGTGATACCGGGAGCGCGACCGGCTGCCAGACCGAGGGCCCGAGCCAGCAGAAGCGAGTGTCACAGACCGCGAGGATATTCCCTCTACCCGTGAAATGCCTCGTGATGCGAAAGAGTTTGTCGGCCGCGTCGCCGGACTCGCGAGTGCTGGCGGGCGGCTCACGGCTGCTAAACTGTCCGTCGCGACCATCCCGGCGAAAGCCAGGACAGTTAAGTGGAGTCCCACTCCCACCGCTAGCCGCGAGAAGGTTTCCGTCTCGGTCACGGCGACACGGTCCGGTCACGGGCATTGCATAATGCCTGCTCCGCGCATGGCGGGGGCGGCTTGACCCACGGATCAAGCCGCGATCGGTCGGCATTGGGCCCTGCTTGTGCAGGGCCTTTTTGCTGGTGGTGTGGTGTTCCCACCGCTGACTTCGGACGGGCCCAGGCACTGGTCGTGATTGGACGACCACAAGCCCAACAAGGGAGGCCCCATCAGCACTGAGACCCGCGTCAACGAGCGCATTCGCGTACCTGAAGTCCGATTGATTGGCCCAGGGGGGGAGCAGGTAGGCATCGTGCGTATCGAAGACGCACTGCGCGTCGCCGCAGACGCCGATCTCGACCTTGTCGAAGTCGCCCCGAACGCCAGACCCCCGGTCTGCAAGATCATGGACTACGGCAAGTACAAGTACGAGGCGGCGCAGAAGGCGCGCGAATCCCGCCGGAACCAGCAGCAGACCGTCGTCAAAGAGCAAAAGCTTCGACCCAAGATCGACGATCACGACTACGAGACCAAGAAGGGCCACGTGGTCCGCTTCCTGGAAGCGGGATCGAAGGTAAAGGTCACCATCATGTTCCGCGGACGTGAGCAGTCGCGGCCCGAGCTGGGCTACCGATTGCTGCAGCGGCTGGGCGCGGACGTCGCCGACTACGGCTTCGTCGAGACGTCGGCCAAGCAGGACGGCCGCAACATGACGATGGTGCTGGCACCGCACCGCGGCGCGAAGACCCGCGCCAGGGCGCGTCACCCCGAAGGACCCGAGGCCGCGCCCGCGGCCGATCCGAATACCGCAGAACAGCAGAACTAGAACCAGAGGAAATATGCCCAAGGCCAAGACCCACAGCGGGGCTTCCAAGCGGTTCCGGCGCACCGGGACCGGAAAGATCGTCCGGCAAAAAGCCAATCGCCGGCATCTGCTCGAGCACAAGCCCACCAAGCGGACCCGGCGGCTGGACGGCCGCACCACGGTTTCAGCCAACGACACCAAGCGCATCAACGCTTTGTTGAACGGCTGACCCTGACCATTTACGTCTGAACGAGAGTAGGAACATCCATGGCACGCGTGAAGCGGGCGGTCAACGCCCACAAGAAGAGGCGCAGCGTTCTGAAGGCCTCGAAGGGCTATCGCGGCCAGCGATCCCGGCTCTATCGCAAAGCCAAAGAGCAGCAGCTGCATTCGCTGAACTACGCCTACCGCGACCGCCGCGCGCGCAAGGGCGAATTCCGCAAATTGTGGATCTCGCGGATCAACGCCGCCGCGCGCGCCAATGACATCACCTACAACCGGCTGATCCAGGGTCTCAAGGCCGCGGGTGTGGAAGTGGACCGCAAGAACCTCGCCGATATCGCGATCGCCGACCCGGCGGCGTTCACCGCGCTCGTCGACGTCGCCCGGGCGGCACTGCCCGAGGACGTCAACGCCCCCTCGGGAGAGGCTGCCTGAGTTCCCGTTCGCGGCAGGTCGTTTCGGTGCTGACCGAACGCTCCGCGAGGGTGTCCGCGGCGGTCAAACTGCATCGCCACGTCGGCCGGCGGCGGGCGGGGAAATTTCTCGCCGAAGGCCCCAATCTGGTGGAGGCCGCGTCGCTGCGCGGACTGGTCCGGGAGGTATTCGTCACCGAGTCGGCGGCGCGGCGCCATGGGGCGCTGCTCGCCAAGCAACAGGCGCCCGTTCACCTGGTGACCGAGCGTGCCGCAAAAGCCTTGTCCGACACCGTCACTCCCGCGGGGATGGTGGCGGTGTGCGACGTCCCGGCCATCGGACTCGAGGACGCGCTGGCCGACGACCCCCGGCTGGTCGCAGTCGCCGTCGAGATCAGCGAGCCGGGCAATGCGGGCACGGTGATACGCATCGCCGACGCCATGGGCGCCGCGGCCGTGATCTTGGGCGGGCACAGCGTCGACCCGTACAACGGCAAGTGCTTGCGCGCGTCCGCCGGCAGCATTTTCGCGATCCCGGTCGTCACCGAGCCCGACGTCCACGCCGTCCTCACGGCGCTGCGCGCCGCCGGGCTGCAGGTGCTGGCGACCACGATCGACGGCGAGACCCGTCTCGACGAGGCCGGAGAACTGCTCGGCACGCCGACGGCATGGCTGTTCGGGCCCGAATCGCACGGTCTGCCAGCCGAAATCGCCGACGGGGCGGATCACCGGGTGTGCATCCCGATGTCCGGCGGCGCGGAGAGCCTGAACGTGGCCGCGGCCGCGGCGATCTGTCTCTACCAGAGCGCGCGGGCCCTGGCCGCGCCGACGCGGCCTTAGCGGCCCTCCTACGCTGCCTTTCCGCGACCCCTAGCCGGGCGCATGCCGGCCAGCGAGAGCGTGGTGTGCACCAGCGACCCGGCGCGCTCCATCAGCGACTTGCGCGGCGGGAAGTAGTGCATCGGCAGCCCGCGGCGATCACGCGGCGGCGCCACGAATTCCGGTGCCTCGACCAACGGCGCGTCACCCGGAATCCGCCCCTGGGCGCGCCGGTATGCGGCCAACGCGCGCGGGTGCAAGCGGATCTCGTCGGGGACGGCCAGGAAGGCCAGCTCGACCATCTTGCCGAAGATGCGCAACAACACCTCGTCGCCCGGCGTCCAGCGCATGCCCGCCTTCTCGCGCACCGCGGGCTCGAACAGACCCGCCGCGATCCAGCGCTGACCGGCCACCAACGGCCTGAACAATTGATCCCAGATCGGCGTCGGCATCAGGATGAACTTCGGCTTGGGGATGCGAATCTGGAAGATGTCCAGCGTCGCCTGGTTGATTTCCAGCTCCTCGCGGCACACCCGGTCCCAGTACTCCTGGAATTCCTCCCAGGATTTCGGCACCGGCCGCATGCTCATCCCGTACATCCGGTACCACCGGACATGCTCGTCGAACAGCTGCCGCTTCTCCGCCTCGGTCAAGCCCCCGCAGAAGTACTCGGCCACCTTGATGACGAGCATGAAGAACGTGGCGTGCGCCCAGTAGAAGGTCTCCGGGTTCAGGGCGTGGTAGCGGCGCCCCGCGGTGTCGGTCCCCTTGATGGTGTCGTGGTAGCGCTTGATCTGCTCACCGGTCTGCGCGGCCCGCTCGCCGTCGTAGACGACGCCCATGATGGGGTACACCGACCGGGTCACGCGCTGCAGCGGCTCACGCAGCAGGATCGAGTGCTCCTCGACCCCCGCGCCGAGTTCCGGATACATGTTCTGGATAGCCCCGATCCAGATGCCCATCATCCCGGTGCGCAAATCGCCAAAGTACTTCCAGGTGAGGGAATCTGGCCCGAGCGGATCAGCGGACGCAGTCGACGCGGCAGTCATCACGGCCTCCTAGTACTACCTGCGCTCACGATAACTTTGACAACGCGTGTTGTCTATGATTTCGGGCCTCGGCGCGGCCGGGTGTTACCGAGTTTCGATGCCGGCGTGGCCGGCCGGTAATCCGGTGTCAATCAGGGCCTTCTATGCGAGATGTGACACAACCGAAGCGGGCGTCATTGCCTGCGTCAGCCGGAACTACTTACCCTGGCCAAGTGGAGCGCGCACCTGGCGATCCGGTCCCGGGTGAGCCCCAGGAAACGGACTCTGAATCGGTGACCACGGCGGCGCCCCCCGATTCGAAACTTCGCTCTCCGGCGCAGTGGTTGCGCACGACCAACCACAGCCCCGGCGTGGTGGCGTTCGTGCGGCGGGCGCGACGGCTGTTGCCCGGCGACCACGAGTTCGGCGACCCGCTGTCCACCGCGGGTGAGGGTGCGCCGCGGGCGGCGGCGCGCGCCGCCGACCGGCTGCTGGGGGATCGCGACGCCGCGTCGCGCGAGCTCAGCCTCGGCGTGCTGCAGGTGTGGCAGGCGCTGACCGAGGCGGTGTCCCGACGGCCGGCCAACCCGGAAGTGACGCTGGTATTCACCGATCTCGTCGGCTTTTCGACGTGGTCGCTGCACGCCGGGGACGACGCGGCGCTCGCCCTGCTGCGGCAGGTGGCGCGGGCGGTCGAACCGCCGCTGCTCGACGCGGGAGGGCACATCGTCAAGCGGATGGGCGACGGGCTGATGGCAGTGTTCGGCGATCCGACGGTCGCCGTGCGGGCCGTGCTGGCCGCCAAGGACGAGCTGAGATCGGTCGACGTGGACGGCTACACGCCGCGGATGCGGGTCGGGATCCACACCGGACGCCCGCAGCGGATGGCCGCCGACTGGCTCGGCGTCGACGTCAACATCGCCGCCCGCGTGATGGAACGGGCCACCAAGGGCGGAATCATGGTGTCGAGTTCGTCACTCGACCGGATACCCCAAACCGCGCTGGACGCGATGGGCGTCGTCGCCAAACGTGCACGTAAACCGGTATTCGCGCCGAAGACCGCCGGCGTCCCCGCGGACCTGGCGATCTATCGCCTGCGGACTCTTAGGGAGTTGACAGCCTCCGATCACACTTCGGAAACAAATTAGCCCGCATAATAGACACCGATGATTGGGGGCATCTTCTCCCGGCTGGCCCGGGTCCGGTTCACCATTGGATACGTGGCGATTCTGCTCGCCATCAGTTGCGCGATCCTGGCGCTCGGCCCGCACGCGCACGACGTGCTCGTTCAGCGCGCCAGCACCAACCTGCACAACCTGGCGCACGGCCATGTGGGCACGCTGCTGGGCAGCGCGCTGGTCGTCGATGCCGGCCCGCTCTACTTCTGGTTGCCGTTCCTGACGTGCCTGCTCGCCCTCGCCGAACTGCATTTGCGCACCATCCGGCTGATCATGGCGTTCGTCGTCGGCCACATCGGCGCGACCCTGGTGGTGGCCGCCGCGCTCGCGGCGTCGGTCGAGTTCGGCTGGCTGCCGATTTCGATCGCCCACGCCAGCGACGTGGGAATGAGCTATGGCGCCCTCGCGGTGCTGGGCGCGATGACGGCGGTGATTCCGTCGCGGTGGCGTGCGGCGTGGGTCGGCTGGTGGGTGGCGGCCGGCGTGGCGTCGGCAATCATCGGTGGTGACTTCACCGACGCCGGGCACACCGTCGCCGTCGTGCTGGGCGTCCTGGTGTCCGCGCGATTCCGCCAGCCAATCCGGTGGACCCCGGTACGCGTCCTGATGCTGGCGGCGTCCTCAGGGTTTGGGTTCCTGATGCTGGCGCATCACTGGGGAACGATGGCCGCCGCGTCGTCGTTCGGCGTCCTGGGCGCCGCAGCGGCCTACGCGGTCGCGCAGTTCGTCGCGCGCCGCGGCGTGCTCGCGCTGGCCGCCGACGCGCCAGCCGGTCTGCAGCCGGTCATGGCGGGCTAGGCGCCCCTCGGCGTCTCCTAGCACGCCGAGCGCCGTGCACCGAATCCCCTATGATCGGCATTTGCGCTGGGCGCATCCAGCCGTTCCAACAGCCTCGTCAGCAAGGAGAGTGTCGCCGCGTGGGCGATCAACCCGTCGACCTGTCGCCGGAAGCGTTGACCAATGCGGTCGATGCCGCCCGGCAGGCCATCGCACACGCGGGTGACCTGGAGGCGCTGGCGCTCGTCAAGACCGAGCACCTCGGTGACCGCTCGCCGCTCGCACTGGCGCGACAAGCGTTGGCCGCCTTGCCCAAGGACCGGCGCGCGGACGCCGGCAAGCGCGTCAACACCGCACGCAGCGAGGCCCAGCGCAGCTATGACGAACGGCTGGCGACCCTGCGCGCCGAGCGCGACGCGGCCGTACTGGTCGCCGAGGGCATCGACGTCACGTTGCCGTCGACGCGCCAGCCAACCGGCGCCCGGCACCCGATCACGATATTGGCCGAGCACGTCGCCGACACCTTCATCGCGATGGGATGGGAGCTGGTCGAGGGGCCGGAGGTCGAGACCGAGCAGTTCAACTTCGACGCCCTGAACTTCCCGCCCGACCACCCGGCGCGCAGCGAACAGGACACCTTCTATGTCGCGCCGGAGGGTTCGCGGCAGGTGCTGCGCACGCACACCTCGCCGGTGCAGGTACGCACCCTGCTCGAGCGCGAGCTGCCCGTCTACATCATCTCGATCGGCCGCACGTTCCGTACCGATGAACTCGACGCCACCCATACGCCCGTCTTCTACCAAGTCGAAGGGTTGGCCGTCGACCGCGGCCTGACCATGGCCCACCTGCGGGGAACACTGGACGCGTTCGCGCGTGCGGAGTTCGGTCCCGCGGTGCGCACCCGGTTCCGGCCGCACTTCTTCCCGTTCACCGAACCGTCCGCCGAGTTCGACGTGTGGTTCACCGACAAGAAGGGCGGCGCCGACTGGGTGGAGTGGGGCGGCTGCGGCATGGTGCATCCAAACGAGTTGCGTGCCGCGGGGATCGACCCCGACGTCTACTCCGGCTTCGCGTTCGGGATGGGCCTGGAACGCACGCTGCAGTTCCGCAACGGCATTCCCGACATGCGGGACATGGTCGAGGGGGACGTCCGGTTCTCGTTGCCCTTCGGGGTGGGTGCCTGATGCGCATTCCGTATAGCTGGCTGCGCGAGGTCGTCGCGGAAGGTGCTCCCGGCTGGGACGTCGCCCCCGGCGACCTCGAGCAGACCCTGGTGCGCATCGGCCACGAGGTCGAAGAAGTCGTCACGCTCGGTCCGGTCGACGGACCGCTGACCGTTGGGCGGGTCACCGGCATCGAGGAGCTCACCGAGTTCAAGAAGCCGATCCGGGCGTGTCTCGTCGACGTCGGCGAGGGACAGCCCCGCCATATCGTTTGTGGGGCAACCAATTTCGTCGTCGGCGACCTGGTCGTGGTGGCGCTGCCCGGCACCACGCTGCCCGGCGGGTTCGCCATCAGCGCGCGCAAAACCTACGGTCGCAACTCCGACGGAATGATCTGCTCGACGGCCGAACTCGGGTTGGGCGCAGACCATTCCGGAATCTTGGTGCTGCCACCCGGCACGGCCGAACCCGGGGCCGACGGCGCCGGCGTGCTCGGATTGGACGACGTCGTCTTCCACCTGGCCATCACCCCCGACCGCGGCTACTGCATGTCGGTGCGCGGCCTGGCCCGTGAGATCGCCTGCGCCTACGACCTGGACTTCGTCGACCCCGCGGAGGTCAAGCCGCTGCCCGTCGAGGGCGAGGCGTGGCCACTGACGGTGCAGGCCGAAACGGGCGTTCGGCGATTTGCGCTGCGGCCGGTCACCGGCATCGACCCCGCCGCGGTGTCGCCATGGTGGTTGCAGCGCCGGCTGCTGCTCTGCGGCATCCGCGCGACCTCCCCGGCCGTCGACGCCACCAACTACGTGATGCTGGAACTGGGCCACCCCATGCACGCCCACGACCGCAACCGCATCAGCGGCGGCCTCGGCGTGCGGTTCGCCCGGCCCGGCGAGACGGTCGTCACCCTCGATGACGTCGAGCGCAAGCTCGATCCGGTCGACGTCCTCATCGTCGATGACGCGGCCACGGCGGCGATCGGCGGCGTGATGGGTGCGGCCAGCACCGAGGTGCGCGCCGATTCCACCGACGTGCTGCTGGAGGCCGCGGTATGGGACCCGGCCGCGGTGTCGCGCACCCAGCGGCGGCTGCACCTGCCCAGCGAGGCCGCCCGTCGTTATGAGCGCGCCGTGGACCCGGCCATTTCGGTGGCCGCGCTGGACCGGTGTGCCGCACTGCTCGCCGACATCACCGGAGGAGCGGTGTCCCCGACCCTGACCGATTGGCGTGGTGACCCGCCGCGTGACGACTGGTCCCTGCCGCCGATCCGGATAGCCGTCGACCTGCCGGACCGCGTCGCGGGCGTCGCCTATGCCCCGGGCACGACCGCCCGGCGGCTGGCCCAGATCGGCGCGTTGGTCGTGGAAGAAGTCGCCGAAGATGGCGGCATGTTGACCGTGACCCCGCCGAGTTGGCGACCCGATCTCGTGCAGCCCGCCGACCTGGTGGAGGAGGTGCTGCGGCTGGAGGGCCTCGAGGACATCCCGTCGGTGCTGCCGTCGGCGCCCGCGGGGCGGGGACTAACCGCGGTGCAGAAGCGCCGCCGCGCCATCGGCAAGTCGCTCGCGCAATCCGGCTACGTTGAGGTCCTGCCGACACCGTTTCTGCCCGCCGGCGTGTTCGACCTCTGGGGCCTGCCCGCAGACGACCCGCGGCGCAACACCACCCGTGTGCTCAATCCGCTGGAAGCGGATCGCCCGGAGCTCGCCACTACGCTGCTGCCCGGTCTGCTGGAAGCGTTGGGGCGCAACGTGTCCCGCGGTCTCGTCGACGCCGCGCTGTTCGCCATCGCCCAGGTGGTGCAGCCGACCGAGCAGACTCGCGGCGTCGAGCTCATCCCCGTGGACCGCCGCCCGACCGAAGCCGAGATCGCGATGCTGGACGCGTCGTTGCCCCGGCAACCGCAGCACGTCGCCGTCGTGCTGGCCGGTCTGCGTGAACCACGCGGCCCCTGGGGCCCCGGGCGGGCCGCGGATGCCACCGATGCGTTCGAGGCGGTGCGAATCATCGCGCGCGCCAGCGGAGTTGACGTGAGCCTGCGGGCGGCCCAATGTCTGCCCTGGCATCCGGGCCGCTGCGCCGAGGTGCTCGTCGGGGAGACCCGCGTCGGTCACGCGGGCCAACTGCATCCCGCCGTGATCGAGCGCTCGGGGCTGCCGAAGGGCACCTGCGCGCTGGAGCTGAACCTCAATGCGCTTCCGATCGTCGAGGCGTTGCCGGCCCCCAGGGTGTCGCCGTTCCCGGCGGTGTTTCAGGACGTCAGCCTGGTGGTGTCGGCCGACGTGCCGGCCCAGGCGGTGGCGGACGCCGTGCGCGAGGGGGCGGGCGCGCTGCTGGAGGACATTCAGCTGTTCGACGTGTTCACCGGCCCGCAGATCGGTGAGCATCGCAAGTCGCTGACGTTCGCGCTGCGCTTCCGCGCGCCGGATCGCACGCTGACCGAGGACGACGCCAGCGCCGCGCGCGACGCCGCCGTGCGGCGCGCCGCCGAGGCCGTGGGCGCGGAACTACGCATGTAGCATTGATTTGCAAACTAATGCATAACCATGCAGAATGGTCGAAATGGCCGACGTTCTCAAGGTGGCGGTTGCCGGTGCCAGCGGCTACGCGGGTGGCGAGATCCTCCGCCTGCTGGTCGGGCATCCTGCCTACGCCGACGGCCGGCTCACGATCGGTTCGGTGACCGCCGCCGCCAGCGCCGGCAGCGCGCTGGGCGAGCATCATCCGCACCTGACGCCGCTGGCGCAGCGGGTGGTCGAGCCCACCGAGCTCGCCGTCCTGAGCGGCCATGACGTCGTGTTCCTCGCGCTTCCGCACGGGCATTCGGCGGCGCTGGCCGAACAGCTCGGCCCCGACACCCTGATCGTCGACTGCGGCGCGGACTTCCGGCTCGGCGACGCCGTCGCGTGGGAGCGGTTCTACGGGTCCCCGCACGCCGGCAGCTGGCCCTACGGGCTGCCGGAGCTGCCCGGGGCGCGGGAGCGGCTGCGCGGCACCCGCCGCATCGCGGTGCCGGGGTGCTATCCCACCGCGGCGCTGCTGGCGCTGTTGCCCGCGGTGGCCGAGGACCTCGTCGAACCCGCCGTCACCGTGGTCGCCGTCAGCGGCACCTCGGGGGCCGGTCGCGCGGCCAAGACCGACCTGCTCGGCTCCGAGGTCATCGGGTCGGCGCGGGCCTACAACATCGCCGGCGCCCACCGGCACACGCCCGAGATCGCGCAGGGGCTGCGGGCCGTCACCGATCGCGACGTCACGGTGTCGTTCACACCGGTACTCATCCCGACGTCACGCGGCATCCTGGCCACCTGCACCGCACGCACCCGGTCCCCGCTTTCACAACTGCGCGCCGCCTACGAAAAGGCTTATGACGCAGAGCCTTTCGTCCATCTGCTGCCGGACGGCCAGTTGCCCCGCACCGGGTCGGTCATCGGCAGCAACGCGGCCCACATCGCCGTCGCGGTGGACGAGGCCGCCGAGACGTTCGTCGCGATCGCCGCGATCGACAACCTGGTCAAGGGCACGGCCGGTGCCGCCGTGCAGTCGATGAACCTGGCGCTGGGTTGGCCTGAGGCCGAAGGCCTTTCGGTGGTCGGAGTGGCGCCGTGACCTCCACGACCGCCGAGGCGCGGCTGCTGCGTGAGCAGGGCGTCACCGCCCCGGCCGGGTTCCGCGCCGCCGGCATTGCCGCCGGGATCAAGGCATCGGGCGCCCGTGACCTCGCCCTCGTCTTCAACGAAGGGCCCGACTACGCCGCCGCCGGGGTGTTCACCCGCAACCGGGTCAAGGCCGCGCCGGTGCTCTGGACCCAGCAGGTGCTGACCACCGGAGCGCTGCGCGCGGTGATCCTCAACTCCGGCGGGGCGAACGCCTGCACCGGGCCCGGCGGGTTCCAGGACGCCCACGCCACCGCGGAGGCGGTGGCCGCGGCGCTGTCGGACTGGGGAACCGAGACCGGGGCCATCGAGGTCGGGGTCTGCTCCACCGGGCTGATCGGCGACCGGCTGCCAATGGACAAGGTGCTGGCCGGGGTTCGCGAGATCGTGCACGAGATGGCCGGCGGGCTGACCGGCGGGGACGACGCCGCGCACGCCATCATGACCACCGATACCGTGGCCAAACAGGTTGCGCTGCATCATCGGAACAACTGGACGGTCGGCGGGATGGCCAAAGGTGCGGGCATGCTCGCGCCGTCGCTGGCCACCATGCTGTGCGTCCTCAGCACCGACGCGGTCGCCGACGCGGCAGCGCTCGACGCCGCGCTGCGCGGCGCCGCCGCCCGCACGTTTGACCGACTCGACATCGACGGCTGCTGTTCCACCAACGACACCGTGCTGCTGCTGGCGTCGGGCGCCAGCGGGATCGCGCCGCCGCAGGCCGATCTCGACGAGGCGGTGCTGCGGGTCTGCGACGACCTGTGCGCGCAGCTGCAGGCCGACGCCGAGGGCGTCACCAAGCGCATCACCGTGACGGTGACCGGCGCGGCGTCCGAGGACGACGCGCTGACCGCTGCCCGGGCGGTCGCCCGCGACAGCCTGGTCAAGACGGCGCTGTTCGGGTCGGACCCCAACTGGGGCCGCGTGCTCGCGGCCGTGGGCATGACGCCGGTCGCCTTCGAACCGGATCGAATCAACGTGTCGTTCAACGGTTCCGCGGTGTGCGTCGACGGAGTCGGGGCCCCCGGCGCGCGCGAGGTGGATCTGTCGGGCGCGGACATCGATGTCACCGTCGACCTGCGCGTCGGCGACGCCTCTGCCGCCATCCGCACCACCGACCTCTCGCACGGTTACGTCGAAGAGAATTCGGCCTATAGCTCATGACCATGAAGATCGAAGAGTTGACCACCGTGGTCAAGGCGCAGGTGCTCGCCGAGGCCCTGCCCTGGCTCAAGCAGCTGCACGGCAAGATCGTCGTGATCAAATACGGCGGCAACGCCATGACCGACGACACGCTGCGGCACGCCTTCGCCGCCGACATGGCCTTCCTGCGCAACTGCGGCGTCCACCCTGTCGTCGTGCACGGCGGCGGGCCACAGATCACCGCGATGCTGCGCCGCCTCGGCATCGAGGGCGACTTCAAGGGCGGATTCCGGGTCACCACACCGGAAGTGCTCGACGTGGCGCGGATGGTGCTGTTCGGACAGGTCGGCCGCGAACTGGTGAACCTGATCAACGCACACGGGCCCTACGCCGTCGGCATCACCGGCGAGGACGCGCAGCTGTTCACCGCGGTCCGGCGCAGCGTCACCGTCGACGGTGTGGCCACCGACATCGGTCTGGTGGGCGACGTCGATCAGGTCAACACGGCGGCGGTGCTGGATCTGATTGCGGCGCGCCGCATTCCGGTGGTGTCGACGCTCGCGCCCGACGCCGATGGCGTGGTGCACAACATCAACGCCGACACCGCCGCGGCGGCGCTGGCCGAAGCCCTGGGAGCAGAAAAGCTGTTGATGCTGACCGATGTCGAAGGCCTGTACACCAGTTGGCCCGACCGCGATTCGCTGGTCAGCGAAATCGACACCGCCACACTGGCGCAATTGCTACCCACGCTGGAGGCCGGCATGATCCCCAAGGTCGAAGCCTGCCTGCGCGCGGTCACGGCCGGTGTGCCCAGCGCACACGTCATCGACGGGCGGGTCGAACACTGCGTGCTGGTGGAGCTTTTCACCGACGCGGGCACGGGCACCAAGGTGGTTTCGGCATGACCCATACCGACGAGCTACGGCAGCGGTGGGAAGCCGTGATGATGCACAACTACGGCACCCCGCCGGTCGCGTTGGCCAGCGGGGAGGGCGCCGTCGTCACCGACGTCGACGGCAAGACGTACCTGGACCTGCTCGGCGGCATCGCAGTCAACGTGCTCGGCCATCGCCACCCCGCCATCGTCGAAGCCGTGACGCATCAGGTCGCGACGCTGGGCCACACGTCCAACCTGTATGCCACCGAACCCGCCATCGCGCTGGCCGAAGAACTGGTCGGGCTGCTGGGCGCGGACGCGCAGACCCGGGTGTTCTTCTGCAACTCCGGGACCGAGGCGAACGAGATGGCGTTCAAGCTGTCGCGGCTCACCGGACGCACGAAACTCGTTGCCGCACAAGAGGCTTTCCACGGCCGGACGATGGGCTCCCTGGCCTTGACCGGTCAGCCCAGCAAGCAGGCGCCGTTTGCGCCGCTGCCCGGTGAGGTCACACACGTCCCGTACGGCTCGGTGGATGCGCTGGCGGCCGCCGTCGACGACGACACCGCCGCGGTGTTCCTCGAACCGATCATGGGGGAGAGCGGCGTCGTCGTCCCGCCCGAGGGCTACCTGGTCGCGGCCCGCGACATCACTGCCCGGCACGGGGCCCTGCTGGTCCTCGACGAGGTACAGACCGGAATGGGCCGCACCGGCGCGTTTTTCGCCCACCAGCACGACGGCATCACCCCCGACGTGGTGACGCTGGCCAAGGGGCTCGGCGGCGGGCTGCCGATCGGGGCCTGCCTGGCCGTCGGGCCGGCGGCCGAGCTGGTGACGCCGGGCCTGCACGGCAGCACCTTCGGCGGCAACCCCGTCTGCACCGCCGCGGCGCTGGCCGTGTTGCGCGTCCTGGCCGCCGACGACCTCGTCCGGCGTGCCGAGGTGCTGGGCAAGACGATCCGGCACGGCATCGAAAGGCTCGGGCACCCGCTGATCGACCACGTTCGCGGCCGCGGCCTGCTGTGGGGTGTGGTGCTGTCCGCGCCGCGGGCCAAGGACGCCGAGGCGGCCGCCCGCAGCGCGGGATTCCTGGTGAACGCCGCCGCTCCCGACGTCATCCGGCTGGCGCCGCCGCTGATCATCACCGAATCCCAGATCGAGGGCTTCATCGCCGCCCTGCCGGGGATCCTCGATAGGGCCGCAACATGATTCGGCATTTCCTGCGCGACGACGACCTCGCACCGGCCGAGCAGGCCGAGGTCCTGCAGCTGGCCGCGGACCTGAAGAAGGACCCGTTCGCCCGTCGCCCCCTCGAGGGTCCGCGCGGCGTCGCGGTCCTCTTCGACAAGAACTCCACCCGCACCCGGTTCTCGTTCGAGGTTGGTATCGCCCAGCTCGGCGGGCATGCCGTCGTCGTCGATGCCCGCAGCACCCAGCTGGGCCGCGAAGAGACGTTGCAGGACACCGCCCAGGTGTTGTCCCGCTACGTCGAGGCCATCGTGTGGCGGACGTTCGGGCAGGACCGGCTCGACGCCATGGCCTCGGCGGCGACGGTGCCGGTGGTGAACGCGCTGTCCGACGAGTTCCATCCCTGCCAGGTGCTCGCCGACCTGCAGACCATCGCCGAACGCAAGGGGACGCTGCACGGGCTGCGGCTGTCCTACTTCGGCGACGGCGCCAACAACATGGCCCATTCGCTGATGCTCGGCGCCGTCACCGCCGGCATCCACGTCACTGTCGCCGCGCCCGACGGCTTCGCGCCCGACCCGGCCGTCGTGGCCGCCGCCGAGCAGCGCGCGCGGGCCACCGGCGCGTCGGTGCTGGTCACCCCCGATGCGGAGGCCGCCGCGGCAGGCGCCGACGTCCTGGTGACCGACACCTGGACGTCGATGGGGCAGGAGGACGACGGACTGGACCGCCGCACCCCGTTCCGGCCGTATCAGCTCAACCCGCGACTCGTCGGCCTGGCGGATTCGGAAGCCATTGTGCTGCACTGCCTTCCGGCCCACCGCGGGGACGAGATCACCGACGAGGTGATGGACGGGCCGCGCAGCGCGGTGTGGGACGAGGCCGAGAACCGCCTGCATGCCCAGAAGGCGCTGCTGGTGTGGCTGTTGGAGCGGTCGAAATGACCCGCAGCAAGCCCACCCCCGAAACCACCCGCGCCGGCCGGCAGGCCCGCATCGTCGCGATCCTGTCGTCGTCGTCGATCAGCAGCCAGAGCGAACTGGCGGTGCGGCTGGCCGACGAGGGCATCGACGTCACCCAGGCCACGCTGTCGCGCGACCTCGAGGAGCTCGGCGCGGTGAAGCTGCGCGGCGCGGACGGCGGCGTCGGGGTCTACGTCGTCCCCGAGGACGGCAGCCCGGTGCGCGGGGTCTCCGGCGGCACCGCGCGGCTGTCGCGGCTGCTGGGCGAGCTGCTGGTGTCCGTCGACTCCAGTGCGAACCTGGCGGTGCTGCGCACCCCGCCCGGCGCAGCCGACTATTTGGCCAGCGCAATCGACCGGGCGGCGCTACCGTACGTGGTCGGCACGATCGCCGGCGATGACACCCTCTTCGTGGCCGCCCGCGAGCCGATGACCGGCGCCGAGCTGGCCGCCACTCTCGAGAGCCTCAAATAAAGGAGATTGACTCATGTCAGAACGCGTCATCCTGGCGTATTCCGGCGGTTTGGACACCTCGGTGGCGATCAGCTGGATAGGCAAGGAGACCGGCCGTGAGGTCGTGGCGGTCGCGATCGATCTGGGCCAGGGCGGCGAGGACATGGAAGTCGTGCGCCAACGGGCCCTGGACTGCGGCGCGGTCGAGGCCGTTGTTGTCGACGCCCGGGACGAATTCGCCGAGGGATATTGCCTGCCGACGGTGTTGAACAACGCGCTGTACATGGACCGCTACCCGCTGGTGTCCGCGATCAGCCGGCCGCTGATCGTCAAGCACCTCGTGGCGGCCGCCCGCGAGCACGGGGGCGGCATCGTCGCGCACGGCTGCACCGGCAAGGGTAACGACCAGGTCCGGTTCGAGGTCGGATTCGCCTCGCTGGCACCGGATTTGGAGGTGTTGGCGCCGGTGCGCGACTACGCGTGGACGCGGGAGAAGGCGATCGCGTTCGCCGAGGAGAACGCGATCCCGATCGGCGTCACCAAACGCTCGCCGTTCTCCATCGACCAGAACGTGTGGGGCCGCGCCGTGGAGACCGGATTCCTCGAGCACCTGTGGAACGCGCCCACCAAGGACATCTACGCCTACACCGAAGACCCCACCCTGAACTGGAGCACGCCCGACGAGGTGATCATCGGGTTCGAGCGGGGCGTGCCGGTGTCCATCGACGGCAAGCCGGTGTCGATGCTGCAGGCCATCGAGGAACTCAACACCCGCGCCGGCGCGCAGGGCGTGGGACGGCTCGACGTCGTCGAGGACCGGTTGGTCGGCATCAAGAGCCGCGAAATCTACGAGGCGCCAGGCGCGATGGTGCTCATCACCGCGCACACCGAGCTCGAACACGTCACCCTCGAGCGCGAACTCGGTCGCTTCAAACGGCACACCGACCAGCGCTGGGCCGAGCTGGTGTACGACGGGCTGTGGTACTCACCGCTCAAGGTCGCGCTGGAGAGCTTCGTCGCCAAGACGCAGGAGCACGTGTCCGGGGAGGTGCGAATGGTGTTGCACGGCGGCCACATTGCGGTCAACGGCCGCCGCAGCGCGCAATCGCTCTACGACTTCAACCTCGCCACCTACGACGAGGGCGACAGCTTCGACCAGTCGGCCGCGAAGGGCTTCGTCTACGTGCACGGGTTGTCATCGAAGATCGCCTCCCGCCGGGACCTGCAGTGAGTTTTCTTGGCCGCGAGTGTGAAATGTGCGACGCGACACGCCGTCGAAGCGTCGTGAGATTCACACTCGCGGATGGGGTGAGAGGCCGGTGAGCACTCGCGAGGGATCACTGTGGGGCGGGCGGTTCGCCGACGGCCCGTCCGAGGCGCTGGCCGCGCTGAGCAAGTCCACCCACTTCGACTGGGTGCTGGCGCCCTACGACATCACCGCGTCGCGGGCCCACACCATCGTGCTGTTCCGGGCCGGGCTGCTCAACGAGGAGCAGCGCGACGGGCTGCTGGCGGGGCTGGACAGCCTCGCCGAGGATGTGGCCGACGGCAGCTTTTCGCCGCTGGTCAGCGACGAAGACGTGCACGCCGCCCTGGAGCGCGGCCTGATCGACCGGGTCGGGCCCGACCTGGGTGGCCGGCTGCGCGCCGGCCGGTCGCGCAACGATCAGGTGGCCACGCTGTTCCGGATGTGGCTTCGCGACGCCGTGCGGCGGGTCGCCGCCGGGGCGCTCGACGTCGTCGCGGCGCTGGCAGCCCAGGCCGCCGCCCACCCGAACGCCATCATGCCCGGCAAGACCCACCTGCAGTCGGCGCAGCCCATCCTGCTGGCCCATCATCTGCTGGCACACGCGCATCCCTTGCTGCGCGACGTCGACCGGATCGTCGACTTCGACAAGCGTGCCGCGGTGTCCCCGTACGGCGCGGGCGCGCTGGCTGGCACGTCGCTGGGACTGGACCCCGACGCGATCGCCGCGGACCTGGGCTTCGCCGCCTCGGCGGACAACTCCGTCGACGCGACCGCGGCCCGGGATTTCGCCGCGGAAGCCGCGTTCGTGTTCGCCATGATCGGCGTGGACCTATCCCGGCTCGCCGAGGACATCATCATCTGGAGCTCGACGGAGTTCGGCTACGTCACCCTGCACGATTCGTGGTCCACCGGCAGCTCGATCATGCCGCAGAAGAAGAATCCCGACATCGCCGAGCTGGCGCGCGGCAAGTCGGGGCGGCTGATCGGAAACCTGGCCGGCCTGCTGGCGACACTGAAGGCCCAGCCGCTGGCCTACAACCGTGACCTGCAGGAAGACAAGGAACCGGTGTTCGACTCCGTGGCCCAGCTGGAGCTGCTGCTGCCGGCGATGGCGGGCCTGGTGGCCAGCCTGACGTTCAACGTCGAGCGGATGGCGGCGCTGGCCCCGGCGGGCTACACGCTGGCCACTGATATCGCCGAATGGCTTGTGCGCCAGGGAGTCCCGTTCCGATCCGCGCACGAGGCCGCCGGCGCCGCCGTGCGCACGGCCGAGGAGCGCGGCGTCGGGCTCGAGGAGCTGACCGACGACGAGCTGGCCGCCATCAGCTCCGACCTGACGCCGCAGGTCAGGGAGGTGCTGACGATCGAAGGCTCGGTGTCGGCGCGCGACGCCCGGGGAGGCACCGCGCCGACCCGGGTCGCCGACCAACTCGACGGGGTCCTGGCCAGCTCCGAGCGGCTCAAAGAGCGGCTGCAACAGCAGCTGGCGGGCTGAAACGAGACTGCCCGTTTCTTTGCCGTTAATTTGCGAGCGGACTAAGCTTCCATCAGCTAAGCAATCCGGGTGAACCGTCGTGTCCGGGAGTACGTGACCAGGGGGTGGGTCCAATGAGCGTCATCGCGGGCGTGTTCGGTGCGTTGCCGCCACATCGCTACTCCCAGCGCGAGCTCACCGACTTTTTCGTCAGCATTCCGGAGTTCGAGGGTTACGAGGACATCGTTCGGCAGCTGCACACCAGCGCCAAGGTCAACAGCCGCCACCTGGTCCTCCCGCTGGAGAAGTATCCGACGCTCAAAGACTTCGGCACGGCGAACCGGATCTTCATCGAAAACGCCGTGGACCTCGGCTGTGAGGCGCTGGTGGGGGCGCTGGACGAGGCGGGGCTGCGACCCCAAGACCTCGACGTGCTCGTCACGACGACGGTCACCGGGCTGGCGGTGCCGTCGCTGGATGCCCGGATCGCCGGGCGGCTCGGGCTGCGCGACGACGTGCGCCGGGTGCCGCTGTTCGGGTTGGGCTGCGTGGCCGGGGCCGCGGGGGTGGCCCGGCTGAACGACTACCTGCGCGGCGCGCCGGACGGGGTCGCGGCGCTCGTGTCGGTCGAGCTTTGCTCGCTGACCTACCCGGGATACAAGCCGTCGCTGGCGGGCATGGTCGGCAGCGCATTGTTTGCTGACGGTTCTGGTGCGGTGGTCGCGGTCGGCGAGCGTCGCGCGGAACAGATCGGCGCCGCCGGGCCGACCGTCGTCGATTCCCGCAGCCACCTCTATCCCGACTCGCTGCGCACGATGGGCTACGACATCGGCACGACGGGATTCGAACTGGTGCTGTCCAAGGACGTCGCCGCGGTGGTCGAGCAATACATCGAAAAGGACGTCACTGAGTTCCTGGCCGCCCACGGCCTGACCACCGACGACATCGGCGCCTTCGTCAGCCACCCCGGTGGCCCGAAGGTCATCGAAGCGATCAACGCCGCCCTGTCCCTGCCGCCGGAGGCTTTGGAGCTGACCTGGCGCTCACTCGGTGAGATCGGCAACCTGAGCTCGGCGTCGGTGCTGCACGTGCTGCGCGACACCATCGGCAAGCGGCCGCCCAGCGGCAGCCCAGGCCTGATGCTCGCGATGGGTCCCGGATTCTGCTCTGAACTTGTGTTGTTGCGCTGGCACTGATGCGCGATCCGTGTTCGGCGGGGGTCGTATGAACAGCAAGCAGGACGAACTCGTCGAGGCCCTCCGCAAGTCCCTCAAGGAAAACGAGCGACTGAAGCGGGAGAACCGCGAGTACCTGGCCGTGGCGACCGACCCGATCGCGGTGGTGGGGATGGCGTGCCGGTATCCGGGCGGCGTGGATTCCCCGGAGGCCTTGTGGGACATGGTCGTCGAGGGCCGCGACGTGGTGTCCGAGTTCCCGTCCGATCGCGGCTGGGATCTGGGCGGCCTGTTCGACCCCGACCCCGACGCGATCGGCAAGGCGTACACCCGGTGCGGCGGATTCCTGGCGGACGCCGCAGATTTCGACGCGGCATTCTTCGGCATCGCGCCCAGCGAGGCGCTCGCGATGGATCCGCAGCAGCGCTTGTTGATGGAAGTGTCGTGGGAAGCGTTGGAGCGGGCCGGAATTGATCCGTTGACGCTGCGCGGGTCGGCGACGGGCGTGTTCGCCGGGATATTCCACGGTTCGTACGGCGGCCAGGGCCGGGTGCCCGGAGAGCTGGAGAGATACGGGCTGCGCGGTTCGACGCTGAGCGTCGCCTCGGGCCGCGTCGCCTACGCGCTGGGCTTGGAGGGGCCGGCGGTGTCGGTGGACACCGCGTGTTCGTCGTCGTTAGTGGCGCTGCACTTGGCCGCGCGCTCACTGAGATCGGGCGAGTGCGATCTGGCGTTGGTCGGCGGGGTGACGGTCATGGCAACCCCCGCGATGTTCATCGAATTCAGTCGGCAGCGCGCGCTGGCCGCCGACGGACGGTGCAAGGCGTATGCGGGTGCGGCCGACGGAACCGGCTTCTCCGAGGGCGTCGGGGCGCTGGTGCTGGAGCGGTTGGCCGATGCGCGGCGGATGGGCCACCCGGTACTCGCGGTGGTCCGCGGCTCGGCCGTCAACCAGGACGGCGCGTCCAACGGCCTGGCGACCCCGAACGGGCCGGCGCAGCAGCGGGTGGTGCGGGCCGCACTGACCAACGCGCGGCTGAATACGGCCGACGTGGATCTGGTGGAGGGCCATGGCACCGGCACCACGCTGGGCGACCCGATCGAGGCCCAGGCGCTGCTGGCAACCTATGGACAGAATCGGCCGGCGGATCGTCCGCTGTGGCTGGGTTCTATCAAATCGAACATGGGGCATACCTCGGCCGCCGCGGGCGTGGCCGGGGTGATCAAGATGGTGCAGGCGATCCGCCACGGGCTGATGCCGCGGACGCTGCACGTGGATGTGCCCACGCCGCATGTGGATTGGTCGGCGGGGGCCGTCTCGTTGTTGACCGAACCCCGGGCATGGTCGGCGGGGGGCGGTCCGCGCCGGGCCGGGGTGTCGTCGTTCGGAATCAGCGGGACTAATGCGCATGTGATCTTGGAAGAGGCCCCGGCGGACGCGCGGGCACTGGAAAGCGTTGGCGCGTCGGGCGATAACGACATGCCGGTGGTGCCGTGGGTGTTGTCCGCGCGGTCGGCCGAGGCACTCACAGCTCAGGCGCAGCGGCTGTTGACGCACGTTGGCGCCGATCTTGATCCGGCCGACGTGGGCTGGTCGTTGGTGTCGACGCGTTCGGTGTTCGAGCATCGGGCGGTGGTGGTGGGCGCTGACCGCGAGCAGCTGCTGGCCGGATTGGCCGGGCTGGCGGCCGGTGAGCCCGGCGCGAATGTCGTGGTGGGCCGTGCCCGCGCGGTGGACAGGACGGTTTTCGTTTTCCCCGGCCAAGGCTCCCAATGGGTCGGCATGGGGGCCCAATTGCTCGACACGTCAAAGGTTTTCGCCGATCACATGCACCGATGCGATAAGGCGCTCGGCGAACACGTGGAATGGTCCCTGATCGATGTCATCCGGGGCGCGGTGGGCGCCCCGGGGCTGGACCGGGTCGACGTGGTGCAGCCGGTGCTGTGGGCGGTGATGGTGTCGCTGGCCGAATTGTGGCGTTCGGTGGGCGTCCGCCCGGACGCGGTGATCGGCCACTCGCAGGGCGAGATCGCGGCGGCGTACGTCGCGGGTGCGTTGTCGCTGGAGGACGCCGCCCGGGTCGTCGCGCTGCGGAGCAGGCTGCTGGTGCGGTTGGCTGGTTCCGGGGGGATGGTCTCGCTGGCGTGCGGCCTGGAGCGAGCGCGCGCGTTGCTGGAACCGTGGGGGGATCGGCTCAATATTGCTGCCGTCAACGGTGTTTCGGCGGTCGTCGTCTCCGGTGAGGTGACGGCACTCGAGGAACTGATGCCACGCAGCGAGGCGGATGGCGTCCGGGCGCGCAGGATCGATGTCGACTATGCCTCGCACTCCGCGCAGGTGGACGCGATCCGTGAGCCGCTCGCCGAGGCGCTGGCAGGCATAGCGCCACGTTCGTCCTCGGTCGCCTTCTTCTCCACGGTCACCGGCGAGCTCATGGACACCGCCGGCCTGAACGCCGAGTACTGGTACCGGAGCATCCGGCAGACCGTGCAGTTCGAACGCGCGGTGCGCGCCGCGCGCGATAGCGGCCATCAGGCTTTCATCGAATCCAGTCCCCATCCGGTGTTGCTCGCCGGCATCGAGGTAACCCTGACCGATCGGAATGCCGCCGACGCCGTCGTCATTCCCTCGCTGGGCCGCGAGGACGGTGGGCTCGACAGGTTCTGGCTGTCGGTCGGTCAGGCTCACGTCGCGGGCGTGTCCGTGAACTGGCGGGCGGCGTTCGTGGGCGGGTGTCAGGTTCCGTTGCCGACGTACGCCTTTCAGCGGCAGCGGTTTTGGTTGCCCGAGATGGGCACCGGAACCGGTGACATGGGTGCCCTGGGTTTGGCGGGGGCCGAGCATGGCTTGCTGGGCGCGGTGGTCCACGGGCCCGACTCGGGCGGCGTGGTGCTCACCGGCCGGCTCTCGGTGGCTGCGCAACCGTGGCTGGCCGATCACGCGGTGGCCGGGGTGGTGCTGTTCCCGGGTGCCGGGTTCGTCGAGTTGGCGTTGCGCGCCGGCGACGAGGTCGGTTGCACCGTGGTGGAGGAGCTCACGCTGTCGGCGCCGCTGCTGTTGCAACCGGCCGAGGGCGTGCGGATCCAGGTGGTGGTGGGCGCCCCGACGGGTTCGGGCAGCCGGACGGTGTCGGTGTATTCGCTTGCGGCTGAGCCCGGTTCGGCCTGGGTGTTGCACGCCGAGGGCGCGCTGAGCGCAGGAACGGTGCAGCCGGCCGCGGATCTGTCGGTCTGGCCGCCGGTGGGGGCGACGCCGGTAGACGTGGTCGATGCGTACGAGCAACTGGCCGATCGGGGTTATGAGTACGGGCCGGCGTTCCGGGGCCTGCGGGCCATGTGGCAGCGGGGCGACGAAGTGTTCGCTGAGGTCGCTGTCCCCGAGGCCGCCGGAGGGGAGATCGGCGGCTTCGGAATCCACCCCGTGGTGTTGGACGCGGCCCTGCACGCGATGGGCGTGGCCGGCGAACAGGCCGAGACGATGCTGCCGTTTTCCTGGCAGGGCGTGTGTCTGCACGCAGCCGGGGCATCGAGGGTCCGGGTGCGGATCG
>NZ_MBEU01000058.1 GCF_001954275.1 Mycobacterium sp. IS-836 | reverse complement strand
GTGATTGCAACACTTCGTAGTTAGGAAGTGTTGATGGCGGCTCATTGGTCGTTGACGTCGGTTCAGCGTCGGTTTTGGGTGCTGGTGGCCTTGGGTGTGCCGCCGAGTGTGGCTGCGCCGATGGTCGGCGTGTCCAGTGGCTGTGGGCAAGCGTGGTTCCGCAGATTCGGTGGGGTGAACCCGCAATTCAGCGATCCCAAGGGGCACGTTCGGCCGCGGTTGTCGATGGGTGAGCGTGAAGAGATCATGATCGGTACTGCCAAAGGTGATTCGATTCGGGCGATTGCGCGCCGGTTGGGGCGGTCACCGTCGACGGTCATGCGCGAGATCGATGGCAATGGCCGCTGTCATGGAGCGATGGGCCGCTATCGTGCCCTGCATCGGTTTGGCGCCAATCGAGGCGGCTGGGATGCCAAGTCGGGTTATCGGGCCAGCATCGCCCAGGCCCGCAGCGAGGCGCGGGCGCGTCGTCCCAAGACCGGCAAGCTAGGGCGCTGCGGCGAGCTTCGTGCCGAAGTGGAAGCGTTGTTGGTCAAGAACTACAGCCCCGAGCAAATCGCGGGGGTGTTGGCCAAAACCTATCCTGATCGCCCGGAGATGCAGGTGTCCCACGAGACCATCTACAAGGCGCTTTACGTGCAAGGACGTGGCGAACTGCGCCGCGAGCTGCACCGCTGTTTGCGCACTGGGCGGGCGTTGCGCAAACCCAGAACACGACGCACCGCCACCGAACACCGCCACATCCCGGGCATGATCAACATCAGTGAGCGCCCCGCCGAGGCCGAGGACCGCGCCGTGCCTGGGCACTGGGAAGGCGATCTGATCATCGGCAAAAACCAGGCCTCACAGATTGGCACGCTGGTCGAGCGCAGCACCGGATTCGTGCAGCTGCTGCACCTACCGCAGGGCCGCAGCGCCGATGCCGTCGCTCAAGCCATGATCGCCAAAATCAAAGCCTTCCCAGAGAACCTCCGCAAGACCCTGACTTGGGACCAAGGCCTTGAGATGGCCGCTCATGCCCGTATCAGCATCGACACCGGCATCGATATCTACTTTTGCGACCCCCACTCACCGTGGCAACGCGGCTCTAACGAGAACACCAACGGGCTTCTCCGCCAATACTTCCCGAAAGGCACCGACCTATCGGTGCACTCGGCGGCCTACCTCGATGAGGTTGCCGTCGAACTCAACAACCGACCCCGCAAACGCTTCGACTGGGACAGCCCCGCCCAAATCCTCGATCGACTACTGTCAGCCCCACCACAAACCCCTGTTGCAACCAAACCTTGAATCCACCC
>NZ_MBEU01000057.1 GCF_001954275.1 Mycobacterium sp. IS-836 | reverse complement strand
GCGGTGGGCACCAGATCCTCGGCCCCGCGCGCCAGATACGGCCCGCCACGCTGGAAGATATCGGCCCCGGTGTTACCGAACCCGGCCGCCGAGAGCAACGCCTGATCCAAATCCTTCTGCTGCGCGTTGATCGAACGCGACGTCACCACCGCATGGTTGAGGAAATCAATCAAATCCGGCGCCGCATTGGCATACGTGTCGCCCAGACCGGCCAACTGCTGAATGTCATGACGGGCCTGCGGCATCTGCGGATTGACATCATCGAGGATCGCATTGGCATTGATGATCGACTGGCCAAACCGATCCCCCAACCCCGCCAACGACTGCGCCGCCGCACTCAACGTGAGGTTGAGTTTGACCGGATCCACCTTCTCGGCCACCGAGGTGATGGTCTGAAACAACGTATTGCTCTCGGTGGTCACCGAACGCGCATCAATGACCGCATGCGCGCGAATCCGCTGCGGCGACGGATGGGCCGGGCTGGTCAACGACACATACTTCTGGCCGAACACCGTCGTCGCCCTGATATCGGCATTCACATTGGCCGGAATCAACTGCAAATACCGCGGATAGATATCCAGCACGAACTTCGCCGCCGGCTTGCCGTCCTGTTGCACCTCGGCAATGCTGGCCACCCGCCCGACCTGCACCCCGTTCAAGGTGACCTTCGCCCCGGGATCCATCACCAAACCCGCCCGCGACGACAACATCGTCACCGGCGTCTTCTCCGTGAAATCCCCCCGAAACTGCAGATACACCAACCACAACACCAACGC
>NZ_MBEU01000056.1 GCF_001954275.1 Mycobacterium sp. IS-836 | reverse complement strand
GTCGGCCGGGCTGGCCGAGCCGCGTGTGCGTCGTCGAGCGAGCGTCCTGGATGTCGGCGAGCAGATCACCGACGCTGAGCCCGCCGACTGCCCGACGCGGCCCGCCGGCCGATGGATCGTCGACCCCGACGGCGCGGTCGTGCGGGCCGGCCTGGTGCGCCACTACGGCGCGCGGCACGGGCTGTGGCAACTCGATCCCGATATCGCCTACCTGTCCGGCGCCGAGTTGCCGCCGGCGGTCCGCGGCTTCGAGGTGCTCGAGCAGCTGGCGTTCGACGAGCGCCGCCTTCGGCAGGCGCTGTCCGCACGGGACTGCGGGGCGCTGGAGATCCTGGTCCGGGGCGTGCGGATCGACCCCGACGGGCTGCGGCGCCGCCTGCGGCTGCGCGGCGGGGAATCCCTGTCGGTTATCGTCACCCGGGTCGGCTCCGGACCCGCGAGCCATGCGACGGCCTTCGTCTGCCGCGCCTCTCGATAGTGCCCAGGTAGGCTGGCTGCCATCGATCTTCCAGGCGCCCCGCCTGCGTAATTTTGCGAGGGACAAATTCGAACGATGCGTTACCTGATAGTGAGCACCGTGCTGGCCGCGGTGGCCCTGCTGGGCTGGCCGGCGGCCGCCGCGCCGGCGACGTGCGCCGGGATGGGCGGCACCGTCGACGACACCCAGCTGTGCCACGTGCACACCACGGGGTCCACCTACGCCATCACCATGACGTTCCCCGCCGACTACCCCGACGAACAGGCGCTGACCGACTACATCACCCAAAACCGCGACGGCTTCCTCAACGTCGCCCAGACGTCCGGCGGGCGCGACCAGCCCTACCAAATGGAGACCAGCGCCGACCAACGCACCTCCGGTCAGCCGCCCCGCACCCGCAGCGTGGTGCTCAAGTTCTTCCAGGACCTCGGCGGATCGCATCCGTCCATCTGGTACAAGGCGTTCAACTACAACCTGGCGACCAAGCAGCCCATCACCTTCGACAACCTGTTCGCGCCCGGCACGACGCCGCTGGACAGCATCTTCCCGTTGGTGCAGCGCGACCTGGAAAATCAGAGCGCGTTCGGTGCCGCCATCCTGCCGTCGACGGGGCACGACCCGTCGCACTACCAGAACTTCGCCATCACCGACGACCAGCTGATCTTCTATTTCGCCCCCGGTGAGATGCTCCCGGCGGTCGCCGGTCCCGTCCAGGCCCAGGTGCCGCGCAACGCGATCCCGCCCCTGGCCGTCTAGAGCCGCCTGGTCACTGCACCGGGCCGGCCAGCCACTCCATCGCCGCGGCACCGATGCCCAGCGCCACCTGTGCCACGCAGCCGATGAGCGGGACGAAGAACGCCCGCCGCCGGCGCACCAGGAGATATACGGAGACCACGAAGTCGGCGACCAAGACCGCGGCGCCGCCCCAGATCCCCAAGGTCGTGGCGCGGTCGATCCAGGCCGGGTCGCCGCATTTCACGGAACCGCACGGGTCGGTGACCATGACGAAAAGGCCGAGCAGCACGATGGTCACCCCGAACAGCGCCCCGTGCACGATCAGCAGGACAACGGTCGCGGCGACGTCCGCGGGCCTGCCGCGTCGATCGGCGCTCATGCCGGCCCGAATCCGTAGACCTGGCCGTCGCTGGTGCACGCCACCACCCTGCGATCAACGCCGACCGAAATCCCGACGGGATATCCCGTGGCCGCGGGCAGCGGATAGCTGTTGAGGGTGTGGCCATTGGCCGGATCGAAGGCCAGCAGCGACATGCCGGGCGCGCCCTGCCCGGGCGGCGTGCCGACCACCGTGTAGCCGACGCCGCCACCGGCCAGGCTCGACGACGACAGCGGGCCGACGTCGTCGCGCCGCCAAGCCTGATCGGCGTGATCGCCGGCATCCTTGAAGGCCGCGAGCCGGGTATCGGGTCCGCCACCGGCCACGATCAGCCCCTGCGGGGTCACCGACGGCGGCGTCTGCGCCAGGAAACCAAGCGGCACTGACCATTTCACCTTCCCGTCGGCGGCGTGCAGCGCCCACAGCCGTTGGTCGCGGCCGTTGACGTAGACGGTCGACCCGTCGGCGGAGAGCACCGGGCTGGCGATCACGCCGGCGCCGACCGCGTCGCTGGTCCACTCGCGGGTCAGCAGCGGCGTCTGGCCCGGATGGTATTTCAGCCCAACCAGTTCCGCGGCCACCGCACCCGGCTGCCAGACGCCGATCACCGCCATCTGGCCGGTCGGCGAGAAGGCGGGGGCCGCCGCCACCGGGCAGCCCTGCCGCGCCGGCGCGCAATCGGCCAGCCCGCGCGTCGCATCGGTCGGGTCCACACCGTCGACCAAATCCAGCGCACTGCCCACCACCATGCCGCGGTGGGCGTCGAACGTCAGGACCTGACCCAGGTGCGTGATGACCAACAGTTGACCATCACCCAAAAACCTTGGTGTGGTGGGCATTCCGATCACCGGCTGGCGCCAGCGAGTCCACTGCGTCACCGGAAAGGAGAGGAAGGCGCCGGGCTGCCCGACGTAGAGATTGTCGAAGCCGTCGAACAGCGGACCGGCGAAGCCGCCACCCTGGACCACCCGGACGCACCAGCGTTGCCGGCCGTTGTTGTCGTTCTCCCACTCCATGAGCGAACATCCGCCCGGGGTCTGCGCGTTGAGGGCGAGATAACCGCGTGCGCTCAGCGCGGGTCCGGCGGCCAGGCTGCCCTTGACCGACCGCGTCCACTGCAGCGACAGCTTGGTGGCGCCGCTGGTGGGGGTGTAGCTGCTGTTGGCCGAGTCGGCGTATTGCGCGGGCCAGCCTTGCGATGCCGAGGCTTGCACCCAGGAGTCGGTGTTGCCGCAACCGCCGAGTCCCACGATCAGCGCGGCGGCCGCCCCCACGAATGACCAACGCCGAAGACCGAGTTGTCGGGCAAGCACCTCGATTTCCCAAATCCTTCCGCGGCCGTTGGTTCGTTTCCAGAGCAGCGATCGAGTACAGGTGAGGGTAACCCGTGGCGGCTCGGATAAGCTCTCCGGCCATGACGACCATGTGGGGTGCTCCGCTCCATCGCCGTTGGCGTGGATCGATGTTGCGCGACCCACGCCAGGCCAAGTTCCTCACGCTGGCCTCGCTGAAGTGGGTACTGGCCAACCGCGCCTACACCCCGTGGTACCTGGTGCGCTACTGGCGACTGCTGAAGTTCAAGCTGGCCAACCCGCACATCATCACCCGCGGCATGGTGTTTCTCGGCAAGGGCGTCGAGATCCACTGCACACCCGAGCTGGCGCAGCTGGAGATCGGCCGCTGGGTGCACATCGGCGACAAGAACACGATCCGCGCGCACGAGGGCTCGCTGCGCTTCGGCGACAAGGTGGTGCTGGGGCGCGACAACGTCATCAACTGCTACCTCGACATCGAGCTCGGGGATTCGGCGCTGATGGCCGACTGGTGCTACATCTGCGATTTCGACCATCGCATGGACGACATCAACCTGCCGATCAAGGATCAGGGCATCGTCAAGTCCCCGGTTCGAATCGGGCCCGACACCTGGGTCGGGGTCAAGGTGACCGTGCTGCGGGGCACCACCATCGGACGCGGCTGCGTGCTGGGATCGCACGCGGTGGTTCGCGGCGTGGTGCCCGACTACTCGATCGCGGTCGGCGCGCCGGCCAAGGTGGTCAAGAACCGGCAGCTGTCCTGGGAGAGCTCGGCCGCGCAGCGCGCGGAACTGGCGGCCGCGCTGGCCGATATCGAACGCAAAAAGGCTGCCCGCTAACCGATTTCGGGTCTTACGAGGGCTGGTCTTCGACCTCGAAGCGATAGTTGACGGTCCCGCCGTCGACGCCGGTGACGGTCACGTTCACCCCGTAGTTCTTCCCGCTAGTGGTCAGCTGGCAGCGCAGCGTCGCGCCCTCGACGCCCTTGAGGTTGTCGGGGCACGTGACCGAATCGGGTTTGCTTCCCAGCTGCGGGGTGAGTTTCTCGCTGATCGTCTTGGCGACCTGGTTCTTGTCGACTGTCTCCACCATGTCGAACTTGACGTCGCTGCCGTTGACGCTGGTGACGGTGACGTTGACGTTGTAGGTCTGCCCGCCCGCCTTCATCTCGCAGTTCAGCTGCGCCCCGACCTTCGCGTCCAGGTCACTGGGGCAGTTCACCGACTCGGGCTTGTTGCCCGCGGGGTCCGTCATCTTCGAGGTGATCTGGCCGGCGACATCGCTTTTGCTGACAGTGTGCGACGACGACACCGAACACGAACACGCGGCTACGCCGGCCATCAGGCCCGCTGCTGCTCCGGAAACCAGCAACGTCCGAACGATCGACTGAGCCATAACGCCTCCCGTGGGCTGTGCGACTGTGGGCAACTGTGAATCGGCTGATAATTGCATGCCAGACATCTTCGGGTGGGCGGATTGCGTAAACATCAGCCGAACGGCGATCTCGCACCGGGGCCTTTGCTGGTCCAACCGCGCGGCGGTTGGTTACGGTACCGAGGTAACACAGCGGAGGGGGTGCCGCGAATGACGAGCCGGGTGATCGCGGTTGCGAGCGTCGCGGGGGCCACGGTGTTGGCCGGCATGGTGGTGGCCGCCTGCAGCGGCACGTCCACGATGGCGTCGACACCCTCGACGTCGACGTCCGCGGTGTCGATGTCGATGCCGGCCGCCGGCACCGACTACACCGCCCTGCTGATTCAGGGCAGCGACGTCAGCACGACACCGCCCAACGTCTTCACCCCGGCGGAGCCGCCCGTCCAAAACCCGAACGCGATGCCCGGCGCGGCGGTGGTTTTCAAAAACCAGGATGACAGCACCCGAATCGGCGACACGGTCCTGATCCTGACCGACGCCGGGGCCGCGGCCAACGCGATGAGCGGGTCGGTCGCGTCGCTGGGCAACACGGTGACCGGCGGTAACCCGCAGCCGATTTCGGTGGGCGACGGGGGCACGATCGTCGCCGGCACGTCGCCGGATAGGTCCAAGGAGGTGACGGTGCTGTTGTTCACCGAGGGCAAGGCGTTCGTCACGCTGGAATTCGACGGCGCGCCCGGCGACGACGTGCCCACCGACTACGCCCTTACGGTCGCCCAGCAACAGGACGGCGCGGTCAAGAACAAGCTTTCCGGCTGAGGCCGGTTTCAGTAGGGCGGTTGAGCCGCCAGATATGGGTGGACAGAACGGTGGCGAAGGCACACCACAATCCGTAAGGCGAAAGTGCCAGCCCGGCTTGCGGTTTGGCCTGCGTCGCGCGGCGGATGAGGTCCGCGCTGCTGGCCGTCAGGACCGCTGCACCGAGGGCGGATGCGCCGAGCTTGTGATACCTGAAGAAAAGCCAACTCCATCCGGCGTTGAGGAGCAGGTTGACTCCCAACGCCGCGGCATAGCGACGCGCCTTGTCGTGCTGTCCTGCTTGGCGGAACCCGTCGATAGCCACCGCCGACGTGGCGGCGATGTCGGTGTAGAGGGCTGTCCAGACGACTGGAAAGACGACTCCGGGTGGTTGGTATCGCGGTTTGCGCAGCCGTGCGTACCAGGTAGGGACACGGCGTGGGCTGGCGATGCTTCCGGTGCCGGCTGCCGCGCCGACGGCCAGCGTTGTCGCGGCCAGTGTTGAGCTGTTCATACGGTGCTCCGTTCATGCCGGGCCAAGTCCGCTTGCTGCTCAACAGGTTTGGCGGTAGTTGCAGAGCTACCCAACAACGACGCAGATATGCCTACCGGTCCGGCAGGGCGTGCTCGACGATGGGCAGCCGCGGCTGTGGTTGCCGTTCACGGCGTTTGGCGGCCAGGTAAACCTGGGCCGTTTCCTTGGCCACGGTCCCCCAGTCGAAGTCGGAGGTGAGCCGCTCGCGGGCGGCGTCGGCGCGTCGTTGCGCGCCGAGCGGGTCGTCGAGCACGGCGCGCACCGCGGCGGCCAGCCCGGCCACGTCGCGAGGCGGACAGGACACCCCCGTCTTGCCATTGATCACCGCTTCGCCCAGGCCGCCGATGTTCGACGTCACCAGCGGGGTGCCGGCCGCGGCGGCCTCCAGAGCGGCGAGCCCGAACGGTTCGTAGTGGCTGGGCAGCACGGCGGCGTCGGCCCGATGCAGCAACGCCAGCAGCTCGTTGTGATCACAATGCCCGACGAACCGAGTTGCCTTGAGCACCCGATGTTTACGCGCCTGCTCGACGAGCCAGTCCTGCTGGGTGCCCTCGCCGGCGACGGTCAGGGTGGTGCCCGGATGCGTGCGCCTGATCCGCGGCAGCGCGGCGATCACGTCGTGCACACCCTTCTCGTACTCCAGCCGCCCGACGTAGAGCAGCTCGGCCGGCCCGGTGCGGGGACGACGGGGCGCGAACGGCCAGCGTGCGGCGTCGATGCCGTTGGGGATCACCGTGGTCTCGGCCAGACCCGGACCGAACAATTCGGTGATCTCGTCGGTCATCGACGCCGAACACGTGATCAGCGAATCGGATTCACGTACCAGCCATGACTCGACCGCGTGCACCTGACGGCTGATCGCCCCGGAAACCCAGCCCGAATGCCGCCCGGCCTCCGTCGCGTGGATCGTGGAAACGATTGGCACGTCGTAGTATTCGGCGAGCGCGATGGCCGGATGGGCGACCAGCCAGTCGTGGGCGTGCACCACGTCGGGACGCCACGCCCGGTCGCTGCCGTATTTCTTCAACCGCAGGCCGGCGCGGATCATCGCGTGACCCATCGCCAGGGTCCAGGCCATCATGTCGGCACCGAAGCTGAATTCGTGCGGATCCTGCGCGGCCGCGATCACCCGGACGCCCTCGCTGAGATCGTCGGACGACGGGTGCGTGCTGGGATCGGTGCCCGACGGACGGCGCGACAGCACGACGACGTCGTGACCGGCCGCGGCCAGCGCGGTGGACAGGTGATGCACGTGCCGGCCGAGCCCGCCGATCACCACCGGCGGGTATTCCCACGACACCATGAGGATCTTCATCGGGGCAGCCTTCGGGCGTCCAGGGCGCCGAACAGGCCGTCGGCGCGGTTCCAGCCGTCGGCCAGGCGCTCCGCGGTCTCGCGCCGGCCCGACGCCAGCGCCCCGGCGATCTCGCGGGTCGCGTGCGCATGCAGGTGCGCACGGTAGCGGGCGTAGTCGGCGGCCGAGTCCTTACTGACCATGAACGGCCAGTCGCTGGAGACGGTCAGCAGGGTCTCGCGCAGGATCTGATCGGCGACGCGATCGCGGGGGAGCGGGCCGTCCAGCGATGCCGTCTGCGACCTCGTTTGTGCCAAGGCCTTGTCCACGGTGCTCAGCGCGGTGTCGACCACTTCGGTGTTGAGCTGGACCAGATCGGCGACCTGCTCGCCGGCCCACACCTGCCAGTCCTTGCCCGAGCCCCACGAACTCGGCGGCAAGGCGACGGCATCGCCGACGAATCCGCCGGCCAGCGCGTCGCTCAGTGTGCCCACCCGAACACCGGCGGCGGGCAGGGCGCGCAGCACCCGCGCCAGCCACGTCGGGCCCTCGTACCACCAGTGTCCGAACAGTTCGGTGTCGAACGCCGCGACCACGTGGGCGGGTCGCCCGATGCGCTCCGACTCGGACAACAGTCGGGCGCGCACCACGTCGACGAAGTCGGCGACGTGGACATCGACGGCGCGGTCGGCCCGCTCGGGGTCGTAGGGCGCCTTGGCCTCCGAGGCCACGTTGCGGCCGGTGACCCGGGCCGGCTTGAGGCCGGTGAGGTGGTCATAGGTGTGGAAGTCGCGATAGGCCGCATGGCCGGGATAGCCGGACTTCGGCGACCACACCCGGTAGCTGACCTGCAGGTCGCGCCCGAACGCGACGACGTCGGTGTCGCCGACGGGCCGGCCCAGCGCGGTATCGCCGTGCAGCGACGGGCCGTCGACCATGAAGTGGGTGACGCCCGCCGGGGCGTAGTCATGTTCCATGCCGGGGGCGTAGGCGCATTCGGGCGCCCAGATGCCGCCGGGGGTGTGGGCCATCCGCAGCTGCGGGTCGGCCAGGCCTTCGCGCAGCGCGAACTCGCGCAGCCGGGGCGCGAGCAGCGGCTGGAACGGGTGGGCCAGCGGGCCGCCGAGCAGCTCCACGGTGCCCGCGTCGATCAGGCCGCGCAGCAGCGGGCTGCCCCCGTGCCGCCACAGCGTGGCGAAATCCTCAAGCGCGTCATCGGCCTCGGCGCATTCGCGAATCCCGAAGGCCCGCAACGCTTCCGGTGTGCACGATTGGTAGTCGGCCGACTTGGATCCGCTCGCGGATCGCACGCTGGCCGCTTCGGACGCCCGCAGTCGCCAGTTGGCCAGCCAGTGATGCATGCCGTCGAGGCAGTACGGGTCGTCGAGCTGGGCGTTGACCACCGGCGTGACGCCGAGGGTGATGTTCCGGTGCCGGTCCTCGTCGGCCAGGGTGCGCAGCACCCGGAACAGCGGCAGGTACGCCGCGGCCCAGGACTGGTAGAGCCATTCCTCGCCGACCGGCCAGCGCCCGTGGTGGGCCAGCCAGGGCAGGTGGGTGTGCAGCACCAGGGTGAACATCCCGGGCACGCGGTCGATGCTCACGGGCGCACCGCGATCGCGATGAGATCGAGGCTGTCATCTATGTCACGCACGCTGGAATCGACGATGTCGAAGTCGTCGGTGCTGACCGCGGCGACGTCCGCGGCCAGCTCGGGCGGCCACGGCGCGTCGGCCACCGCCCGCGCGATCTGCGCGTCGATGATCGAGCCGCCGTGCCGGGCATCCATCTCACGCAGCCGCGGTCCGTGGAACACACCGCTGATCGACACCTCGCCGAAACCGCCGTCGACCAGCAGCTCGGTCAGCTCGCGGGCGTTGAGTTCGCGGGTGTGGAACGGATTGACCGGGGTGTCGCGACCCGGGGAGAACGTGATGCGGTTGGGCGTCGAGATCATCAACAACCCGGACGGGCGCAGCACCCGGGCGCACTCGGCCACGAACTGGGCCTGGTCCCACAGGTGCTCGATCACCTGGAAGTTCACCACGACGTCCACCGACGCGTCGGGCAGCGGCAGGTCGGCCAGGTTTGCCTGCATGACGTCCACCCTGGCGTAGCGGGCGCGGACGTGGGCCACCGCGGTCTCGTCGTAGTCGACCGCGACGACCCGGCGGGCGATGCCCGCGATCAGGTCGGCACCGTAACCTTCGCCACATCCGGCCTCGAGCACGTCGCGCCCGGCGCAGCGCGGCGCAAGCCGTTCGTAGACCACCTCGTGGCGCCGGAACCAATAGTTCTCGATGTCCAGATCGGGGATCGTGCGCTCGCCTGTCAGCGTCAACACCGCGTCAGGCGCCGGCGAGGTGTTGCCGGCGACGCGTTGCGGGACGTCGGGGACGAATGCGCTCATTGCATAGGGAGGCTAACGCGAAGTGTCCGATTCGCGAACCGGGCCGAAGGAACGTGCACTACGACCCGCTATGGTGTGAGTGCAGAACGCACAAACTTACCTCGTAGTAATACCGCTGTGCGTTGCTAAACGTGTACCGAGTTCCCGCAGTCGCGCACTGCGGAACTCCTTCGAGGAGGACGAACCACACTCATGACGAACATCGTGGTCCTGATCAAGCAGGTCCCAGACACGTGGTCGGAGCGCAAGCTCACTGACGGCGATTTCACGCTGGACCGCGAGGCCGCCGACGCGGTGCTGGACGAGATCAACGAGCGTGCCGTGGAAGAGGCGCTGCAGATTCGCGAGAAAGAGGCCGCCGACGGCGTCGACGGGTCGGTGACCGTGCTGACCGCGGGTCCCGAGCGCGCCACCGAGGCGATCCGCAAGGCCCTGTCCATGGGCGCCGACAAGGCCGTCCATCTCAAGGACGACGGCATGCACGGCTCGGACGTGATCCAGACCGGGTGGGCGCTGGCCCGCGCGCTGGGCACCATCGAGGGCACCGAGCTGGTCATCGCCGGTAACGAGGCCACCGACGGCGTCGGCGGGGCGGTGCCGGCGATCATCGCCGAGTACCTCGGGCTGCCGCAGCTCACCCACCTGCGCAAGCTGTCGCTCGAGGGCGGCAAGGTCATCGGCGAGCGCGAGACCGACGACGGCGTGTTCACCCTCGAGGCCACGCTGCCCGCGGTCGTGAGCGTCAACGAGAAGATCAACGAGCCGCGCTTCCCGTCCTTCAAAGGCATCATGGCCGCCAAGAAGAAGGAAGTCACTGTCCTGACGCTGGCCGAGATCGGGGTCGAGGGCGACGAGGTCGGGCTGGCCAATGCCGGCACCACGGTGCTGTCGTCGACGCCGAAGCCGCCGAAGACCGCGGGCGAGAAGGTCGCCGACGAGGGTGAAGGCGGCAACCAGATCGCCCAGTACCTGGTCGGCCAGAAGATCATCTGAACCCCACGCCCGTCATCCAACGAGAAGAGCGATATAACCCATGGCTGAAGTATTGGTGCTCGTCGAGCACGCCGAAGGCGCCCTGAAGAAGGTCACCTCCGAACTGATCACCGCCGCCCGCGCGCTGGGTGAGCCGGCCGCCGTCGTGGTCGGCGCGCCCGGCACGGCCGCGCCGCTGGCCGACGGGCTGAAGGAGGCCGGCGCCGCCAAGATTTACGTCGCCGAGTCCGACACCGTCGACAACTACCTGATCACCCCGACGGTCGACGTGCTGGCCGCGCTGGCGGAGTCCAACGCGCCGGCCGCCGTGCTGCTGGCCGCCAACGCCGACGGCAAGGAGATCGCCGGACGGCTCGCCGCCCGGATCGGTTCCGGTCTGCTCGTCGACGTGGTCGACGTCAAGGAGGGCGCCAAGGCCACCCATTCCATCTTCGGTGGAGCGTTCACCGTCGAGGCGCAGGCCAACGGCGACACCCCGGTGATCACGGTCCGAGCCGGCGCCATCGACGCCGAGCCGGCCGCGGGTGCCGGCGAGCAGGTCACCGTCGAGGTGCCGGCTCCCGCCGAGAACGCCACGAAGATCACGTCGCGCGAGCCCGCCGTCGCCGGTGACCGCCCGGAGCTGACGGAGGCCACCATCGTGGTCTCCGGTGGCCGTGGGGTCGGCAGCGCCGAGAACTTCAATGTCGTCGAGGCGCTGGCCGACTCGCTGGGTGCGGCGGTCGGGGCGTCACGCGCCGCCGTCGACTCCGGCTACTACCCAGGCCAGTTCCAGGTCGGCCAGACGGGCAAGACGGTGTCGCCGCAGCTCTACATCGCGCTGGGCATCTCCGGTGCGATCCAGCACCGCGCGGGCATGCAGACGTCGAAGACCATCGTCGCGGTCAACAAGGACGAAGAGGCGCCCATCTTCGAGATCGCCGACTACGGCGTGGTGGGTGACCTGTTCAAGGTCGCCCCGCAGCTCACCGACGCGATCAAGGCCCGCAAGGGCTGACGGCACCCCCGAGTTAACCAACGGCCCCGCGGATTACCCGCGGGGCTGTTGTTTTCGCCACTATTTCCGCGACATTTCGTCACCTGACGTGCACCGACACGTCACAGCGGCGACGCCGATCGGTACATCGACTGCGCGACGTTGTTGACATGAGCATTGCTTCTGTCCTGATAGCCAGCGACCAGCCGGAGGCGATCGGTTCGTCCGCACCGCGCTACTCGCTGCTGCTGGCCACCGACACCGATTCGATCGAGGCGGCGCAACGGCTCCGCTACGACGTGTTCACCAGCACACCGGGCTTCGCGCTGCCGACGGCCGACCACGTCGACGCGGACCGCTTCGACGAATACTGCGATCACCTGCTGGTCCGCGACGACGACACAGGTGAGCTGGTGGGTTGTTACCGGATGTTGGCGCCGGCCGGGGCGATCGCGGCCGGGGGGCTTTACACCGCAACGGAATTCGACGTGCGCGCCTTCGACCCGCTGCGGTCGTCGCTGGTGGAGATGGGGCGCGCCGTGGTGCGCGACGGTCACCGCAACGGCGGCGTGGTGCTGCTGATGTGGGCGGGCATCCTGGCCTACCTGGACCGCTACGGCTACGACTACGTGACGGGCTGCGTGTCGGTGCCCATCGGCGCCGAATCGGACGGTGACGTGCCGGGCAGCCAGCTGCGCGGCGTCCGCGACTTCATCCTGAGCCGGCACGCCGCGCCGCCGCAGTACCGCGTCCAGCCGCACCTGCCGGTGCGCGTCGACGGGCGGGCCCTCGATGAGATTCCCGCGCCGCCGCGGCCGTCGGTTCCGGCGCTGATGCGTGGCTACCTGCGGTTGGGCGCGCAGGTCTGCGGCGAGCCGGCGCACGACCCGGATTTCGGCGTGGGTGACTTCTGCGTGCTGCTGGACAAACGACGGGCCGATACCCGATATCTCAAGCGGCTGCGGTCGGTGTCGGCGGCTTCTCAGATGGCCGCTGAGATGGCCGGCGCACGATGACCGCCGCCCACGCCTGGCTGCCCCGCGCGACGTGCGACAGCAGCTGCGTGGGTGTGGGCACCGCGTCGTCGCGGTGGCGGGAGGTGCTGCGGGTGACGCTTCGCGTCATGTTGGCCGTGTTGCTGGCGCCCGGGGTGCCGCTGGCGCTGGTGCCGCTGCCGGGCCAGCTGCGGCTACAGCGCTTCTATTGCCGCGCGGTGCTGCGCTGTTTCGGCGCGCGGATTCGGGTGTCGGGCAGCCCGATTCGCAACCTGCGCGGAGTGCTGGTGGTCAGCCCGCACATGTCCTGGCTGGACGTCTTCGCCATCGGTTCGGTGATGCCGGGGGCGTTCGTGGCCCGCGCGGACATGTTCACCGGACCCCTGGCGCGCATGCTCAAGATCATCCCCATCGAGCGGGCCAGTCTGCGGCGGCTGCCTGGGGTGGTCGACACCGTCGCGGATCGGCTGCGTGCCGGTCAGACCGTGGTGGCCTTCCCCGAAGGCACTACCTGGTGCGGTGTCGCCTGTGGGTCCTTCTATCCGGCGATGTTCCAGGCCGCGATCGACGCCGGCCGCCCGGTGCAGCCGATTCGGTTGACCTACCACCACGCCGACGGCGCCGTTTCCACCGCCCCGGCCTTCGTCGGCGACGACACCCTGTGGCGGTCGATCTGCCGGTTGCTCACCGTGCGCCGCACCTGGGCGCATGTTCACGTCGAATCCCTGCAGCTACCGGGCGCCGATCGGCGGGCGCTGGCCCGCCGCTGCCAGTGGGCCGTGGGTGTCGGAGTGTCGCGGCGCCCGGAGCAGCAGTCGGGTCGGGGCCACGTGCTGGTGGCTTCCTAGGTTCGGGGCAGCCCTGGCCTGCAGGTATCGTGGGGCGGGTCATGGTCTATCTCGATCACGCCGCGACGACCCCGATGCACCCCGCCGCCATCGAGGCGATGACGGCTGCGCTGGGCACCGTGGGCAACGCCTCCTCGCTGCACACCAGCGGCCGCGCGGCGCGGCGCCGGATCGAGGAATCGCGCGAGCTGATCGCCGAGAAGCTGGGCGCGCGCCCGTCGGAGGTGATCTTCACCGCGGGCGGCACCGAGAGCGACAACCTGGCCGTCAAGGGGATCTATTGGGCCCGGCGGGGAGCCGAGCCACGCCGTCGGCGCATCGTCACCAGTGAGGTCGAACACCACGCCGTGCTCGACTCGGTGAACTGGCTCGTCGAACACGAGGACGCCGAAGTGACCTGGCTACCCACCGCGCCCGACGGGTCGGTGTCGGCGGCCGCGCTGCGCGAGGTCCTTACCCGCCATGACGACGTCGCGCTGGTGTCGGTGATGTGGGCCAACAATGAAGTCGGCACAGTCATGCCGGCCGCCGAACTCGCGGCCGTCGCAGCCGAATTCGGCGTCCCGATGCACAGCGACGCCATTCAGGCAATCGGGCAGCTGCCCGTCGATTTCACCGCTAGCGGACTATCGGCGATGAGCGTGGCCGCACACAAGTTCGGCGGTCCGCCGGCGGTGGGCGCGTTGCTGCTGCGGCGGGACGTCGCCTGTGTACCGCTGTCGCATGGCGGTGGGCAGGAGCGCGACATCCGTTCCGGCACACCCGATGTGGCCGGTGCCGTCGGAATGGCGGCGGCGGCCCGGATCGCGGTGGACGGGCTCGCCGCCAACGGTGCGCGGCTGCGAACGTTGCGCGATCGACTGGTCGAGGGCGTACTCACCGGCATCGACGACGTCGTCGTCAACGGCGCCGCCGACCCGTTGCGGCTTCCGGGCAACGCGCACTTCACCTTCCGCGGCTGCGAGGGCGATGCGCTGCTGATGCTGTTGGACGCCAACGGGATCGAGTGCTCGACCGGCTCGGCGTGCACCGCCGGTGTCGCGCAGCCGTCACACGTGCTGATCGCGATGGGCGCCGATCCGGCCAGCGCCCGCGGCTCATTGCGTCTTTCGCTGGGGCACACCAGTGTGGACGCCGACATCGACGCCGTGTTGGGCGTGCTGCCCGGCGCAGTCGACCGGGCCCGGCGCGCGGCCCTGGCGGCGGCGGGAGCGGGTCGATGAAAGTCCTCGCTGCGATGAGCGGTGGCGTCGACTCGTCGGTCGCGGCCGCACGCATGGTCGACGCCGGGCACGATGTGGTCGGCGTGCACCTGGCGCTGTCGAGTGCGCCCGGTACGCTGCGCACCGGCTCACGCGGATGCTGCTCAAAAGAAGACGCCTCCGACGCGCGCCGAGTGGCCGACGTGCTCGGAATCCCGTTCTACGTATGGGATTTCGCGGAGCGGTTCAAAGCGGACGTGATCGACGATTTCGTGTCGTCGTATGCCCGGGGGGAGACCCCCAACCCCTGCGTGCGGTGCAATCAGCGCATCAAGTTCTCGGCTCTGTCCGCGAGAGCCCTCGCGTTGGGCTTCGACACGGTGGCAACCGGGCACTACGCCCGACTGTCGCAGGGGCGGCTGCGTCGCGCCGTCGACGAGGACAAGGACCAGTCCTATGTGCTCGCCGTGTTGACGGCCGAGCAGTTGCGCCACGCCGCATTCCCGATCGGCGACACACCCAAACCGCAGATCCGCGCCGAGGCCGCCCGCCGCGGCCTGGCGGTCGCCGACAAGCCGGACAGCCACGACATCTGCTTCATCCCGTCCGGCGACACCCGCGCGTTTCTGGGAGAGCGCATCGGGGTGCGCCGCGGCGCGGTGGTCAACGCAGACGGCGCGGTGCTGGCCATGCACGACGGCGTGCACGGTTTCACCATCGGCCAGCGCAAAGGCCTGGGCATCGCCGGGCCGGGACCCGATGGCCGGCCGCGCTACGTGACGGCGATCGATGCCGACACCGCGACCGTGCACGTGGGTGCGGCCGACGACCTCGACGTGGTTGCGTTGCGGGGACGGGCGCCGGTCTTCACCGCGGGGGCCGCATTCTCGGGTCCCGTCGAGTGCGCGGTTCAGGTGCGCGCCCACGGCGAAACCGCCAGTGCGGTAGCCGAATTGGTCGGCGACGAGCTCGACGTGCGGTTGCGTACCCCGCTGCGCGGCGTGGCGCCCGGGCAGACGCTGGTGATGTATCGCCCGGACCCCGGCGGCGACGAGGTGCTGGGCAGCGCCACCATCACCGGCACCCGCGGCTAGCCCGGCACGTTGGCGACGATGTTGGTCATCACGATGTCCGACACCGTCTGCGGGAATCCGCAGAACGTGACCTCCAGCAGGGCCACCGACAGCACCCGGTAGTCGCGACCGCAGCCGCCGGGCCGCATGTGCAGCGAGTTGGCGTCGGCCTTCCACTCGCCGACGAACATTTGACCGGCCACCCCGTCCGCGCAGTTTCCGACGGTCTTCACCAGCGCACCGAACGCACCCCGCGCGCCGTCGGGGTCTCGATAGGCCGCGGCGCCCTCGGAGATCAGCGCACCGTCGGGCGGGTCCTGGAAGGTGGTCTTGTGGAATTCCTGAATGTCGGGCCCGAACGTCGCAGTCTCGGCGAACAGGAACCGGCACTCCCGCGGGGTGTTATCGGCCAGCGCGTCGATGTCCACCGGAGACGTGTCGTCCATCGTGGGGATGATCGTCAGGTGCTGGCCGGCGCCGGTAATCGCTTGCATGCGTGGCTGATCCAGCAGGATGGTGTCGACATTGACGCCCTGCACACCCCGGTGGGGGGCGCCGAATCCCGGCACCGCGGTGCCGCCGACCACCCGGGTGCACGCCGCGATCAGCAGCGCCGCGCCGCACAACAGCAGCGGGCGCGCCAATCCCCGGATCTGCGACACCGTTTGCACGTACCTCTCTCGCTCGAACCTACTCGACCGGCCCCGCGGCAGACACCCCCTGGCCGGCGTCCCGCGACGCGAGGTCGAATACGGTTGCCGGGTGAGTGTTTTCGGCACCGCGTTCGCCAGGGCCAGCGGCGTCGGGTCGTGGCCCGGCATCCAGGCGCGCCAGGCCGCCGAGGTCGTCGTCGGCGAGCTGGCGGACGCGCTGGCCCACATCGTCGAGTTGCCGGCCAGGGGAGTCGGCGCCGACATGCTTGGCCGCGCGGGCGCGCTCCTGGTCGACGTGGCCATCGACACCGCGCCGCGCGGCTATCGCATCGCCGCCCGGCCCGGGGCGGTGACACGCCGGGCCGTCAGCCTCCTCGACGAGGACATGGACGCCCTGGAGGAGGCGTGGGAGACCGCGGGCCTGCGCGGCGCCGGGCGCGTGGTCAAGGTGCAGGCGCCCGGGCCGATCACGCTGGCGGCCGAGCTCGAGCTGGCCAACGGCCACCGGGCGATCACCGATTCCGGCGCGGTGCGCGATCTGGCGGCCTCGCTGGCCGAAGGCGTCGGCTCGCATCGCGCGGCGCTGGCGCGGCGGCTCGACACACCGGTCGTGGTCCAGTTCGACGAACCCTCGCTGCCGGCGGCGTTGGGTGGGGAGCTGAGGGGGGTGACCGCGCTGAGCCCGGTCGCCGCGCTCGACGAGGCGGTCGCCGGCGCGCTGCTCGATACGTGCGTCGCGGCGGTGGGCGCCGGAACTGCGGGCGCTGGGGTGCTGGTGCACAGCTGCGCACCCGGGTTGCCGTGGAATCTGTTGCAGCGCAGCACCATTGGCGCCGTATCGGTGCAAGCCGACACGTTGCGGGCCGCGGACCTGGACGGCGTCGCGGCATTCGTCGAATCTGGACGCACCGTCATGCTCGGCGTGGTCCCCGTGCGGCAACCGGACAAGAAGCCGTCGGCGGAAGAGGTCGCCGCCGCGGTCGTCGCGGTGACCGATCGGCTCGGATTCGACCGCGCGGCGCTGCGCGACCGCATCGGTGTCACCCCCGCCTGCGGCCTGGCGACGGCCACGCCGCAGTGGGCCCGCACCGCGATCGGGCTGGCCCGCAAGGCCGCCGACGCGTTCGCCGAAGACCCGGACGCGATCACATAGGCAACCAATTGGTTGCATATCGCGCCACCGTGTGCTTGGCTGAAAGGCAACTAGGAGGTTGCATATGAGTACCGATCGAATCCAGAAGCAAGCACTGTTGCGAGCACCGCTGGACCGGGTGTGGCGGGCCATCACCGACGCCGAGGAGTTCGGGCGCTGGTTCGGCGTCCGCTTCGACGGGCCCTTCGTCGAGGGCAAGCCCGTCGGCGCGACGATCACCCCGACCACCGTCGATGAAGAGGTCGCCAAGCGCCAGCAGCCGCATGCCGGGACCCGCTCCACGTGGCAGATCGTTGCCATCGAACCGCAGCGGCGGTTCGCCTACCGCTGGCATCCGTTTGCCGTCGACCCGAACGTTGACTACGACCAAGAACCGACCACGCTGGTCGAGTTCGCCCTGTCGGAGACGCCCGACGGTGTGCTGCTCACCATCACCGAATCCGGTTTCGACGCCATCCCCGAGACGCGCCGCTTCGCGTCGTACGACGCCAACTCCGAGGGCTGGGGGATTCAGGCCGACCTGGTTCGCAGATACGCCGAAGGCCTGCGGGTGTGACCGCACAGCTTTCGGTCGGCGCGCCGGTTTTCGACGCGCTCGGGGACCCCAATCGGCTGCGCATCATCGTTCGGCTCTGCGATCTCGGTCCGAGTTCGACATCGCAAGTCATCAGCGTCATTCCGGTTACCCGGCAGGCGGCCAGCAAGCATCTGCAGCTGCTCGAATCGGTCGGTTTGGTCGCCAGCAGCCGGCGGGGTCGCGAGCGCATCTGGACCGTGCAGACCGAGCCACTGGCCCGGGCCAGTGACTACCTGAACCAGTTGTCGCGGCGCTGGGATGCCGCGGCGGACCGGTTGCGGGCTTTCGTCGAACGGGAGTGAACGGTCCGGTGCGCCAAGGCGTCGCAGACGCTGTCATCGCCCTTCGATAGCCTGCGAAGGTGAGCTCGCCAGAGGATGACCCCGTCCCATCCGAGGTACGGCGCCAGTGGCGTGAGCTGGCCGACGAGGTGCGCGAACACCAGTTCCGCTACTACGTGCGCGACGCGCCGATCATCTCCGACGCGGAATTCGACGACCTGCTGCGGCGGTTGGGCGCGCTGGAGGACGAGCATCCCGAACTGCGCACGCCCGATTCGCCCACCCAGCTTGTCGGCGGCGCGGGCTTCGCCACGGATTTCACGTCCGCCGAACATCTGGAGCGAATGCTGTCCCTGGACAACGTGTTCAGCACCGAAGAGTTCGACCTGTGGGCCGCCCGGGTCCGCGCCGAGGTCGGCAACGACGTCCCATTCCTGTGCGAGCTCAAAATCGACGGTGTCGCATTGGCTTTGGTCTACCGCAATGGCCGGCTGGTGCGCGCGGCCACCCGGGGCGACGGGCGCAGCGGCGAGGACGTCACGCTCAACGCGCGCACCATCGACGACGTGCCCGAGCGGCTGACGGGCGGCCACGGCTATCCGATACCCGACGTGCTCGAGGTGCGCGGCGAGGTGTTCTTCCGGCTCGACGATTTCGAAGCCCTCAACGCCGCACTGGTCGAGGACGGCAAGACGCCGTTCGCCAACCCGCGCAACAGCGCCGCGGGCTCGCTTCGCCAAAAGGACCCCGCGGTCACGGCCCGGCGCAAGCTCCGGATGATCTGCCACGGGGTCGGGCACACCGAAGGATTCCGGCCGGCCACCCTGCACGACGCGTACCTGGCGCTGGGGGCGTGGGGCCTGCCCGTCTCCGACCGCACCACCCGGGTCGAGGACGCGGCCGGTGCGCTCGAGCGCATCGCCTACTGGGGCGAGCACCGTCACGACGTGGATCACGAAATCGACGGTGTCGTAGTCAAAGTCGACGACGTGGCGCTGCAGCGCAGGCTCGGTTCCACGTCGCGCGCCCCGCGGTGGGCGATCGCCTACAAGTATCCGCCCCAGGAGGTGCAGACCGAGCTGCTCGACATCCGGGTCAACGTCGGCCGCACCGGGCGGGTCACGCCGTTCGCGTTCATGACGCCGGTTACCGTCTCCGGATCCACGGTGGGTCTTGCCACGCTGCACAACGCCGCCGAGGTCAAGCGCAAGGGGGTGCTGATCGGCGACACCGTGGTGATCCGCAAGGCCGGCGACGTGATTCCCGAAGTGCTGGGTCCCGTCGTCGACCTGCGCGACGGCTCGGAACGCGAATTCGTCATGCCCACAACGTGTCCCGAGTGCGGCACCACCCTGGCTCCCGCCAAGGAGGGCGACGCCGACATCCGTTGTCCCAACTCGCGCTCCTGCCCGGCGCAGCTGCGGGAGCGGGTGTTTCACGTCGCCGGTCGCGGCGCCTTCGACATCGAGGCGCTGGGATACGAGGCCGCCATCGCGCTGCTGCAGGCCGGAGTGATCTCCGACGAGGGAGACCTGTTCTCGCTCACCGAGGACGACCTGCTGCGCACCGAGTTGTTCACCACCAAGAGCGGCGCGGTGTCGGCCAATGGCAAGCGGCTGCTGGCCAACCTCGACAAGGCCAAGTCGCAACCGCTCTGGCGAGTGCTGGTCGCGTTGTCCATCCGGCATGTCGGCCCGACGGCCGCGCGCGCGCTGGCAACCGAATTCGGCGATCTGCAAGCCATCGAAGGGGCGTCGACCGAACAGCTGGCCGCCGTCGAGGGCGTGGGACCGACGATCGCCGCCGCCGTCACCGAGTGGTTCACCGTGGACTGGCACCGCGCGATCGTCGACAAGTGGCGGGCCGCCGGAGTGCGGATGGCAGACGAGCGCGACGCCAGCGTGCCGCGCACGCTGGAAGGCCTGACGGTCGTGGTTACCGGCTCGCTGCCGGGCTTTTCGCGTGACGACGCCAAGGAGGCCATCGTGTCGCGCGGCGGCAAGGCCGCGGGTTCGGTGTCGAAGAAGACTGACTATGTCGTTGCCGGCGACTCGCCGGGATCCAAATACGACAAGGCCGTCGAACTCGGTGTGCCGATCCTCGACGAGGACGGGTTTCGCCGGCTGCTCGAGGACGGACCGCCCGCGGGGGAGGAAACCGCCGAAGCGGCGGAGCGATAGGTACGGTACTGGACCGTACAGCCCCGGCGGGCCTAGTGTGTGCGCTATGACCCAGGCTGCCGATCGGTATGGCGAGCCATCACCGTGGTCGGCCCGCGAAGCCGAGTTGCTTGCGGTGACGTTGCGGCTGCTGCAGGAGCACGGCTATGACCGGTTGACGGTGGACGAGGTGGCCAGCGCCGCCCGCGCCAGCAAGGCCACCGTGTATCGGCGCTGGCCGTCGAAGGCCGAACTGGTGCTGGCCGCCTTCATCGAGGGCATCCGTCAGGTCGCGGTCGCGCCGGAGACCGGCACGTTGCGGGGCGACTTGCTACGGCTGGGTGAGGTCTGCTGTCAGGAGACACGCCAGCTCGCCAGCACGATCCGCGCGGTGATGGTCGAGGTGTCGCGCAACCCGGCACTCAACGAGGTGATGCAACGTCAATTCATCGATCAGCGCAAGGCCTTGATACGGCACGTGCTGCAACAGGCCGTCGATCGTGGCGAGATCGCCCAGGAGGCCATCAACGACGAACTCTGGGATCTACTGCCCGGCTACCTCATCTTCCGGTCCATCATGCCGGGCCGGCCGCCCACCCGTCGCACCGTGCAGGTTCTCGTCGACGACGTCCTTCTGCCCGGGCTCACCCGATTCGGACGATGAATGTGTACGCTCGCGTCTCTTGTGCAGTACGGTTCAGTACCGTACTGTCAGAGCTATCCATCGACCGCGAAGCGCCGGCAGCCGCCCTAGCATCGAGGTCGACCGTATCGCCCGATGATCGAAAGGCTAACGGGTGAAGGGGATTTCGATTGCTACCGTCGTCAGACGCGGCTGGATGGTCCTGGTCGCCGCGCTGGTGGTCGCCCTCGTGGGATTTGCGATCTACCGCCTGCACGGAATCTTCGGCTCGCACTACAGCACAACGGCCAATAGCGGCCTCGCCAATGAGATCGTCCCGTTCAATCCCAAGCAGGTGGTCCTCGAGGTCTTCGGCTCGCCGGGCGCGGTGGCCACCATCAACTACCTTGACGTCAACGCCCAGCCGCAGGAAGTCAAGAACGCGCCCCTGCCATGGTCGTACACGATCACCACGACCGAGCCCGCGGTCGTGGGCAACGTTGTGGCGCAGGGAAATGGCGACACCCTCGGGTGCCGCATCACCGTCAACGGGGAAGTCAAAGCCGAACGCACCGTCAACAAAGTCGACGCCTACACCTTCTGCCTGGATAAGTCTGGATAAGTCTGGATGAGCAACCATCAACAGTCGCGGCCTCGGGTGCCGCACACCATCCGCCGGCTTGCGCTGCCGATCCTGTTGTTCTGGGTGGCGCTGGCCGCCATCACCAACGTTGCGGTGCCGCAGCTGGAAGACGTTGGTAAAACACACAATGTGGCGCTGAACTCGCCCGACGCGCCATCGCTGAAGGCGATCAAGCGCATCGGCCAAGCGTTCCACGAGTTCGACACCGACAGCTCGGCGATGATCGTGCTCGAAGGCGACAAGCCGCTCGGCGCGGACGCCCACCAGTTCTATGACGCGATGATCCGCAAGCTCGAGCAGGACAAGAAGCACGTCGAGCACGTCCAGGACTTCTGGGGAGACACCCTGACCGCGGCCGGATCCCAGAGCACGGACGGCAAGGCCGCCTACGTCCAGCTGTTTCTCGCGGGCAATCAAGGCTCGGCATTGGCCAATGAGGGCGTGGGCGCCGTCCGCGACATCGTCGAGCACATGCAACCACCGCCGGGTGTCAAAGCCTATGTCACCGGCGCGGCGCCACTGATCTCCGATCAGTTCGACGTCGGCAGCAAGGGCACCGCAAAGGTCACCGCGATAACCATCGGGGTGATCGCGCTGATGTTGTTCTTCGTGTATCGCTCCATCCTCACGACGCTCCTCGTGCTCTTCACGGTGCTCATCGAGATGTCCGCCGCCCGTGGGCTCGTCGCGTTTCTCGGCAACGAAGGAATAATCGGGCTGTCGACGTACGCAACGAATCTGCTGACGTTGCTGGTCATCGCCGCCGGAACGGATTACGCGATATTCTTCGTCGGCCGATATCAAGAAGCGCGCGGGTCCGGCGAGGACAAGGAAACCGCGTACCACACGATGTATCACGGAACGGCCCACATCGTCTTGGGTTCGGGCCTGACCGTTGCCGGCGCTGTGGCTTGCCTCAGCTTTACCCGGCTGCCCTACTTCCAAAGTCTGGGAATCCCTGCCGCGCTGGGCATTCTCGTCGCGCTGGCCGCCTCGCTTACCCTCGGCCCGGCCGTGCTTACCCTGGGCGCGTTGGTGGGCATCTTCGAGCCGAAGCGCGCGATGCGAACCCGGGGATGGCGACGGATCGGCACGGCCATCGTCCGCTGGCCCGCTCCCGTCCTCACCGCGGCGTGCGCGTTGGCCCTGGTGGGTCTTCTCGCGCTGCCCGGATACAAGACGAGTTACGACACCCGTCCCTACATGCCCCAAAGCGCGCCGGCCAATGTCGGTTACACCGCGGCCGAGCGGCATTTTTCCCGCGCCCGGCTGGAGCCCGAATTGTTGATGGTCGAAACGGATCACGACATTCGTAACCCGGCCGACATGCTCATCCTGGACCGGGTGGCCAAGGCGGTGTTCCACGTGCCCGGCGTCGCGCAGGTCCAGACCATCACCCGCCCGCTGGGAACGCCGATCGACCACAGCTCGCTTGCCTTTGTGGTCAGCAATCAGAGCGCGGCCCAGCAGCAAAACCTGACGTATCAGCGAGAGCGGGCCGACGACCTACTCAAGCAGGCCGGCGAATTGTCGAAGACGATCAACATTTTGCGGCAGCAGTACGTGCTGCAGCAGCAGCTGGCCGCCGCCACCCACAGCGAAACCCAAAGCTTTCACGACACGGTCGACACAATCAGGGACCTGCGCGACAAGATCGCGAATTTCGACGACTTCTTCAGGCCGATCCGCAGCTATTTCTACTGGGAGAAGCACTGCTTCGACATCCCCGCCTGCTGGGCGATCAGGTCAGTTCTGGACGCCCTGGACGGCATCGATCAGCTCACCGAAAAATTCGAAAACCTCACGGCCACTTTGGATAAGCTCGACGAGCTGCAGCCGAAACTGGTGGCACTCATACCGCCGCAGATCGACAGCCAGGAGACCAATCGCGCATTGACGTTGGCGAGCCATGCGACGCAGTCCGGTATCAACGCGCAGACGCAGTCGGCGATCGACAACGCGACGGCGCTGGGGCGCGCGTTCGATGCCGCAAAGAACGATGACAGCTTCTACCTGCCTCCCGAGGTTTTCGACAATCCCGATTTCAAGCGCGGGCTGAAACTGTTCGTCTCGCCCGACGGCAAGGCGGCCCGGATGATCGTCACCCATGACGGCGATCCCGCTACGCCGGAAGGCATCTCACACATCGACCCGATCACCAAGGCCGCGCACGAGGCCCTGAAGGGCACGCCCATGGCCGGTGCCAAGGTCTACGTCGGCGGCACCGCGGCCACGTACAAGGACATCCAGGACGGCGCCAAGTACGACCTGATGATCGTGGCGCTCGCCGCACTGAGCCTGATATTGCTGATCATGATGATCATCACGCGGAGTCTGGTCGCCGCGCTGGTCATCGTTGGTACGGTTGCGCTTTCGCTGGGCGCGTCGTTCGGGCTCTCGGTGCTGGTCTGGCAGTACATCTTTGGGGTCCAGCTGTACTGGGTGGTGCTGGCGCTGGCGGTGATCCTGCTGCTGGCCGTGGGATCCGACTACAACCTGCTGTTGATTTCGCGGTTCAAGGAAGAGATCCATGCCGGGTTGAAGACCGGGATCATTCGGGCGATGGCCGGCTCCGGGTCGGTGGTCACCTCCGCCGGCATCGTCTTCGCCGTCACCATGTGTGCGTTCGTGTTCAGCGGTTTCCAGGTCCTCGGTCAGATCGGGACCACGATCGGCCTCGGCCTGTTGTTCGACACGCTGATCGTGCGTTCCTTCATGACACCGTCCGTCGCAACGCTTTTGGGTCGCTGGTTCTGGTGGCCGCAACGGGTGCGCCCGCGCCCGGCCAGCACCATGCTGCGGCCATACGGGCCGCGTTCGGCGGTGCGTCAATTGCTGCTGTGGGAGGACGGCGACCCGGCCGCGCCCAAATCCCCTGCGGTGGCTCGATAATTCAGCGCAACATGGTGGCCACGATTCCGGCGAGGTAGCCCAGCCGGGCCACCTCCGAGGGCCGGAACTCGGGGCCCGGACGGCCCAGCACCACCGCGGTGTGCGGATCGCCCAACGGCGCGGCGACCATCGTGGTGTCCATCTCGCGCCATGCCTGCGGCACCCACTCGGCGTTGCCGTCGAGCGTCACGGCCCGCTCGATCGGCAGCCACGGCGCCGAATCCGCTTTGGTTTCCGGGGCACCGGGGCTGGCCGCGAGGCGATGCAGCTCGCCATCGGAACCCCGCACCACCGCGCACCAGCTCACCCGTAGCACCTTGGGCGCCCCGTCGACCAGAACCTGCAGCCGGGACGCGTTGTCTGCGGCCGCGGCGACTTGGTCGAGCAGCTCCAGCTCGCGGTGCGCTTCGAGCAGGCCGGTGTGCGGACGCACGCTGTCCACCCGGACCCCGGGCAGCGATTCGGCGGCGGTGATCAAGGTGTCGGGCATCGCCCCGAGCGGCAGCTCGATGACCAGGTCGTCGGTCGCATAGCCCGAGCTGCGCTCCACCACGTCGAGCGACAGAATGTCGGCGCCCACCGAACCCAGCGCGACCGCGAGCGAGCCCAGGCTGCCCGGGCGGTCCAGCAGCTCGATGCGCAACAGATACGACGGCACGCGCCCACTTTGGCACAGCGGGGCGCCGGCGGCATTTCGGCCGGCGGGCGCGACCGGCCCGAAAGCGGCACGTCCGCGCCTAGGTAGGCTTTTCGCTCGTGTCCCAGATCTCCCGCGACGAGGTTGCGCACCTTGCCAGGCTGGCCCGGCTGGCATTGAGCGACGCCGAGCTGGACAGTTTCGCCGGTCAGCTCGACGCCATCCTGACCCACGTCAGCCAGATCCAGGCGGTCGACGTCGCCGGCGTCGAAGCGACCGACAACCCGCTCAAGGACGTCAACGTCACGCGCCCGGACGAGACGGCGCCGTGCCTCACCCAGGAGCAGGCGCTGGCCGAGGCGCCCGAAGCCGTCGACGGCCGCTTCGCCGTCCCGCAGATCCTGGGAGAGGCCCAGTGACCGAGCTCATCCGTTCCGACGCCGCGACGCTGGCCGCCAAGATCGCCGCCAAGGAGGTCTCGTCGGTAGAACTCACCCAGGCCTGCCTGGACCAGATCGCGGCAACCGACGAGCAGTACGGTGCGTTTTTGCACGTCGCCGCGGACGCGGCGCTGTCGGCCGCGGCGGCCGTCGACAAGGCGCTGGCCGCGGGCGAAGAACCGCCGTCGGCGCTGGCCGGGGTTCCGCTGGCGCTCAAGGACGTGTTCACGACCACCGACATGCCGACGACCTGCGGCTCCAAGATCCTCGAGGGCTGGCGCTCGCCGTACGACGCCACGGTCACCGAGCGGCTGCGGGCCGCCGGCATCCCGATCCTGGGCAAGACCAACATGGACGAGTTCGCGATGGGCTCCTCGACCGAGAACTCCGCCTACGGCCCGACGCGCAACCCGTGGAACATCGAGCGGGTGCCCGGCGGCTCCGGCGGGGGCAGCGCGGCGGCGCTGGCGGCGTTCCAGGCGCCGCTGGCCATCGGATCCGACACCGGCGGCTCGATCCGTCAGCCGGCCGCGCTGACCGCGACCGTCGGTGTCAAACCCACCTACGGCACGGTGTCCCGCTACGGGCTGGTGGCCTGCGCGTCGTCGCTCGACCAGGGCGGCCCGTGCGCGCGCACGGTGCTCGACACCGCGCTGCTGCACCACGTGATCGCCGGGCACGATGTCCGCGATTCGACGTCCGTCGACGCCGAGGTGCCCGACGTGGTGGGCGCCGCGAGAGCCGGTGCCGGCGGTGACCTGAAAGGCGTGCGGATCGGGGTGGTGCGCCAGCTGCACAGCGGCGAGGGCTACCAGCCGGGGGTGCTGTCGTCGTTCGAGGCCGCGGTCGAGCAGCTGCGGACCCTGGGCGCCGAGGTGAGCGAAGTCGACTGTCCCCATTTCGATTACGCGCTGCCCGCCTACTACCTGATCCTGCCGTCGGAGGTGTCGAGCAACCTGGCGCGCTTCGACGCGATGCGGTACGGCCTGCGCGTCGGTGACGACGGCACGCACAGCGCCGAGGAGGTGATGGCGCTGACCCGGGCCGCCGGCTTCGGCCCGGAGGTCAAGCGGCGCATCATGATCGGCACCTACGCGCTCTCGGCGGGCTATTACGACGCCTACTACAACCAGGCGCAGAAGGTCCGCACGTTGATCGCGCGCGACCTCGACGAGGCCTACCGATCCGTCGACGTTCTGGTGTCGCCGGCGACCCCGACCACCGCGTTCGGCCTGGGGGAGAAGGTCGACGATCCGCTGGCGATGTACCTGTTCGACCTGTGCACGCTGCCGCTGAACCTGGCCGGCCATTGCGGCATGTCGGTGCCGTCGGGGCTGTCCCCGGATGACGGCCTGCCGGTGGGCCTGCAGATCATGGCGCCGGCATTGGCGGACGATCGGCTCTACCGAGTGGGCGCGGCCTACGAGGTCGCCCGCGGACCCCTGCCGTCGGCCATCTGAGATCCCGCCCTCATGCCCGGCAGGGCAAGATAAGGGCATGCGGATCGGAATTCTCACCGGGGGCGGCGACTGCCCGGGGCTCAACGCCGTCATCCGGGCGGTGGTGCGCACCTGCGACTCCCGATACGGCTCGTCGGTGGTCGGATTCCAAGACGGTTGGCGCGGGTTGCTGGAGAACCGGCGCATGCAGTTGGCCAACGACGACCGCAACGACCGGCTGCTGGCCAAGGGCGGAACGATGCTGGGCACCGCTCGCGTTCACCCCGACAAACTGCGGGCCGGACTGAACCAGATCAAACAGACGCTGGACGACAACGGCATCGACGTACTCATCCCGATCGGCGGCGAGGGCACCCTGACGGCCGCGCACTGGCTGTCCGAGGAGAACGTGCCCGTCGTCGGGGTGCCGAAAACCATCGACAACGACATCGATTGCACCGACGTGACTTTCGGCCACGACACCGCGCTAACGGTGGCCACCGACGCCATCGACCGGTTACACAGCACCGCCGAATCACACCAGCGCGTGATGCTGGTGGAGGTGATGGGCAGGCATGCCGGATGGATCGCGCTGAACGCCGGGCTGGCCTCCGGCGCGCACATGACGCTCATCCCGGAACAGCCCTTCGATGTCGAGGAGGTGTGCCGACTCGTCAAAAGGCGCTTCCAGCGCGGGGATTCGCACTTCATCTGCGTGGTTGCCGAGGGAGCCAAGCCCATCCCCGGCTCGATTGCGTTGCGCGAAGGCGGAATTGACGAGTTCGGCCATGAGCGCTTCACGGGCGTGGCCGCCCAGCTGGGCGCCGAGGTCGAAAAGCGGATCAACAAGGAGGTGCGCGTGACCGTGCTGGGCCACGTCCAGCGGGGCGGCACCCCGACGGCCTACGACCGCGTGCTGGCGACCCGGTTCGGAGTGAACGCCGCTGACGCCGCACATGCCGGCGAGTATGGCCAGATGGTGTCGCTGCGCGGCCAGGACATCGGCCGGGTGCCGCTCGCGGATGCCGTCCGCCAGCTCAAGCTGGTGCCCGAGAGCCGCTACGACGACGCTGCCGCCTTCTTCGGCTAAGTGGCGAACCGCTCGCCCGGATCCGCTGTCGAGATCGTTCGCTCCCGGTAAGCAGCACATTTTCGTGGTTTAGCCGGATGTCCTCAGCGGCTATACCGGGGTATGAGCAACCGCGGTTCGGTTCGCGGAGTCGTTCAGCCACCCGCCGCACCGGGCGGGCCGGCAGGCCCCCGGCGCCGGCCGCCACCTGCGCCTTCGCCGCGCCCCGGTCCCGATCCCGCAGCGGACACCGAGCCGGAGCCCTACCGCCAGGCCCCGTCCCCACGCCGCCGTCCGGCCAGAGCTGCCCAGCCCGCGAGGCCGCCCAGGCCGGCCGCGGCACGGCCGGTGACGCCGCCGTGGTTTCACCCCGAGCTGCTGCGGGGCGGCACGGCACTCGACATCCTCAGCGAGCAGGACCCCGCGGAGTCGGCCGGCTTCAACTGGCGGGATGCGATCCGTCGCGTCACCGGGATCGATCTGGGTCCGGGCAAGGACGCGACCCACGAACAGCAGCTGCGGGACCGCATCCGCACGGTCCTGGGCGGTGTCTTTCCCATCGCGGTCCTCAACTTCAAAGGCGGTGTCGGCAAGACCGCCGTGGTCGAGGCGCTCGGCTCGACGTTCGCCAGCGTGCGCGGCGACCGGGTGCTCGCCGTCGACCTCGACGACGGCGATCTGGCGGGGCGGCATGGTCGCAGCAACCCGCTGACCATGGCCGACCTGTTGTTGGACGACACGGCAACCCAATACCGGGACATCCGGGCGCATACCTACATGAACAGCTTCGGGCTCGAAGTCCTCGGGCTACCTGACTATGGGCGCGCCGACTGGCGACTGGAGCGCCGCGACGTCGTCAAAGCGTTCTCGATTCTGCGAAACCACTATTCGGTGCTGCTGATCGATTGCGTCAAGGCGGTCAACTCGGCCGTGATGGACGCGGTGCTGCCGGAGTCGCGGGCGCTCGTGGTGGTCACCAGCACCTCCATCGATGCGGTACGGAAGAGCAGGACGACGCTGGAGTGGTTGTGCAACAACGGATATCAGCGACTGATGAAGTCGACCGCGCTCGCCGTCAACCACGTCGAGAGGGCCAAGCCGGACGCCGTCGCGCTCAAGGAACTCGAGGACCTCTCCGCTCGCGTCGCCACCACCGTGCAGTTGCCATTCGATCGGCACGTGCATGAGGGCAAAGAGATCGGGCTGGACCGGCTGAGCAAGCAAAGCCGGCGCAGTTACCTGGAGCTGGCGGCCGCGCTGGCCGACATGGTCCCCGGCCGGCGCGCCGAGTAGGACGCCCTAGTATCGACCGCATGACTGTTGCCGCGGGGGCACCCCACGCTTCGGGCGCTGAGCTGCTGGATTACGACGACGTCGTCGCGCGCTTCGATCCGGTGCTCGGTCTCGAGGTGCACGTCGAGCTGTCCACCGCTACCAAGATGTTCTGCGGCTGCGCGACCACCTTCGGCGCCGAGCCCAACACCCAGGTGTGCCCGGTGTGCCTGGGGCTGCCCGGCTCGCTACCGGTGCTCAACCGGACCGCGGTGGAATCGGCGATCCGCATCGGGCTCGCGCTCAACTGCGAGATCGTGCCGTGGTGCCGCTTCGCGCGAAAAAACTACTTCTATCCGGACATGCCGAAGAACTACCAGATTTCGCAGTACGACGAGCCGATCGCCATCAACGGCTACCTCGACGTACCGCTGGAAGACGGCACCTCATGGCGGGTGGACATCGAGCGCGCGCACATGGAGGAGGACACCGGCAAGCTCACCCACATCGGCAGTGAGACGGGCCGCATCCACGGCGCGACGACCTCGCTGATCGACTACAACCGCGCCGGGGTGCCGCTGATCGAGATCGTCACCAAGCCCATCGTCGGGGCCGGGGAACGGGCACCGCAGATCGCCCGGTCCTATGTGACGGCGTTGCGAGATCTGTTGCGCGCGTTGGAGGTTTCCGATGTCCGAATGGACCAGGGCTCGATGCGCTGTGACGCCAACGTATCGCTGAAGCCGACGGGGACCGCCGAGTTCGGCACCCGGACCGAGACCAAGAACGTGAACTCGCTGAAAAGCGTCGAGGTCGCCGTGCGCTACGAGATGCAGCGCCAGGGTGCAGTCCTGGCGTCGGGTGGCCGAATCATCCAGGAAACCAGGCACTTTCACGAGGCGGGGTACACGAGCCCGGGCCGCGCGAAAGAGACGGCCCAGGACTATCGCTATTTCCCCGAGCCCGACCTGGAGCCCGTCGCACCTAGCCGTGAACTTGTCGAGCGGTTGCGCGAGACCATTCCGGAACTGCCATGGTTGGGCCGCAAGCGGATTCAGCAGGAGTGGGGTATCTCCGACGAGGTGATGCGCGATCTGGTCAACGCCGGCGCGGTCGAACTGGTCGCCGCGACGGTCAAGCACGGCGCGTCCAGCAAGGAAGCCACCGCCTGGTGGGGAAACTTCCTAATGCAGAAGGCCAATGAGGCGAATGTCGCGTTGGACGAACTGGCCATCACCCCGGCCCAGGTCGCCGCGGTGATCGCTCTGGTCGACGAGGGAAAGCTGTCCAACAAGCTGGCCCGCGAGGTCGTCGAGGGCGTGCTGGCCGGGGAGGGCGAGCCCGACCAGGTAATGGCCGCCCGCGGTCTGGAGCTGGTGCGTGACGACTCGGTGACACAGGCCGCCGTCGACGAGGCCCTTGCCGCCAATCCCGATGTGGCGGAGAAGATTCGCGGCGGCAAGGTCGCCGCGGCCGGGGCGATCGTCGGCGCGGTGATGAAGGCGACCCGCGGACAGGCCGACGCGGCGCGGGTGCGCGAGCTGGTCCTGGCAGCCTGCGGCCAGGGCTAGGGACGGGGCCGAGCGGCTCTGGCTAGGTCTTGTCGTCGTTGTTGCGCGGGAACCCGCCGCCTTGCGGGAACAACGGGAACACCACGTCGTCGAGCTTCTCGGCGTCGCCGGCGGTCTTGTTGACGGTGGCGCCCCAGACGTTTCCATCCGGCGACATCCGGAGGGCGAACGCGTGGGCGTGGGTGTCCTTGCGCACCACGTCGGGTTCACCGGTCACCGCGCCGGTGTTCGGCGCGAGTCGCACCGCCACCGTCAGCTTGGTATTGATCAGGTTGACCAGCACGGTCCCGTCCATGGCCGCGCATCCGGCCACGCCGGGCTTGTCCGGCCAGGTCCACACCGTGGAGACCTCGGAGGTCTTGGTGATGCGCTGCAACCGGTCCGCGGTGGGGGTGCGGTCGGCGACGTACAGCGAGCCGTCGACGGGGTCGATGCACAGGCCGCCGCCCGAACCGACGCCCGACAGCGCCGTCGTCGGCGGCGCCTGACCGATCGTGGTGGGCTGCTCGATGCGCAGGACCTTGCCGGCCAACGATTTGGGATCGGCGGCCGCGGCCGGGTTGCCCGCATCGCCGGTCAGCACCACGAGGGTGGTGGGACTGGTGAAGATCAGCGCTCCGGTGTTCCCGGTGGCGCCCTTGGGAATCCCGGTCAGGATGTCCTTCGGGATGTCCCCGTCGGCGATGCGGATCACCCGGTTGTCACTGGGCGTGCTGATGTAGGCGTACATCAGACGGTCCTGCTGATAGGTCGGCGACAGCACGATGTCCATCAGCCCGCCGTCGCCGGACGGGTCGACGGGGATGACCATCTTGACCTTCGGCTCGGCGCTGACCGAGATGTCCTTGACCGCTCCGGTGGTGCGCTCGGCGACCAACGCGGTTTTGCTGTCGGGCCCCATGATGAGGCCGCTGGTGCTCTCCAGGCAGCCCTGCATCACCCCGGGCGCGGGACACGCCTTGGGGAACGGTGTGGGCGGCAGCGGCGGCGGCGGGGGAGGCGTCGAGCTGGGCTGGGGCTTGAGTTCCGGGTTGGTGGTGAACGGCTGGGACTGGGCGTCGTTGAATCGCGCGCAGCCGCTCGATACGAGCATCACCGCGGACAGCGCAGCGAGCGCGCACCGAACCGACCGCCCTGATCGCCCGAGTCGCATGATCGACAGGCTACGGACATGGCGGGCAAGGGCGCCACAGACCTGCCGTCGCGGCGTGGACAGCACCGCCGATTCGACCCGCCGGGCGGCCGGTTTCGGCGGGAGTTCACCGTTTCGAAACGATGCCGAGACCATTTGGGGACAATCCGGGCCGATTTGGCGGGGTAAGTGCCGATTGCCTGGCGAAAGGGCCGCTCAAATCCCTGATTTCCGGCCAAATGCCCTTACCCTGACACCCGTGACCAGTCAACCTAATGACGGACTTTGGCAGCGGCCCGGTGAGGCCGAAGAGCCAATCCCGGCACGCCCCGCCACGGCGCGGGTGGTCGACCCGGAAGACGACCTGACGCCGGTCGGGTATCCGGGTGATTTCGGAACCACCACCGTCATCCCGTACCAGGATCCCGGTCCGGCCGGCTCCGGGTATCACCTGCTCGACCAGCAGGAGCCCTTGCCGTACGTCCAGCCGCAGTCGGGGTCCGGCGCCTCGGCGGAGCCCGCGGAGATCGATGCGGCCGATGACGACGAGCGCCATCCCGAGGTCGGCAGGCGTGGCACCCAGCATCTCGGTTTGCTGGTTCTGCGGGTCGGGCTCGGCGTGGTGCTCGGCGCCCACGCGATGCAGAAGCTGTTCGGGTGGTGGGGCGGTCAGGGAGTGGCCGGGTTCAAGAACTCACTGTCCGACGCCGGCTATCAGCACGCAGACATCCTGGCCTACGTCAGCGCCGGGGGCGAGCTCGTCGCGGCCGCGTTGCTGGTACTGGGGCTGTTCACCCCGCTCGCCGCGGCCGGCGCGCTGGCGTTCCTGATCAACGGCCTGCTGGTCACCATGTCGGCGAAGCCGCATTCGCACAGTTTCCCGTTCTTCCTGCCGGACGGGCACGAATACCAGATCACGCTGATCGTGCTCGCGGTGGCGGTGATCCTGGCCGGACCGGGCCGCTACGGCCTCGACGCCCGCCGGGGCTGGGCGCATCGGCCGTTCATCGGATCCTTCGCCGCCCTGCTCGCCGGCGTCGCCGCCGGCATCGGCGTGTGGGCGCTGCTCAACGGGGTCAATCCGCTCGCCTGAGACGGGTTACTGATACGGGTTGGGAACCCGTCCCGAGCTGGCTTCGGTCAGCTGCGGCAGCGTCGCGAAGGTGACCGCCGGCAACCGCAGTTCTGCACCGTTATTGAGGCGCGCCCGCGCCCAGGAACCCCGGTGAAAGCGCAGCCCGTCGATGTCCTCCCAGGGCACCGTCCGGCTGCCGAGCAGGCTCCGCGCCGTGACGCCCCGGCCGTCGGCGACCGTACGTAGCCGGATGACCATCGCCGACAGCAGCACGGGGATGATGAGCAGCGGCGCCGAGGGCGGCCAGGCCAGCACCGGAATCAGCAATCCGAGGGTCAAGAATCCGACGGCGATGTGCGCCATCGGCGAAATTTTGATCACCACGGGCGGGCCGGCGGGTGTGGAGGCGGACGAACCGGTAGGCACCCGAGCATCATTCCACCCCGCCGGAGCGGTCGCGGATTTGACGGCTGAGCTGTGCGAAGGCTACCGTCGGGGGCTATGGAACCCGCCGGAAAGCCCGGAATGCTCGTAGTAATTAGTCGGCGCGTTGGTGGCTGACTAACACTTCAGCGTTTGAAGCGATCCTCCCACCAACGCCCTCGTGCAGCAGCTGAGCTGACGGGGGTTTTTTCTTGCCCACAGACAACAAGGACGAAGAGGACGAGAGTGAGCGCACCCACGAGGCCACACGCCGGGTCGCAGGGAGCGGCCAACGGCGCGCCGAAACCCGCCGCGAAAGCCGCCCAGTCGAAGCGCGTCGCGCCGGAGCAACTGACCGGTGCCCAGTCGGTGATCCGGTCGCTGGAGGAGCTCGACGTCGACGTCATCTTCGGCATCCCCGGCGGCGCGGTGCTGCCCGTCTACGACCCGCTGTTCGACTCGAAGAAGCTGCGTCACGTGCTGGTCCGCCACGAGCAGGGCGCCGGTCACGCCGCCAGTGGTTACGCACACGCCACCGGCCGGGTCGGGGTCTGCATGGCCACCTCGGGGCCCGGCGCCACCAACCTGGTGACCGCGCTGGCCGATGCGCAGATGGACTCGATCCCCGTGGTCGCCGTCACCGGGCAGGTCGGTCGCGGGCTGATCGGCACCGACGCCTTCCAGGAGGCCGACATCTCGGGCATCACGATGCCGATCACCAAGCACAACTTCCTCGTTCGCTCCGGCGACGACATTCCCCGGGTCCTGGCGGAGGCGTTCCACATCGCGTCCTCGGGACGCCCGGGCGCCGTCCTCGTCGACATCCCCAAGGACGTGCTGCAGGGGCAGTGCACGTTCAGCTGGCCGCCGCGCATGGATCTGCCCGGTTACAAGCCGAACACCAAACCGCACAGCCGGCAGATCCGGGAGGCGGCCAAGCTGATCGGCGCCGCGACCAAACCGGTGCTCTACGTCGGCGGTGGTGTGATCCGCGGTGAGGCGACCGAGCAGCTGCGAGATTTGGCCGAGCTGACCGGTATTCCGGTCGTCACCACGCTGATGGCGCGCGGCGCCTTCCCCGACAGCCACGAGCAGAACCTGGGCATGCCCGGCATGCACGGCACCGTCGCCGCGGTGGCCGCGCTGCAACGCAGCGACCTGCTGATCGCACTGGGCACCCGCTTCGACGACCGGGTCACCGGACAGCTCGCCTCGTTCGCACCCGAGGCCAAGGTGATCCACGCCGACATCGACCCGGCGGAGATCGGCAAGAACCGGCACGCCGATGTGCCCATCGTCGGCGACGTCAAAGCCGTTATCACCGAACTCATCTCGATGCTGCGGCACTACGAGATTCCGGGCAAGATCGACATGGCCGATTGGTGGCGATACCTGCAGGAGGTCCAGTCCACCTACCCGCTGAGCTACGGCCCGCAGAGCGACGGCAGCCTCGGCCCGGAGTATGTGATCGAGAAGCTGGGCCAGATCGCCGGCCCCGACGCCGTCTACGTCGCCGGTGTCGGTCAGCACCAGATGTGGGCCGCGCAGTTCATTCGCTACGAAAAGCCGCGCACCTGGCTCAATTCCGGCGGGCTGGGCACCATGGGCTTCGCGATCCCGGCGGCCATGGGCGCCAAGATCGCGCGTCCTGAGGCGGAGGTCTGGGCGATCGACGGCGACGGATGCTTCCAGATGACCAACCAGGAGTTGGCCACCTGCGCGATCGAAGGCATACCGATCAAGGTGGCGCTGATCAACAACGGCAACCTTGGCATGGTGCGCCAGTGGCAGAGCCTGTTCTACGGGGAGCGCTATTCCCAGACCGACCTGGCCACGCACTCGCACCGCATCCCGGACTTCGTAAAGCTGGCCGAGGCGCTGGGTTGCGTCGGAATGCGTTGCGAGCGTGAAGAAGACGTCGTCGACGTGATCAACGCGGCACGCGCGATCACCGACCGCCCAGTGGTGATCGACTTCATCGTGGGCGCCGACGCGCAGGTGTGGCCGATGGTGGCCGCCGGGACCAGCAACGACGAGATTCAGGCGGCCCGCGGCATCCGCCCGCTGTTCGATGACGAGAGCGAAGGGCACGCATGATGGGATCGCCTAAGACGCACACGTTGTCGGTGCTGGTCGAAGACAAGCCCGGTGCGCTCGCGAGGGTGGCGGCGCTGTTCTCGCGGCGCGGTTTCAACATCGAGTCGTTGGCGGTCGGCGCCACCGAGCAGAAGGACATGTCGCGGATGACCATCGTGGTCTCGTGCGAGGACACTCCGCTCGAGCAGGTCACCAAGCAGCTCAACAAGTTGATCAACGTCATCAAGATCATCGAGCAGGACGAGGAGAACTCGGTGTCGCGGGAGCTGGCCCTGATCAAGGTCCGCGCCGACGCCGGTTCCCGCAGCCAGGTGATCGAGGCCGTAAATCTCTTCCGCGCCAAGGTGGTTGACGTATCGCCGGAGGCGCTGACCATCGAGGCCACCGGAGACCGCGGCAAGCTCGAGGCGCTGCTGGGGGTTCTGGAACCATTCGGCATTCGTGAAATCGTGCAATCCGGCATGGTCTCGATGGCCCGCGGTTCACGCGGCATCGGCACCGCCAAGTAACTCATCGAATAGAAGGAAAATTCACAGTGGCATTAGAGATGTTCTACGACGACGACGCAGACCTGTCGATCATCCAGGGCCGCAAGGTCGGCGTCATCGGATACGGCAGCCAGGGGCACGCGCACTCGCTGAGCCTGCGCGACTCGGGCGTGCAGGTCCGCATCGGGCTGCAGGAGGGTTCGAAGTCCCGGCCCAAGTGTTCCGAGCAGGGCCTGGACGTCGGCACTCCCGCCGAGGTCGCCAAGTGGGCCGACGTCATCATGTTGCTGGCGCCCGACACCGCGCAGGCCGACATCTTCAAAAACGAGATCGAGCCCAACCTGAACGCCGGCGACGCACTGTTTTTCGGCCACGGGCTCAACGTCCACTTCGGTTTGATCAAGCCACCCGCCGACGTCACCATCGCGATGGTCGCCCCCAAGGGTCCCGGGCACCTGGTGCGCCGCCAGTTCGTCGACGGCAAGGGCGTGCCGTGCCTGATCGCCGTCGACCAAGACCCCACCGGCAACGGCCAGGCGCTGGCGCTGTCCTATGCCAAGGCCATCGGCGGCACCCGGGCCGGGGTCATCAAAACCACCTTCAAAGACGAGACCGAAACCGACCTGTTCGGTGAGCAGGCCGTATTGTGCGGTGGCACAGAGGAACTGGTGAAGACGGGCTTCGACGTGATGGTCGAGGCGGGCTACCCGCCGGAGATGGCCTACTTCGAGGTGCTGCACGAGCTGAAGCTGATCGTCGACCTGATGTACGAGGGTGGCATCGCCCGGATGAACTACTCGGTCTCCGACACCGCGGAATTCGGCGGATACCTGTCGGGTCCGCGCGTCATCGACGCCGACACCAAGGAGCGGATGCGCGCCATCCTGCGTGACATCCAGGACGGCAGCTTCGTCAAGAAGCTGGTCGCCAACGTCGAGGGCGGCAACAAGCAACTCGAGCAGCTGCGCAAGGAAAACGCCGAGCACCCCATCGAGGTGACCGGCAAGAAGCTGCGCGACCTGATGAGCTGGGTCGACCGCCCGATCACCGAGACGGCATAGCGTCTGGCGCCGAACGTGCACTGAGCGCGAGATTTTGGCGATTTTTTCGCCGTGAGTACACGTTCGGCGGCTTAGGACGCCGTGAAGCGGTCGGCTGTACGCACAACGCGGCGCGCCAGATGGTCGAGCGCGTTGTTGGTCGCGTCGTCGAACTCGTGGATGTTGTCGTGGGTGGAGACCAGGCTCGCCCCATACGGGTTGCCGTCGACGAACTTGCACGGATCGGTGTATCCCGGCGGCACGATGATGCCGCCGAAGTGCATCAGCGTGAAATACAGCGCGACCAGCGTGGTTTCCTGGCCGCCGTGCAGGGTGTTCGAGGACGTGAAGGCCGCATACACCTTGTCGGCCAACTTGCCGTCAGCCCACAGCCCACCCAGCGAGTCGAGGAAGGCGCGCAATTGCGCTGCGGGCGAACCGAACCGGGTCGGCGAGCCGAAGATCACCGCGTCGGCCCACACGATGTCGTCGCCGGTGGCCGCGGGAAGATCCTTGGTCGCTTCGTAGTTCGCCGTCCAGGCCGGGTTTTGGGCGAACGACTCCGGGTCGTGCGTTTCGGCGACGTGGCGCAGCCGGACCTCGGCGCCCGCGGCCTCGGCTGCCGCGGCGACCCGCCGCGCCATCGTGGTGCCGTGACCGGTGGCCGAGTAATAGATGATCGCGAGTTTGGTCATGGCCCCAGCCTAGGCATGCCCAGGCCGAATTCGCGGCGCAGCAGGGCACGCGCGGCGTAGTAACCGGCCATGCCGTGCACGCCGCCGCCGGGCGGGGTGGCCGCGGAACACAGATACGCCTTGGGAATAGGTGTGCGCCAAGGGTTCAGGCGCGGTGTGGGGCCGGCGATCGCGCGCCACGCCGAGTTTCCGCCCATCCCGATGTCGCCGCCGACGTAGTTGGCGTTGTGGTCGGTCATTCGCGCGGCGGGCACCGCGCGGGCCGCCAGCACGAGGTCGCGGAAGCCGGGTGCGAACCGCTCGATCACCGCGGTCACCGCCTGCGTCGCGTCGACGGTGGAGCCCGAGGGTACGTGGGCGTAGGTCCAGAACGGGCGGCGGCCGCCGCCGTCGATGCGGCCGGGGTCGGCGAGGTGGGGCGCGGCCGCCAGCACCATCGGCCATTGCGCGTGGCGTCCGGCCGCGATGTCGGCTTCGGCGCGCGCCATCTGCTCGCGGGTGCCGCCGAGATGCAGGGTCGGCGCGTGGCGCAGCCGCTCGTCGGTCCACGGAATCTCGCCGCTGAGCACGAAGTCGACCTTGGCGACTCCCGGCCCAAAACGATAGCGGCGCAACGCCTTAGCGTAGTGGGACGGTAGCGCGTCGCCGTAAATGCGCAACAGCGCGGTCGGTGCCGTGTCGAACGCGACGACACCACTTGGCGGCCCGGTGATTTCGTGGCGGGCGGTCAGCTCGCCGCCGTGCGCGCGCAGGTCGGCGATCAGCGCATCGGTGATCGCCTGGCTGCCGCCCACCGGAATCGGCCAGCCGACCGAATGGGCGAGTGTCGCCAACATCAACCCGGCGCCGGCGGCCGCCATCGACGGCATCCGCGAAATCACATGAGCGGCAACGCCGGTGAACAGGGCCCGGGCGTCTTCGCCGACCAGCGACCCCCACGCAACAGTGCCCTGGGCCAGCATGCGAAGCCCAAGGCGCAGCGCGGACGGTAACGAGCGGGGCACCGAGCGCTTGTCGCCGAGCAGCAGTCCGACCACCTCGGGCGAGTCCGATACCAACGGGCCCAGCAGCCGCCGCCAGGACGCGCCGTCGGTCAATTCGGCGCAGGTGCGCTCCAGATCGCGGTAGGCGATCACCGCCGGCCGGCCCGGCAGCGGATTGGCATACGCGATCTCGGGCACCTCCAGCCGCACCCCGCGGGCGGCCAGATCGAACTCCGCGAAGAACGGCGACGCCAGCGCCAGCGGGTGAACCGCCGAGCAGATGTCGTGTTGGACTCCGGGAAATTCTGGGTCGGCCGCGGTGCGGGCGCCGCCGCCGAAGGTCGGCTGGGCCTCGACGACCTGCACTTTGAGTCCCGCACGGGCGCAGATTACGGCCGCTGTCAGCCCGTTGGGCCCGCTGCCGACGACGGTGACGTCCACCGGTCAATTAGAGCGGAGACCCCGGCCTATAGCCTGGTCGGGTGAACTTGCCTGTTGTGTTAATCGCCGACAAACTCGCCCAATCGACCGTCGCCGCCCTGGGAGACCAGGTCGAGGTGCGCTGGGTAGACGGTCCCGACCGGGAGAAGCTGCTGGCCGCGGTGCCCGAGGCCGACGCGCTGCTGGTGCGCTCGGCCACCACCGTCGACGCCGAGGTGCTCGCCGCGGCCCCCAAGCTCAAGATCGTCGCGCGCGCCGGCGTCGGGCTCGACAACGTCGACGTCGACGCCGCCACCGAGCGCGGCGTGCTGGTCGTCAACGCGCCGACGTCGAACATCCACAGTGCCGCCGAGCACGCGCTGGCGCTGCTGCTGGCCGCGGCTCGCCAGATCGCGGCGGCCGATGCCTCGCTGCGCGAACACACCTGGAAACGCTCGTCGTTCTCGGGCACCGAGATTTTCGGCAAGACCGTCGGGGTGGTCGGGCTGGGCCGGATCGGCCAGTTGGTCGCGCAGCGGGTCGCGGCCTTCGGCACCCACGTCGTCGCCTACGACCCGTATGTGGCGCCGGCACGCGCCGCGCAGCTCGGCATCGAGCTGCTATCCCTCGACGAGCTGCTGACCCGGGCCGACTTCATCTCGGTGCACCTGCCGAAGACGGCGGAGACGGCCGGCCTGATCGACAAGGAGGCGCTGGCTAAGACGAAGCCGGGCGTCATCATCGTCAACGCCGCCCGCGGTGGGCTGGTCGACGAGGCGGCGCTGGCCGACGCGGTGAGCAGTGGCCATGTGCGCGCCGCCGGCCTCGACGTGTTCTCCAGCGAACCCTGCACCGACAGCCCGCTGTTCGAGCTGCCGCAGGTGGTGGTCACACCGCACCTGGGCGCCTCCACTGCCGAGGCCCAGGACCGGGCCGGAACCGACGTGGCCGAAAGCGTGCGGCTGGCGCTGGCGGGGGAGTTCGTCCCCGACGCGGTCAACGTGGGCGGCGGAGTGGTCAACGAGGAGGTGGCGCCCTGGCTGGACCTGGTGCGCAAGCTCGGAGTGCTGGCCGCCGCCCTGTCCGACGGCCTGCCGGCGTCGTTGGTCGTGGAGGTGCGCGGCGAGCTGGCTTCCGAAGACGTTGAGGTGCTGCGCCTTTCGGCATTGCGCGGTCTGTTCTCGGCGGTCATCGAGGATCCGGTCACGTTCGTCAACGCGCCGGCGCTGGCCGCCGAACGCGGCGTCACCGCCGAGCTCACCACCGCGTCGGAAAGCCCCAACCATCGCAGCGTGGTCGATGTGCGGGCGCTCGCCCACGATGGCTCGTGCGTCAACGTGGCGGGCACGCTTTCCGGTCCGCAGTTGGTCGAGAAGATCGTCCAGATCAACGGGCGCAACTTCGATCTGCGCGCCCAGGGTACGAACCTGGTGATCAACTACATCGACCAGCCGGGCGCATTGGGCAAGATCGGCACCCTGCTGGGTGCGGCCGGGGTGAATATCCAAGCCGCGCAACTGTCCGAGGACGCCGAGGGTCCGAGCGCGACGATCCTGTTGCGGCTCGACCAAGACGTGCCCGACGCCGTCCGGTCGGAGATCTCGACGGCGGTGGGGGCCAACAAGCTCGAAGTGGTTGACCTGTCGTGAAACTGGCGGTGATCGGCGGCGACGGGATCGGCCCCGAGGTGGTGGCCGAGGCCCTCAAAGTCCTCGACGCGGTCGTGCCGGGCGTGCAGCGGACCGACTACGACCTGGGCGCCCGCCGCTTCCACGCCACCGGTGAGCTACTGCCGGACTCGGTGCTCGCCGAGCTGCGCCAGCATGACGCCATCCTGCTCGGCGCGGTCGGTGATCCGTCGGTGCCCAGTGGCGTGCTGGAGCGAGGCCTGTTGTTGCGCTTGCGTTTTGAGCTGGATCATCACGTCAACCTGCGACCGGCCCGGCTGTATCCGGGGGTGAGCGGTCCGCTGGCCGGAAACCCCGACATCGACTTCGTGGTGGTGCGCGAGGGCACTGAAGGGCCCTACACCGGCACCGGTGGCGCGATCCGGGTGGGCACGCCGCAGGAGGTGGCCACCGAGGTCAGCGTCAACACCGCGTTCGGTGTGCGCCGCGTGGTGGCCGACGCGTTCGAGCGCGCGCAGCGGCGTCGCAAGCATCTAACGCTGGTGCACAAGAACAACGTACTCACCTTCGCCGGGAAGCTTTGGACGCGGATCGTGGCGGAGGTTGGCGAAGACTATCCCGGCGTCGAGGTCGCCTATCAGCACGTCGACGCCGCCACCATCTTCCTGGTCACCGACCCGGGGCGCTTCGACGTGATCGTCACCGACAACCTGTTCGGCGACATCATCACCGACTTGGCCGCGGCGGTGTGCGGCGGAATTGGCTTGGCCGCCAGTGGAAATATCGATGCCACCCGGACCAATCCGTCGATGTTCGAGCCCGTGCACGGCAGCGCGCCCGACATCGCCGGTCAGGGCATCGCGGATCCGACGGCGGCGATCATGTCGGTGGCGCTGCTGCTTGCCCACCTCGGTCAGGACGACGCCGCCGCCCGGGTGGACCGGGCCGTCGCGACCTATCTGTCGAACCGCCCGAACGAACGGCTCGCCACCAGCGAAGTCGGCGAACGGATCGCAGCCGCGCTGTAGTTTCCAAACCCGGTGGCAGCAGCCGGGTCGGCACCAACGGGACCGCCAGCAAGGGAAACAACCCGCACCAGGCCCAGGCGGACGGATATTTCTCCGCCGCGATCAATGCGCCGAATAGCGGCGGCCCCGCGGCGGCCATCAGCCGTTGAGTGGTGTTCTGCACACCCAGCGCCCGCCCGCTCCAGAACGCACCGGCGAATTCGGTGATCGCGGTTGCCTCCAAACCGTTGTCGAGCACCGCGATCACCGAGATGGCGATCATGAGCGGCACGTCGAATCGCGAATTCACCCGGTCGCTCAGCGCCAGCAGGAACAGGGTCAGCGCCGCGGCGGCGGCGATGATGCGGACCGGCCACATCCGCGAGCCGACCCGGTCCGACCACCGCCCGACGCCGACGCGGCCCAGCGCGCCGAGCAGCTGCGCGAGCGTCACCAAAACCCCGGCGGCCCCGATCGACCAGCCGTGGTGGTTCATCAGCCACACCAGCATGAACGTTACGGTCACGGTCTGCGGCATCATCAGCAGGCCCGCCACCGCGTGAATTCGCCAGAGCACTAACGACCCCCGGTACGGGCTGGCCAGTTCGGCCACGGTGGCCGTCTTGCGGGACTTCCCCGGTGGATTCGCGACTCCGATCAGGCTGGCCACGGCGGCTACCGCGCACACCAACGCGGGCAACATCAGCCCCGCGCGAATGCTGTGTTCACCCAGTTCGGGTATCACCAGTGCGCCGAAGGCGATTCCGAGCGGTTGCGCGGTCTGGCGGATCCCCATCGCCAGGCCGCGCTGCTGCGGCGGAAACCAGCCGGACACCAGCCGGCCGCCGGCGGTGTTGCAACTCGCCGCGGCCATGCCGCCGAGGAACAGATACACACCGACCCACACCATCGAATGCACCGACGCCGCAGCGTATGCCGCCGCCGCGGTGAGTGCCGAACCAGCGGTCATCACGATCCGCTCGCCGATGCGATCCAGCACGTAGCCCCAGAGGATAAGCGTGGTGACCATGCCCCAGCTGGGCATCGACGACAGCAGACCGGCTTCGGGCAGTGAAATGCCGCGCAAGGCCTGCAGCGAGGGGATCAGGAATGCGACGCCGTTGATGAAGAGAAAAGAACTTGCCGTTACCCACAGGGAGACGACCACGATCGACCAGCGCGCCCCGGTGCTGAGTTGGCCCGCCTCTTTCGGGTCCGACGGCATCCGCCCATGCTCGCACGATGCCCGGCTGAGGCAGGCGTGATCGGCGATTACTAGGCTCGTGCGAATGCGCCTTGGTCGAATCGCCAGCCCGGACGGCGTCGCCTTCGTCAGCATCGAGGGTTCCCTGGACGATCCCGGCGGGATGACGGCCCGCGAGATCGCCGAGCACCCGTTCGGCACGCCGACGTTCACCGGCCGATCCTGGCCGCTGGCCGACATCCGGCTGCTGGCGCCCATGCTGGCCGGCAAGGTGGTCTGCGTCGGGAAGAACTACGCCGATCACATCGCGGAGATGGGTGGCCAAACGGGCCCGGTGCCGGCGGATCCGGTGATATTCCTCAAGCCCAACACCGCCATCATCGGACCCAACGTGCCGATTCGGTTGCCCGCCAACGCATCACCGGTGCACTTCGAGGGAGAGCTGGCGGCGGTGATCGGCCGCCCGTGCAAGGACGTCCCGGCCGCCCAGGCCGCCGCCAACATCCTCGGCTACACCATCGCCAACGATGTGTCGGCGCGCGACCAACAACAGGCCGACGGGCAGTGGACGCGGGCCAAGGGCCACGACACCTTCTGCCCGGTCGGCCCCTGGATCGTCACCGACGTCGATCCGGCCGATCTCGAGTTGCGCACCGAGGTCAACGGCGACGTCAAGCAACACACCCGAACCTCGTCGATGATCCACGACGTCGGCGCCATCGTGGAATGGATCTCGGCCGTGATGACCCTGCTGCCCGGCGACCTCATCCTCACCGGGACACCGGCGGGTGTCGGCCCCATCGAGGACGGTGACGTCGTCTCCATCAGCATCGAGGGAATCGGCAGCCTCGCCAATCCCGTAGTCCGCAAAGGAAAGTCTTGACTTCCCCCGAAGCAGCCAAAGTACGAGTCCGGTTCTGCCCGTCGCCCACCGGCACGCCGCACGTGGGGATGGTGCGCACCGCGCTGTTCAACTGGGCCTATGCGCGGCACACCGGCGGTACCTTCGTTTTTCGCATCGAGGACACCGACGCCGCGCGCGACACCGAGGAGAGCTACCTGGCGCTGCTCGACGCCCTGCGCTGGCTCGGCCTCGACTGGGACGAGGGGCCCGAGGTCGGCGGCCCCTACGGCCCTTATAGGCAGTCGCAGCGCGGCGACATCTACCAAGAGGTAGTGGCCAAGCTGCTCGCGGCGGGGGAGGCCTACCATGCCTTTTCGACGCCGGAGGAGGTGGAGGCCCGCCACATCGCCGCCGGCCGCAACCCGAAGCTGGGCTACGACAACTTCGACCGACAGCTGACCGATCCCCAGCGGGCCGCGTTTCTCGCCGAGGGACGCCAGCCGGTGGTACGGCTGCGAATGCCCGACGAGGATCTGCACTGGCACGACCTGGTGCGCGGGCCCACCACCTTTGCGGCTGGCACCGTGCCCGACTTCGCGTTGACGCGGGCTAGCGGAGATCCGTTGTACACCTTGGTCAACCCGTGCGACGACGCGCTGATGAAGATCACGCACGTGCTGCGTGGCGAGGACCTGCTGCCGTCGACTCCGCGTCAGATTGCGTTGTATCAGGCGCTGATCCGGATCGGGGTCGCCGAGCGGATCCCGCAATTCGCCCACCTGCCAACGGTATTGGGGGAGGGAACCAAGAAGCTCTCCAAGCGCGACCCGCAGTCGAATCTGTTCGCCCACCGCGACCGGGGTTTCATTCCCGAAGGGTTGCTGAATTATCTTGCGTTGCTGGGCTGGGCGATCGCCGACGATCACGACCTGTTCAGCCTCGACGAAATGGTGGCCGCCTTCGACGTGGTGGACGTCAACTCGAATCCGGCCCGATTCGACCAGAAGAAGGCCGACGCGCTCAACGCCGAGCACATCCGGATGCTCACCGCCGACGACTTCGCCGGCAGGCTGCGCGAGTACTTCAACGCACACGGCCATCGCCTCGACTTGGATGACGCCTCGTTCGCCACCGCCGCCGAGCTGGTGCAGACCCGCATCGTGGTGCTCGCGGACGCATGGGACTTGCTGAAGTTCCTCAACGACGACGAGTACGCGATCGATCCCAAGGCCGCCGCCAAAGAACTCGGTGCGGCAGGTGCCGCGGTGCTCGACGCGGCGCTGGCCGCGCTGGACGGCGTGACGGAGTGGACGACTGCGCGGATCGAGGACGCCCTCAAGGCCGCGCTGATCGAGGGACTGGCGCTCAAACCGCGCAAAGCATTCGGCCCGATCCGCGTCGCCGCTACCGGGACGACGATCAGCCCGCCGTTATTTGAATCACTGGAGCTGCTCGGTCGCGAGCGCAGCCTGCGCCGGCTGCGGGCCGCCCGCGCTGGCGCGCTCTAAGTTTTTGGTACTCTGCACTGCGGTTTACAAAGGTCGCTGGCAGCCGCGCACGCACGGGCACTTAAGTCCGCAAAATGCGCTTTGACCTGCGGCTTTAGGCAGCCAATGGGGTATGGTGTAATTGGCAACACAGCTGATTCTGGTTCAGCCATTCTAGGTTCGAGTCCTGGTACCCCAGCAAAATCCGGCCACCACAAGCGATTAGGTGGGCATATGCGGGTGAGCTATGCTGACAGCTCGGATCGGTTCAGGCCCCGTCGTCTAGCGGCCTAGGACGCCGCCCTCTCACGGCGGTAGCGTGGGTTCGAATCCCATCGGGGCTACAAATTCTTACTGGCCGGTCCCCACGACCGCTGGTGCGGTCGATCCGCCCACCGGCATCGGCGGCAAACCGAGCTTGCGGTGATCCCACGAACGCGAACGTGCCGCCACGATGCGCACGCAGACCCGCTTGTTCATCATCTGCTCGACGAAGGGCTTCATGTCGTCGCTGTAGGGGCCGGTGTAGCGCTCGAACACGCTGACGCCGACGCGGTGCGAGACGTCGGGATCGTCAACGATCTCGGCGACGCCTTCGAAGGACACGCCGCGCAGCGTGTCGTAGGTGTCGCCGCCCTCGATCAAAAAGCTCACCCGCGGATCCCGTTTGAGGTTGACGGCCTTCTGCGACTTGGCCTTGGTCTCCAGCCAGATTTCGCCGTCGACCACGGCGTACCACATGGCGGTCAAATGCGGCTGGCCGTCGGGGCCGACGGTGGCCAATGTTCCGGTGCGGCTCTTGACGACGAAATCGGCGATCTCGTCCTCCGACATGACGATGCTCGCGCGCTGATTGGTTCCCATGGCGTCAGTCTGTCAGGTCGTTTTTGGGCGCGCGCTGAGGGCGCCCTGAACGCACACTCGCCGCCCTGAACGCACAATCGATTCGAATCACAGACGACGAGTCAGCGCTTCGGCCGCGGACAACAGATCGGCGGCCCACCGCGCTCCGGGCCGGCGCCCGATTCGGTCGATGGGCCCGGACACCGAGATGGCGGCGACGACGATGCCGCGGCCGTCGCGCACCGGCGCCGAGACGCTGGCGACACCGGGCTCACGTTCGGCCACGCTTTGTGCCCAACCGCGCCGGCGCACTTCGGCCAGCGCCCGGTCGGTGAATTTCGCCGCCGGTAGCACCGCTTTCTGGGTGGCGGCGTCGCTATAGGCCAGCAGCACTTTGGCCCCCGAGCCCGCGGTCATCGGCAGGCGGGCGCCGACCGGGACCGTATCGCGAAGGCCCGCAGCCGGTTCCAGCGCCGCGACACAGACCCGCGAGGTGCCCTCGCGGCGGTACAGCTGCACGCTCTCCCCGGTGGTCTCGCGCAATTGCGGGAGCACCGTCGCGCCGGCGGCCAGCAGCGGATCGTTGACGTGGGCCGCGAGTTCGGTAAGCGCGGGACCCAGCCGCCAGCGCCCTTCGTCGTCGCGTGCCAGCAGGCGATGGACTTCGAGTGCGGCGGCCAACCGGTAGGCGGTCGCGCGGGGCAACCCGCTCCGCTCACACAGCTCGGCCAACCCGCAGGGAGATTCCGCGATGGTGTGCAGCAGCCCCACGCTTTTGTCGAGGACGCCGATTCCGCTATCCTGTCTCATAAGGAGATACTAGCGTCTCGCATTATGAGACAGCCAGTTCTGGACGAATCGAGGCGATCGAAGATGGCAGGCATGCCGCGCACACTGGCCGAAAAGGTTTGGGACGACCACGTTGTGGCGTCGGGTGAGGGCTCCGGGCCCGACCTGATCTACATCGACCTTCATCTGGTGCACGAGGTCACCAGCCCGCAGGCGTTCGACGGGCTGCGCCTGGCCGGCCGCCCGGTGCGCCGCCCCGACCTGACGCTGGCGACCGAGGATCACAACGTGCCCACCATCGACATCGACAAGCCGATCGCCGACCCGATCTCGCGCACCCAGGTCGAGACGTTGCGGCGAAACTGTGCCGAATTCGGCGTGCGGCTGCATCCGATGGGGGATATCGAGCAGGGCATCGTCCACGTCGTCGGGCCGCAATTGGGGCTGACTCAGCCGGGAATGACGGTGGTCTGCGGCGATAGCCACACCTCTACTCATGGCGCTTTCGGCGCGCTGGCGATGGGCATCGGAACATCGGAGGTCGAACATGTACTGGCTACGCAGACGTTGCCGCTTCGGCCATTCAAGACAATGGCGGTCAATGTCGACGGGCAATTGCCGGCCGGTGTCACCGCCAAGGACATCATTTTGGCGTTGATCGCAAAGATCGGCACGGGCGGCGGACAGGGTCACGTCATCGAATATCGCGGCAGCGCCATCGAGTCGCTGTCCATGGAAGGCCGGATGACGATCTGCAATATGAGTATCGAAGCGGGTGCCCGGGCGGGCATGGTGGCGCCGGACGAAACCACATACGAGTTTCTGCGCGATCGTCCACACGCGCCGCGCGGCGCGCAATGGGACGCCGCGCTCTCCTATTGGCAGCAGCTGCGCACCGACCCCGGCGCGTCCTTCGACACCGAGGTCTATCTCGACGCGACGTCGTTGAGCCCATTTGTCACGTGGGGAACAAACCCCGGACAGGGCGTCCCGTTGGCCGCGAACGTCCCGGACCCCGACCTGATGGCCGACGAGGGCGAGCGGCAGGCCGCCGAGAAAGCCTTGGCGTACATGGACCTTCGACCCGGGGTGCCGATGCGCGAAATCGCCGTCGACGCCGTGTTCGTCGGCTCGTGCACCAACGGTCGCATCGAAGATCTGCGGGCGGTGGCCGAGGTGTTGCGCGGCCGCAAGGTGGCCTCGGGCGTGCGGATGCTGGTTGTTCCGGGCTCGATGCGGGTGCGCGCCCAGGCCGAAGCCGAGGGACTCGGCGAGATATTCACCGCCGCGGGTGCGGAGTGGCGGCAGGCGGGTTGCTCGATGTGCTTGGGCATGAACCCCGATCAGCTTGCGCCGGGGGAACGCTGCGCGGCGACGTCGAACCGCAACTTCGAAGGGCGGCAGGGCAAAGGCGGTCGCACGCATTTGGTGTCGCCGGTCGTTGCTGCGGCTACCGCGGTGCGCGGCACGCTGTCCTCGCCGGCCGACTTGAACTGATTCAACTTCGATAGAGGATGAGCATGGAAGCCTTTCACACCCACACCGGTATCGGAGTGCCACTGCGGCGCTCCAATGTGGACACCGACCAGATCATTCCCGCGGTGTATTTGAAGCGCGTCACCCGAACCGGTTTCGAGGACGGCTTGTTCGCGACGTGGCGCTCGGATCCCTCATTCGTCCTAAACCTCAGCCCCTTTGACCGCGGCTCGGTTCTGGTGGCTGGCCCCGATTTCGGCACCGGCTCGTCGCGTGAGCATGCGGTGTGGGCGCTCATGGACTATGGGTTCCGGGTGGTCATCTCGTCTCGATTCGGTGACATTTTCCGTGGCAACGCGGGCAAGGCGGGGCTGCTCGCGGCAGAAGTCGGCCAGGACGGCGTCGAACTTCTTTGGAAGCTCATCGAGCAGAGTCCGGGCTTGGAAATCACTGCCAATCTTCAAGATCGAAATATCACCGCGGGAACGGCGGTGCTGCCGTTCAAGATTGACGATCACACTGCGTGGCGATTGCTCGAGGGTCTTGACGATATAGCCCTTACGCTGCGAAAACTCCGTGACATCGAATCGTTTGAGGCGGCTCGTCCAGAGTGGAAACCGCGTACTCTACCCGGGTCCTGATGCGGGTTGACCCGGGCGAAATTTCGTCTCGCTCGGCTAAGTAAGCGGGTCGAATTCGGGCTGCGCCACCGGTCAAGGGCGGCAACCGGATTGCGAAAATTCCGATCATCGCGTCTTGAAATTGCGCGTGGCGCTTGGCAATTTGCCAGGTGAGGGTTTACCGTGTTCGCTAGTTGGTTCGAAACGAGGACCACTGGCTTCGGAGGATTTTGGATGAACAAAGCAGAGCTCATTGACGTGCTCACGCAGAAATTGGGCTCGGACCGTCGGCAAGCGACCGCTGCTGTCGAGAATGTTGTCGACACCATTGTGCGCGCGGTGCACAAGGGCGACAGCGTAACTATTACCGGCTTCGGTGTGTTCGAGCAGCGCCGCCGCGCAGCGCGCGTGGCCCGCAATCCGCGCACCGGCGAGACGGTGAAAGTGAAGCCGACGTCTGTCCCGGCGTTTCGTCCGGGTGCCCAATTCAAAGCGGTTGTCTCTGGCGCACAGCGCCTCCCGTCGGAAGGACCTGCAGTGAAGCGTGGTGTTGTGGGCGGTGCAGCCAAGAAGGCTGCCAAGAAGGCTCCGGCCAAGAAGGCCGCCGCCAAGAAGTCTCCGGCCAAGAAGGCCGCCAAGAAGGCTCCGGCCAAGAAGGCCGCGACCAAGCGCGCGCCGGCTAAGAAGGCGACCAAGAGGGCACCGGCCAAGAAGGCCGCGACCAAGAGGACGCCGGCTAAGAAGGCGACCAAGAGGGCTCCCGCCAAGAAGGCTGCGAAGAGAGCTCCGGCCAAGAAGGCGACCGCGCGCCGCGGCCGTCGCTAAGCACTAACCCGAATTCCAGACGCAGATACCCTTTGGGGGCAGCGGTGCCCCCAAAGGGTATTCGCGTGTTTAGGCCCGTACGTTGGCGGCCAGCGAGCCGCCGATGTGGTTGGCCGCCACTAGCCGGCCCGCCGCCAGCGACAGCACCCACGTACTGCCCTTGTGGTTGCGGGACTTGTCAGGGCGCACGCCGTCGCGTTCGCACCACCATGCGATCAAGTCCGGAATCACCTTGCCCTGCGTGCAGATCACCGGTGTGCCGTCCTGCGCGGCGATATCCATCACCCGGTGCCGGCCGCGTTTGGGGTTCTTGGCGTACGACTCTTCGGTGAGGGTGGGCTCGTTGCGGATCGTCACACCGAGTTCCTCCGCGAGCGGTTCCACCGTCTGGTGGCAGCGGAGCCGGTCGGCCGCGTAGACGTCGGTGGCGCCGAAGACCATCAGCTGTGGGACCAGCGCCTCAGCCTGCGCGCGTCCCCTTTTGTCCAGCGGCCGCTTGGTGTCGTCCCCGGAGAACCGGGATTTGCGGCCGGCGGTGCCGTGGCGGACCACCAACACGGTCTTCGTATCTGCCGGCTGTTTTGCAAAGCGGCGCAATACTTTTCGATCGTGTACGTAGTCCAGTTTCTTCATCGCGTCACGGAGCGGCAGCCAGATCAGCTCGTCGACCTCGCTGCCCGCGCTGAATTCCCCATCGGACGCGCGCGCCGCCCAGTAGTACACCTTTTTCACGCCCTGCTCGATCGGGTAACTCACGGCGGGAAGGCGCCTGCCCAGGACGCAGTGGTGCCCGGTCTCCTCCAACACTTCGCGCGCCGCGGCCACAGGCGCGGTCTCGCCGGGATCCACTTTGCCCTTGGGCAGCGACCAGTCGTCATAGCGGGGGCGGTGAATGACGGCGATCTCCGGGTTTTCCGAATCGAAGGTCCCAGGCCGCCACAACACCGCGCCGGCGGCGTACACGAGCCGGCTCCCCGAACGCCGGCCGGAGGACGAGTTCTGGTCGGACACCTCACTCCTGCAGGTTAATTCGGCCTGGGTCGCTCCGGCCGTGGGCGTGACCTCGAAACGTAGCACACGGCATCAGGCGCTACGGTGCAGCTCCATCAGCGATACCTGATGGTCGCGCACGCTCTGACCATCCTGAGGCGACGCGGTCCACTGCCCGTCAGACCCGAGCTCCCAGCACCGAGTGGACGGGTCCAGCGCGGACTCGAACAAGTCGTCCAGATATGCGGTGAGCCTTGGGTCTTTGACCTGAACCAGCACCTCGACTCGGCGATCGAGATTGCGGTGCATCATGTCGGCGCTGCCGATCCAGTACTCGTTGATGCGATCGAAATGGATGATCCGCGAGTGCTCCAGGAACCGGCCGAGAATCGAGCGGACCGAAATGTTCTCCGAGAAGCCTTCCGTTTCCGGGCGCAGAGCGCAGATGCCGCGCACCACCACTTCGACCCGCACGCCCGCCCGCGACGCGCGATACAACGCGTCGATCACCTGCTCGTCGACCAGAGCGTTCATCTTGAGCCGGATCCGCCCCCCGCCGTTTTCACGGTGCGCCGCAATCTCACGCTCGACGCGTTCGATGATGCCGGTGCGGATGCCGTCCGGCGCCACCAACAGGTTGCGGTAGGACACTTTTCGGGAGTAGCCGGTCAGCGAATTGAACAGGTCGGTGAGGTCGGCCCCGATATCGGGCGCCGCCGTGAGCAGCCCGACATCCTCATACAGCCGCGCCGTCTTGCTGTTGTAGTTGCCCGTCCCGATGTGGCAGTACCGCCGGATCGTCGAACCCTCGCGACGTACCACCAGGCAAGTCTTGCAGTGTGTCTTGAGGCCGACGAGCCCGTAGACCACGTGCACACCCGCCTGCTCGAGTTCGCGCGCCCAGCGGATGTTGGCCTGTTCGTCGAAGCGTGCCTTGATCTCGACGAGCGCCACCGCCTGCTTGCCGGCCTCGGCGGCGTCGATCAACGCCCGGACGATCGGCGAATCACCCGATGTGCGGTACAGCGTCTGTTTGATCGCCAGCACGTTGGGATCCGCGGCGGCCTGCTCGATGAATCGCTGCACGCTGGTGGAGAACGAGTCGTACGGATGATGCACCAGCACATCGCCTTCGCGCAGCGTCGCGAAGATGCTCTTGGGGGTTTCCCGGTCGGCGAAGGCGGGGTGGGTGGCCGGAACGAATGCCGGGTCTTTGAGCGCCGGGCGGTCCAGTCCGTAGATCTGCCACAGCGACGAAAGATCGAGTAGCCCGGGCACTTCGATGACGTCACTGGGATTCACGTCGAGTTCCCGCAGCAGCAGCTCCAGCATGCCCTCGGTCATGTCGTCGGCGATCTCGAGTCGCACCGGAGAACCGAATCTTCGCCGCGCCAATTCCCGCTCCAGCGCTTGCAGCAGATCTTCGTCGCGATCCTCTTCGACTTCGAAGTCGGCGTTGCGGGTAATGCGGAAGGCGTGATGTTCGACGACGTCCATGCCTGGGAACAGCACCGGAAGAAAGGCCGCGATCAGCTCTTCCATCGGCAGGTACCGGATCATGGCGTGCGCTTCGCCGGAGCCCTCTCGGGCCGGTTCGCGGTTGCCGAGTTCGACGAAGCGATCGACGTTGTCGGGCACCTTGACTCGCGCGAAGTGCTGACCGCCGTCTTCGGGTTGCTTCACCGTGACCGCCAGATTCAGGCTCAGTCCGCTCACGAACGGGAACGGGTGGGCGGGATCGACGGCCAACGGTGTCAGTACGGGGAAGACCTGCTCGTTGAAATAGGTCGACAGTTCGTCGCGCTCGGCCTGCTCCAGGTCGGCCCACGTGACGATGTGTATGCCTTCCTCGGCCAGGGCCGGCCGCACCGAATCGAGGAACACGCGGGCGTGCCGCGTCGCGATTCGCTGCGTCTGCTCTCCGATGCGGGCCAATTGCTCACGCGGGGTCAGACCGTCGGCCGAGCGGACCGACAGCCCCATCTCGTCGCGGCGCTTCAGCCCGGCGACCCGAACCATGTAGAACTCGTCGAGATTGGAAGCGAAGATCGCCAGAAATTTGGCCCGCTCCAGCAGAGGCAGCGAGTTGTCGTCGGCCAGCGCGAGCACGCGCGCGTTGAAGTCCAGCCAGCTCAGTTCCCGGTTGAGGTAGCGGTCCTCCGGCAGCGCATCGCTGATCGCTGCGGGGGTCGCGGCCGGGGGTGCGGCCAGCGCCGAACCATCCGGTTGCCATGCCGTTTCTGCGAGGCGCGCCTCGGCTTCGGTTTCGGTCACCATGCGATCATCCCGCATCACCCGCTGGTGCTGCTAGCGCCCGACAGACATCCATCCGTCGTTGGCGCGTCGTTCATCCGCCGGACAGGTTCGCTGTCGCGCCGGATCGGACTTCATCTCTCAGTGCCGCGCGACGGCACGGGCTGTCGCCGCGCCGACCCCGAGGTGGCGTGCGGCCGCCAGGTCGGCGGGTGTGTCAACGTCGCAGCGCAGGCCTGGCCACGCGCCGGTCAACTCGATCGCACCCGAACGGCGGTGCCGCGCGCAGGAATCCGGCCCGAACTGCGGCTCGAGAAACGAACCGAACGCGCACAGCGCCGCGGTACCGGTCGCCAGCCGGTCGGCGACGAAGCTGCGTCGATGTTGCCGGGCGGCGGCGATCGCCTCGGCCAGTTCTTGCGTCTGCAGCGCCGGCAAATCGCCCTGCAGCACAACGACATTCGAGAACGACCGGGCCACCGCGCGTTCGGCGGCGCCGATCGCGTTGTTCAGCGGGTCTTCATGTCCCTCGGGTGTCGGGTCGGCCAGCACGTTCGCCCCGAGGTCGGCCGCGGCCGCGGCCGCGGCGTCGTCGGGTGTGATGACCGTGATCGAGCCCACCGATGCGACGCCCGCCGCGGCGGTCAGGGTGTCGACCAACATGGCGAGCACCACGCTCTCCCGGGTTTGCGCCGAGAACACCGGGGCCAGCCTGGTCTTGGCGGCGGCCAACCGCTTGACGGCGATGATCAGGGCAACGTCAGCTGCGTTTTCGCCCGCGCCGTCGGCGCGTGTGCCGCTCATGAGGCCATCCTGCCAGCGCCGATTCCCGCGATGCCGCCTCGGGCTAATCTGAAGCGCCGGCAACGCGATCAGAAGGCGGCGCCGCACACGGTCTCGACGACAGACGGGGTGGTAAATGGCCAGCACGATGCCCGGTTCAGAGGGCGCCGTCGCGGTGATGGGCGCCGGTGCGTGGGGCACCGCCCTGGCCAAGGTGCTGGTGGACGCCGGAGGACCGGACGCGCGGGTCACGCTCTGGGCCCGGCGATCCGAGATCGCCGAGCAGATCAACGTCACCCGATACAACCCCGCCTATCTGCCCGGGACGTTGCTGCCGGGTGGCATCCGCGCCACCGCCGATGCCAAAGAGGCGCTGGCCGGCTCGTCGACGGTGCTGCTGGCGGTGCCCGCGCAGACGATGCGGGCCAACCTCGAGCACTGGGCGCCCTGGTTGCCCGACGGCGCGACGCTGGTCAGCCTGGCGAAGGGCATCGAGCTGGGCACCCTGATGCGGATGAGTCAGGTCATCGTTTCGGTGACGGGCGTCGACCCCGCACAGGTCGGAGTGATTTCGGGACCGAACCTGGCCAGCGAGATCGCCGAATGTCAGCCCGCCGCTACGGTTGTCGCGTGCAGTGACTCCGGCCGCGCCGTCGCCGTGCAGCGGATGCTGAACAGCGGGTACTTCCGCCCGTACACCAACAGCGATGTGGTCGGCACCGAGATCGGTGGGGCGTGCAAGAACGTCATCGCGCTGGCTTGCGGGATGGCGGTCGGCGTCGGCCTCGGCGAAAACACCGTGGCGGCGATCATTACCCGCGGCCTGGCGGAGATCATGCGCCTTGGGATGGCGTTGGGCGCCAAGGGCGCGACGCTGGCCGGCCTGGCGGGGGTGGGCGACCTGGTGGCCACGTGCACGTCGCCGCATTCGCGTAACCGGTCCTTCGGCGAGTGCCTGGGCCGCGGCGGAACCATGGAATCGGCGATGCAGGCGAGGGACGGGCACGTCGTCGAGGGGGTGACCTCGTGCGAGGCGGTGCTGGCGCTGGCCTCCAGCTACGACGTCGAGATGCCATTGACCGAAGCCGTGCACCGGGTCTGTCACAAGGGGCTCTCGGTGGACGAGGCGATGGCCCTGTTGCTGGGCCGCAGCACCAAGCCCGAATGAAACCCCAGCTAGCGGCCCGGCGCCCGACCCGAGGGCGCTCCACCCGGTAGCCTCTCCAGGTTGTGAGTGCCAGCGACCGCGTGCGCGTCGCCGTCGTCTTCGGCGGGCGCAGCAACGAGCACGCCATCTCGTGCGTGTCCGCCGGCAGCATTCTGCGCAACCTCGACCCGCAGCGTTTCGAGGTGGTCGCGATCGGCATCACCCCGGAGGGTTCGTGGGTGCTCACCGACGGCGACCCGGACGCGCTGGCGATCACCGACCGGCAGCTGCCCGGGGTGACGACCGCCTCGGGCACCGAGCTGGCGCTGCCGGCCGATCCGCGGCGCGGCGGCCAGCTGGTGTCGCTCCGGGCCGGTGCCGGTGACAAGGCCGGTGAAGTCCTGGCGTCGGTCGACGTGGTCTTTCCGGTGCTGCACGGCCCGTACGGCGAAGACGGCACGATCCAGGGACTGCTCGAACTGGCCGGTGTGCCCTACGTCGGCGCCGGCGTGCTGTCCAGTTCGGTCGGTATGGACAAGGAATTCACCAAGAAACTGCTTACCGCCGAAGGACTTCCGGTCGGCCCGCACGCGGTACTGCGCCCAGCGCAGGCTGCGCTGCCCCTCGATGAGTGCGAGCGGCTGGGTCTGCCGGTGTTCGTCAAACCCGCGCGGGGCGGCTCGTCGATCGGCGTGACCCGGGTGTCGAGTTGGGACGAGCTGCCGGCCGCGGTGGCGACCGCTCGCCGGCACGATCCGAAGGTGATCGTTGAGGCGGCGATCAGCGGCCGTGAGCTGGAGTGCGGTGTGCTCGAAATGCCCGACGGCACAGTGGAAGCCAGCACTTTGGGGGAGATCCGGGTGGCCGGGGTGCGCGGCCGCGAGGACTCGTTCTACGACTTCGCGACCAAATACCTCGACGACGCAGCCGAATTGGACGTTCCAGCGAAGGTCGACGACGAGATCGCCGATGCGATACGCCAATTGGCGATCCGGGCGTTCAAGGCCATCGACTGCCAGGGCCTGGCCCGCGTCGATTTCTTCCTAACCGACGACGGGCCGGTGATCAACGAGATCAACACAATGCCGGGATTCACCACGATCTCGATGTACCCGAGGATGTGGGCCGCCAGCGGCGTCGACTATCCCACCCTGCTCGCGACCATGGTGGAGACCGCGCTGGCGCGGGGCGTGGGTCTGCGCTAACGGGCTCACTAATCCGGACGGGCCGGGTCGATCGGCACCGCCGCGATCGTGTGGTCGATGACCTCGGAGAGCTGCTGGATCGGTGTCGGCCCCGACCCCGACGGCAGTGTCAACGCGACGTACACCGGCCGGTCCACGGTGTACCAAGTGGATCTGCCCGAGTCGCCGGCGGATTGCTGCTGGGCGCCCACCTCAAACCACTGCACCCGGTCGACGGCCTGGATCGGGGATCCCACGACGAATTCGGCGGGGCGGTCGAGTCCGCACCGCAGCACCAGCGGCTGGCTATCGGGTCCGGACCGCCAGGCGGCCACGCCCTGCGGCGCGGGCTGCGCGACGGGCGCGCGCTGATAGTTACCCAGCCGTTGCGGCAGCGCGTCCGTGAGCGCCTTGCATGCGGCGCTGGCGGCCTGCGGCGCGGGGACGGCCGGAATGGCGACGGGTTGTGGTGGCGCCTCGCGGTTCGCCGCGATGACCAGGATCGCGCCGATCGCCGCGACTGCCAGCGCGACCGCGGCGATCATCGCGGCGCGCGGAGGTCCGCCGAGATCGGTTGCGGTATTGGGGTCGGTCGTCACCGCCCGCGCACCTCCTGTCTCCTACACTGGCGCGGTCGGGCAAAGACCCAACTTACCGCAGGTCGGGGCGACCCCAGAGTGGCCCGAGGAGGTGGCGTGCGTGGACTCTGACTTCGGAGCATCGGGGGAGTTCCCCACGCTGGCACGGCTCGGCGAATTCGCGGTCATCGATCGGTTGGTGCGGGGACGCCGGCAACCCGACGGGGTGCTGCTCGGGCCCGGCGACGACGCGGCGCTGGTGTCGGCGGGCGACGGCCGCACCGTGGTTTCGACCGATGTGTTGGTGCAGGACCGGCACTTTCGGCTGGACTGGTCGACGCCCCACGACGTCGGCCGCAAGGCGGTCGCGCAGAACGCCGCCGACATCGAGGCGATGGGCGCGCGGGCCACGGCGTTCGTCGTCGGCTTCGGCGCCCCGGGTGACACCCGCGCGGCGGACGTGGACGCGCTCGTCGACGGGCTGTGGGACGAGGCCGCGCGGATCGGCGCGGGCATCGCCGGCGGTGATCTGGTCAGCTGCCCCCAGTGGGTGTTGTCGGTGACCGTGCTGGGCGACCTGGACGGACGCGCGCCGGTGCTGCGATCGGGGGCCCACGCCGGTTCGGTGCTCGCCGTCGCCGGCGAGTTGGGTCGCTCGGCTGCGGGATATGCCCTGTGGCACAACGGCATTGGTGGGTTCGACGAGCTTCGGCGTCGTCACCTGGTACCCGAGCCGCCGTACGGCGCGGGAGCCACGGCCGCGAGCGCGGGCGCGGAGGCGATGATCGACGTCTCCGACGGTCTGGTGGCCGACCTGCGCCACGTGGCCACGGCGTCCGGGGTGGGGATCGACCTGTCCACCGCCGCCCTGGCGGTGGACCGCGACGCGCTGGCCGCCGCGGCGGCTGCCGTGGGCGCCGACCCATGGTCGTGGGTGCTGGCCGGCGGCGAGGACCACGCCCTGGCGGCCTGTTTCGCCGGCCCGGCGCCGGCCGGCTGGCGCGTCGTCGGCCGGGTGCTCGACGGGCCGGCCCGGGTGCTCGTCGACGGAGCGGAGTGGAGCGGCTACGCCGGATGGCAGTCGTATTAGTGTGGCGCCGTGACCGTCTACGCGATCGCCCAGCTGAAATTCACCGACCGGGCGGTCTACGACCGCTACCAGGCGAGGTTCATGGAGGTCTTCGCCCGTCACACCGGAACACTGCTGGCCGCCGACGAGTCGCCGAAGGTCGCCGAGGGGCAGTGGGACCGCGAGAAGGTGGTGTTGATGTCGTTTCCCGACGAGGCGGCGTTCCACGCTTTTGTGCAATCGCCCGAATACGAGGACATCGCGAAGGATCGGCGCGCGGGCGCGGACACGGTGGTGCTGCTGGTGCAGGGACTGCGGTGACCGCGCGCCCGTTGAAGGAACTCGTCGAGCAGGGGTGGGCGACCGCGCTGGAGCCGGTGGCCGAGCAGGTCGCGCAGATGGGGCAATTCCTGCGCGCCGAGATCGCCGCGGGGCGCAGGTATCTGCCCGCCGGGCCGAACGTGTTGCGCGCCTTCACGTTTCCCTTCGACGACGTCCGGGTGCTGATCGTCGGCCAAGACCCCTACCCGACACCGGGACACGCTGTGGGCCTGAGCTTTTCGGTGGCCCCCGAGGTGCGTCCGCTGCCGCGAAGCCTGGCCAATATCTTCGACGAGTACAGCGCCGACCTAGGCCATCCCCAGCCCTCGTCCGGCGACCTGACGCCTTGGGCGCAGCGCGGCGTGCTGCTTCTCAACAGGGTGCTGACGGTGCGCCCCAACAACCCGGCGTCGCATCGGGGCAAGGGCTGGGAAGCGGTGACGGAATGCGCGATTCGCGCCCTGGTCGAGCGGTCCCGGCCGCTGGTGGCCATCCTGTGGGGCCGCGACGCGTCGACGCTCAAACCCATTCTGGCCGAAGGGGATTGCGTGGCGATCGAGTCGCCGCACCCGTCGCCGCTGTCGGCGTCGCGCGGGTTCTTCGGCTCGCGGCCGTTCAGCCGCGCTAACGAGCTGCTCGCTGGCATGGGCGCCGAGCCCGTCGATTGGCGGCTGCCGTGAGCGAAATGACGGCGCTGCGGGCGCACCGCAGGGGCGGACCGGAGGTACTCGTGGTCGAGCGGGCGCCGGCGCCGGTCGCGGGCGCCGGCGAAGTCGTCGTGGCGGTACACGCCGCGGCCATCACGTTCGACGAATTGACATGGGACGAAACGTGGACCCGCGACGGCGTCAGCCGAACTCCGGTGATCCCGTCGCACGAGGTATCCGGCGTCGTCTCCGACATCGGCACGGGCGTCGGGGATTTCGCGCCCGGCGACGAGGTGTACGGGTTGATCGGATTCGACCGCGACGGCGCGGCAGCGGATTTCGTTGCCGTTCCCGCGGCCGAGCTGGCCGCCAAGCCGTCGGCGGTCTCACATGTCGTCGCCGCCGCCTTGCCGCTGGCCGGGCTCACCGCCCTGCAAGCGTTGGTCGACCAGGCCGCGGTGCAACCCGGGGAGGCCGTGTTGGTCCACGGCGGCGCCGGCGGGGTCGGCGCCCTAGCGGTGCAACTGGCCGCGATCCTCGGCGCGGAGGTCACCGCCACCGTGCGCAGCGACGCGGGCGAACTGCTGCGCGGCTTCGGCGCACAGCGCGTGATCGACGTTCGAACGCAACGGTTCGAGGAAACCGGTGATACCTACGACGTCGTCATCGACACCGTCGGAGGCGAGACGCTGGACCGATCCTTTTCGGTGGTGCGCCGGGGCGGGCGGTTGATCACCCTGTCGGCGCCCCCGCCCGCGGGCAAAGCCGACGAATACGGGATCAGGGCGACGTTCTTCATCGTCGAGCCCAATCGAGACCAGCTCGGTGAGCTCGCGGCCCTCGTCGACAGCGGCCGGCTGCGCGTCGAAATCGCGGCGACATTCCCACTCGAGCAGGGTCGGGAAGCGTTCGAAAGCGGTCAGCGCGCCGTTCGGCGGCCCGGCAAGACCGTGATCGTTGTCCGGGGCTGACGGGCAATCGGCGGCATTCACTCCGAGCGTCGCACCGTGCCGGAGTCGAGGTCGTAAACCAGGCCGGTGACCGTCGTTCCCGGCGCACGCACGACCTCGCGCAGGACGTGGACGTCGTAGTTCACCGCGTGCCAAGGATCGGCGACGGTCACCTTCGCCACGTCGTCCTCGTTGATGCCGATGTAGTCGGCGACCAGTGCGGCGTGTTCCGGGGTGTCGAGCCGAGCGAGCCCGCAGTCGGTGTGGTGCATGACGACGATCTCGAACGCCGCGTCGATGCCCTCGACGGCGGCGACGGTGGCGAGGACCAGGAGGCTTCGCAGCACATCGGCGGTGACACGGCCGCCGGGGTTGCGCAGCACGATCGCGTCGCCGGGCTGCAGACCGAGTACGTGGGACGGGTCGACGCGATGGTCGGCGCACGTGACGACGATGGTCCGCAGTGCCGGGGTGAGCGAGCGGTCGGCGGTGGACAGGGCCTCGGCGCGCCGGGCGTTACGCTCGATCAGGGTATCGACGCTCATGCGGTTCCTTCCGTCATCCGCTGCCGCAGCATCGCGTCGAGTTCGGTGCGCGCGAGGTTGTTGATCAGATTCCCGAGCATGTTTTCCGCGATGACCGCGGCGATGTCGATCATGGTTTGCGCGTCGATCCCCGCCGCGCGCGCGTGGTCGAGGTCCTCGTCGCTCAGCCGGCCGCGGCTGCGGAGCATGCGCGTAGCGAACTCGACCTGGGCGTCGACGCTTTGATTGTCGGCATGGCCCGGACGGGCGAGCGCGCGTGCGGCGAGGGTGTGCGCCGTCCGGCAGTACTCGCATCCGTTCGTCTCGGCGACATGGATCGCGATGCGCTCGCGGGCCAGCGGCAAAACTGCGCCCCGAGCGTTGAATTCGCCCGCCGCGAGGTAGAGATCGGCCGCGTTGGTTCCCCGCGCCATGACCCGGATGGTGTTCGGCAGCCAACCGTATCGACGCCGCGCGGTGTCGAAGGCAGGAAGCGCGGCATCGGCGTGCACGGGTTCGATGCGGGTCATGCCGTCACCCCCGACCAGGGCGGCTCGGCGGTCGCGAGCCGTTCGATCGCGGGACCGCTCTCGAACGCCAGCAGGAGCTGCTTCTCGGAGTCGGGCACTTCGGTGACGGCCGTACGGGCAAACGCCGGCGGTGCGGGGAAGTACTCGATGCCGAGTTGTACCAGGCGCGCCATCTCGTCACCGGCGATCAGCCCCGCGAGGAAGAGCCCCGCGTCGATGCTTGCCGAAACACCGGCGCCGGTGACGATCCGCCCGTCGCGGTGGAAGCGGTCGGGGACGACGTCGACGCCGTACGACGCCACCCGATCCCGCCAGCCCCAGTTGGTGGTTACGCTGACGCCGTCGAGGATCCCGGCGGCCGCCAACAGCGCGACCCCGTTGCAGATCCCGACGGTCCACGTGGTCGCCGCGTGCATCCGCGCCAGCCAACCGAGGAGCCCCGGGTCGGCGAGTGCCGCGCAGACGCCCGGTCCGCCCGGCACGTAAAGGATGTCGGTCGAGGCGATGGCATCGATGCCGCGGTAGGCGAGCAGCCCGAGGCGGCGGGTGTCGGCCGCGATCACGCCAGGGGCCGCCGCGACGAATTCGACCTCCATGCCCGGGACGTTGGCAAGCACTTCGTAGCCGCCCACGACGTCCAGCGCCGTGAACCCGTCGAACAACACGACCGTCAGCCGCATGTCTTCCTCCTCGTCATCAACACGTGCCTTTCATGGTGGGGGGCGGAGGAGGACGACACGAGTGGCGAAAATGCCACTAAAGCGGCTATTGTCGCCACATGGCGGATGCGGCCAGCCGGGTGGGCATTCTCGTCTACCGGGATTGCTTCGCATCCGAGGCGTTCGCCGTGCTCGACGTGCTCACCCTGGCCAACCGTGTCGCGGAGTTCAACGGCCAACCGGTTCCGTTCATCACGACGCTGCATGCCGCTCGCCCGGGCGCCGTGTCCGCGAGCGGCGGAATCGAAATGCGGGCTCCGCGAATGCGTTACGGCCTCGACCTCCTCGTGATTCCGGGATTCGACCTCAGCCCGGTTCAGGACATCGACGGCCGGCTCGAGACGTGGGGGGACGAGATCGCGCTCCTTCGACGGGTTGCGGCGCGGGGCATCCCGACCGCGAGCATCTGCGTCGGTGCTTTCCTCCTGGGCGCGGCCGGCATGCTCGACGGACGGCGCGCGACGACCGCGTGGCTGTTCGCCGACGAGCTGGGCAGGCGTCACCCCGAGGCGATCGTGGACCGTGATGCGCTCCTGATCGAAGACGGGCCGATCACGACGACCGGCGCGTTCAGCGCGTCACTTGACCTGGCGCTACATCTCGTCCGCTTGCGCGCGGGCGCCACCGTGGCCCGCACCACATCGAAGATCACCCTGACCACACCGGGCCGCGCGCTGCAGTCGCCCTACATCGACGAGACCCTCGATGGGAGTGTGCGGCAAGGGTTCTCGACCCATGTGCGGCGCGACCTCTTGGCCAACCTGGATCGGGAGTACAACCTGGCCGCGCTCGCGGCCGCACACCATGTGAGCACCCGCACCATGCTTCGGCGATTCCGGGCCGAGACCGGTCAGACGCCGCTGGACTTCGTCCAGGCGGCGCGGGTGTCCCGGGCGAAGCAGCTCCTGGAAGCGACGGACCTCAGCATCGAGCAGATCGCGCGGTCGGTGGGCTACCGGGACACCGGCACGTTCCGCCGATTGTTCTCGGGTGCGGTCGGCTTGAGGCCGTCGGACTACCGGCGCGCGTTCGCCACCCGTGATGCGGCTCGCTAGCCGCGGACGACCTTGCCGGCCTTGATGCAGGACGTGCAGGCGTTGATCCGCTGCTTGTTGCCGCCGGGACGCGTCACGACGTGCACGGTCTGGACGTTGGGGTCCCACCGGCGACTGGTGCGGCGGTGGGAGTGCGACACCGACTTACCGAAGCCGGGGCCTTTCCCGCAGATATCGCACACAGCGGCCATTCTTCAAGCTCCTCAAAATTCGGGGGCCCGGCACTCAGGATGGATCTCGACGAGCCGGGACGGCCCAGGCTGACCCGGGCCAGCCCAGAATACCGACTGCTGCGGGCAACCACCAAAACGGTCAACAGTCCACCGGCGTCAACGACCGGCGCCGTCGCCCGCGCTGGCTAGGCTCAATATGCCGGTTTACTCGAGTGAGGCTCCGAGGAGGTGGGTCACCCTGAGCACGTCGTCGCGGGATCGTTTGCTGGACGCGGTGGCCCTGCGCGACTGGGCGCACACCGCCGTCAGCGACCTGATCACCCACCTCGACGAGATCAACCGGCTCAACGTGTTCCCGGTCGCCGATTCCGATACCGGCGCCAACATGCTGTTCACCATGCGTTCCGCCCTGGCCGAGGCCAACGCGCGCGCCGACGGCGGCTCCGGATGCGTGGCCCGCGTCGCGGGCGCCCTGTCGGCCGGGGCGCTGAACGGGGCCCGCGGCAATTCCGGCGTGATCCTGTCCCAGATCCTGCGCGGTATCGCCGATGTCACCGCCGGCGCGGCTGCCGACCGCGGCGGTGAATTGGCCGATATGGATGCCGCGACCCTGGCCGGCGCGCTGCAACGCGGCGTCGATCTGGTCATCGCCTCGATGGGCGGGCAGGAGGTCCCGGGAACCATCGTCTCGGTCCTGCGGGCCGCGGCCGAGGCCGTCGAGGAATGCGCGGACGACGGGCTGGGCCCGGCGATCACCGCCGCCGGCGACGCGGCGGTCGTCGCGCTGGAGAAAACCACCGAACAGCTCGACGTCCTCGCCGATGCCGGTGCGGTCGATGCCGGGGGAAGGGGCCTGCTGGTCCTGTTGGACGCGCTGCGCAGCACCGTCATCGGGCAGGCGCCCGCCCGCACGGTGTACGAGTTGGCGCCCCGCGCGCCGCAGCCGGAAGCCCCCGCCGAACGCCCCGCGCCGCAGTTCGAGGTGATGTACCGCCTGGACGGGTGCGATCCCGCGGCGGCGGACGCGCTGCGGGACCGGCTCTCGGAATTGGGTGATTCCGTGGCCATCGCGCCCGCGACCGCGCCCGGCACCTACTCGGTGCACGTGCACACCGACGACGCCGGCGCCGCGGTGGAAGCGGGCCTGGCGGGCGGGCGGCCGAGCCGGATCGTGGTCTCGGCCCTGAGCTCCGGCGTCACCGGGCTGCCGGCGGGCAGCTGGACGCGGGAGCGGGCGGTATTGGCCGTGGTCGACGGCGACGGCGCCGCCGAGCTGTTCGCCGGTGAGGGCGCCTGCGTGCTGCAACCAGGTCGCGAGGCGGACGACCCGGCCACGGATATCAGCGCCCACCAGCTGGTGCGCGCGCTCGTCGACACCGGCGCCGCACAGGTCATGGTGCTGCCCAACGGCTATGTGGCCGCCGAGGAGCTGGTCGCCGGCTGCACCACCGCCATCGGGTGGGGCATCGACGTGGTGCCGATACCGACCGGCTCGATGGTGCAGGGGCTGGCCGCGCTGGCCGTGCACGAAACCGATCGCCAGGCCGTCGACGACGGCTACACGATGGCCCGCGCCGCCGGGGCCGCCCGGCACGGATCGGTGCGCATCGCGACCGAAAGCGCGCTGACCTGGGCCGGTCGCTGCCAGCCCGGTGACGGCCTGGGCATCGCGGGCGACGAGGTGCTGATCGTGGCGGCCGATGCGGCCGGGGCGGCGATCGGCCTGCTCGATCTGCTGCTGGCGTCGGGCGGCGATCTGGTGACGGTGCTGGTCGGGGCCGGCATCGAAACCGAAGCCGCCGCTGTCGGCGACATCCTGCAACAGCATGTGCATGACCACCATCCGGGGACCGAGCTGGTGATCTACCCCACCGGCCATCGCGGCGACGCCCTGCTGATCGGGGTCGAGTAGCCGTGGTGTCACTGGGTGACCGGCTGGACTACATCGTGGGCGCCAAGGCCGCGGGCGATCTCGACGACGTCTTCGGCATCCGGACCGTCGACGACCTGCTGCGGCATTACCCGCGCGCCTACACCGAGGGCGCCGCCGTGCGCGGTGCGGAGGACGAGCGGCCGGAAACCGGCGAGCACATCACGATCGTCGACACGATCACCGCCACCGAGACGTTCCCGATGAAGAAGAACCGGAAGAAGCTGTGTCACCGCATCACCGTCGGCTCCGGACGTGGCAGGGTGACCGCCACATTCTTCAACGCGAACTACATCAAGAAGGACCTCACCAAGGACACGAAGGTGATGCTCTCCGGGGAAGTCGGGTTTTTCCGGAACGTCATGCAGCTCACGCATCCGGCGTTTCTGATCCTCGACTCGCCGGACGGACGCAACCGCGGCACGAAGTCGCTGAAAACCATTGCCAACGCATCGCACGCCGCCAGCGGCGAAGAAGTGGTGGAGGTGTACGAGCGCCGCTTCTTTGCGATCTATCCGGCCAGCGCGAAGCTGCAGAGCTGGGACATCTTCGCCTGCGTCCGCCAGGTGCTCGACGTCCTGGATCCCGTGCCCGATCCGCTGCCCGCCGAACTGCGCGACCGGTTCGGCCTGATCTCCGAGGACCAGGCGCTGCGCGCCATCCATCTGTCCGAAAGCGGCGAAGAGCGGGAGCGCGCACGGCAGCGGTTGACGTTCGACGAGGCCGTCGGCCTGCAGTGGGCGTTGGTCGCCCGCCGCCACGGTGAGCTCTCCGAGTCGGGCCCGCCGGCCGCGCCGCGCCCGGACGGTCTGGCGGCGGAGTTGCTGCGGCGGTTGCCTTTCGAGCTGACGGCGGGACAGCGCGAGGTGCTTGCGGTGTTGTCCGACGGGCTGGCCGCGACCCGCCCACTGAACCGGCTGCTGCAGGGTGAGGTGGGCTCGGGCAAGACGATCGTCGCGGTGCTGGCGATGCTGCAGATGGTGGACGCCGGTTACCAGTGTGCGCTGCTGGCGCCGACGGAAGTGCTTGCCGCACAACATCTCCGGTCGATCCGCGACGTCCTGGGGCCGTTGGCGATGGGCGGCCAGCTGGGTGGGGCCGAGAACGCCACCACGGTGGCGCTGCTCACCGGTTCGATGACCGCTGCTCACAAGCAGCAGGTCCGCGACGAGATCGCCAGCGGTCAGGTCGGCATCGTCGTCGGCACCCATGCGCTGCTGCAGGATGCGGTGGACTTTCACAACTTGGGCATGGTGGTGGTCGACGAGCAACACAGGTTCGGGGTGGAGCAGCGAGATCAGTTGCGCGCCAAGGCTCGTGCCGGCATCACGCCACACCTGTTGGTGATGACGGCCACGCCGATCCCGCGCACCGTTGCGCTCACCGTCTACGGGGACCTGGAAACCTCGACGCTGCGCGAACTTCCGCGCGGGCGCCAGCCCATCACCAGCAACGTGATCTTCATCAACGACAAACCCGCCTGGCTCGGCCGTGCCTGGCAGCGCATCATCGAAGAGGTCGCCGCCGGCCGCCAGGCTTATGTGGTGGCACCCCGGATCGACGAATCGGACGAGCCGCCGAAAGGCGACTCGCAGCAAGGGGAGCAGAAGGACCAGAACGCCCGACCGCCGGAAACCGCTGAAGGCCTCTACGCCCGACTGCGTTCCGGCGAGCTGGCGAACCTGCGGCTCGGGCTCATGCACGGGCGGCTGTCCGGCGAGGAGAAGGACGCCGCTATGGCCGCCTTTCGCGCCGGCGAGATCGATGTGTTGGTGTGCACCACCGTCATCGAGGTGGGCGTGGACGTCCCCAACGCCACGGTCATGTTGGTGATGGACGCCGATCGGTTCGGAATCAGCCAGTTACATCAGCTGCGGGGTCGCATCGGCCGCGGCGAGCATCCGAGCCTGTGCCTGTTTGCCAGCTGGGCTTCGCCGCGCTCGCCGGCCGGTCACCGGTTGTCCGCCGTTGCCGCAACAATGGACGGGTTCGCCCTGGCCGACCTCGATCTCAAGGAACGCCGCGAAGGAGATGTGTTGGGCCGCAACCAGTCCGGCAAGGCGATCGGGCTGCGGCTGCTGTCGCTGGCCGACCATCTGACTTACATCGAGGCCGCGCGGGACTTCTGCGCGCGCGCCTACGAGGACGGACATTCGCATCCTGGGCTGGAGGTGCTGGCGGCGCGGTTCACCGACACCGAACGCATCGAATACCTGGACAAGTCGTGAATCGCAAAGTGCTGCTGTGGTTGTCGCTCGCGGCGGCGCTCGCGGTGCTGGTCGCCTACCAGACGCTGGGCTCCTCGGCGGCCAAGCGCGCCGAAGTCGCCGCCCGCGCGGACGTCCCGACCGTGCAGCCCGGCGCCGACGTGCTGGCGGGCATACCCGTGCTGCCGCAGCGGATCCACCGCTACGACTACCGCAGGGCGGCGTACGGCGACGCGTGGGACGACGACAATGATGCCCCGTTGGGCCACAACGGGTGCGACACCCGCGACGACATCCTCGACCGCGATCTCGTCGACAAGACATACGTGTCGGTCAAGCGCTGCCCGACTGCGGTGGCCAGCGGGACCCTGCACGACCCGTACACCAACGCCACCGTCGCGTTTCAGCGCGGCGCCAAGGTCGGCGAATCGGTGCAGATCGACCACATCGTCCCGCTCGCCTACGCCTGGGACATGGGGGCCTACGCGTGGCCTGAGCCCGAGCGCCGGCGCTTCGCCAACGATCCGGCCAACCTGCTGGCCGTCGAGGGGCAGGCCAACCAGGACAAGGGCGATTCGCCGCCGGCCCAGTGGATGCCGCCGAACGCCGCCTTCGCGTGCCAGTACGCCATGCAGTTCATCGCCGTGCTGCGCGGTTACCAGTTGCCCGTCGATCAGCCCTCGACCGACGTGCTGCGCCGGGCCGCGGCCACCTGCCCGGCGGGCTGACCCTACACGTTTCCCACGGTTTCCTCCGAGTGTGTCTACGACTGTAGACAAGGGGATGACACGGTGTTACCGTCGATATGTCTACAGATGTAGACATAATCGGCTTTTGACGCTAAAAGCACTGAACGGCAGGCGATCACGAGCCGGCGCGAAGGGGATCGGTCCGTGAACGGAGCACACGACCTGGGCGGAATGCAGTCCTTCGGACGCATTCCGCGGCCACAGGACGAGCCGGTATTTCACGCCCCGTGGGAGGGTCGCGTGGAGGCCATGACGATGGCGCTGCTCGTCGCGGGCCACCTCGGCGGTGGCGGCGTGTTGCGCTATGCCATCGAGAGCCTGCCGCCGCTTCGCTACTTGCGGGACGGTTACTTCGGTCGCCACCTTGACGGGCTGGAAGGGGCGCTGGTGGACCGCGGTCTCTTAGGCCCGGCCGAGATCCGCGATCGCACCGAGCGGCTCACCGGCGGTGGAGACCCGCCAGGCGGCAGCGGCGACGTTCACTCGCCCGGCACACCGGGACCGCCGACACGAGGCGGTGAACCGAGTAACCGCCGCGAGGCCGATCATCCGGGCCGGTTCGCAGTGGGCGACGAGGTCATCGCATGCAATATTCATCCCCGCGGTCACACCAGGCTGCCCCGTTATGTGCGCGGTCGTCGCGGCGTCGTCGCCCACGTCCATTCCGCCGCGGTGTTTCCCGACACCGACGCACATGGCATGGGCGAGAACCCGCAACGCGTCTACACGGTGAGCTTCGACAGTCGCGAGCTGTGGGGAGACACCGCAGAGCCCAATTTGAAAATCCAGCTCGGACTGTGGGAAAGCTATTTGGATCCAGCATGAATCATCAAGACAGACAACAATATTCGGATCAATTGGATCCCGCCCTGCGAACCCGCGCGATCGAATCACTCCTGCTGGAAAAGGGACTGATCACACCCGCGGCCATCGACGCGGTCGCCGCGATGCTCGAACACGACATCGGTCCGCTCAACGGTGCGCGAGTCGTAGCCCGCGCCTGGAGCGACCCGGAGTACAAGGAGCGCCTCCTGGCGGACGGCAACGCCGCCTTGGAAGAACTCGGCTTAACCGCCCCAACCGAGCTCGTCGTCGTGGAAAACACGGATGGTGTCCACAACGTGATCGTCTGCACGCTGTGCTCGTGTTACCCGTGGACACTCCTGGGTCTTCCGCCAACCTGGTACAAATCTCCCGAGTACCGGGCTCGCGTGGTGATCGAGCCTCGCGCGGTGCTCGCCGAGTTCGGAGTGCACCTGGACGAGTCGACCGAAATCCGTGTCTGGGACTCCACCGCTGAGACCCGCTATCTCGTCTTGCCCCGCCGGCCCGCCCACACCAGGGGCTGGAGCATGGACGACCTCGTCGCGATCGTCACCCGCGAGGCGATGACCGGTGTCGCCCTCGTCGCCGACCCGCCCGAACAGCAGACGCGTCGCCGACCGTGAATCTTGCTACGCGACGCGCCGATCAGCCGTCGTCAGATTCACAGTCGGCGACAACAAGCTACGGGCCCTCGTAGGTGTCCGGGTCCGGGCGCAACCGGGTGCCGTCGTTGAGGCCGCTGATCGCATCCATGTGCTCGGCGGCCAACTCGAAGTCGAACACGTCGAGGTTGCCGGCGATGTGCTCGGCGTCGGCCGACCGGAAGACGACCGCGTTGCCCAGTTGCAGGTTCCATCGCAACAGCACCTGCGCGGCTGTCTTGCCGTACTCGCCGGCGACCGAGGCCACCGTTGGGTTGTCGTTCAGCTTGCCCAGCGCCAGCGGCGTGTACGACTGCGTGACGACGTTGTGTTGCGTGTTCACCTTGCGCAGCTCGTCCTGGTTGAACAGCGGGTGCAGCTCGATCTGGTTGACCGCCGGGGTGAAAAAGGCGAGGTCGATGACGGTCGTCAGGTACTCCTCGGTGAAATTGGAGACACCGATCGAGCGCGCATGGCCCTCACCGCGACACTGGATCATGCCGCCGAAGGAGTTCACGTAGTTGCCCGCCGACGGCACCGGCCAGTGGATCAGGTAGAGATCGACGTAGTCCAGGCCGAGGCGCTCCAGGCTGGTGTTGCAGGCCTCCTGGGCCTTCATCAAGCCGTGGTCGGCACAGGCCAGCTTCGTGGTGACGAACAGCTCGGCGCGGGGAATCCCGGAGGCCGCGATCGCGCGCCCGACCCCGGCTTCGTTGCCGTAGACCGAGGCCGTGTCGATGAGCCGGCAACCGAGTTCCAGCGCCGTCGACACCGCGCGTTCGGCCTCGTCGTCGGATAGATCGGCGACGCCCAGGCCGAGCACCGGCATGGTGTTCTCGTCATTGAGAGCTATCGAGGGTATGGCTGAGGATCCGGCCGAGCCCGACTCGCCAGTCAACGTCATTCACCTACCTGCGAAATTGAAAGTTCGTGGATTCGGACCAAGCCGGGTTCCGTCGTCCAGCGAGGAGATCGTCGACATTTCGTTTTCGCTCAGTTCGAAATCGAACACGTCGAGGTTGCTCGCAATCCGTGCGGGGTTGACCGACTTGGGAATCACGATATTACCCAGCTGAATATGCCAGCGAATCAACACCTGGGCAGCTGTCCGCCCACACTCCGCCGCGACAGCGGTGATCATCGGATGCGTCAGCAGCGATCCCTGGCCCAGGGGCGCCCACGCCTCGGTCGCGATGCCGCGTTGGGCGTGCACCTCGCGCAATTCACTTTGGGTGAATCGTGGGTGCAGCTCGATCTGATTGACCGCCGGAACGATGCCAATGGCATCGATGAGAACCGAGAGGTGCTCGGGTTCGAAATTGCTGACTCCGATGGACCGGATACGGCCCTGGTCGCGCAGGTGCGCGAATGCCTTGAAGGTGTCGACGAACTTGTTCAGCGCCGGCTGCGGCCAATGGATCAGATAGAGATCGAGATAATCCAGCCCGAGCCGGTCCATGCTGGCGTCGAATGCCCGCAGCGTGCTGTCGTAGCCCTGGTCCGGGTTCGCCAATTTGGTTACCACGTACAGTTGGTCGCGCGGCACGTCGGAGGCGGCAACCGCGCGTCCGGTCTCCCGCTCGTTGCGGTAGGCCGCGGCAGTGTCGATATGTCGGTAACCGGCGCGCAGGGCTGCAGCCACCGCCTGTTCGGTGTCTGCCGGCGGGATCTGGAAGACTCCGAGCCCGACGGCGGGGATCGAATTTCCGTCATTCAGCGTCACCAAGGGAGCTGCCATGACACAGAGTCTGCCAGGCGCGTGGGACCTGGACCTCGGAGCGAGACAGGCGCCGATCGGATGGACCAGCCGCCTGCAGGGCCTGGCCACCACGGCCGGTGTCAAGGTCATTCCATGGATCCCGACGGCCGCCCAGCGGATGCTGGTCCGCGGGCGGGCGATCATGATCGACGGCAACACGCTGGATCCGACGCTCCAGCTGATGCTGACGGGCCAGCGGGTTGTCGGCATCGACGGCCTGGTCGTCGACGACGACGCGGCGGCCTCCCGCGCCCAGATGCGCGAGGGCCTGCTCAGATTTTCCGGTCCGCAGATTCATGTCGAGGTGGACGAGATCACGCTGCCCGGGCCGGGCGGTGAGATCGCGGCGCGGCACTATCGCCCGCCCAACGGTGCGGCGGCGCCGTTGCTGGTCTTCTATCACGGCGGTGGCTGGTCGATCGGTGACCTGGACACCCATGACGCGCTGTGCCGGTTGACCAGCCGCGATGCGGGCATCCACGTGCTGTCGGTGGACTACCGGCTGGCCCCCGAGCATGTGGCGCCGGCCGCGGTGGAGGACGCCTACGCCGCCTTCACCTGGGCATACGAGCACGCCGGCGAACTCGGTGCGATTCCCGGGCGTGTCGCCGTGGGCGGCGACAGCGCCGGCGGCAACCTCGCCGCCGTCGTGTGCCAGCTGGCGCGCGACGCGGGGGAACCCGCGCCGGTGCTGCAGTGGCTGCTCTACCCGCGGACCGATTTCACCGCGCAGACCCGGTCGATGAGCCTGTTCGCCCGCGGCTTCCTGCTGACCAAACGGGACATGGACTGGTTCGAATCGCAATACCTGCGGCGTTCCACGCTCGACCGGACCGATCCGCGGCTTTCCCCACTACTGGCCGAGTCGCTGTCGGGGCTGGCGCCGGCCCTGATCGCGGTCGCGGGTTTCGACCCCCTGCGCGACGAGGGCGAGAGCTACGCGACCGCGCTGCGGGCTGCCGGCACGCCGGTGGACCTGCGGCCCATGGGTTCGCTGACCCACGGCTTCGCCAACCTGTTCCCGCTTGGTGGCGGCAGTGCCGCGGCCACCAGCGAACTGATCTCGGCCCTGCGCGCTCATCTGAGCCGGGCCTGACCGTCGCCCGCCGGTAATGTAGAGGCGCGCCGCCCGACCCACGCACAAGCCCGCACCGAAGGATCACCGAACCAGTGGCCGACAAACCCAACCGTCCCCCTCGATACGACTTGAAGTCCGGCACCGGCAAATCCGGCAGACTCTTCCAGATCGGCGGCACCGCCTTCGTCGTCATCCTGCTGGTCGCGATCGTCTCCTACATCGTGATGACCCACCACGACAAGAAGGCCGCGGCCAGCGGCGAGGGCGACACGGTGCGGGTGACGTCGAGCAAGCTGGTGACCCAGCCCGGGACGTCCAACCCCAAGGCCGTCGTCACCTTCTACGAGGACTTCCTGTGCCCGGCGTGCGGCAACTTCGAACGCACCTACGGGCCAACGGTCTCCAAGCTCATCGACACCGGCGCGATAGCGGCCGACTACGCCATGGTTGCCATCCTCGACAACTCGAGGAACCAGAACTATTCGTCGCGGGCGGGCGCGGCGGCGCTGTGCGTCGCCGATGAGTCCATGGACGCGTTTCGCCGCTTCCATACGGCGCTGTACACCACCCGAGTCCAACCCGACGAACGCGGCAGCAGCTTTCCCGACAACGCGAAACTGATCGAACTCGCCCGCGAAGCCGGCGTCGTGGGCAAGGTCCCGGACTGCATCAACAGCGGAAAGTACCTCTCCAAGGTCACCGGGGAAGCGGCGGCCGCAAACATCACCGCCACCCCGACGATCAAGATCAACGGCGAGAACTACGAACCGACGACGCCTGATGCACTGGTCGCCAAGATCAAGTCCATCGTGGGCGACGTGCCGGGGCTCGACAACGCCGTCGCCCCCGCGGCGTAGTGACGGTTGCGGTGTCAGCAGAAGCCGCCGCGCCCCCCGACGACCTGACGCCGGAATCGTCGCCCGTAGCGCCCGTACCCGCGCTCAGCGCATGGTGGGTGCTGATCGCCGGAGCGATCGGCTTGTTCGCGTCGCTGACGCTGACGGTGGAGAAGGTCAAAATCCTGCTCAATCCGTCCTACGTGCCGTCGTGCAACTTCAACCCGATCGTCTCGTGCGGCTCGGTCATGGTCACACCGCAGGCATCCCTGCTGGGCTTTCCCAACCCGCTGCTGGGCATCGTGGGCTTCACCGTCGTGGTCGTCACGGGTGTGCTCGCTGTGGCGAAAATTCCTCTGCCCCAATGGTATTGGGTCGGGCTGGGGGTGGGAACCCTGGTCGGTGCGGTATTCGTGCACTGGCTGATCTTCCAGAGCTTGTACCGAATCGGGGCGTTGTGCCCGTACTGCATGGTGGTCTGGGTGGTCACCATCTCGCTGCTGGTGGTGATTTTCTCCGTCGTGCTGCGCCCGGTGCTGGCGAACACGGACCGCGCAGTGGTGCGGGTGCTGTTCGAGTGGCGATGGTCGATCGCCGCGCTCTGGTTCACCGCCGTGTTTCTGCTGATCTTGGCGCGGTTCTGGGACTATTGGTCCACGCTTTTGTGAGCCTCGGCGAGTGACACGGATCATCGGCGGCATCGTCGGTGGGCGACGTATCGCGGTCCCGCCGAAGGGAACCCGGCCGACCACCGATCGGGTCCGGGAGTCGCTGTTCAACATCGTCACCGCCCGGCGCGAGCTGAGCGGGCTGGCGGTCCTGGACCTCTACGCCGGCTCGGGGGCACTGGGGCTCGAGGCCCTGTCCCGCGGTGCGGCATCCGCGCTTTTGGTGGAGTCCGACCAACGTAGCGCCGCCGTCATCGCCCGCAACATCGAGTCGCTGGGCCTCACCGGGGCGACGCTGCGCCGTGGCCCGGTGGCTGCGGTTTTGGCGGCCGGGAGTCCTGCCCCGGTCGACCTGGTGCTCGCAGACCCGCCCTACGACATCGAGGCCGCCGACATCGAGGCCGTCCTGGCCGCACTGACCGCGCACGGCTGGGTGCGCGAGGGAACCGTCGCGGTGGTCGAGCGTGCCGCCGCCGGGCCACCGCTGAGCTGGCCGGCCGGCTGGTCGTCGTGGCCGTCGCGCGTTTATGGCGACACCCGGTTGGAGCTGGCCGAACGGCTGTGAGACAGCGTGTAGCGTCAGTGGTCATGAGCGGCGCGGTATGCCCGGGGTCGTTTGACCCGGTGACGTTGGGCCACATCGACGTTTTCGAGCGCGCCTCCGCCCAGTTCGACGAAGTCGTCGTGGCGATCCTGACCAACCCCGCCAAGAAGGGCATGTTCGACATCGACGCGCGAATCGCGATGATCGAAGAATCCACCACCCACCTGCCGAACCTGCGCGTGGAGGTCGGAGAAGGTCTCGTCGTCGACTTCGTCAGGTCGCGGGGGATGACGGCCATCGTCAAAGGCCTGCGCACCGGCACCGACTTCGAGTACGAGCTGCAGATGGCGCAAATGAACAAGCACATCGCCGGCGTCGACACTTTCTTCGTCGCGACCGCCCCGCGGTATTCGTTCGTGTCGTCGTCGCTGGCCAAAGAGGTCGCGACGCTGGGCGGTGACGTGTCGGAGCTACTACCCGAGCCGGTGAATCGCCGACTGCGCGAACAGTTGTCCGATCGCACGGACTGACGAGTCCGCTCCTGCATACGGGTCGTCGACGTTCTCCGTGAGCATCGGACCGAAAAATGCTGCCGCACAAAATATTTGAAATGCCCAAGGGAGGTATTTGGGCCTAGCGGTGTCGCCAACGAGTTTTCAAACGATGCACCTTCGCGCGAGCAAATGAGAGCAATCTGTAACAAACTCGTTGGCTTTTGGAACATGACGGCAACAATCTTGGGGGACCCTGAAGTGCCAACGACACTGCGGCCATTAAGGGGTCAGGGTGAAGAGGGCACTAATGGGCGTGTCGGCGGCAACAGCCATAGCGCTGGTACCGCTCTGCATTCCACCAGCACAAGCACACGCCGATCCCTGTTTCAGCATCATCACTGCCACTGGCGACCAGGCCTGCGTCGACGGATTCCAGCGCGATAACCCCAGGCACAGATACCGGCTGGGCGATTGCGAGGGCGCCAGCCCCTATGACGGACAGATGGGCCAAGTTTGCGGGTAACTTCTGAGCCGGCCGCCCGGTGACAGGTAGCCAGCGTGAAGGAAGCCTCCACGGCCATGAAGGACCAAATTCTCCGGAGACGGGATTCCCGCTTCCTGCGAGAACGCTAGTGGTGGCTGTGGCCACTCTGATCCGGCGCTGCCTCGGGCGAACCGCCCATCATGCGCAGCATCGGAAGTCCCCCTGAGGTGACGAACCGCAGCACCAGGACGGCCGTGAGGCCGAGGAAGGCGATGTTGAGCCAGGTGGTGTAGTTCCACGAGATCGACGCTTCCATGACCGTGGCGTTGCGGGAGTGTGGGATGAGATCGGCTGTGCCAAAAATCAATTCGACAAGGTACCCGGCGGCGACCATCGCGACGTAGAAGGTGCCGAGCAGTGCCAGCGCCATTTTGACGCCGTAATACTTCCGATAGATATTCAAGATCGGCAGGATGATCAGGTCGGCGAAGATGAACGCGATGACACCGCCGAAGCTGATGCCGCCGTTCCAAAGCACCGCGGCCAGCGGCACATTGCCGATCGAACAGACGAAGGACACGATCGCTACGACGGGCCCCACGAGCGGTCCCCACAGCGCCGCCCAGCCCGGATGACTGGCCAAAAAGAAGCTCTGCCAAAAGCTTTCGGGAACCCACGCCGCGAGGGCACCCGCAATCAACAGGCCCAGCACGAGATCGCGCAGGATCGCAAGCCACTCCATGACGAACACATGCGAAACGGAGGTGAAGCCCTGCCCGGAGAACAGCCGCCGCCAGAACGAGCCGTCGCCTTGGATGGACATGTCCATGGCGGCGTGGCCTTCCATCGATCCGGCGATTCCCCGCTCGGCCTGCTCGCGGGCCGCGTCGATCAGGCGAGAGCGCACGAAAAGCCGGAACAGCACGGCCAATACGACGATCATCAGCGGGCCGCCGACGAATTCCGCGGCGGTGAACTGCCAGCCCACCAGCAGGGCGAGGATGATGCCCAACTCGACCACGAGATTGGTGGAACCGATTTCGAACGCCATGGCGGCGGTGAAGTTGGCGCCTTTGCGAAACAGCGATCGGGCCAGGGCCACCGCGGCGTAGGAGCACGACGACGACGCGGCTCCCAGCCCCGCTGCCACAGCCAGCGTTCGGGGCCGGTCGTCGCCCATCAGCCTCACGATGGTTGAGCGGCGCACCACGGCCTGGACCACCGCCGACAACGCGAAGCCCAGGATCAGCGCCCAGGTGATCTCCCACGTCATCGACCCCGCCAACGCCAACGCATGCCCGATTGCCGGTAGCACCTTGCCTGTCACTGGTCCTCCGCTCCGGTTGGTTCCGCGGCGATACTGCGGCGATAATACCCTACAGGGGTATATCCCGCGTGCTGTCGGTCGGCGAAGTTAGAGTCGGGCACGTGTTGCAAACGGTCGCGATCCGCGGGTACCGCTCGCTGCGGGAAGTAATCCTGCCACTGGGCCGGCTGTCGATCATCACGGGCGAAAACGGCGTCGGAAAGTCGTCGCTGTATCGCGCGCTGCGATTGCTGGCCGATTGCGGTCGCGGCGAGGTGATCGGGTCGTTGGCCCGCGAGGGCGGCCTGGAATCCGTGCTGTGGGCCGGGCCCGAGCAACTCGGCGCCGCGCGCCGGACGGGAAAGGCGCAAGGAACCGCGCGCAACAACCGGCCGGTGTCTCTCGAACTCGGTTTCGCCGCGGACGATTTCGGCTATCTGGTGGATCTCGGGCTGCCGCAGTCGACCGGCCGGGCCCGGTCGGCGTTCGCGCGTGATCCGGAGATCAAGCGAGAGGCGCTGTTCGTCGGCCCGGTACTGCGGGCGGCGACCACCCTGGTGCGCAGGACGCGCACCTTCGCCGAAGTCAGCGCGCAATCGGGCAGTGGCTTCGACGAGCTGTGCCGAACGTTGCCGTCGTATCGCAGCGTGCTGGCGGAATATGCCAACCCGCAAGCGCTTCCCGAACTCGCCGCCGTGCGTGAGCGGCTGCGCGGCTGGCGCTTCTACGACGGTTTCCGGGTTGACGCCGGGGCGCCCGCGCGGCGCCCGCAGGTGGGCACCCGCACCCCGGTGCTCTCCGATGACGGCCATGATCTGGCCGCCGCCATCCAGACGATCATCGAGGCCGAAATCGATGATTTGAGCCGCATCGTCGCCGACACCTTCGACGGCGCGACGGTCTCGGTGGTCGCCAACGACGGGCTGTTCGACCTGCAGCTGGGCCAGCGCGGCATGCTGCGACCGCTGCGGGCGGCCGAGCTGTCCGACGGCACCCTGAGGTTTCTCCTGTGGGCCGCCGCCCTGCTGAGCCCGCAGGCGCCGTCCCTGATGGTGCTCAACGAGCCGGAAACCTCGTTGCACCCGAGCCTGGTGGGTCCGCTGGCGTCGCTGATCCGCGCGGCGGCGTCGCAGACCCAGGTGGTTGTCGTCACCCATTCGCGTTCGCTGCTGGGATTCCTGGAGGACGCGGCGGTCGGCATCGAGCTGTACAAGGACTTCGGCGAGACCCGCATCACCGGCCAGAGCCTGCTGACCACCCCGCGTTGGGACTGGGACAAACGCTAGGGGCCGACCGCCTGAACCTTCGCCGGCAACAAGATCGATGCTGGCGAAGGCTCATATACTGACGGCAAAATAACCGGACTTTGCCAACTCCGGCACTGCCGCAAATATGGACGGTAACGATCTGGTCAACGCCGGTGTGCTGGGGTTTTCCCGTTTGTTCCCCGAGCAAATGCCCGACACACCGGCCTCGCCACCGCCGTCACAGACGTAACACCAGGCACACTGGTAACAACAGGAGCTTTTGCAAGACGCCAGGAGGGCATGGCCGTGTATCGAGTGTTTGAAGCGCTGGACGAATTGGGCGCCATTGTCGAGGAAGCCCGCGGCGTGCCGATGACGGCCGGATGCGTGGTGCCCCGCGGTGACGTCCTCGAGCTGATCGACGACATCAAAGACGCAATCCCCGGCGAGCTGGACGACGCCCAGGATGTGCTGGACGCGCGCGATTCGATGCTGCACGACGCCAAGACGCATGCCGAATCCATGGTGTCGTCGGCGACCACCGAGTCGGAGTCGATGCTCAACCACGCCCGCGCCGAGGCCGACCGCATCCTTTCGGACGCAAAAGCCCAGGCGGACCGCATGGTCAGCGAGGCGCGCCAGCACAGCGAGCGGATGCTCGGTGAAGCCCGCGAGGAGTCGATCCGCATCGCCACCGCGGCGAAACGCGAGTACGAAGCCAGCGTCGGGCGCGCCCAGGCCGAAGCCGACCGGCTGATCGAAAACGGCAACATCTCCTACGAGAAGGCCGTCCAAGAGGGCATCAAGGAACAGCAGCGCCTGGTGTCGCAGAACGAGGTGGTGCAAGCGGCCAACGCGGAATCCACCCGCCTCATCGACACGGCGCACGCCGAGGCCGATCGCTTGCGCGGCGAGTGCGACATCTACGTCGACAACAAGCTCGCCGAGTTCGAGGAGTTCCTCAACGGCACGCTGCGCTCCGTCGGCCGCGGCCGCCACCAGCTGCGCACGGCGGCCGGCACGCACGACTACGCGACGCGCTAGCCCCCGCGGCAGCCGTTGACCGCTTCGTTGCGCCCTCGCGCCGGGCGGCGCGCGCCGTAGGATTTCCCCTATGGCGCGGCAGCACAGCACCACGGCGCGGCGACACCCGACCTCGCCGATGGCGATCGATATCACCCGGCTCGGGCGACGCCCGGGCGCAATGGTCACCCTGCGCGACACCGTGCCCAGCCCGTCACGCATTGGGCGGGACATGATCGCGATCCAACCCGGCGCGCCGGTGGAGCTGGATCTGCGGGTCGAGTCGGTGTCGGAAGGCGTCCTGGTCACCGGGACGGTGGCCGGGCCGACCGTCGGCGAGTGTGTCCGCTGCCTGACCGAGGTCACCGGCCGCGTCGAGGTCGCGCTGACCGAACTCTTCGCGTATCCCGACAGCACGACCGAGGCGACCACCGAGGAAGACGAGGTCGGCCACATCGTCGAGGACACCATCGACCTCGAGCAGCCCATCGTCGACGCCGTCGGACTGGAGCTTCCGTTCGCCCCGCTGTGCAGGCCGGATTGCCCGGGATTGTGCCCCGAATGCGGTGTTTCGCTGGCCGCGGAGCCGGGCCATCACCATGACCGCATCGACCCGCGATGGGCGAAGCTGAGGCAGATGTTGGAACCCGAAGCGTCCCAGCCGGATTCGCGGGGTGAGCAGTGAGCTCGCGGCAGGTCCTGCTCGACGCGCTCGGAGTCGAGCTGCCCGAGGAGCTGCTCTCGTTGGCATTGACGCACCGCAGCTATGCCTACGAGCACGGTGGGCTGCCGACCAACGAGCGGCTGGAGTTTCTCGGCGACGCGGTCCTGGGCCTGACCGTCACCGACGAGCTCTACCACCGTCATCCCGACCGTTCGGAGGGAGATCTCGCCAAACTGCGCGCCAGCGTGGTCAACACCCAGGCGCTGGCCGACGTGGCACGCAACCTCGCCGAAGGCGGGCTCGGCGTTCATCTGCTGCTGGGCCGCGGCGAGGCCAACACCGGCGGAGCCGACAAGTCGAGCATCCTTGCCGACGGCATGGAGTCGCTGCTGGGCGCGATTTACCTGCAGCATGGCATCGACACGGTGCGCGCAGTGATCCTGCGACTCTTCGGCCCGCTGCTGGACGCCGCACCCACGCTGGGCGCTGGGCTGGACTGGAAGACCAGCCTGCAGGAACTGACCGCGGCGCGCGGCATGGGCGCGCCGTCTTACGTGGTCACATCCACGGGGCCGGACCACGACAAAGAATTCACCGCTGTGGTGGTCGTAATGGAAACCGAATACGGGTCCGGGGTGGGCCGCTCCAAGAAGGAAGCCGAGCAAAAGGCCGCCGCCGCGACCTGGAAAGCACTGGAAGTGCTGGACACCGTGGGGAAATCGTCCGCATAGATCGAGGGTGATGACCCGCAGCGCCCGGCTTCGCCGCGCTTGCGATCATGCCCAATTCGACGGTGATGACCCGCAGCGCTCGGCTTCGCCGCGCTTGCGATCATCACTAGATGCCTGAACTACCCGAAGTCGAGGTGGTGCGCCGCGGCTTGCAGGCCCATGTGGTGGGCAAGACGATCACCGCCGTTCGGGTCCACCATCCCCGCGCGGTGCGCCGCCACGAGGCCGGGCCCGCCGACCTGACCGCCCGCCTGCTCGACGTGGGGATCACCGGAACGGATCGTCGGGGCAAGTACTTGTGGCTGACGCTGGAATCCGGTGAGGCGCTGGTGGTTCACCTCGGCATGAGCGGGCAGATGCTGCTGGGGACCGTCCCGCGCGCCGATCATGTTCGCATCTCCGCGCTGCTCGACGACGGGACCGTGCTGAGCTTCGCGGACCAGCGGACGTTCGGCGGCTGGATGCTCGCCGACCTCGTGGAAGTGGACGGCAGTGTGGTGCCGCAGCCCGTCGCGCACCTGGCGCGTGACCCGCTCGATTCCCGGTTCGATGCCGACGCTGTCGTAAAAGTGTTGCGGCACAAGCACTCCGAGATCAAGCGCCAGCTCCTGGATCAGCAGGTGGTGTCGGGGATCGGCAATATCTACGCCGACGAAGCGCTGTGGCGGGCCAAGGTGCACGGTTCGCGAATCGCCGCGACGCTGACCCGCAAACAGCTTGGCGCGGTGCTGGATTCGGCCGCGGAGGTGATGCGCGAAGCCCTGGCGCAGGGCGGGACATCGTTCGATTCGTTGTATGTCAACGTCAACGGCGAGTCCGGGTACTTCGACCGCTCCCTGGACGCCTATGGCCGTGAAGGCGAAAGCTGCCGGCGCTGCGGCGCGGTCATGCGCCGGGAGAGGTTCATGAACCGCTCGTCGTTCTACTGCCCGAAATGCCAGCCGCGGCCGCGGCGTTGAGGGTACATGCCGATCAATCAAAGATGTCGCGGCGCAAAGCTCCTGGCGAACTTGGTGATAGGGCCGGGTCCACGAACCACTCACACGGGAATATCAGACCGAAGAGTTGGGGTGGCACTCGAAGCAGCGCCTCGAACAGGCGCGCGGCCCGGCCAGAGCCTCCGATCTGCGAGCGGTGTGCGGCGAGCGCGTCCCGCTTCTGCCGCGCGAAACGAAAGACGTTGATGCGATGGGTGATGCTCGCCCGCGGAGCATATGCAGTGCGGACGATGTCCCGCTCGTATGGTGCTGGTAGCCGCAGCAGATGAGCCAGATCGCTGGTCCGGCGCAGTAGTTCGCGCGGCATGGTCGTCTCGAGCACCCGCGGGGTCGCGGCGAGCTCGGCTGCCCGCGCGCCGACGTGATGTACCTGCACATGATCTCGATGGCCGTAGCCGCCGTTGCGCTCGTAGCTGAGCAGCAGGTCCGCGTCTTCCTCGCTAAGTATGCCGGCCAGCCGCTGCGCCGCCTCATCGACATCGGCTCGCCCGAACCTGACCCGGCCGGGTGGATCCGGGTAGAAATCGGGACCGTAGCCGCTATCGGCGTAACCGAGGCACTCGACCCGGTGAACGCCGAGAATGCCCGCGCTCGAACGCAATTCGTTCAGCCGGACGCCATCGTCCTCGTTGTGCACCCGCCCGTCGGTCGCCGTGACAAGAACCACGCGGTGCCCCGCCGCCGCCGCCCGCGCGAGTGTTCCGCCGGTGAGGATTACCTCGTCGTCGGGATGGGCGTGGAACGCGACGACAGTGGCCATGCAACGCAGTATGCCCGCCCGGTAGAAATGACCTATGACGGAACTGTGGGTCGAACGCACCGGATCGCGCCGCTACACCGGACACAGCTCACGGGGTGCGCAGGTTCTCGTCGGCTCCGATGACGTCGAGGGTGTATTCACCCCCGGCGAGCTGCTCAAGATCGCACTCGCCGCATGCAGCGGGATGGCCAGCGACGAGCCGCTGGCCCGCCGGCTCGGAGACGACTACAACGCGGTGGTCAAGGTGTCCGGACCCGCCGACCGGGAACAGGAGCGTTATCCGCGGCTCGATGAGACCCTCGAGCTCGACCTGTCGGGATTGTCGGACGAGGAGAAGGAACGCCTGCTGGTGGTGGTGAACCGGGCCATCGACCTGGTCTGCACGGTCGGGCGCACGCTGAAATCCGGCACAGAAGTCAACTTCGAGGTCGCCAGTGTCGAATCCAACGTCGGATCCTGACGTCCGGCTCACCGCCTGGGTGCACGGGCGGGTCCAGGGCGTCGGTTTCCGCTGGTGGACCCGCTGCCGCGCCCTGGAACTAGGCCTCACCGGGTACGCGGCCAACCAGTCCGACGGCCGCGTGCGCGTGGTCGCTCAGGGTCCGCGCGAGGCGGGCGAGAAACTGCTGCAGCTGCTGGACGGCGGGGGCACGCCCGGGCATGTCGACAAGGTTGTCGCCGATTGGTCGGCGCCAACCGAGGAGTTCGAGGGTTTCGTCGAGCGCTGACACCCCTCGGCTCAGTGACTGATGTGGCCCCTGTGGCCAGTGCGTCGACACGTGAACGCCAGGCAAATTTCGTGCCAGCCGACACCCCTCGGTGAGCGGGGTCGGGGCCAATTTGACCGGTAGTCTGGCGAGCCGTGTACCTCAAGAGTCTGACGCTGAAGGGCTTCAAGTCCTTCGCATCGCCGACGACTCTGCGCTTCGAGCCGGGCATCACCGCCGTCGTCGGCCCCAACGGCTCCGGCAAATCCAACGTGGTCGACGCCCTGGCGTGGGTCATGGGGGAGCAGGGCGCAAAGACGCTGCGCGGCGGAAAGATGGAAGACGTCATCTTCGCCGGCACCTCGTCGCGCGCGCCGCTGGGCCGCGCCGAAGTCACCGTCACCATCGACAACTCCGACAACGCGTTGCCGATCGAGTACTCCGAGGTGTCGATCACTCGGCGGATGTTCCGTGACGGCGCCAGTGAATACGAAATCAACGGCGCCAGTTGCCGTTTGATGGACGTGCAGGAGCTGCTGAGCGATTCGGGTATCGGGCGAGAGATGCACGTGATCGTCGGGCAGGGCAAGCTCGACGAGATCCTGCAGTCGCGTCCCGAGGATCGCCGGGCTTTCATCGAGGAAGCCGCCGGCGTGCTCAAGCATCGCAAGCGCAAGGAAAAAGCTCTCCGCAAACTCGAAGCGATGTCGGCGAACCTGGCCCGGCTCACCGACCTCACCACCGAGCTGCGCCGCCAGCTCAAACCGCTGGGCCGGCAGGCCGAGGTGGCCCGTCGCGCCCAAACCATCCAGGCCGATCTGCGCGACGCCAAACTACGCCTGGCCGCCGACGACCTGGTCAGCCGGCAGGTGGAGCGCGAGGCGATCTTGGAGGCCGAGGCGGCGATGCGCCGCGAACACGACGAGGCCGCCGCCCGCCTCGCGGTGGCATCCGAGGAGCTGACCGCGCACGAGACCGCGCTCGCCGACCTTTCCGGCCGCGCCGAGTCGGTTCAGCACACCTGGTTCGGGTTGTCCGCTCTGGCCGAACGCGTGGGCGCCACGGTGCGCATCGCCAACGAGCGCGCCCAGCATCTCGACCTGGAGCCGGCGACGACGGGAGACACCGACCCCGACGCGCTGGAAGCCGAGGCCGAGCAGGTTGCGGCCACCGAGCAGCGGCTCTTGGCGGAGCTGGCCGCGGCGGGCACCCGGCTGGATGCCGCCCGCGCGGAATTGGCCGAACGCGAGCGCGCGGCCGCCGAGGCCGACCGCGCCCACCTGGCGGCCGTACGGGCCGAGGCGGACCGGCGGGAGGGCCTGGCGCGGCTGGCCGGTCAGGTGGAGACGATGCGAGCGCGCGTCGAATCGATCGACGACAGCGTCGCGCGCCTGACCGAACGAATCGAACACGCCGCCACCCGCGCGCAGCAGACCAAGGCGGAGTTCGAAACCGTGCAGGGCCGCGTCGGCGAACTGGATCAGGGCGAGGTCGGCCTGGACGAGCACCACGAACGCACGGTGGCCGCGCTGCGGTTGGCCGACGAACGCGTCACCGAGCTGCAGTCCGCCGAGCGGGAGGCCGAACGTCAGGTCGCGTCCCTGCGGGCCCGCATCGACGCGCTCTCGGTGGGCCTCGAGCGCAAGGACGGCGCCGCGTGGCTTACGCAAAACTACAGTGTCGCAGGGCTTTTCGGTCCCGTCGCCAAGTTGGTCAAGGTCCGGTCCGGCTACGAGACGGCGTTGGCCGCCGTGCTCGGGTCCGCGGCGGACGCGCTGGCCGTCGAGGGCTTTGGCGCCGCCCGTTCGGCGGTCTCCGCGCTCAAGGCGGCCGACGGCGGCCGCGCGGCCCTGGTGCTGGGCGATTGGCCCGCCGACAATCCCGCGCCGGCCGGTGAGCTACCCGGCGGCGCCCTGTGGGCGCTCGATCTGGTCGAGGCACCGCAGCGGCTGCGCGGCGCGATGGTCGCCATGCTCTCCGGGGTCGCGGTAGTCGGCGACCTGGGCCAGGCGCTGGATCTGGTGGCGGCGCGCCCGCAATTGCGCGCGGTCACCCTCGACGGCGACCTGGTGGGCGCCGGCTGGGTGAGCGGCGGTTCCGACCGCAAGCTGTCCACGCTGGAGCTCACCTCGGAAATCGACAAGGCCGGCAGCGAGCTCGCCGCGGCGGAGGCGCGGGTGGCTCAGCTGAGTGCGGCGCTGTCCGGCGCGCTGGCCGAGCAGAGCGCCCGACAAGACTCCGCCGAGCAGGCGCTGGCCGCCCTCAACGAATCCGACACCGCGATCTCGGCGATGTACGAGCAGCTCGGCCGGCTCGGCCAGGATGCCCGCACCGCCGATCAGGAGTGGAACCGGCTCCTGCACCAGCGCGAGGAGTTGGAGTCGGGGCGGGCGCAGACGGTCGAAGAGGTCACCGAGCTCGAGACCCGGCTGCGCAACGCCCAAGAGACGCAGCATGTCCAGGTGGCCGACCCGGTCAACCGTCAGCAGATCGCCGCCGCCGCCGAAAGCGCGCGCGGCGCCGAGGTGGAGGCGCGGCTGGCCGTCCGCACCGCCGAGGAACGCGCCAACGCGGTGCGCGGGCGGGCGGATTCGTTGCGACGCGCGGCCGCCGCCGAACGCGAGGCACGGATCCGGGCCCAGCAGGCGCACGCGGCACGATTGCGCGCGGCCGCGGTAGCCGCCGCGGTGGCCGACGCCGGGCGGCTGCTGGCCGAGAGGCTGGACCGCGTGGTCGACGCGGCGTCGCGGATCCGCGACGCGCTGGTCGCCGAGCGTCAGGAGCGCTCGGTGGCCATGGCGGCGGTCCGCGACGAGGTGCATCAGCTGGGGGCCCGGGTGGCGACCCTGACCGATTCGCTGCACCGCGACGAGGTGGCCAACGCCCAGGCGGCCCTGCGCATCGAGCAGCTCGAGCAGATGGTGCTGGAGCAGTTCGGCATGGCGCCGGCCGACCTGATCGCCGAGTACGGCCCCGACGTCGCGCTGCCCCCGACGGATCTCGAGATGGCCGAATTCGAGCAGGCCCGCGACCGTGGTGAACAGGTCACCATGCCCGCACCGATGCCGTATGACCGGGCCACCCAGGAGCGCCGGGCCAAACGCGCCGAGCGTGAGCTGGCCGAGCTGGGCCGGGTCAACCCGCTGGCGCTGGAGGAGTTCGCCGCGCTGGAGGAACGCTACAACTTCCTGTCCACCCAGCTCGAGGACGTCAAGGCGGCCCGCAAGGATCTGCTGGATGTCGTCGCCGACGTCGATGCCCGCATCCTGCAGGTGTTCACCGACGCCTTCAACGATGTGGAGCGCGAGTTCTCCGACGTGTTCACCGCGCTGTTCCCCGGCGGCGAGGGCCGGCTGCGGCTGACCGATCCCGACGACATGCTCACCACCGGCATCGAGGTCGAGGCGCGTCCGCCGGGCAAGAAGATCACCCGGCTGTCATTGCTGTCCGGCGGCGAAAAGGCCTTGACCGCAGTGGCGATGCTGGTGGCGATCTTCCGGGCCCGCCCGTCGCCGTTCTACATCATGGACGAGGTCGAGGCCGCGCTCGACGACGTGAACCTGCGCCGGCTGATCGGTCTGTTCGAACAGCTGCGCGCCCAGTCGCAGATCATCATCATCACGCACCAGAAGCCGACGATGGAGGTCGCCGACGCGCTGTACGGCGTGACGATGCAGGGCGACGGCATCACCGCGGTGATCTCCCAGCGCATGCGCGGCCAGCAGGTGGAGCAGCTGGTCTCCAGTTCCAACTAGGGCCGGTCCCACCGGCGCGCGGCCGCTTGGAAGAATGTCAGCGTGTCGCAAGGTCTTGGGATCGCCATCGCGGTCCTGGGCGCCATCGCCGCCCTGGTCGTCATCGTCGCGTTGGTCCTGGGTCTGCGCCGTTACCGCCGCCGCCGCATCAGCCTGACGACGACGGCCGAACCGGGCGCGATAGACCGCTCGGGCGGCTACACCGCGTCGTCGGGCATCACCTTCAGCCAATCCGCTCCGACGCTCGACACCGGCGGGCTGCCCGCCGTCGGTGACGACGCCACGGTTCCCCGCGACGCGCCGCGGCGCACGATCTCCGACGTCCACCTCCCGGAGGTGGCGCCCGAACCCGCGGCGCCCGAACCCGAGCCGGTGGCAGCAGAGGCCCCGGAGGCGCCGGCCGCCGCTGAGATCGAGGCCATCGCGCCGCCGGAAGGCCGACTGGAACGACTGCGCGGCCGGCTGGCCCGCTCGCAGAATGCCTTGGGCCGCAGCGTGCTCGGATTGATCGGCGGCGGCGACCTCGACGAGGACTCCTGGCAGGAGGTCGAGGACACGCTGTTGGTCGCCGACCTGGGCCCGGTGGTCGCCGATGCGGTGGTCTCGCAGCTGCGGAGCCGTCTGGCCAGCGGCAACGTGCGCACCGAGGCCGACGCGAAGGCCGTGCTGCGCGACGTCCTGATCACCGAACTGCAACCCGCGATGGACCGGTCGATCCGCGCCCTACCGCACGCCGACCACCCCTCGGTGCTGCTGATCGTCGGCGTCAACGGCACCGGAAAAACCACCACCGTCGGCAAGCTGGCTCGCGTGCTGGTGGCCGACGGGCGCCGCGTCGTGCTGGGCGCCGCCGACACGTTCCGGGCCGCGGCCGCCGATCAGCTGCAGACCTGGGCGGCCCGCGTGGGCGCCGAGGTGGTGCGCGGCCCCGAAGGCGCCGATCCGGCGTCGGTGGCCTTCGATGCGGTCGACAAGGGGATCGCCGCGGGCGCCGACGTCGTGGTCATCGATACCGCCGGCCGGTTGCACACCAAGGTCGGCCTGATGGACGAACTCGACAAGGTCAAGCGGGTGGTCACCCGGCGCGCAGCGGTCGACGAGGTACTGCTGGTGCTCGACGCCACCATCGGGCAGAACGGGCTGGCGCAGGCGCGGGTCTTCGCCGAGGTCGTGGAAATCACCGGCGCGGTACTGACCAAGCTGGACGGAACGGCCAAGGGCGGCATCGTTTTCCGTGTTCAGCAAGAGCTCGGCGTGCCGGTGAAGCTGGTCGGACTCGGCGAGGGACCCGACGACCTGGCGCCGTTCGAACCCGCCGCATTCGTGGACGCGCTGCTCGGCTGAGACCGCTTACACGGCACGCGGGACGTTAATACCGCCGAAACATGGCGGCCCCATTGCCGAAACAACAATTGCGCACAGTTCTCGCAGGCCACAGGCACCTGCCTGTCGGCCTACTCATGTCGACCGGAGGTGAAAGCGAGTGAGTTTCCCGCAATTGGGCCAACCAGATACCGGGGATACCGCCTGGATGTTGGCGAGTTCCGCGCTGGTGCTGTTGATGACGCCTGGTCTTGCCTTCTTCTACGGCGGCATGGTCCGCACCAGAAGCGTGCTCAACATGATCATGATGAGCATCAGCTCCATGGGTGTGGTGACGGTTCTGTGGGTGCTGTACGGCTACTCGATGTCGTTCGGTAACGACAAGGGTGGCGTCGTAGGCAGCCCGACCGACTACTGGGGTCTGGCGAAGCTGATCGGCGGAAATGCCGTGAAGGCCGACGCCACCAAGGGCGTCGCGCAGGTCGACATCCCGCTCGCCGGCACCATGCCGGCCACCGTCTTCGTGGCCTTCCAGCTGATGTTCGCGATCATCACCGTCGCGCTGATCTCGGGCGCGGTGGCGGACCGGCTGAAGTTCACCGCGTGGTTGGTGTTCGCCGGGCTGTGGGCGACGCTGGTCTACTTCCCGGTCGCGCACTGGGTCTTCGCGGCCGACGGCTTCGCCTCCGAGCACGGCGGCTGGATCAACAACAAGTTGCACGCGATCGACTTCGCCGGTGGTACCGCGGTCCATATCAACTCCGGTGTGGCCGGCCTGATGCTGGCGATCGTCCTGGGCAAGCGCAAGGGCTGGCCGACCACTTTGTTCCGGCCGCACAACCTGCCGTTCGTGATGCTCGGCGCCGGGTTGCTGTGGTTCGGCTGGTTCGGGTTCAACGCCGGGTCGGCGACCAGCTCGAACGGCGCCGCCGGATCGACGTTCATGACCACCACGGTCGCCACGGCCACCGCCATGCTCGGCTGGCTGCTGACCGAGCGCATCCGCGACGGGAAGCCCACGACGCTGGGCGCGGCGTCGGGCATCGTCGCCGGGCTGGTTGCCATCACCCCGTCGTGCTCGTCGGTCAACATCCTGGGCGCGATCGTGGTCGGCGCGGTGGCCGGCGTGGTCTGCGCGCTGGCGGTCGGGCTGAAGTTCCGGTTGGGCTTCGACGACTCGCTCGACGTGGTCGGGGTGCACCTCGTCGGCGGTTTGGCGGGCACACTGCTGGTCGGCCTGCTCGCCGCGCCGGAGAGCCCGGCGATCAACGGCGTGGCCGGGGTATCGAAGGGGCTGTTCTACGGCGGCGGCTGGGCGCAGCTGGAACGGCAGGCGGTCGGCGCGTTCTCCGTCCTGTTCTACTCCGGCATCGTTACGCTCATCCTGGCCCTGATCCTGAAGTACACCATGGGGTTGCGCCTCAACCCCGAGGCGGAATCCTCGGGTATCGACGAGGCCGAGCACGCGGAGAGCGGCTACGATTTTGGAGTGATCGGCGGCCAGGGGTCTGGGCTTACGACACGAACTGCGCTGGACGACCGTAACGGTGCGGAGGAGCGGGTGGACGAGAAAGTGGAGGCAGAGCACGCATGAAGCTGATCACCGCGATCGTAAAGCCGTTCACCCTCGATGACGTCAAGACCACCCTCGAGGAGGCGGGCGTCCTGGGGATGACGGTCAGCGAAGTTCAGGGCTACGGACGGCAGAAGGGCCACACGGAGGTCTACCGGGGCGCGGAATACTCGGTCGACTTCGTGCCGAAGGTGCGGATCGAGGTCGTTGTCGACGACTCGATCGTCGACAAGGTCGTGGACAGCATCGTTCGCTCGGCGCGCACCGGCAAGATCGGTGACGGCAAGGTCTGGGTGAGTCCCGTGGAAACCATAGTGCGGGTCCGCACGGGTGAACGCGGAACCGATGCGCTGTGACGCCAGCCGCACATTGCTGATCCGACCCGGACGGGCCGGGAGGGTATGAATCCGGACCCACCCGATCCGTCCGGGAACGTAGCAGAAAACGCCTGCGAGGCCGGCGATTTGGCCGAGGCGCGGCGCAAGCTGCTCTCCGATGGTGTTGGACTGCATGCGGCCGAGCTGCGGCACGCATGGCTGGATCTGCACGAGTCCTGGCTGACCGACAAGGCCGCCGAGATCGGGATCACCGACACCAGTGGCTTCGCGATCGTCGGGATCGGCGGCATCGGCCGCCACGAGCTGCTGCCGTATTCCGATCTGGATCTAATGCTGTTGCACGACAACAAGTCTGCCGACGTGCTGCAGCGGGTCGCCGACAAGCTGTGGTATCCGTTGTGGGACGCCAACGTGCGGCTCGACCACAGCGTGCGTACGGTCTCCGGGGCGCTCGGCGTCGCCAATGCCGACATGATCGCGGCCCTTGGCATGTTGGATGCCCGCCACATCGCCGGCGATCCCGAGCTGTCCGACGAATTGATCTCGGGCGCAAGAAAGCAGTGGCGCAGCGCAATTCGTTCCCGGATGGACGAGCTCGTCGACATAACGCAGGCCCGCTGGCAGCGTTGCGGCCGGATATCGCAACGTGCCGAGCCGGACCTGAAATCGGGCCGCGGCGGCCTGCGCGACGTGCAACTGCTCGACGCGCTGGGGGTCGCCCAGCTGATCGACCGCCACGGTATGGGCCGCCCGGAAACACCGGGGGGTTCACTGGACGACGCCTACCTGACGCTGCTCGATGTGCGCACCGAGCTGCACCGGGTGTCGGGCCGCGGACGCGATCAGCTGCTGGCCCAGTTCGCGGACGAGATCAGCGCCGCCTTACACATCGGGGACCGGTTCGACCTGTCGCGCAAGCTTTCCAGCGCCGGTCGCACCATCGGCTACCACGCCGAAACCGGCATGCGTACCGCGGAAAACGCGCTGCCGCGCCGCGGTGTGTCGGCTTTGGTGCGGCGCCCGAAACGGCGACCACTCGACGAGGGCGTCGTCGAGTACGCCGGCGAAATCGTGCTCGCCCGCGATGCGCAACCCGAAACCGACCCCGGCCTGGTGCTCCGGGTGGCGGCCGCATCGGCCGACACCGGATTGCCCATCGGCGCCGCCACATTGAACCGCCTGGCGACCGGGGCGCCCGAGCTGCCCACGCCCTGGCCGCGCGAGGCGCTGGACGACCTGCTGGTTGTGCTTTCCGCCGGGCCCACGACGGTGGCGACGATCGAAGCGCTCGACCGCACCGGGATATGGGAGCGATTGTTGCCGGAATGGGCGGCGATTCGCGACCTTCCGCCCCGCGACGTCGCGCACAAGTGGACGGTCGATCGTCACGTCGTCGAGACCGCCGTTCACGCGGCGCCGCTGTCCACCCGCGTGGCACGCCCCGATCTGCTCGCGCTCGGCGCGCTGCTGCACGACATCGGCAAGGGCCGGGGCGTCGATCACAGTGTGCTCGGCGCCGAGATGACACGGGAGATCGGCACCAGGCTCGGGCTCGCGCCGCCCGACGTCGAATTGCTCTCGAAGCTGGCCCGCCACCACCTGCTGCTGCCGATCGTGGCCACCCGCAGCGACCTGAACGACCCCGCCACGATCGAAGGCGTATCCGAGGCGCTCGGCGGGGATCCGCAACTGCTCGACGTGCTGCACGCGCTGACGGAGGCGGACTCCAAGGCCACCGGCCCCGGGGTGTGGAGCGAATGGAAGGCCCTGCTGGTCGATGATCTGGTGAGTCGCTGCCGGATGGTGATGGCGGGTGAGCCCCTTCCGCGGGCCGAACCGACTGCGCCACATTATCTTTCGCTGGCCGCCGACCGCGGGGTACACGTGGAAATCACCCCCGCCGACGGCTCGCGCGCCTATCACGTCGTTATGGTCGCCGCGGACCAGCGGGGACTGGTGTCCAAGGCGGCCGCCGTGCTGGCGCTGAATTCGCTGGGTGTCCATTCGGCGACGGTGAACAGCCACGAAGGCGTCGCGGTCACCGAATTCGTAGTGTCGCCGCACTTCGGCTCCCCGCCCGCGGCGGAATTGCTGCGCCAGCAGTTCGTGGGCGCCCTCGCCGGCGATATCGATGTCCTGGCGATGGTGGAGAAACGTCACGCCGAGGCCACGGCGTCGGCGCGGGCGGGTGAGGTACAGGCGGGAGCGCCCCTGACGCGTTCCACCGCCCCACCGCACATCCTGTGGCTCGACACCGCCGCCGACGGGCAGCTGGCCGTCGAGGTGCGCGCGATGGATCGGCCCGGCCTGCTGGCCCTGCTGACCCGGGCGCTGGAAAGGGCTGGGGCGGATATCGTTTGGGCGAAGGTCAATACGTTCGGGTCGACGGCGGCCGACGTGTTCTCGGTGGTGCTGCCGCCCGGGCCCGAGCCGGGCGGTGACGACACCGCGCGTGCCGAGGTGCAAAAACATCTGCTTGCCGTCCTGGGTGCCGCCGACGAGGTCGCGGTCATCTAGGCCGCAATCACGAGTGCTCCGAATTCAGTTGCCGCACAGCGGCGATGCGCGCCTTGAGCTGCTCGCGAGTTGCGGCGGCGATCGGCGGCCCCCCGCAGCGGCGCCGCAGTTCGTTGTGGATCCACCCGTGCGGTTTCCCGGTGCGGTGATGCGCTATCGACACCAAAGTGTTGAGTTCGCTGCGCAGTTCGCGCAGTTGCCCGTGCACGGTCACCGAGGCCATCGGCGCGCCTTGATTGGCGGCCGCCCGCCGCTGCAGCTGCTCGTCCTGGCGGCGGTGCAGCAGGGCGCGCATCTGCTCGGCGTCGAGTAAGCCGGGGATGCCGAGATAATCGGCTTCCTCGTCGCTTCCGGCGGGGGTGGCGGTGCCGAACGAGGAGCCGTCGAAGATGACCTGGTCGAGTTCCGCGTCGGCGCCCAACGACGTGAAACCCTGGTCGGTTTCCGTCTTTTCGGTTTGTGCCCGCACCGCGGGATCCCCGTCGAGCGGGTCGCCGTTGTCGCGGTGTGGCTGGCCGAGCACGTGGTTGCGCTGCGCCTCCAACTCGCTCGCCAGCTGGAGCAGGTTGGGCACCGACGGCACGAAGATGCTCGCGGATTCCCCAGGCCGCCGAGACCGCACGAACCGGCCGACGGCCTGCGCGAAGAACAGCGGTGTCGAGGCGCTCGTCGCGTAGATCCCGACCGAAAGCCGGGGCACGTCAACGCCTTCGGAGACCATGCGCACCGCGACGAGCCAGCGGCCGGTGCCTTCGGCGAATTGCGTGATGCGGGCCGAGGATCCCGGATCGTCGGACAACACCACCGTCGGCGCCTCGGAGGTCAGCTTCTTCAGCAGGGCGGCGTACGCGCGCGCCGCGGCCTGATCGGAGGCGATGATCATGCCGCCGGCGTCGGGCACGTGGGTGCGCAGCCCGCGCAGCCGCTGGTCGGCGGCGGCGATCACCGCGGGCATCCACTCGCCGGCGGGGTCCAGCGCCGTGCGCCACGCCCGGGCGGTCTGCTCGGCGGACAGCGGCTCGCCGAGGCGTGCCGCGTGCTCCTCGCCGGCGCTGTCGCGCCAGCGCGCCTGCCCGGAGTAGGCGAGGAACACCACCGGCCGGACCACACCGTCGGCGAGCGCTTCGGCGTAGCCGTAGGTGTGGTCGGCCTGCGACCGCAGCGTCCCGTCGGCGCCCGGCTCGTACGTGACGAACGGGATGGGGCTGTCGTCGCTGCGAAAAGGTGTGCCCGTCAAGGCAAGTCGGCGGGTGGCGTCGCCGAAGGCTTCGCGAATGGCATCACCCCAGGTCTTGGCATCACCGCCGTGATGGATCTCGTCGAAGATGACCAGCGTTTTGCGTTGCTCGGTGCGCACCCGGTGCAGCGTTGGATGCGCGGCGACCTGGGCGTAGGTGACCATCACGCCGTGATACTCCGGCGAGGTCCGCGGGTTGGTGTTGGAGAATCGCGGGTCCAGGGCGAGACCGTGGCGCCCCGCGGCCTGCGCCCACTGGACCTTCAGGTGCTCGGTGGGGACCACGACGGTGATCTGCTCGACGGCGCGATGGGCGAGCAATTCGGCGGCCACCCGCAGCGCGAACGTCGTCTTGCCGGAACCGGGGGTGGCCACGGCGAGAAAGTCGCGCGGCTGGGCGGCCAGATACTTCACCAACGCCCGGCGCTGCCAGCCCCGCAACGCCTGGGCGCCGACCGGCTGCACCGACAAACTTCCCCCCGTAGCTGGTCACGCCCTGACAAGTCTTGCGCCCGGCCCGCGACGCGGCGGCGGGTGTGAAATGTAGCATGCCAACGCTTTTCGGTGCTGATGCGACGCGAGCTAGACGGCGTGGCCCGCCAGGTCACGGGTTCGCAGCCACTCGTCGATTCGTGCGGCGACGTCGGGCCAGCCCGGTTCGAGCATCATGTTGTGTCCCATGTCGAAGAACTCCGGCTCGGTCCGGTAGGCGCGCGCCGTCGCACGCACCGCGCGCACGCTGACGAAGCCGTCGTGCAGGCCGCCGAGGACCAGGATCGGGGTGGTCACCCGCGCGGTATCCACCCGGCGCAACATCGGATCGGTCATCGCCGCGCGGATGCTCTCGGGCCCGGCGCGTTTCCAGCAGGATTCGACGACGGCGTCGGGCGTGTCGGCGCAGAAGAGGTATTCGCGGGCGAGCGCCTGGGTGCGCAGGAACTTGACCAACGTGGGGTCGTGGAACGAGTGCACGGTCATCCACGGCCGGCGACGCCAGACGCGCAGGGCCGCCCCGAGCACACCCTGCGGCGGCAGGGAGCCCACCAGCACGGCGGCCGGTGCGTTTCGGTCCTCGAGATAGCGCTGGATCGTGTAGCCGCCCAGGGAATGGCCGATCAGCACCGGCGCGCCACCCAGGTCGTCGGCGACAGAACGGACGTCGTCGATGTAGTCGGCGATGGAAACGTGCTGCAGCGGCTTGGCCGTGGGGCTGGTGCCGTGCCCGCGCAGGCTCATCGCGACCGCGCGATAGCCGGCGTCGGCGAAGAAGTCCAGGAAGCCGTCGTCCCAGCACCAGGCGCCGTGCCAGCCGCCGTGGACGAAAAGCAGCGGCACCGGATGCGCGTCGGTACAGCTTCCCTTGTCGATCGTCTCGAGCATGAATCCGCAGTCTAGAACCCATCCGAACGTGCGGCTGGCCGCACGCTCGGCGTCGAATGTGCGGCTGGCCGCACACTCGAGCCAACCTTCCCAGCCGCTAGGCTGACGGGGTGTTTGAATCGCTGTCCGACCGATTGACCGGCGCCCTTGCCGGGCTGCGCGGCAAGGGCCGACTGACCGACGCCGACATCGAGGCCACCACCCGCGAAATCCGGCTCGCGCTGCTGGAAGCGGACGTTTCGCTGCCCGTGGTGCGGGCCTTCGTCGGCCGGATCAAGGACCGCGCCCGGGGCGCCGAGGTGTCCGGCGCGCTCAACCCCGCGCAGCAGGTCGTCAAGATCGTCAACGAGGAACTCATCGGCATCCTGGGCGGCGAAACCCGCCAGCTGGCGTTCGCGAAGGCGCCGCCGACCGTGGTGATGCTCGCCGGCCTGCAGGGTTCCGGTAAGACGTCGCTGGCCGGGAAGTTGGCCGCCTGGCTGCGCGGGCAGGGGCACACGCCGCTGCTGGTGGCCTGCGACCTGCAGCGGCCCGCCGCGGTGAACCAGCTGCAGGTCGTCGGCGAGCGCGCCGGCGTACCGGTGTTCGCGCCGCATCCCGGCGAGTCCCCGGAGTCCGGACCCGGCGACCCGGTCGCCGTCGCGGCCGCGGGTCTTGAGGAGGCCCGGGCCAAACACTTCGACGTGGTCATCGTCGACACCGCCGGCCGGCTGGGCATCGACGACGAGCTGATGGCCCAGGCGGCGGCCATCCGGGACACCATCGACCCCGACGAGGTGCTGTTCGTCCTCGACGCGATGATCGGCCAGGACGCCGTCACCACCGCGGAGGCGTTCCGCGAGGGCGTCGGCTTCACCGGCGTGGTGTTGACCAAGCTCGACGGCGACGCCCGCGGTGGCGCCGCGCTGTCGGTCCGCGAGGTCACCGGTGTCCCAATCCTTTTCGCCTCCACCGGTGAGAAGCTCGAGGACTTCGACGTCTTCCACCCCGATCGCATGGCCAGCCGCATCCTGGGCATGGGCGACGTGCTCAGCCTGATCGAACAGGCCGAACAGGTCTTCGACGCCGAGCAGGCCGAGGCCGCCGCGGTCAAGATCGGCGCCGGCGAGCTGACGCTCGAGGATTTCCTGGAGCAGATGCTCGCCATCCGCAAGATGGGCCCGATCGGCAACCTGCTGGGCATGCTGCCCGGCGCCGGGCAGATGAAGGAGGCGCTGGCGGAAGTCGACGACCGCCAGCTCGACCGGTTGCAGGCCATCATCCGCGGGATGACGCCACAAGAGCGCGCCGACCCCAAGATCATCAACGCCTCGCGGCGGCTGCGCATCGCCAACGGCTCGGGCGTGACGGTGTCCGAGGTCAACCAGCTGGTCGACCGCTTCTTCGAGGCCCGCAAGATGATGTCGTCCATGCTCGGCGGGATGGGAATCCCCGGTATCGGCCGCAAGTCCGCGACGCGAAAGAGCAAGGGCGCCAAGGGCAAGAAGGGCAAGAAGGGCGGACGGGGGCCGACCCCGCCCAAGGTCCGCAACCCGCTGGCCGCCGGCATGCCGGGCATGGCGGGGATGCCCCCGGGGTTCCCCGACCTGTCGCAGATGCCCGAGGGCCTCGACGAGCTGCCGCCCGCGCTGGCCGATTTCGACCTGTCCAAGCTGAAGTTCCCGGGCAAGAAACCGTGACGAGCGCGAGCGCGGCGGAGCCGGGCGACGCGGGTCGTCACCATCGGAAGTAGCCGCGCCGTGCGGATGCACGTGCGAGGCCTGGGGCTGCCCGACGAGACCGAGATCCAGCTGTGGATCGTCGACGGCCGCATCAGCGCCGAGCCGGTCGCCGGGGCCGACACCGTTTTCGACGGCGGCTGGATCGTGCCCGGGCTGGTGGATGCGCACTGCCACGTCGGCCTCGGTCACCACGGCGAGATCCCGATCGAGGAGGCGATCGCCCAGGCCGAGACCGAACGCGACGTCGGCGCGCTGCTGCTGCGTGACTGCGGCGCACCGACCGACACCCGCAGCCTCGACGACCACGACGACCTGCCCCGCATCATCCGCGCCGGAAAGCACCTGGCCCGGCCCAAGCGCTACCAGGCCGGCTTCTCCGTCGAACTCGAAGACGAATCCCAGCTGCCGGCGGCGGTGGCCGAGGAGGCGAAGCGCGGCGACGGCTGGGTCAAGCTGGTCGGCGACTGGATCGACCGCGGCGTCGGCGACCTTGCCCCGCTGTGGTCCGACGACGTGCTGGCGGCCGCGATCGACACCGCGCACGCCCACGGCGCCCGGGTCACCGCACACGTCTTCAGCGACGAGGCCATGCCCGGCCTGATCAAGGCCGGCATCGACTGCATCGAACACGGCACCGGGCTCACCGACGACACCATCGCCCTCATGCTCGAGCATGGGACGGCACTAGTGCCCACGCTGATCAACATCACCGAGAACTTTCCGGGTATCGCCGACAACGCCAAGCGCTACCCGACCTACGCCGCCCACATGCGCGACCTGCACGCCCGCTGCCGTGAGCGGGTCGCGGCCGCCCTGGACGCGGGTGTCCCGATGTATGCCGGTAGCGATGCCGGCAGCATGATCGCGCACGGCCGGATCGCCGACGAGGTCGAAGCCCTCAAGGGGATTGGGATGAGCCCGACGCAGGCGTTGGGCGCGGCCTGCTGGGACGCGCGTCGCTGGCTGGGCCGGCCCGGTCTGGATCACGGGTCCTCGGCCGACCTGTTGTGCTACACCGACGACCCACGCACGGGGCCCGGCGTGCTGAACCGGCCCGACCTAGTGATCCTGCGTGGCGCCGTGTTCCGGGGTTGACCTGCGCGTATACACGGTGATGCAGAAATCCGAATAAAAGATTGCGAGTGCTTGCTATCTATGTTACGGTCGTCGCAACCCCAACGAACCGGAGGAAGACAGTGACCTACGACGTGATCATTCGCGATGGATTGTGGTTCGACGGCACCGGCGGTGCCCCGCAAACCCGCACGCTCGGAATTCGCGACGGCGTGGTGGCCACGGTCGCGGACGGGCCGCTGGACGAGACCGGTTGCCCCGAGGTGATCGACGCGGCGGGCAAGTGGGTGATGCCCGGCTTCATCGACGTGCACACCCACTACGACGCCGAGGTGTTGCTGGACCCCGGGCTGCGGGAGTCGGTGCGCCACGGTGTGACCACCGTGCTGCTGGGAATGTGCTCGCTGTCGACGGTCTATGCCGACTCCGAGGATGCCGCCGACCTGTTTAGCCGGGTCGAGGCCGTGCCCCGTGAGTACGTCCACGGCGCGCTGGAGAGCAACCGGACCTGGACCACCGCCGCCGAATACATCGCGGCCGTCGACTCGTTGCCGCTCGGGCCGAATGTCAGCTCGCTGCTTGGTCATTCGGACCTGCGCAGCACGGTGCTGGGGCTCGACCGGGCGACCGACGCCACCGTCAAGCCCACCGACGCCGAACTGGAGAAGATGGCGACTTTGCTCGACGAGGCGCTCGAGGCCGGGATGCTAGGCATGTCCGGCATGGACGCGGCGATCGACAAGCTCGACGGCGAACGCTTCCGGTCGCGGGCGCTGCCGTCCACCTTCGCGACGTGGCGGGAACGGCGCAGGCTGATCAAGGTGCTGCGCAAGCGCGGGCGGATCCTGCAGAGCGCGCCCGACGTCGAGAACCCCGCGTCCGCGCTGATGTTCTTCCTGACCAGCAGCCGAATGTTCGGACGCCGCAAGGGAGTTCGGATGAGCCTGTTGGTGTCCGCCGACGCCAAGTCGAACCCGCTCGCCGTCTACGTATTCGGGCCGGCGACTCGCCTGGCGAACAAGCTGCTGGGCTCGAGCGTGCGGTTCCAGCACCTCCCGGTGCCGTTCGAGTTGTACTCCGACGGGATCGACCTGCCGGTCTTCGAGGAGTTCGGCGCCGGAACGGCCGCCCTGCATCTGCGCGACCAGTTGGAGCGCAACGAGCTGCTGGCCGACCGGGACTACCGCCGCAAGTTCCGGAAAGAGTTCGACCGCATCAAACTCGGACCGTCGCTGTGGCACCGCGACTTCCACGACGCGGTCATCGTCGAGTGCCCCGATAAGTCGTTGATCGGCAAGAGCTTTGGCGCGATCGCGGACGAGCGCGGGCTGCACCCGCTGGACGCGTTCCTCGATGTGCTGGTCGAAAACGGCGAACGCAACGTGCGATGGACAACCATCGTGGCCAACCACCGGCCCAAGCTGCTCAACGCGCTCGCCAAGGAGGAAAGCGTGCACATGGGCTTCTCGGACGCCGGTGCGCACCTGCGCAACATGGCCTTCTACAACTTCCCGATCAAGCTGCTCAAGCGAACTCGCGACGCCCACCGGGCGGGCGCGCCGTTCATGTCCACCCAACACGCGGTGCACCGGCTGACCGGTGAGCTGGCCGAGTGGTTCGGCCTCGACGCCGGCACGCTGCGGGAGGGCGACCGCGCGGACTTCGTGGTGATCGACCCGGCCGGCCTGAACGACTCGGTCGAGGGCTACTACGAGGAGGAGGTTCCCTTCTACGGCGGCCTGCGGCGCATGGTCAATCGCAACGACGAGGCCGTCGTCGCGACTGGTGTCAACGGCGCCGTCGTCTTCGAGAAGGGCCAATTCCGCGACGGCTACGGCCAGACCGCGAAGTCGGGCCGGTACCTGCGGGCCGGTGCGCGGCAGCGGCGCGAGCAGCGCGCGGCCGCGCTGGTGTGAGCGACTGAGATGGCCAGGACGCAGCAGCAACGCCGCGAGGAGACCATCGGACGGCTCCTCGAGGCATGCATCGCCAGCATCATCGAGGTCGGCTATGCCCGCGCCTCGGCGGCCGTGATCACCAAGCGCGCCGGGGTCTCCGTGGGCGCCCTGTTCCGGCACTTCGAGACGATGGGCGATTTCATGGCGGCCACGGCATCGGAGGTGCTGCGCCGACAGGTGGAGTCATTCACCAAGCAGGTCGCCGAGATCCCGGCCGACCGGCCGGCGCTGGAAGCCGCGCTGACGATCCTGCGCGACATCACCAGCGGCCCGACCAACGCGGTGCTGTACGAGCTGATGGTCGCCGCGCGCACCGACGAGAAGCTCAACGCGCATCTGGCCGAGGTGATGGCCCAGTACTCGGCGAAGATTCTCGACGCCGCGCGCACCCTGCCCGGGGCGGAAACCATCCCGGAGGACACCTTTCCGGTTCTGGTGGCATTGCTGACCAACGTCTTCGACGGGGCGGCAATCGTGCGAGGGGTGCTGCCAGAACCGGATCTGGAGGAGCGCCGGATCGCGCTGCTGACCGCGCTGATAACCGGGTTGTTGCCGAACGAGACTGTGTGACAAGCGGTTACAGCGCGCCGATACCGGTCTCCGGGTTGAGCGCGAAACCCCAGTCGAACAGGCTTGCCGCCTGATCCCAATACGTGGGCCCGCCCTGCTTCACCATCCCGTACATCATGGCGATCACCAAGCGGCGACCACCGCGGGCCGCGGCGCCGACGAAGGTCTTGCGGGCCGCGTTGGTGAACCCGGTCTTGCCGCCGATGGCGCCGGGATAGCGCTGCAGCAGTTCGTCCTGGTTGGTGATCGGCTCATCGCCATGATCTCCGGGGAACATCGCCGACGGCTCGGCGGTGATGTGCGCGAACACCGGATTGGCCATGGCGGCCCGGAAGATGACGGCCAGGTCGTGGGCCGTCGAGGCCCCGGAGCCGCCGGGCCCGTCCAGCCCCGACGGGGTCGCCGCGTGGGTGTTGGTCGCCCCGAGCGAGGCCGCTTTGGCGTTCATCTTGCCGACGGCAACGTCCGCACCGCCGAGCTGGTGCGCCAGCGTGTTGGCGGCGTCGTTCCCGGAAACCAGGAGCAGCCCGTCGAGCAGTTGGCGCGCGGTATAGCTGTGGCCGGGTTTGACGCCGACGCAGTTGCACTCGACCTGGGTATCCGCGACGTCGGCCACGACGGTGGAATCCAGGCTCAGCTCGTCCAGGGCCACCAACGCCAACAGCACCTTGATGGTGCTCGCGGGCGGGTGGGCGACGTTCTGGTCGCGGCCGGCCAGCACCTGACCGCTGTCGAGGTCGGCCACGATCCAGGTTTGGGCCGGGCCGTCGGGAATCGGCACCGAGCCGGCCGGCTGCATGCTGTCGGCCCCCGCGGTGGCCGGGCTGATAGTGGCACCGAAGGTGCTGACCGTGAGCGCAGCGGCGGCTGCGGCAATCAGTTTCCGCATGGGCGCAAAGTTTAACGTCCGGCGGCTCGGACTCAATGAACCGGCGGCTGGTCCGGATCGTGATAAATACGGTGGCGGCCATTGTGACCGACACTGTCATCGGATTCTTGTAAGGGGATTGCCGATGATTAAGCGCGGACAGCGAGCCGTTGTCTGCGGCGCGAGCATGGCCGGGCTGCTGGCCGCCCGAGTGCTGTCGGACTTTTACGAAACGGTCACGCTTGTCGAGCGCGACCGGCTGCCCGACGGCGCCGAACAGCGGCGCGGCGTGCCCCAGGGACGACATTTTCATGCCCTGCTGAGCACGGGCTCGAAAACCTTGGGCGAGCTATTCCCTGACTTGCTCGACGAACTCGTCGCCGGGGGCGCCAATGTCCTCGACAATGAGCCATCGCGTGCGTATATCCGGTTGGGCCGGCACGAGCTCGATCTCTCGGGCAAATTCGTTGACCCGGAAGCGCTGGTCTTGTATCAACCGAGCCGGCCATTTTTGGAGTCCCACGTCCGGCGACGCGTGCGCGCGCTGGCGAAGGTGACGTTCCTGGAGGGCCATGATGTCGTCGAGCCGATCGCCGACCAGTCCGACGGGGTGACCGGTGTTCGGGTGGTCAACCGCGACACGGGTGCGGAAACCGTGCTGGATGCGGACATGGTGGTCGATGCGACGGGCCGCGCGGCGCGCATGCCGGCGTTCCTCGACAAGCTCGGCTACGAGCGGCCGGTCGAGCAGCGCTACCCGGTGCAGCTGAGCTACGCCAGTCAATTTCTGCGCATTCCCGAAGGCATGCTCGACGAGAACAGTTGCGTCTCGGTCGGCACACGCCCGACCGCCCGGTCGGCGTGGTGGTGGTGGCCTACGAGCACGGCACCTGGATTCTGACCCTGTTCGGCATCGACGGCTACGAACTGCCCGACGACCTGCCCGGCGTCATCGACTGCGCCGCGGAATTCGCGCCGGCTTTTCTGATCGATGCGCTGCGGGCGGCCGAGCCGCTCGGTGCGTTGTCCGCGCAGCGGTACCCGGCGAGCACCTGGCGGCGCTATGACAAGCTGCGCCGATTCCCCGGGGGGCTGCTGGTGATCGGCGACGCGATCTGCAGCTTCAACCCGGTGTACATGCAGGGCATGACCATGGCCGCGCTGCAGGCCGTGGCGCTTCGAGACTGTCTGGCCGATCGCGACGGCGACCTGAGCCGGCGATTCTTCAAGGCGGCCGCCAAGCAGATCGCCCCCGTGTGGCGGGGAAACCGGCTCACCGATTTCACCGTGTCGCAGGCAGGTGGTTGGCGTCGGCCGCTCAAGGGCGTGATCAATTGGCAAATGGACAAGGCGCAGGCCGCCGCCGCGAACGATCCGGTGATCGCCGAAGCGACCCTCCGCGTGATGCATTTTGTCGACCCACCAGCCAGGCTCTTGCAGCCCGCGCTCCTGATGCGGCTCGTCGCAGCCAACCGTCGGCCCAGAAAGCCTCACGCGCACTCCGACTGCGAGGCGCAACCCGACCCCGAGGTGCGCGGGGCGTGACGGTTCGTCGATGGCTGAGCCATTTCTGACGGCACCGCTGTAGCAGAGGCGAATCGGCGGCGCGACGCTGCTGTACACATGTTCATTTACAACGGGATTCGCCGCGTTCTGAAAAGCCGAGTCGTCAACGGGCTTTCGTGCCAACGATCAAGCGATCTGTGCCAGACGTCGCCGCGCGCAGCATCCGCCTGGCTACGCGCGCAGCAGCTGCACGGCGATACATGTCGGCGGCGCGGACATTCGATTGAACCGATAGGCGCGGGCGCTCGTGTCTACACGTGGTTGGGGATTAAGTGTCATCGCAGGCGTGCGGGGGGCCGGGCCGCCGCACCACTAGATCCAGCACGGGGTCGTCGAATGGTGTATCAGGCGTCGGGGATTTGAGGCCTTCGGGGAGATGGCCCGGAAACTTTACGCGAGTTTCAAGGTCAGCAGCCGTTATCTGGTACGGCTGCTCGAGGACTACGCGTCGCTGATCGACGTCGGACAGGCGAACGACGACCCTTATTGCACGAAAGCCAGTAAGGCGCTTGCGATTCCGCGGGCACGCCGGCCCTAAATAGGGGGTTCGCCGTCATCATGCTCAACTACGGCACGCAACCAGACTTCGTCGGGCCGCTAACCGCCGCGCAGCGGTCCATATGGGCTGCCCAACAACTCCATCCCGAAGTCCCATACAACTTTGCCGCTTTTATGGCGATCGATCACGATGTCGACGCCGAAAGGCTCACGGTCGCATGCGAATCGGCGGCAACACGATTCGGCACGCCATGCGCGCGGCTATCCCTCGATGACGGCGAGCCGGTCTTCATAGTCGACCGCTCCCTTACGAGGACGGGGATCACACGCTGCATCGATCTGCGCGCGGAGAGTGACCCGATAGCCGCCGCTTGCAGCTGGATGAACGATGACTACCGCCACCCAATTGATCTGGCGCATGATCGACTCACCAATTTCGCACTGCTGCGGATCACCGACAACCTGTCATACTTCTACCTGCGCACCCACCACGTTCTCTGTGACGGATACGGCGCCAACAATTTCGCCCGGCACATCGCGGAGGTGTACTCGGGATCAGCGCCCGACATCGGCGAAGTCGACTTCTCTGAGTTCGCATTGCTGCGCGACGCGGACCGGGAATATGAGCAGTCCTCACGCAGTCGTGCCGATGCCGAGTATTGGAAGAGCGTCGCGCGCGGACCTCTGGACATTATCGACTTGAGGGGGACGCGGAGGTCGGTGCCACCACGCCACCCCCTGGTGCACGAACTGGTGTGCGGTCAGCGATTCTCGGCGTCCCCGCATGACCAGTTCGATGTCACGAGGTTCGTCGCCGCCATGGCGGTGTTTATTGCGAAGACCACAGGGCGCCAAAATGTCTCGTTGTCACTGCCGGTTTCCGCGCGCACGACCGCGGCGCTGAAAACATGCGCCGGCATGGTGTCGAACATGGTGCCACTGCTGATCGGCGTCGATGACCGCGACACCTTTGGCGCACTGACCGATCGAGTCGCCAAGGCTTTGGTCGGTGCGTTGCGCCACCAACAATTTCGGCACTGGCCGGACCTGGTCGCCGGTACAAACCGTGTCGACATGAACGTCGAGTTCGGCGCGGCGATCAACGTGCTCGACTTCGTTGCCCCGCTTCGTTTCGGGCCGTCGGAAACGACGTACAACGTATTGAGCATCTATCCCATTCAGGACATTGCCGTCAACATCTATCCGCGACTGGGCGACGGCACCCCACGAATTCAGTTGATGTGGAATCCCGACCGCTACACGCCCGACGAAATCGGTAGGCACACAAGGCGTCTGGAAATGCTCCTGGACCGCCTCTTGGTGGCGGATGCGTCGCTGGTCGTGGCAGAGGTGTCGGTCCTGGATCGCGGTGAGCGCGAGCTGATGTTGTCGGGATGGTCCGGTGCCGGGGTGGACGCGCCGATTGGGGTGGCGCCGCAGTTGTTGGCGGCGACGGTCGTCGCCGATCCCGATGCGGCGGCCGTGATCGACGGCACCCGGGAGCTGTCGTATCGCGAGCTTGACGAGTGGTCGACGCGGTTGGCGCGGGTGCTGATCGAGGCCGGGGTGGGTCCCGAGCGTGCTGTGGGGGTTGCGATGGACCGCGGTGCGGAATTGGTCGCGGCGTGGTGGGCCGTGGTCAAGTCCGGCGGTGTGTACGTGCCGGTCGGCCTTGGCCACCCGGCTGATCGCATCGCCGCCGTGTTGGACGCGGTGGACGCCGTGTGTTTGTTGACCTGTGGCGTCGACACGGTGCCCGGGGGCGGGACGCGACCGGTGCTGCGCGTCGACCGTCGCGACATGTCGGATCGCGCCGCCGATCCGATTACCGACGCCGACCGCCTCGCGCCGCTGGGGGTGGATAACACCGCCTACGTCATGTTCACCTCGGGGTCCACCGGCGCACCCAAGGGGGTGGTGGTCAGCCACGCCGGTCTGCTGGGGCTAGCCGCGGCGCAACGCGCGATATATGGATTGAGTGCGGGCGCCCGGGTGCTGATGGTGGCCGCACCGACCTTCGATGCGTCGATCTTCGATTGGTTGTGGGCGGTCGGATCCGGGGCGGCATTGGTTGTCGCGCCTAGGCACGTGTACGCCGGGGAGGCGTTAACCGAGTTGATGCAGCACCAGCGGGTCAGCGCGGCGGCATTGACCCCGACGGCGCTGTCGTCCCTGGATCGGACCCGGCTCGACGGGCTGGACACGCTAATCACGATGGGAGAGGCCTGCCCCACGGAAGTGGTGGCCGCCTGGGCGTCGGGCCGGCGGATGTTCAACGGCTACGGTCCCACCGAATCCACCATCTGCTCCACCTCCACCGCGCCGCTGTCCGCGGGGCAGCCGGTCAGCATCGGCGCTCCGATTCCGGGGGTATGCGCGCTGGTTCTCGATGCGCGGTTGAACCCGGCGCCGATCGGGGTGGTGGGCGAGCTGTATCTGGGTGGGCCCGCTCTGGCGCACGGCTACGTGGGCCGCGCGGAGTTGACCTCGGAACGGTTCGTGGCCAATCCCCACGGAGGTGGTGGCGAACGGATGTATCGCACGGGCGACCTGGTGCGGTGGACCCCCGCCGGCACTCTCGATTACCTCGGTCGGCCCGATACCCAGATCAAACTGCGCGGACAGCGCATCGAACTTGGCGAAATCGAAAACACCCTGCTGGCCTGCCCGCAGGTCACCCAGGCCGCCGTCAGCGTGCACCAAAACTCCGCCGGCGCACACCTGATCGCCTATGTCGTCCTCGACCACACCGCGATCGCGGATCACGTCGTCGAAAGCGTCGAACAGTGGCAACACGTGAACGACCAGCTCTACGGCGCCGAGGTCGGGGACTTCGGCAAGGATTTCCGGGGCTGGAACAGCAGCTACACAGACGACCCGATCCCGCTCGAGGAAATGGTCGAGTGGCGTTCGGCCGCGGTGGATCGGATCATGGCACTGGAGCCCAGACGCGTGTTGGAGATCGGCGCGGGCTCCGGGCTGATCTTGTCGCAGATCGCCCCTCAGTGTGAGCACTATGTCGCCACCGACATTTCGCCGGTCGCCATCGACAACCTGGCCCGCGTGCTGGAGCAATTGCAGATTCCATGGCGTGACCGGGTGGAGCTACTGACCCAGCCCGCGCACGTCACCGAGGGTTTGCCGCGGGGCCATTTCGACACCATCATTCTCAACTCGGTCGTCCAGTATTTCCCCAACGCGGACTATCTGGCCGAGATCATCGATAATGCCGTGGATCTGCTAGCCCCCGGCGGGAGCTTGTTCATCGGCGATGTACGCAACCACACGCTGCAAGGCGCATTGCAAACGGGAGTTGCGCTCGCCCGCACCACCGCCACCGACACCGCTGAGATCCGGGCACGCGTCTATCGCGCCATGGTCAGTGAGCCCGAATTGCTATTGGCCCCAGAGTTTTTCACCAGCTGGGCCGCCGACAATCCACGCGTGGCCGGGCTAGACATCGAAGTCAAACGCGGATTGGCCGATAACGAACTCAACCGCTACCGCTACGACGTCATCGTCCACAAAGCTCCCATCCCGGTGCGCTCACTGGCCACCGCACCCACCTGGACGTGGGCCCAATGCGAAGGCCTGAACGGGTTGCAGGACCGATTGATATCCCAACATCCGGCCACTGTTCGCATTACCGACATCCCGCGCGCCGGACTGATCACCGACGTCCGTTTCGAAGCCGCCCTGGCCGCCGGACGGTCTCCGGCCGACGCGCTGGCCGATGGCACCGCCGGGGCCGCCGACGCCGTTGTGCCCGAAGCGTTGTACCGCCTCGGCGAGACCAGCGGATACAACGTGGCGGTGACCTGGGGTGCCCAACCCGGCACTGTGGAGGCGGTTTTCATCATCCCCATCGACCCGCAGCCCCCAGCACTCACCGACCTGTATCTGTCGACGGCTCACCGGCGCGGCACCAATGCCAATGACCCGCAAACCAACATAAAAATCAGCGCGGTGCGTGAGCGGTTGAACGCGCGGCTGCCCGATTACATGATGCCGGCCCAGATCATGGCACTCGACGAGTTCCCGTTGACCTCCTCGGGCAAGATCGACCGCAGGGCCCTGCCGGCACCGATATTTGCCGGCGCATCTTTCCGGGCGCCGCAGTCCGAGAACGAAAGAATCGTCGCCCAGGTATTCAGCGAAGTGTTGGGCCTGGACCGGGTCGGGCTGGACGATGATTTCTTCGCCCTCGGTGGCGATTCGTTGATCGCAACCCGGGTGACCGCGCGCCTTCAGTTGGCGTTGGGCAGGGAAGTGCCGGTGCGGTACCTGTTTGAGGCTTCCACCGTCGGCCAGCTCGCCGACTATCTGCACCGTTATCGTGGCGGGCCTGGCGTCCCGCCGCTGCGGGTGATGCCGCGCCCGGCCCGGGTTCCGTTGTCGTTTGCCCAGCAGCGGTTGTGGTTTCTCAACCAGTTCGAGGGCCAGGTTGCGACCTATAACATGCCGACCGCGTTTCGGATCGACGGGGCGCTGGATGTCGACGCGTTGGGTGCGGCCCTGGATGACGTCATCGCCCGCCACGAATCGCTGCGCACCATATTTCGCGCAATCGACGGAGTGCCGTTTCAAGAGGTGTTGCCGGCCCAGGCTGGCATGTGGCGGCGTGGCGGCCCGGCGGTGGTGTCGTTGCCCGAGCGCGATGTGCGCGGCGAGTTGATGGCCCTGGCGGGGTATCGATTCGATTTGTCGGCCGAGATCCCCATTCGCGCGCAGATCTATTCGGTGGGGCGCGAGCAGTATGTCGTGGGGATTGTGTTGCACCACATAGCTTTTGACGGATGGTCACCCGCGCCGATGGTCAGGGATGTGGGCCAGGCGTATCGGGCGAGGCGGATGGGTCGGGTGCCGGGGTGGGCGCCGTTGGGGGTGCAGTATGCCGATTATGCGTTGTGGCAGCGGGGGTGGTTGGGGTCGGAGTCTGATCCTGGTAGTGCGGTTGCGGGCCAGTTGGCTTATTGGGAGCGGGTTTTGGCGGGGATGCCGGAGCGTTTGGAGTTGCCTGTTGATCGGCCTTATCCGGTGGTGGCTGAGCAGCGTGGGGCCAGTGTGGGTGTGGAGTGGTCGGCGGGGTTGCAGCGCCAGGTTGCTCGGGTGGCTGGTGAGCATAATGCGACGAGTTTCATGGTGGTGCAGGCCGGGTTGGCGGTGTTGTTGTCGAAGATCGGCGCCAGTTCTGATGTGGCCGTGGGCTTCGCGGTGGCCGGTCGGGGTGATCCGGCGCTCGATGAGTTGGTGGGGTTTTTCGTCAACACCTTGGTGTTGCGTACCGATGTGGGTGGGGATCCCACTTTTGCGGAGTTGTTGGCGCAGGTTCGGGCGCGCAGTTTGGAGGCGTTTGAACATCAGCATGTGCCTTTTGAGGTGGTGGTGGAGCGGCTCAACCCGGCTCGGTCGTTGCGCCATCATCCGCTGATTCAGGTGATGTTGGCCTGGCAGAACTTCGCCGGTCATGAGGATCCGGCGGCGGGTTTGGTGCTAGACGGTGTTGAGGTCAGCCCGATTCCGTTGGATACCCATAGCGCGCGTATGGATCTGGCGTTTTCGTTGGGGGAGCGTTTCACCGAGGCTGGTGAGCCCGCCGGGATCGGTGGGGCGGTGGAATTTCGCACCGACGTATTCGACCCGGAAAGCATCCAGGCGCTGATCAACCGCTTCGAGCGGGTGTTGATGGCGATGACCGCCGATGCGGGGCGGCGCGTGTCGTCGCTGGATGTGCTTGATGCGGCTGAGCATGCCCGGCTGCAGGAGATCGGGCATGCGACGGCGGTGACCCAGTCGGTGAGCGCGACGGTGTCGGTTCCGGTGTTGTTCGCCGCGCAGGTGTCCCGGACTCCGGATGCGGTGGCGCTCAGTTGTGGTGAGCAGTCCTGGACTTATCGCCAACTCGATGAGGCGGCTAATCGGTTGGCGCATTTGTTGGCCGGCGCCGGTGTGGGTGCTGGGTGTGTGGTGGGAGTGTTGCTGGAGCGCTCGGCTCGCGCGATCGCCGCGATCACCGCTGTGTTGAAAACCGGGGCGGCGTATCTGCCCATCGACGTGGGCCATCCCCGGGAGCGCCTCGAGTTCATGCTCACCGATGCCGCACCGGTGGCGGTGTTGAGCACCGCGGATCTGGCTGGGCGCCTCGACGGGTTGGGCGTGGCGGTCATCGACATCACCGATCCCGCCCTCGATGCCTATCCCAGCACCGCGTTAGCGGCGGGCCCGGGTGCTGAGGATATCGCTCATCTGATTTACACCTCGGGCACCACTGGGGCGCCCAAGGGGGTGGCCGTCACTCACCGCAACATCACCCAGCTGTTGGGGTGCTTGGATGCTGATCTGCTGGCCGAGTCGAAACAGGTGTGGGCGCAGTGTCATTCGCTTGCTTTCGACATCTCGGTGTGGGAGATCTGGGGCCCGTTGCTTCATGGTGGGCGGCTGGTAGTGATCCCGGACTCACTGAC
>NZ_MBEU01000055.1 GCF_001954275.1 Mycobacterium sp. IS-836 | reverse complement strand
AAACCGCTGACCGACAGCGGGGGGGGCAGGGCAGGGGGGGGCGGGCGCGCCGAGCGGGCGCGCTCGGCGAGCAACGCATCGACGTCGGCGGTCCAGCCGTCGACGTCGGCACCGGCCGCGACCGCACCGGCCGACATGGCCTCGGCCACCCGCGCCGCGCCGCGTTCGACATCGCCGCGCCGTGAGGCCAGCGGATCCGCGGGCCAGATCGCTTCGATAACGTTGTCGCGCAGCGGGTTTCGCTCACCGTCGGGCGGTGCCGGGGCCCAGTGTTCCACCACCCCGCACGGTTCGCCGGCCGCGGTGGAACGGTCGATGATGTCCTTGATTTCGCACAGGAAGTCCGACGGGCCCCGGGGTTTCATCCCGGTGGGACCCCAGTGGTGGCCGGACACCAACAGGGTGTCCGCGGCCCGGGTGATGCCCACGTACAGCAATCGACGCTCCTCGTCGACGCGTCGCTGCTCGAGCTGGCGGCGATGTTGGGAGATCTTGTCCGACAGCTGCTTTCGGTTGGTGACGTCCGAGGTGTCGAGCACCGGGATGCCCAGCGCACCCGCCGAGGCGCGGTCGCCACGCAACAACGGCGGGAGCTCCGCGGCGTCGGTGAGCCAGCTGCTGCGCGACGCGGTCGACGGGAAGGTTCCACCGGACAGGTGTGCGACCGCCACCAGTTGCCACTCCAAGCCCTTCGCGGAATGCACCGTGAGGACCTGGACCCGGTCCCGGGCGGCCGTCAATGGAGCAGGGGCCAAGCCATTTTCGACCACCTCGGCCGCGTCGAGGTAGGCCAGCAGGCCCGCGACCGACGCCGCCGCCGTCGTGTCGGCCGCCGCGGCCCGCGTTCGTTCGGCATAGCCGGCGACCACGTCTGCGAACGCGTCGAGGTGTTCGGCGCCGGCCCAGCCGGCGCCGGCCCCTGCGGCGGCCCGGGCTTCGCAGTCGACGCCGAGCACCCGCCGGACCTCGGCGACCAGCTCGGGCAGCGAATGGCCGAGGTGGGCGCGCAGCGCGCTCAGCTCGGCGGCCAGCGCGGTGATCCGCCGATATCCCGCAACCGAATACGACCCGGCCGGCCCGGGATCGCCGATCGCGTCGGCCAGGCATGCGGTGTCGGCGTCCGGCCCCGCCGCCCTCGCGATCGACACGGCCGAGGGCGCGTCGTCGGGGCGTCCCCCGCAAGCGGGTGGTGCCCCCAGTCCCGCCGCGAGGGCCAGCGCGCGCCGCCACAGCGCGGCAACGTCCCGCCCGCCGAGGCGCCATCGGGGGCCGGTGAGCACGCGCATCGCCGCCGCCCCCGCGGTCGGGTCGGCAACCAGCCGCAGCATCGCCACGACGTCGGCGACCTCGGGCACCGACAGCAGGCCGGCGAGCCCGACGACCTCGACCGGGATGCCGCGGGCGCGTAGGGCGTCGGCAATGGGTGCGGCATCGGCGTTGCGGCGCACCAGCACCGCGGCGGTCGGCGGGCTGACGCCCTCGGCGCGGGCCCGCTGGTAGTGCCGGCGCACGTGGTCGGCGATCCACTCGCGCTCGGCTCCTGCGTCGGGAAGCAGCGCGCACGCGACCGTGCCGGGCAACGCGTCCGGGCGCGGGCGCAACGCATGCACGGCAACCGACCGCCGCCGCGCCTCCGCCGAGATGGCGTTGGCCAGCTGCAGGGCGCGCGGCGGGTTGCGCCAGCTGGTGCGCAGCTCCAGGACCGGCGCGGGGGTGCCATTGGCGTGGGGGAAGTCGGTGGTGAAGCGCGGCAGGTTGGTTGCCGACGCGCCGCGCCACCCGTAGATCGACTGAATCGGATCGCCGACGGCCGTCAGCGCCAACCCGTCGTCACGGCCTCCGCCGAACAACGCGGACAGCGCCACCCGCTGGGCGTGCCCGGTGTCCTGGTACTCGTCGAGCAGGACGACCCGGTAGCGGTTCCGCAGGTCCCCGCCGACCTGGGGGAAGTTCGCCGCCAGCCGGGCCGCCGAGGCCATTTGCATGCCGAAGTCCATGACCTTCCCGGTGCGCATTCGCTCGGCCAGCGCGTCGAGCAACGGCACCAGCTCGGCCCGCTCGGTCTGGGTGGCCAGCAGCCGGAGCAGCCACTGGCTGGGACCCCGCTCGCGCTGGTAGGGGCCCGCCGGCAGGGTGTGGACCAGCCGCTCCAGCTCCACGTGGGTGTCACGCAGCTGATCGGTGTCCACCAGGTGCTCGGCCAGCTGACCCCACAACCGCAGCACCATCGACGTGACCGCGGCCGGGCTCTTGTCGGTGTGCAGCTCACCCCGATATCCGTTGACCACGTCGAAGGCCAGCTGCCAGAGCTCGGTCTCGCTGAGCAACCGCGTGTCGGGCTCAACGGGCAACAGCAGGCCGTACTCGCGCAGCAAGGAGCCGGCGAAAGCGTGGTAGGTGCCGACGATCGGGCTGCCCGCCGGTTCGACGGGCGCCGGGCCCGTGGGGCCGGTCGGGCCAAGGCCGATGCCGGCCAACCGGGCCAGCCGGGAGCGGACTCGTCGCAGCAGCTGGCCGGCCGCCTTGCGGGTGAAGGTCAGCCCGAGCACCTGGCCGGGTTCGGCGTAGCCGTTGGCGACGAGCCACACCACGCGCGCGGCCATCGTCTCGGTCTTCCCTGCCCCCGCCCCGGCGATGACGACCAAGGGGCCCGGCGGGGCCGCGATGACCGCGGCCTGCTCGGCGGTCGGCGGGAAACACCCTAGCGCACAAACCAATTCGTCCGGGCTGTAGCGCGCGTTCACGGCGCCGACCCGTCGACGTGGGCCGGGCAGCACGGCCGCATCGGGCAGTGCGTGCACCCGTCGTTGCGCCGGGCGATGAATTGCGGCCCCGCGGTCGCGTCGGCCGCCGTGCGGACGAGCTCGCGCCACTCGTCGCGGGCGGCCGGCGTCAGCGGATCCTGCTCGCGTTCGACGGCGCCGCCTGCCCCCGTCTTGCCGATGTACACCAGCCGCGCACCGCCCGGTTCGCTGCCCGCGGCGCCGATCATGCCGTCGGCCACCGCGAGCTGGTACATGGCCAGCTGAGCGTGTTGCTGCGCGTCGTCCTTGCTGACCGGGGTTTTGCCGGTCTTGACGTCGACGATCACCAGCCGGCCGGCGCCGTCGCGCTCCAGCCGGTCGACCCGGCCGCGCAGCCGGACTTCGCCGCCTCGGCGGGCATTGTCGCGCGGCGCCGGTAGGGCCCCGTCGACGTCGACCTCGACGCCGACCTCGCTCAGTTCGGCTCGGGTCTGCGCCCGCCACTCGACGAACGCCCGGATCATGCCGCGGTACCGGGCCAGCTCGTTGGCCGAATGCCAGGGGGCGTCGAAGGGCAGCTGCTCCCACGCCCGGTCCAGCTCGGCCAGCAGTTGCGCTTCGCTTTTGCCCGGCTCGGCGATCAGCGCGTGCAGCACCGAGCCGATGGTGGACCGCAGATCACGGGGGTTGGTGCCGCCGTGGCGTTCGGCGAGCCAGCGCAGCGGGCAGTCGGTGAGGGTCTGCAGCGTCGACGGTGTCAACGTGACGGGCTCGTCGGGGCCGCGGAGCGGCTCGGCGGTGCTGACCGCGGTCAGGCCCTGCCAGGCCGCCGGGTCGGCGCCGGGCACACCGGCCTTGGCCAGCCGGGCCAATTGCGTTGCCGCACAATCGCGGGCCGCATCGTCCACGGCGCCCTCTGGTGCGCACACGACGCCGCGCAATCGGCCCACCAGCGCGGCCGCCGACAACACTCGCGGCGCTGAAATCGGCTGCACCGCAAAGGGATCATCGGTCGCCCACTGTGCGATCTCGAAGAAGAACGCCGAGGGTAGCGCGGTGTCGTCGCCCGCGCCGCCGGCGTCGCCGTCCACGGCGGTCACCAACAGCGCGCGCCGGGCCCGGCCCATCGCGGTGACCAGCAGCCGGCGCTCCTCGGCCAGCAGCGGCGCGATGGCCGAGGCGTCCTCGGTGATGCTGTCCAGCGCGTCGAGCAGCCGTTGGGTGCCCAGCACCCCGCCGCGCGGAATCGTGTTGGGCCACAACCCATCCTGCAGGCCCGCGATGACGACCTGATCCCACTCGTGTCCGAGCGCGGCGTGTGCGCTGAGCACCCTGACCTGTTCGGCTGTCGACGCCGGCTCGGGGTTGGCGCCGGGCAGCTGTAGCGCCGCGACGTGCTCGAGCAGTCCGCGCAACGACGCGCCGGACGTGCGGGACACGTACTGATCGGTGACGTCGAACAGCGCCGTGACCGCTTCCAGGTCCCGGGTGGCCTGGGCCCCCGCGGGCCCGCCGCGCTCGCTGGCCGAGAGCCAGCGGCGCTGCAGACCGGACCGGTGCCACGCCGCCCACAGGGTGAAGCGCGGATCTTGGCCGTCGCGGTGGCAGCGGGCGGCCGCGTCCAGCACGGCGCGCACCCGTCGCAGCGGGCGGGCGTGCGCGCCGGAAAGCGGCGCATCGGCGCGCAGGGCGTCGACCACCAGGTCGCCGAAATTCCTTGCCGCGCCGTCGGATAAGCGTTGCAGCGTGCGGCGCAGCTGCCGCAGCGAGACCGGATCGACGCGACCGATTGGCCCGGTCAGCAACGCCAGCGCCCGGTCGCCGTCGAGCCCCTCGGCGGTGGCCGCCAACACCGTCAACAGCGCCCGGGGCGCCGGCTCCTCGGACAACGGCCCGCCGAGCGCCGGAAGCGCCACCGGGACCCCGGCGGCGGCCAGGGCACGCTGCAGCCGCGCACCGACCCGGGGCACCGACCGGACGATGACCGCCATCTGCGACCACGGGACGCCGTCGACGAGGTGCGCACGCCGCAGCGCGTCGGCGATCATCGCGGCCTCCGCGTGCGCCGAGGCGGCCAGGCGCACCGCGACCGCGCCGTCGTCGGGCCCGGTGCCGTCGATCTGTCTGCCCCCGGTGCTGCCGGGCAGCCGGCGCGCGATGCCGCTGACGGCGCGCGCCACCGCGGGAGCGCAGCGATGCGATGCGGTCAGTGTCACCGACGGCGTATCGCCGTCGAGCAGGCCCGCCGGTTCACCGCCGCGGAACCCGAACACCGCCTGGTTGGGATCGCCCGCGACCAGCGTCAGGTCGGTTCCCGCCGCCAGCACCCGAACCAGCCGTGCCGCCTGCGGGTCGAGTTGCTGGGCGTCGTCGATCAACAGCACCCGGACCCGGGCGCGCTCGGCGGCCAGCAGCTCCGGATCGACCGCGAACGCTTCCAGCGCCGCACCCACTAGTTCGGCAGCGCCCAGCGCCGGCGTCGTCGCCTGCGGCGCCGCCGTCCCGACCGCCGCCCGCAGCAACATCACCTGTTCGTATTGCTGCGCGAACTGGCCGGCGGCGCTCCACTCCGGGCGCCGGCATCGACGGCCCAGCCGCTGCAGCTCCTGCGCGTCCACTCCGCGTTCGGCGCAGCGCGCCAACAAGTTTCGCAATTCGGCGGCGAACCCGGCGGTGCGCAACGCCGGCCGCAGGTGCGCCGGCCACGCGACCGCCGCGGCCGGGCCGTCGTCGAGGTCACCGGCGAGCAGTTCGCGAATGATGGCGTCCTGTTCGGCGCTGGTGACCAGGCGGGGCGGCGCATCGCCGGCGCGATCGGCGGCCCGGCGCAACACCGCGTAGGCGTAGCTGTGCACGGTGCGGACCATGGGCTCGCGAACCGCGGCGCGCCGCGCGCCGTCGGTATGCGACCGCAGCAGCGCCCTCGTCAAGGTGCTGCGCTCCCGCATCCCCAGCCGGCCGGAACCGGTAAGCAGCAGAACCGATTCCGGATCGACACCGGCGCCGATCCGAGCGGCCGCGGCATCGACGAGCAGGCTGCTCTTGCCGGTGCCGGGCCCGCCCAGGACGCGGATCATCCCGCGCGCGCCCGGCGCCAGCACGGCACCGGCGTCGGCGTCCCAGGCGAATGACCCCGACGTGAACGACATAGCGGCATGAGATCACGAGGGTCTGACAAGTCGGCCGCGCCCGCGGACCGCGACGGTCCGGCCTGGCATCATCGACGCGTGACCGATCGATGCGTGACCGGCGACCTTCACGTGCACCGCTACGGCCCCGCCGGCCCGGTGCGGATGCTCGCCCTCCACGGGCTGACCGGCCACGGGCAGCGCTGGCAGAAACTGGCCGACGCGCTGCCCAAAATCGCCGTCGCGGCACCCGATCTGCTCGGCCACGGCCGATCGTCGTGGTCGGCTCCGTGGAACATCGAGGCCAACGTCTCGGCGTTCGCCGCGCTGCTCGACGCCGAGGCCGCCAAAGGAGGGGGGCCGGTGCTGGTGGTCGGGCACTCCTTCGGCGGCGCGCTGGCCATGCATCTGGCCGCGGCCCGACCCGACCTGGTGGCGGGCCTGCTGCTGCTCGATCCGGCGGTCGGCCTGGACGGAACCTGGATGCGGGAGATCGCCGACGCCATGCTCTCCTCGCCCGACTATCCGGACGCCGCCGAGGCCCGCATGGAGAAGACGACGGGCTCGTGGTCGGACGTGGATCCCGCCCTGCTCGACGCCGAGCTCGACGAGCACCTGGTCGAGCTGCCGAGCGGACGGTACGGGTGGCGCGTCAGCCTGCCGGCGATGATGTCCTACTGGAGCGAGTTGGCCCGCGACATCGTGTTACCGCCGGCGGGAACGGCGACGACCCTGGTGCGGGCGATGTGGACCACGCCGCCCTACGTCACCGACCGACTCATCGCGGGTCTTCGACAACGCTTGGGATCCGATTTTCAGCTGCTCGACTTCGAGTGCAACCACATGGTGCCCTACGCCAAGCACACGGAAGTGGCCGCGCTGGCTCGCGCGCTACTGGACGGCCGCTGATCATGGCGCAGGTGACCGACGAGCAGGTCGAGCGGGTCCGCTCGCTTGTCGCGTCCATTCCGTCCGGCAGGGTGGCTACCTACGGCGACATCGCTGCCGTCGCAGGGCTTTCCAGTCCCCGCATCGTCGGATGGATCATGCGGGTCGACTCCTCCGACCTGCCCTGGCACCGCGTGATCACCGCATCCGGGCGTCCCGCGCGGCACCTGACCAGCCGGCAGCTGGAACTGCTGCGCGCCGAGGGGATTCTGGCCGTCGACGGCAAGATTCCGTTGCGTGAGGTGCGCTACGAGTTCCCGTCCGGGAGTTAGCGATTCAGAGCACCAACCGGACCAGCGCCGCGGTGCGGGCCAGGCCCGGGAAGGCTTCCGCCGTCGACCGCGGATGCAGGGCATGCACCGCGAGGCGAAACATCAACGCGCGCAACAACATCTGCGGCCACTCCGGCAGCGCGCTCCAGCGTTCGATTAGTCCGTCGTCGGCCTCGCCCCAGGACAACGCGTCGACGACGACCACACCCGCGGCCCATGACGCGGGTCGCCAGTAGGGCGTGATGTCGGTGATCCCCGGCGCGGCCGTGCCGATGAAAAGCACTGTGCCATAAAGGTCTCCGTGCACCAGCTGGTTGGGGCTCTTGGTGGGGCGGCGCAGGGTGGCGAGCTGGTGGATCAGCTCGACCGACCGCTGGGCGTCCGCGCTCGGCGGCGCGGTGCGCGCCCCCGGCGGCACCGAGGCCAGCGGCCGCTCCTCCCACGCGGCGCGATCCGCCGCGATGAAGACGTCGACGTCTCCCCACGGCGCGGTGGGCCCCTGGGTCAGGAATCGGGGGCGCTCCAGTTTGCCGGTGGCTTCGTGCAGCCGCACCGCCGCCGAGACCACCTCGTCGTGCCGGGCTTCTGGTGTGCCGGCGACGAACGTGTCGGCTCGCCAGCCCGAGACGACGTAGCGTCCGTCGGTCGAGCGGACCGGCCGGGCCAGGCGCACCCCGTCGACGAACAGCGTCTCGCGGACCCGCGCCGACCAGGCGGCGCGCGCGTGGTCGGCCACGATCGACAACACGACCTCGCCGCATCGCCAGCCGCCTTCCCAGCCGGCGCCGAGGGCGATGGGCTTGACACCGGTCAAACCGAACGCCGTCAGCACAAGTTCGGGCGGCGGCTCGAGGGTCACGCAGACCAGCCTAAACGAGCCCACCTGCGGAATTGCGTCAGTACATCACCATGTCGGGCTGCATTTGCTGGGCCCAGGCCACGATCCCGCCCTGCAGATGCACCGCGTCAGAGAATCCGGCCTTCTTCAGCGCGGCCAGCGCCTCGGCCGAGCGCACGCCCGTCTTGCAATACAGCACCGGCATCCGGTCCTGCGGCAGCTTCGCCAGACCCTCCCCGGAGTTGATCAATGACTGCGGGATCAGCTGCGCGCCCTCGATGTGATTGATGTCCCACTCCACCGGTTCGCGAACGTCGATCAGCGCCAGCTTCTTGCCGGAGTCGAGCAGCTCGCGCAACTCCCGCGGGGTGATGGTGGAGCCGGCGGTCGCGTCGGCGGCGTCCGAGGACACCACGCCACAGAAATCCTCGTAGTCGATCAGCTCGGTGATCTTCGGCGTCGACGGGTCCTTGCGGATGCTGATCGTGCGGTAGCTCATCTCCAGCGCGTCGTAGATCATCAGCCGGCCCAGCAGCGGTTCGCCGATTCCCGTGATCAGCTTGATGGCCTCGGTGCCCATCACCGACGCGATCGAAGCGCAGATGATGCCCAGCACACCGCCTTCCGCGCAGGACGGCACCATGCCGGGCGGCGGCGGCTCCGGGTACAGGTCGCGGTAGTTGAGGCCGCGCCCGTCGGGGGCGTCCTCCCAGAACACCGAAACCTGCCCCTCGAAGCGGTAGATCGAACCCCACACGTAGGGCTTGCCGGCCAGCACCGCGGCGTCGTTGACGAGATACCGCGTGGCGAAGTTGTCGGTGCCGTCCAGGATCAGGTCGTACTGCGCGAACAGGTCGACGGCGTTGCCGGGCTCCAGCCTGAATTCGTGCAACCGCACGTCGACCAGCGGGTTGATCGCGGCGATCGAGTCGCGCGCCGACTGGGCCTTGGACCGCCCGACGTCGGCCACGCCGTGGATGATCTGGCGCTGCAGGTTCGACTCGTCGACTACGTCGAAGTCGACGATGCCGATCGTGCCGACGCCGGCCGCGGCCAGATACAGCAATGCGGGCGCCCCGAGCCCGCCGGCGCCGATCACCAGCACCCGCGCGTTCTTGAGTCGCTTCTGCCCGTCGACGCCCAGGTCGGGAATGATCAGATGACGGCTGTAGCGGGCCACCTCATCGCGACTCAGCTGGCGTGCGGGCTCGACCAGCGGCGGCAAAGATGTCTGGGAAGTCTGGGACGCCTGGGACGTCGACACCGAACATCTCCTCGGTTGGCTTTCGTCAGCTCTATCCATCACAGCAGTTGCCCGAAACAACGGCAAACACCGACGGTTGCTTCCCGGGGCGCGCGGGGGCCGCCCGCGATTACGCGATCGGGTAGGGCCAGGGATTGAATCGGCAGGTCTTGCCATCCGCCTTGACGTAGTCGGGGTCGAACTTGGCGGCGTCGTCGTTGGATGTGGAGAACGTCTGCTGCATCATCACCGGCGCCAGGCCACCTTGCTTGTCGCAGGGCTCGTGACGCACGTACCCGATGGCGTGGCCGACCTCGTGATTGATCACGTACTGCCGGTAGGAGCCGACGTCGCCTTCGAACGGGACGGCTCCGCGCACCCAGCGCGCCTCGTTGATGAAAACCCGCGCCTGCCGCTCCGGCCCGTATACCGGGTTGTAGCACGACGTCTCCAGCCGGAATTCGTAGCCGCATCCCTCGCGCACGGTCACCGGAGACACCAGCGAAATCCGGAAGTCGGGCTTCACCCCGTTGCCGCCGTCGATCCGGACAAACGCGAATTGCGGGTTGTGCGTCCAGCCCTTGGGATTGGCCAGCGTCTGGTCGACCATTTCGGCGAATGCCATGTCGCCGCCGAACATCGAGGGGTCGATGCCGTTTTCGACCTCGACGGTGTACTTGAACACCTTGGCGGTGCCCTGGCCGAGCTGCGGCGTGGTGCCGGGCACCACGTGCCAGGTCTTCTCGCCCGCCTCGGAGAAGGGGCCGCCGTCGGGTAGCGTCCCGGCCGGCAGGTCGGCGTCGAACGTGGCCAAGCCGCGCGGCGGGGCGTCGATGATCGCGGTGCCCACCGCGCCGATGTCCGGCGGCCCCTGAATGGGCTGACTCGCCGTCGGCTTCGGAGCGCCCGTGCCGGTGACCGTCTGGTAGATGACCACCGCGGTGAGCGCCACCAGGACGGGCAGCGCGTATGCCCGCCAGCCGTACGTCGATACGAACCGTCCCAACCATGTTTGTTTGCGCCACTGGCGCTGCCGCCCACGATCGGCGCGAGCCCGCCCTCCCCGCCCGATCGGATCGCGCCCAATCGGATCCCGCTGGGCCCGCAGTGGTTCTCGCCACTCGTCGCGCAGCACGGGAACCTGGCCGGTGCCGCGCCCGGGCTGCTGGGACGTCATTGCCCCAGAATGGCACAGCCGGCACGGAGGTTGTCCCTGGCGCGCCCGAATGCCGCGCCGATGACGGCCGTCGGGACGCCACGGGTAGTAATGTCTGTGCGACGAGCCGCGCGCGGCTGACCCGGGGCATCCGAGGAGTCAGTTGCCACCCAATAGATTTGCCACCAACGAGATGCCACCAACTAGATGAGGACTCGATGAGCGAACTCGCCAAGGCGGCGGCACGACGTGCCGTCAAACCGGGCGCCCCTCGGCCGGGAGACGGCATGGCGACCCCGAACCGGCGCGGCAACAGGCTGCCCCGCGATGAGCGTCGTGGGCAATTGCTCGTCGTGGCCAGCGACGTCTTTGTCAACCGTGGCTACCATGCGGCCGGCATGGACGAGATCGCCGAACGGGCCGGAGTCAGCAAACCCGTTCTGTACCAACATTTTTCAAGCAAGCTGGAGCTCTACCTGGCCGTGCTTCATCGGCACGTCGACAACCTGGTGTCGGGCGTGCAGCAGGCGCTGAGCACCACCACCGACAACCGGCGGCGGCTGCATTCGGCGGTGCAGGCGTTCTTCGACTTCATCGAGCACGACAGCCAGGGCTACCGGCTGATTTTCGAGAACGACTACGTCACCGAACCCGAGGTCGCCGCGCAGGTGCGGGTCGCCACCGAGTCGTGCATCGACGCGGTGTTCGCGCTGATCAGCGAGGACTCGGGACTCGATCCGCACCGCGCCCGGATGATCGCGGTGGGACTGGTCGGGATCAGCGTGGACTGCGCCAGATACTGGCTGGACTCGGATCGTCCGATCTCCAAGTCGGACGCCGTGGAGGGCACCGTTCAGTTCGCGTGGGGCGGGCTGTCACACGTGCCGCTCACTCGCTCTTAGCGGCCTTCCCAACGATTTTGGCGGCAGACTCCGCCCCGATTCCGAAGCCGACGCGGCGAGCGTCGGCCGCGCCGATCTCGACGTAGGCGATCTTGTCGGTCTGAACCAGGAAGCGACGGCCTTTGTCGTCGCTCAGGCTGACCAGGCCCGCACCCTCGCGCAGCGCGGCAGCGACGACATCTTCGACTTCACCGGGTGTCTGCGCGCTGGAGAAGACCAGCTCGCGCGGACTGTCCGAGATACCGATTTTGACCTCCACAGTGGCCCCTTCCATGAGCGGTTCCAGTAGCAGCTTGCGGTAGCGGTGAAGTCGCAGGCGTGTCAGCAGCAGGCTAGTGGATGCGCCAAGCGCACGGCGCGCCCCGGGGTTCGCGGTCAGCGAAACGTCGGTCGCGGAGAGGTAACGATTGGCTACCAGCTGGGTTCACACCCGGGTTCGACGGCGGATCCGTGTTTTCACATGGCTAACTTCGGCACCATGGGTACCACACTGCCCCCTATCGACAGGGTTCGCGCCCGCCCGGGCCGCGACGGCTACGACCTGGACTACGACGACTACGACCGCGACTACGACCGCCACTACGACCGCGACTACGACTTTGACCGTGACGGCGACGGCGACACCGAGGAGCTGTACCGGGCCGGGTCCGAGGGCGACTACAGCTGGACGGGCTGGCCGGCCGATTTTCGTGTGCGCCCGGTCACGGCCATCCTCGCCGCCGTGGTCGCGCTCGGGGCGATCGCGACCGCCGTCGTCCTCAACAGCGGCGACAGCGCATCGACGAAGGCGACTGTGGGACCCGCCCCGCAGACGCTGACCTCCGCGCCGCGGACCACGAGCCCGCCCAGCGCGGCGCCGAGCCAATCGCCGCTCCCGCAGGAGACGGTCACCACCGTGACGACGCCCCGCGCGGCTCCGACGCAGCCGCCGACCACCGCGCCGACCCTGGCGCCTACGGCCGCGCCCCCCGCCACGGCCGCGCCGCCACCGATCGCGGTGAACCCACGCACCGTCCTCTACACCGTGACCGGGACGAAGCAGCTGCTGGACCTGGTGAACATCGTCTACACCGACGCCCAGGGCTACCCGCAGACCGAGTTCAACGTGTCGCTGCCCTGGTCCAAGGTCGTTGTGCTGAATCCGGGTGTGCAGACCGAGTCGGTCGTCGCGACCAGCATTTACGGTCGGCTGAATTGCTCGATCGTCAACGCCGAGGGTCAAGCGGTGGCGGTGTCGGCCAACAACTCGATCATGGCGACCTGCACCCGCTAAGGGTCAGCTCAGGCCGAGCTCGTGCATCCGCCGGTCGTGGGTTTGCTGTAGCCGGTCGAAGAACGCGCCGAGCTGGCTCAGGCCGCCGGTACCGGAGACCACCAGGTCGACCAGCTCGTCGTGATCGGCCAGCAGGTATTGCGCCTGCGTGATGGCCTCGCCGAACAGGCGACGCGCCCACAGCGCAAGGCGGCTGCGCTGCTTGCTGCTGCCGGTCACGGCCGCGCGCACCTCGGCGACGACGAACTGGGAATGCCCGGTCTCCGACAGGGCCTCCCGCACCACGTCGGCGACTTCGTCGGGCAGCACGTCGGCGATTTCCAGGTAGAGGTCGGCGGCCAAAGCGTCGCCGACGTACGTCTTCACCAGGGCTTCCAGCCAGGTGCTCGGCGTGGTCAGCCGGTGGTAGTTCTCCAACGTCGACGCGTACCTCGACATCGCCGACACCACGTCGACGCCCCGCTTTTCCAGGGCGTCGCGCAGCAGTTCGTAGTGCTGCATCTCGGCGGCGGCCATGCTCGCCATCGAGATGCGTCCCCGCAGGTCAGGAGCCATGCGGGCCTCGTCCGTCAGGCGGTAGAACGCGGCGATCTCGCCGTAGGCGAGCACCGCGAACAGTTCGTTGACGCCTGGGTGGTCCGCGGTGAGGCGTGGGGTAGGCGAATCGTCCACCTGGTCGGCGGAGGAGGGCCCGGGAAGGGGCGGGGACATGGGCAACACTCTAGTCGCCGGACCTGGCGGAAGATGGGTGCCGGCTGTTGACCAGCTATCATGCTTGGAGGTGGTGGCGGTATTTCTTCTGCCGTTGCCACCGGCGAAATGTGCGTGCACAGCTGGCCCGCCCAAAACGAATGCAGGGGCCCGCACTCGGCGACGTGGAGTCGGAGTTCGTGCGCGCGTGACCGCGACAGAAACCGACCAACCGAAGACGTCACCGAAAGGCACATCACCCGCGTATGACCGCACTCACAAGCGCAACTGAACTGACCCCCCAAAATACGTTTGCCAAGCTCGGCGTCCGCGACGAAGTCGTGCGCGCGCTTGCCGAAGAAGGCATCGAAAGTCCTTTTGCCATCCAAGAATTGACCCTGCCGCTTGCCCTGGCCGGCGACGACGTGATCGGCCAGGCCCGCACCGGCATGGGCAAGACCTTCGCGTTCGGCGTGCCGCTGCTGCAGCGGATCACCGCCGGCGGCTCGAACACTCAAGCCCGACCGCTCAACGGCGCGCCTCGCGCGCTGGTCGTCGTGCCGACCCGCGAACTCTGCCTGCAGGTCACCGGGGACCTGGCCACGGCGGCCAAGTACCTGACCGCCGAGGGCGCCCGCCCGCTGTCCGTGGTGTCGATCTACGGGGGCCGGGCCTACGAGCCGCAGATCGAGGCGCTGCGCACCGGCGCCGACGTCGTGGTGGGCACCCCGGGCCGGCTGCTCGACCTCTGCCAGCAGGGTCACCTGCAGCTCGGTGGGCTCTCTGTGCTGGTGCTCGACGAGGCCGACGAGATGCTCGATCTGGGCTTCCTGCCGGACATCGAGCGCATTCTGCGCCAGATTCCCGCCGACCGGCAATCGATGCTGTTCTCGGCGACCATGCCGGACCCGATCATCACGCTGGCCCGCACGTTCATGAACCAGCCCACCCACATCCGCGCCGAGGCCCCGCACTCGGCCGCCACCCACGACACCACCGAACAGTTCGTCTACCGCGCCCACGCGCTGGACAAGGTGGAGCTGGTCAGCCGGGTGCTGCAGGCGAATGACCGTGGCGCCACCATGATCTTCACCCGCACCAAGCGCACCGCGCAGAAGGTGGCCGACGAGCTGGCCGAACGCGGCTTCAAGGTCGGCGCGGTGCACGGCGACCTCGGACAGATAGCGCGCGAGAAGGCGCTCAAGGCATTCCGCACCGGCGACATCGACGTGCTGGTCGCAACCGACGTGGCCGCCCGCGGCATCGACATCGACGACGTCACGCACGTCATCAACTACCAGATCCCCGAGGACGAACAGGCATACGTGCACCGGATCGGCCGCACCGGCCGCGCCGGCAAGGCCGGCGTCGCGGTCACCCTGGTGGACTGGGACGAGCTGCCCCGCTGGTCGATGATCAACAAGGCGCTGGGCCTGGACACCCCCGACCCGGCCGAGACCTACTCCAACTCACCGCATCTGTACGCCGAGCTGGGCATCCCGGCCGAGGCCGGCGGCAAGGTCGGCGCACCGCGTAGGTCGCCGGTCAAGCGCCGCGACACCAAGAGCTCGAGCCAGGGCTCGAGTCAGGGCTCGGGCCAAAGTTCCGGCCAGGGTGCGGGCCAGAAGTCCAACCGCTCCGGTGCGAGGCGACGTCGCACCCGCGGCGGGCAGCCCGTCTCCGGCCACCCGGCCGGCAACGGAACCACCAGCGATGGCGATGGCGGAGTCGCCGCAGAGAAACAGGGCTCCAACGGCAGCGGCACCAACCGGCGCCGCCGGCGCCGGCGCAAGCCCGCCGAAACCACCGCCGCATCCGCGCTCGCCAACTGAGCCCACGCCGCGGCATGGTCAGACCCGAACGCCGGACCAAGGGCGACATCATGGCCGCCACGGCGATCGCGATCGTCGTCGCCGCCACCGCCGCACTGATCTGGTGGACCAGCGACGCGCGGGCCGCCATCAGCCGGCCGGCCGCCGTCGGCGCGCCCAACCCGGCCCCGGCCCGCGAAGTGCCCGCAGCCCTGCGTCAGCTGTGGACGGCGACGAGCGTCGCCACCACGGCACCCATCGTGGTCGGCGGAACGGTCACCACCGCCGACAGACGCCGGCTCGACGGGCGCGACGCCGGCACCGGGCAGTCACGCTGGAGCTATGAGCGCGACACCGATCTCTGCGGGGTGACGTGGCTCTACCGCTACGCCGTCGCGGTCTACCGGGACGACCGCGGTTGCGGTCAGGTCAGCACGCTGGACGGATCAACGGGTCGCCGCGGGCCCGCCCGCAGCGGTAATGCCGACCCGCGGGTCCGCCTCTCCTCCGACGGCACGACGGTGTTGTCGGCGGGCGATACCCGGCTGGAACTCTGGCGCTCGGACATGGTCCGGATGCTGGCCTACGGCGAGACCGATGCCCGGGTGAAACCGTCGGCGCGGGGCCTGCACTCCGGATGCAAGCTGGTCTCGGCGGCCGCCAGCTCGTCGGCGGTCTCGGTGTTCGAAAGCTGCGTCAATCAGGCGGATCTGCGGCTGGTCCTGCTGCGCCCGGCCAAGGAAGACGACGAACCCCAACAACACGTCGTCTCGGAACCCGGGATCACCGCGGATTCGGGCGCCCGCGTGCTGGCCGTCCGGGAGAACAACACCGCGGTGTATCTGCCCGGCGGGTCCGGCTCGCAACCCAGGGTCGACGTGATCGATGACACGGGCACCACCGTGTCGAGCACCCTGCTGCCCAAGCCTCCGTCGAGCTCGGCATTGGTGTCCCAAGCGGGGGTGTCCCAGACGGGCAACGTGGTGACCTGGTGGACCGGCGATTCCGTCATGGTCTTCGACGCGAGCAGTCTGACCCCGCGCTATACCATTGCCGCCGGCGAGACGACGGCGCCGCTGGGGCCGGGCGTGATGATGGCGGGCAAGCTGCTGGTGCCGGTCACCGGCGCGATCGGTGTGTACAACCCGGTCAACGGCTCCAGCGAGCGCTACATCCCAGTCGATCGGGCCGCCAGCCCGGCGCAGCCGGGAACGCCCGTCGTCCCGGCCGTGTCCGGTTCCCGGGTTTTCGAGCAGCGCGGCAACACCGTGGTGGCGCTGGGCTGATCCCGCGGCCGCGCGCCGCTAAATCTCTACGGCGAACGTGGCCAGCGGTTTGCCGGACTTCCAGTGCTTCATCAGCGCCTTCGCCAGCTCCTTGTAGGCGGTCGCGCCCTTGTTCTTGCGCCCGGCGATCACCGACGAGCCGGATGCGCTGGCCTCGGCGAAGCGCACCGTGCGCGGGATCGGCGGGGCGAGCACCGGCAGGTCGTACCGGTCGGCCACATCGACCAGCACGTCGCGGGTGTGCGTGGTGCGGGAGTCGTACAGTGTCGGCAGCGCGCCCAGCATCCGCAGATTCGGGTTGGTGATCTGCTGGACGTCGGCGACGGTCCGCAGGAATTGGCCGACGCCGCGGTGGGCCAGCGTCTCGCACTGCAACGGCACGATGACCTCGTCCGCGGCCGTCAGCCCGTTGAGGGTGAGCACACCCAGCGACGGCGGGCAGTCGATGATCACCACGTCGAAGTCGTCGGAAACCTTGGCCAGTGCCCGTTTGAGCGCATACTCGCGGCCCGCCCGCATCAGCAGCATCGCCTCGGCACCGGCCAGGTCAATGTTGGCCGGTAGCAGCGTCATTCCCTCCATCGTCGTGACCAGCGCGGCGTTGGGTTCGACCTCACCGAGCAGCACCTCGTGCACCGACACCGGTAGTTTGTCGGGGTCGTGGCCCAGCGAGAAGGTCAAGCAACCCTGCGGGTCCAGATCGACAAGCAGCACCCGCCGGCCGCTGTCCACCATCGCCGCACCCAGCGAGGCCACCGTCGTGGTTTTCGCCACCCCGCCCTTCTGGTTGGCCACCGCCAGTACCCGGGTCTTAGTCATACGCGCCATCCTGGCACGTTCGGGGCCGGCTGCTAAGGGCTTCGTCTTTTGGGGGCCCAAAAGTCTCGGGCAGAATCGGTCGGCATGGGCTTGCACAATCATCGTCTGGTGCTGCTGCGCCACGGCGAGACCGAGTGGTCGAAATCGGGCCAGCACACCGGCCGCACCGAGGTCGAGCTGACCGATGCCGGCCGCACGCAGGCCAAGCTGGCCGGGCGGGCGCTGGGCGAACTGAAACTCGTTGACCCGCTGGTGATCAGCAGTCCGCGGCAACGCTCCCTGGCGACCGCCGAATTGGCCGGGCTCACCATCGACGAGGTCTCACCACTGCTCGCCGAGTGGGACTACGGGTCGTATGAGGGCCTGACCACGGCGCAGATCCAGGAGTCGGTGCCCGACTGGCTGGTGTGGACGCACGGCTGCCCCGGCGGCGAGAGCGTCGCGCAGGTCAGCGAGCGCGCCGACCGGGCCGTCGCGATGGCGTTGGAGCACATGGAGTCGCGCGACGTGTTGTTCGTGAGCCATGGCCACTTCTCCCGCGCGGTGATCACGCGGTGGGTCGAGCTGCCGCTCGTCGAAGGCCGCCGCTTCGGGATGATCACCGCGTCCATCGCCGTCTGCGGCTTCGAGCACGGGGTGCGACAACTCTGTGCGCTCGGGTTGACCGGTCAGTGACCGCAGCCGAACCGCCGTTCGCGCTGTGCGGGCCGCGCGGGACTCTGGTCGCCGACGGGGTGCGGACGCGCTACAGCGACGTGCGGGCGGCGCAAGCGGCACTGCGAACGGGGTCGGCTCCAATCGTGTTGGGCGCGTTGCCTTTCGACATCGACGCACCCGCCGCGCTGCTGGTTCCGAACACCGTGCTGCGCACCGACGGCCCGCCCGACTGGCCGACGGGCCCGCTGCCCCCGGTGCGGGTCGCCGCCGCCATTCCGCCGCCCGCCGACTACCGCGACCGGATAGGCCGCGCCCGGGACCGGCTCACCGCCCCGGGCAGCCCGCTGCACAAGGTGGTGCTCGCTCGCGCCCTGCGGCTGGTCGCCGATGCTCCGCTGGACGCGCGCGTCGTGCTGGGCCGGCTGGTCGCCGCCGACCCGACCGCCTACGGCTATCTCGCCGATCTGACCGCGGCCGGCGGCTCCGGGCGCGATGGCTACGCGGGCGCGGCGCTGGTGGGCGCCAGCCCTGAACTCCTGGTCGCACGCGTCGGTGATCGCGTCGAATGCCGGCCGTTCGCCGGCTCGGCGCCCCGCGCCCGCGACGCGGACCTCGACGCCGCCAACGGCGCCGCCCTGGCGGACTCGGCCAAGAACCGTCACGAGCATCAGCTGGTCATCGACACGATGCGGGCCGCCCTGGAGCCGCTGTGCGACGACCTGACGATCGCTTCCGAGCCGCAATTGAGCCGCACGGCCGCGGTCTGGCACCTGTGCACACCGATCAGCGGTCGGTTGCGCGACAAGTCAACTACCGCAATCGATCTGGCGTTGGCGCTGCATCCCACCCCCGCGGTCGGCGGGGTGCCGACCAAGGCCGCCTCCGCGCTCATCGCCGAACTGGAAGGGGACCGTGGCTTCTACGCGGGAGCCGTGGGCTGGTGCGACGCCGACGGCGACGGGCGTTGGGTGGTGTCCCTGCGCTGCGCGCAGCTATCGGCGGACCGCCGCACGGCCGTCGCGCACGCCGGTGGAGGCATCGTCGCCGAATCGGACCCCGATGACGAAGTCGACGAGACGACAACGAAATTCGCCACGATACTGCGCGCGCTGGGAGTCGACCAATGAGCGTAATTGTCCGCCGCGCGGCACGACAAGACTGCGCCGATATTGCCGAAATGATCCACGGGCTGGCCGAATTCGAACGCGCTGCCGAGCAATGCACAGTGACCGAAACGCACGTCTCCACAGCGCTTTTCGGTAGTCCGCCGACGGTGCACGGTCACGTCGCGGAAGTCGAGGGCCAGATCGCCGCGATGGCGCTGTGGTTTCTCAGCTTCTCCACGTGGGACGGCGTGGCGGGAATCTACCTCGAGGACCTGTTCGTCCGCCCGCGGTTTCGCCGCCGCGGCCTGGCCCGCGCGCTGTTGAGGGCGCTGGCGGGCGAATGCATCGACAACGGCTACACGCGATTGTCGTGGGCCGTGCTGAACTGGAACGCCAATGCCATTGCGCTGTATGACCAAATCGGCGCGCAACCGCAGCGCGAGTGGACCACCTATCGGCTGTCCGGTCCGCCGTTGGCCGAGCTGGCCGGACCGCGCTGATCGCCGCCGGCGGCCCAGCGCACGGCCGGCGGAGTGAAGAGCAGGATCACCGCGGAAAGTGCCAGGGCGCCGACGGGAATCCCGAACGCCGGCTGATGCGAGCCCACCGCCACATACCAGGAAATCGGCAGCAGGAGCAGCTGGGTGAACACCGCCGGCCCGCGGCCCCAACGCTTGCCGATCACCAGCGCCCGCCCCGCGGCGAGCACCACGGCACCCGCCAGGACGAACCAGACCGCGGTGCCCAGGCCGTTGACCACGCGCTGGTCGGCACCGGCGATCCCGCGCACCACCAACACCGCGGCCACCGCCAGCGCGGCCACACCCTGCACCGCGACGATCCATCCCGCGACACGCACCATGGTTGGGGCGGGGGCTGGAGCCGGCGAATTCACAGCGTCAGCGTAGAGCCCGCCCGGCCCCGCGAGCGGCCGGTTCCCCCACAGCGGGGTCTTAACCGCCCCGCATAAGCTCGTGCATCATGCGCGCCGTGCTGATCGTGAACCCAACAGCCACTTCCACCACCCCGGCCGCTCGCGATCTGCTGGCGCACGCGCTGAAAAGCCGCCTTCAGCTCACCGTCGAGCACACCAGCCACCGCGGTCACGGCGGCGAAATCGCGCAGGCTGCGGCGGCGGACGGGGTTGACCTGGTCGTCGTGCACGGCGGCGACGGCACGGTCAGCGGGGTGGTCAACGGTCTGCTCGGCGCCCCCGGCTCGCCGCGGGCCGAGCACCTGCCCGCGCTCGCGGTGGTGCCCGGCGGCTCGGCGAACGTGCTGGCCCGATCGCTGGGCATCGCCCAGGACCCCGTCGCCGCCACCAACCAGCTCATTCAGCTGCTCGATGACTACCGCCGGCACCAGACTTGGCGCCGCATCGGGTTGATCGACTGCGGTGAGCGGTGGGCGCTGGTCAACGCCGGGATGGGCGTCGACGCGGAGGTGGTGGCCGCGGTGGAGGCCCAGCGCGACAAGGGCGTCAAGGTCAACGCGCTGCGCTATTGGCGGGTGGCGATTCCCGTCACGCTCGCGTTCAGGCGCCGCGACCCTGTGCTGACGCTGGAGCTGCCCGACCGTGATCCGGTCCCGGGCGTGCACTTCGTGTGGGTGTCCAACACCAGTCCGTGGACCTACAGCAACAACCGGCCGCTGGTGACCAACCCCCGCTGCACCTTCGAGTCGGGCCTCGGCGTCTTCGCGCTCGACGGCATGAAGGTGCTGCCGACGCTGAACGTGCTGCGCCAGATCCTCTCGAAGGGCCCCAAGCCGAATGTGAAACAAGTGGTGCGCGACGACGACGCGGCCTGGGTCCGAGTGACCTCGACCGCCGGGCCGATTCCCAGCCAGTTCGACGGCGATTATCTCGGCCTGCGCGAAACCATGACGTTCCGGTCGGTCCCCGACCTGCTCGCCGTCGCCGCGCCGCCCGCGAAAAACGTACCTGACCTGCGATAACGCAACATCGATCGGGCCCGTGGAAATTGCGCCGGGCGACGGCGGCCGCTCAGTCTAGTACAACGGAGTGAGGCCATGGGTACGAGATCGCCAAAGTGAGATAGCCCACGAGCTAACGCACGCTATTGACATCTTCTGTGCCTGTGAAACGATCGAAAGGTTGCATGCAGAAAATTCGTAAGGTACGGAAACCTTTTCTTGTGCACGCTTAACAGCCGAAGAAAATGCCCGTGCGCCTTGCTGCGCACTCAGTGAGGAGTAACAACGTATGGATTGGCGCCACAAGGCGGTCTGTCGCGACGAGGACCCGGAGCTGTTCTTCCCGGTGGGGAACAGCGGTCCGGCGCTCGCGCAGATCGCTGACGCGAAACTGGTCTGCAATCGGTGCTCGGTGACCACAGAGTGTCTCGCCTGGGCTCTGAACACCGGCCAGGACTCGGGCGTCTGGGGCGGAATGAGCGAAGACGAGCGGCGCGCGCTGAAGCGCCGCAACGCCCGGACGAAGGCCCGCAGCGGAGTCTGACCCAGTTTCTCCACTTACAGTGCGGCCCTGACGATCGTCGGGGCCGCACTGTTGCGTGGGCACTAGAGCAGTAACCGGGTCCGGCGGCCGATGGGCACCCGTAACACCACATCCGTGCCGCGCTCAGAGGCTTCACTCATGCCCAGCGTGCCGTCCAGCTCCGCCGACACCAGGGTCCGCACGATCTGCAGGCCCAGGCTGTCGGACTTCTCCAGGTTGAATCCCTCGGGCAGCCCCCGCCCGTCGTCGTGCACCACGACGTCGAGCCAGCGCGCGGAACGCTCTGCGCGAATCGTCACGGATCCCTCCGCGGCCGCGGGATCAAACGCGTGCTCGATCGCGTTCTGCACGAGCTCGGTAATCACCATGATCAGCGCCGTCGCGCGATCGGAGTCCAGCACGCCCAGGTCGCCGACCCGGTTGATCCGGATCGGCCGGTCCACTGACGCGACGTCGTTCATGATCGGCAGGATCCGGTCGATGACTTCGTCGAGGTTCACCTGCTCGTCGACCGACATCGACAACGCGTCGTGCACCAACGCGATCGACGACACCCGGCGCACCGACTCGATCAGGGCTTCCCGGCCCTCGGCGTTGACCGTGCGGCGGGCCTGCAGGCGCAGCAGCGCCGCCACCGTCTGCAGGTTGTTCTTCACACGATGATGGATCTCCCGGATCGTGGCGTCCTTGGAAATCAGGGCCCGGTCGCGGCGCTTCACCTCGGTGACATCGCGGATCAGCACCGCGGCACCGGCGCTCGAGCCGTGCACCACCAGCGGCAGCGTGCGCAGCAGCACCGTCGCGCCGCCCGCGTCGACCTCCATCCGCATGCTCTTCCCGCCGGCCAGCAGGTCCTGCACGTGCTCGGCCATCTCCTGCGCCTCGAACGAATCGGAGATCAGCGGCCGCGTGATTTCGATGAGGTTGTGGCCCTCCAACTCGGTCGTCAGGCCCATCCGGTGGTAGGCCGACAGCGCGTTGGGGCTGGCGTAGGCGACCACACCGTTGACGTCGAGACGGATGAAGCCGTCGCCCGCCCTCGGGGTCGAGCGCGACATGGCCACGTCCCCCACGTCGGGAAAGGTGCCCTCGGCAAGCATGTGAACGAGGTCCTCGGCGCAGTCCCGGTAGGCCGTCTCCAACTGACCCGACGTGCGATCGGCGGCCACCGCGGTTTGATGCCGGGTCAGCACGGCAACCACCTGCTCGCCGTAGCGCACCGGGGACGCCGCAACGTGCGGACCGGGCAGCGGCCACGAATGCTCTTGCCCCACAACACTTTCCCTGCCGATCGCGCCCGAACTGAAGGTTTCGGCGACGAGCGGCAGCTGGTCGGCGGGTACGACGCTACCCACCGCGTCGGTCTGCAGAACCGTCGGCGCGGTATTCGGCCGGCATTGCGCCACGCACACCAGCACGCCGTCGTCGCGGACCCACATCAGGTAATCGGCGAACGACAGGTCCGCCAGCAGCTGCCACTCCCCGACCACCGCGTGCAGGTGATCCACCGCATTGCCGGGCAGCATCGTGTGCTCGGCAAGCAGATCACCGAGAGTGGACATCGGCCAAGCTTTTTCCGGGGCCTAGCTGATGACGGCGATGAGGTCGCCCGCCTGAATGACATCGCCGACCGAGACGCTTACCTTGCTCACGGTGCCGTCGATCTCGGCCAGGACCGGGATCTCCATCTTCATCGATTCCAGCAGCACCACCGTGTCGCCCTTGCCGATCTGGTCACCCTCTTTGACAACGACTTCGAGCACGCTGGCCACGATCTCGGCGCGAACATCCTCGGCCATCTTCACCCCACTCGTATCGGCCATTTGTTTCGGCCACTGCTTTCGGCCACTGCGCATGCTGGCTGCTGGTCCTGTATATCGAACCACAAGACCGGCCCAGACCGCGGCGCGCGGGCCGTCGACGCGGCGCGCCGCGTCCCGTGAGAGACTGGGCGGCAACGTGCGGGCGCCCGGCGCCCGGCATCCCAGCAATCCCGGAGGTTCGAAACGATGGCCAAGCGTGGCCGCAAGAAGCGCGATCGTAAGTACAGCAAAGCCAACCACGGCAAACGGCCCAACTCGTAGCCGCCGGCGGTAGTTCGGGCGCTACTCCAGGCCCCGGATGATCGTCGTCCGGCGGATCTCCAGCCGGAGGCGCTCCTTTAGTGCCTCGGGGGCCCTCTCACCCTTGCACTTGGTGGCGATCAGTGCCTTGATCCGCTCCTCGAGGCCGTAATGCTTGAAGCATCCGGGGCAGGCCTCCAGATGCTGGCGCAGCCGCTCCTTGGCCTCGGGCGTGCATTCACCGTCAAGCAGGGTCCATACCTCTGCGATCACTTCCGCGCACCCGATGCTGCCGTGGGAATCGTCGTCGGGGCACGAGTCAACGGGGCCGGAAAACTCGCTCATGACGACACCTCCTCGTGCGCCTGTGGGCCGCGGTTGAACCCTCGCTCCTTGGCCACGTCGGCCAACAATCCGCGCAGCTGACGTCTACCGCGGTGCAGCCGAGACATTACCGTCCCAATCGGCGTGTCCATGATCTCGGCGATCTCTTTGTAGGGGAAGCCCTCGACGTCGGCGTAGTAGACGGCCATCCGGAACTCTTCCGGCAACGCCTGCAACGCCTCTTTGATCTCGGTGTCCGGCAGCGTCTCGAGGGCTTCGACCTCGGCCGAGCGCAACCCCGTGGAGGAATGCTCGGCATTGGCCGCCAACTGCCAGTCGGTGATCGCCTCGGTCGGATACTCGGCGGGCTGGCGCTGCTTCTTGCGGTAGCTGTTGATGTAGGTGTTGGTCAGGATCCGGTACAGCCACGCCTTGAGGTTGGTACCGGCCCGGAAGGAGCGAAATCCCGCGTAGGCCTTCACCATGGTCTCTTGCAGCAGATCCTCGGCGTCGGCGGGGTTGCGGGTCATGCGCAGGGCGCCGCCGTAGAGCTGGTCGATCAGCGGAATCGCGTCGCGCTCGAAACGCGCCGTCAGTTCCTCGTCGGTCTCTTCGGGGGTCGCGAGGCCGCCATCCTCTCGGCCATCTTGGGGGTCGGCCATATCGGTCAACACGGTCCCTTCTGCTGCGGTGTCGCCGGGCAGCGTCGAAAGCTCCACCGGACTCGCAGGAACGCGAGTCAACAGGCTCGTCGCCGTTGACACCAGACTGCTCCTCCCAATCTAAAGGCTGCTTCCGACACCGCCCGCCCGGGCCTGCCCCAGGCGCATCAGTAACCTGCTGGTTTAACAGCGTTGGCCGGCGCGCTATTTCCTGCCCTTTCCGTCCCCTGGATCCAGTGGTCCCCCACCAGGGCCGGTTGCGGCGGGACGTTAGTGTGACGCCATGTCCCACGCGAAGCCCCTCCAGGGCAAGACCATGTTCATCTCCGGCGCGAGCCGCGGCATCGGCCTCGCGATCGCCAAGCGCGCCGCGCAAGACGGCGCGAACGTCGCCCTGATCGCCAAGACCGCCGACCCGCACCCGAAGCTGCCGGGCACGGTCTACACCGCGGCCAAGGAGCTGGAAGAGGCGGGCGGACAGGCGCTGCCGATCGTCGGAGATGTCCGCGACCCCGAGTCCGTGGAGTCTGCCGTTGCCAAGACCGTCGAGCAATTCGGCGGCATCGACATCTGCGTGAACAACGCCTCGGCGATCAACCTCGGGTCCATCACCGAGGTGCCGATGAAGCGGTTCGACCTGATGAACGGGATCCAGGTGCGCGGCACGTACGCGGTGTCGCAGGCGTGCATTCCGCATTTGAAAGGCCGCGAAAACCCGCACATTCTGACGCTGTCGCCGCCGGTGCTGCTCGGCAAGGAATGGCTGAAGCCGACGGCGTACATGATGGCCAAGTTCGGCATGACGCTGTGCGCGCTCGGGATGGCCGAGGAACTGCGCGACGACGGCATCGCGTCGAACACATTGTGGCCGCGCACTTTGGTGGCCACCGCCGCTGTGCAGAACCTGCTCGGCGGCGAAGAGGCGATGGGCCGGGCCCGCAAGCCCGAGGTGTATTCGGACGCGGCCTACGTCATCCTCACCAAGCCGGCACGCGAATACACCGGCAACACGCTGCTGTGCGAGGACGTGCTGGTCGAGTCCGGCGTCACCGACTTGTCGGTGTACAACTGCGTGCCGGGCGCGCAACTCGGCGTCGACTTCTGGGTCGACGGCGTCAACCCGCCGGGATACACCGGACCCTAGCGTGGCGGGCGCTGCCACGCCGGCGCTCGCGGCTTAAGGATCGCGAGCGTAACGCCACGGTCAAAAGTGGCCCGATTTTTCGCAGCAGCGTTACGCTCGCGCGCCTCACCCTCTCTGCACACGTGGTGAATAATGGCCCTTGCGTGGAGTGTAGTCAGTTGACTACACTCCACGTTAACGCTGGTCCATGCAACACCACAGGAGGACTCGATGGAACCGAAGCGATCAATGAAGAAGACAGGCGCGACGATTGCCGCCGCCGGTGCGCTGGCCGTCGCGGGGCTGTTGACCGCCGGCGTGGGCGTCGCCAACGCCGACACGATTCAGACCGAGGGCAACTATCCGACTCGGGCGGCGTGTCAGGACGCCGGCCCGGGCGTGAAGGCGACGACGCCGGGCAACTGGAACAACTTCTGGTGCGTCCCGGATCGGGTGACTCCCGGCAGCTGGCGCCTGGTGCTCAGCAACTGAACCGGCTCACCATCCCGGCTTACGCCGTTCGATACGAGTAGAAGCCCTCGCCGGTCTTGATGCCGAGCTTGCCGGCATCGATGTAGGCCTGCAACAACTCGCGCACGTGCTTCGGTAGGTGCGGAAACTCTTGCGCGTAGTGGTTTTCGATGTCGAGCACGACATCCAGGCCGACCAGGTCCATCATCTGAAACGGCCCGGCCGGCACGCCCCAGTTGACTCTGAACATGCCGTCGACGTCTTCGGGACGGGCCACGCCCTCGGCGACGACGGCCAGCGACTCCCGCTTGATGGCCGCCCAGATGCGGTTGAATATGAACCCGGTGCATTCCTTGCGCGCCTCGAACGGATGCACGCCGAACTCGGGCAGGACGGTCAGCAGGGTGTCGAGCAGGCCGCGGTCGGTCTCGCCGTCGGACATGAGGTCGACCGCGTTGACCTGAGGCGGCATGTAGAAGTGCATGTTGCACAAACGTGTCTTGTCGCGCACGTTTTCGGCCATCAGCCGCGACGGGTAGGACGACGAATTCGTCGCGAAGATCGTGTCCACCGGTGCCGCCTGGTCGATCTGGCCCCACAGCGGGATCTTGATTTCGAGCTTCTCCGGTGCGGACTCGACGGCAAGCCAAGCGTCGTCCAACGCTTCGCCCAGCGATGTCGTGGGAGTTGCGACGCCGACCTCGCCAAAGCCTCGCTCGGACACCAGCTGCGGTAGCGACTCGGCAACATACTGCGTCGCTTCGGCTAGCTGTTCGGCCCGCCGAGCATGGATTCGCACGGTTCCGCCGCGGCTGGCGAACATCAGCGCGATGCGGCGGCCCAGCGTGCCCGCCCCGATCACCGCGACGGGGCGGTTCCGGATGTCGTCGAACGTATATGTATACGAGCCAGTCACACACGCATACTAAGTCGCGCGCATAAAACTTCATGGCACTAAATCACTTGCGCCACTTTAGTTTCAGCAGTCCCTGGGTGGCGTTTTTGTCGGTGGGCTCGGATAGTTTCGCGCTATGAGTTCGGGCGGGATTGTCGATCGTGACGCGATCACGGCTGCATTCGACGCGGTAGACGCCGCGCTCGACGGTGTGGCGGGGCTGGAATTCGACGCGCTGACCACCCCGGAGTGCCTGGGACTGTTGGAGCGCAGTGAACGCTGGCGGCGACGGTTACCGGCCCCGGAGCACAAATTGATCAATCACGTTGCCCGCCAATCGACTCCAGACGAGTTGGGCGGCAAGCTGTCGCACGCGATCGCCGAGCGAACGCTGATCAGCAAGGCCGAAGCAGCCCGGCGGATTAACGAGGCCGCCGATCTGGGGCCGCGCCGTGGCCTGACGGGTGAACCGCTGGAGCCGGTGTTGGCCAATACTGCCGCCGCGCAACGCGGGGCCGAGCTGGGGGCCGGGCAGGTGGCGGTGATCCGCCGCTTTTTCCACCAACTGCCCGGCTGGATCGACCACGCCACCCGCGAGCAAGTCGAAGCCAAGCTGGCCGAGCAGGGCACCCAGTTTCGGCCCGAACAACTCGCCGCACTGGCCGACACATTGGCCGACTGCCTCAACCCCGACGGCACCTACACCGACGACGACCGCGCCCGGCGCCGCGGCTTGACCCTGGGCCACCAACAAGCCGACGGCATGTCGCAGCTGCGCGCGTGGCTGACCCCCGAGCTGCGAGCCACCCTCGAGGCCGTGCTGGCCAAGCTCGCCGCGCCCGGCATGTGCAACCCCGACGATCAGACCCCATGCGTGGACGGCGCACCCATGCAAGAAGCCATCGACAACGACCCCCGCTCGGCTGCCCAGCGCAACCACGATGGGCTCAACGCCGCGCTGCGGGCACTACTGGCGTCGGGCAAGCTCGGTCAGCACAACGGACTACCGGCGTCCATCATCGTCACCACCACCCTGGCCGAACTGGAAGCCGCCGCCGGACGCGCACTGACCGGCGGGGGCACCATCTTGCCCATGAGCGACGTGATCCGCCTGGCCCGCCACGCCCGCCACTACCTCGCCATCTTCGACAAGGGCAAAACCCTGGCGCTCTATCACACCAAACGCCTGGCCTCCCCCGCACTAGGAATCGTGTTGTACGCCAAGGATCGTGGCTGCACCGCGCCCGGTTGCACCGTGCCCGGCTACTACAGCGAGGTCCACCACGTGGTCGGCTACGCCACCTGTGGCTGCACCGATGTCGACAACCTCACCTTCGGCTGCCCCACCCAACACCACATCGTCCAACCCGGCGGCTGGAGCACCCGCAAAAACGCCAAGGGCGAAACCGAATGGATCCCACCCCCACACCTCGACCGGGGCCAACCCCGCACCAACAGCTACTGGCACCCCGAAAAACTCCTGCACAACGGGGACGTCGACGACCACGACGCCGATGACCACGCCGCCGACGATGACGACGCGGCATAGCGCGCCGCTATAGCAGAATCGGCTGCCCAGTTTCCGGATCGGCCGGCGCGAGCAGCTCCGGACCGTTGTTCCGAACGTTGTTGACCAGTGTGGACACCTCACGTAGTTCGATGTCGCCGGCATCCGGCGGCCGAGTGAGGAATTCGGGGTCAAGGGCGGCATCGGGATTCAGCCAGGCGTCCCAATCGGCTGGGGCGAGCATCAACGGCATCCGGTCGTGGATCTCGGCGAGCTCGCCGACGGCGTCGGTGGTGATGATCGTGCAACTCAGCAGCGGCGCAGCGTCTTTCGCGGGTTTCCACACCGCCCACAGGCCCGCAGCGAACAGCGGCTCCCCGTCGCTGCGGTACATGTAGAACGGCGTCTTGCTCGACTTCTTTCCGCCCGGAGTATCAGCGTTCACGCGCCACTCGTAATAGCCGTCCATCGGCACCAGGCAGCGCTTGCCCTTGGCCGAACCGCGAAACGCGGGCGAGGTGGTGACCTTGTCGGCCCGGGCGTTGATCAGCAGCGGGCCCTTGTTCTCTGGCGCGCCGTCGGGACCGGCCTTGACCCATGGCGGGATCAACCCCCACCGCATGAGCCGGACGCGCCGGGTCGGTTCGTCGTCGGGCTCGCTGTGGCGGGTGACGACCGTGGCGATCGTTGAGGTGGGCGCCACGTTGTAGTTGGGCCTGCCAACATCGGACGTCTTTGCATCGGGCGTCTTTGCATCGGGCGCCGCGCCCGTGGCCTCGTCGATCGCCTTGATCTTCTCGGCCAGCTTGGCCGGATCCGTCGTGACCGCAAACCGTCCGCACATACCACCCATGGTGGCAGAACGCGGTCACAAGCGATGATGTACCAGTGACGACCTGGACGGCCCCCGAGGCGAAGGCGCCGGTGCACGCGACCGTGACGGTGCCCGGCTCGAAGTCACAGACCAACCGGGCGCTGCTGCTGGCGGGGCTCGCGGCCGCACAGGACCAAGGCTCGTCGACCATCGGGGGCGCCCTGCGCAGCCGCGATACCGACCTGATGATCGGGGCGCTGCGGACCCTTGGTTTGTCCGTCGAGGGGGCCGGTTCCGAACTGACCGTCGGCGGCCACATCGCCCCGGGCCCGGAAGCCCGGGTGGACTGCGGCCTGGCGGGCACGGTCCTGCGGTTCGTTCCGCCGTTGGCTGCGCTGGCCGACTCGCCGGTGGATTTCGACGGCGACGAGCAAGCCCGGGTCCGGCCTATCGCGCCCCTGCTGGACGCGCTCCGCGGTCTGGGCGTGCGGATCGACGGCACCGGCCTGCCCTTCCGGGTGCAGGGCACCGGATCGGTCGCCGGCGGCACCGTCGCGATCGACGCCTCGGCGTCATCGCAGTTCGTGTCGGGCCTGCTGTTGTGCGCCGCGTCGTTCACCGACGGCCTGACCGTCCAGCACACCGGGTCGGCGCTGCCCTCGGCGCCACACATCGCGATGACCGTGCAGATGCTGCGGCAGGCCGGCGTCGACGTCGACGACTCGGTCACGAACCGCTGGCGGGTGCGCGCCGGCGCGGTCGCGGCCCGGCACTGGGACGTCGAACCCGACCTGACGAACGCCGTCGCGTTCCTGGCCGCCGCCGTGGTCAGCGGCGGAACGGTGCGCATCACCGGCTGGCCCGCGCACAGCGTGCAACCCGCCGACGACCTCCTAGACGTCTTCGCGAAGCTGAATGCCGTTGTCACCCAAACTGATTCATACCTAGAGGTGCGGGGCTCCTCGGGTTACGACGGGTTGGACGTCGACCTGCGGGCCGTGGGCGAGCTGACACCATCGGTGGCCGCACTGGCGGCGCTGGCGAACCCGGGCTCGGTGTCACGCCTCTCCGGCATCGCCCATTTGCGCGGGCACGAGACGGATCGGCTCGCCGCGCTGAGCGCCGAGATCAACCGCCTCGGCGGCAACTGCGCCGAAACCCCCGACGGTCTGGTGATCACCGCGACGCCGCTGCGGGCCGGCACCTGGCGTGCCTACGCCGATCACCGCATGGCGATGGCCGGCGCGATCATCGGGTTGCGGGTCGCCGGAGTTCAGGTGGACGACATCGGCGCCACGACAAAGACATTGCCGGAGTTCCCGCGGCTGTGGGCGCGCATGCTCGAGGGTTCCAGCGGTTGAGGCCCGGCGACTACGACGAGTCCGACGTCAAAGTCCGGTCCGGCCGGGGATCGCGACCCCGGACCAAGACTCGTCCACGGCACGCCGATGCAGAGGCCGCGATGGTGGTCAGCGTCGATCGCGGCCGCTGGGGATGTGTGCTGGGCGGCAGCCCCGAACGCCGGGTGACCGCCATGCGGGCCCGCGAGCTGGGTCGCACGCCGATCGTCGTCGGCGACGACGTCGATTTGGTCGGCGACCTGTCCGGGCGGCCGGACACCCTGGCCCGCATCGTGCGCCGCGGCGAGCGGCGAACGGTGTTGCGGCGCACCGCCGATGACACCGATCCCACCGAGCGAGTGGTGGTCGCCAACGCGGACCAACTGCTGATCGTGGTGGCGATGGCGGACCCGCCGCCACGCACCGGTCTGGTCGACCGGACGCTGATCGCCGCCTACGCCGGCGGGCTGGCGCCGATTCTGTGCCTGACCAAGACCGACCTGGCGCCGCCGGAGCCGTTCGAGCGGCAGTTCGTGGACCTGGACCTGACGGTGGTCGCCGCGGGCCGCGACGATCCCCTGCTGGCGGTCGCGGACCTGCTCGCCGGCAAGATCACGGTGCTGCTCGGGCATTCCGGGGTGGGCAAGTCGACGCTGGTGAATCGCCTTGTGCCCGAGGCGGATCGGGCCGTCGGCGAGGTCACCGATATCGGCAGGGGGCGGCACACCTCGACGCAGTCGGTGGCGCTGCCTTTAGAGGGCTCCGGCTGGGTGATCGACACGCCGGGGATCCGTTCGTTCGGGTTGGCCCACATCCAGCCCGACGACGTGCTGCTCGCCTTCTCGGATCTGGCGGAGGCGATTGCCGACTGCCCGCGTGGCTGTGGTCACCTGGGGCCGCCGGCCGATCCCGAATGCGCGCTGGACAGCCTGTCCGGTCCTGCCGTTCGCCGTGTCGCGGCGGCCCGGCGGCTGCTGGTGGTGCTCAACCAGACCTAGCCAGTTGACCTAGCCAGTAGACCTAGCCAACCGCATGCCGAGCTCCTCGGGCGCCACCGGATGTCCGGCGGCGCAACGGATTTCCACGCTTGCCTCTGCCCCGCAGCCCTGGTGAACCAGCCGCAGGCGGTTGCGTCCGGGGAGGTGGTGCCTACCCCACTCGAACATCGCCCAGATCACCGGCATGAAATCGATTCCCGCCTCGGTGAGCACGTACTCGTCGCGGCCGCGCTGTCCCGGCTCGCGGTAGGGTCGCCGCGTCAGCAGCCCGAGGTCGACCAGTTCGGCCAGCCGCGCCGAGGTGGCCGCCTTGGTGATGCCGACCCGGCGCGCGAAGTCGTCGAACCGGGTGGTGCCGTAGTACGCCTCGCGCATGATGAGCATCGCCGACTTGGTGCCGAGCACCGCCATCGTCTTCTCGATGGAGCACTCTCCCACCGGCGACCATTTGTCGCGGTCGGCCAGCACCCCCTGCAGGAATGTCATGCAAATCACCTCTCGCTCTGGGTTGCTTTTACTATACCCAGATGCTTACCTAGGTACAGCTAGCAATACCTAGCTTCGGACTCCAGATTCTGGACTCAAGGAGGAGCCATGACCAGTTACCAGGGTCGCGACGCCGTCATCGTCGGCGCCGTCCGCACCCCCATCGGGAAGGGCAAGGCCAGCGGCGCGTTGCACGACGTGCTGCCCGCCGACCTGCTGGCGCACAGCCTGCGTGAACTGGTGGCGCGCACCGGCGTGGACCCGGCGCAGGTGGACGACGTCATCGCCGGCGCCGTGACCCAGGTCGGCGACCAGGCGGTCAACATCGCGCGCAACGCGCTGCTGGGCGCCGGGTTCCCGGAGTCGGTCCCCGGTACCACGGTCGACCGCCAGTGCGGCAGCAGCCAGCAGGCCATCAGCTTCGCCGCCCAGGGCGTGCTCGCCGGCGCCTACGACATCGTCGTCGCCGGTGGCGTGGAATCGATGTCGCGCGTGCCGATGGGCACCTCGGTGTTGCCGGGCAGCAACCCGTTCGGCAACGACATGTCGGCGCGCTACCCCGACGGCCTGGTGCCGCAGGGCATCAGCGCCGAGCTGATAGCCGCAAAGTGGGGCTTTTCGCGCACCCAGCTCGACGAGTTCTCCGCGTCCAGCCACGAAAAGGCCGCCCGCGCAACCAAGGACGGCCTCTTCGACAACGAGCTGATCGGAATTGCCGGACTGGAAACCGACGAGATCATCAGGCCCGCCACCACCGTCGAAACCCTGGCCACGTTGCAGCCGTCGTTCTACAGCGAGGCCGCGAAAGAGCACTTCCCGCAGATCAATTGGTCGATCACGGCCGGCAACTCGTCGCCGCTCTCGGACGGCAGCGCCGCAGTGCTGATCACCACGAGCGACGTCGCCGCCAAGCTGGGCCTGCGCCCGCTGGCCCGGATCCACACCACGACCGTGGTCGGCTCGGATCCCCTCTACATGCTGACCGGCGTCATCCCCGCCACCGAAAAGGTGCTGCACCGCGCCGGGCTGACGCTGGCCGACATCGACCTGTTCGAGGTCAACGAGGCCTTTGCGCCCGTCGTGCTCGCGTGGGCGGCCGACACCGGAGCGGATCTGGCCAAGACCAACGTCAACGGCGGGGCCATCGCGATCGGCCACCCGCTGGGCGCCAGCGGCGCCCGCATCATGACCACGCTGGTCAACGCGCTCGAGCAGCGCGGCGGTCGGTACGGCCTGCAGACGATGTGCGAGGGCGGCGGCATGGCCAACGCCACCATCATCGAGCGACTGTGAGAACGGAGGCCACCAACATGTCCAAGATCTTTGTCATCGGCGGCACCGGAGCCCAAGGCATCCCGATCGTTCGCGCCCTGGTCGCCGACAAGAAGTACTCCGTTCGAGTCCTCAGCCGGGATCCCGCCTCCCGGCGCGCCAGGGAACTTCTCGAACTAGGCAACGTCTCCATCCTGGAAGGCACATTCGCCGACGAAGCCGTGCTGCGGGAAGGGTTCCGCGGTGCCGACGGGGCATTCGTCAACATCGACGGGTTCAACACCGGCGAGAAGACCGAGATCTACTGGGCGATCCGCGCTTACGAGATAGCCATCGAAGAAGGCGTCAAATTCTTCGTATATGGAAACCTCGATTACGGCCTCAAGAAGTCGGGGTATGACTCGAGATTCCGCACCGGCCACTACGACGGCAAGGGCCGTGTGGGCGAGTGGATCCTGTTTCAGAATCAGGCGAATCGCGACCGGATGGGTGCGGCGGTCTTCACGTCGGGCCCCTACATCGAAATGGTGATCTCACCCGGGACACCGATGACACCAACCGTGGAGGACGGCGTCGTGACGTGGCGAGTTCCGCTGGGTGACGGCGCCGTGCCGCACGTGTCGCTCGAGGACTGCGGGTACTACGTTCGCTGGCTTTTCGATCATCAAGACCGCGCGAACGGCATGGACCTCGAGGTCGCAATCGACCAGGTGCGCTACGCCGACCTTGCCGCGGCGTTCGAGAAGGTCACCGGGCATCCGGCACGTTATATCGACACGGACCTGGACGAGTACTGGAGCAACGGTCCAATGAGCGCCGCCGCGCAGGCGCCCGCCGGATACAACGCGGACCCAAATGACAAGAGCACCATGAACATTCGCGACAACTTCACCGGATTCTGGAATCTGTGGAAGCACGAAATCGTCAACCGGGATTATGCCCTGCTCGATCAGATCCACCCGAATCGGATCAGAAGTGCCGAGGAGTGGTTACGGCGAGAAGATCAGCGGGGACGAGAGCTGGGCAAGGGCGGCCTGTGGGATAGGGTTCAACCGGAAAACCGGGCTCCGATTCTCAAGATCGGCGAAGACAGGCGGACAGGAAAGCTGTAATGACCGTAATACGTGCCGCCGCCGTGCAACTCAGCCCCGTGCTGTACAGCCGGGAGGGCACCGTCGACCGGGTCGTCGGCAAGATCGAACAGCTGGCCCGCCAGGACGTTCAGTTCGCGACCTTTCCCGAGACGGTAGTCCCGTATTATCCATACTTCTCCTTCGTCCAGCGCCCATTCGAAATGCGTTCGGAACAACTGAAATTGATGGACCAGGCGGTGACGATACCGTCGCCGGCGGTCGCCGCGATCGGTGCGGCGGCGCGGAGCGCCAACATGGTGGTGTCCGTCGGCGTCAACGAGCGTGACGGCGGTTCGCTGTACAACACCCAGTTGCTGTTCGACGCCGACGGCACCCTGATTCAGCGCCGGCGCAAGACCACGCCGACCTACCACGAGCGGATGATCTGGGGGCAGGGCGACGGCAGCGGGCTGCGCGCGGTCGACAGCGCCGTCGGGCGAATCGGGCAGTTGGCCTGTTGGGAGCACTACAATCCACTGGCGCGGTACGCCCTGATCGCGGACGGCGAGCAGATCCACTCCGGCATGTTTCCCGGATCGTTCGGCGGTGACCTGTTCGCGCAGCAGGCCGAGATCAGCGTGCGCAACCACGCGCTCGAATCGGGCGCCTTCGTCGTCAACGCGACCGCATGGATCGATGACGATCAGCGAGCGCAGATCGTGGCCGACACGGGCGGGCCGATCGGCCCGATCTCGGGTGGCTTCTTCACGGCGATCATCAGCCCCCAGGGCGAGTACCTGGGCGAGCCGCTGCGTTCCGGCGAGGGCGAGGTAGTGGCCGACCTCGACTTCTCATTGATCAACACCCGCAAGATCCTGATGGACGCCAGCGGCCACTACAGCCGGCCCGAACTGCTCAGTCTGATGGTCGATCGCACCCCGACGGCTCACGTGCACGAGCGCGTGGAACCATCCCCGGAGACCGAGAATGTCCACATCTGAAATCACCTTCCAGGGCGTGCGCGCACGCTACGGGAGCGCCAAGACCTACGACGAACTGGTCGCCTCGCTACTTGCCGACATCGGCGAAAAGCCGGTTCCGATCAATGATTTCGCGACGGCTGCGGGCGACTGGCAGTCCTATCAACGGCTGGTCGAACCCCATGTCGGGCCAAGTGGATTCATGCTGTTCGGGCTGCTCGACCATGGCACGTGGATCAAAAGGGCCGGCATCAAACGCAAGGTGCTGCGCGTCATCCTCGGCAACCCGCTGATCGCGATCACGATGTTGCGTCACGACGTGACCGCGGGGTTGTTTGCCCCGGTCGAGGTGCTGCTCGTCGACGAGGGGGACGGCCACAGCAGTCTGACCTACGTCAAGCCGTCGTCACTGATGGTCTTGGACACGGGCGCGGGGCCCAACCCCGAGTTACTCGGTGCCGCAAGGCAGCTCGATGCCAAGTTGGCCGCGCTTGCAGAAAAGGTGGCGGCCTGACGCCGATCCCTATGGCGTACCTTCCCAGTGCTTAGCGAGCGGTGTGCCGGCGAACTTTTCGAGCATCAAGCGGGAGAAGGACAGCAGCGCACTGCGTGGCCGGTGGTTCACTACGACCTGCTGGGTCTGCCCCGCGGCGTTAAAGGTGACCCACACAACAACGTTGGTGTGCACGCCGTGGATCTCAGTCGAGTAGTCCTCAACGAAGCCGTAGTCGCCAACCGGACCGGCGAAGTTGAACTGCTGGTTGTCATACACCTCGCGTGCGGTGACCACGATCGAGCGAACGTCGTCCGCGCCATGCGCGGTGCCGTCCATTGCCGCGGCCTCCAGGGTGACGTCGTCGGCGAGATTGTCCAGCCACACCGGGTAGTAGGGCTTGCCCATATACGTCATGCCGCGCCTCCCTCGGAAATCAACACTGAGCCTGCCATAGCCTCAAGACTTCCCGGGATGTTGTTCTCCGCGGTGGAAAACGGGTACTCCGCCTGCACGACGTTGCCGCAGGATGTAAAGGAGTCCAAAAGTGGCGAAAGATCATGGATCCAGCGTCAAGAATGACAAACAGTATGAGGGCCTGCGCAAGAAAGGGATGAGCAAGTCCCGGGCGGCCGCGATATCGAACTCGCCCGGCGCCTCCAGCCGGGGCGGCAAGAGCTCGGGCAGCAGCCAAAGCAGCCGCAGCAGCGGAAGCGGCAGCGGCGGTAACACGTCGCAGAAGAAGGCCGCCGGGCGCAAGGGCGGCAAGAAGTCGAGCTAGTTCGGCGAATCGCCCAGATCCCGAATTACATAGCGCCGCAGCGTAACTCAGAGCCAGCCGGTGCGGGCTGCGGCAACCGGCTCCGCGGCGGCGGGGGCCAACGTTCCGTCCCGCACACCGTCGAGCATCCGTTTCACTGCTGCGACAATCTCCGGGGCCGCCGCGGCGATCCCCTGCCGATCGGCGTCGGTGACCTCGTCGGCGCCGACGCCAGCGCGGGCCAGCACGGCGTCCGGGTCGGCCAGCTGATCGGCCAGCCAGGTCAACGGGGCTGCTGACAGCTCTGGAACGAAATGCCGGCGGCTCGGCTCCCATCCGTTGAAACGGGGATGGTGATGGGCCCGGTCGAGTGTGCCCGGCGGGCTCTCGGTTGAGCCGAAAAGGTCCACCCGCCACACCGGACGGTTGAAGGCGATCGGGACGCCGGCGTAGATCGACCCCTGCGGCGCGGCCCGGTCGATGAGGCGGAGTTCCAGCCTGACGCCCCGCTCCGGTGTTTCCTGACCTTCAAGCGGCGTCGGATCGACGAAGAACATGTCGCCGACGACTACACCCAGGGTTTCGAATCCGAACGCTTCGAGCATCGCGCACCTTCCCTCGTACTTTCCCGAGCGTAAACCCAGGACGTGCGGGGCGTGGTGGCGCCGTCGCGCCGAACGTGTTCTCAGGGCGAGAAATCGGCCAAAATTTCGCCATGAGTGCACGCTCGGCGAAGGGGATCGAACGTAACCCAGGCGGCCGTGCGCCGAACGTGAAACTGTTGCGCATTTCGGCGTGGAATTTCGCAGCCAGTTCACGCTCGGCGCAAAGGCCCGTAGAGACTAGGCCGCCAAGTCGTCGGAGTCGCCGGCCGCCGCTTTCGCGGCCCGCTTGTCGCGCCGCCAGCCCCGCACGGCGGCGATCGCCGACTTCAGCCCGCGCCGCCGGCCGGTCGCCGGATCGGTGCCGGCGAAACCGGGCTCCAGCCCCGCGAACATGCGCTCGCTGCGGGTCTCCGGCGCGTCGTCGGCGTTGTCCACCAGGTACTTGTTCGGCAGCGACAGCTTGGCCAGCGTGCGCCACGTCTTGCCGTACTGCACCAGGAATGAGCCTGTGGTGTAAGGCAAGTCGTACTTGTCGCAGACGGCGCGCACGCGCACCGAGATCTCGTGCAGCCGATTACTCGGCAGGTCGGGGTACAAGTGATGCTCGATCTGGTGGCACAGGTTGCCGCTCATGAACCGCAGCACCGGCCCGGCTTCGAAGTTGGCGCTGCCCAGCATCTGGCGCAGGTACCACTGACCCTTGGTTTCGCCGATCATGTCGGTCTTGGTGAATTTCTCTGCGCCGTCGGGAAAGTGGCCGCAGAAAATGACGGCGTTGGCCCACACGTTGCGGATGATGTTGGCAACAGCATTGGCCGTCAATGTCGACCGGAAAGTAGCGCCGGGCGACAGCGAGGTCAGCGCCGGGAACGCGACGTAGTCCTTGACCACCTGCCGGCCGGCCTTCGCCATGAACTCGTCGATCCGCTGCCGGGCCTCCTCGTTGTCCATGCGCTTCTTGACGATCTTGCCGATCTCCACATGCTGCAGGCCGACACCCCACTCAAACAGCAACGCCAGCAACGTGTTCCACACCAGGTTGAAGAAGTTGAACCGCTTCCAGCGCTGGTCTCGGGTGACGCGCAGCATGCCGTAGCCGACGTCGTCGTCCATGCCGAGGATGTTGGTGTACTTGTGGTGCACGAAGTTGTGCGTGTAACGCCAGTGCTTGGACGACCCGCTCATGTCCCACTCCCACGTCGAGGAGTGAATCTCCGGGTCGTTCATCCAGTCCCACTGGCCGTGCATGACGTTGTGGCCGATCTCCATGTTCTCGACGATCTTGGCCACGCCCAACGTGGCGGCGCCTGCCCACCACGCCGAACGCCGCGAACTGGCGGCCAGCATCAGCCGGCCGGCCACCTCCAGCGCGCGCTGGGCCGCGATGGTGCGACGGATGTAGCGAGAATCCCGCTCGCCGCGCGAGTCTTCAATGTCCTGGCGGATAGCGTCCAGCTCAACGGCCAGGCTTTCGATATCGGCGTCCGTGAGATGTGCGAATGCGTCGACGTCTGTGATCGCGATTGTCTCCACCTCCATGCGCTCGGTATGTAATCAGTTGTGGTTTGTACCTACGCTATCGTAACCTACGATTCCGTAAGTTACCTGTGAGTAGCCTTTAGATGTCGATCACGCAATCGCCCGAAGCGGCGGAAATACACGTCTGAACTCGGGTCCCGGGGTCGTGCTCCTTGCCGGTGCGCAGGTCGCGAACGTGGCCTTCCACCAGGCTAACCACACACGACTGGCAGATGCCCATGCGGCAACCGAAGGGCATCTGCACACCGGCGCCCTCGCCTGCGTCCATCAGCGAGGTCGCGGCGTCGGCGGCGACGGCGCGGCCGCTTCGGGCGAATGTCACCGTTCCGCCGGCTCCAGCGGGCGCGGCCTTGGACACCGCGAATCGCTCCAGGTGCAACCGGTCGCCGATGCCGGCCGCCGACCAGACCCGCTCGGCCTGATTTAGCAGGCCCTCCGGTCCGCAGGCCCAGGTGTGGCGTTGCCGCCAGTCCGGCACCTCGCCGTCGAGCGAGCCGAGGTCGAGCCGGCCCTGGGTGCGGGTCTCGCGCACCCGCAAGCGGTACCCCGGCTGGTCGGCCGCCAGTTCGCTCAACTCGGCGCCGAACATCATGTCGGATTCGGTGGGCACCGAATGCAGGTGTGCGATGTCGGTGATCTGGTCGCGGCGCGCCAGCGTGCGCAGCATCGACATGACCGGCGTGATCCCCGACCCGGCGGTGAGGAACAGGATCGACGCCGGCGCGGGGTCGGGCAGCACGAAATTGCCCTGCGGCGCCGCCAGCCGGACGATGGTGCCCGGTTCCACGCCGGCCACCAGGTGGCTGGACAGGAACCCCTCGGGCATCGCCTTGACGGTGATGGTCACCGTGCGCGCCGCTCCGGATCTGGGAGCGGATCGGGAAGTCTCGGCCGGGCTCGACGTCAGCGAATACGACCGCCAGCGCCAGCGCCCGTCCACCAGCAGGCCGATGCCCATGTACTGGCCCGGTTGGTAGTCGAAACTGAAGCCCCAGCCGGGCTTGATGACCAGCGTCGCGGAGTCTTCGGTCTCGCGGCGGACTTCGAGGATCCGGCCCCGCAGTTCCCGCGCCGACCACAGCGGATTGGCCAGGTGCAGGTAGTCGTCGGGCAGCAGCGGCGTGGTGATGCGCGCGGCTAGCTTACGAAGCGCGTGCCAGCCGGGATGACGCTCCGCCCCGACGACACTGGGGCGTTTGGTGTCCACGACGTTGGCGGCGATCGATGCATGCTGCTTACTCATTGGTAGCACCCCGTCACACAAGCTACGGTACCGTAACCTACGGTACCGTATCCAGGCTCGCGGGCCCAGAATGCGTCACACAGTTCCCCTCAGAGCAGGTCTAGCAAAAAGGGCAGCTCCTGGTTGGCGTACCAGGCCAGATCGTGGTCCTGAGCGTCGCCGACGATCAGGTCGGCGTCCTCGTCGCCCAGGTCGGCGGCGTCGATCGCCGCGATAGCCCTGGTGACGTCGTCCTCGGCGGCGGCGTTGTCGACGTACGCGGCGATCACCTGGTCGAGTGCGACGGGCGCGCCCAGTCTGACGACGGCGTCGTCCAGATCCGGACGGAACGTGGCCCCGGATTCGCCCAGGCCCACCTCAGCGGACAGCACCGCGCGCCGCGGCCGCAGAGCCGGGTCGGCCCCTCCCGCGTCCTGGGCCGCCAGCAGGCGCAGCGACGCAAGCGCGGCCTCGCGCAGCGCCACGTCGGCGAGTTCCTCGTCGTCACCTTCGGCGTAGGCCTCGCGCAATGTCGGGGTCACCGCGAACGCCGTGCCGTTGGCCGGCCACAACGAGCCGTCGGCGACAAGCTGCTGCAACATCGGCAGGGTGGCCGGGATGTAGACGTGGATCGTGGCGTCGCCCATGGCTAGCCCTCGATCAACGTGGCCGCATAGTCGTCGACGTACCTCGACAGCTCACGCGGCGGACGTTCGTAGTTGCCGCTTAGCACCGGGCGTTCCGGCAGCTCGACCTTGGGCGTCCGCACGTCGGTGTACTCGATCGTGGACAGCAGGTGATGCATCATGTTGAGCCGTGCGTGCTTCTTGATGTCTGATTCCACGACGTACCACGGACTGACCGGGGTATCGGTGTGCACCATCATCTCGTCCTTGGCGCGCGAATAATCCTCCCACCGGTACACCGATTCCAAGTCCATCGGACTCAGCTTCCATTGGCGCACAGGGTCATTGCGCCGCGCCTTGAACCGGCGCAGCTGCTCGTCCTCGGAAACCGAAAACCAATACTTGCGCAACAGAATCCCGTCGTCGATGAGCATCTGCTCGAAGATCGGCGTCTGCCGCAAAAACAGGGCATACTCCTGCGGCGTACAAAATCCCATCACCTTCTCGACGCCAGCGCGGTTGTACCACGATCGATCGAAGAGCACGATCTCGCCTTTGGTGGGCAGCTGAGCGATATAGCGCTGGTAGTACCACTGGCCGCGTTCGCGATCGGTGGGCGCGGGCAGCGCGGCGATACGGGCGACGCGCGGGCTCAGGTATTCGGTGATCCGCTTGATGGCGCCGCCCTTGCCCGCGGCGTCACGCCCTTCGAAGATGACCACCACGCGCGCGCCGGAATGCCGCACCCACTCCTGCAATTTCACGAATTCCGTTTGCAGCCGGAATAATTCGGCCTCATAGACGGCGTCGGAGATCCGGGGTTCGGACGAACCGGATTTCTTCTTCTTCGCCTTCGCCGACGCTTTGGCCTCTGCGTCGCCGTTTGTTGCGGTGCTCACATCAACGAATGCTATATCCACACAGCGATTTTGACGCCACTACCGAGAAGCTTCCAGAAGCTCCTCGAGCGATTGATTCAGCAGCCCGGGCAGCAGGTCGACATCGCTCATCGCATCGCGGTCGGCATTGATTCCGAAATACAGCATCCCGTTGTAGGACGTCACGCTGATGGCCAGCGCCTGGTTGTGCAGCAGCGGCGGCACGGCATAGCTCTCCAGCAACTTGGTGCCGGCCACATACATCTGCGACTGAGCCCCAGGCGCATTGGTAATCAACAGGTTGTACTGGCGCGCGGAAAAACCGGCGGCGACGCGGATGCCCATCGCGTGCAGCGTCGGTGGCGCAAAACCCGACAGCGTGACGATGGTCCGGGCGTCGACGAGACTGGCGGCCGTCGGGTTCGATTCGGTGGCGTGCGCGATCTGCGACAGCCGCACCACGGCGTTGCCTTCTCCCACCGGCAGGTCGACCAGGAACGGGGTGACCTGGCTGATCGTCTGGCCGGGGCCGGTGGAGTCGTGTTGACCATCGGAGTACACCGACAGCGGCGCCATCGCCCGGATCGTCGCGGTCGGCGATGCCGCTTCACCGCGCGACATCAACCAGTTGCCCAGCGCCCCGGCGATCACCGCCAGCACCACATCGTTGACGTCGCAGTCATACCGCGCCCTGATCGTCCGGTAGTCCTCGAGATTGCCCTGGGCGACCGTGAACCGCCGGCTGCGCGAAACCCGGGCGTTCAGCGGGCTGCTGGGCGCCGTCCCGCGCGCGATCGTGCGCGCGAAACCGACGACACGGCGGCCGGCGTCGAGCAATTCGCCGTAGTTCGTCGCCAGTCCGGCCACCGCGGATCCGACGGCCCGCAGCTGCGCGCCCGGCCCCATCACCCAGTCACTCACCGCGCCGAGCACCAGCCGGGTATTGCCGGGATCGCGTTCAGGTATCCAAATGTCTTCGGGGAACGGCGGCGGACGGCGCGTTCGGTCGGCGATGACGTGGCCGATCTCCAGCGCTGTCATGCCGTTGATGAGCGCCTGGTGGGACTTGGTGTACAGCGCCACGCGGTTTTTGTTCAGGCCTTCGACGAGATACATCTCCCAGAGCGGCCGCGACTTGTCCAGCGGGCGGGCGGCCAGCCGCGCGACCAGCTGGTGCAGCTGCTCGTCGCTGCCCGGCGACGGCAGCGCCGACTGCCTGACGTGGTAGGTGATGTCGAAGTCGCGGTCGTCGATCCACACCGGCCGGGCCGTGCCGATCACTTCGCGAACCTTCTGCCGGTAGCGCGGTATCTGGGCGAGCCGCTGCTCGACGGTGGCCAGTAACGTCTCGTAGCTCAATCCGGCGCGGGGGCGGCGAAGGATGGACAGCGATCCGACGTACATCGGGGTAGCGGAGTTTTCCAGCCGGTAAAACGACGTGTCCGACGGGGACAACCGGGTCACCACTGCGGCCATGTGCTCCTTGTCAATTCGCCCTCAATTCGCTGGCGCGCCTTCGTGCGCCTCGCTGGTGTGCCGTGTCCCTGACCACCGTAATCGCCCGAGCCGGGCGCGGCAGTGCACGGGTATACGGGAGACCGAATTGCGCGATGGCGACGAGCGCCTTAAAACAGGCCTAGCAACAACCGTCTGCCACTCTCCAGCAGGCTCCCCGCGTCCGCGTCGGACGACCCGTTCCGTGTGAGTTGGAGAGTGCCCGTTGACCACTAGTCCCTTTGCCGTCACGCCCGTCGTCGAATACGAGCCCGAAAGGCTCGTGCCGCGAAATGTCCCGCCGTGCCGGCCATCGCCGGTCGATGACTCCCGGCAGGCGGCGCCGCGCCGGGCCGGGCGCGCACCGGGCCGGGCCCACGCCGGGCGACCCCGCGGCCAACCGGAGGCGGCGACGGCGCTGTCCCCGTCGATGCGTCAGGCGGCGGTCTTCGCCGACGCCGCGCTGCGCCGAGTGCTGGAAGTCATCGACCACCGGCGGCCGCCGGCCCAGCTGCGGCCGCTGCTGGCACCGACTTTGGTCGACTCGGTGGAATCGGTGCGCCGCGCGCCGGCCGCCCGAAAGGGCGCCGCGGTGCTGCGCCGGATGCGGCTGCAACCGGTCGGACACCCCGCGACCGCGGCCGAGGTCTTCGGGTGCTACAGCCGCGGTGACCGCATGCACGCCATCGCCTGCCGGGTCGAGCAGATCGCGGGCGCGCGATGGCTGCTCGTCGCCCTGCACATCGGTTGACTCCCCGGGGCGCTACAGCGCTACGGCGCTGCGCGCTCCGGCGCCGGGCCGCCGGCGAAGCGCGCCAACACCGGACCCGCGATCGCCATGACGAAGACATACGAGGTCGCCAACGCGGCCACGCCGGGCACCGACGTACCGACCAACCCGATGATGACCAGGGAGAACTCGCCGCGGGCGATGAGCGCCGTGCCGGCCCGCAACTGCCCACGGCGCGCCACACCGTCGCGGCGGGCCGCGAATACGCCGGTGGCCACCTTCGTCGCGGCGGTGATGGCGGCCAGGGCGACGGCCACCGGAAGCATCGGAAGCAACTCGTGCGGGTCGACCGACAGGCCGATCGCCAGGAAGAAGATCGCGGCGAACAAATCGCGCAGGGGGCCCAGCACCTGGCGCGCCCGCTCCGCGGTCTCCCCCGTCAGGGTGAGGCCCACCAGGAACGCGCCCACGGCCGCCGATGCGTGCAGGGACTCGGCCAGGGCGGCGACCATCAGCGTGACGCCCAGTACCCGCAGCAGCAGCTGCTCGGAATCGGCGTGTGCCACCAGCCGGCCGACGTGATGTCCCCAGTGATACGACGCGACGAAGGCCAAAATCAGGGCGACGACCGCGGCGATCATGCCCGCGAGCGCCTCGAGCCAGGTACCTCCGGACGCCAGTACCGCGAACAGCGGCAGGTAGGCGGCCATCGCGAAGTCCTCGAGCACCAATACCGACAGCACGGCCGGGGTTTCGCGGTTGCCGAGCCGGCGCAGGTCTTCCAGTACCCGGGCGATGACACCCGACGAGGAGATGTAGGTGACGCCGGCCAACGCCAGGATCGCGACACCGTCCAGGCCCAGCAGCCAGCCGGCCACAGCGCCGGGCGCGGCGTTGAGCACCACGTCGACGGCGGCCGAGGGCAAATGGTGGCGCAGGCTGCTGGCGAATTCGGTCGCGGAGAATTCCAGGCCCAGGGTCAGCAACAGCAACACGATGCCGATGGGCGCGGCCGTCGTGATGAACCCACCGGCGGCGGCCACGGGCCAGATGCCGCCCTTACCCAGCGAGAGACCCCCCACCAAATAAAGCGGTATAGGGGACAACGCGAACCGGCGCGCGACAGTGCCCAACACCGCGAGCGCGGCCAGGAGGGCGCCGAGCTGAAATAGCAGCGCGCCCGAAACCTGCACTGGCTCAGCCCTTGTCGACGATCTGTTCGACTCCGGCGATGCCCTCCTCGGTGCCGATGACGATCAGGACGTCGCCCGCCCGCAGCGTCTCCGCCGGGCCCGGCGAGGCGAGCACGGCCTCGTCGCGCACGATCGCCACGATCGACGCGCCGGTCCGGGTGCGGGCACGGGTCTCCCCCAGCGGCCGGTCCACAAACGTGCCGCCCGGCCGGATGTGGACTTGGCCCGCTTCGAGTCCCGGCACTTCGCGGGTCAGTTCGGTGAACCGCTCGGCGATGCGCGGTGCGCCGAGAATCTGCGCCACGGCGTCGGCCTCTTCGTCGGTGAGGCGGAACACCGGGCGGGCCTGGTCCGGATCGTCGGGGCCGTACAGGACGACGTCGAAGTCACCGCCGCGCCGCGCGACGATGCCGATCCGGTCACCGCTATGGCTCACGAATTCGTATCGGAGACCGACGCCCGGCAGCAAGACCTCCTTGACATCCATAGCAGTCAATCCTCGGCGAAATACCGCCCGATGAGAAGCGGCACCGGCCAAACTCAGGTTTAACCCTGGGGCGCCGCCTCAGTCGGGTGCGGAGTCGCGTGCGGGCGTGGCCACGGCAGCACCATCGGCACCCGACGACGGTAGTCACGGTATTCGTCGCCCAGCGCGCCGATCAGGTCGTGCTCCTCCAGTTGCGTGGCGAGCAGGATGTAGCCCGTCATCCCGATCGAGAAAAGCAGATGCCCGGCCGTCATCGTGGGCGTCGCCCAGAAGGCGATGAAGAAACCCAGCATAAGCGGGTGGCGCACCAACTTGTACAGCCAGCGAGCGTGAAAACCTATGTGTGTGTACGGTTTTCCTTGCCAAGCCAGATACACCTGGCGCAGTCCGAACAGGTCGAAGTGGCTCACCATGAAGGTCGCCGCCAGCGCGATCGCCCATCCGAGCCAGAACAACGCCCACAGCGCCGTGCGCCCGACCGGCTGCCACACGTCCCAGATGACGGTCGGCATCGTGCGCCATTGCCAGTACAGCAGCACCAGCACGGCGCTGGACAACACCACGTAGGTGCTGCGCTCAATCGTCGACGGCACGACTCGTGTCCACCACGCCTTGAACCCCGGGCGCGCCATGACGCTGTGCTGGACGCCGAACGCGGCGAGCAGCAGCAGGTTGATCAGCACCGCCTGGCCGATGGGCGCGGAAATCCCGTGGTCCACGGATCGCGGGACCCAGAAGTTGCCCAGGAAAGCAACGAGGTACAGGAACGCGGCAAGAAATAGCAGGTACGCCACGGCGCCGTAGCCGACTATCAACAATCGCTTCATTCGCTGATTGTGCGCCTCGACGGCGCTTTTGAACATGGGGCGGATGCCTCATTTTCCGACGAGGCAGGCACGATTTCGGTCGTGTTTTTTAGCCGCGGGCCGGGTCCACCAGCCCGTGCTGCAGCGCATACATGCTGGCACCGATGCGGTTGGAGACCCCGATCTTGGCATACGTTCGCTCGACGTGGTTGCGGGCCGTCTTCTCGCTGATCACCAACGACGCCGCGATCTGCTTGTTGGACGCCCCGCGGGCGACCAGGCACAGCACTTCGATCTCGCGCGGCGTGAGCCCGCCCGGACGCAGCCGGGGCTGCCGCTGGGCGGGTTCGCCCGCCGCGTGGAGCACCGCCTCGGCGGCGACGGGGTCGAGCTCGCCCGCGCGCACCCGTTCGCGCAGCCGACGCGCCGCCGCGCCGGTCGACAGCTCGTCGCGATACGGCCTTGGCTCGCAAGCGGATTGGTAGCTCACCGCGGCCGCCAGCACGCGATCGGGCAGGCTCAACGCGGTCCCGGCGAGGCCACGGGGATAGCCCGAGCCGTCGAGGCACTCGTGGTGATTGCCGGCGACCTCGGCCAGCCGCGCGAGGCCGGGGACCTGGTTGAGGATCCGCACGGTGAGGTAGGGATGCAGCCGAACCCGTTCGAACTCGGCCGCACTCAACGATGCCGGCTTGGACCAGATTTGGTTCGACACACCGATGCGGCCCAGGTCGTGGACGTGGCCGGCACGTCGGGTCAGCGCCGCGGCACCGGCGTCGAGGCCCGCAGCGAGCGCCGCGTCACCGGCAAGGCGGGCCACCGCGCGCGAATGCCCCAGCGTGAACGGGCATTTCAGGTCGACAAAGTCGCCGAACGCGACGAGGAGGGCGTCCAGCCCCGGTTCGTCGAGCCGCTCGTGACGATCGGGCGCCTCGCGCAATGCCGCCGCCCAGGCGTCACCGGCCGGCGGGCCGGCCAGGATGGTGTCCGCGTGCTGGACGAACGCGTCGACGACGCGCGGGTCGAACTGGCCACCCCGTCGGCTGCGGGCCACGGCTACGGCGCCGTCGACCCCGTACGCGCGGTGGTGCACCTCGACCATGTCGGCGACCTGTGCGACCCGCATCTGGATCGGGATCTGCTCGCCGTGGGCGCCGCCGGGCAGGCCGCCGCCGTCGTATCGCTCGAACGCGAACGCGAGCGACGCCTGCACATCGGGCCCCAGGCCGATTCGGTCGGCCAGCAGCGCCGCCGACGTGCAATGCGAATGGATCAAGCGGGACAGCTGACCGCGCGCATTGACGAAAAGCGTTGCCATTATTGATAACCGGTGCGTCAGCGGTTCGCCGCGGCCGACGTTGCTCAGCAGGAAACGCAGATACGGCAGGCCCGACCAGTCGACCAGATAGGAGTCGTGGCGCACGGCGATGTCGTCGCCGAACCAGCGCGCGTATTCGTGGGAGTCGGCGTGACAACCGATCCACATGATCAGCGTCGTGTAGTACACGCAATCCCGTTGCGCATCGGTGAGCCCGAGCCGGTCCGCGAGCCGGGTCGCGATCATCGCGGCGCGAAGCATGTGCTCGGCGGGCTGCCCCAGGCCCAGGTCGATGGCCACGGACAGCGCGGCCAGCAGCTCTGCGCGAGTCGGAGCTTCGGACGCCTCGGCCGCCATCAACTCATTGTGCCCAGCTGACCGGCGCTGGTCAGGCAATCGAGACGGTGCGCCCGACGGCATGGTGGCGGCTGGGATCGAACGTCTCGAGATGACCGCCGCCGACCACGAAGAACCCGCGCTGCGGGGCCCGGAAGTCGGCCAGGCGGGCCTGCGGATGCAGCGGCCCGACCGGGCCAAGGTCGTCTCCGCGCAGCGTCGCGCGCGAGCCGATGACCGCCCAGAATCTCCTCGGGGCAAGCATGAATCGCTGCCCGTTCGGAACCGCCCCGGTTAGCCGGATCTGTCCGGCGCCCATCGCCGGACCGGTGGCTCGGCCCATCACACGGAGGGCCAGCCGGTTGGTCCACGCCGCTGCGGGCAGCCGCTGCGCGATCCGGGTCATCAGCCGTGTGGTCGTGGTGACCCCGATGTCCAGGTGCCACTCGAGCAGCCCCGGGATCTGGACGTAGAGCGACCACGGGGTGACCCACGCGACGTCGATATCGCATTGGACCGCGTCGTTCGGCGTCGCCGAGCTGAAGTAACGCGAACAGCTCTGCTCGGCGGGCGTCGTCGCGTAGAACGTCCACACGCCGTCCGGATCCCGGTGCCACACCGATCGGTAGCCGGGCGCGAACGACGCCGAGGGTATGCAGCGCAGGGCGAGATAGTGGCCGCTGGCGAAGGGCAGCCCCAAAACGCCGAAGCCGGTGAATCTTTCGTCGTCCCCGGTGGGCAGCGTGGGGTTCCGCAGGATGGCCGAGGCGGCATCGGCGGGTGTGCGAAATTTTGTCATCCACCGATGCTGCGCGCCGCCGCCGGAGCCGCGCATGAGGCAGCTGCCTCAAATTCTTCCCGCGAACGTGCGGCCAGCCGCACACTCGACGCCCAACGTGCGGCCAGCCGCACGTTCGACGGAAGGTGGGAGCGACGGGCTAGCGCCTCTTCACGGATTTCGGTGGCTTGGCGCCCCGGCCTTGGCGCCGCGCGGCTTCGCGCCGCTCGCGCCGGCTGGCGCCGGCGGGCACTCCGGCCGGCGTCTTGTCGGCGGCCCCACCGCCGTTGCGCTGGACCTGCGCCGAACCGTCCTCCGACGGGCCGGAATACGTCAGGGCCGGCGCTTCGTGGTCAATGCCCTTGGCGCGCAACGCGGCCGGAGCCTGCTCGCGCACCGCGGCGGGCGCGCCACCCGAGCCGTCCCGCTGCCCAGCGGCCGCCGCGGCGGTCGCGAATTCCGCTAGCCCGTCGGGAGCTTCCACCGGCGCAACTTGCGGGGCCGGCGCCGCCTCGACGGTGACGTTGAACAGGAAGCCGACCGATTCCTCCTTCATGCCGTCGAGCATGGCCATGAACATGTCGTAGCCCTCGCGCTGGTACTCCACCAGCGGATCGCGCTGCGCCATCGCGCGCAGCCCGATGCCTTCCTTGAGGTAATCCATCTCGTAGAGGTGCTCGCGCCACTTGCGGTCGATGACGTTGAGCAACACGTTGCGCTCCAGCTGGCGCATCGCGCCCTCGCCGGCGATTTCCTCGAGTTCGGCTTCCCTTGCGGCATAAGCACGTTCGGCGTCTTTGAGCAGCGCCTCGAGCAGCTCCTCGCGGGTGAGGTCGTCGCGGTCGGAGTCCTCGTCGCGGTGGGTGAGCGTCTCGTGGCTGATTCCGACCGGGTACAGCGTCTTCAGCGCCGTCCACAACGCGTCGAGGTCCCAATCCTCGGCATATCCCTCGGAGGTCGCGCCGTCGACGTAGGCGGTGATGACGTCGGTCAGCATGTCGGTGGCCTGCTGCTGCAGGTCCTCGCCCTCGAGGATGCGGCGGCGCTCGGCGTAAACGACCTTGCGCTGCTGATTCATCACCTCGTCGTACTTGAGGACGTTCTTTCTGACCTCGAAGTTCTGCTGCTCCACCTGGGTCTGGGCGCTCTTGATCGCGCGGGTGACCATCTTCGCTTCGATCGGCACGTCGTCGGGCAGGTTCAGCCGGGTCAGCAGCGACTCCAGCGCCGCACCGTTGAAGCGGCGCATCAGCTCGTCGCCGAGGGAGAGGTAGAAGCGCGACTCGCCGGGGTCACCCTGGCGGCCGGAGCGGCCGCGCAGCTGGTTGTCGATGCGGCGCGACTCGTGGCGCTCGGTGCCCAGCACGTACAGGCCGCCGGCCTCGATCACCTCAGTGGCCTCTTTGGCGGCCTCCTCCTTGACGACGGCCAGTTCCTCGTGCCAGGCCGCTTCGTACTCGTCGGGCGTCTCCACCGGATCCAGGCCCTGGGCGCGCAGCCGCTGGTCGGTGAGGAAGTCGACGTTGCCGCCCAGCACGATGTCGGTGCCACGCCCGGCCATGTTGGTGGCCACCGTGATGCCCCCGCGCCGGCCGGCCACCGCGATGATGCCCGCCTCCTGCTCGTGATACTTCGCGTTGAGCACGTTGTGCGGAATGCGCCGCTTCTTGAACTGACGCGACAGGTACTCCGAGCGTTCCACGCTGGTGGTACCGATCAGGACGGGCTGGCCCTTGTCGTAGCGCTCGGCGACGTCGTCGACCACCGCGATGTATTTGGCTTCCTCGGTCTTGTAGATGAGGTCGGAGCAGTCGGTGCGGATCATCGGCTTGTTGGTCGGGATGCTGACCACGCCCAGCTTGTAGATCTCGTGCAGCTCGGCCGCCTCGGTCTGGGCGGTACCGGTCATGCCGGCGAGCTTGTCGTAGAGCCGGAAGTAGTTCTGCAGCGTGATGGTGGCCAGCGTCTGGTTCTCGGCCTTGATCTCCACGTGCTCCTTGGCCTCGATGGCCTGGTGCATGCCCTCGTTGTAGCGGCGACCGATCAGCACGCGGCCGGTGAACTCGTCGACGATCAGCACCTCGCCGTCGCGGACGATGTAGTCCTTGTCGCGGTTGAACAGCTCCTTGGCCTTCAGCGCGTTGTTGAGGTAGCTGACCAGCGGCGAGTTGGCGGCCTCGTACAGGTTGTCGATGCCCAGCTGGTCTTCGACGAACTCGACGCCCTTCTCGTGCACGCCGACGGTGCGCTTGCGCAGGTCCACCTCGTAGTGGACGTCCTTTTGCATCAGCGGCGCCAACCGGGCGAACTCGGTGTACCAGTTCGAGGCGCCGTCGGCGGGCCCGGAGATGATCAGCGGGGTGCGGGCCTCGTCGATCAGGATGGAGTCGACCTCGTCGACGATGGCGTAGCTGTGCCCGCGCTGCACCAGGTCGTCGAGCGAGTGGGCCATGTTGTCGCGCAGGTAGTCGAAGCCGAACTCGTTGTTGGTGCCGTAGGTGATGTCGGCGTTGTAGGCGACCCGGCGTTCGTCCGGGCTCATGTTGGCCAGGATCACCCCGACCTGCAGGCCCAGGAAGCGGTGCACGCGGCCCATCCACTCGCTGTCGCGCTTGGCCAGGTAGTCGTTGACGGTGACGATGTGCACGCCCTTGCCGGCCAGCGCGTTGAGGTAGGCGGGCAGCACACAGGTCAGGGTCTTGCCCTCACCGGTCTTCATCTCGGCGACATTGCCCAGGTGCAGGGCCGCGGCGCCCATCACCTGCACGTCGAACGGCCGCTGGTCGAGCACCCGCCAGGCGGCCTCGCGGGCCACCGCGAACGCCTCGGGCAGCAGGTCGTCGAGGCTTTCCCCGTCGTCCAGGCGCTTCCGAAACTCGTCGGTCTTGGCCCTCAGCTCGGCATCGGTGAGCTTTTCGATGTCGTCAGACAAGGTGCTGACATAGTCGGCCACCCTTTTGAGGCGCTTGACCATGCGACCTTCACCAAGGCGCAGCAATTTCGACAGCACAGCTATGTCCCCTGTTGGTAGGAGTCTTCTATAAGGCGACTCCCATGGTAGGTGACAACCCCGTGATGTCCGCCGACCCTCAGGAGAGCCTGATCAGCCCGTAGTCATAAGCGTGCCGCCGGTAGACGACGGACGGCCGTTCGGTCTCCTTGTCATAGAACAAAAAGAAGTTGTGGCCGACGAGTTCCATTTCGTAGAGCGCGTCGTCGACCGACATCGGCTTGGCTTGATGCTCTTTTGTGCGCACGACGCGGCCCGGCGCGTGGTCGGCGTGGTCGTCGGGTTCGGCTTCGTGCTGGTGCGGCGGCGCCGCCTGGCTGTCGTTGAAGGCCTTGCCATTGAGCTTGTTGTTGAGGGACCGCTCCGGCGGCGGGGCCACCGCGGTGGCCTCGGCCAGGGAAACGGGTGTCTTTTCGCCGTAGTGCACCTTGCGGCGATCCTTGCCGCGCCGCAGCCGGCTTTCCAGCCTGACGACCGCCGCCTCCAGCGCGGCATAGAAGCTGTCCGCGCAGGCCTCGCCGCGGACTACCGGCCCGCGGCCCCGCGCGGTGACCTCCACGCGCTGACAGCACTTGCGTTGACGACGGTTGCGTTGGTGCTTGAGCTCGACGTCGAACAGGTAGACGGTCTTGTCGAACCGTTCCAAGCGGGCGAGTTTCTGCGAGACATAGACGCGGAAGTGATCCGGAATCTCGACGTTGCGGCCCTTGAACACGACCTCGGCGGACGTTGTCGGTTCCTGCGCGTCGGTTTCTGCCGGCGGTTGATCCAGAATCTGACCGGAATCCACGGTGAGCCTTGACATACGTGACAACTCGTTTCTCTTTTCACGTCGCACGCGCCCTGCGTGTCGGCTTTCTTGAAGACGCAACGACGGGGTGGGAGCGACTTGAAAGAGATCGCCGCCGCAGGCAGCCCGCCGGTGCAAGGTGTCGAATACTCACCCCCTCCGCAAGTGGCGTATCAACCTGAGAATCGCGACCAGTGAGTCAGACCAGTAGGTCCTCTTAAGTTCCTGAAGGTTGTCCTCGACGTTAGCTCGTGTTCGCCTTGCGATGCCACCATTTCGCTCACCTGTTGCGAGTTCTTCACAACCTCTTGGCTACCGCACAGGGAGCGACACCGGGAGAGGCACAGCCTCAGGCGGCCGCGATCGCCAGCACCGCGGCCACCCGGACCCCGGCGGACCGCAGGACGCGCACCGATTCGCGTGCCGTCGCGCCGGTGGTGACGATGTCGTCGACGATCAGGACTTCGGTGCGCTGTAGTTTTGCGGGCCTACCCCGCAGCAGGACCCGGCCCGCGATGTTGCGCTCGCGGGCGGCGGGGCGCAGGCCCACCGAGTCGCGGGCCAGCGCCGTCATCCGCAGGGCCGGCACGACGACGGCGTCCGGGTGCGCGGCGACCGCCGCGGCGGCCAACCGGGCGACGGGGTCGCCGCCACGCCGGCGCGCCGCCGAACGCCGGGTCGGCGCGGGCACGATCGTCAACGGCGTCTCGAGCATGCCCCACGTCAGCAGCCGGTGCAGCCCGATGGCCAGCGCGCGGGCCAGCGGCGCGACGAGGTCGGCGCGCCCGTGCTCCTTCAGCGCGAGGATCGCCTGGCGCCGCGCGCCGGCGTAGCGACCGAGCGCGAACACCGGCGCCTGCGGGTCGATGCGCGGGGTGATCAGGTGCGGTTCGTCGGGTTTGACGGCCAGCGCTAGGGCGCACGCGCCGCACCAGCGGGTCGCAGGCGCGCCGCAGCCGCCACATTCCAGCGGCAGGATGAGGTCGAGCACGTCGCCAGTGTGGCGGCCAGGGGTGACAAGCGACGCGATCTGTCAGCCCGCGGGTTCCAGCCCCGCGCGGTAACTGGCCCCGGCCCGTCGTGCAAACAGCTTCACCAGCATCCTTTGCGGTGGCGGCATGCCGGCCAAAAAACGCCGGCGCTCGTCGGCTGTGCATGCCTCGAAGACCATGCCGGCGAATGCGGTGCCGAACCAGATATTGCGGCCGCTGAGGAAGGCGGCGCCCCGTTCGGTGACTGCCCGCCATTCACGGTCGGTGATGTGTCTGTTGATGAGCGGAAGGACGCGCTCCTCCTCGGCGGTCAGGTGATCGCCGACTACCTCCGCGAGCGCGTTGATCTCGGAAGCCAACATCTCCGCCGCCCGCGAGTGGTTGCGCGCTGCGTTGTTGTGAAGCCGGTCGCGGCGATCCACTCGGCCAAGCGCGTCTCGACAATGACCGCCGTCTTCGCGATGAATTCGTGTTCGGTTTCCATCCGCTGAATGTCCTCAGCATGGATGGGTATCCGGTCGCGCAGCTTCGGCCACAGCAGCTCGTCCTCCGCCGTGTGGTGGTGATGCAACGCCGCCAGTACGTTTGCGACGTGCTTCGCTACGCGCTTTCGACGCCCGTGCTGATCGGGTCGCACGCTCCGGATCAGTTCTGGGGCAAAGTTGAGCTCGTCGCGGAAAATGCTGTGAACCAAGGCCATTTCGAATGCGTCGGTCGGCATCGTCTATTCACCCCAGTCCTCGAACACCTTCGGGGCAACAGTAGGACTGTACACACGATTCTCCTGTCAGTCGGGGAAAGCGGCGGCCTCATAGCCGAGAGCCGCACGACGCATCTGGGCACCGAGATCTCTAATAACATCGCGGTACAGATGGTTTCGAGGGCGTGAATAGTACTGGCATCGATTCTGGCCCGGTGACGAAATTTGCTGGACGCAAGGGCAACTCGGCGTCGCCAGCCAACCGCATATCGGGCAGTCGCTGCAGCAGCCGCGAAAGCATCAGTGAAAGTTCCAATCGCGCCAACTGGTTCCCCAGGCAAAAGTGCGTACCAAAGCCGAATGCCAGGTGCCTGTTGGGGTTGCGGTCGATACGGAATTTATCCGGATCGTCAAAGATCGCTTCGTCGAAGTTGGCCGACTCGAACAGCAGCATGATCTTTTCGCCGGCTCGCAGCGCAGTGCCGTGAAACACGGTGTCTGCGGTGAGTGTGCGGCACATGTTCTTTACCGGCGAGGTCCACCGAAGCATCTCCTCGACCGCGGGCGGCAGCAGACTGGAGTCGTCGCGCAGCGCTTTCCATTGGTCGCGATTCCGCAGCAGTTGTTCGACGCCGCCGGAGAGAACGTGCCGGGTGGTCTCGTCGCCGCCGATCAGGATCAGCAGTGACTCATAGACGATTTCGTCATCCGACAACCGGCGTCCATCGATTTCCGCATTTACTAGGACATTGAGCAAGTCGTCCGACGGTTCCGTTCGGCGTTTTGTGATCATGTCCATCGTGAACGCCCTGTATTCGGCGAATGCATCCATCACTGCTTGCATCGATGACGCGTTGGCCGGCGAACTTGGCCCACCGACGAGCTCGTCGGACCATTTCAGCAGCATCGCGCGGTCCTCGGGCAACACACCAAGCATGTCGCCGATCACCGCCATCGGCAGCGGAGCGGCAATGTCACGGACGAAGTCACACTCCCCCGACTCACACACCGCATCGATCAGCTCGTCGCACAGCCTGCCGATGGACGACGCCTTCCGCAGTACCCGCGCGCCGGTGAACGCCGCGCTGACGAGCTTGCGCCGCAACAGATGTTCGGGATCGTCCATTTCGACCATGTAGGGCTTGCCCGGGTATTGGGGCCGGATTCCACCGGCGTTGGAAAATAGCCGCGGGCTGCGTTCGGCATCGATGACGGCCCGGTAGGTCGCCGCCGCGGCCAACCCGTTTCGGTCGCGAAAAACCGGCCGGTTCGCGCGCATCCAGCGATATGCGTCGTGCGCGCCCCCGCCGGAGTAGAAGCGGCCGTCTGTCAAGTCGACGTCAAGCGTCTGTGTCATGGGGTATCGCTGTGGTTGGCACTCATCGCTGGTAACGCTATGCGGCCCAAGCCAATCCGGCTAGCCGCTGCGCGCTGACGACTGGATATTTTGCGTGACAATTGGTCGCCGATGGCCTCGGCGGTGACCACCGGCTTTGATGATCCGAAGCATCATCGCCGGCTGCAGCAGCCGAGCTGGTGAGTCAATCATTCCGACGACACGTAGAAATTGCTCCGTCACACCGGGGTCTGTCTGCGCCGCTATGATCACGCGCTCCAGCAAGGCGTTGGTAATGCGCATCGAGGTTGGTCGCGGTCCCGCCACTTCCGGGAGGGAAAGATCAGCACCGACGGCGGTTCGCCAGGCTACGGCAATGTTTTTGGCCGAGTCATGGTAAACCGGCGCGGAAGATGACGGTGTCCGTCCCGCAGACAATCGCGCAGCGCGACCGCGTCGAGTGCGGCCATCGTCATGCCCTGACCGTAAACAGGGTTGAAGCTGCAGATCGCATCACCGACGACGACCAATCCGTCGGGGTGTCGCCGCATCTTGTCGTATCGCCGCCACCGATTTGACGGCACCCGGTAGCGGGTTACCTGCCCCACGGGTTGGGCCGCTCGGACCGCCTCAAGCACGTCACCTGGCGCGAGTTGCCCTAGAAATTCTAGTATTTCCGCGTACTCGGTTGGGGGCTCGTTGCCCGCTATCGCGCTGAGGGTAAGCACCCAATCGTTGTTCTCGTTCTCCACCAGAACAAAGCCGGCCGGCAGGCCCGGCTCTGGGGGCCGCCCAACCAACCTTGTGCCGAGCATCCCGCGTGGGATTCTCAACATCTGGCTGGCGTAAGCCATCCGCACTACCAGCTCGTCTTGCGGCGGACGGCCGTAACCGAGCTTCTCCAGAAAAACCGGGGTTCGCGAACCGCGGCCCGTCGCGTCAACGACCAGCTCCGCGGCCAGCGTCGTCTCGGCTCCATCTCGGTCTGCCACACGAACTCCCGCAACCCGCGCGCGATCGGCGGTCGCCACCAAGTCGACAGCGTCGCGTCGATCGAGGACGGTGACGTTCGGAATACCCTGGACCCGCCGTCGAAGCCGATATTCCAGCAACGGCCGGCTCGCGTAGTACTGTACGTACGCTTCGGGGTAACGCAGACGACCGCTGCGCACCAGCCGATGGCCGCCAAACGATAAGTCGATCTTCGAAAGATCTCCATCAGCCCATACGGGGACGCCGTCGGCGTATAGCTCATGAAGAATCCCCGGAAAAAACTCGCGCAGAAGCGGCGGGCAGCGCGCCAGCAGAACATGGGCGTGCGCAGCTTGGGGAACCCCGCGCCGGTGCAGCGGGCCCGCCGGAAGAACGTCTCGATCCACTACGCTGACGGAGTCGTAGTGGTCGGCCAGGACCCTGGCGGCGAGCAACCCACTGATGCTGGCACCGACGACTACGGCCCCACTACCAAGCATGGACATCAGGGCTCTCCCAAACGACTCACCGATTTGGCGTCGTCCAGCACCATTACGTCGGGGCCCGACATTCTGTGTTCTGCCTTGATCTCGTAGCCGGCGCGCTCCCCGATGACAACGCAGGGCGCCATCGTGTTTCCGCTGGTGATTCTCGGCATGATCGATCCGTCTGCGACACGCAGGTTTTCGATGCCATGGACCTTCAGAGCGCCGTCGACGACGGCGAGCCGGTCGCGTCCCATCCTGGCCGTGCCGACCAGATGCCAATAGGTGAGCGCGGCATCACGCAGGTAGGTGACCAGTTCTCCGCCGGTCAGGTCGCCGGGCATGACTTCGCGCTTGACGAAAGGACGCAACGGCGATGAATTGCCGACTTTCCGCATGTCCTCAACGCATTTCCCGGCCAGCCTCAGATCGTCGGGATGTGATAGGCCGTTGTGAACCACTCTGACGGGCTGGTCGGGATCCGCGCTCGTTAGTTCAACTACGCCACGGCTCTTGGGGTGTGTCAGCGCACCGAGCAGCATCCAACCGGTGCCGGGCAGCCCGAATCGGGCGATGCTTTCCGGGCTCGCGAACAGGATCGCCCCTTGGCAAGCGAAGAAATCGGGCTCATTGCGCCCGTACCGTTCCTGCCAGAACAGCATCGTATCGCCGGAATTATGGAGCGGTTCATTACCGGGCGCTTCCCAAATACATGGGAAGCCGAGATGGTCGTGCAAGTTGCGACCTACACCAGGCAAGTCCGCGACGACCCGGATTCCCAAGCGTCGCAGCAGGCTATGGTCGCCAACTCCGGAGAGCATCAGGACCTTTGGGGTATGGACCGCGCCCAAAGACAGCACAACCTCGGCCCCAACGCGGAATTGCCGGATGCGGTCGCGGTAGCGGACCTCGACTCCGGCAGCGCGGCCGCGCTCGATGATTACTCGCCGCACGAAGGCGGCGGTCAATACGGTTAGGTTGGGCCGGTCCATGAAGGGATATGTGTAAGACCGAAACACCGATTGGCGCCTGCCGCACCGCGTTCGCAGGTCCATTATCGCCGCACCGCCCTGGCCCTCCATCATCTTTCCGTTCGGACTGTCAAAGTGGGCGACGCCTAGACATCGGGCGGCTTCCAGCACCGCGGGCCCAGCAGGATGCGGATGCTTTTTCGGCTGCACGAAGACCGGACCGCCAGTGCCCCTATGTTCAGGGTCGGGCGCGCCTCGCCAGTCTTCGATGCGGCGGTAGACGTCCAGCACGGACTGGTAGCTCCACGCGTTGTTCCCCGACTCGGCAGCGAAGAAGTCCCAGTCCGTCCTGTGACCCCTCGCCCAAGCCATCAGGTTGATGCTCGATCCGCCGCCCAGAACTTTGCCCATCGATAGCGTGAGCGTTCTGCCGTTCAGATATGGATTCGGTTCGGCCCGAAACGCCCAATCCGTCGCGCTGCCCAGATTCATATGCCACAGCTTCGATTCGGTGACACACGGCATGTCGTCGCTTCCCCCTGCCTCCAGCAACAAGACGGTCGCTGCAGGGTCCTCGGCCAACCGCCGGGCAACTACACTGCCGGATGATCCCGCGCCGCAGACGATGAAGTCGTACGTCGGCTTCAAATCAGCCAATAGACGGTCCTGGTTGGAGCGGACCCGTCGGTCCAAATCGTGATCCGCACGAGTGCCCGAGTCAGTCGACATCCGTTTCACCTCGGCTCGCCTAGTGGCCCGCGCTCTGTCCGCCGTCGACGTGCAGGATCTCGCCGGTGACGAAGGGGGCAGTTTCCAAATAGAGCGCACCATGCACAACGTCGGTAACAGCGCCGATGCGATTTTGGGGGTGCATTCCGGCGTAGGCCGCGGCTGCGTCGGTTTCGCCATGGATTGGCGTATCGATGACACCGGGAGATATTGCGTTCACCCGGATTCCGCGATCGGCGTACTCGATCGCCAATGATTTGGTGACGGCGGCCAGACCGCCTTTGGTGAGTGCGGTCAGCGCCGACGGAACCGCGGGCAGCGGGTGCTCGGCCAGGGTGGTGGTGATGTTGACCACGTGGCCGCCGTTGCCCAGCGCAAGCATTATGTCGATGACGCGTTGCGTGACGTTGAGGAAGCCGAGCATGTTCACTGATGTCACCCACGTGTAGTCGTCGACGTTGTACTTGGTGAAGGGCTTGGAAATAAAGACGCCGGCGTTGTTGACCAGCGTGTCGATGCGGCCGAACCGTGATACCGCCGCAACCACGAGTTGCTCCGCGGTGGCGGGGTCAGCGATATTGCCTGCGACTGTGAGGACTTCGGGGTGAGATGACTCGGTGATGCTGCGCGAATTGGCGATCACCCGGTAGCCGTGCTTGCGGTATGCCTCGACCAAGCCGGCGCCGATTCCCCGCGATGCGCCGGTGATGATCGCAACTTTTTCGCCGCTGAATTGCATTGTCTGCTGCCTTTCTTCGATTGATTAGCCGGCCAGCTCGCGCACGATGTCGGCGGCCGCACCCGCCTTTGCGTGATGAAAAGCGGTGCCTGCCAACAACGCGACACCGTGCGGGTCGCCCAACTTCACCGCGGCCGCCTGGATGGGCGCCGTCATCGTCGCTATCTCCGGGAATCCGAATACCGCGTCAGCGGCGTGCCGGTCGACGAATCGGTTGCGCAAGGCGCGCGCGTAGCGGCCGGTGAACGCGCGAGTCAAAACCGTCTCGGTGAACTTGCGATCGCACAACGCTGCCCGATGCACTGGATTGGTTCCGGCTTCGTCAGCAAGCAAGAACGCCGTGCCGCACTGCACGGCCGTGGCACCGGCATAGCGCATGCGGCTTACGTCACGAGATGTGCCCAGGCCCCCGGCCGCCACGACAGGACAGTCGAAGCAGGCCACGAGTGCGGCAACCAGCTCGTCGAGCGGATGGTCGGGCGGCGTGGCGAGCGCATCGAAGGTCGCGCGGTGCCCACCCGCGCCGGGGCCCTGGGCCACCAAGGCATCCACGCCCCGGTTCAGCGCGACCATTGCCTCGCCGACCGTGGTTATCGTCGCGAGGTTCAAGATGCCGACACCGTTAAGGCGCCGACACTCGTCTTCGCGCGGTGAACCGAACGTAAAGGACACCACCTCGGGCCGCAGATCGCATACCACCTCGAGCTTGGCGGCCCACTCGTTGTCGCCATGCCATGGCTCACCAAGCGCTACACCGTAGTGATCGGCCTCCTCCGCCAATGCTGCGGCGAACGCACTGAGCTCTTCGGAATTACCCAGTTCCTGTTGGGGCACAATGAGATTGACTCCGAGCGGACCCGAGGTCAGCCTGCGAGCCGCGATGATGGCATCAGCTAGGTCTTCAGCCGACGACATGCCGGCCGCGAGAAAGCCAAGACCGCCGCCATCGGTCACCGCGGCCGCCAACTCAGGCGTCGACGGACCACCGGCCATAGGCGCTCCCAGCACTCGAACACTCAAATCCGCCAGGGCAAATCGGTCAAGCATTAGATACCTCCGAGAAACTCATTCGACTCAGTGACGCAAGCGCTTGCCCATCGACGATGACAACACTGTTGTCTTCCAAGCGGATCCAGCCGCGTTCCTCGAAATCACCTAGGGTTGCGACGATCATCTTCGGGGCCACACCGACGAACCCAGAGAAGTCCTCCAATGTCAGGTCATGCACCACCCTCACCACGTCCCCTTCCCGCCGGCCGAACCGCTTCCTCAAGAACAGGAGTCGGTTGGCGATGCGCGCCTGAGCGTCGACGAACGCGAAGTCGGCCAGGGAGTTCGTCGTCGCGTTGGCCCATCGTGCGAAAAGGCGCACGAGCTGATCACTGATCTCCGGGTGTTCGACCATCCACACCCGGAGCTGATCGTGTTCAATTGGCGCCGCCCGCACATCGGTGAGGGTGGTGACACTGGTTTCTTGCGCGCTCGGATCGAAAAGCCTTATGACACCGAATATTTCTGACGGACCCAGGATCGTCAGGATAATTTCGCTTCCGTCGGGAAGCCGGTATGAGACCTTGACTTTGCCGGAAATGATCACGTAAAGACGACCACCGGCGTCGCGCTCAGCATCCACGATGCATCCGGGCGCGAACCGCTTGCGCGCGAGCCGCGTGGACAGGGCCGACACCGCATCGGGACTCGTCCTGCTGAAGATTCCCGATGCCACCAGCGCCTTGTAGATATCACCACTCTTCGTGGCCTCATGTCGTGGCTCGCCGCACGAAACCCATGGCCGCCTTAGTTGTTTGGTGACCACACCGTTGGATGTCGGTAAGGCCGTCGCTTGCAACGCTTTTTGTGTTCGCCGTTTCTCAAATGGCGGCCTGATAGGACTGGTCGCGTCCCACGACAACAACGCGATGGCCACTAACTCAGGTGTCAGGAAAGCGACTGCCGGGCTAATCACACCGCAAACGCTATGTGGCCACAGCAATTGCGCCTAGCCGCAGCGCGCGGCCTTTCGGCCATACTGCGCATAGGTCAATCGCAACCAGTGAAAGCGCCGCGTCCGCGGCGGCGTGGAGGGTTGTGGCGCAATACCTTTCACGCATCACGCGTCGCGTCTCCAATCTCCGGTGGGACATGCTGAAGTCAACTTGCAACACGAACGACCCACCGGTGCAGGCGGGTTCGGATTCATTGCAGCGCTGGAGGCGATCTACACCTGGGTCCACGCACAAATCAGCGGGGGCATTACGACCACGGCTTCCGCGGCGGCGGCTTCGTCTTGCAAGCGGCGCCTCAGCGTGTCGAGATCGGCCAGCTCATCAGGAACCAAACCGAGCCGCTCGGCCAACGGAAACATCGAGCGCCACGTCTCTGCCACGTAAGCCACGATGTCGGTGTCATCGGCACCGCCCAGGGGCGCGCCGAGCGTCAACCGCGGTGCGCCCAGACCGGCCCGCCGAAACACCGTAGGCATTTTGGCACCGAAGCCCGGGTCAAGGCCGGCACCCCGAAAGGCCCTGGCGACGGTCTCTGTCATCGCACGCCACAGCGGCATGTCGGCGACGCCGTACACGCCGTTTATATCGGATTCGCAAAACACGATGAGCCCACCGGGACGCACCATGGCCGCGAGGTGGCGCAGCGCCGCGACGGGATCGGGCAGGTGCATGAGGATCAGCCGCCCGATCACGGCATCGACTGGCTCATCCAAGTGGATGTCGGCGATCGCGGTCGCCTCGAAGCTGACGCTCTCCAGGCCTTGGTCTGCGGCGCGGGTCCGCGCGAGCTCGATGACGTCGGCGGCCGCATCCACGCCGAGCACCCTCCCCTCACGCCCCACCAGCCGCGCGGCGATGAATGACACATCGCCCGGCCCGCAGCCCACATCGAGCACCCGCATTCCGGGGCGCAGACCGGCCAGACGCAGTGCGTGCTCGGTGAAGTCGTTGTGCAGACGGCCCTGCAACAGAAGGCGCTGAATCTCTGCGTCGACATGACCCAACACGTAGGTGCTGTCATCTGTGGATGTTTGATTGACGCTCATGGCCGGAAGCTCCTGAATCGGGTGATTACCTGGCAAACGCTAAAGAACCGACCCCAATGCCGCCTAGCCACCGCACGCGACGCACTAGCCACAATGCGCAGTTAACGAACTCCGGTGGCTGTGATCAGACCACGGCGGGTACCTAGTCATCGGCATCAGCGATTGTGCTGCGCCGAGCACAGCAGACGCTAATCGAATCTGACCCGTCGGAGGTCACCGTGCCCTCCGTTGCGTACCGCTGGGGCTTCATCAATCTCCGGCCGGTTCGCTGCGACACACGCGGATCGGTACGGCGACATTCCGTCGGTGACCTTGAACCGCAGGGCATTTCCGCGCCAGGCGCGATCTGGCCGGAGCTCTGCGCACTTCGGCTAGTCGGGCCGCGGCCGCCGCAATACCGTCGAAGCCATGCCTGAGCGCGGAATGGCGTTGCACAGAATGGGTTTCCTCACCATCGGCCGATTCGACCACGCCGATCCGGGGCCCGGCCATGAGCAGACACTGCGGATGATCGAGCGTGCGGAGACGCTCGGCTTCGATAGCGTGTGGGTACGCCAACGGCATCTGCAACCAGGCATCTCCTCACCGGTCGCGCTCCTGGCCGCCGCCAGCCAGCGCACCCGCCGAATCGAGCTGGGTACCGCGGTGATCCCGCTCGGCCTGGAGAACCCGCTGCGGCTCGCTGAAGATCTGGCAACCGTTGACGTCCTGTCGGGTGGTCGGCTCAACCCGGGCGTGTCGGTTGGCACCCCCTATCTCTACGACAAGTTCAAGGCTGCGCTCTATCCCGAAACCCACGAGGTGGAGAACTTTTCGAAGGCACGGGTGGCACGCCTCATAGCGTGCCTGCGCGGCGATCCAGTCAGCGATTTCGAGGGGGTCTTGGGCCACGACGAGTTCTTCCGGGAAGTCCAGCCCCACTCACCCGGCCTGGCCGGCAGGGTCTGGTACGGCGGCGGGTTGCAATCGGCAGTGTGGGCTGGAATCCATGGACTGAACTACCTCACGGCCAACCTGGTCAGCAGCGAAGGAAGTCAATCGCTTGACTTCGCCACGATCCAGGCCGAGCATATTGACGCGTTCCGCGCGCACCATCCGAGCCCCGGAACTGCCAGGGTTTCACAGGGATTGGTGGTGATCCCGACCGACTCCGCGTCACCCGAACAGGTCGACCGGTACCGGGCTTACGCCCAAAGCCGCATCGACCGTACGGTGCAACCTCAGGGGCCACGCGGGATGATCGCCTCTCCCGACTACGTCGGCACATCCGAGGAAATTGCCGATGCCCTGTACGCCCATCGCGGATTTCAGCGGATCGATGAGGTGGCCTTTGCGTTGCCGCATGGATTCAACGAAGACGATCACGTGCAGATAATCACCGACATGGCCGAGAAGCTGGGGCCGAAGCTGGGATGGAGGCCGGCTCAAGCACGCGATGAGCCGCCCCCGTGCGCGCACCGTGACCACAGTGGGGGTATGGGTCATCAGGAGAGGACCGTCGTTGCACGATAGCGTCACGTCGACCCGCGATGCCTATCTGCGTCTTTTCGGCGAATCTGGAGCAGCGCTTTCCGAACCGGAGTGGATCGCGGCAATGAATAGCTCACTGCCGCCCCAACTTTCGGCGCTGAACGCCCGATTTGAGGCAGGGTCACGCGTGGATAAGTCCCTGGTGGTCTCGTTTCGTCCCGGGCCCGAACGCTTCACAGCATTTATGGCTCTCAGCGGCGGATCCATCGCCGAGATGCTGGACCAAGCCGCGGCGCACTGTGGCACCCTGGTGACGGGCCACGGGTTCCCAACCCTGACTATGACGGTGAACTACCTGCGCGCGGCGAAGGGAAGCTTGTTCGTTGTCACCGCGCGGGTGCGGTCTGTGACCAGCACCTCAGCGGTGCTCGAAGCGGACCTGGCCGGTGAGCAAGGAAGGTCGGTCGCCTCCGCGTCGATCGTCGCGCAAGTGAGGGATATCAGTCGGTACGCCTGAGGCAAGCTCATCAGGCATTGCGGCGCAGTGTCTCCACTGGTGGTTCACGGTAGCGGGCGGTGTGGGCAGCGGCGAACCTGCCGAGGTTGGTGAAGCCCCAGCGGTACGCGACCGAGGCCACTGTGGCTGTCGATGGGTCGGACTCGAGCAGGGTCTGGTGCGCACGGCGTAGCCGGACTTCACGCAAATATGCCATCGGCGTGACCCCCAGGTGACGCTGGAATCCATGCTGAAGTGATCTAACGCTGACGTAGCTGCGCTGGGCCAGTTCGGAGACCGTCAACGGCTGGTCCGCTTCGGCCTCGATGACCTCGATTGCCGTCCGGATGGCGCCCGGCGGGGGCGCGGCTGCCTCGCCCTCCAACATCGCGCGGTAGGAGTGGTCTGCGGCCACCAAGAAACCGCGGACCACGCTCTCGGCGAATGGCATTCCGACCATGGGCTGATGCAGGACACTGCGAGGCCGGAACAGCTGGTCGGTGAACTGCGACACCATGGTGATCCAGCTGCGGACGACCGCGGTTGCGGTCGGCATGAGGGGCTCAAAGTCGATTTGGGAAGTGATGGACCGTCCAAGCGCATCCGCAAGAGCATCTTCAACGGCGTGACGATCGATCATCACGGCCAGCAGTCGGCCGACGTAACGCTCCACTCCCGCTTGGCCCTCGGGCCGGAACACCGCGACCGAACCGGGCTCCGCGGCAATGGAGAAATTGTCAACCATCGCTGCCGACCAAGGCGCGACCGGCAGGGTGACGTGATAGTGGGGACGCATCTCACCGCCATTCACCCACACGTCGTCTTGAAAGTCGATGTCTAGCACAGTGATCGGTCCGATGCGGCGCATCCGGTGCGTGAAAGAGAACGACCCGGTGTCCCCGAGTGGCCCGATGTCTGGCCACCAATCAGGCGATGAACCCGTCTGGCTCGTACGCAGCTCGGCAAAGTCGTCCAACGACTGCACCGAAACCCATGCGGTGTTTTCTACTGTCATCGCGGCATCTCCCACTCGATCCGCCCGTCACAGCCGACGGATCCCAGGGCGAATCGGTAGCTCCGTTGGCCTGCGCGCGAACGCCCTGCGCCGCAAAGTCTGTGTCGGTGTCTCACGGTAGCGCGCGGCATGGGCAGCAGCAAACCTGCCGAGGTTGCTGAAGCCCCACCGGTAAGCAACCGAAGCTACGGTAACCATCGATGGGTCAGCCGCCAGCAGGGTTTCGTGCGCCCGGCGCAGCCGGACCTCGCGCAGATATGCCATCGGCGACGTGTCCAGGTAGCGCCGAAACCCTTGCTGCAGCGTACGAACACTGATGTGACTGCGCCCCGCGATCGACGCTAGTGTCAGCGGCAAATCGGCCTCCTCTTCGATGATTTCGACCGCAGTACGAATGGAGCGAGGGGCGCCCAGTCGTTCGCGTCTGGTCAGGGCGTCCAGGTGCGGATGCTCGGCGGCCAGCAAGAACCCGCGCACCAGACCGTCGACGAACGGCAATCCGACAAGCGGTTGCCGCAGCACGCTGTCGGGCCGGAAAAGCAGGTCCTTGAACGACAACACCATATTGATCCAGCTTCGGGTCGGCGCCGCATCGGTGCGCATGAACGGTGCGAAATCGGGTTGACCCGTCACCGGGCGGCCGAGTGCATCGCCGAGCGCATCGTCGACGGCGCAGCGTGCGATCTTCACAGAAATCAACCTGGTTCCAGCGGTCCAGACCCCCGCGGTGTGTCCCTTCGGTGCGTATACGGACGCAGCGCCTGGCCCGCCCGTGAGAGCAATTCCCCTATGTCGACCCTCTATGCGGCCAGTCCGCTGCATTACGACCCGGTAGGCCCCACACTCCTCGCCGGCATCCATCGACAGATCGGAGCCGACGACGATTTCGGAGATGGTGAGCGGACCCACCCGGGCCACGCGCTGGATTAGCGAAAACTCCTCGGGATCGATCAACAGATTCATGTGGGGTCGGCCGCAACACACCAGGGCGAAGTCGTCGAAATCTTTCGCCGGCGTCCATATGTGCGTTTCCGAAACATTCGCTGTCCGTTGGTCGCTCACTCGGTCAGCCTTCCCCGCCTTCCATAGACGCGCGGTCCCGTCCGCGTGTTAACGAAGCTAGCTACGGAGACTTCGCGGTGCTATGCCACGACGGGAAGTCCGCGCTATCCGTCCAGAACGGTGCGCAATGTGGCCAGGGGCGGTCAGCCAGGCAAGACCGGAGCCGCTCCGGGCGCCCCCAACCCGGCTACCTCCGACCAGCTCTGCTCGCCTTCGGCGGAGGACGCCGAATATTGCAGCACCCCTTGCGGAGCTGCGACGTACACCGTCGACGGGTTGGCCGCGATCGCCGTCAGCGGAATCTGCAAACCGCGCGAGGGCGCGTCGGAGTTCACGCCGTCGATGTTCACGTACGACACCGGATGCGTGGCGTCCGTGCGGGTCACCACGATGTCATCGCCGGTTCGCCAGGACAGCGCCACCACCGACGTGCCGAGACCGAAACCCAGCCGCCGCGGATATGTCAGGGCGAACTGGCCGGCCTGGGTCTGCTCGACGCTGGCGATGATCACCTGGCCGGCGATCACCATCGCGGCGCGGGTGCCGTCGCGGGACAGCTGCAGCTCGGTGATCGGCCCCGGGAAGCGAGTGGCGACCGCCGCCGAATCCACCGGGATGCGCGCGGGCTGCCCCGACGCCGGCTCCTGGAACGACCGCAGCACGTTGTTGGTGTCGACCACCACCCAGACCGCGTCGTCCAGCGACCAGCTGGGCCGCGAAATGCTGTGCCCGTCGGCGGATTGCACCGCCTCACCACCCAGCTCGCCGATCCACAGCGACTCCGCCACGTCGGGGGCGCCGCGCCGCAGGGTCACCACCGACGCCACCTCGCGCCCACTGCGCGACAGCGCGGCGGACGACTGGTCCCCCATCCGCCCGAAGGCCCCGGGCACCGTCGTGGTGTGCTGCCCGTCCAACCCGACCAGGGAACCGTTGACCAGCGCGTGCAAACCCGCGCCTGCGCCGTCGGCCACGCCCGGGTCGGTGGCCGCGACGTCGGAGGTAGTCCAGCCCTCGGCGAACCTGTCGTCCAGCGGCGCACCGTCGGCGTTGATCACATACGGCCCCCTGATATCCGCGCGGGCCAGGGTCCAAATGATTTGCGCGGCAAGCAATTGCCGGCTGTGCGGATCGGTCGTCGATAATTTCTCCAGATCGATGCGCGCTCCCCCGTAACCGCGGCCGATCCCGTTTTTGCCGCCGTCGGCCCGGGTCACCGGGCCGCGCAGCCGCAGCGGCGGCGCGAGCAGGTTGCGGACCGTATGGGCCATCTCCGGCCGCGGGCCCGCCAGCAGCTTGGACACGAGTTCGGTCGCCAGCTGATCGTGATCGGACACCGCGACGTAGCGCGGGTCGGGGACCACGGTCTTGCCCGTGGGGTCGGCGAAGTACAGCGTGTTGCGTTTGTAGGTCGCCTGAAATTGCTGCCAGTCCAAGAAGACTCCGTTGGGCAGGCGGTCGATGCGCCAACCGCCCGACGTCTTGACCAACTCGATCGGGCCCGGGTCCGGCAGCGTGCCCTCCGCGGTTTCGAACACCCCCATGTCGGACAGCGAGCCCAGGATGTCGGCCCGCATGTTTGCCGAAACCCGTTCAGCGCCACGGGTTTCCACGAACACCACATGGTCGATCAGCAGTGCGCTACCCGCGTCGTCCCACGCGTTGGACGCCGACTGGGTGAGGAACTGCCGCGCGGCCAGATGCCGGTTCGCGGGATCGGCTGTGGCCTTGAGGAATTCGCGCAGCAGCACGTCGGGGTCCATGCCCGGGGTCGGCTTGGGCAGGTTCGACGGCGCCGGTCGCTCGATGGTGCCGATGGCCTGGGGTGCCGACGAGCTGGGCACCCCGGCGCACCCGGCGAGCAACACCGCCAGCAACAGCAGACCCAGGAGCCGGCGCATCACCCGCTCCTCTCGGCATGCTCGCGCGTGCGCTGGCGCTCCTTGCGTTCGGCAGCCGGCGGTTGCGGAATGGGTTTCATGGGCAGCGGGCTGGTGGTGACCTTGTGGCCGCGAACCAGCGGCAGCGTCAGCCGGAAGCACGCGCCCTGACCGGGCTCGCCCCACGCCTCGAGCCGGCCCTGGTGCAGGCGCGCGTCCTCGATGCTGATCGCCAGGCCCAGCCCCGTGCCGCCGGAGCGCCGCACCCGCGACGGGTCCGAGCGCCAGAACCGGCTGAACACCAGCTTCTCCTCGCCGGGCCGCAGCCCCACCCCGTGGTCGCGGACCGTGACGGCGACCGTGTCCTCGTCTGCGCCCATCCGGATGTGGACGGGCTTGTGCTCGGCGTGGTCGATGGCGTTGGCGATCAGGTTGCGCAGGATCCGCTCCACCCGGCGCGCGTCGACCTCGGCGATCACCTCCTCGTCCGGCATCTCGACAAGCAGCTCGATGCCGGCCTCTTCGGCCAGGTGCCCCACGTTGCCCAGCGCGCTTCGCACCGTGGTGCGCAGGTCGACCGCCTCGACGGACAGCTCGGCCACGCCCGCGTCGTGGCGGGAGATCTCCAGCAGGTCGTTGAGCAGCGTCTCGAAGCGGTCCAGCTCGTTGACCATCAACTCGGTGGACCGCGCCAGCGTCGGGTCGAGGTCGGCGCTGTGGTCGTAGATCAGGTCGGCGGCCATCCGCACGGTGGTCAGCGGGGTGCGCAGCTCGTGGCTGACGTCGGAGGTGAACCGCCGCTGCAGGTTGCCGAACTCCTCGAGCTGGGTGATCTGGCGCGACAGGCTCTCCGCCATGTCGTTGAACGACACCGCCAGCCGGGCCATGTCGTCCTCGCCGCGCACCGGCATCCGCTCGGACAGATGGCCGTCGGCGAACCGTTCGGCGATCCGCGACGCCGACCGCACCGGCACGACGACCTGACGCGATACCAGCAGCGCGATCCCGGCGAGCAGGACCAGCAGCACCGCTCCGCCGGTGATCATCGTGCCGCGCACCAGCTGGATGGTGGCCTGCTCGTTTTTGAGCGGGAAGATCAGGTACAGCTCCAGGTTGGCCACCTGTGCCGACGCCGGCGTGCCGATGATCAGGGCCGGCCCGGAGAAGCCGTCGGTGTGCACCGTGGCGTATTGATAGGCGGCCTGCCCGGCCTTGACGAAGCCGCGCAGCGAGTTGGGCACCTGGTCGACGGGTCCCGCCGAACTCGCGGCGCGCGGGCCGTCACCGGGAACGAGCAGCGCCGCGTCGAACGCACCCGCGAGGCCGGCGCCCGACGCCGGGTCGGTCTTCGACGTCAACGTGTTGCGGGCCAGCTGAAGGCTGCTGTCCAGCGAGCGCGTCTCCTCGCCGTTGACGATCCCACCGACGGTGGTGCGCGCCCGCTCGATCTGCTCGAGGGCGGCTTTGACCTTGACGTCGAGCACCCGGTTGGTGACCTGACTGGTCAGCACGAAGCCGAGCGCCAGGATCACCGCCAACGACAGGCCAAGGGTCAGCGCCACGACTCGCAATTGCAGCGAACGGCGCCAGGCAATGCCAACGGCTCGGCTCAACGCACCTAAGCCGCGTGCCATGGGGCCCGTGCGCCCCCAACGACTCCTGGTGCGTCGCGGCGAGCGCCGGATCACGGAGGTCCGGCCTTGTATCCCACTCCTCGAACGGTCAACACCACAGTCGGGTTCTCAGGGTCTTTTTCGACCTTGGCCCGTAGACGCTGGACATGCACGTTTACCAAGCGGGTATCCGCTGGGTGCCGGTATCCCCACACCTGTTCGAGCAGCACATCACGAGTAAACACCTGGCGTGGTTTGCGTGCCAGCGCGACCAGCAGGTCGAACTCCAGCGGGGTCAGAGAGATCTGCTCGCCGTTGCGAGTGACCTTGTGGGCGGGCACGTCGATCTCGACGTCGGCGATCGACAGCATCTCGGCGGGCTCGTCGTCGTTGCGCCGCAGCCGCGCGCGCACCCGGGCGACCAGCTCCTTGGGCTTGAACGGCTTCATGATGTAGTCGTCGGCACCCGACTCCAGGCCCAGCACCACGTCGACGGTGTCGGTCTTGGCCGTCAGCATGACGATCGGCACGCCGGAGTCGGCGCGCAAGACCCGGCACACGTCGATGCCGTTCATGCCGGGCAACATCAGGTCCAGCAGCACCAAATCCGGGCGCAGCTCGCGCACCGCGGTCAGGGCCTGGGTGCCGTCACCGATGACCGCGGTGTCGAAGCCCTCCCCACGCAGCACGATGGTCAGCATCTCCGCCAGCGAAGCGTCGTCATCGACGACCAAGATCCTTTGCCTCATGGAGTCCATGGTGTCACCGAATCGGGACAAAACTCGGGCGCCACACGGGCGTTTCTTATTCGATAGGGGCAAATCGTGACAAATTTGTGCTATCTGGCCGTCTCTACGGGGCGATCAACGCGGCCGCCAGCCCGCCCGGATCGACGTCCGCGTCGACGACGAGCCACCGCCCGCCCCAGTCCGCGGCGGCCAAACCTGCGTACACCGCACCGGTGCGCTGCTGAAGGTCGTCGTCGCGTTCGTAGCTGTCGCGCGCCCGGCCCGGCTCCGATTCGGCGCGGTCGCGGGCCCGCTGCGCGGCGAGTTCGGCGGACACCGCGAGCAGCACCTGCCAGTCCGGCGCGGGCAACCCCAGTCGCTGATATTCCAGCCGCTGCACCCAGGCCGCCGCTTCTCCCGCCGCGTCCTCGCGCAGCCGGGCGGCGGTGTAGGCCGCGTTGGAAGCGACGTAACGGTCCAGGATCACCACGTCGTGCGCGCGGGCCAGCGCCTCGATTTCGCCGACCGCCGCCGCGCGGTCGAGCGCGAACAGCATCGCCATCGCGTACGCCGACGAGGCGAGGTCGCCGTGCTCGCCGTGCAACGCCTCCGCGGCGACGTCGGCGGTCACCGACTGCCCGTAGCGCGGGAACGCCAGCGTGGCAACCGACTTCCCGGCCGCCTCGAACGCTTTACGCAAGCCCTCGGACAACGTCCGCTTGCCGGCGCCGTCGACCCCTTCGATCGCGATCAGCACGGCGCGAGCCTAACCCGCCGCCGTCGAGCGCCCGGCGGGCCGGGCAGTCGGCGCCCAACGCCCGGCGGGCCGGGCGCTCGGCCGCAGACGGCTCAGTACCGGTAGTGGTCGGCCTTGTACGGACCGTCGACGTCGACGCCGATGTACTCGGCCTGCTCCTTGGTCAGCTTGGTCAGCTCACCACCCAGCGCCTCGACGTGGATGCGGGCCACCTTCTCGTCGAGGTGCTTGGGCAGCCGGTACACCTCGTTGTCGTACTCGTCGTTCTTGGTCCACAACTCGATCTGCGCGATCACCTGGTTGGAGAAGCTGTTGCTCATCACGAACGATGGGTGGCCGGTGGCGTTGCCGAGGTTCAGCAGCCGGCCCTCGGAGAGCAGGATGATCGACTTGCCGCTGTCGGGGAACGTCCACAGGTCGACCTGCGGCCGGATGTTCACCTTGGTGGCGCCGGACCTTTCCAGTGCGGAGACCTGAATCTCGTTGTCGAAGTGCCCGATGTTGCCCAGCACCGCGTGGTCTTTCATCGCCTTCATGTGGGCCAGCGTGATGATGTCCTTGTTGCCGGTCGCGGTGATCACGATGTCCGCCTCGCCGATCGCGTCCTCGACCCGCTTGACGTCGAAGCCCTCCATCAGGGCCTGCAGCGCGTTGATCGGGTCGACCTCGGTGACGACGACGCGCGCACCCTGACCCTTGACGGACTCGGCGCAGCCCTTGCCGACGTCGCCGTAGCCGCAGACGAGCACCTTCTTGCCGCCGATCAGCACGTCGGTGCCGCGGTTGATGCCGTCGATCAGCGAATGGCGGCAGCCGTACTTGTTGTCGAACTTGGACTTGGTCACCGAGTCGTTGACGTTGATCGCCGGGAACGCCAGGTCACCGGCCGCCGCGAACTGGTAGAGCCGCAGCACCCCGGTGGTGGTCTCCTCGGTGACGCCCTTGACCGACTCCGCGATCTTGGTCCACTTGTCCTTGTCGGTCTCGAAGCGGCGGCGCAGCAGGTCCAGGAAGACCTTCCACTCGGTGGGGTCGTCGTCCTCGGCCGGGGGCACGACGCCGGCCTTCTCGTACTGCGCGCCGCGCAGCACCAGCATGGTCGCGTCGCCGCCATCGTCGAGGATCATGTTGGCCGGCTCGTCGGGCCACGTCAGCATCTGCTCGGCGGCCCACCAGTACTCCTCGAGCGTCTCGCCCTTCCACGCGAACACCGGCACGCCCTTGGGCTCCTCGGGGGTGCCGTGCGGGCCGACGACGATCGCCGCGGCGGCGTGGTCCTGGGTGGAGAAGATGTTGCACGACGCCCAGCGGACTTCGGCGCCCAGCGAGACGAGGGTCTCGATCAGCACGGCCGTCTGCACCGTCATGTGCAGCGAGCCCGAGATCCGCGCGCCCTTGAGCGGTTGCACTTCGGCGTACTCGCGGCGCAGCGACATCAAACCCGGCATCTCCTGCTCGGAGAGCTCGATGTCGCGCCGGCCGTACTCCGCCAGCGACAGATCGGCGACCTTGAACTCGATGCCGTTGCGAACGTCGGGGGTGAGCGCGTTTTCGGTCGTCGTCATAGCGTGTTTCATCCTTCTTGGGCTTCTTAAGGCGCACCGGATTCAAGCGGTACTTAGCTTAGGTATGTTCTTCCGCCACTGTAGTCGCCGCCGCGGCGGCCCCAGGGATCAGGGAAGGATCAGGGAACCTTGACGACCCCGTGACGCTCCGCGAAGGGCGTCATCAGCCGCGCCAGATCCCGTGCCACGTCATAGTCGGCCTCGGGGGGCATGGACACGTAGCTCATCGCGAGCCGGACGATCGCCCGCGCCAACACACCGGCGTCCTCTTCACTGGTGGCCACCCAGCTTTCGGTGAGCGCGGTGGTCAGCCGCGCCGACGCGCGCGTGATGATGGGCGCGCTGTCGGTGGTGATGATCTGCAGCAGGTCGGGCTTGGCGACGCCGGTCAGCAACGAGATCACCAACGGGTCGGCCGCCGACTCCGCGAAAAAGGAACGAAAGCCCTGCAGGAACGCTTCGTAGATGTTGCCGACGTTGGCGTCGATGGCGGCATGGACGGCGTCGACCAGGCGATCGGCCAGGCGCAGGGCGTACCCCTGCGCCAGGCCCTGCCGCGAGCCGAACTCGTTGTAGATGGTCTGCCGGCTGATGCCGGCGGCGCGGGCCACGTCGGAAAGCGTGATGGCGGACCAGTCTCGCGTCTGCAGCAATTCCCGCATCGCGTCCAGCACCGAGTCGCGCAATAGGGCGCGGGACGCCTCGGCGTACGGCATCCGCTTCACAGGCGCGACGATAGTGCTCAAGACCGGGCGACCTCCACCATTTCGAAGTCGGACTTCGCGGCACCGCAGTCGGGGCAGCTCCAGTCCTCGGGGATGTCGTCCCATCGGGTGCCGGGCGCGATGCCGTCCTCCGGCCAGCCCTTGGCCTCGTCGTACTCGAATCCGCATTGGACGCAGATGAAGAACTTGTAGTCGCTCACTGATTCACTCCTATCCGATTGTCCGGCTTCTCCTCATCGCTCCGCTCTGCATCGTCGCCGGACGTCTCTTCGAAATCGACCTTCTCGCGCACTGCGCAGTCGGGGCAGCACCAGTCGTCGGGGATGTCGCTGAAGGGCGTACCCGGGGGAAACCCTTCCCGCGGAGCGCCTTTCGCTTCGTCGTAGGTGTAGTCGCAACCGGGGCATCGGTAGGCGATCATGCCGCGACCCCTTCGGGGACGCCGTAGCGAGCCAGCAGCTTCGCGCGCAGCCGCGGCTGCAGGTTGACCCGGGTGATGTCGCCGTCGTAGTGCTCGAGCACCCGATGATCCATCACCCTGCGCCACAGCGGCGGGAAATAGGTCAGCCCAATCATCGACGCATAGCCGCTGGGCAGGTTCGGCGAGCCCGCCATGCTGCGCAGCGTCTGATATCGCCGCGTCGGGTTGGCGTGGTGATCGCTGTGCCGCTGCAGGTGATACAGGAACAGGTTGGTGACCACGTGGTCGGAGTTCCAGCTGTGCACCGGCGCGCAGCGCTCGTAGCGGCCGTTGGCGTTGCGTTGCCGCAGCAGCCCGTAGTGCTCGAGGTAGTTGACGTTCTCGAGCAGGCTGAAGCCGAAGACCGCCTGGATGACGACGAACGGGAGCAGCGCCGGCCCGAACACCGCGATCAGCGCGCCCCACAACACCAACGACATCGCCCAGGCGTTCAGCACGTCGTTGGACGGGTACGTCTTGGGATTCCACGGGCTCGAGCCCTGCCGTCGTATCCGTTGCGCCTCGAGGGAAACGGCGGAGCGCAGACTGCCAAAGACGCTGCGCGGCAAGAACTCCCAGAACGTCTCGCCGAAGCGGGCCGACGCCGGGTCCTCCGGGGTGGAGACGCGCACGTGGTGGCCGCGGTTGTGCTCGATGTAGAAGTGGCCGTAGCAGGTCTGCGCCAGGGTGATCTTGGACAGCCATCGCTCCAGCGCGTCCTTCTTGTGCCCCATCTCATGCGCGGTGTTGATGCCGACGCCGCCGAGCACACCGACGGACAGCGCCAAGCCGATCTTGCCCGCCCAGCCCAGTCCGCCGTCGAAGCCGAGCCAGTGCAGGTTCGACGCCGTGAACAGGTAGGCGGCCAGCACCACGCTGAGGTATTGGAACGGGATGTAGATGTAGGTGCAGTAGCGGTAGTACTTGTCGTTCTCCAGCCGCTCCATCATCTCGTCGGGCGGGTTCTGGCCGTCGGGCCCGAAATGCAGATCGAGGATGGGCAAAAGGACGTAGAGCAGGATGGGCCCGATCCACAGCGGCGCCTGCGCGGCGGCGTGCCAGCCGAGCTGATTCAACCCCCAGATGATCGGCAACATCACGAACAACGCGGTCGGGGCGATCAGTCCCATCAGCCACAGGTGGCGCTTCTTGTCCCGCCAAACGGGCGCGTCGGCCGATGCTTCGGGCCCGCTCGCCGGCCTGAGTGTGGTCATATGCCAAACCTCCTTGTAGTCATGCCACGTCATGCCACATTGAAGTTGGACAATACGCCGCTCTGCGTCTCCTGTCTAGACACAGAGCCCTATTTTGTAAAGGCGTCTGCCTCTGGTGCCTGCTCGACGTCCCGGCGGCCCTGCACCGAATGCCAGCGGCCGTAGCCGACGTAAATCGCGGTCCCGATCACCAGCCACACCGCGAAGCGAACCCAGGTGAGCGCGGTGAGGTTGACCATCAGCCACACGCAGGCGCATATCGACGCGATCGGAAGCCACGGCACGCCCGGGGCCTTGAATCCGCGGTGCAGGTCCGGCCGGGTCCGGCGCAAGACGACGACACCGGCGGACACCAGGACGAACGCGAACAGCGTCCCGACGTTGACCATCTCCTCGAGCTTGTTGATCGGGAACACCGCCGCCGTCGCCGCCACCACCACCGCGACCAGCGCGGTGATCCGGACCGGTGTTCCGCGCGAACCGGTCTTGGCCAGCGGGCGCGGCAGTAGCCCGTCGCGCGCCATCGCGAAGAGCACCCGGCACTGCCCGAGCATCAGCACCATCACGACGGTGGTCAGGCCGGCCAACGCCCCCACGGAGATGATTTTGCTGGTCCACGTCAACCCGTTCGCGGTGAACGCGGTAGCCAGGTTCGCGGACTTGCCGCCGGGGGCGGTCTTGAGCTGGGTATAGGAGACCATTCCGGAAAGCACCACCGAGACCGCGACATACAGAACCGTCACGATCGCCAGCGACGCCAGGATCCCCTTCGGGACGTTGCGCTGCGGTTCCTTGGTCTCCTCGGCCATGGTCGCGACGATGTCGAAGCCGATGAACGCGAAGAACACGATCGACGCCCCGGCCAGGACGCCAAACCAGCCGTAGTGACTGCTGTGCGCCCCGGTCAGCAGCGACAACACCGACTGGTTGACGCCCGACGCTTCGCCGCCGACTTCCGGCTTCGGAATGAACGGCGAATAGTTCGCCGGTTTGATGTAGAAGGCGCCGACCACCACGACCAGGATCACCACCGACACCTTGATGGCGGTGATCACCTGGGAGAACCTCGACGACAACTTCGTCCCCAAGGCGATCAGGGTCGACACCAGCCCGACGATCACCAGCGCGCCCCAGTCGACGTCGGCCGATCCGAAATGCACTGTGCCCCCTGCGAATCCGAACACCGTGCCCAGGTAGCTCGACCAACCCTTGGAGACGACGGCCGCGCCGACCGCCAACTCCAGCACCAGGTTCCAGCCGATAATCCAGGCGACGAACTCCCCGAAGGTGGCGTAGGAGAAGGTGTACGCGCTGCCCGCCACCGGCAGCGTCGACGCGAATTCGGCGTAGCACAACGCCGCCAGCGCGCACGCGACCGCGGCGATCACAAACGAGATCCAGATCGCCGGCCCGGTAATGTCGCCGGCTGTCGACGCGGTGACCGTGAAGATGCCCGCGCCGATCACCACGGCGACCCCGAACACCGCGAGATCCAACCAGGTCAGGTCCTTGCGTAGCCGGGTGCCCGGCTCGTCGGTGTCGGCGATCGACTGTTCGACCGACTTCATGCGCCACCGATTGGCCATTTGCCCGCCCCTTCCGTCACCCATTTGTCCGCACCCTAGTGGGTAGTCTGCGGGGATGCCCCACAGCGCAGCAAACACGCGGAACCACGCGGTGGTCATCGGGGCGAGCATCGCCGGGCTGTGCGCCGCGCGGGTGCTCTCGGATTGCTATGGCGCAGTCACCCTTTATGAGCGGGACGAGCTGCCGAGCGCGCCGGCGAACCGCGCGACGGTGCCCCAGGACCGGCACCTGCACATGCTGATGGCCCGCGGGGCCATCGAGTTCGAGAACCTGTTCCCGGGCCTGCTGAAAGACATGGTGGCCGCGGGCGTGCCGATGCTGGAGAACCGCCCGGACTGCATTTACCTCGGCGCGGCGGGGCACGTCCTGGGGACGGGGAGCACCCTGCGCGACGAGTTCACCGCGTACGTGCCCAGCCGGCCGCACCTGGAGTGGCAGTTGCGCAGGCGAGTGGAAGACCTCGACAACGTCAAGATCGTCCGGCGCTCGGTGGCCGAGCCGCGGTTCGAGCCCGCCCGGCAGCGGGTGACCGGCGTGCTGCTGGACCCCGCCGACCGCCAGGCGGGCGAGCCGGAGTTCGTGCGCGCCGACCTCGTGGTCGACGCGGCCGGTCGGGGCACCCGGCTGCCGGTGTGGTTGTCGCAGTGGGGATATGCGCGGCCCACCGAGGAAATCGTGGACATCGGCATCAACTACGCCACCCACCAGTTCCGCATCCCCGACGGCCTGATCGCCGAAAAGGTGGTCGTCGCCGGCGCTTCCCATGACGAGTCGCTGGGGCTCGGGATGCTGTGCTACGAGGACGGGACCTGGGTGCTCACCACCTTCGGCGTGGCCGACGCCAAGCCGCCGCGGACGTTCCCCGAGATGCTGGCGCTCGCGGACAAACTGCTGCCGGACCATTTCACCGACGCACTGGCGCGGGCCGAACCCCTCGGCGAGCCGGCATTCCACGCCTTTCCGGCCAGCAGGTGGCGCCGCTATGACAAGCTGGACCGCTTTCCCGCCGGGATCATCCCGTTCGGCGATGCCGTCGCCAGCTTCAACCCCACCTTCGGGCAGGGGATGACGATGACGTCACTGCAGGCCGGTCATCTGCGGCGGGCTCTGCAATTCCCGGACAGCGAACTGGCCGCGGAACTCAACCGGGCCACGGCCAAGACCACCTTCCCGGTGTGGACGATGAACGGCATCGGCGACGTCGCGTTCCATCACGCCGAAACGAAGGAGCCCGCCCCGTGGTGGTGGCGTCCCTCAGGCGCGCTGTTCGACCAATTCCTCGGGGCCGCCGAAACCGAACCCGTTCTCGCGGAATGGTTTTTGCGCCGGTTCTCGCTTCTCGACAGCCTCTATATGATCCCGCCGCCACGGATCGTGGGCCGTACCGTGGCGCACAACATGCGGCTGTGGCTGCGCGAGCGCCGGCAAGCCGTGGCGATCGCGAGCGCGGCAGAGCCGGGCGAAGCGGGTCGCCACCATCAGGGCTAGTCACAGCCCCACGGTCGCCCTGAACAGCTTGGCGGGCTCTCGCGCCACCAGCCGGATGGGGCCGTCGTCGGCCGCCACCCACGCCGCCATTCCGCGTTCCAGCGTCAGCGATCCCGACTTTGCGTGCACCGTCGTGGAACCCTCGCTGCACAACAGGATCTGCGGCCCTTCGTGGCTGCACGACGCGTCGACTTCGTGGCCGAGGTTCTCGCCGTCGAGCACCAACAGCGCGACCGCGAACTCGTCGGTCGGCGTTTCGTAGATCAGCCCGAGACCTTCGCGGTGGGTCGACGCTCGCAACCGCTCTTCGGCGGTGGGGGCGAAGTCCAGCACTCGCAGCAGTTCGGGCACATCGACGTGCTTGGGGGTCAACCCACCGCGTAACACGTTGTCGGAGTTGGCCATAACCTCCACCCCGAAACCGCGCAGATAGGTGTGCAGGTTGCCGGCCGGCACGAAGATCGCCTCGCCCGGTTCCAGCGTGATGCGGTTGAGCAGCAGCGCCGCCAGCACACCGGCGTCGCCCGGATAGCGCTCCCCGAGTTCGAGCACCGTCTTGGCCTCGGCGGCGAATTCCGTTGCGCCCGTGCTGACGTACTGGATGGCGCCGTCCAGCACGGCGGGCACCAGCACGTCGAGGTCGGGCTGCGGCGCGGTGATCCAGGTGGTGAACAGCGCGCGCAGCCCGTCGGCGTCGGACTGGTCGTTGAGCAGATCGATGTATGGGTCGAGGTCGGAGACCGCAAGCGCCCGCAGCAGCTCGACGGTGCGCGACGCCGGGCGAAATCCGGCCAGCGCCTCGAACGACTCCAGCGCCACCAGCAACTCGGGCTTGTGCGAGGTGTCGCGATAGTTGCGCACCGGCGAGGACACCGGAATTCCCAACCGTTCCTCACGCAGGTAACCCTCGACCGCCTGCTCGGCGCTCGGGTGGGCCTGCAGGGACAGCGGCTCGTCGGCGGCCAGCACCTTGACCAAGAACGGCAGCACATCACCGAAGCGGGCGCGCGAGCAGGGACCGAGCTGTCCCTCGGGGTCGGCGACCAGCGCCTCCATCAACGAGATTTCGCCCTGCTCCGTTTCCAGCCACGCCGGGTCGCCCGGGTGGGCGCCGAACCAGAGTTCGGCTTCCGGGTGCGCGGCCGGCACCGAACGCCGGGTGAATTCGGCGATGGCGGTGCGCGATCCCCATGCGTACGTCCGTAACGCCCCGCGAAGCAGTTCCACTTGTTTTCTATCCCCGCGCCAGTCTCAAGTAAACGGCGGCCATCTCCAGCCGAACGGCTAATACTGCCAGTTGCTGCTCGGTGCGTGCGGCACCACCCGGAGCGGACGCCCCGACCAGACCGGCGGACCCGCCCACACCCCCGGGCGCTTCGGGCACATCCTCGGCCGCGATGAGGTAGACCTCGTTCAGCCCGGCGACGCGCGCGGCCACCACCGTGCGCTCGCCGGCCAACGTGAGCGCGAGCACCCGGAGTCGCTCGGGCAGTGGTCCGTCGATTTGCTCGTCATGAAAGAGCGCGTCCACGGCGGACGGCGCTTCGCCAAACCCGGACCCCGACTCCGAGCTCGCGCGCAGCGCCACCACCGCATCCGCAAGCCCGGTCGCGGCCGTCACGTGGTGGGCGATCCGCAACAGCACCGAACTGCCGTGCCGGGCCAGCGCCAGCGTCGCGGCGCAGTCGCCGGCCAGTGCCACTCGGGCGTCGGAGATGCGCGCGGCAATCATCTTGGCCGGGTTGGTGAATAGCTCGCGGGCGGCACTGTTGCGCAGCGCCTCGGCGTCCAGCTCGTCGGCGAGCAGCGCCAGATCGATGTCGGGTGCGGGGTCTACGCATTTCAGCACGGCCAGGCCGGCGGCCAGGTAGCGCGGCAGTCCGAACTCGTCGGGAACCGACAGGCGCGGCCCAAGCACCGCGGCGCGCCCGGCCGTGGAGTCGCGCAGCGGGCCCTCGTACGGCGCCGCCACGACGACCCGCGCGCCGCGGCGCACCCCGGTCGCGGCGGCCCCGACCAGCGCGGGGTCGCCGGGGTCGTCGCCCGCGACGATCAGTACGTCGAGCGGGCCGATCCACGGCGGGGCGTCGTCGGCGAGCGCGATCGGCGCCGACGCGGCGCCGCCCTGCGTCGCGGCCAGCAGCGTCCCCGCGGTCTCGGCGGTCCCGCGGCCGGCCACCCAGATGATGCTGCGCGGCCGGTCGTCGATGCGCAGCGAATCCAGTGCGCCTTCTTCGGCGGCGGCGGCAACGGCGCGAACCTGCGCGCCGGCCGACGACGCGGCCCGCAGCAGGCCGGCCCGGTCGGCGCCGAGCAGGCCGGCGGTGTCCTCGAGATCGATTGCTCCGGTGGCATTCACCGGGCGGCCTCTGGGGTTTGGGTTTCGGCGGCGATCTCGGCGCTGACCTGTTGAACCACCGCGTCGACGTCCTCGGTGCTGCGGCCCTCCACGTTGAGCCGCAGCAGCGGCTCGGTGTTGGAGCTGCGCAGGTTGAACCAGCTGCCGTCGCCCAAATCCACGGTCACCCCGTCCAGGTGGTCGATCGAGTGAATCCGGCTGCCGAACGACTTCAGCACGGCGTCCACGCACCGCGACGCGTCGTCGACTTTGAAGTTGATCTCGCCCGACGATTCGTAGCGCTGGTAGTCGGCGGTCAACTCCGACAGCGGCCGATGCTGCTCGCCGAGGGCGGCCAGCACGTAAAGCGCCGCCAGCATCCCGGAATCGGCGCCCCAGAAGTCGCGGAAGTAGTAGTGCGCCGAGTGCTCGCCGCCGAAAATCGCGCCGGTCTCGGCCATCAATCCTTTGATGTAGGAATGCCCGACCCGCGAGCGCAGTGGGGTGCCGCCGCGCTCGGTGACCAGTTCGGACACGGCGCGCGAGGTGATCACGTTGTGGATAACGGTGGCGCCGATCTCGCGACCCAGCTCGCGGGCGGCCACCAGGCTGGTCACCGTCGACGGCGAAACCGGCATCCCGCGTTCGTCGACCACGAAGCAGCGATCGGCGTCGCCATCGAAGGCCAGCCCAATATCGGCGCCGGTCTCGCGCACGTAGCGCTGCAGGTCCACCAGGTTCGCCGGGTCGAGCGGATTGGCCTCGTGATTGGGGAACGAACCGTCGAGCTCGAAGTACAACGGCAACAGCGTGATCGAGTCGATCGCGCCCAGCACGGCGGGCGCGGTGTGCCCGGCCATGCCGTTGCCGGCGTCCACCGCCACCCGCAACGGACGCAGCCCCGAGGTGTTCACCAGTGAGCGCAGAAACTCGCCGTAGTCCGCGAGCACGTCCCGATCGGAGATATCGCCCGGCGGCCCGTCATACGTCGGTACCCCGGCGATCACTTCGCCGCTGATCACCTGGAGCCCGGTGTCCGCGCCGACGGGTTTGGCCCCCGCCCGGCAGAGCTTGATGCCGTTGTAGGCCGCCGGGTTGTGGCTCGCGGTGAACATCGCGCCGGGGCAGTCCAACAATCCCGAAGCGAAATAGAGCTGATCGGTGGACGACAAACCGATGCGCACGACGTCGAGGCCCTGGGTGTTGACCCCGGCCGCGAAGGCAGCGGCGAGCGACGGCGAGCTATCCCGCATGTCGCGGCCGATGACCACCCGCTGCGCCCCGTCGGCGCGCATCAACCTGGCGAACGCGGCGCCGACGTCGGCGACCAACGAATCGTCGATCTCCTCGCCCACCAGCCCGCGTACGTCGTAAGCCTTGATGACACGGCGGATAGCCGCGGCGGGCCGGGACATGCGGAGGCTCCTGACGACTACTTGCTTGGACTCTTCTTGGACTCTTCTTGGACTCTTGGCAGCCAGCCTATCGGCCCGCCAAGGTTACGGGTCCAAACGGTGCGCGGTGCTAGTCGGCAGCGCTAATCGGCGGGGTCGGGCAGCACGCGCAGATGCCCGCGGCGGCGTCCGGAACGCTGCTCGGGCGGCGCGAGCAGACCGCCGCTGGGCGCGGTGGCATGGGCCCCGGCGGGGCGCAGAGCCGGGTCGGCGGAGAAGCCGTTCATCGCGGTTGCGCCGCCATAGGGCACCCCGCCACCGCCCGGGACCTCGCGCACCGCGTCCGCCAGCGCCACCAGGTCGTCCTCATCGGGATTGGGCAGCGGGCCGGCGTGGCGCACCAGTTCCCAGCCGCGCGGCGCGGTGATCCGGCCGGCATGGCCGACGCACAGATCCCAGGAATGCGGTTCGCGCGCGGTGGCGAGCGGGCCTACCACTGCCGTCGAGTCCGAGTAGACGAACGTCAAGGTCGCCACGGCATAGTGCGGACACCCGGGCCGGCAACAGCGACGGGGAACGTTCACGACGAAAGGCTATCGTGGACAAACGCCGCGGAAGCGCCGGACACGCGCAACCGTTCGACCCCCGATGTTCAACCGTTACCATCGGGCCCAGTGAATGATTCCCGCGGCGATTCGCGCAGCTCCCCGCGCGGTGGCTGGTCTCAGGGCCCGTCGGGGGGCCGCTCGGCTGCACACCGGGCCACGCGGCGGGGCCGCGATATGCGCGGTCCGCTGTTGCCGCCGACGGTACCGGGATGGCGCAGCCGCGCCGAGCGGTTCGACATGGCGGTGCTCGAGGCATACGAACCCATCGAGCGGCGCTGGCAAGACCGGGTGTCGGAGCTCGACGTGGCCGTCGATGAGATCCCGCGTATCACCGCCAAGGACCCGGAGAGTGTGCAGTGGCCGCCCGAGGTCATCGCCGATGGGCCGATCGCACTGGCCCGCTTGATACCGGCGGGCGTCGACGTCCGCGGCAATGCGACACGCGCGCGAATTGTGTTGTTCCGCAAGCCGATCGAGAGACGGGCGAAGGACACCGTCGAACTTGGCGAGTTGCTGCACGAAATCCTGGTGGCTCAGGTGGCCATCTATCTGGACGTGGAACCCTCGGTCATCGACCCGACGATCGACGACGAATGACGCTGGGCGGGGTCAGATTTGGGGCGGGTCTGAAGCGGGTCAGATGATGCCGCGCTTGAGGCGACGGCGCTCGCGCTCGGACAGACCACCCCAGATGCCGAAGCGTTCGTCATGCGCCAGGGCGTATTCCAGGCACTCATGACGCACCTCGCAACCCAGGCAGATCTTCTTGGCCTCGCGGGTGGAACCACCCTTCTCGGGAAAGAAGGCCTCTGGATCGGTTTGCGCGCACAGCGCGCGGTCCTGCCATTGATCGGCGGTCGGCGGCAGGGGCTCGGGTTCGAATGCCACTGGGGCATCGGGAACCACGGTCAGGTGCGGACGCGCAATTGGCGCCGGCGTCGCACCAATGGTGGTGTGCGGTGTGCTTGTCATAACGCCCCGAAGGTGTTCATAAGACATGCGTCGTCCGCCTCCTCAGGTTGATTTTGAGAGAGTGATTTGTTGCCACTGTTCTGATGTACAGACAATTCGAACAAGTGATCGAATCTCGGTCTGCGACACCGGAACCGGCCGGCCAACCGGGAAATGACACTGATGTGATTAGACACGGGTTGAGCTGCCCGGTCAAGCACTTCGGCGCATTTCCATATCATCTCGTGATCAAATTTCGGCGTTTCTGTTGTTATTGACGCTCGGCGTGTCGGTCACAACTGTCCCAAGTTTCCCAATTGTGCTGGTCGAAATGGGCTTTTATGGCCCACTTGGTGGCCGGCATGCCGTGCGTCGCCGGCCGGTACTGTCGTGCGGTGTGAAGGTCACCGTGCTGGTCGGTGGGGTCGGTGGCGCCCGGTTCCTGCTTGGCGTCCAGCAGCTGCTCGGCCTGGGTCAGTTCGCGGCGCAACAGCGCCCCGATGCTGAAACCACCAGCCACGAGCTAACCGCGATCGTCAACATCGGTGATGACGCGTGGATCCATGGCTTACGTGTCTGCCCGGATTTGGACACCTGCATGTATACCTTAGGTGGAGGCGTCGATCCACAACGGGGTTGGGGTCACCGCGACGAAACCTGGCATGCCAAAGAGGAATTGGCGCGTTATGGCGTGCAGCCGGACTGGTTCGAACTCGGCGACCGCGATCTTGCCACCCACTTGGTGCGCACCCAGATGCTGCAGGCGGGCTACCCGCTGTCGCAGATCACCACGGCGCTGTGCGACCGCTGGCAACCCGGCGCACGATTGCTGCCGGCCACCGACGACCGCTGCGAGACACACGTGGTGATCACCGATCCGGCGGACGGCAGCCGCCGCGCGATCCACTTCCAGGAGTGGTGGGTGCGCTACCGGGCGCGGGTGCCGACCCACAGCTTCGCCTTCGTCGGCGCCGAAAAGGCCAGCGCCGCAACCGAAGCGGTCACGGCCATCGGCGACGCGGACGTCATCCTGCTGGCGCCGTCCAACCCGGTGGTCAGCGTCGGCGCCATCCTGGCCGTCCCGGGCATCCGCGGCGCGCTGCGGGGAGCCAGCGCCCCAGTCGTCGGCTATTCGCCGATCATCGGCGGAAAGCCGTTGCGCGGCATGGCCGATGCGTGCCTTTCCGTGATCGGGGTCGAATCCACCGCGGAAGCGGTCGGCCGGCACTACGGGCCGCGGCGCGACACCGGCATACTGGATTGCTGGCTGGTGCACGACGGGGACCAGGCCGACATCGAGGGGGTCGCGGTGCGCTCCGTGCCGCTGTTGATGAGCGACCCGAAGGCGACGGCCGAAATGGTCGCCGCTGGACTGGACCTTGCGGGCGTGACGGCGTGACCGACCGTTCGAAAGAGCATGGCACCGCCGCGGCGATCGAGATCCTGCCCGTGCCCGGCCTTCCCGAGTTCCGGCCCGGCGACGACCTGAGCGCGGCGCTGGCCGCCGCGGCACCCTGGCTGCGCGACGGCGACGTCGCGGTCGTCACCAGCAAGGTGGTGTCCAAGTGCGAGGGCCGGCTGGTGCAGGCGCCGCGGGACGCCGAGGAGCGCGATCGGATGCGGCGCAAGCTGGTCGACGACGAGGCGGTCCGCGTGCTCGCGCGCAAGGGCCGGACCCTGATCACCGAGAACCGGCTCGGGCTGGTGCAGGCCGCCGCGGGCGTGGACGGTTCCAACGTCGGCGGCGACGAGCTCGCGCTGCTGCCCGTCGACCCCGACGCCAGCGCGGCCGCGCTGCGCGCCGGCCTGCGCGAGCGGCTCGGCGTCGACGTCGCCGTGGTCATCACCGACACGATGGGCCGCGCCTGGCGCAACGGTCAGACCGATGCGGCCGTCGGCGCGGCGGGTCTGACTGTGCTGCACGGCTATTCGGGGGCCGTCGACCAGCACGGCAACGAACTGATCGTCACCGAGATCGCGATCGCCGACGAGATCGCGGCCGCCGCCGACCTGGTCAAGGGCAAACTGACCGCCGTTCCGGTGGCCGTGGTGCGCGGGCTACCCAAGCGCGTCGTGTCCGACGACGGCACCACCGCCCGGCAGCTGCTGCGCCCCGGCGAGGAAGACCTGTTCTGGCTCGGTACCGCCGAAGCGATCGAGATGGGTCGTCGGCAGGCCCAACTGTTGCGCCGATCGGTGCGCCGGTTCAGCGGCGAGCCGGTGCCGCCAAACCTGGTGGAGGCAGCCGTCGCCGAGGCCCTCACCGCGCCGGCCCCCCACCACACCCGCCCGGTGCGGTTCGTGTGGCTGCGGACTCCGGCCACCCGGGCCCGGCTATTGGACCGGATGAAGGACAAGTGGCGCGCCGACCTTGCCGGCGACGGCCGGCCCGCGGACTCGATCGAACGCCGGGTTGCCCGCGGCCAGATCCTTTACGACGCACCCGAGGTCGTCATCCCGATGTTGGTCCCCGACGGCGCGCACAGCTATCCCGACGCCGCCCGCACCGGCGCCGAGCACACGATGTTCACGGTCGCCGTCGGCGCGGCCGTGCAGGCGCTGCTGGTCGCGCTGGCGGTGCGCGGGCTGGGCAGCTGTTGGATCGGCTCGACGATCTTCGCCGCCGACCTGGTCCGCGCCGAGCTCGAGCTGCCGTCCGATTGGGAGCCGTTGGGCGCCATCGCGATCGGCTACCCCGCGGAGCCGACCGGATTGCGCGACGCGGCGCGGGACGCCGGGGATCTGTTGATCCGCAAGTGATACTGGGCCGATGACGACGTTCGCGGGCAAGGCGGCGGCCTCGGCCGACAAGGTTCGCGGCGGCTACTACACCCCGGCCCCGGTGGCCCGGTTCCTGGCCCGCTGGGTGCGGGAAGCCGGCCCGCGCATCGTGGAACCGTCCTGCGGCGACGGCCGAATCCTGCGCGAGCTCGCCGCGCTCGGCGCCCGGGCACAGGGCGTCGAACTCGTCGCGGGCGAGGCGGTCAAGGCGCGGCAGTTCGCTCCAGTCGACACCGAAAACCTGTTCACCTGGCTCGCGAATACCGAGGCCGCCGACTGGGACGGGGTCGCGGGAAACCCGCCCTACATCCGGTTCGGCAACTGGGCATCCGATCAGCGGGAGCCGGCTCTGGAGCTCATGCGGCGCGAGCGCCTGCGCCCCAGCAGGTTGACCAACGCCTGGGTGCCCTTCGTCGTCGCCGCCACCGTGCTGGTGCGCGACGGCGGGCGCGTGGGCCTGGTCCTTCCCGCCGAGTTGCTTCAAGTCGGCTACGCCGCGCAGTTGCGCGACTTTCTGCTGAGCCGGTTCTCTGCGATCACGCTGCTGACATTCGAGCGGTTGGTGTTCGACGGGATCCTGCAGGAGGTCGTATTGTTCTGCGGCGTCGTCGGTTCCGGGCCGGCGCGGATACGCACGGTCCATCTCAGAGACGCCGAAGCGCTGGCCGATGCCGAGCTTGACGTCGAGTCGGCCCCGGCGCTGTTGCACGAAAAGGAGAAGTGGACCAAGTATTTTCTGGACCCCGCGGCGATCCGGCTGCTGCGCACGCTCAAGGGATCCGACACCCTGACCCGGCTCGACTCTGTGGCCGACGTGGATGTCGGCGTCGTGACCGGGCGCAACAGCTTCTTCACCCTCACCGATGCGCAAGCCCGCGAACTCGCACTCACCCCGCACTGCGTCCCGCTCGTTTCGCGCAGCGCGCAGCTCACCGGCCTGGTATACGACACCGACTGCCGCGCAAGCGATCTCGCGGCCGGACACCGGACCTGGTTGCTCGACGCTCCCCGCGATCCGAGCGATCCCGCCCTGCTCGCGCACATCGCCGCGGGTGAGGCGGCCGGCGTGCACCGCGGCTACAAGTGCTCGATCCGCACGCCCTGGTGGGGCACGCCGTCGTTGTGGATTCCCGACCTCTTCATGCTGCGCCAGATCCACACCGCGCCACGGCTGACCGTCAACGCCGCCGCGGCGACGAGCACCGACACCGTGCATCGGCTCCGGCTCGCCCCACACGTCCACTCCCAGATAGACGCGTGCGCGGTTGCCGCCGTGTTCCACAACAGCGCGACGTTTGCCTTCGCCGAGATCATGGGCCGCAGCTACGGCGGAGGGATTTTGGAGTTGGAGCCGCGGGAAGCCGAGCAGCTGCCCATTCCCCCGCCGGCCTACGCCGGCGCCGAACTCGCCTGCGACGTCGACCTTTTGTTGAAGGCCAACGAGATCGACAAGGCACTCGACCTGGTGGACCGTCAAGTCCTGATCGACGGGCTCGGCTGGTCGCCGGATGTGGTGGCGCAGTGCCGGTCGGCATGGGCGGCGCTGCGCGCTCGCCGGACCAAGCGAGGCTCCCGGTGAGCGTTCGGGACTCCGCGCTCTCGATTCTCACCGAGTGGCGGGCGCCCGATCCGGCGCAGGACTCGTTGCGGCACGCCATGCTGGCGTTCGTGCACGGCCATGCCGACGCCTGCCGTCGGGAGTGCGTGCCCGGACACGTCACCGCGTCGACGTTGGTCGTCGACGACAGCGGCACCCGGGTGCTGTTGACCCTGCACCCCCGCGTCGGCCGCTGGGTACAACTCGGCGGGCACTGCGACGAGGAGGACCCCGACATCGTGTCCGCGGCGCTGCGCGAGGCCACCGAGGAATCGGGCATCGCCGGCCTGCGCATCGCGCCTCAGCTGGCCGCGGTGCATGTGCACCCCGTGGTGTGCTCGTTGGGCGTGCCGACGCGGCACCTCGACCTGCAATTCGTCGCGCACGCGCCGCCCGGCGCGCAGATCGCAATCAGCGAGGAGTCGGACGACCTGCAGTGGTGGCCCGCCGACGCGTTGCCGGACGGTACCGACCACGCGCTGGCCTACCTCGTCGCCCGCGCGACTCACTAACCGCCCAGCGTGCGGCTAGCCGCACATTCGACGCCGAGCGTGCGGCCAGACGCACGTTCGGCGCAAAAGGGAAACCTAGACGTCGGACGAGTAGCGAATGCCGCCGTCGGGAATGGAGATGCCCGGCCAGACCCGGGCGCCGCGCAGCAACTCGCAGCGCGCGCCGATGTCGGCGCCGTCGCCGATCACGCCGTCGCGGATCAGCGCCCGCGGACCGACGCGAACACCGAAGCCGAGGATCGAACGCTCGATCACGCTGCCCGCCTCGACCTTGACGCCGTCGAAGATCACCGCGCCGTCCAGCCGCACACCCGGGCCGATCTCGGCGCCACGGCCGACGACGGTGCCGCCGATCAACAGCGCGCCGGGCGACACCGCCGCGCCGTCGTGCACCAACTGCTCGCCGCGGTGGCCGTGCAGGGCCGGCGACGGGGCGATGCCGCGCACCAGATCCGACGATCCGCGCACGAAGTCTTCCGGGGTGCCCATGTCGCGCCAGTACGTGGCGTCGACGTAGCCGCACACCTTGACGTCCGGGTCCGCCAGCAGCGAGGGGAACACCTCGCGTTCGACCGAAACCTCGCGGCCGCGCGGAATCCGGTCGATGATGTGGCGTTCGAACACATAGGTGCCCGCGCTGATCTGATCGGTCGGCGGATCCTCCGACTTCTCGACAAAAGCGACGACCCGGTTCCGCTCGTCGGTGGTCACACAGCCGTAGGCCCGCGGGTCGCCCACCCGCACCAGGTGCAGGCTGACGTCGGCGGAGTTGGTCCGGTGGAAATCCAGCAGCTGGCCTAGGTCGGCGCCGGAGAGCACGTCGCCGTTGAACACCATCACGGTGTCGTGCCGCAGCTGGCCGGCGATGTTGGCGATCGCGCCGCCGGTGCCCAGGGGGCGCTCCTCGGTCACGTAGTCGATCTGCAGGCCCAGCTTGGAGCCGTCGCCGAACTCGGCCTCGAACACCGCGGCCTGATACGACGTGCCCAGGATGACGTGCTCGATGCCCGCCGCTGCGATCCGCGACAACAGGTGGGTGAGGAACGGCACCCCGGCGGTCGGCAGCATCGGCTTAGGCGCCGACAGGGTCAGCGGCCGCAGCCGGGTGCCCTTGCCGCCGACCAGCACCACCGCGTCGATTTGATTGCCTGCCAACGGGTTAGCCAACTCAGTGCCGCCCTTCTGCCAGTCGCTGCCTGCGGGACGTGCGCCGTGAACTGCGCACCATCAGACGAGAACGAACCGCGAGCGATCCCCGCAACGTCCAGCGCAGGGGCGCGCGCAACCAACCCGCGTGCCGGTCGGCGAGAAAAAGGTAGGTGCTCTTGTGGTGGGCCGCGAGGTGGCTGGCCGGGTCATGCCCGGTGGAGTGGCCGCGATGGTGCAGGACTTCCGCCGACGGTACGTAGACGCTCGACCAGCCCGCCTTGCCGAGCCGGTCGCCGAGGTCGACGTCCTCCATATACATGAAGTAGCGCTCGTCGAAGCCGCCGACGCTGCTGAACGCCGACCGGCGCACCAGCAGGCACGAGCCCGACAGCCAGCCCACCGGCCGTTCGCTGGGCTCGAGCCGCTCCTGGCGGTATGCGGCCGTCCACGGGTTGCGCTTCCAGAACGGCCCGACCACGGCGTGCATGCCGCCACGGATCAGGCTGGGCAGATGCCGCGCCGACGGATACACCGAGCCGTCCGGATCCCGAATGAGCGGACCCAGCGCACCCGCGCGCGGCCAGCGGGTCGCGGCGTCCAGCAGCGCGTCGATGCTGCCCGGACCCCACTGCACGTCGGGGTTGGCCACGATCACCCAGTCGTCGACCCACGGCTGGCCGACCTCGTCGAGGTGGGCGACGGCGCGATTGATCGCGGTCCCGTAGCCGAGGTTGGCGCCCGTATCGAACAGCCGGACGTTGGGATAGCGCTCGACGGCGGCCTGCGGCGTTCCGTCGGTGGAGCCGTTGTCGGCCAGCACCACGCTGACCGGACGCTCGGTGGCCAACGACAACGAGGCCAGGAACCGCTCCAGGTGCGGGCCCGGCGAGTAGGTCACCGTCACGACCGGCAGGACGTCAGTCACGCGTAGAGCGTATCGGTCGATCCCTGGCCCGAGGCCGCCAGCGCCGCGACAAGCGCTGCACGCCAGTGCCTTAGCGGCCGCAGGCCCGCCGCCGCCGACTGCCGGCTCGACAGGGCCGAATAGCTCGGCCGCGGCGCCGGCCGTGGAAAGTGTGCGCTGCTGACCGGGCGCACCCGCGCCGGATCGGCGCCGCATTCCTCGAAGACCGCGCGGGCCAGCTCGAATCGCGAGACCGCGCCCTCGTTGGCGGCGTGCAGGACGGGGCCGGGCACGCGGTCGTCGGCGATCTGCAGCAGCGCGTCGGCCAGGTCGCCGACGTAGGTGGGCGAGCCGACCTGGTCGTCGACCACGTCGACGGGGCCGTCCCCGGCGGCCAGCCGGCGCATGACGGCGACGAAGTCCCGGCCGGTGCCGCCGGTGTACACCCACGCGGTGCGCACCACGACCGCGTCGGGCAGTGCCGCCAGCACGGCGCGTTCCCCGGCGAGCTTGGTGCGGGCGTATACGCCCTGCGGCGCGGTGTCGTCGCCGGGTTCGAAGGGGCGGCATGCGGCGCCCTCAGGGCCGAGGTCGGCGTTGAACACGAAGTCGGTGGAGACGTGGATCAGCCGGGCGCCGGCGCCCGCGCAGGCCCGGGCGATGTGTTCCGGGCCGGTGGCGTTGACCGCGTACGCGGCCGCCTCGGCGCTCTCGGCACCGTCGACGTCGGTGTACGCCGCGCAGTTCAGCACGACGTCGCCGTCCCGCACGATCCGCTCGGCCGCGGCCGGGTCGGTGATGTCCCATTGCGACGAGCTCAGCGCCAGCACGTCGCGGCCCTGGGCGGCGGCCCGGGCCGCCAGGCGGCTGCCGAGCTGCCCCCCGGCACCGGTGATGACTAGCCTTCCTGAGCCGCCCGACATGCCTCGAGTCTGGCATGCGCCGAGAAGCCCGGGCCACGCCGCGGCCGGCTACCCGAGAAGCGGGTGTGTCACAAGTAACCTAATGTGATGCCTGTGCAACGTGTGGTTCGTGCGGTTGCCACTGCCCTGGCCGTCCTGGTCGTCATCGGCACGGGGGTCGCCTGGAACAACGTTCGGTCCTTCGAAGACGGCATCTTCCACATGTCGGCACCCTCGCTGGGCAAGGGCGGCGACGACGGCGCGATCGACATCCTGCTGGTCGGCATGGACAGCCGCACCGACGCCCACGGCAACCCGTTGTCCGCCGAGGAACTGGAAACGCTGCGCGCCGGCGACGAGGAAGCGACCAACACCGACACCATCATCCTGGTCCGGATACCGAACAACGGGAAGTCGGCCACCGCGATCTCGATTCCGCGGGACTCCTACGTCGCCGCCCCCGGATTGGGCAAGACGAAGATCAACGGCGTCTACGGCCAGACCCGGGAGGCCAAGCGGGTCAGCCTCGTCAAGGCCGGCGCGTCCGCCGCCGAAGCCGCGGCGCAGGGCACCGAGGCCGGACGCGATGCCCTGATCAAGACCGTCGCCGACCTCACCGGGGTCACCGTCGACCACTACGCCGAGATCGGGCTGCTCGGGTTCGCGTTGATCACCGACGCGCTCGGCGGCGTCGACGTCTGCCTCAAAGAGCCTGTGTTCGAACCACTCTCGGGCGCCGACTTTCCCGCCGGCCAGCAAAAGCTCGACGGTCCGCAGGCGCTCAGCTTCGTCCGCCAGCGCCACGAGCTGCCGCGCGGCGACCTGGACCGCGTGGTGCGTCAGCAGGTGGTGATGGCCTCGCTGGCCCACAAGATCATCTCGAGCAAGACGCTGTCCAGCCCGGCGACGGTGAAGCGTTTGCAGGCCGCCGTCCAGCGCTCCGTGGTGATCTCCCAGGGTTGGGATGTCATGGATTTCGTCCAGCAGATGCAGAAGCTGGCCGGGGGCAACGTCGCGTTCGCCACCATCCCGGTCCTCGACGGCGCCGGCTGGAGTGACGACGGCACGCAAAGCGTGGTGCGGGTGGACGCACACCAGGTCGCGGACTGGGTGGCCGGCCTGCTGAACGATCAGGCTCAAGGCAAGACCGAGGAGCTCGCGTACACGCCCGCCAAGACCACGGCCAGCGTCGTCAACGACACCGACATCAACGGGCTGGCCGCTGCGGTGGCAGATGTGTTGAGCTCCAAGGGGTTTGTCACCGGTACCGTGGGCAACAACGACGGCGGGCATGTGCAGGGCAGCCAGGTGCGGGCCGCCAAGACCGACGACCTGGGCGCGCAGGAGGTGTCCAAGGAACTCGGCGGGTTGCCGGTCGTCCCGGATACGTCGCTGGCACCCGGAGCGGTCAAGGTGGTGCTGGCCAACGACTACACCGGTCCGGGCTCCGGGCTGTCCGGCAGCGGAACGATCATGCCCGCCAAGCTTTCCGACCAAGCGGCCGCCGCCGACCCCAATGTCCCGGCGCCCTCGCCGATCCTCACCGCCGGCTCGGACAAGCCGGAGTGCATAAACTGACCAAGCGGTGCATGAATCGACGCTAACAACACTTTCTGGGATGATCCTGGATCCGATGTTGCGGGCCGACCCGGTCGGTCCGCGCATCACTTACTACGACGACGCCACCGGCGAGCGCATCGAGCTGTCCGCGGTGACGCTGGCGAACTGGGCCGCCAAGACCGGCAACCTGCTGCGCGACGAGCTCGGCGCCGCCCCGGCCAGCCGGATCGCGATCCTGTTGCCGGCCCACTGGCAGACCGCGGCGGTCTTGTTCGGGGTGTGGTGGATCGGCGCCGAGGCGGTGCTCGGCGCGGGCGACCCGGCTGACTTGGCGCTGTGCACCGCCGACCGGCTGCAGGAGGCGGACGGGCTCGTCGAGCCCGGGGCCGAGGTGGCGGTGCTGTCGCTGGATCCGTTCGGCCGCCCGGCACCCGATCTGCCGATCGGTGTCACCGACTATGCGACCGCGGTGCGGGTGCACGGCGACCAGATAGTTCCGGAGCGCCATCCCGGTCCCGCACTGGACGGCCGGGCCGCCGAAGAAATTCTGACCGACTGTGAGAGTTCCGCGGCGGCAAGCGGTTTGACGTCGAAGGATCGCGTGCTGTCCACCGCGTCGTGGCCCGGGCCCGCCGAGTTGTTGGATCACCTGCTGGCCATCATGGCCGTGGGCGGGTCGCTGGTGCAGGTCGCCAATCCCGATCCCTCGGCTCTGCAGCGCCGGATCGAGACCGAAAAGGTAACCCGCGTCCTCTGACCCAATCCATATTGATATCGCAATATTTCGATGTTACGGTCGGGAAAGCAGCGCTGAGGCCGTGGCGACAGGGAGGTAAGGCAATGGCGGGGTTCGGGCTATTGGCAAAGGCGGCCGGGACGGTGTTCACCGGACTGGTCGGCGTGACGGCCTACGAGGTGGTGCGCAAGGCCGTGGCCAAGGCGCCGTTGCACGAGACCGCGGTGTCGGCGGCCGAGCTTGGTTTGCGCGGCACCCGCAAGGCCGAGGAAGCCGCCGAGTCGGCCCGCCTCAAGCTCGCCGACGTCATGGCCGAAGCCCGCGAGCGCGTCGGCGAGGAGGCGCCCACCCCGTCCATCAGCGACGCTCACGAGCACTGATCGCTTGATACAGGCGAACGATCCTGCCCTGGCGGTGCTTTCGGACGCGGCCGGACGCATGCGGGTTTCGGTCGGCTGGGTCCGCGGCAACTCGCGGCGCGCGGTCGCGGTCGAAGAGGCCGTCGCCAAAGAGAACGGCGTGCGCACCGTGCACGCCTACCCGCGCACCGGGTCGGTCGTCGTGTGGTATTCGCCCCAGCGCTGCGACCGCCCCGCGATATTGGCGGCGATCAGTGGCGCCGAACGCGTTGCCGCCGAACTGATCCCGGCCCGGGCACCGCATTCGTCGGAAATCCGCAACGCCGACGTGCTGCGCATGGTCATCGGCGGTGCTGCGCTGGCGCTGCTCGGCGTGCGCCGCTACGTCTTCGCCCGGCCGCCGCTGCTGGGCCCGAGCGGCCGGCTGGTCGCCACCGGCGTCACCGTCTTCACCGGCTACCCGTTCCTGCGCGGCGCGTTGCGCTCCCTGCGTTCCGGTAGGGCCGGCACCGATGCGCTGGTGTCCGCGGCGACCGTGGCCAGCCTGATCCTGCGCGAGAACGTGGTCGCGCTGACCGTGCTGTGGTTGCTCAACATCGGTGAGTACCTTCAGGATCTGACGCTGCGCCGGACCCGGCGGGCCATCTCCGACCTGCTGCGCGGTAGCCAGGACACGGCGTGGATCCGGCTCACCGAGGGCCCGCGCGCGGGCACCGAGATACAGGTGCCGATCGACAGCGTGGAGATCGGCGACGACGTGGTGGTCCACGACCACGTCGCGATACCCGTGGACGGGGAGGTGGTCGACGGCGAGGCGGTCGTCGACCAATCCGCGATCACCGGGGAAACCCTGCCGGTTAGCGTCGTGGTGGGCTCGCGCGTGCACGCCGGTTCGGTCGTGGTGCGCGGACGCCTCGTGGTGCGCGCGGAGGCCGTCGGCAACCAGACCACCATCGGCCGCATCATCGCCCGCGTCGAGGAGGCGCAGCACGACCGCGCACCCATCCAGACGGTCGGCGAAAACTTCTCTCGCCGTTTCGTTCCCACCTCGTTCGTCGTGTCGGCGATCACCCTGGCGATCACCGGTGACGTCCGCCGGGCGATGACCATGCTGCTGATCGCATGCCCGTGCGCGGTCGGCCTGGCCACCCCGACGGCGATCAGCGCCGCGATCGGCAATGGCGCGCGCCGCGGCATCCTCATCAAGGGCGGCTCCCACCTGGAGCAGGCCGGCCGGGTCGACGCAATCGTCTTCGACAAGACCGGAACCCTGACCGTCGGGCGCCCGGTCGTGACGAATATCGTTGCAATGCATAAGGATTGGCAGCCCGAGCAGGTGCTGGCGTATGCGGCCAGCTCGGAGATTCACTCGCGCCACCCGCTGGCCGAAGCGGTGATCCGCTCGACCGAGGAACGCCACATCACCATCCCGCCGCACGAGGAGTGCGAGGTGCTGGTGGGTCTGGGCATGCGGACCTGGGCCGACGGCCGGACGCTGCTGCTGGGCAGCCCATCGCTGCTGCGGGCCGAAAAGGTGAAGGTGTCGAAGAAGGCCTCGGAGTGGGTTGACAAGCTGCGAAACGAGGCGGAGACCCCGCTGCTGCTCGCGGTGGACGGCACCCTGGTCGGGCTGATCAGCCTGCGCGACGAGGTGCGACCCGAGGCGGCTGCGGTGCTGAAGGAGTTGCGGACCAACGGGATTCGCCGCATCGTCATGCTCACCGGGGATCATCCCGACATCGCCCGGGTCGTCGCCGCCGAGCTCGGGATCGACGAGTGGCGCGCCGAGGTGATGCCGGAGGACAAGCTCGAGGTGGTGCGCGAACTGCAGGGCGAGGGTTACGTCGTCGGGATGGTCGGCGACGGCATCAACGACGCCCCGGCGCTGGCCGCCGCCGACATCGGCATCGCGATGGGACTGGCCGGCACCGACGTCGCCGTCGAAACCGCCGACGTCGCCCTGGCCAACGACGACCTGCATCGGCTGCTCGACGTCGGGGACCTGGGTTCCCGGGCGGTCGACGTGATCCGCGAGAACTACGGCATGTCCATCGCCGTCAACGCCGCCGGGCTGGTCATCGGCGCGGGCGGGGCGCTCTCCCCCGTGCTGGCGGCGATCCTGCACAACGCGTCGTCGGTTGCGGTGGTGGCCAATAGCTCCCGTCTCATCAGATATCGCCTCGACTAAGCGACTGCACAGCCACGGTCGGGCCCCGGGGACCGTATCGTTATTCTGTCTAATCATGGCGCGAACCGACAACAACACCTGGGTTCGCAGGAACTACTACTAAAGGCCGACATGCCAGACAGCGAGCCCAACAGCAAGCCCGCGAAGCCCCTCGACGGATTCCGGGTACTCGATTTCACCCAGAATGTGGCCGGGCCACTGGCCGGGCAGGTGCTGGCCGACCTGGGTGCCGAGGTCATCAAAATCGAGGCGCCCGGCGGTGAGGCGGCCCGCCAGATTACCGCGGTCCTTCCCGGTCGCCCGCCGCTGGCCACGTATTTCCTGCCGAACAACCGCGGCAAGAAGTCGGTGACGGCGGATCTTACCGACGACGACGTCAAGGAACAGATACTGCGGCTCGCCGACACCGCCGACGTCGTGCTGGAGGGGTTTCGTCCCGGCGTCATGGAACGAATGGGGTTGGGGCCCAAAGACTTGCAATCGCGCAACCCCAAACTGATCTATGCCCGCCTGAGCGCTTTCGGCGGTAACGGCCCGCACGGCACGCGCCCGGGCGTCGACCTGATGGTTGCGGCCGAGGCGGGCATGACCACCGGGATGCCCACGCCCACGGGTAAACCGCAGATCATCCCGTTCCAGCTTGTCGACAACGCCAGCGGTCACGTGCTGGCCGAGGCGGTGCTGGCCGCGCTGCTCAACCGCGAGCGTCACGGGGTGGCCGACGTGGTCCGGGTCGCGATGTACGACGTAGCGGTGGGGCTGCAGGCCAACCAGCTCACAATGCACCTGAACAAGCCCAGCGAGCCGTCCAAACCCAAGCCAGAAATCAAGCCAGATACCAAGAAGCGCAAGGGAGTTGGTTTCGCCACCCAGCCGTGGGGTGCCCGGAAGGCATCCGACGGCTATCTCGTCCTGTCCGCGTATGTGCCCAAGCATTGGGCCAAGCTGTGCGAGATCATCGGCCGGCCCGATCTGCTGGACGACGAGCGATTCGTTGATCAGCGCGCGCGGGCGCTGAACTACCCGGAGCTGACCGAGGAACTCGAGTCGGCCCTGGCCGCCAAGACCGCAGCGGAATGGGTCGAGCTGCTGCACGAGGGCGGGCTGATGGCCTGCCTCGCCTACAGCTGGAAGCAGGTCGTCGAAACCCCGCTGTTCGCTGAGAACGACCTGGCCCTGCGCGTCGGCAGCGGTGACGAGGCCATCACGGTGATCCGCACCCCGGCGCGCTACTCCAGCTTCGACGCGGTGAACACCGATCCCCCGCCCGCCGCCGGAGCACACAACGGCACGTATCTCAGGGCACCGGAGACAGCAAGGTAGGTGTGCGCGCTCAGAAGCCCGGCAGCCGGACGACCTGAACGAAGAACTCGTCGATCTGCCGGACCGCCTTCATGAACTGGTCGAGGTCGACCGGCTTGGTGACATAGGCGTTGGCGTGCAGCTTGTAGCTGCGCAGGATGTCTTCCTCCGCCGAGGAGGTGGTCAGTACGACGACGGGAATGCGGCAGAGGTCGGAGTCGGACTTGATCTTTTCCAGCAGTTGGCGCCCATCGTATTTCGGCAGGTTCAGATCGAGCAGGATCAGGTCCGGGCGCACCGCGTCCTCGTACCCGTTGCGCTGATAGAGGTAGTTCAGGCCCTCTTCGCCGTCGTGTGCGACGTGCAGATTGTTTTGAAGTTTGTTGTGCTCGAACGCTTCCCGAGTGATGAGCTCGTCTCCTGGATCGTCTTCGACGAGCAGGATGTCAATTGGTCTGCCTGCATGTGTCAAGGTCGCGCTCCCTCTAAGGTTTCCCGATGTTGTGCGCCGAGGACAATCGGCAGAGTGAATTCGAAGCGGGTCCCGCCGGTGTAGGACGTGTCGATTCGGATCGTGCCGCCATGGTGCTCGACGATTTTCTTGCACATGGCAAGACCCATGCCCGTCCCGGCGTACTGCTCACGGCCGTGCAGGCGTTGAAAGATGGTGAAGACCTTCTCGGTGAACTCCTCGGCGATGCCGATGCCGTTGTCCGACACGCTCAGCACCCATTGGCCATCGCGCTCACCGCTGCCCGCCTGGCATTCGATGACGATGCGCGGCGTGCGTTCGGCGAGCCGGAATTTCACCGCATTGCCAATGAGGTTCTGCCACAGCATGCTCAGCAGGGTGGGGTCGCCGACGATCCGCGGCAACCGCTGTGTGGGCCGCACGATCTCGGCGCCCGATTCCTGGATCGCGACGGCCAGGTTCTCCAGCGCGGTGTCCAGCGCGGCATCGAGGTCAACCTCGGTGTGCACGCTGCCCAGCCGGCCGACGCGGGAGAAGGTGAGCAGGTCGTTGATGAGCACCTGCATCCTCTTCGCGCCGTCGACCGCGTATCCGATGTACTCGAGGCCGCGCTCGTCGAGCTGGTCGCCGTATCGCTTCTCCAGCAATTGGCAGAACGACGCGACCTTTCGCAGGGGTTCCTGCAGATCGTGCGACGCGACGTAGGCGAACTGCTCGAGTTCGGTGTTCGAACGGCGCAATTCGACCGCCCGCTCGTGCAATTGCGTTCGGGCCGAATGGATTGCGTCGAGTTCCTCCACCAGCCGCTGCCGCATGTTCTCCACGTCGGTAGCGATGCCGCGAATGTCCTTCGGCCGCCGCGGGGGCACGATGACTTCGCCGAAGTCCCCCTTGGTGATCCGCCGGCAGGCGGCGGCCAGCGCGGCCAGCGGTAGGGTGACGGTGCTTCGAACCAGGGCGGCTAGGGCTCCCGCGGTCACGACGAACAGCAGCAGGATCGCGACCAGTACCCCGTTGCGCCAGTCCTGGGCGCTCTTCAGCTCGGCGGCGGTATTGTCCCACGTCTGGAACAGGTGCGTGTTTTGCATGTCGAAAAGCTCACGCAGATGGTCGAATTCGGCCTTGCCACGTTCCGCGGCGGCACCGCTGATGACGGTGGGAGTGTTGGGGGCCACGCTGGCGATGAGCGGCTCGGTGTAATTCGCCCGCCAGACGCCGGCAGCCCTCTCGATGGCATCGAGGTCGGCCATCAGGTCGGCGTGCCGGCCAAGGTGGCGCCGGATGTCTTCGGCCGCAGCCACTTCGGCGCGTTGCCCGTCGTAGTAGGGCGCCAGGAACTGGCGATTGGCGGAGATCAGATACCCGCGGACGCCGATTTCCTGGTCGCGCAGCGCCGCCTGCAATTGGCTTGCGGCCAGGCGAGCCGGCCGAATGTTGTCGCTCAGCTCGCGCGACACCCCGTCCGTACGATTGAGCAACACATATCCGGTCAGCGCGCCGACGAGCACGACAGCGCCCATGATGGACAGGACCACGACCTGCCATCCCAGCACGGTGAGTCGTGGTTCGCGCACCGGAGTGTCGGGGTCGGTCGTCACCTGGTGGTCCGCTCGACGCGGAGCACCGCGATATCGTCGGTCAGCCCGCCGTGGGATCGGGCACATTCCTCGGCGCCGTCGATCAGCGCGTCGACGAACACCGGGCCCGGCAGTCCCGCGAGCGACCGGCCCAGCTCGAGCAGGCCGTCCTCGCCGAGGCGCCGGTCGCCTTGCCCCGAATGTCCCTCGAACAGTCCGTCGGTGAGCAGCAGGAGCGCATGATCGACGGGCAGCTCCACCTTGTGCTCGGGCCAGTCGTCGGCGCGCAGGCCCAGAGCCGGCCCGAAATCCGGCTCGACCCACTCCACCGTGCCGGGGCCGTGCAGCAACATCCCGGGATGACCGGCCCGCACCGTGACAATGGGTGAGCCGTCGGGCGGTATCGCGAGGCTGAGCACCGTCGCGAAGAGGCCGATCTCGGCGCGTTCGGCGTGCAGCACCCCCTCCAGTTGCCGCATCCGGTCCGCACCGTGGACGCCGGCGAATGTCAGCGTGCGCCAGGCGATCCGCAGCGCCGCGCCCAACGCCGCCTCGTCCGGTCCGTGCCCGGCGACGTCGCCGATCAGCACGTGCACCACCCGGTCGGGAGTTTGTACGACGTCGTAGAAGTCACCGCACAACAGCGCCTTCTCGCGGCTTGGGCGGTAGCGGGCGATGATGTCGACGCCCGGGTCGTCGAGCAGCAGCGCGGACGGCAGGAGGCCGCGCTCGAGCAACGCGTTCTCCCGCGCGCGGACCTGGCTGGCACGCAGGTCCGCGGCGATGAGCTCGGCACGTTTTCGCTCGATCGCATACAGCAGCGCGCGGCGCAGCATCTCGGGCTCGACGGACCCCTTGATCAGGTAGTCCTGCGCGCCGGCGGCGACCGCCTTCGCACCGAACAGCTCGTCGTCGCGCCCGGTCAGCACGACGATCGGGACGGTGGGATCCCGTGTGGCGATGCGGTCGAGCGCGTCGATTCCGCTGGCGTCGGGCAGGTTCAGGTCCAGCAGCACGCAATCGGGGCGCGCGGCCGATAGCTCCTGCTCCGCGTGCGCCATCGATTGCGCCCAGACCATCTTGATGTCGGTGACGGCGTCCGAGATCAGCTCGTCGACCAGCACCGCGTCCGATCGATCATCCTCGACGAGCAGCAAAGACAGCGTCCGCCGATCCACCATGAAGTCGGCGGCCGCGGCCCGCGCCGGGATCAGTTGGCGGTCATGTGGTGCACGCACGGACGACCGTGTCCCTCATTCAGACCCCCTGGCCGCCGCGGCAAACCTGCGCTGGCTCGAGTGTTATGACGTTCGCGATAATAACCGGGGCCGCCGGTGTCCCACGTGCGATTTGGAGAATGTCTAACGAATTGCCGATCAGCCGGCATCAGCACCGAATCAGCGCAGCAGCGCCCGCGACATCACGACGCGCTGGATCTGGTTGGTGCCCTCGTAGATCTGGGTGATCTTGGCATCGCGCATCATCCGCTCGACCGGGAAATCGGTGGTGTATCCGGCGCCCCCGAACAGCTGCACGGCCGCCTCGGTCACGTCCATCGCGGTGTCCGAGGCGAAGCACTTCGCGGCCGCGGAGATGAATCCGAGATTCGGCTCGCCGCGTTCGGCGCGGGCGGCGGCGCTGTACACCATCAGCCGGGCCGCTTCGACCTTCATCGCCATGTCGGCCAGCTCGAACTGCACACCCTGGAACTCGGAGATCGACTTGCCGAACTGCTTGCGGTCCTTGGTGTAGGCGACGGCGGCGTCCAACGCGCCCTGCGCGAGGCCCACGGCCTGCGCCCCGACGGTGGGGCGGGTGTGGTCGAGTGTCTGCAGTGCGGTCTTGAACCCGGTGCCGGGTTCGCCGATGATCCGATCGCCCGGTATGCGGCAGTTCTCGAAGTACAACTCGGTGGTGGGCGAACCCTTGATGCCCATCTTCTTTTCCTTCGGGCCGACGCTGAATCCCTCGTCGTCCTTGTGCACCATGAACGCCGAGATGCCGTTGGCGCCCCGGTCCGGATCGGTCACCGCCATCACCGTGTACCAGGTCGACATGCCGCCGTTGGTGATCCAGCACTTGGTGCCGTTGAGAATCCAGTGATCGCCGTCGGCCTTGGCCCGGGTCCGCATGGACGCCGCGTCACTGCCGGCTTCGCGCTCGCTCAGGGCGTAGGAGGCCATCGCGCCCTCGGTGGCCAGCGACGGCAGCACCTGCTTCTTCAGCTCCTCGGAACCCTGCAGGATCAGGCCCATGGTGCCCAGTTTGTTGACAGCGGGAATCAGCGAGGCGGACCCGTCGACGCGCGCGACTTCTTCGATCACGATGCACGCGGCGACCGAGTCCGCGCCCTGACCGCCGTACTCCTCGGGGATGTGGACGGCGTTGAACCCGGACGCGTTCAGCGCGTCGAGGGCCTCCTGCGGAAATCGCGAATTCTCGTCCACGTCGCCGGCGTGCGGCGCGATCTCTTTTTCCGCCAGCGCTCGAATCGCCGCCCGCAGCTCCTGGTGCTCCTCGGGCAATTGGAACAGGTCGAATGTGGGGTCTCCGGCCCACTGAGCCATCTTGGCCTCCTTGCACTCTGCCAAATTTGCCCGGCTGTCCCACGGGCCATTACCCAGCTCGCCTCGTCGCCGGGCTACTGGCCGGTAACTTTACCCTGACGCTTCCGCAGCGCCGCATCCTTGGCCCGCACGCTCTCGGCCAGCTCCTCGGCAAAAGCGACGAGCCGCGCGCGCAGCGCCGGGTCGGACGATCCGAGAATCCGCACGGCCAGCAGGCCCGCGTTGCGGGCGCCACCGATGGAGACCGTCGCGACCGGCACGCCCGCCGGCATCTGCACGATCGACAGCAGGGAATCGAGGCCGTCCAGCCGTGCCAGCGGCACCGGCACGCCGATCACCGGCAGCGGCGTCGCCGAGGCGACCATCCCGGGCAGGTGGGCCGCGCCGCCGGCGCCGGCGATGATCACCTCGATGCCGCGGTCGGCCGCGCCGCGGGCGTAGTCGAGCATCTCCGCCGGGGTGCGGTGCGCCGAGACGACCCGCACCTCGGTCGGTACGTCGAACTCGGCCAGCGCCGCCGCCGCGTCGCCCATCACCGGCCAGTCGCTGTCGCTGCCCATGATCACCGCTACGCGCGGATGCTCGGTCATTCGGCGCCACTCCTCTCCCCCGCAAGCGGGAGGTGCCCCCACATCGCTCTTTTGTTCTGGATCGTCGCTGGCGCTAGCCATGTGGATCCCATCCGTCAGCCCATTGCCCGTGTGACAACCAGTGTGCGGCCAGCTCGGCGCGTTCACGCAGCTTCGCCAAGCCGGCGGCATCGGAGCCCGGGAAATCGCCCAGGAAATTGATGTGCCCGACCTTGCGTCCGGGGCGTTCGGCCTTGCCGTACAGGTGAACCCGGGCGTCGGGCATGCGCGCAAAGAGATGGTGCAACCGTTCGTCGACGGTCATCGCCGGCGGCTGCGCGGCACCGAGCACGTTGGCCATCACCGTGACCGGCGCGATGGCGTCGGTGTCGCCCAGCGGATAGTCCAGCACCGCGCGCAGATGCTGTTCGAATTGGCTGGTGCGGGCCCCGTCCATGGTCCAGTGCCCGGAGTTGTGCGGGCGCATCGCGAGCTCGTTGACCAGCAGCGCGCCGTCGACCGTCTCGAACAGCTCGACCGCGAGCACGCCGATCACGCCGAGGTCGGCGGCCAGCCGCAACGCCAGCCGTTGCGCGGCCGACGCGAGGTCCTCGGGCAGCTCCGGAGCGGGCGCGATGACCTGCACGCAGATCCCGTCTCGTTGCACGGTCTCGACGACCGGCCACGCCGCCCCCTGCCCGAACGGCGAGCGCGCCACCAGAGCCGACAGTTCGCGGCGCAGGTTCACCTGCTCCTCGGCCATCACCGGCACCCCATCGGCAAGGAAGGTGGCCGCGATCTCGCGGGCGTGCGACGGGTCGCGGGCCATCCGCACCCCGCGCCCGTCGTATCCGCCGCGGACCGCTTTCACGACCACGGGGCCGGATATGCGCCGCGCGAAGGTGTCGAGTTCGTCGACGCTTCGGATCTCGGCATAGCGGGGCACCGGGGCGTCGAGTGCCTCCATTCGCCTCCGCATGACGAGCTTGTCCTGGGCGTGTATCAGCGCCTGGGGCGGCGGCGCCACATTGACGCCTTCCGCGACGAGCTTGTCCAGCAGTTCGGTCGGGACGTGCTCGTGGTCGAAGGTCAGCACGTCGGCTCCGGCGGCGACCCGGCGCAGATCTTCGAGATCGGCGTGCGAGCCGATCACCACGTCGGGACTGACCTGCGCGGCCGATTCGTCGGCCGCGGTCGCCAGCACGCGCAGCGTCTGGCCCAGCGCGATGGCGGCCTGATGCGTCATCCGGGCCAACTGCCCGCCGCCGACCATGGCGACGACGGGCGCGGTGCGCGGCGGGCGTGAACTCGGCACGGCCATCATGGTGTCATGGCGCACAGGCCCGTGCTCGAGGCGTGTTGACCGGCTCTGACACACAATCGTTATGTACCATTTTGCGTCGATTTTGCGTCCGTCCGTACACTGACGTGTTGTGTCCTTCGCCGAAGCCACAATCGCGCGCTTGCCCGGGGTCATTCAGCCGTATGCGCAGCGCCATCATGAACTGATCAAATTCGCCATCGTCGGCGGCACCACGTTCATCATCGACTCGGCGATTTTCTACACGCTGAAGCTCACGATCCTCGAGCCCAAGCCGGTGACCGCCAAGGTCATCGCGGGCATCGTCGCCGTCATCGCGTCCTACGTGCTGAACCGGGAGTGGAGCTTCCGCGACCGCGGCGGGCGCGAGCGCCACCACGAGGCGCTGTTGTTCTTCGCGTTCAGCGGCGTCGGTGTGCTGCTGTCCATGGCCCCGCTGTGGATCTCCAGTTACGTCCTGCAACTGCGGGTGCCGACGGTGTCGCTGACGGTGGAGAACATCGCCGACTTCATCTCGGCGTACATCATCGGCAACCTGCTGCAGATGGCGTTCCGGTTCTGGGCGTTCCGGCGCTGGGTGTTCCCCGACGAGTTCGCGCGCAGCCCCGACAAGGCACTCGAATCCGCCCTCACCGCGGGCGGTATCGCCGAAATCTTCGAGGACGAGATCGAGGGCGGCAACGTCACGCTGCTGCGGGTCTGGCGCAACAGGGCGCGGGCGCGTCAGCTCGGCGATTCCTCGGAACCCAGGGTGTCGAAGACTTCGTGATACAGCAGCGCGTGCACCTCGCGCAGGCGCGGAATGTCGTAGAACTCCAACGGATCTTGTGACGCCGACTCGATAATCAGCGTGCCGGTGCGAAACATTCGCTCGACGATCTTGTCCCGGAATTCCACGCTGTTGATCCGCGCCAACGGGATGTCGATCCCGCTGCGGGTCAGCACCCCGTGCCGAAACATCACCCGCCGGTTGGTGACGACGAAATGTGTGGTCAGCCAGCTCAGGAACGGCCACAGCGTAAGCCAGCCGACGATCACCAGCCAGATCCCCCAGATGACGCCGTAGATGATGTTCTTGGCGAGCTGCCCCCAGTGCGTCGAGTTGAGATAGCCCGACCCGAACGCCGCGAGCGCGGTCACCACGATGAGTACGACGACGGGCCAGATCAAGCGCTTCCAGTGCGGGTGGCGGTGTATGACGACCTGTTCGCCGGCGGCCAGGGCGTTGTCCGGGTAGCTCATGGTCGCGAAGTTACCGCTTCCTAACGTAAATGCACCACGTCGCCGGCGGAAACGACGACGGTCTCCCCCTCCGTTTCCACGCATAACCTGCCCTGGTCGTCGACGGCGCTCGCGGTCCCGACGACTTCCCGGCCGCCCGGAAGTTCGGCGCGCACCCGCGTGCCGATGGTCAGGCTGCGGGCTCGGTAATCCGCGGCCAGCTGCCAGTCGGCCCCGCGTGCGAGCCGCCAGGCGGTGATGCGGCTGCCGAGCTCGCGCAACACGGCGCGGACCAACGTGTTGCGGTCGGGCGCGGCCACGCCGAGGTTGAGCAGCGACGTGGGCGCAATGGTCCCGGGCTCGTCGACCTCCTCTGGGGCCTGAGTGACGTTGAGCCCCAAGCCAATTACCACGACCGGCCGCGTCACCTCGGCAAGGATTCCGGCCAGTTTGCCCCGCGAATCGGGTGGACCGGCCAACACGTCGTTGGGCCATTTCAGCCCGGCCTGCACGCCGATGCCGTCGAGCAGCGGGGCCAGCGCGTCGACGACGGCCACCCCGGTGGCCAGCGATAGCCAGCCCCAGCCCTCGGTCGGGACGTCCACGACGCTGACGCCGACCGACATGGTGATCTGCGCGCGCGGGGAGGCCGACCAACCGCGGCCGTGCCGCCCGCGGCCGGCGGTCTGATGCTCGGCGATGAGCACCGCCCCCGCGACGTCGTCTCCCGCGGCAGCGCGGGCCAGCAAATCGGCGTTGGTGGAACCGGTTTCGTCGACGACGTCGAGCCGTCGCCAGCCCAGCCCGGTGCCGATCAACTCGGCGCGCAGTGCGGCGGCGTCCAGTGGCGTTCTGAGCTCATCGGAGTCTGTCACCGGACCCAGCCTAGAACGCGTGGCTCATCGAGGGCTCTGGTTGCGCGCGTCGAGGACCGGATCCCTGGTGCCGCTGTTGAGCTGCTGTCCACCGAGATCGCCGCGGGTGCGCGGAAACCGCCTCCAACCGAGAATGAAGCCTGCCGTGAGCAATGCCGCCCCGCCGGCGACCGCTAGCCGGACACCGCCGATGAAGTCTTTGTCGGCAGCGCGCACGACCAGACGCTCCTGCGCTGATGTCATTGGATGGCCTGGCCCAATGTTTGCGGGGTGGGCGGACGGATTCGCGCCTTCCACTACGGCCCCGATGACAGCTTTGCGTTCGGCGGGATCGGCGATGACGGTGTCCAGCCGGGTCGGCAACGTCGCGCTTAGCCAGACCGCGAGGACGGAGCCGAAAAGTGCGACGCCGAAAATGCTGCCCAGCGACCGTTGCAGATTGATCAGGCCAGCGCCCATACCGGCTCGGTGATCGTCAACCTCGGTCATAGCAAGCTGCAACAGTGGCGTGGCGCAGCCCCCATACCCCGCACCGAATAGCGCCAGGCCAATGATCACCACGGGGATTGCGCGGCCGATGGCGACCGCGAATAGTGCCAACCCGATGATCGACGCCGCCAGACAGACCAGCGCCGGCAGTCGGGGGCCCGAATCTTCTACCGCGCGGCCAGCCAGTACGCTCGCGACCCCAAATGCCACCGGGACCGGCAACAGCAGCAGACCCGCGTGCATGGGAGAGAACGCGCGTACGTTCTGGAAATGCTGGGTGGCCACCATCAGCAAGCCAAAAAAGCAGGATGTCACCAGGAAGTAGATCAGCAGCGCCGATCGGTACACCGGCTGGCTAAGCAGCTGAAGTTCGATCAAGGGGAATGCCGCGCGGCGTTCGTGCCGAACAAACAGCCATAGCAGCACGACAGCCAGCAGCAGCGCCGGCCCTACTACGTTCAGCTCCCGATGCATCCGCGGGACCTCGATGAGTCCGTAAGCGATCATTGCGATCGCGGGGGCGAACATCAGCTGACCCGGCCAGTCGAGTTGGGTCGGGTCGGGATCCCTGGACTCAGCGGCAGCAACCAGCGTGAGGAGCCCGACGATTGCTCCCATCGGGAGGTTCACCGCAAAGACGCTGCGCCATCCGAGGTCCTGGACCAGGAACCCGCCCAGCGCCGGGGAAACCGCTGCACCGACACTCCCCATGGCCATCCAGCCGGCTATCGCCCGCGCTTTCAACCCCGGGTCGGGAAACGCGTGACTGAGCAGGGCGAGCGACAACACCGAGATGAAGGCCGCTCCCACGCCCTGAATAATTCGCGCCACCGTGAACAGTCCAAGACTGACGGGTAGCGCGCACACGACGGAGGAGGTGACGAATACCGCGAGCCCGATCAAAAACCCGCGCTTGCGACCGTACCGATCACCCAGCAAGGCACAGCTCATCAACGCGGCAGCCATGCCCAGGCTATAGCCTGCGACGGCCCACTGAAGACCTCGCTCACCCGCCTTGTACGCCGCCTGGATGCTGGGCAGCGCGACGTTGACGACGTTGACGTCCACACACACGATGAAGATGCCCAGCCCGGCCGCGACCACGGTCATCCGCTGGCGCGCCGTCATCGCCGGATGGGCATGCTGCACCCCGGTCATTGCGACAAGCTTTTCGCGACGGGTTCGGGACAATGGCCCATCAGGCCCTCCTTGCTCTCGCGCATCTAATTTTGCTCACTTCGGCTGCTTTGGACTCAGATTCGGGGATCTTCACGATCGCTCGACCCGAGACCTCACCCTCATGGGCAGGCCCTTCATGGGGAAGACGGGATAACCGCCGCTAAGCTCGACACCCATGACGAGCGTTACCGACCACACCGCGGAACCCGCGGCCGAGCACAGCATCGACATCCACACCACGGCGGGCAAGCTGGCCGAGCTGCACAAGCGCCGGGAAGAGGCACTGCACCCGGTCGGTGAAGAGGCCGTCGAGAAGGTGCACGCCAAGGGCAAGCTGACCGCCCGGGAGCGCATCCTCGCCCTGCTGGACGAGGACTCGTTCGTCGAGCTCGATGCGCTGGCCAAGCACCGCAGCACCAACTTCGGCCTGGAGAAAAACCGCCCGCTCGGCGACGGCGTCATCACCGGCTACGGCACCATCGACGGCCGCGACGTATGCATCTTCAGCCAGGACGCCACCGTGTTCGGCGGCAGCCTCGGCGAGGTGTACGGCGAGAAGATCGTCAAGGTCCAGGAGCTGGCGATCAAGACCGGGCGCCCGCTGATCGGCATCAACGACGGTGCCGGGGCGCGCATCCAGGAGGGCGTCGTCTCGCTGGGCCTGTACAGCAAGATCTTCCGCAACAACATCCTGGCTTCCGGTGTCATCCCGCAGATCTCGCTGATCATGGGGGCCGCGGCGGGCGGGCACGTGTACTCGCCGGCCCTGACCGACTTTGTGGTGATGGTCGATCAGACCAGCCAGATGTTCATCACCGGACCCGACGTCATCAAGACCGTCACCGGCGAGGACGTCACGATGGAGGAGCTCGGCGGCGCCCACACGCACATGGCCAAGTCCGGCACGTTGCACTACGTGGCCTCCGGTGAGCAGGACGCCTTCGAATGGGTCCGCGACCTGCTGAGCTACCTGCCGCCCAACAACGCGACCGATCCGCCCCGCTACGCCGCGCCCATCCCGGTGGGCGCCATCGAGGAGAACCTCACCGACGAGGACATCGAGCTGGACACGCTGATCCCCGACTCCCCCAACCAGCCGTACGACATGCACGAGGTGATCACCCGCATCCTCGACGAGGACGAGTTCCTGGAAATCCAGGGCGGTTACGCCCAGAACATCGTCGTCGGGTTCGGTCGGATCGAGGGCCGGCCGGTGGGGATCGTGGCCAACCAGCCGACGCACTTCGCGGGCTGCCTGGACATCGACGCCTCCGAGAAGGCGGCGCGGTTCGTGCGGACCTGCGACTGCTTCAACATCCCGATCGTGATGCTGGTCGACGTGCCCGGCTTCCTGCCCGGCACCGGCCAGGAATACAACGGCATCATCCGGCGCGGCGCCAAGCTGCTGTTCGCCTACGGCGAGGCCACGGTCCCGAAGATCACCGTCATCACCCGCAAGGCCTACGGCGGCGCCTACTGCGTCATGGGCTCCAAGGACATGGGCTGCGACGTCAACATCGCCTGGCCGACGGCGCAGATCGCGGTGATGGGCGCCTCGGGCGCCGTCGGGTTCGTCTACCGCAAGCAGTTGAGCGAGGCCGCCAAGGAAGGCAAGGACGTCGACGCGCTGCGGCTGCAGCTGCAGCAGGAGTACGAGGACACGCTCGTCAACCCCTACGTCGCGGCCGAGCGCGGATACGTCGACGCGGTGATCCCGCCGTCGCACACGCGCGGCTACATCGGCACGGCGCTGCGTCTGCTGGAGCGCAAGATCTCGCACCTGCCGCCCAAGAAGCACGGGAACATCCCACTGTGAGCCCGGATATCCAAGAGACTCAGAAGCCGCACGAGCCGCACATCCAGATCCTCAAGGGGCAACCCACCGCCGAGGAGCTGGCCGCACTGATCGCGGTGCTGGGCGCCGCCGGCGCTGCGCCGGAGCCGCCACCGGCCGAGCGCACCCGCTGGGGCCTCCCGGTCGACCGGTTGCGTTTTGCGATGACGAATTACCAGCGGCTCACCATGCAGCAGATGACTCATATGAAGCAGTGACCCGGCTGGTGCTGGCGTCGGCCTCGGCCGGCCGGCTCAAGGTGCTGCGCCAGGCCGGCGTCGATCCGCTGGTCGTCGTCTCCGGTGTGGACGAGGATGCAATCGCCGCGGCCCTGGGCCCGGACGCATCACCCGGTGACGTCGTCAACGCGCTGGCGGTGGCCAAGGCTGATGAGGTCGCCGGCAGGCTGGATGGCGGCATCGCCGCGGATTGCGTTGTCATCGGCTGTGATTCGATGCTTTACATCGACGACAAGTTGTGCGGTAAGCCGCAATCCGTCGCTGCCGCTCGTCAGATGTGGCAGTCGATGGCGGGCCGGGCCGGCCGGCTCTATACCGGCCACTGCGCTATCCGATTGGTGGACAGCGAAATCGTTCATCGTGACGCGGAAACATCGATCACCACTGTGCGGTTCGGTAATCCATCACCCGATGACCTCGAGGCCTACCTTGCCGTCGGGGAGTCGTTGCGGGTCGCCGGAGGGTTCACGCTCGACGGCCTTGGCGGCTGGTTCATCGACGGTGTCGACGGCGACCCGTCGGCTGTGGTGGGCCTCGGGCTGCCGCTGACGCGATCGCTGCTCGGCCGCGCGGGCCTGTCGATCGCCGCGCTGTGGGCGGACAATCCGCTCGGCCAGCACCGCCCGCGGTAAAACCGGGTCCCGCGGGAGCGGGCGAGGCCCCAAGCGCTGCAACCGAATCCACTCCCACTCCTGGGCTTCAGGATGTTTCGGGTACGTTCAGTTATATTTAATGGCCATGTGGACGTTACCGCCGCCCACGAACCCATTCAGATCAGCCGCCACGGGCCGGGCCGCCGCAAGAAATCGCCGCTGCCGTGGTTGAAACCGCTAACCGCACAGACCTTGGCGTAGCGTTCGACGAGCTCGATGCCAAGATCAACGCGGGCATGAAGGCCTATGCGATTCCGGGCGTCGCGGTTGCCGTGTGGGCCGGCGGCCAAGAATACGTCAAGGGCTACGGGGTCACCAACGTCGACCATCCGTTGCCCGTCGACGGCGACACCGTCTTCCGAATCGGTTCTACCACAAAGACTTTCACAGGCACGGCGATGATGCGGCTGGTCGAGCGGGGCGAGGTAGACCTGGATTCACACGTGCGTCGCTTTATCCCCGACTTCGCGGTGGCCGACGAGTCAGCCAGCGCCGTGGTGACCGTGCGCCAACTGCTCAACCACACTGCGGGCTGGGATGGTCGCAATGGGCAGGACTTCGGGCGCGGCGATGACGCGGTGGGGCGCTACGTCAACTCGATGACACGTTTACCGCAGCTGACTCCTCCGGGAACCGCGTTCTCGTACAACAATTCGGGCCTTGTGGTGGCGGGCCGCATCATCGAGCTTGTCACCGGAACAACCTACGAGTCTGCGATGCAGAAACTGGTGCTTGACCCGCTGCAGCTGGCGCACACCCACTACTTTTCCGACCAGATCATCGGTCTGAATGTGGCGGCACCTCACCGGGTGGTCGACGGCAAACCCCTGGTCGATACCGACTTTTGGGCATTCCCGCGCAGCTGCAATCCCACCGGTGGGTTGATGTCCACGGCGCGAGATCAGCTGCGCTACGCACAGTTCCACCTCGGCGACGGCAGGGTGCCCAACGGCGAGCGGACCCTGAGCCGACAGTCGCTGGAGGCGATGCGTTCGAACCCGGGCGCGGGCGGAACACTTTTTGTCGAGCTGACCGGGATGGGCGTGACCTGGATGCTGCGGCCCTCCGCGGAGAATGTGACCATCGTTGAGCACGGGGGGACCTGGAAGGGGCAACGCTCCGGTTTCGTCATGGTGCCCGATCGCAACTTCGCCATGACCGTGCTCACCAATTCCGATGGTGGATTTCATCTCATCAACGACCTTTTCGCCTGCGACTGGGCGTTGCGAAGATTCGCCGGGGTCACCAACCTGCCCGCCACACCACAACACCTTGGCGCCGCCGAGCTCGAGCCCTACCAGGGCAGGTACATTGCCGAGCAAGTCTCGCAAGATGGCAGCGTCGAGCAAACGGTCATCGAATTCCGGGCAAGGCACGGCCAGCTCGCCGGCACCATGGGCGCCGGCGATGCCGACGCGGATGGCGAAAACAACGTCGAACTGGGCCTCGCCTTCTACCGGCCCGACTATGGGCTCGACCTCGGACCCGACGGCCAGCCCACCGGCAGTCGATCAAACTTCGTCCGCGGTCCGGACGGCAACATCGCCTGGTTCTGTAGTCAGCATGGGCGTCTGTTCCGACGCCAATAACACCGCACCGCAGAATTAGGCGGCGCTAAGGTGGGCCGATGCCCCGCACCGACGACGACAGCTGGGACCTGGCGTCTGGTGTCGGCGTCACCGCCACCATTGTCGCGGCCGGGCGCGCGCTGGCCACCAGGGATCCGCGCGGCTTGATCAACGATCCGTTCGCCGAGCCGCTGGTCCGTGCGGTGGGCCTGGATTTCTTCACCAAGCTGATGGACGGCGAACTCGGCATGTCGGCAATCGCGGACGTCTCGCCGACCGTGGCGCAGGCGATGGTCGACGGAAACGCGGTGCGCACGAAGTACTTTGACGACTACGTCCTCCACGCCACCGATGGGGGTGTTCGGCAGGTGGCGATCCTCGCTTCCGGGTTGGACGCCCGGGCCTACCGGCTGTCGTGGCCGGCCGGGACGGTGGTGTACGAGGTCGACCAACCACGGGTGATGGAGTTCAAGACGACGACCTTGGCCGACCTGGGCGCGGAGCCCTCCGCCACTCTGCGCGCCGTGCCCATCGACCTGCGCGCGGACTGGCTCACGGCGTTGCGAGCCGCCGGCTTTGACTCGTCAGCACCGACGGCGTGGCTGGTCGAGGGGCTACTGATTTATCTGAAGCCGGAGGCCCAGGATCGGCTGTTCGACGACATCACCGCACTCAGTGCGCCCGGGAGTATGGCAGCCACCGAATTCGTTTCCAGTATCGTGGATTTCGGCGCCGAGCGAGCGCGGACCATATCCAACCCATTCCGCGACCATGGCGTCGACGTCGACTTGGCTTCGTTGATCTACCCCGGCGAACGCAACCACGTCCTCGACTACCTGACCGCCTTGGGCTGGCAGCTCGAGGGCGTGCCGCTCGCCGAACTGTTCCGGCGCAGCGGCCTCGATGCGCCCGCCGGAGACGACGACACCATCTTCATCAGCGGCACCCTGACCGACCAGCCGCGGTAACCAACCCCCGCCGTGTCCCCCGATCGGGGGACGACGCGTTCATCACCATTGCGGGCCGATCGGCGGAGTTCCGCCAGACCAAATCTTCCTAGATTCGAAGTGTGCAGCTCGGCCGTCCCTCGGGCGCCGAGATCCCACACCAGAAAGGCGGAATCGTGATGCGCCAAGACCGCGATAGCTGGGATCTGGCCAGCCATGTCGGCGCGACCGCGACGCTGGTGGCCGCGGGCCGCGCCAGGGCCACCAATTCGCCCGAGCCGCTGATCGAGGACCCGTTCGCCGAGCCGTTGGTCCGCGCGGTGGGTATCGAATTCCTTGTCAAATGGGCCACCGGAGAGCTCCGCGCGTCCGACGTCGACGAGCCCGGAGCGGCCTGGGGTCTGCAGCGAATGACCACCGATTTGGTGGCCCGCACTCGCTATTTCGATCAGTTCCTTACCGACGCGACCGCGACCGGTATCCGGCAGGTGGTGATCCTGGCGTCTGGGCTCGACGCGCGGGGCTACCGGCTGCCGTGGCCGCCGGGCGTGGCGGTGTTCGAGATCGATCAGCCGGCCGTGCTTCGGTTCAAGGCCGAAACGCTGGCAAGGCTGGGCGCCCAGCCCACGGCGCGGCTGCAAATAGTGCCGGCCGACCTGCGGGACGATTGGCCGGTCGCGCTGCTGCGTAGCGGATTCGACCCCGCGTTACCGACCGCCTGGATCGCCGAAGGATTGTTCGGTTATCTCCCCCCTGAAGCCCAGGATCGCCTGCTGGACAACGTCACCGGGCTCAGCGCGCCGGGAAGCCGGATGGCCATCGAGGCGTTCGTGGGGTCGGCGGAGCTGGACTCCGGGCGGGTCCAAGAGATCATCCGCGGTGCGACTCGCACCTGGCGCGACCACGGATTCGATCTGGACATCTGCTCGCTGAACTATCCCGGGGCCCGCAACGAGGTCGCCGGGTATCTCGACAACCACGGGTGGCAGTCGACGGGGACCACGGCCGCGCAGCTCCTGGCCGATCACGGCCTGCTCGGGACGCCTGGCGATTACGACTCGCCCTCCGACAAGCCCAGCTATTACACTTCGGTTCTGGCGGCTTAAAGGGGAACTCGTTGCGGATTCTGGCGGTCACGCGTGCCCACAACGCCGGCAAGACCTTGGCCGAAACGTTGGACTCGCTGGCCACCTTCAGCGACGACATCTACGCGATCGACGACCGCAGCACCGACGACACCGCCGCGATTCTCGCGAACCACCCCGCGGTCACCAATGTTGTTCGCGCCCGGGCAGATCTACCGTCCACACCATGGCTGGTCCCCGAGTCCACCGGGCTGGAGCTGCTGTACCGGATGGCCGATTTCTGTCGCCCGGACTGGATGGTGATGGTGGACGCCGACTGGACTTTCCAGATCGACGTGGACATCCGTGAGGTGCTTGCGCGCACACCGGACGACGTAGCCGCGCTGATGTGTCCGATGGTATCCCGCTGGGATGATCCGGAATATCCGGACATGGTGCCGGTGATGGGCACCGCCGAGGCGATGCGCGGGCCGTTTTGGCGCTGGTACCCGGGCCTGTATGCGGGGCCCAAGTTGATGCACAATTCGCACTGGCCGGCCAACATCACCGAGCACGGTCGGATAGGGCAGCTGGACGGAATCCGCTTGACGCACAACGGCTGGGCGACGTTGGAGGAACGGATCTCGCGAGTCAAACACTATCTGCGGCTCGATCCGGATTTTCGGCACAACTTCGGCGTGGCCTACGATCGGTCGCTGTTGTTCGGCTATGCACTCGACGAGGTCGACCTCCTCAAAGCGGACTACCAGCGGCGAGTGCGCGGCGACTTCGACCGGATCGAGCCGCGGGCGCGGCTGCCGATCGAGGCGGAGCCACGCGCGATTGGCCGCGGATACGGGCCCCGCGCGGACGGTTTCCATCCCGGCGTCGACTTCGCCGCTGACCCCGGCAGCCCGATCTACGCCGTCATATCCGGAACTGTTTGCCGCGCAAGCGATGTCGGTGATCTTTACTCAGTGATCATCTCGAACGGCGATACCGAAATCCGCTACGTGTTCCGGCCTGGTGGCGACACACAAATCGCGCGCGGTGATCGGATAAGCGCGGGAACCCGGATTGGCAGCATCGGTGCGGAAGACCAATCGACGGACGGTTATCTGCATTTCGAGACGCGGGTTGGGCGTGCACACGTCAATCCCCTGCGCTATCTGGGCAACATGGGGCTGCGGCCCTGGCCGCCGCCGGGGCGGCTGCGCGCGGTATCGGGCAGCTATCCGCCCGCCACACCATGCACGATCATCGCCGACGAGTAATCCTGGGCGACGTCAGCGCGGAGCGTGGGCTGTTCGTTGGCAAGCCTCGATCCGTTCCAGCAGACTGCGGCCTGCGCGGATCGTCGAGCGGACCTCCTGCAACAGTTTGGCGGGATGCTGCAGGTCCACGTCGTGTAGTCCTTCGTAGCGGTCGATGCCGAAACCCGCGGTCTCGATACGAATTCCGAACGGCAGGGCCAGAGTTCGCAGCGCGTCAAAGTGCTGATAGGGGACGAACGGCTGACCGGTCACCAGTAGACAACTCGATTGGTTCATATCCAGGGTCCGCGCGGTAAAGGTGAAGGTATCCGCGGAGGTGGCACGGCGGATGTCGGGGTCCGGCGACGGTGCCTCGATGAGTGTGATGGGCAGCCCGAGGCCATTGCTGTCTTCGTCGAAGCGCCAGACCATCTGGCCTCGATGCGGGTCGCCGCCCCGCTGACGCCCATGCCGTACGGCTTCGCGAGTATCCACCCCAAACGCGTCGGCCGCGGCGGCGGCCAGCAAATCGAATTCGGAACGCGCGCCTGGCGCGCAGGACGCGACCGCGTCGTCTTCGGACGGCAACAGCCGCCGAGAAGCGGCGGCCAACACGACATGACCGACGCGGTTCTCTGCAGCCAGGTCCCGCGCCAACCGGGCCCTGAGCATGTTCGAGTAACGTCCGGTGCCGATCACCAGCATGTAGTCGAATCTTGTTTCAGTGGGCCATGTTTCATCTGTAAGGCCCAGCCGTCGCGCCAGCGTCGTGATCGCGTTCAGCTGCCGGTCCGGCAAGTCTAGACGGGGGATCATCCACCGCGCTCCGCCGCCGGCGTCTTGGCACCGCACCTGTTCCCCGTAACGTGCCCGCGTCCGGCTCCGGTAATCCCATACCTCGCTGAACTCGTCCAGGTAGGCCAACCGGTCCGCCAGACTGTCGTGCCGCGGGAAATCTCCGCCGAACATCGCAACCAACTGCGCCAGCGCGTCGTGGGCGCTCCACGCGTCGACATCCCCGTGCAGCGACGTCAAGAACTCGCCATCCCACTCGCCGCCACGCATCGACACCTCAGCCGGACCGTTCACGTCAATTTCTCGCTCCCTGAACACGACACAACACCCGCCGCATGTGGAATGCAGCCTTTCATCAGCCTAACTGCGGTGAACTGGGTCAAGATGCGCTTTTTTTACCCGCAATGATGGGGCTCACTGGAAAGACAAGACGCCGCCGACCCCGTCTTGTTCGTAGGCGTATTGCGGCTGATCCTTCGCCCATTGGATATAGCGGTCGATGCCTTCCCAGATACCGACTTCGGGCTTGAATCCGATGCTCTTTGCGAGATCGATGTTGGCCGGGAAACTAGCGACTTCTCCGGGGCGTGCCTCGCGATAGGCGATCTTGGCGCCGAACTTTTCCGCGATGTACTCGACGATGTCCTTCACCCGGGTGTTTTTGCCGCTCGCGAAATTGATCGCCTGTCCGCGAAGCCCGGCGTTTTGCAACACAAGGTTGTAGGCACGAACGATGTCGCTGACGTATAGATAGTCGCGTGTCGCCGAGCCGTCGCCGAAGATCGTGAGGTTTTCGCCGTTGATGGCCTGGCGGACGAGTCGTGGAATCAGCGCGCCGAATCGCCCGGTTTTCTGCCGCACCCCGAAGATGTTGAATGGCCGAACAATCGTGACGTCAAGGCCATAGGAGCGGTAGTAGGAGTAGCACAACCGATCGGCCGCCGCCTTGGAGGCACCGTAGGGGCTGTTCGGTTTCAGCTCCGCTCTCTCGTCGAGACGCTCGCCCTCCCGCAGATTGTGTCCGTCGCCATACACTTCGCAGGTTGACACGTAGATCAGCCGGTTCTTGTAGCGTCGGACCGCCTCGAGCACGCGGTAGGTACCCATGACGTTGGTTTCGAGAAAGCTCTCTGGTTCGCCGAGAGACTGGTCGACGTTGATATTGGCGGCCAGATGAAAAACGACGTGGTGATCGCGCACCGCGCGATGGACCGTTTCCCCATCAGTGACCGAACCCGAAATAAAGGCGGCGCGCTCGTGCGAACGAAAGTCACTCGTGTTTCGGGTTGCGCTCTTCGACGATGTATTCAGGACAGTGACCCAATGCCCGTTCGCGAGTAGCGACTCGGATAGATGACTTCCCTGGAAGCCCGCGCCCCCCGTGACAAGTATTTCCATCTGGTTCGCCCCTCGGGTGTTATTGGTAAGCCGTAAGTTTAATCGGTACTCGCGGGTCAATAACCCGCTTTTTTTCCTGGCGGTAGGCTCGACGTTGTGCCGCTACCTCCTGATCCGAGCCCCACGCTGTCGGCCTACGCCCACCCCGAACGGCTGGTCACCGCCGACTGGTTGTCCGCCAACATGGGCGCCCCGGGCCTGGCGATCGTCGAGTCCGACGAGGACGTCCTGCTCTACGACGTCGGCCACATTCCGGGTGCGGTGAAGGTCGACTGGCACACCGACCTCAACGACCCGCGCGTGCGCGACTACATCAACGGCGAGCAGTTCGCCGAGCTGATGGACCGCAAGGGCATCGCCCGCGACGACACCGTGGTGATCTACGGCGACAAGAGCAACTGGTGGGCGGCCTACGCGCTGTGGGTGTTCACGTTGTTCGGCCACGCCGACGTGCGGCTGCTCAACGGCGGGCGCGACCTATGGCTGTCCGATCGCCGGGACATGACGCTCGAGGTCCCCACCAAGACCTCGTCGGGCTATCCCGTCGTGCAGCGCAACGACGCGCCGATCCGCGCGTTCAAGGACGACGTGCTGGCCAACCTCGGCAGCCAGCCGCTGATCGACGTGCGCTCGCCCGACGAGTACACCGGCAAGCGCACCCACATGCCCGACTACCCCGAAGAGGGCGCGCTGCGCGCAGGCCACATCCCCACCGCCCGGTCGATCCCGTGGGGCAAGGCGGCCGACGAGAGTGGCCGCTTCCGCAGCCGCGAAGAGCTGGAAGAGCTGTACGGCTTTGTGCAGCCGGACGACAAGACCATCGTCTACTGCCGCATCGGCGAGCGGTCCAGCCACACCTGGTTCGTGCTCACCCATTTGCTGGGCAAGCCCGGGGTGCGCAATTACGACGGGTCGTGGACCGAGTGGGGCAACACCGTGCGGGTGCCGATCGTCGCCGGCGAGGAACCGGGAGCCGTGCCGGTCTGATGAGTCTGCCCGCGCCGCTGGCCGAGGTGGTGTCCGACTTCGCCGAAGTGCAGGGCCAGGACAAACTGACGTTGCTGCTCGAATTCGCCAACGACCTGCCGGAGCTGCCCGCCGACATGGAACAAGCGGCCATGGAGCCGGTCCCCGAGTGCCAGTCACCGCTGTTTTTGCATGTCGACGCGCACGACCCGGATCGGGTGCGGCTGTACTTCAGCGCGCCCGCCGAGGCGCCGACGACCCGCGGGTTTGCCTCGATCCTGGCCGCCGGGCTCGACGAACAACCCGCCGCCGACATTCTCGCGGTACCCGAGGATTTCTACGCCGAGCTGGGTCTGGCCGCTCTGATCAGCCCGCTGCGGTTGCGCGGCATGTCGGCGATGCTGGCCCGCATCAAACGGCGGCTGCGCGAGGCGGCGTGATCGCAAACGTGATCTTCAAACGGATCGGAGACCGGGTATCAGCGCCCACGGCGCGGCGCATAAACTTCCCCGGACAAGACTTGTAAGAAATTCTCTTAGACAAAGAGACGTCCAGCCAAACAGGAGGCGAAGTGGCCAATCACGCCAGCTCGAGGATCGCCAAGGTGCTCGTCGCCAACCGTGGCGAGATCGCTGTCCGGGTGATCCGGGCGGCCCGCGACGCGGGCCTGCCCAGCGTGGCGGTGTACGCCGAGCCCGACGCCGAGGCGCCGCACGTGCGCCTGGCCGACGAGGCGTTCGCCCTGGGCGGTCAGACGTCGGCGGAGTCCTACCTGGACTTCGGGAAGATCCTCGACGCGGCAGAGAAGTCCGGCGCCAACGCCATCCACCCCGGGTACGGATTCCTTTCGGAGAACGCCGACTTCGCCCAGGCGGTCATCGATGCCGGCCTGATCTGGATAGGCCCCAGCCCGCAGTCCATCCGCGACCTGGGCGACAAGGTCACCGCCCGCCACATCGCCGCCCGCGCGCAGGCGCCGCTGGTTCCCGGCACCCCCGACCCGGTCAAGGACGCCGACGAGGTGGTGGCCTTCGCCAAGGAATACGGCGTGCCGATCGCGATCAAGGCGGCCTTCGGCGGCGGCGGCAAGGGCATGAAGGTGGCCCGCACCATCGAGGAGATTCCCGAGCTGTACGAGTCGGCGGTGCGCGAGGCGGTGTCGGCGTTCGGCCGCGGCGAGTGCTTCGTCGAGCGCTACCTGGACAAGCCCCGCCACGTCGAGGCGCAGGTGATCGCCGACCAGCACGGCAACGTCGTCGTCGCCGGCACCCGCGACTGCTCGCTGCAACGCCGCTTCCAGAAGCTGGTGGAGGAGGCGCCGGCGCCGTTCCTGACCGACGCCCAGCGCAAGGAGATCCACGAGTCCGCCAAGCGGATCTGCAAAGAGGCCCACTACTACGGCGCCGGAACCGTCGAATACCTGGTCGGCCAGGACGGGTTGATCTCGTTCCTGGAGGTCAACACCCGCCTGCAGGTCGAGCACCCGGTCACCGAGGAGACCGCCGGCATCGACCTGGTGCTGCAGCAGTTCAAGATCGCCAACGGCGACAGGCTGGAGCTCACCGAGGATCCCACGCCGCGCGGGCACGCCATCGAATTCCGCATCAACGGTGAGGATGCGGGCCGCAACTTCCTGCCGGCCCCCGGCCCCGTGAACAAGTTCCACCCGCCCACCGGTCCGGGCGTGCGGCTGGACTCCGGCGTCGAGACCGGCTCGGTGATCGGCGGGCAGTTCGACTCGATGCTGGCCAAGCTGATCGTCTACGGCGCCGACCGCAACGAGGCGCTGGCTCGGGCGCGGCGCGCGCTGGACGAATTCGAGGTCGAGGGCCTCGCCACGGTGATCCCGTTCCATCGCGCCGTGGTGTCCGACCCGGCGTTCATCGGCGACGACGACGGATTCTCGGTGCACACCCGCTGGATCGAGACCGAGTGGAACAACACCGTCGAGCCCTTCACCGGCGGCCAGCCGCTGGACGACGAGGACGCGCGGCCGCGGCAGAAAGTGGTGGTCGAGGTCGGCGGCCGGCGGCTCGAAGTCTCGTTGCCGGCGGACCTCGCGCTGTCCAACGGCGCCACCACCGACGCCGTCGGCGCCATCCGCAAAAAGCCCAAGCCCCGCAAGCGCGGTTCGCATTCCGGCGCGGCGGCGTCGGGTGACGCGGTCACCGCACCCATGCAGGGCACGGTCGTCAAGGTGGCGGTCGAGGAGGGCCAGGAGGTCGCCGCCGGCGACTTGGTCGTGGTCCTCGAGGCGATGAAGATGGAGAACCCGGTCACCGCGCACAAGGACGGCACCATCACCGGACTCGCGGTCGAAGCCGGCGCCGCCATCACCCAGGGCACGGTGCTCGCCGAGATCAAGTAAGGGTCCGACCGGCAATACTCGCGAAACGTTGTCGGGCCGTCCAGGCACGGGTAGGGTTCGGGACAGGTTGAGTTCACAGCCACCCGGAATACGTCGCTGACGTCGAGGTAGGCGAATTCCCTGCCCTCAAGCGTTTTAGGACGCGCGGCTGGCGTATTGCACCGCACGAATCCTCCGGTAGCGAGGGAGTACGCAATGCCTGTGACCCAATCTTGGCAACAAAGCCACACCGCCCAATTCAGCGCCCGCTGGGAGCCGGGGGGCATGGTGATCACCGTCGACGGTGAGCTCGATGCCGCCAACTCGGATCAGCTCGCCGAGTATGTGCGCCGCAGCGCCAGCCCTTCCCAGCGCGTGATAGTGGACCTGCGCGGACTGGAATTCATTGGTACAGCCGGTTTTTCGGCGCTGCATCGCATTAACGTGGTGTGCTCGGCCGCCCAGACGTCCTGGGCGATGGTAACGAATGCGGCGGTCTCGCGGTTGCTGCGTGTCTGCGACCCGGACGGCACCCTGCCGGTGACGTCACCGGCCGACGAGCCGCTGCTGCAGTCGACGACCTGGGCCGCCGGTGGCGCTACCGCAACTGGTCGCGCAATCGGGTTAGCGATTTAGACAGCAGCCGAGACACGTGCATCTGTGAGATGCCGACCCGGTCGGCGATTTGCGTCTGGGTCATCGATTCGAAGAAGCGCAGCACCAACACCGTCCGCTCCCGCTCGGGCAGCGCCTCGAGCAGCGGTCGCAGCGATTCGCGGTTCTCGATCTGATCCAGGCCGGTATCCACGTCGCCCAGAGTGTCGGCGATCGCGCGGGCGTCGTCGTCGTCGCTGCCGCCGCCGCTGTCGATGGACAACGTGTTGTAGGAGCTGCCCGCCACCAGGCCCTCGATGACCTCGTCGCGATCCATTCCCAGTTCGCCGGCCAGTTCGGTCGCGGTCGGGGCCCGGCCGAGCCGCTGGGACAGATCGGCGGTGGCGGTGCCCAGCCGCAGGTGCAGTTCCTTAAGCCGCCGCGGAACCTTGACCGACCAGCTGTTGTCGCGGAAGTGCCGTCGGACCTCTCCCATGATCGTGGGCACCGCGAACGAGACGAAGTCCGACCCGGCGTCGATGTCGAAGCGGACCACCGCGTTGACCAGCCCGACCCGGGCGACCTGAACCAGGTCGTCGCGCGGTTCCCCCCGCCCCTCGAACCGCCGGGCGATGTGATCGGCCAGCGGCAGGCACCGCTCGACGATCTTGTCCCGCTGGCGCTGGAATTCCATGGAGTCGGCGGGAAAAGTAGCCAATTCCCGGAACATGTCCGGAACATCGGCGTATTCGTTCGGCCGCGTATCCGAACCGCCGGCATCTCGGGCCGTCACCGGGTGGCGGCCGCCTTTCGCGCCGTCAGCGCGATACCGAAAACGCTGCCGGCTTCACTGGGTTCGCGACCGTCATGGAAAGTCTGGACGTCGTCGGCCAACGAGGTCAGCACGTGCCAGCTGAAGCTACCCGGGGCCACCACGTCGTGAGTGTCGCACGCCGCGGACGCCTCCACTATCAATTCGTCGTCGAGCGGGTCGACCAATACGACGAGCGTGGCATCGGGGGTGGCCGACCGGATCAACCGAGTGCACACTTCGTCGACCGCGAGCCGTAGGTCCGCCACGGCGTCGAAATCGAGATCCTCGAAGGTGCCGATGGCACCGACCAGGGTGCGCAGCATCGCCAGGTTTTCCAGGCGTGCAGCAACGTGTACCTCGACGGCGCGGTGGCCTCGCTGGCGCTTGCTCCCGTGCAATCGCGCATCGGTCATATGGTCTCCCGGCAATGTTTGACTGACACTACTTCCGCTTCGCAGCCCGCCTTCGGCCGCGTGATCGAGCCGGTTAGTCACGATTCCCGCCGGGTATTCCACCCGATATGAACGGGCCTGACACGACCGACACTGTGCGGACGCGCCGGCTCAAGCGCGTCGCAGTCGTCGCCGGGATCACGCTGGTCGTATTGGTCGTTATCGCGATAGCCATCTATGTCGGTGCCTTCGTGATTTTGTCTCCCATGATGGGATAACCACGCTAACGCAGCATCGCGGCACTCATTCATGGTCTAGTCCAGATACCCGCTCCGCGCGCCCGGTAACCGCAACGACCGGGTTTTCTGGCGAACCCTCCGAAGCGGTTTGCGATTGGCGATCGCGGTCCGTAATCGCGGCCCTTAACGGCGGCAACCGCGAGACCTACACTTGTCGTCATGAGGCAAATTCTGCTTCGGGCAGTTGTGCTTCTGGGATCGTGGGCGATCGGCCTGGCGGTGGCCGCCTGGGTTGTCCCCGGCGTTCGGGTGTCGGTGTCCGGATTCGTGGTCGCGGTGGTGGTGTTCTCGGTGTTGCAGGCGATCCTGTCCCCGTGGATTTTGCGGTTGCCGCGCGCGTACGCGTCGCTGCTCTTCGGCGGCACCGGGCTCGCGCTGACGGTCGTCGCGTTGGGTCTGGCGTCGGGGTTCACTCACGGGCTCACCATCCACGGCGGCGCGTCCTGGATTGCCGCGACGACCGTCGTCTGGCTCGTGACGACGGTCGGGGCGATCACGCTGCCCGAGGCGCTGGTTCGCGAGGCGCCAGGCCCTATCTGACGGCGTTTTAGAAGGTTGGTTATCTCATCCGTCATTGGCGGAGGGAGAGGCGGAGGGAGAGGTGATGGGAGACAGGCATCACGATCCGACGGACCATTTCCGGACCACGCAACCTCACGCTGGTATCACGATGAAGGACAACCTCTTCTGGCCGGGATTCATCCTGTTCGTCGTCGCAGTCGCCGGGATGATCGCCACCGCGGCGGCCGCCGCGTACGGACACTACGAATGGCTGCCCACGACGGTCCTCGTCGCGGTCCTCGGCACCGTGGCCGGGGCGCTGTGGTTCGTCGTAGAGCTTCGCCGCGTGAGCCGCATCGACGAGCAGTGGCACGTCACGGGCGCCAAGAGCCCGCCGCGCCAGCGCGCCGTCAGCTAAGCGCCGGAAGCGGCTAAAGGGCCAGAACCGGTCCCGCGATCGCGGGCACGCCCATAGAGACCGTCACCGCGGTCAGCGTCAGCAGAAACCAGCCCGCGCCATGCCATCCCCACCAGGTCCCCTCGTGGCGCCATACCTGGTAGGTGCGCAGGAATGCCCAGAGCCCGCCGGCCAGGAGAATCAGCGGTCCCCCCAATGCCAGCACCGTCCGCTGGGGCGCGCCGCACGCCGCGGTGTCGACGCCCGTCCCCGGGCACGTGCTGACCCACAACGCGGCCAGGACGATGAACCCGACGCCGGCGGCCGTGGCCAGGGCGGCAAAACGGATGGCGGCGTGTACCTCGCCGTCTTCCTGGCCTAAGCGATCACCTCGTGATCGCTCATCCGCTTTTGGCATCTGAGAACCTCATATCTCCGGCTGCTCTTGATCCATCGTTCGTTACGCGGCATTTATTACCGCGTTATTGAAATTTCCTCCCGCCCCGTCCTGCCGGCCCGGCGAGAAGGCGCATGGGAGCAGATACCCCGCGCTAAACCCGGGTAAACCGCTTACCGCCTCGATATCGCCTGCGTCGCCGGCCTAGCAGCAGCCACCAAAGCGGCGCGCGAAATGGCGGGGGTCGGCAGCGGGAAGGCCTCCGCGCGCCGAAGTACCAACACCGTCAATTACTCGGGCGAGTTACCGCTGGCCAGGGGGGAAGTTCGAATAACGCGCAGTCGGCGAGTGATCTTGAACACCGTGAGTACTATCTGACACATGCCGACAGCCAGGAGGCGGTTATCCCCAGAGGATCGGCGCGCCGAGCTGCTCGCGCTAGGTGCCGAAGTCTTCGGGAAGCGGCCCTACGACGAGGTCCGTATCGACGAGATCGCCGAGCGCGCCGGCGTGTCCCGGGCCCTGATGTATCACTACTTCCCCGACAAGCGCGCGTTCTTCGCCGCCGTCGTCAAGGACGAGGCCGACCGGCTGTACGAAACCACCAACAAGGACACCGCCACCGGACTGACGATGTTCGAAGAGGTGCGCAGCGGTGTGCTCGCCTACATGGCCTATCACGAGCAGAACCCGGAGGCGGCGTGGGCCGCATACGTCGGCCTGGGCCGGTCGGACCCGGTTCTGCTGGGCGTGGAGGACGACGCCAAGAACCGGCAAATGGAACACATCATGAGCCGCATCGCCGAGCTCGTCCACAAGCTGGGGACGAAGCTGGAACCCGACGTCGAACGGGACCTGCGGGTGATCTGCCACGGCTGGCTCGCGTTCACCTTCGAGACGTGCCGGCAGCGCATCATCGACCCCAGCACCAACGCCGACCGCCTCGCCGATTCGTGCGCGCACGCGTTGTTCGACGCGATCGCCCGGGTGCCGGAGATCCCCGACGAGCTGTCCCACGCGATGGCGACCGCTCGTCTCGAACCGCGCTAGCCGATCGTTTTTGTCGGTGCCTGTTGGCACCATGGCTAGATGACCACTCGCGACCCGCTAGGCCGGTTCAGCGCGATCACGCGTGAGTGGTTCGGCAGCACCTTCGCCACTCCGACCACCGCGCAGGCGGACGCGTGGGACGCGATCGCCGACGGCGACAACACTCTTGTGATCGCGCCCACCGGGTCCGGTAAGACGCTGGCGGCTTTCCTGTGGGCCCTGGATAGCCTCGCCGGCGGCGCCGAGCGCCCGTCCGGGACCCGGGTGCTCTACGTGTCACCGCTCAAGGCGCTGGCCGTCGACGTCGAGCGCAACCTGCGCACCCCGCTGGCCGGCCTCACCCGGATCGCCGAGCGCCACGGCCAGCCCGCACCGAACATCAGCGTCGGGGTCCGTTCCGGCGACACCCCACCCGCCGTCCGTCGTCAGCTCATCAACTCCCCGCCCGACGTGCTGATCACCACGCCGGAGTCGCTGTTTTTGATGCTGACCTCGTCCGCGCGCGAAACCCTGGCCGGCGTGCGGACCGTGATCGTCGACGAGATCCACGCCATCGCCGGCGGCAAGCGCGGCGCGCACCTGGCCCTGTCGCTCGAGCGCCTCGACGACCTGTCACGCGACGTCCCCGGGGGCCGGCCCGCCCAGCGCATCGGGCTCTCGGCGACCGTGCGTCCGCCCGAGGAACTCGCCCGGTTCCTGTCCGGCCAGGCGCCGACGACCATCGTGGCCCCGCCGTCGGCCAAGACCGTCGAGCTGACCGTGCAAGTGCCGGTGCCCGACATGGCCAACCTGGCGAACAACACCATCTGGCCGGACGTCGAAGCGCGGCTCGTCGACCTGATCGAATCGCACGGTTCGACCATCGTGTTCGCCAACTCGCGGCGGCTGGCCGAGCGACTGACCGCACGGCTCAACGAGATTCACGCCGAGCGCAGCGGTGGTTGGGGGGGGCGGGGGGGCGACGCCACGGGGGGCGGGGGGGGGGTCGGGCCCCCCGGGGGGGGGGGCGGCGGCCGGCGGGGCGGGGGGGGGGGGGGGGGGTGGGCGCGGCGCCCCCTGCCGGGGGGGCGCCCGCCCCCGGCCCCCCCCCGGCGCCCCGCGCGCCCCCCCGGACGCGCGGACCGCGGGGACCC
>NZ_MBEU01000054.1 GCF_001954275.1 Mycobacterium sp. IS-836 | reverse complement strand
TTGTGGGCCAGCGCGCGCTCCACGCCGGCCAGCACCATCCACGTGTCGTTGGACAGCTGGTCGCGCACCGCCCGGGCCGACAGCGTGCTCGCCTCGGCGCATTCGCAGACGCTGGCCGGGATGCTGACGCTGGCCGGGATCGCCGGCGAGTCGATGGTGCGCGACGTGGGCTGGACGATGATGGACATCGGCAAACGCATCGAGCGCGGCCTCTGGCTGACCGCGTTGCTGGGAGCCACGATGACCACCGTGCGCGGCGCCGCCGCCGAGCAGGCCATCATCGAGTCCACGCTGGTGGCGTGCGAATCGTCGGTGATCTACCGGCGCCGCACGGTCGGCAAGGTCAGCGTCGCCGCGATGACCGAGCTGATGCTGTTCGACGCGCAAAACCCGCGATCGCTGCTCTATCAGGTGGAGCGGCTGCGGGCCGACCTCAAGGACCTGCCCGGCTCGTCGGGATCGTCGCGCCCGGAGCGGCTGGTCGACGAGATCGGAACGCGGCTGCGCCGGTCGCATCCCGACGAGTTGGACGAGGTCACCGACGGGCGCCGCGCGCAGCTGGCGGACCTGCTCGCCGCGATCCAAACCGAGTTGCGCGATCTGGCCGAGGCGATCACCGAAACACAGCTGGCGCTGCCGATCGCCATGCGGCCGCTGTGGGGAGGCGACGAACGCCGCGTGATGCCGGCCTAGCCGGCGTCTAGGCACTAACCGCGGTGGGCCCCTTCGAATCCGAAGTCACCTCGTCGATGACGGTGTGGATGAACTGCATCTTCTCCAGGACGGCCGCGGGCAACACGAAGGGATACAGGTCGTCGTGGCCCATCGAACGGTTCACCATGTTCAGCGACCACGACAACGGCAGCCACATCTCGATGATGTTCGGAAATGCGCTGGGGCCCAAGGCAGGCCGGTCGAAGGTCGCCGACGCCGGGGCCAGGCCGCACCAGGCGCAGGTGTCCAGCGTGTCGCGGATGTGCAGGTAATGGGCGAAGGTCTCGGCCCAATCCTCGGCGGGGTGCATGGTCGCATACGACGACACGAAGCTCTCCTGCCAACCCTGCGGCGCACCTTCGCTGTAATGCCGATCCAGCGCCTCCTGATAGTCGGCGTCGGGATCGCCGAACAGCTCGTTGAACCGTGCCAGGTAATCGCTGGACGGAGTGATCAGCCGGTAGAAGTAGTAATGCCCCACCTCGTGCCGGAAGTGGCCGAGCAGCGTCCGGTACGGCTCTTCCATCTCGACCCGCAGCTGTTCGCGATGGACGTCGTCGCCCTCGGCCAAATCCAGTGTGATGACGCCGTTGTCGTGGCCGGTTATCACCTTCTCGTGCGCGCTGGACAGCAGGCGAAATCCCAAGCCGTAGTCGGGATCCCGGTCACGCCCGACTATCGGCAACTTCAATTCGGACAGCTCGGCGACCAGCCTCCGCTTGGCCGCCTCGGCCCGGGCGAACGCGGCCAGTCCGTCGGCGTCGTTGTCGTTGGGCCGTTCCAGCGTCAGCGCGCACGATGTGCACAGTCCGCCTGGGTTGTTGATGGAAACCAACCAATTGCATTCGGCGAGATGGCGATTGGCGCATAATTCATACTCGCTGGCGCAGACGAAGCCGGACTTGTCGCCGTCCTCACCGGTGGTGATCACCAGCAGGGCCATGTTCTCGAGCGAGAACCCCAGCGCGCTACCACACGCCAGGCAGGTGGAGTTCTCGAACGTCAGACGCTGGCCGCAGTTGGGGCAGTGAAAATCACGCATCCAGCTCGTCACCCTCGAACGGCACCACGTCCACGGCGACGTCGATCACGCTGTTCTCCGCGTCCGTGTAGATGATGCCCCGCAGCGGCGGCACGTCCGCGTAGTCGCGGCCGCGCCCGACGACGATGTAGCGCTGGTCGACCATCTGGTCGTTGGTGGGATCGAGGCCCAGCCATTCGAACTGGCCGGGCTCCCGCGGTGTCCACACCGAGGCCCAGGCATGGGTGGCGTCGATACCGATCATCCGGTCCTTTCCAGGCGGCGGGTCGGTGGCCAGATAACCGGACACATAACACGCCGCCAGACCATTGGCTCGCAGGCAGGCGATCGCCAGCCTCGCGAAGTCTTGGCATACCCCCTCCCGGGCCGCCAGAACCTCGTTCACCCCGGTGGAAATCGTCGTCGACCCCGACCGGTAGGTGAAGTCGGTGAAGATCCGGGACGCGAGGTCGCACAACACCTCGACCAGCGGGCGCCCGGGCACGAAGCTGGGGGCCGCGTATTCGCGCACGGCGTCGGTGATCTCGGGCGGATCGAGGTCCAGGGTGAACTCGGTCGCCAGCGCCCCCCGGGGTCCGGCCGGCCGGGCTTCCTCCCAGGGCGCCACGGCCGGGCCGCTGGTGTACGTCTCGAGGGGCAGCGGATACACGTCGACGATGGAGTCGCTGGTGATCGTGAGGGTGCGATGCGGCTCGGTGACGTGGAAAAAGGAGCTGACGTTGCCGTAGGCGTCGGGGCTGGTGGAGATGTCGGCGGGAGCCGGCTCGATATCCAGCCGGTGCGCGATGCAGCGCTGCCGCAGTGAATCCCGCGGGGTGAGAAAACCGCGGCCGTAGGAGCTGGTCACCGTGTCGGAGTAGCGGTACTCGGTGCGATGGGTGACGCGATGGCGGCGGGTAACCGGAGCCTGCACCTGAGACGCTTCCGAAGACAACCCGCCACCTCCTCGTAATCGATTGCCAATACGGCACCAACCGCACCATAACCGGCGCACAATCGTGGTGTGGCCACGTGGGACGACGTCGCCCGCATCGTTGGCGAGCTACCGCTGACCTCCGAACAGTCACCGCATGACTGGCGGGTCGGCAAGAAGTTGCTGGCGTGGGAGCGTCCGCTGCGCCCGTCGGACCGCGAGGCGCTGACGGCAAGCGGTGCCGAGCCACCCGAGGGCGACATTCTCGGCGTCCGGGTGTCCGACGAGGGCGTCAAGTTCGCGTTGATCGCCGACGAGCCGGCCATCTACTTCACCACCCCGCACTTCGACGGGTATCCGGCGGTGCTGGTCAGACTGGCCGAGATCGAGGCCCGCGGCCTCGAGGAGCTGATCACCGAGGCCTGGCTGACCCAGGCGCCCAAGAAACTTGTCGAGGAATTCCTGACCGGCTCCTTCTGAGCCCCGGTCATAGCGCCCGCAGGTCGATGACCCGCTGCACGTCGTCCACGCAGGCCTGGACGACGTCGGCGAGCACCACCTCGGTGCGCTCGCGGGCGCCGGCGTGCAGCGTCGACGCGTGGCGGCGCGCGGCGGCCACGTAGGCGCACGCCCCCGCGGGATCCGAATCGGCGAGCGCCGTGGCCGCCGCGAGGTCGACCAGCACGTCCGGCACCGGGGGCCCAAGATCGCAGCCGGCGTCGTCCGGGGGCGCGACGGCACGCGCCAGCTGCAGCACGGAACCCGCGAGCAGCGCCACCTGCACGGCCTGGTGCTCGGCGGCCTGCACGACGCCACGCATCCCCCACCGCCGCGGCGCGATCCGCACCACGTGGCGGGCGGTGGTGCGGGCGCCAATAAGGCCACCCAGCTGCCCGTGCACCCTGTCGACGGCCGACAGCGGCCAGTCGGGCGCCGGCGCCCTGCGGCCCGACGCGATGTCCGCGGTGCGGGCCAGCACCGCGCGCAGCGTCCCCAGCACTCCGATGCGCGCGCTGCGCAACACCTCCAGCGGGTCGGCGGGGAACAGGACGACGGCGAAGACGATGGCCAGGCAGCCGCCGATCAGCGCGTCGAAGATGCGCTCGAAACCGACCCCGCTGCGGTACAACGCCAGCACCAGGATCGACGACACGACGGTCTGGTTGGCGAACATCATGCCCTGGCCGATGTAGCCCTGACCGATGAACACCGCGACCAGGAGCGCGATCAGCGCGGCGACCGCGATGGGGACGGCGCCGGGCCCCAGCAGGCCCTGCACAACGGTGCCCACCCCGATTCCCAGCGTGACGCCGATCATCATCTGGATGGCGCGTTGGGCGCGCAGCACGTTACTGATCGACAACGACACGGCCGCGGCGATCGGCGCGAAGAACGGCTGCGGATGCGCGAGCACATCGTGGGCGAGATACCAGGCCAGGCCCGCGGCCACCGACGTCTGCAGCAGCGTGAACCACAGGTCGCGGACCCGTTTCAAACCCGCGACGACGGCGGCCTTCGCCCCCGACGGCCGCGTCAACAGCGAAGCGCTCATCACGCTTACTTACCCCACCGCGCACGGGGTCGCTCGGTGGGGCTAGGTCGTTTGCAATTCGAAGAGCGGGATCACCCGGGTGGTCTTGGACTGATACTCCGCGAAGCCCGGCGCCGCGGCAGCGACCTTTTCGAAGAGCTCGTCGCGCTCCGCGGTCGGCAGCTCGCGGGCCGTCACGTCGAACGTGTCGGTACCGATCTCGACGTGGGCCGCCGGGTTGGCGCGCAGGTTGTGCACCCATGCCGGACTGACCGGGGCGCCGGCGAAGGAGCCGATGATGATCAGCTTGCCGTCGATGCGGAAGTACGCCAGCGGTGACGTCCGCTTCTTGCCGGACTTGGCGCCCGTCGTGGTGAGCAGCAACAGGTTGGCACCGGCGAATTGGCCGCCGACCTTTCCGTCGTTGGCGCGGAACTCGTCGACGATGCCGCTGTTGAACGCGTTGATGGTGTCGGTGTCAGGGATGCCTTGGGTCATGCCTGGTCAACCTTTTCCGGTTTGGCGTCTATTCCGGACAGAAAGTGTCCATTTTTGTGCTCCTCGTTGCCCCTAGTCGATGAACGCGGCCCAAAACGGGCGGCGACAACCTAAGGGAGATCACCATGAAGAACACATCAACCAGCCGGAAACGCACTCGCTTTCGGTACGCCGCGATGCTCTTCGGCGCGCTGGCCATTGTCGCGTTGGCCCCCGCCACCGCGTATGCCGAGCCCAACGGGCCCACCGGCCCCAGCGGCGGATGCCACTACACCGACCCGGACGGCTACGACATCCCGATCGACGAGGGCCAGGGCGTCATCGTCGGCGGCAAGCTCGTCACGTGCACCAACGGCAAGACGGTCGTCACCGATGCCCCGGCACGCACGCACCCCCACCCGCCGGTCGCACCGCCCAATCACGCGCCGGTACAGACCCGGAAAGTGTAAGGCGCGCAAAGCCCGCCACCTTGAAACAGGTGGCGGGCCGACGCACGCCGTTAGGCGGGTTCCGGCTTGGCGTCTATTCCGGATTCCTTGCGCTGCTGGGCCGTGATCGGCGCCGGCGCATCGGTCAGCGGGTCGACGCCGCCGCCGGTCTTCGGGAAGGCGATCACCTCGCGGATGGAGTCGACGCCGGACAGCAGCGCGTTGATCCGGTCCCAGCCGAACGCGATGCCGCCGTGCGGCGGCGCGCCAAACATGAACGCCTCCAACAGGAATCCGAACTTCTCCTCGGCCTCGGCCTTGTCCAGGCCCATCACCGCGAACACGCGCTCCTGGACGTCGCGGCGATGGATACGGATCGAGCCGCCGCCGATCTCGTTGCCGTTGCAGACGATGTCGTACGCGTCGGCCAGCACACTGCCGGGATCGCTGTCGACCGCGTCCTCGTGCTCGGGCTTGGGCGAGGTGAACGCGTGGTGCACCGCGGTCCACGCTCCGGAGCCGACCGCCACGTCGCCGGCGGCGGTCGCCTCTTCGGCGGGCTCGAACAGCGGCGGGTCGACAACCCAGACGAACGCCCACGCGTTCGGGTCGATCATGTCGAGCCGGCTTGCGATCTCGCCGCGGGCGGCGCCCAACAGCGCCCGCGACGACTTCGCCGGGCCCGCGGAAAAGAAGACGCAGTCCCCCGGCTTGGCGCCGACGTGCGCGGCCAGGCCGTCGCGTTCTCGCTCGCTGAGGTTCTTGGCCACCGGGCCGCCCAGCGTGCCGTCGTCTCCGACCAGCACGTAGGCCAGTCCGCGGTGCCCGCGCTGTTTGGCCCACTCCTGCCAGCCGTCCAGCGTGCGGCGCGGCTGTGCGGCCCCGCCGGGCATCACCACCGCGCCGACATACGGGGCCTGGAAAACGCGAAACGTGGTGTCCTTGAAGAACTCTCCGCACTCGACGAGCTCCAGCCCGAACCGCATGTCGGGTTTGTCGGAGCCGAACCGTCGCATGGCGTCGGCGTAGGTGATCCGCGGGATCGGGGTCGGAAGCCGGTAGCCGATCAGCTCCCACAGCGCGGCCAAGATCTCCTCGGAGATCGCGATCACGTCTTCGGCGTCGACGAAGCTCATCTCCATGTCGAGCTGGGTGAACTCCGGCTGCCGGTCGGCGCGGAAATCCTCGTCGCGGTAGCAGCGGGCGATCTGGTAGTAGCGCTCCATCCCGGCCACCATCAGCAGCTGCTTGAACAGCTGCGGGCTTTGCGGCAGGGCATAGAACGAACCCGGGTGCAGGCGGGCCGGCACCAGGAAGTCGCGCGCGCCCTCGGGTGTCGATCGGGTGATGGTCGGGGTCTCGATCTCGACGAAGTCGTGGCGATCCAGCACCGCGCGGGCAGCCGCATTCACCTTGGAGCGCAACCGAATTGCCGCGGCCGGGCCGTCCCGGCGCAGGTCGAGGTAGCGGTACTTCAACCGCAGCTCCTCGCCGGCGGGCTCGTCGAGCTGGAACGGCAGCGGGGCGCTCTCGCCGAGCACGGTCAACGAGGTCGCGTTGACCTCGATCTCGCCGGTGGCGATCTCGGTGTTGGCGTTGCCTTCCGGGCGGATCTCCACGACGCCGTCGACCGCGATGCAGAACTCGGCGCGCAGCCGGTGCGCCTGGGCCAGTACGTCGGGGGCGCGGAACACGACCTGCGCCACACCGGAGGCGTCGCGCAGATCGATGAAGATGACACCGCCGTGGTCGCGGCGGCGCGCCACCCAGCCGGCCAACGTCACCTGCTGTCCGGCGTCGCTAGCCCGTAGCGAACCAGCGGCGTGGCTGCGCAGCACAAACACTCCCTTTCAGCAGGCTTTGGACGAGTGACCAGTCTAGAGCAGGTATTTTCGGTCCTATCGCCACCACCATCGCACTCGTCGGTCCCGGCGCCGTCGGCACGACGGTCGCCGCGCTGCTCCACAAGGCCGGGCATTCGGTCCTGGTCTGCGGCCACACTCCCCGCGACAGCATCGAGCTGCGGCCCGACGGCGAAGAGCCGATCGTGGTGCCCGGCCCGGTGCTCACCGATCCCGCCGAGATCACCGGCACGGTCGACGTGGTCGTGCTGGCGGTCAAGGCCACCCAGAACGACGAGGCGGCCAGCTGGCTGGCGCGGCTGTGCGACGAGCACACTATCGTCGCCGTGCTGCAAAACGGTGTCGAGCAGGTCGACCAGGTCAAGCCGCACTGCCCTTCCTCCCCCGTGATCCCGGGCATCGTGTGGTATTCGGCCGAGACCCAGCCCGACGGCTGGGTGCGATTGCGCACCGAGGCCCGGCTGGTGCTGCCCTCCGGGCCCTCTGCCGAGAGCGTCGCCGAGCTGCTGCGCGGCGCCGGCTGCCACGTGGAGTGCGACCCCGACTTCCTCACGGGGGCCTGGCGCAAGCTGCTCACCAACGCGCTGGCCGGGTTGATGGTGCTGTCACGGCGGCGCTCGGGCATGTTCCGCCGCGAGGACGTCGCCGCGTTGTCCCGGCGCTATGTCGCCGAATGCCTGGCCGTCGCGCGGGCCGAGGGCGCCAGACTGCCGGACGGCGTGGTCGACGAGTTGGTCGAGATGTTTCGTCATGTTCCCGAAGACATGAGCACCTCGATGCTGGCCGACGCGGAAAACGGCCGGCGGCTGGAGTGGGAGATCCGCAACGAGGTGATCATCCGCAAGGCCCGCGCCCACAACCTGGCGACGCCGATCAGCGACATCCTGGTGCCGCTGCTGGCCGCCGCCAGCGACGGTCCGGGCTAGGTTAGAGGCCATGTACGCCTGCGAGCGCGTCGACCTCAGCTTCATCGAGAACGCGCCATTCCGATTCCGCAACAGTGTCGACCTCGCCATCACACCCGAGCAGCTGTTCGAGGTGCTCGCCGACGCCGAGTCCTGGCCGCGCTGGGCCCCGGTGATCACCAAGGTGACCTGGACCAGTCCCGAGCCGCGCGGCGTCGGCACCACCCGCGTCGTCGAGATGCGCGGTGGCATCGTCGGCGACGAGGAGTTCATCGCGTGGGAACCGTTTAGCCACATGGCGTTTCGGTTCAACGAGTGCTCGACGCGGTCGGTGGCCGCGTTCGCCGAGGATTACCGGGTGGAAGTCATTCCCGGTGGCTGCCGGCTGACCTGGACCATGGCGCAGCAGCCGGCCGGGCCGGCGCGGCTGGCGATGTTGTTCGCCGGGCCGCTGCTGAACCTGGGCCTGCGCCGGTTTCTGCGTAATCTGCGTAGCTATACCGATGCGCGCGCGGCCCAGCAGCATTAGGAGGGTGCGATGACCTTCAACGAGGGTATGCAGATCGACACCAGCACCGCGTCGTCGTCGGGCGGTATGGGCGGCATGGGTATGGCCGTCGGTGGCGGCGGCGTCGGGCTCCTGATCCTGCTCGCGGCGTTGTTCTTCGGGGTCGACCCCGGCCGCGTGATGAACTCCCAGCAGATGAACACGGGCGGCTACTCGGCGCCCGGGTTCGACCTGGGCCAGTGCAAGACCGGCGCCGACGCCAACAAGTACGTGCAGTGCCGCGTGATCGCCACCGGCAATTCGGTGGACGCGGTCTGGCATCAGCTGATGCCGGGCTACACCCGCCCGCGCGTGCGGCTGTTCACCGGCCAGGTGGAGACCGGCTGCGGCGCGGCCACCACCGCGGTCGGGCCGTTCTATTGCCCGGTCGATCAGACCGCTTACTTCGACACCGACTTCTTCCAGGAGCTGGTCGACAAATTCGGTTCCAGCGGTGGACCATTCGCGCAGGAGTACGTGGTCGCCCACGAATACGGCCATCACGTGCAGCAGCTGCAGGGCGTCCTGGGCCGTTCGCAGCAGGGCGCGCAGGGCGCCGGCGGCAACGGCGTGCGCACCGAGTTACAGGCGGACTGCTACGCCGGCATCTGGGCGCACTACGCGTCGACGGTCAAGCAGGAAAGCACCGGCGTGCCGTACCTGCAGCCGTTGAGCGACAAGGACATTGCCGACGCGCTCTCGGCCGCGGCGTCGGTGGGCGATGACCGCATCCAACGGGAGACAACCGGGCGCGTCAACCCGGAGTCGTGGACGCACGGGTCCGCCGCACAACGGCAGAAGTGGTTCACCATCGGGTATCAGACCGGTGACCCGCACCAGTGCGACACCTTCGCCGCCACGAACCTCGGCTAGCCCGGCTTGGCCGCGCAGGTGACGGTGGTGGTCGCGTCCTGCTGCGCGACCACCTGGCCGTCCACGGCGATCTCGCAGTGGAATGAGGCCGGACCATTGCCCGAATCCGGCCAATGCAGCATGCCGCTGGCGCTGATGCTCGCCCACTGCGTCGGGTTCGCCAAGGTGACGGTGTAGGTGACCGGCGTTCCACCGCTGAGCGGAGCCTGCACGCTGGTCATGAACTTCGACGGGTCCGCGTTGTAGGCGGCCTGGCTGGGCGGATCGGCGTTCACGTAGTTGACGGTGGCGGTCAGATTGTTGGGGCTCGACACGGTGTACGTCACCTGATGGCCGGCCGGATCCGCATAGGAGGTCGCGGGCGTGACAGCCACTGCTGCAGCTGCCGCAAACGTTGCCGCGGCGACCACGCTGGTCACATTTCGCACGTTGGTCATATCGAAAACGCTACCGGATCCGTTACCCCAGGAATTTGACCCGGAAGTCCCTACGATGCATCTGTGCCCACCGCATTCGTGTTGTCCGGCGGCGCCAGCCTGGGAGCGATCCATGTCGGGATGCTGCTCGCCCTGGCCGACGAAGGAGAATCGCCCGACCTGATCGTCGGCACGTCCGTCGGCGCGGTCAACGGCGGGTGGATCGCGTCGCGGCCCGACGCCGCCGGGATTCGCGGCCTCGCCGACCTGTGGGTGTCGCTGGCGCGGCGGGACATCTTCCCCACCCATCCGCTGGCCGGGGTGTTGGGCATGCTCGGTCGGCGGTCCCACCTGGTCCCCAACACCGGTTTGCGGCGCCTGCTCGCCGACAAATTGGAGTTCGAGCGTCTCGAGGAGGCACCCGTCCCCCTGCACGTGGTGGCCACCGACGTCATCTCCGGCACCGATGTGCGGCTGTCGTCCGGCGACGCCGTCGACGCGATCGCCGCCAGCGCCGCCATCCCCGGAGTTTTTCCGCCGGTGCGCATCGACGGCCGTCACCTGATGGACGGCGGCGTGGTGAACAACACCCCGATCTCGCACGCCGTCCAGCTCGGCGCCGACCGGATCTGGGTGCTGCCGACCGGCTACTCGTGCGACCTGCCCGCGGCACCCAAGACGGCGGTGAACATGGCGCTGCACGCCATGACCCTCGCCGTCAACCACCGCCTGGCCGTCGACATCGAGCGCTTCGAACACGACGTCGACATCCGCGTGATCCGGCCGCTATGCCCGGTCGCCACGTCGGGAGCCGACTTCTCGCACGGGGCGATGCTCATCGAGCGGTCGCACGCGGCCACCCGCGAGTGGCTCGCGGCGCGCCCGCCGGCCGAAGGCCAAGCCGGACTGCTCGAACCGCATCGCCACTAGGCCGCCCCGCTCGGGTATGAAGCAAGCATGAGCGACGACCCGCAGCGGGCCGGCGGCATCAGCCGCCGCCGGCTGCTCACCTCGACCGCGGCCTCGGCGGTACTCGGCGGCGTCGGGGTCGGCGGGGCCGCGCTGCTGTGGTCTGGCCACTCGCAGCCCCGGGGCCCCGCGCTGTGGTATCAGCCGGATCGCGGCGAGGCGCCGCCCGTGGCCGGCCTGCACCTGCAATTCGGCAAGAACGCCGCCACCGAGGTGGTGGTGTCGTGGCACAGCACCGAGGCCGTCCGCAATCCGCGCGTCATGCTGGGCACCCCGGCGTCGGGATTCGGTCACACCGTGGCGGCCGAAACGCGCACGTATCGGGACGCCAAGTCCAACACCGAAGTTCGCGTCAACCACGCCCACCTGACGAACCTCACCCCGGATACCGACTACGTCTACGCCGCGGTGCACGACGGCGCCGAACCGGAACCCGGCACGGTGCGCACCGCGCCGGTGGGGCGAAAGCCGTTGCGCTTCACCAGCTTCGGCGATCAGTCCACACCGACGCTGGACAAGCTACCCAACGGCGGCTACGGCACCGACAACATCGGTTCACCCGCGGCCGGCGACACCACGCTGGCCATCGAACGGCTCGGCCCGCTGTTCAACCTGGTCAACGGCGACCTGTGCTACGCCAACCTGGCGCAGGACCGAGTCCGCACCTGGTCGAACTGGTTCGAGAACAACACCCGCTCGGCGCGCTATCGGCCGTGGATGCCCGCGGCGGGCAACCACGAGAACGAATTGGGCAACGGGCCAATCGGATACGGCGCGTATCAAACGTACTTCCAGGTACCCGATTCGGGATCCAGCCCGGAGACCCACGGCATGTGGTACTCCTTCACCGCCGGCTCGGTGCGTGTGATCAGCCTCAACAACGACGATGTCGCCTTCCAGGACGGCGGCAACTTCTATGTCCACGGCTACTCCGGTGGCGAGCAAAAGCGCTGGCTCGCAGGCGAACTCGCCGCAGCGCGGCGCGACCACGATATCGACTGGGTGGTTGTCTGCATGCATCAGACGGCGATCTCCACCGCCGACCGCCGCAACGGCGCCGACCTCGGCATCCGCGAGGAATGGCTGCCGTTGTTCGATCAGTTCCAAGTCGATCTGGTGCTGTGCGGCCACGAACACCACTACGAGCGGTCACATCCGCTGCGCGGAACGCTGGGCACCGATACCCGCACACCGAGGCCCGTCGACACCCGTTCCGATCTCATCGACGCGACCCGGGGCACGGTGCACCTCGTGATCGGCGGGGGCGGCACCTCCGCGCCGTCCAACGGCCTGTTCTTCGCCCAGCCGCTGTGCCGCGTGTTGACGGGGGTCGGCGCGTTCGATCCGGCGGTCGGGCGCAAGCCACCGATCTATGCGATCGAAGACGCGCCGTGGTCGGCATTCCGCGACCGCGACCACCCTTACGGGTTCGTGGCTTTCGACGTCGATCCGGGACAACCCGGCGGCAACACCTCGATCAAGGCCACGTATTACGCGTTGAGCGGGTTGTTCGGCGCGGTCACCGTCGTCGACCAGTTCACCCTCACCAAGCCGCGTGGCGACAAGCCGGCCTAAAACAGCGTCGGCTGAACGGGTTCCGCGACCGCGGGCGAGGCGGCCCGCGGGGCCGGGCGGTGGTCGCCGCCGAGCCGATGCTTCGCGATCAGCGGCGCGGCGCGTTCGCGCAACATCTCGCGGTAGCTGGCCGGCAAGTAGGCGCCGCGGCGGTAGAGGTCGCGGTAGCGGCCGACCAGCTCGGGATGCGAGCGGGCCAGCCACGACATGAACCAGCCGCGCGTCGAGCCACGCAGGTGCAGGCCGAAGACCGTGACGCCGGTGGCCCCCGCGGCCGCGATCTGGCCAAGCAGCCCGTTGAGGTGCTCGACGGAATCGGTGAGATGCGGCAGCACCGGTGCGACCATCACGTGGCAGTCCAGGCCGGCATCGCGGATCGCGGTGATGAGGCCCAGGCGCGCCTGCGGCGTCGGAGTGCCGGGTTCGACGTCGCGGTGTAGTTCGGGCTCGGCCACCGCCAGCGACACCGCGACCGATACCGCAACGTGTTGGGCAGCTTGGGAGATCAGGGGCAGGTCGCGGCGCAGCAGCGTGCCCTTGGTCAGGATCGACAGCGGCGTGCCGGAGTCGGCGAGGGCGCCGATGATGCCCGGCATCAGCGCATAGCGGCCCTCGGCGCGCTGGTAGGGATCGGTGTTGGTGCCCAGCGCGACGGTCTCGCGCCGCCACGACGGGCGGCGCAGCTCGCGGCGCAGCACGTCGGCGACGTTGGTCTTGACCACCACCTGGGTGTCGAAGTCGGTGCCGCAGTCGAATTCCAGATATTCATGGGTGGGGCGCGCGAAGCAGTAGCGGCAGGCGTGCGAGCAGCCGCGGTAGCCGTTGACGGTGTAGCGGAACGGCAGCGCCGCCGCGTCCGGGATCTTGTTCAGCGCGGACTTGCACAGCACCTCGTGAAAGGTGATCCCGTCGAACTGCGGCGCGCGCACGCTTCGGACGAAGCCGATCCGCTGCAGCCCGGGCAGGGCCCCGTCGTCGACGGGTTGGCCGTTGACCGCGACGGCCTGGGTAGCCCACCGCATCCATCCATTCGAACACTCGTTCGATACGCAGTCAAGCCGGCTCGCGGCTCAGGCCTAGAAGCCGGCGGGCAGGCGACTGATGTTGGGATCCAACGGCACCACGACGCTGGCCTCCGGCGGATTCTGTCGCTCTTGGTATGCCGACTCAAGAGCGGCCGGAAACCCTTCCAGCCCGCGGTACACGCCAACCAATTGCTCGAGGATCTTGATTCGTTGCTGGCTCGCCTCGTCGACCGTCCGCCGGGCCTGCTCACGATACTGATCAGCCCCCTGCTTGGCGTCGGCGAGCAGCTGCTCATGCTCCCGCCGGGCGGCGTTCCATGCGTCCTCGATCGCCGATTGCGCTTCGGCGCGCATCGCGGCCAGTTCGGCGTCTTGCTTCTTTTTGGTTTCCTCGTATTCGGCGTCGAGGGCTTTTCGCTGCGCGGCGATATCCGCCAACAGCTCCGTGTATTTTCGCTGCGCGGCCTCGTTCTTGGCTTCAGCCGCGGCGATCAGCGCCTCTGACTCGGCGCGCGCCTCGGCTTGCATCTCGGAAACCTCGTTGATCGTGCGCTGCAGCATCGCGGCGATCCGCTGTTGCATCGCGTACGGCGCCGGTGAACTGTCGGTAAGGGCGGCGACCTCATCCCTGAGGACGGTGACCTCGATCCGCAGCGCGGCTGCTTCATCGCAGGATTCTTTTAGCCGCTCCCTCAGGCTCTCGACTTCCTCGAACAACAACTGCTGCTTGGTGATCGACTTCTCGATATAGGCATCAACCGCGGCCGGATCGTAGCCCCTGAACATGCGGGCGAATGTGGTTGCTTGTTCGGTTATCACTGCCGTTGCCCCTTCCGACTGAAAACGCCTGGAGACCTGGGGGGATCGGTTCAGAGCCAAGTATTCCACGGTCATGCGTCCGCCGGAATAAGCCGTTTCTCCAGCCTTCGCTATTGGTCACGTTTGCGCGCTTTTGGACCCGCCCCTTGCGGCATCTCAACGCCAAAAACAAACGCGCCAAACGTCCGCACCTATGCCGGCCGTCAATTTCGCGATCCGGCTAAGTTAGGCCGTCCTCCAGGTAGCGCAGCGCGTATCTGCATTGCGGCTCGGATTCGATCTCCGACTGCCAGGTGGCCCTCTCTTGGATCGCTTCCGTCGATCCATAAACCCGCCGGTTACATCCGGGGCAAGTCAGGAGTGTGTACATTTTGTCGCCGCCGCGCGGCCATTCCTCGCACGGTTCGCCGGGTAGCTCGATCCCGATGGACCGGGGCGCAATGCTCTGGATCAATTGGCCGGCGACGTGCCCCTCGGGGCATACCAGGTCCATGGTTCGTAGCCCCTTGTCGGTCATTTGCGGCGCCCGAAGCGCGAAAGTACCTCGGCGACAACCGAATCCACCGGCACCGATACCTGCTCACCCGAGCCGAGGTCCTTGACCCCGATGGTCCCGGCGTCGAGATCACGCTCCCCCGCGACCAGCGCGAGGCGGGCACCGGAACGGTCCGCCGCGCGCATCGCGCCCTTGAGCCCGCGGTCGCCGTAGGCCATGTCGACGCGGACGCCGGACGCGCGCAGCTGCCCGGCCAGCACCGCGAGCCGCAGCTTGGCCGGCTCGCTCAGCGGCACACAGAACACGTCGCAGCGCGTCGCCTCCCCCACACTCTTGCCCTCGGCCCGCAACGCCAGCAGGGTCCGGTCCACGCCGAGCCCAAACCCGATGCCGGACAGGTCTTGTCCGCCCAGCTCGCGCATCAGGCCGTCGTAGCGGCCGCCGCCGCCGATGCCGGATTGCGCGCCCAGGCCGTCGTGCACGAACTCGAACGTGGTTTTGGTGTAGTAGTCCAGCCCGCGCACCATGCGGGGGTTGAGGACGTATGGCACGCCCAGCGCGTCCAGGTGCGCCAGCACGCTGTCGAAATGCTGCTTGGCCACATCGGAGAGGTGATCGAGCAACACCGGCGCGTCGGCCGTCATCGCGCGCACCTCGGGACGTTTGTCGTCGAGCACTCGCAACGGATTGAGCTCGGCCCGCCGCCGGGTCTCCTCGTCGAGGTCGAGCCCAAACAGGAAGTCCTGCAACAGTTCCCGATACTGCGGGCGGCAGCTGTCGTCGCCCAGCGAGGTGATCTCCAGCCGGAACTCATCCAGCCCCAGCGAGCGGAACCCGGCGTCGGCGACGGCGATCACTTCGGCGTCCAGCGCCGGATCGTCGACACCGATCGCCTCCACTCCCACCTGCTGCAGCTGGCGATAGCGGCCGGCCTGCGGACGCTCGTAGCGGAAGAACGGGCCCGCGTAACACAGCTTCACCGGCAGCGCGCCGCGGTCCAGGCCGTGTTCGATTACCGCCCGCACCACCGAGGCCGTGCCCTCGGGCCGCAGCGTCACCGAGCGGTTACCGCGGTCGGCGAAGGTGTACATCTCCTTGGACACCACGTCGGTGGATTCGCCGACGCCGCGGGCGAACAGCGCGGTGTCCTCGAAAATGGGCAGCTCGACGTCGCCGTAACCGGCCCGGCGCGCCGCCGCGAGCAGGCCGTCGCGCACGGCGACGAACTGCGCCGACTCAGGCGGGATGTAGTCCGGCACCCCCTTGGGGGCGACAAACTCCGTCACGAGCTCAGGCCTTCGAGGAACGGGTTGAAACGCCGCTCGGCACCGATCGTGGTGGACGGGCCGTGCCCCGGCAGCACCACGGTCGCGTCGTCGAGCACCAGCAGTTTGTCGACGATCGAGGTCAGCAAGTCGCGGCCGCTGCCCCCGAACAGGTCGGTGCGCCCGATCGAGCGCTCGAAGAGCGTGTCTCCCGTGAACACGTAGTTTTTTGCGTCGGTATCCTCCGCGACCCGGAACACCACCGATCCGCGGGTGTGCCCGGGTGTGTGATCGACGTTGACCGTCACGCTGCCCAGGTCGATCTTGTCGCCGTCGCGGTCCAGTTCGACCACCTGCTTGGGCTCGCGGAAGAACGCACCGGCCACCACCTGGGCCAGCCGCGGGCCCAGGCCGTAGATCGGGTCTTTCAGCATGAACCGGTCCTCGGGATGGATGTAGGTCGGGCAGCCGAACGTGTCGGAAACCTTCTGCGCGGACCACATGTGGTCGATGTGGCCGTGGGTGAGCAACACCGCCGCCGGAGTCAGCCGGTTCTCATCGAGGATGCGCCGCAGCGGGCCCATCGCCCGCTGTCCCGGGTCGACGATGACGCAATCCGTTCCGGGCCGCTCGGCCAGCACGTAGCAGTTGCACTGCAACACGCCGGCGGGAAATCCGGTGATCAACACGGTTCCCAGTTTCCCACGGGGCCCGGTTGACACCGGGCACCGCGCCCACATTAGCCTGAGCAGGCAAGTTGGCCCCGACTGAAGCAACCATGGAGGCATACCGGCCGTGCCGACCAACGAACAGCGACGAGCGAACGCCAAGCGCAAACTCGAACGGCAGCTGGAGCGCCGCCAAAAGCAAGCCAAACGGCGCCGGATCGCGCTCATCGCAGGTGGCTCGATCGTCGCGGTGGCGATCGTCGCCGCCGTGGTGATCGCCGTGGTCAACAGCAAAAGCGAGCACAAGAACACCACCGCCGCCACGACCACCCCGGCCAGCAGCTCGGCGCCGGCCACGACGGGCGCTCCGCAGCCCGGCCAGGTTCCGCCGTTGCCACCGTTCAAGCCGACGGCCACCACCGGCGCCAACTGTCAGTACCCGGCGTCGCCGGAACCGGCCGCCAAGCCGGTCAAGCCGCCGCGCACCGGCAAGATTCCGACCGACCCGGCCCAAGTCAGCGCCAGCATGGCAACCAGTCAGGGCAACATTGGCTTGATGTTGGCCAACAACGAATCACCTTGCGCGGTCAACAGTTTCGCGAGCCTGATCGGCCAGAAATACTTCGACAACACCAAATGCCACCGGCTGACCACCTCGGACACGTTGGCCGTCCTGCAATGCGGCGACCCCAAGGGCGACGGCAGCGGCGGCCCCGGCTACCAATTCGCCAACGAGTACCCGACCGACCAGTACCCGCCGAACGATCCGAAGCTGCGGGAGCCGGTCGTCTACCCGCGCGGCACGCTGGCCATGGCTAACGCCGGACCGGGCACCAACGGCAGCCAATTCTTCATGGTCTACAAGGACTCTCAGCTACCGCCGCAATACACCGTCTTCGGCACCATCCAGGCCGACGGGCTGGCGACTCTGGACAAGATCGCCAAGGCCGGCGTCTCCGGCGGCGGCGAGGACGGGGCGCCCAACAGCGAGGTCACCATCAAGTCGCTGCTGCTGGACTAAACCCTCAAGCGGCGCAACATTAATCACGCCTTGTTGGCGCGATTCGCATGACCGGCGCGGTCGAAAGTTTATGGTCGGTGCGTGGGGAAGGAATCGTTCGGCCATTACCAGTTGCTGGATGTCCTGGGTCGCGGCGGGATGGGACAAGTCTTCCGCGCCTACGACGCCAGCACCGACCGGGTAGTGGCCCTCAAGGTGCTGCCCACCCATCTCGCCCAGGACGCCGAGTTCCAGGAACGCTTCCGGCGCGAGGCACGCATCGCGGCAAGCCTCAACGACCCACACGTGGTGCCCATCCACAATTACGGCGAGATCGACGGTCAGCTGTACGTCGACATGCGGCTGATCGAGGGCCGCGACCTGGCGCAGTACATCGAGGAGAACGGCGGGCGGCTCAGCCCGCAGCGCGCGGTCGCGGTGATCGAACAGGTTGCGGCGGCGCTGGATAGCGCGCACCAGGTGGGGTTGATCCATCGCGATATCAAGCCGACGAACATCTTGCTCACCAACGCGCGAGATTTCGTCTACCTGATCGACTTCGGGATCGCGCGCACCGCCGCCGACACCGCGCTCACCCACACCGGGCACACGATGGGCACCGTGGCGTACATGGCGCCCGAGCGTTTCCGCGGCAGCACCGACCACCGCGCCGACGTGTATTCGTTGGCCTGCGTGCTGCACGAGTCCTTGACCGGCATCCGTCCGTTCCCGGGCGACAGCCTTGAAGAGCAGCTCAACGGGCACCTGAACACCGCGCCGCCGCGAGCCTCCATCACCGCCCCCGACGTGCCGGCGGCCCTCGATGCGGTGGTCGCTAAGGGAATGGCGAAGGACGTCGACGAGCGATACCAGAGCGCGATCGAACTGGCGGAGGACGCCAAAGCCGCGCTGGTCGGCACGGGCATCATGGCCGCGCCCGGCCCGGCGCCGTCGTCGCGAACACCGGTGCCGCCCCCACCCGCGCCGTCCGCTCCGGTGCCGTCCGCGCCGGCAGGCCAGGTCGACCCGCGGCTGGCGTATCACCCGCCGACGCACTCGCGGCGTCTGGTCTTGGGCATCGTCGGTGCGTCGGTGCTGGCGCTCGTGGCGGTGACGGCCCTGGTCATCGCGCTGGTGACGCACAGCGATGCCCCCGCCAACAACAGCGCGGCGTCCACGGCGCCCACCGGGGGCAGGCCAACGAACCGCGCGCGGACCCCCAAACCGTCGGAGTCGGTCGCCCCGAGCGTGCCGCCGCTGCCGGCGTTCGCTCCGCCCGCGGACCTGGGCGCCAACTGCCAGTACCCCGCCGCGCCGGACCCGGCGAGCAAGCCCGTCACCCCGCCCCCGGCCGGCAGGGTGTCCACCGAGCCCGCCGAGATCCCCGCGACCATCTCCACCAATTTCGGGAACATCGGCATCCGGCTCGCTAACGACAAGTCGCCGTGCGCGGTGAACAGCTTCACCAGCCTGGTGCGGCAACAATTCTTCGACAACACCGAGTGCGGCCGGCTGACCAACATGGCGGACGGGGCCCTGTTGCTGTGCGGCGGCCCCGACAACGAGGGCACCGGTGGCCCCGGCTACGAATTCGCCGACGAATACCCCGCCAATCAATACCCGGCCGGCGATCCCGCGCTCAGGGCGACCGTGGTCTATCCGCGCGGCACCATCACCATGGCCAACAACGGGCCCAACACCAACGGCAGCCAGTTCAACCTGGTGTTCAAGGACACCGACATGGAGCCGATCTACACGGTGCTGGGCACGATCGACGAAGCGGGCCTGGCGACGATCGACAAGATCGCCAAGGGGGGCATCGCCGGCAATCGGGAGGAGGGCATGCCCGCCAGCACCGTCACCATCACCTCGGTGCGCGTGGGCTGAGCCGTCGGCGGGCTAGGCCTTAGGCCGCCTTTAAGCAGCAGATGTCACGCGGTAGACGTCGTAGACGCCCTCGACGTTGCGCACCACGTTGAGCAGATGCCCCAGGTGTTTGGGGTCGCCCATCTCGAAGGTGAACCGGCTGATCGCGACCCGGTCGCCGGAGGTGGTGACCGACGCCGACAGGATGTTCACCTTCTCGTCGGCCAGCACCCGCGTCACGTCCGAGAGCAGCCGGTGCCGGTCGAGCGCCTCGACCTGGATGGCCACCAAAAACACCGACGACGGCGACGGCGCCCAGAGCACCTCGATGATGCGCTCGGCCTGCTGCTGCAGCGACGCCGCGTTGGTGCAGTCGGTGCGGTGCACGCTCACCCCGCCGCCGCGGGTGACGAAGCCCATGATCTGATCGCCGGGCACCGGCGTGCAGCACTTGGCCAGCTTGGTCAACACACCCGGGGCTCCGGGAACCGAGACCCCGACATCGTCCGTGCTGCGCGGGCGTCGCAGCATGGTCGTCGGCGTCGACCGCTCGGCCAGCTCCTCTTCGGCCTGATCGATCCCGCCGAGCTCGGCGAGCAGCCGCTGCACGACGTGGCGGGCCGATACGTGTCCCTCACCGATCGCGGTGTACAGCGCCGACACGTCGGTGTAGTGCAATTCGCGGGCGACCGCGGCCATCGACTCGCCATTGACCAAGCGCTGCAAGGGAAGTCCGCCGCGGCGTACCTCGCGGGCCATCGCCTCCTTGCCGGCCTCCAACGCCTCCTCACGCCGTTCCTTGGCGAACCACTGCCGTATCTTCGTCTTGGCGCGCGGCGAGACCACGAACTGCTGCCAGTCGCGCGACGGCCCCGCATTGGGCGCCTTGGAGGTGAAAACCTCGACGACTTCCCCGTTTTCGAGCTTGCGCTCCAGCGCCACCAGGCGCCCGTTCACCCGCGCGCCGATGCAGCGGTGGCCGACCTCGGTGTGCACCGCGTAGGCGAAGTCCACCGGGGTCGACCCGGTCGGCAGGGTGATGACATCCCCCTTGGGGGTGAACACGAAGATCTCTTGCACCGCAAGGTCGTAGCGCAGCGACTCCAGGAACTCGCCCGGGTCGGCGGCCTCCCGTTGCCAGTCGAGCAGCTGCCGCATCCACGCCATGTCGTCGATCTCGGCGGAGGCGTGCGGATGCGGAAGTCCGTTGCGGCCCTTGGTTTCCTTGTACCGCCAGTGCGCGGCGATGCCGAATTCGGCGGTGCGGTGCATGTCGCTGGTGCGGATCTGCACCTCCAGCGGCTTGCCCTCGGGACCGACGACGGTGGTGTGCAGCGACTGGTACACGCCGTATCTCGGCTGCGCGATGTAGTCCTTGAACCGTCCCGCCATCGGCTGCCACAGCGAATGCACCACGCCGACAGCGGCATAGCAGTCGCGGATCTCGTCGCACAGGATGCGGATGCCGACCAGGTCGTGGATGTCGTCGAAATCCCGTCCCTTGACGATCATCTTTTGATAGATCGACCAGTAGTGCTTGGGCCGACCCTCAACCGTCGCCTTGATTTTCGACGCGTTCAGCGTGTTGACGATCTCGGAGCGGACCTTGGCCAGGTAGGTGTCCCGTGACGGGGCGCGGCCGGCGACCAACCGGACGATCTCCTCGTACTTCTTGGGGTGCAGGATCGCGAACGCCAGGTCTTCCAGTTCCCACTTGACGCTGGCCATACCCAGCCGATGTGCCAGCGGCGCAATGACTTCCAGCGTTTCGCGGGCCTTACGGGCCTGCTTCTCCGGCGGCAGGAAACGCATGGTGCGCATGTTGTGCAGCCGGTCGGCGACCTTGATCACTAACACGCGGGGATCGCGTGCCATTGCGGTGATCATCTTGCGGATAGTCTCGCCCTCGGCGGCGGTGCCCAGCACCACGCGGTCCAGCTTGGTCACGCCGTCGACGAGATGGCCGACCTCCTCGCCGAATTCCTCGCTCAACGCCTCGAGCGTGTAACCGGTGTCCTCCACGGTGTCGTGCAGCAGCGCGGCCACCAAAGTGGTGGTGTCCATGCCCAATTCGGCCAGGATGTTGGCGACCGCCAGCGGGTGGGTGATGTAGGGATCACCCGAATGCCGCAACTGGGAGGCGTGGCGCTGGTCGGCGACCTCGAAGGCGCGCTGCAGCAGCTGGACGTTCGCCTTGGGGTAGATCTCCCGATGCACCGCCACCAAGGGCTCGAGCACGGGGTTGAGGGTGCTGCGCTGGGCGGTCATCCGCCGGGCCAACCGGGCGCGGACGCGGCGCGACGCGCTGCTGGGGGCCTTCAGAGTTTCGGCCGGCGGCTCCGGCGCCTCGGGAACCGGAGGCGGCTCCGCGGGCGTCTCTAAGGGCGCCTCAAGGGCTTGCGCCACGCCCTTGTCGTCCGCCACGGTGGTCACCTCCGACATCGAGGATATCGCGTAACCGCCAGGTTAGACGCAGCTCAAGCTGTGTACCGGCAAAGGCGCGACGGCCTCGCGACCACCCAGTTCGACGAGTTCGGAGACGACGACCGCCGCGATCACGTTGGCCCCGGCCTGCTCGAGCAAGCGCGTCGCGGCGGCGAGGGTGCCCCCGGTGGCCAGCACGTCGTCGACGAGGACGACGTTGCGGCCGTTCAGATCGATGCCGTCGGCGGGGATTTCCAGGACGGCGCTGCCGTACTCCAGGTCGTACTCCTCGGCGTGCAGCGGCGGCGGTAGTTTTCCGCCCTTGCGGATGGCCAGCACGCCAGTGCCCAACCGCTCGGCGACGGCCCCCGCCACCAGGAATCCGCGGGAGTCGACGCCGGCCACCAGGTCAGCGCCGGCCGCGATCTCCGCCAACGCGTCGGTGATCGCGGCGAGCGCGTCCCGATCGGCGAATAGCGGGGTGAGGTCCTTGAACTGGACTCCGGGCTTGGGAAAGTCGGCCACGTTCCGGGTCAGCGAGGCGATGATCTTGTCCAGCAAAGTCTTCCCCCCGACGTTAGTCACCGCTCTTTTATTGTACTAGGGCCCATCTGTCCATGTTCCAACCCGCCCCCCAGCGTGTTGGGTTCGTGCTCACCGCATACGTTTTCTTCGACATCAGCAGCGTGCGCTGCTGGCGGTACAGGGGCAACGTCGGCAAATCTCCCCACAGCACCGGGGCGCTCTCCGCGAGCAACCTGATCCGCTCGCTGGGGTCGGCGGACACCGCGAGCGCGCCGATTATGCCGTCTATCTGCGGATTCGCGTAGCCGGACAGGTTGTTGCCGTTGCCGCTATGCAGGTCGTAAGCGTCCATCGCCGACGACCCCGTCGAGCCGCTGCCCGCGGCGCCCCCGGTGCTCGCCAGCAACACGTCGATCTTTCCGTCCTTGAGCGCCTGGGGGCCCGGGCCGTCCAGCGTGGGGTTGACGACGGTGATACCGGCCGCGGCGCACGATTTGGTGATCTCCCCGATCGTGACCGCCAGCCGCGCATTGGGCCCGTGGTAGCCGATCCGCACCGTCAGCGGCGCGCCGTCCAGGGCAGCGCGCGCGGCGACCGCGTCGGCCTTGCCGAACGGCGCGGCCTCGGCGGCCCCGTCGCCGGCGGCGATGGCGTCATCGGTGGCCGGGGACAGCCGCGAATTGGCGATCGGCACGCCGGCGTCGCGTGCGATCGTGTCGCGCGGCGTGCACAGCGCCACGGCCCGGCGCGCCTTCGCCTGCGCCAGCGGTCCCTGCGGTGCGAAGATCAGCTGCTCGATGCCGGCCGACGGCGAATCGGTGCGCTGGTAGTTGTCCGGGGTGGCCAGCGTGCCCGACGACCCGGCCGCGACGTCGACCACGTCCACGCTGTGGTTGTTGATGCGGTCCTGGATGTCGGGAGCCTGCGGCGACACGGTGATCCGTTTGGTGATGGGCCTGGGGCCCCACCACCGGTCGTTCGCGACGAGCACCACCGCGCCGCCATCCAGGACCGACTGGATCTTGTACGGCCCCGACGACGGGAAGCGCTTGAGGTCGACCCCGGGCTTGAGGTCCCAGGTGGTGTTCCACAGCTTCGCGATCTGCGCGACCAGGCCCGCGTTGTTGTTGAGCAGCGCCGCGGTCACGTCGCCGTTCAGCTGGTCGGCGATGACGTGCGACGGCATCATCGAGGTCGCCGTGAACAGTTGCGTGTAGTCGACGACGCTGCGGTCCGGGACGAACGACACGCGCGCCTTCTTCTGCCCGGGCGAGCACTCGATGTTGGCGATGTCGACGTAGCCGGCGTGGGTGGCGGCGTCGAACCCGGGGAACCGCCCGGATTGCGCCGCCCACGCCAGCACCAGGTCGTCGCAGGTCACCGGCTTGCCGTCGGAATAGACGGCGTTGTCGGCGATCTGGTAGTCGAGCACCAGCGGCGAACCCCCGACGACCGAGATGGTGCCGAAGTCGTGATCGGCAACAACCTGGCCGTCGGGGCCGTGATACCCGAAGCCGGTCAGCGTGCGCGCGAACGCCTGCGCGCCCGCCGAGGCGGCGCCGACGACGGTGTTGGTGTTGTAGGTGGGCAAGCCGCCGTCGACCACGTAGTCGATCTGCGAGGCGGCGCTGCCCGAACACGCGGTCAACGTGCACGCCGTCGTGAGGATCACGGCCAAAGCGACGGCAGCCGATCCCGTCAGGCTCCCCCGGCCGCCCCACACCTGACTACCGCCGGCCGGCGTTTCGCTTGCCGGTCGGGCGCCGGGTACCGGTGGGCCGCACCGGCCGCGCCCCCGGCGCCGGCTTGTTCGACGCGGGCTTGGCGGTCGCCGGGGACGACTCGGCCACCTCAGCCGGCTCCGCGCTCTCGTCGGACGCCTCGTCGGCGGTGTCCTCGTGCGAGGGCTTGCGCCGTCGGACCACGCGACGGGTATGGCTGCGCACCAGCTCGGTGCGCTCGCGCAGCGTGACCAGTAGCGGGGTGGCGAAGAAGATCGACGAGTAGGTGCCGACGATGATGCCGACCAGCTGCACCAGCGCCAGGTCCTTCAGCGTGCCGACGCCCAGCAGCCACACCGCCACCACCATCAGGGCCAGCACCGGCAGCACCCCGATCAGGCTGGTGTTGATCGAGCGCATGAAGGTCTGGTTGATCGCCAGGTTGGCCTGCTCGGCAAAGGTGCGCCGGGTGGTGTGCTGGAAACCGTGCGTGTTCTCCTCGACCTTGTCGAAGACGATGACCGTGTCGTAGAGGGAGAACCCGAGGATCGTCAGCCAGCCGATGACCGTGGCCGGGGTGACCTCGAAACCCACCAGCGAGTAGACGCCGGCGGTGACGGCGAGGTCGAAACACATGGTCGTGAGCGCGGAGATGGCCATATAGCGCTCGTAGCGCACGGTGATGTACAGGCTGACCAGCGCCACGAACACCACCAGCGCGATGAGCGCCTTGTCGGTGATCTGGTCGCCCCAGGTTTCCGACACCGCCGAGTCGCTGATGGCCTGCTTGCTGGGCTTACCGTCGGTGCCCTTGGGCTGGAACGTATCGAACAGCGCGTTGCGCAGTTTCGACGTCTGGTCGTTGGACAGCGTTTCCGAGCGAATCTGCACCGTGGCCGACGCGCCGCTGCCGACGATCACCACCGATTCCGCGTCGCGGCCAAGCGTCTTCCGGAAGACGTCGGACACCGCGGCGGCCGACGCGGTGCCGCGCGGCATCGACACGGTGGTGCCGCCCTTGAAGTCGATCCCGAATGTGAAGCCGCGCAGGATGATGCTGACGATCGCCACCGCGACGATCGCGCCGCTGATCCCGTACCAGAGCCGGCGGCGCCCGATCACCTCGAACGCGCCGGTGCCGGTGTAGAGCCGGGTGATGAAGCTGTGGTGCGGCAGCTGGGCCGAGGCGCCGGACGTCAGCTCGACGGCACCTTCGGTGGCTTCGGTGATTTCGACCGCGTCCGTTTCGGTCTTGCCTTTGGCGGCCATCGCGCTATCCCTGTCCCGTCTTCACGTGCGACGCAGCCCGGCGTTCGCGGGCGACCTGCTGAACGGCCCCCAAGCCGTTGTACGCCGGCTTGGCCAGCGTCGGAGACTTGGACGCCAGGTATACCAGGGGCCAGGTCACCAAGAACACCACCACGAGGTCGAGGATCGTGGTCAGCCCCAGGGTAAACGCGAATCCCTTGACCTGGCCGATCGCCAGGAAGTACAGCACCGCGGCGGCGAGGAAGGTCACCGCGTTGCCCGATACGACGGTCTTGCGCGCCCGTACCCAGCCTCGTGGCACCGCCGACCGGAACGAACGGCCCTCGCGGATTTCGTCTTTGATGCGTTCGAAGAACACCACGAACGAGTCGGCGGTGGTGCCGATACCGATGATCAGACCCGCGATACCCGCCAGGTCCAGGGTGTAGTTGATATATCGGCCCAGCAACACCAGGATCGCGAAAACCATTGCGCCGGAAGCGGTTAGCGACAACGCCGTGAGCAATCCCAGCACGCGGTAATACAGCAACGAATACAGCAGCACCAGGACCAATCCGATCGCACCGGCGATCAGGCCCGCGTGCAAGGACGTCAAACCCAGTGTCGCGGAAACCGTTTGGGCCTCCGACGATTCGAAGGACAGCGGCAGCGAACCGTACTTCAAAACGTTGGCCAGCTGTCGCGCGGTGGACGCGGTGAACGGCGGGTCACCGCCGGTGATCTGGGTGCGTCCGCCGGGGATGGCTTCCTGGATCATCGGGGCGCTGACGACCTGCGAGTCCAGGGTGAACGCGGTCTGGGTACCGATATGGGCGGCGGTGAAGTCGGCCCAGGTGTTTGCAGCCGCGGTCTTGAATTGCAGGTCGACGACGTAACCGAGCCCGCGCTGGTTCATCCCCGATGTGGCGTCCTGGATCTGGTCGCCGCTGATTATCGACGGCGCCAGCAGGTAGGCCATCTTGTGGTCGGTCGAGCAGGTAATCAGGGGCAGGGCCGGGTCGTCGTTGCCGGCCAGGATGTCCTCTTTGTCGCAGTGTTTGGCCTGCACTTCCAGCGCGATCGTCTGAATGTACTGATTGGTGCTCTGCCGCAACGCTTTTTGGTCCGCGATGCGCTCGGCGAGATCCTTGCGCGGATCCGGCGGCGGTTCCTGGGGGTACGGCCGCGGCTGGGCACCGGGCTGCCCGGGCGCCGGAGCGGCGGGCGGCGGCGGCACCGCGCCCGGCTGGCCCGGGGGCGCCGGCTGGCCGGGCGCCGGCGGAGTTCCGGCGGGCGGGGCCCCGGGCGGCATTCCGCTGGGCTGGGGCTGCTTGGGTTGGGCGCCCTGCGCCGGCACCGCGTTGAGCACCGGTCGGATGTAGAGCCGTGCGGTCTGACCCAGGTTGCGGGCCTCGTTCCCGTCGTTCCCGGGCACCGTGATGACCAGGTTGTCACCGTCGACGACGACCTCCGACCCGGAAACGCCCAGCCCGTTGACGCGCGCGCTGATGATCTGCTGCGCCTGCGCCAACGCCTCCCTGCTCGGGCGCGAACCGTCGGGGGTGCGTGCCGTCAGTGTGACGCGGGTGCCGCCCTGCAGGTCAATGCCGAGCTTGGGAGCGGCCCGCTTGTCCCCGGTCAGAAATACCAGCAGATAGACGCCGACGAGCAACAACAAGAAGACCGACAGGTAGCGGGCGGGGTGCACCGGCGCCGAAGACGATGCCACGTTCCTTCATATCTCCTTGCGAATCGGTTTCTACCCCGACAGAGCCTACGTGGCGCCCTAGGAATCCTCGGTCACCCGGTGATCGTCGGCGGAGTCCTCGTCGTCTTCGTCGTAGTCTTCGGCGTCCTCCGGCTCGATCCGGTCCCGGACGGCCAGCTTCATCCAGGTGGTCACGATGCCGGGCGCGATCTCGAGGTCGACGGTGTCGTCGGCGATGGCGACGACGGTGGCCTGCAGGCCGGACGTGGTGTGCACCCGGTCGCCGGGCTCTAATGACTCGTGCAGGTCGATCGTGGCTTGCATCGCGCGTCGCTGCCGCCGCGATGCGAAGTACATGAAGCCGCCCATGATGAGCAGGAACGGCAAGAACAAGACCAAACTCTCCATCAACCTGTCTTTCGTTTCGGTATTTCTCTCGTAAGGGTCCAGTGTGCCCGTCCGGGCTGGCGGCTCACAGGTCGGCCGAGGTCTGGCTGACCAGATACGCTTTTGTTCGCGACGTGACACTCGCGCCGCGGTGAGGAGGACGTCGTGGCCAGCCTCGAGCAGACTCGCCAGCTGGTCACCGAAATCCCCGGTCCGGCATCGCTGGAACTGACCAAACGGCGCGCCGCCGCGGTGCCGCGCGGTGTCGGCGTCGCCATGCCGGTGTTCGCCGCCCGTGCCGGCGGCGGGATCGTCGAGGACGTCGACGGGAACCGGCTCATCGACCTGGGTTCGGGCATCGCCGTCACCACGATCGGCAACTCGTCGCCCCGCGTCGTCGACGCCGTACGAGCCCAGGTCGCCGAGTTCACCCACACGTGCTTCATGGTGACGCCCTACGAGCAGTACGTCGCCGTCGCCGAACAACTCAACCGGATCACCCCGGGATCCGGCGAGAAGCGCTCCGTGCTGTTCAACTCGGGCGCCGAGGCGGTCGAAAACTCCGTCAAGATCGCCCGCTCCTACACCCGCAAGCCCGCGGTCGTCGCGTTCGACCACGCCTACCACGGGCGCACCAACATGGCGATGGCGCTGACCGCCAAATCGATGCCCTACAAGAGCGGATTCGGTCCATTCGCGCCGGAGATCTACCGGGCGCCGCTGTCCTACCCCTACCGGGACGGGCTGCTGGACAAGGACCTGGCCACCGACGGCGAGCAGGCGGCGCAGCGCGCCATCAGCGTCATCGACAAGCAGGTAGGCGCGAAAAACCTGGCCGCCGTCCTCATCGAGCCGATCCAGGGCGAGGGCGGCTTCATCGTCCCGGCCGAGGGCTTCCTGCCGGCCCTGCTCGAATGGTGCCGCGACAACGACGTGGTGTTCATTGCCGACGAGGTGCAGACCGGCTTCGCCCGCACCGGGGCGATGTTCGCCTGCGAGCACGAGCGCATCGAGCCCGACCTGATCGTCACCGCCAAGGCCATCGCCGACGGATTTCCGCTGTCGGCCGTGACCGGGCGCGCCGAGATCATGGACGCCCCGCACGTCGGCGGCCTCGGCGGCACCTTCGGCGGCAACCCCGTCGCCTGTGCGGCCGCGCTGGCCACCATCGAGACCATCGAGAGCGACGGCCTGATCGAGCGCGCCCGACAGCTGGAACGGTTGATGACCGAACCGCTGCTGCGCCTGCAGGCCCACGACGACCGGATCGGCGACGTCCGTGGCCGCGGCGCAATGATCGCCATCGAGCTGGTGAAATCCGGCACCGCCGATCCCGACGCCGAGCTGACCGACAGGCTCGCCACCGCCGTCCACGCCGCCGGCGTCATCGTGTTGACCTGCGGCATGTTCGGCAACATCATCCGGCTGCTGCCGCCGCTGAACATCAGCGACGAGCTGCTGACCGAAGGACTCGACATCGTCGTCCGGACCCTGGGCGAGCTCTAGCCCTTCGTGTGGCATCTCACATGTCGGCCACGGTCATTGTGGAATACCTTTAGTTTAGCTAACGTTATGTCGGTCAGCGCAGCGTCGCGCACAGACCATTTCTCAGTCAGTACAGGGGAACTGTTATGTCGACTATTGCCCATGAAGAGTGGCTTGCCCGCCGCGTCGAGGATCTGACCGCCAACGACCCGCAGTTCGCCGCCGCCCGACCGGACCCCGCCGTCGCGGCCGCGCTGGAGCAGCCCGGGCTGCGACTGCCGCAGATCGTTGCGACCCTGGCGGAGGGTTACGCCGACCGGCCGGCGCTGGGCCGGCGCGCCGTGGAGTTCGTCACCGACCCGGCCAGCGGGCGCACCGTCGCCGAGCTGCGCAACCACTTCGACACCATCACCTACCGTGAACTCGGTGACCGGGTCGGCGCTTTGGCACGCGCCTGGTCCACCGATTCGGTGCGGGCCGGCGACCGAGTCTGCGTGCTGGGCTTCACCGGCGTGGACTACACCACCATCGACATGGCGCTGGGCCAGATCGGCGCGGTATCGGTGCCCCTGCAAACCAGCGCGGCGCTCAGCCAGTTGCAGCCGATCGTGGCCGAGACCGAGCCCACCGTCATCGCGGCGAGCGTCGACCAGCTGACCGACGCCGTCGAGCTCGTCAGCACCGGCCCCGCACCCGCCCGGCTCGTCGTATTCGACTACCACCCCGAGGTCGACGACCACCGCGACGCGGTGGCGGCGGCCCGCACCCGGCTGGCGGACACGATCGTGGAGACGCTGGACGACGTGCTCGCCCGCGGCAAGGACCTGCCCGCCGGGCCGGTCGCCGCGCCCGACGACGACGACGCGCTGGCCCTGCTGATCTACACCTCCGGCAGCACCGGCGCACCCAAGGGCGCGATGTACCCGCAAAGCAACGTGGTCAAGATGTTCGCCCGCTCGAAGAGGAACTGGTTCGGGCCCACCGCGGCGTCGATCACCCTGAACTTCATGCCGATGAGCCACGTCATGGGGCGCGGCATCCTCTACGGCACCCTCGGCAACGGCGGCACTGCCTACTTCGCGGCCAAGAGCGACCTGTCGACGCTGCTCGACGACCTCACCCTGGTGCGGCCCACCGAGATGAACTTCGTGCCGCGGATCTGGGAGACCATCTACGGCGAATACCAGCGCCAGGTCGACCGCGGGGCCGACGAAGCCGACGTCATGGAGGACTTGCGCCAGCACCTGCTGGGCGGTCGGTTCATCTTCGCGATGACGGGCTCGGCGCCCACCTCCCCCGAGCTCAAGGCGTGGGTCGAGGACCTGCTGGAGATGCACCTGCTCGACGGCTACGGCTCCACCGAGGCCGGCATGGTGTTGTTCGACGGCGAGGTGCAGCGCCCGCCGGTCGTCGACTACAAGCTCGTCGACGTCCCGGACCTGGGCTACTTCGCCACCGACCGGCCCTACCCGCGCGGCGAACTGTTGCTCAAGACCGAGAACATGTTCCCCGGCTACTACAAGCGGCCCCAGGTGACCGCCGACGTGTTCGACGCCGACGGCTACTACCGCACCGGCGACGTCGTCGCCGAGGTCGCGCCCAGCCGGCTGGTGTATGTCGATCGCCGCAACAATGTGCTCAAGCTCGCGCAGGGTGAGTTCGTCACCGTCGCGAAGCTGGAGGCGATCTTCGGCAACAGCCCGCTGGTCCGCCAGATCTACGTCTACGGCAACAGCGCCCACCCGTACCTGCTGGCGGTCGTGGTGCCCACGGAAGAAGCGTTGCGGCGAAATGCCGAAAAGGGGCTAGCGGCGCTCAAGCCGCAGATCGCCGACTCGCTACAGGCCGTCGCGAAGGAAGCCGGCCTGCAGTCCTACGAGGTTCCGCGCGACTTCCTCATCGAGACAACGCCTTTCACGCTCGAGAACGGTCTGCTCACCGGCATCCGCAAGCTGGCGTGGCCGAAGCTGAAGCAACACTACGGCGAGCGACTGGAAGAGCTCTACGCCGAACTCGCCGAGGGCCAGGCCAACGAGTTGAGCGAACTGCGCCGCAGCGGTGCCGACGCCCCCGTCCTGCAAACCGTGAGCCGGGCCGCGGCCGCACTGCTCGGCGCGGCGACCACCGACCTGTCGCCCGGGGCGCACTTCACCGACTTGGGTGGAGACTCGTTGTCCGCGTTGACATTCGGCAACCTGCTGCGCGAGATTTTCGACATCGACGTGCCGGTGGGTGTCATCGTCAGCCCGGCCAGCGACCTGCAGGCCATCGCCGACTACATCGAGGGCGAGCGGCAGGGCACGAAGCGTCCCAGCTTCGCCACCGTGCACGGCCGCGACGCGACCGAGGTGTATGCCAGCGACCTCACGCTGGACAAGTTCATCGATGCTTCGACGCTGGCCGCCGCGCCGACGCTGCCGCGGCCCAGCGCCGAGGTCCGCACCGTCCTGCTGACCGGAGCGACCGGGTTCCTGGGGCGCTACCTCGCGCTGGAATGGCTGGAGCGGATGGACCTCGTCGACGGCAAGGTGATCGCACTGGTGCGGGCCAAGTCCGACGAGGACGCGCGGGCCCGGCTGGACGACACCTTTGACTCCGACCCGGCGCTGCTGGCCCACTACCGGGAGCTGGCGGCCGACCACCTGGAGGTCATCGCGGGTGACAAGGGCGAGGCCAACCTCGGCCTCGATCAACCGACGTGGCAGCGGCTGGCCGACACCGTCGACCTGATCGTCGACCCCGCGGCGCTGGTCAACCACGTGCTGCCGTACAGCGAGCTGTTCGGTCCGAACGCGCTGGGCACCGCGGAGTTGCTCCGAATCGCGTTGACCGGCAAGCAAAAGCCGTACACGTACGTGTCGACGATCGGCGTGGGCGACCAGATCGAGCCGGGGAAGTTCACCGAGGACGCCGACATCCGGACCATCAGCGCGACGCGGCGGATCAGCGACAGCTACGCCAACGGTTACGGCAACAGCAAGTGGGCCGGCGAGGTGTTGCTGCGCGAGGCGCACGACCTGTGCGGCCTGCCCGTCGCGGTGTTCCGCTGCGACATGATCCTCGCCGACACGACCTATGCCGGTCAGCTCAACGTGCCGGACATGTTCACCCGGACGATCCTGAGCCTGGTGGCAACGGGCATCGCGCCCGGCTCGTTCTACGAGCTCGGGGCCGAGGGCAACCGGCAGCGCGCACACTACGACGGCCTGCCCGTCGAGTTCATCGCCGAGGCCATCGCGACGTTGGGCGCCCAGAGCTCCGACCGGTTCGCGACGTACCACGTAATGAACCCCTACGACGACGGCATCGGGTTCGACGAGTTCGTCGACTGGCTGATCGACCCGGCCGTCGCCGGCTGCGCCGTCCAGCGCATCGCCGACTACGGCGAGTGGTTGCAGCGGTTCGAGACCGCGCTGCGCGCGCTGCCCGAAAAGCAGCGCAACGCCTCGCTATTGCCGCTGTTGCACAACTACCAGAAGCCCGACAAGCCGATCAACGGCTCGATGGCGCCGACCGATCGGTTCCGGGCGGCGGTCCAGGACGCGAAAGTGGGCCCGGACAAAGACATTCCGCACATCACGCCGCCGATCATCGCGAAGTACGTCAGCGACCTGCGGCTGCTCGGACTGCTCTAACGCTGGATCAGCTCTGGGGATGCGGCCAGCGCAAGTAGGCGTTGGCCGCGCCGGCCTCGGTGCCCGCCCGCTGCTTGCGCCAGCCCTTGGGCTTCGGCCCGTCCCCGGCGGCCCGCGGCTTGGTGAGCGCACTCGAGGACACCTCGGGTGCGGGCTCCTCCAGCCCGGACATGTACACCGGTTCGCCGGCGGGTGTCGACACCGGCTCCGCGGCTGCGGCCGGTTCCAAGGGGTCCATGAATGCCTCGACGTCGCTCGCCAGCCGCACGGCCAGGCGCGCCAGGGCGATGCCGCTGATGAAAACGATCAGCGCGCCCAGGCCGGAGAAGTACGAAACCTCGAGCGCGGCCCGCTTGCGGTCGGTCGCGGCGATCGGATCACCGGCGGACCCGATCCCGAGGAGCGGGGCGACCTGCCCCCCGATCACGAACCATGCGCCGGCCACCGCCGCCAACCACCCGCCGACGATCGCGGTGATGCGGTTTCCGGAAAAGATCAGCAGCAGGCCAGCCAGCACGGTGGCGCCCCCCGGTAGCACCTCGAGCCAGCCGCGGGCCGAGGTCCATGCCCAATCTTGGTCGGGCGTGTAGGCGAAGTTGAAGCGTGGACCGACGAACGGTATCAACGCACCCCATGCACCCAGGACGACCAGGAGCAATCCGCTCACCGCGCCGCGCGAGCGCGGCATCCACAATGGGTGGCCGTTTAATGGGTGTTTCATTAGCTCTCCTCAATTGTCGCCGGGCTACTTCAGCAGGTGCCTGGATACCCCGCGTCGACGCGAAGTAACCGCTAAAGGACGAGACCGAGTGTGAGCAGCACCACAGCGATCAGCGGAAAGATGCCCTGCGTCAACGCGGCGCGGGCCTTGTCAGGTGACGAGAGCAGCAAGACGAGCGCGGCCGCGGCCATCGAGCCAACACCGGCGAAAACCAGCGCGGCTCCAACGGCGTTGTGCCCCATGGCAATCGCGGCGATGCCGACACCGCTGACCACCGCGAGGAACAGGTTGTAGAAACCCTGGTTGAACGCGAGCAGCTTGGTGGTCTCGGCTTCCTCAACCGTCGTTCCGAAGGTGGCCCGGGTGCGCGGCGACGTCCAGGTCAGCGACTCCATCGTGAAGATGTAGACGTGCAGGAGAGCGGCAAGACCAGCGAACACCAGGGCGGCAGTGATCATCGCCGATGAACACTACCGACCTGGTGTCGCCGCGACTACCCTCAGCCGGTTCGGCCGCTAGGCGCCGACGTGGTGGTGTCGGCGGAATAGCCCACCACCGTCGTGACGGTGGAAAAGGCCACGCCCGCGGTGCCCGTCGGGCTCGGCCGCAACCGGTTCGCGTAATGGCGTCTCGCCCTCGACCTCAGCCACGGGCGCCGGCGCGGCCACGGCGACGTCGCGCGCGTGCCGAACCGCCAGGCGCGCCACGGCCGCCCCGCCCAGGAACACGATCAACGCGCCCAGACCGGTGAAGTACGTGACCTCGAGCAGGGCACGCTTCAGATCGGTCGCGGCCGCCGGTTGGCCCACGTCCCCGATGCTCAGGGTCGATGCGAACGCGCGGCCGACCACGAACCACGCGCCGGCGCAGACCGCCAGCCAGCCGCCGAAGACGGCGCTGGCACGGTTACCGGAGAAGAGCACCAGCAGGCCGCCCACTGCGGCGGCCGCGCCGGGAAGCACCTCCAGCCAGCCCTTTGCCGTCGTCCACGTCCATGCCGGGTCGGTCATGTACGCCCAATCGATGTTGGGTCCGAAGAACGGAACCAATGCACCCCAGGCGCCCAAGAGGATCAGGAGCAGCCCGGTCAACGCGCCGCGGCTGCGTGGCATGTACAGCGCGCGGGGGCGTTCGTAGTCAGCGTTCGTGTGCCTCATCAGAATCTCCTTCAACAGGCATTACTGCTGTCCGTTCGGATACCCGACGCTTCCGGGATGTAACCGGTTCGCGGGCCGCTCCTGCGTTTGCTGTGGCGGATGTGACCGAAGCGCGCTCCCGCCTTCGACCGAAAAGCCCACGCCAGCGGGCGTTCTGGCGGCGCCTCGGGGCGAAGGTCACGATTTGAACGCGAAATGCCGACGCCGCCGGCGGCGAGCTAGTCGAACAGCCCCGGCTGCCCCAGCCGGGTGACCCCGGCCGGCGGGGTCATGCCCAGGTGTGTCCAGGCCTGCGCGGTGGCCACCCGGCCCCGCGGGGTGCGCGCGATCATGCCGGCGCGGACCAGGAACGGCTCACACACCTCTTCGACCGTGGTGGCCTCCTCGCCGACCGCCACCGCCAGCGTCGAAACGCCGACCGGGCCGCCGCCGAAGCTGCGGGTCAGCGCCGACAGCACCGCCCGGTCCAGCCGGTCCAGGCCGAGCTCGTCGACGTCGTATACCTCGAGCGCGGACTTGGCGACGTCGCGGGTGATCACGCCGTCGGCGCGCACCTCGGCGAAGTCCCGCACCCGGCGCAGCAGCCGGTTGGCGATGCGCGGCGTGCCGCGCGAGCGCCGCGCGATCTCCGCCCCGGCCTCGGCGCCCAGCTCGATGCCCAGGATTCCGGCGGACCGGGCCAGCACCCGCTCCAGCTCGGCGGGCTCGTAGAAGTCCATGTGCGCGGTGAAGCCGAAGCGGTCGCGCAGCGGGCCGGTCAGCGCGCCGGACCGGGTGGTCGCGCCGACCAGGGTGAAGGGCGCGACCTCCAGCGGAATCGATGTCGCCCCAGGGCCTTTCCCGACCACCACGTCGACCCGGAAGTCCTCCATCGCGAGGTAGAGCATCTCCTCGGCGGGCCGGGCGATGCGGTGGATCTCGTCGATGAACAGCACGTCGTGCTCGACGAGGTTGGACAGCATCGCGGCCAGATCGCCGGCGCGTTCCAGCGCGGGCCCCGACGTCACCCGCAGCGCGGACCCCAGCTCGGCGGCGATGATCATGGCCAGTGACGTCTTGCCCAGCCCCGGCGGGCCGGACAGCAGGATGTGATCGGGTGTGCCGCCGCGGTTCTTGGCCCCCTCGATGACCAGCTGCAGCTGCTCGCGCACGCGCGGCTGGCCGATGAACTCGTTCAGCGTGCGTGGCCGCAGGCTGACGTCGATGTCGCCTTCGCCGAACGCGAGCGCGGGCGAAACCTCCCGGACCTCCGGGTCGGCGAAGTCGTCGTCCGCAGTCATCGGCTCACCCGGGCCTTGCCCAGCAGCGACAGCGCCGCCCGCAGCGCGGACGACGTCGTCGCGTCGTGATCGCCGGCCAGCACGCTGTCGGTGGCCTCCTCCGCTTGTTTGGCCGCAAAACCGAGGCCGACCAGGGCCTCCACCACGGGACCGCGCACGGCGTGGCCGTTGACCGCCGGCGCGGGCGCCGATCCGGCGATGGCGCCGATCTTGTCCCGCAATTCCAGCACCATCCGCTCGGCGCCGCGCTTCCCGATGCCCGGAACCCGGGTCAGCGCGGCGACGTCGCCGTCGGCCAACGCCTGCCGCAGCGCCGCGGCGTCGTGCACGGCCAGCGTCGCCATCGCCAGCCGCGGCCCGACGCCCGACACCGACAGCAGCGTCAGGAACAGGTCGCGGGTCTCGGAGTCGGGGAACCCGTACAGCGTCTGCGAGTCCTCGCGCACGATCATCGCCGTGATCAGCCGGGCCTCGCTGCCGTGGCGCAGCGTCGCCAGCGTCGACGGCGTCGCGTTGATCCGGTAGCCGACGCCGGCGGCCTCGATCACCGCGTGATCGAGGGCCACTTCGAGCACCTCACCGCGCACCGACGCGATCATCGGGCGGCCTTCACTTTCGCGAGGTAGGCGCGGCGCTGCCGCGCGGCCAGCGCCTCGGCCGCGGCCATCCGGGCGATCATCGGCGCGCGCCAGCAATGGCAGATCGCCAGCGCCAGCGCGTCGGCCGCATCGGCCGGTGTCGGTTTGGCTTGCAGCGCAAGGATTCTCGTGACCATGGCGGTGACCTGTGCCTTGTCGGCGGCCCCGTTGCCGGTGACCGCGGCCTTGACCTCGCTGGGGGTGTGGAAGTGCACGTCGATGCCGCGTTTGGCGGCGGCCAGCGCGACGACCCCGCCGGCCTGAGCGGTGCCCATCACCGTCATCACGTTGTGCTGAGAGAACACCCGCTCGATGGCCACGACCTCCGGCCGGTGGGTGTCCAGCCAGTGGTCGACGGCATCGCTGATGGCCAGCAGTCGCTTGGCCAGCGGCGCATCCGCCGGGGTGCGCACCACGTCGACGTCCAGCGCCACGACGTGTCTGCCGCGGCCGCTTTCCACCACCGACAGCCCGCATCGGGTCAGCCCCGGATCGACGCCCATCACGCGCATGCGCCCGCTCCCCTATATCGCGTACCGAACAGCTGTTCGATAGCGTAACGGGCGATACCGACCGCGCCGGGTAGGACACGCGGCGCCGGTCACCGGGTGGTGTTGCGGCGACGGGCCCAGCGAAAGCTGTTAACTTAAAGCCCACATTCGCTAGGCCGCCGCGGCCACGGAAGGGTAAGCGTGGGAACACTGCTGGTCGTGATAGCCGCGGTGTTGTTCGTCGCGTCCATCGTGGTCCTCGTGGTGGCGTTGCGGCGGCCCAAGCAACCGGCCGCGCGGGGCGGGCGCCAGGATCCGCTTTCCTCCGACGCGATGCCGCAGTTCGGACCCCGCAGCCTGGGCCCCGGCGCCATCGTCAGCTACGGCGGCGTCGACTACGTGGTGCGCGGGTCGGTGACCTTCCGCGAGGGCCCGTTCGTGTGGTGGGAGCACCTGCTCGAGGGCGGCGACCAGCCGCTGTGGTTCAGCGTCGAGGAGGACGACGGTCGCCTGGAGCTGGTGATGTGGGTGACCCGCAAGGACGTGACGCTGCGGCCCGGCGACCAGTACGTGGTCGACGGGGTGACCTTTCACGAGTCGGAGCGCGGTCGCGCCTCCTACACCACCGAGGGCACGACGGGCCTGCCGGCCGGCGGTGAGATGGAATTCGTCGACTGCGCCAATGCCGACGAGAGCGCGCTGCTCTCCTTCGAACGCTGGGCCCCGGACACGCCGTGGGAGGTATCCACGGGCAGGTCCGTGTCGGCCGGCGAGCTGACCGTCTACCCCGCGCCCCCAGCCCCCTCCCCGTAGGCGACTTCGGTGCCGCTTCATCAGCTCGCCGTGACTCCGGCGGACGTGTCCGGGAACAGGCTCGGACTGGCGCTCAACGCCCCCGCGCCGGACCCGCTGGCCAGCCACGCGCTCACCCATCCCGGCGGCGGCACCCTGCTGCTCGGCGTCCTCGGCGCCTCGCACGTCGTCACCGTTGAGCACCCCGGCTGCCGGTTCTCCGAGCAGGTCTCGTGCACCGCCCGCAGCCACGGCGGCAGGCTGCCCGGGCACGCCGACGCCCCCGGCTACCGCATCGAATCGCGTACCGACACCCGCGATGAGGCAGCGTTTCGCGAACTCGCGCAAGAACTTCGCGACCGCTGCGCGACCGAAAACGGATGGCTGGGCGGCACGTTTCCCGGCGACGACGCCGCCCTGACCGCGCTGGCCGCCGAGCCCGACGGCGCCGGCTGGCGCTGGCAGACATGGCACCTCTACCCGCTCCGCCCGGCGGGGTCCGGCGGCATGGTGGTGCACACGGCGAGCCGGTGGCACCCGTGAGCCGCAAGGGCCTGTTCTGGCTTTCCGGCGGCCTGGCCGCCGCGGCCATCGCGTCGCTGGTTTTCGGAATCGTGTTGCTGAACAAGGACATTGGGTCGTATATCGCCGACCATTATCACGCGTACGCGACGGACGCCAACGGGACGCGCTACCAGTGCAGCGGATCGCCCGACGAGGTCGCCGACACGCTCGCCGACTACCAGGCGCCCGACGCGCGGGCCGACAACGACAAGAGCGAATACCTGCGCTACAGCAACAACATCGTGATCGTCGGCCCGGACGGCAAGTACCCGTGCAGCATTCGCGTCGAAGGCTTGGGCGGCGGATACAGCCACGGTGCGTTCATCTTCCTCGGCCCCGGGTTCAGCCCCGGGTCCCCCCCCCGCCGGGGCGGCGGGCCCCCCCGCCGGCCCCGGGGGAACCAGATAAGCCACAACACCAACAAGAAAAACAAATTCCACG
>NZ_MBEU01000053.1 GCF_001954275.1 Mycobacterium sp. IS-836 | reverse complement strand
ACGCCGAACCGGCCACGAACACGTTGGGCGGGCTGCCCGTCGTGGGCGCCGGCGGAGGGCGGGTGCGGGGTGAGCCGGTGCCGGGTGACCACCCCAGCCGCCGCCGTGCGGCGCGGCGTAACCGCTATAGGCGCCGCCGTGCGGCGTGTAGTTACCGCCCCAACCACCGCCGTGCGGCGTGTAGTTACCACCCCAACCACCGCCGTGCGGCGTGTAGTTACCACCCCAACCGCCGCCGTGCGGCGTGTAGTTACCGCCCCAGCCACCGCCGTGCGGCGCGCCATAACCGCTGTAGGCGCCACCCCTGAATCGCATCGGGCTGGCGGGCGGTGCGGGCGCCGGGTGAGCGGGCGCCGGCCGAGCAGGCGCGGTGGGAGCCATGCGCGGCGGCGCGACGCGGGCGGGCCCGCTCGGCACGCGAGCGGGCGCGGCAGACGCCGCACCAGCGGGCACCGCTGAGGCGACGCGTTCAGGAACGACAGGCGTGGCCGGCAAACGAGCAGGTGTGGCGGCCCCAGCCGGCACACGAGCGGGCCCGGCCGGCACACGAGCGGGCGCGGCGGGGACCATGTGCGCCGGCGCTCCGGCGGCCGCACGGCCACCCGCGACCTGCATCGCATTGATCGCGTCGGTGTCCGCGTACGCGTTGGCGCTGGCCCCCAGGGTCTGGACGAACTGTTCGTGGATCACGCCGGCCTGCGCGCCGATTGCCTGATACATCTGGCCGTAGCCGGCGAAGCGTGCCGCTGTCATCGCGGACACCGCGTCGGCCGAGGCGGGCACCACTCCGGTGGTCGGGAATGCCGCGGCCGCGTTGGCCGCGCTGACGGCCGCGCCAATCGCCTGTAGCCGGCCGGCGGCAGCGCTGAGCTGCTCCGGCAGTGTGATCACAAACGACATGGGGATTTCTCCTTCTGGCGGGAATCGGTGGTGCTTTCTGTGGACGAACTGGGGACACTTTTTCATAAAACTGGAATTAATGTCTAGTTCTAAGTCAAAAATTCTTTTTTCGGATCTTAATGTCCCAGCTCAGGACGGTTTGACCGGCTTTCGGCACCCGGTTACGCTTGTCGGATGCCACGGACAAACGCGGACGGCTGGGGGTTGAGGCGCCTTCTCGAGGCGACCCTGAACCGCGACATCACGGTCGAGCAGCTGCGCGACGCCTGCGGCGTCACCAAGGGCCGGTGGTACGGCGAGGCGGGCCGGGCAAACGCCGACGACTTCCCGGACGCCGAGGAGGCCAGGCGCGCGGCCCACGCGTTCGGACTCAGCGCCACCTGGCTGCAGGTCGAACTCGGCCTCATCACGCTCGCGGACGTGCGCGAAGCCCTAGCCGACCCGAGTTCCGTGGGCCCGTTCCAGGACACCACTCGACGCCGGGTGTTGCAGTTTCCGACGCCGGACGCTCCCCGCGAGTAGCTAGCGGGCCGCCGCTAGCCGCCGACCGGGGAATGCGCCATTACGGTCGGCTTGAATCCGTATCGGGGCGGCGCAAAGTGGGCCATACCCCGCCCTCCGCCGGCGCCCACGACGGGCAGCCCGCCCAACGTGTTCGTGGCCGGTTCGGCCGCAGCGGCGGCTCCGAGCCCGTTGAGGCCCACCGTGACGGGGCTCGCCACTGGGCCCGCACCGGCCCAGGATGCCGGAACCGACAATCCCCCGATCGATGCGGCCTTGCCCACCGCTCCCGCGGCACCGCTCACGGCGCCCGAAACGGCGCGCGGCAACACCTCGACGGCCTTCGCGGCGCCCTCCGCCGCCTTCGCGGCCTGGGGCATCATGGCCTGGGCGAGGCCCTGGATGTCTTTGAACGCGGTGGTGAAAAGCCTTGTGGGAGAAATCAATCGGATAAACGTGTCGAAGGGCGTGCTGGCATCCAGCGTCGCCGATCCGGTCAAGCCCTCCAGCACATCACCGAGTACGCCGCCGACGACGATCCCATCGCCATTAGGGGTCGGGGTGATGTCGAGAAGCGACGTCGGTGCGCTCGTCAACCCGGCGAGCCCCCGTAGCGCGGTGGGAATCGTCTGCTCCGCGCCGGTGGCGCCCGCGGCCGCTTGGGCGACCGCGGCGGCCTGGCTGGCCGGCCCGGCCGGGTTGGTCGTGGGCGCCGCGGGGTTGAACGGCGGCAACGTCGACGCAGCCGCCGACGCGCCGGCATAGCCGTACATCGCGGCCGCATCCTGAGCCCACATCTCGGCGTAGTGCGCCTCGGTGGCCGCGATCGCCGCGGTGTTCTGGCCGAGGAAGTTGGTCGCGAGCAAGGCCATCAACAGCGCCCGGTTGGCCGCGATCACCGGCGGAGGCACCGTTTCGGCGAACGCCGTCTCGTAAGCGGCGGCCGCCGAAACCGCCTGGGCCCCGGCCTGTTCCGCCTGTCCAGCGGTGTCGTTCAGCCACGCGACGTGGGTCACGGCTGCGGCGACCATGGACGCCGCGGCCGGACCGTGCCACGGTCCGTCGGTCAGGCCGACGATCAGCGACCCGTAGGAGGACGCGGTGGCCTGCAGCTCGGTGGCGAGTCCGTCCCAGGCCGCCGCGGCGGCCAGCAGCGGCGCGGAGCCCGGCCCGGAATACATCAGCGCCGAGTTGATCTCCGGCGGCAACTGTGCGAAATCCAACATGAGTTCCCCTCGGTCAGGCGACCGTGGCGGTGTTGGCCGCCTCGGTCGCCGCATACGAACCTGCGCTGATGCCCAGCGTGGTCGCCAACTGCTCGCGCAGCGTCGCGGCCTGGGCGCTGATCTCCTGATAGAGCCGTCCATGCGAGGCGAACTGCGCGGCGGTCAGCATCGACACCACATCCGCCGCGGCGGGAGACACCCCGATGGTCGGGGCTGCCGCGGCCGCATTTCCGGCCCGCACCGCGGCGTTGATCGTGTGCAGATCCGCGGCGGCCGCGGCAATTACGTCGGGATGGGCGACGACAAATGACATGCTTTTCTCCTCAAAAACGCGTCAGTTCAACGGCTTTCAAGACGCTAGGTCAGCAATGTCCGGATAGGACAGTTCCACCGGGGCCAATTCATTGCGGAGTCGATGACTGTTCACTTAGCTGCTTGAATGTGCTGCAACTTTGGGTTCTTATATGAAACATGTTGTGAACCAATATGATTGGAGTTACATATGAATTTTTACGCAGTTGCCACCGTACGGGCTATCCTTTGCCCCGATCGCTTGCGCTAGTGTCCACACATGTCGATCGCACGAAGCGCCCCGAGGTTTGTTCGCCGATCCATTACCGTGGCCGCCGCCGGATTGGCCGTTGCCACCCTGCCGGCGTGCGACAAGCACAATTCCGCGCCCGCACCGGGCGCAAATCCGCGTCAGGTAACCGTTTTGGGATCGGGGCAAGTCCAAGGCGTCCCGGACACCCTGACCGCCGACGTCGGCATCGAATTCACCGCGGCCGACGTCACCGCCGCGATGAACCAGACCAACGACCGCCAGCAGGCGGTCATCAACGCGCTGGTCGGCGCCGGACTCGACCGCAAGGACATCAGCACCACGACGGTCACTCTGGAGCCCCAATACAGCGGTGGCACCGCGACTATCACCGGCTACCGCGCCACCAACGCGATCCGGGTCAAGATCCACCCGACCGACGCCGCGTCGCGGATGCTCGCGTTGATCGTGAACACCGGCGGCGACGCGACCCGGATCAGCTCGGTGAGTTACTCCATCGCCGACGACTCGCAACTGGTAAAGGACGCTCGCGCACGGGCTTTCAACGATGCTAAGAACCGCGCCGACCAGTACGCGCAATTGTCGGGGCTGCGCCTGGGCAGGGTGCTGTCCATCTCGGAGGCGGCGGGCGGCGCACCCACGCCCGGCGGACCGCCGGCGCCGCCTCGCAGCATGGCCGCTGTCCCACTAGAGCCCGGCCAGCAGACCGTGAGCTTCTCGGTGACGGCGGTGTGGGAGCTCGACTAAGCCGCTACTGGTAGACGCGGGGATCCAGCGTCCCGATATACGACAGGTCGCGGTAGCGCTCGTCGTAATCCAGGCCGTAGCCCACCACGAATTCGTTGGGAATGTCGAAGCCGACGTAGGCGATGTCGACGTTGGCGTGCATCGCGTCGGGCTTACGCAGCAGCGTGCACACCCGAAGCGAGCGTGGATGCCGGGTGGTGAGGTTCCGCGAGAGCCAAGACAAGGTGAGACCGGAGTCGACGACGTCCTCCACGATCAGCACGTCGCGATCGTTGATGTCGCGATCCAGGTCCTTGAGGATCCGCACGACCCCCGACGACGACGTCGACGACCCGTAGGAGCTGACGGCCATGAATTCGAACTGCGTCGGCACCGGAATAGCGCGGGCCAAATCGGTGACGAAGATCACCGCGCCCTTGAGCACAGTGATCAACAGCAGATCCTGGCCGGTCTGCGCGGCGACGTCGCGGTAGTCGCTGCCGATTTGCTCGCCCAGTTCGCCGATGCGGGCCTGAATCTGTTCGGCGGTGAGCAGCACAGACTTGATATCCCCCGGATACAGGTCTACCGGCTGCGCGGGGGTGATCGCCGAGGAGATCTGGGCCACGCCCACAGCGTGCCACGCCAACGGGTGAACAACCAACGCCAGTCCGGATTTACACAGGCTCGCGTCGCAGCGTCAGGACGCCGTCGTGCCGTCCCGCGATCAACCGCTCACCGCGCAACGGCGACCCGACGGCCACCCCGCCCTGCCCGCGCCAGGCGGTGACCAGCGTGTCCACGCCCCTGATCTGCTTGTCCGTCAACCCGGTTGCTCCGCCGCTCAACAGCCAACCGCGGATCACCCGCCGTCGCACCGGGTCGGGCAGCGCGGCGAGGGCCTGGGCGTGCAGCCCGGCGCCCGCCGTCACCCCGGGCAACGCCTGCGCGGCAAGGGCATCGATTAACTCGGTGTCCGCGCGTAACGCCGTCGCGGTGCGGGCCAGCGCCTCGGCCACCCCGCCGCCCAGCACCTCCTCCAGCAGCGGCAGCACCTCGAGGCGCAGCCGGGTCCGGGTGAAACGGCGGTCGGTGTTGTGCGGGTCCTGCCACACGGTCAGGCCCAGCTCCTGGCAGGCGGCGTGCGTCACGGCCCGCCGGACCCCCAGCAGCGGCCGGCACCACGGCGGATCGTAGGCACGCATTCCGGCGATCGAGCGCGGCCCGGAACCGCGGCCCAGGCCCAGCAGCACCGTCTCGGCTTGATCGTCGAGCGTGTGCGCCAGCAGCACCGGCCCGTCGCGGTAGGCCGCCAACGCGGCGTAGCGGGCGGCGCGCGCGGCCGCCTCCGGACCGCCGTCGTTCCCCACCGTCACGCAAAGCACTTGTGCGTCAACACATCCCAGCGAAACCGCTTGCGCCCGTGCGGTTTCGGCGACGGCGGCCGACTCGGACTGCAGGCCGTGATCCACGATCAGCGCCGTGGTGGGTCGCAGCTGTGCCGCGACGGCGGTGAGCGCCAGCGAGTCCGGACCGCCGGACAGCGCGACCCCCCACTGGGTGACCGGATGGGCCTTGGCGAAATCCCCGACAGCCGCGCGCAGCTGTCCTACAGCACCCTGTCGATCCATCGCTGGGGATCTTCGATCTCGGCGGGCAACGGCAGCGTGTCGGGGCCCGACCAGATGGTGTTGAACCGCTCCATCCCGACCTTGCCCACCACGTGGTCGACGAATGCCTTGCCGCGGGTGTATTGGCTCAGTTTGGCGTCGAGGCCCAGCAGGGCGCGCAGCAGCCGCTGCAGCGGCGGTTGCTTGCGGTGCCGACGCTCGTCGAATCGACGGCGAATGGTGGCCACCGACGGCACCACCATCGGTCCGACGGCATCCATCACGTGGTCGGCGTGGCCTTCCAACAGCGTGCCGAGGACCAGCAGCTGATCCAGGGCTTGGCGCTGCGGCTCGGACTGAACGGCGCGCACCAGGCCGAGGATCCCCGCCGAGTTGGCGTCAGGTTCCGCGGCGCCACGGTTGCGCACGAAGTCGGCGAGCCGGTTGACCACCTGCCCCACGTCTTCGCCGGCGTCGCGGGTCAGCAACCCCAGCGCCTGCGACATGTATTCGGACAGCCAGGGATTGGCGGTGAACTGAACCCGGTGGGTCACCTCGTGCAGGCATACCCACAACCGAAAGTCGGTGGGCTCGACCCGCAGCTGACGCTCGACGGCGATGACGTTCGGGTACACCAGCAGCAGGCAGCCCTCTTTGGCCCCGTTATTAGTGGCGAATGGGTCGTACTGGCCGAGGATCCCGGACGACACGAACGCCAGCACCGCCCCCGTCTGCGCCCCGGTGATCCGGCCGGTGAGGAATCCGCGCGGCTTTTCGCTCCCGTTCGTCATCACGCGCATCGACTCTGCGGCCGCCCGAACCCACTCGGGCCGGTCGACGATCCGCGCGGCGGGCACCGCGCCGTTGGTCACCAGGCCGGTGACGTCACGCACCGGCGGCTCGGCTTTCGCGGCCGCGGCCGTGAGCTCGTCGATCGCCTGGCGGCGGGTGTAGTCGCTGGACGGCGGACCCGGGCGGGCCAGCCGAACGCCGACGGTGGCCGCAAATCGCCAGTCGACGGCGGTGCCGAGGGTCAGATCGGACGGCGGGCTCATGCGCACCCGCATGTCCACAGCTTGCTCGCCAGGGCATCCATCACGTTGCGGCCATTGGGGCCGGCGGCGTTGGACAAAAATGCGAAGGTGAGCACCCGGCCGCTGCGGTCGGTGAGGACGCCGACCAACGCGTTGATGGCGGTCAGCGAGCCGGTCTTGGCCCGCAGCCAACCGGCCGGGCCCTGGTTGGTGGCCGTGTCGAGGAAGCGGTCGGCCAACGTCCCGCTGCCGCCGGCGATCGGAAGCAGATCCAGCAGCGCCCGCAACGCGGGCTGGTCCGGACCCGCGGCCGCCTGCACCGTGCCGTCGAGCGTCTTGGCCGTCAACCGGTCGTCGACCGACAGCCCGCTGGAATCCATCAGCGAGGCCCCGGTGGTGTCGATGTGTCCGGTGCTCAACCGGTTGGTGATCGCGTCGACCGCCCCGGCGAAGCTGCGCGGCCGGTTGATCGCGGCGGCAACCTCACGGCCGATGCATTCGGCCAGCACGTTGTCGGAGTGGTCCATCATCTCGGACAGCCGCTGGACCAACGGCGCGGACTGCACCACGGCCAGCTGCCGCGCGCCGGACGGCGCCGTGCCGATCGTCACCGCGCCCGGATCCAGGCCGAGGGCCTTGGCCAGCTCCCGTCCGGCGTCGAGCGCGGGGGTTCGCGACCGCCGCGAATTGACCGTGCTGGGCTGGATGCGCCCGGCGTCGATCATCACCGATTCGATCGGCGCGATGTCGCCGTTGTCGACATCCGAGGGATCCCAGCCCTGCGCCATCGTCGGCCCGGTGAACGCCGAGGTGTCCACTTGCACGGCCGTCGGCGTCACGCCGCTGCGGCGGACCTGCTCGACGAGGTCGCTGAGGCGTGGCGAGCCCCGGTACCAGGTGGGGACGTCCGGCGGCGCCGCCGACAGCGTCGGGTCCCCGGCACCGACGAGCACGATGGGCCCCTGGGCGTTCGGGCCGCCGGCGACCACCCGGGTGCTGATCCGGGCCTGACGATCCAGCGTCAGCAATGCCGCGGCCGCGGTCAGCACCTTGTTGGTGGACGCCGGGACGAAGGGCACGTCGTCGGCCACCTGCCACAGCTCTTTGCCGGTCATCGCGTCGGTGATGCGGCCGCCCAACTTGCCCAGGTTCGGATCGCCCACCACCGGCGCCAGCGCGGCCGCCACCCCGGGGACGGTGGGTGTTTCCGCCGAGTCGCTGACCGGAACCACGCCCGGCTTGACGACGGGCGGCCGCGGCGGCGGTACCGCAACCCGCGCGCCGCTGCCGCCGTGCCCAACCGTGGTGAAGAACGTCGCCGCCGCCACCACGGCGGCAACAAACGCCAGCACGGCCAACCCGACGAGCACGGGGGTGGATTTCCGCCAGCGAGTAGGACCCATCACTCTCCTGACTGTCTGGTCCCATTCTGCCGAATCGGCCGCATTCCGCTCGACTAGGGTGGACCCGCAACGCACTGACCTACCCAGACTCAAGGAGCCGAGACGGTGCAATTCGACGTGATCATCGAGATCCCGAAAGGCCAGCGGAACAAATACGAGGTCGATCACGAGACAGGACGAGTACGTCTGGACCGCTACCTCTACACGTCGATGGCCTACCCGACCGACTACGGGTTCATCGAGGACACCCTCGGCGAGGACGGCGATCCGCTGGACGCGCTGGTGCTGCTGCCGGAGCCGCTGTTTCCCGGCGTGACTGTCGAGGCCCGTCCGGTCGGCATGTTCCAGATGACCGACGAGGCCGGCGGTGACGACAAGGTGCTGTGCGTTCCGGCCGGCGACCACCGGTGGGATCAGATCCAAGACATCGACGACGTTCCGTCCTTCGAACTGGACGTGATCAAGCACTTCTTCTCCCAATACAAGGCGCTGGAGCCGGGCAAATACGTCAAGACGGCCAACTGGGTCGGGCGGGCCGAGGCGGAAGCTGAGGTGCAGCGTTCGGTGGAGCGGTTCAAGACCGAAGGGCACTAACGCTGCGGGCGTAACCGCGCACCGATTCTCGGTGGCATCCTGGCGATGTGACGCCCGTTCTGCATTTCGCTTCGAATTTCTGGTGGTTGGTCTTTCCACTGGGCGGCGCGATCGGCGGGGGCCTGCGCGCTCTGGCCGCCGCCAGCGAGCGGCGGGCCGATCGGCGGCTCGAACGGTATCGGCTCAAGCAGCAGGCCAAGATCGCCGTGGCGCAGGCGTCCGGTCGCGCGCGGGACGACGGGGAAAGCGACCGCCGTGCGCTCGCGAAAGTCCTTGCCGCACATGACCGTACGGATGCCCGGTGGCTGGACTACGAGGTCGACATCGCCAAACTGCTCGACTTCCCGATGATGACCGACATGCGCGCGCCGCTGACCATCGCGTTTCACAAGGCCAAGCGGCACGCCGACCTGCTGCGGCCGGAACGGCCCGACGACCTGCTCGGCGACCGCGACGCGCAACTGGAATACCGTGACGCCGTCCACGAATACATCAGCGCGTTCGAAATCGCCGAGGCCGAGGCGATCCGCCGACGCCGCAGCGACTTCTCCGAGGACGAACAGCAGCGGCTGGCGCGCGCCCAGCACCTGCTGGACCTGGCGCAGGACGAGGCGGCCACGCGTGAGGAACGGCAGAGCGCCTACGCGCGGGCGAGCAAGGAACTCGACGGCCTGATCGTGCTACCGGCCCCGGCGCGGGCCGCCATCGAGCGCCGCATCGCCGGGCAGATCGAGGCCTAGGCCGTCGCTGCGGCCGCCCTGGCGACCCGCCGATTGCGCAACACGCTCCAGCCCAACGCCGCACCGATGAAGACGACGCCGACCGACGCGGTGATGACTTCGTGAATCTGGAAGCGCGGCTCGATGGAACACAGCATGATCGCCGCCAGCGCGCCGATCGCCCAGTGCGCGCCGTGTTCCAGATACACGTAACGGTCCAGCGTTTCCTGGTTGACCAGGTAAATGGTGATGGACCGGACGAACATCGAGCCCACCAGCCCGAGACCGAGCGCGATCACGATCGGGTCCGAGGTGATCGCGAACGCGCCGGTAACGCCGTCGAACGAGAAGGCGGCATCGAGCATCTCGAGATACAGGAACAGCATCAACCCGGCCCGGCCGGTCGCACCGGCCGTCTTGGTATCCGTCGTGGCGGTGTCCACGCTCGACGGCCGGAACGCCCGGCTCAGGCCGTTGACGACCAGATACGTGACCAGGCCCAGCAGCCCGGCCGTCAGCACCGTCGCGCGTTCCTCGTTCGAGTGCGTCAACAGCGTGCCGGCGAGGACCAGCGCAACGCCGGCCACCACCACCGACACCTGCCCGAGCCGCCCGATGCGGGCGAACGGGATCTCAATCCACTTGAGCCACTTGATGTCTCGGTCGTGAAACACGAAATCGAGAAACAGCATCAACAGGAATATCCCACCGAAAGCCGCGATCTGCGGATGGGCCGAGATGATCAGCTTTTCATAGCTGGGTGACCCGTCTGGAAATTCCAGCGCCCCGTGCGGCGGCGGCTTGAGCGCCAGCTCCATCGCGCGCACCGGGTCGAGTCCGGCGGTCGCCCACACGATGAGCAACGGGAAGATCAGGCGCACACCGAAAACCGCGATCAGGATGCCGAGCGTCAGGAACATCTGGCGCCAAAACGTGCTCATCCGCTTCAGGATCGCGGCGTTGATGATGGCGTTGTCGAACGATAGTGACACCTCGAGCACGGCCAGGACCAGCAACAGAAATAGGGCGTTGAGCCCGCCGTGGGCGTACCCGAGCGCAAGGGCCACCACGGTGAGTAACAGCGAGAAACCGAAGATGCGAAAGGCGGCCATGGGTCCTTCCTGCCAGCCGCCCACACTAGCGAAGCCGATTGCCGCCGCCAGCCATCGGCACCGGCGCACTTACTATTTTCAAATTGTGGCGATGCCCGAGGTCGGCGGTACCCAAGCCTCCAGTGGAGCCGGGCCGATCGCGCGCGGCAGCATGGCCCGGGTCGGCACCGCGACCGCGCTCACCGCGCTGTGCGGCTATGCGGTGATCTACCTGGCCGCTCGTGACCTGGCCCCGAGCGGCTTCTCGGTTTTCGGGGTGTTCTGGGGGGCGTTCGGGCTGGTCTCCGGGGCCGCGAACGGCTTGCTGCAGGAAACCACCCGCGAAGTCCGCTCGACGCGCTACATCGACGTGCTGCCCGACCCGGGCGGGTCGCGCACCCATCCGCTGCGCGTCGCTGCGATGGTCGGGGTGGCCGCCGCCGTCGTGATCGCCGGGAGCTCGCTGTTGTGGAGCGGTCGGGTCTTCGTCGAGGCGCGCTGGCTGTCGGTCGTGCTGCTCAGCGTCGGCCTGGCCGGTTTTTGCCTGCACGCCACCCTGCTGGGCATGCTGGCCGGCACCGACCAGTGGACCCACTACGGGGCACTGATGGTGACCGACGCGGTCATCCGTGTCACTATCGCGGCGGCGACGTTCGTCATCGGCTGGGGTCTGGGCGGATTCCTGTGGGCCACCGTCGCCGGCTCGGTGGCCTGGCTGATCATGCTGGCGGCGTCGCCCGCCGCGCGCGCGACGGCCCGCATGCTGACGCCGGGCAGCACGTCGACGTTCCTGCGGGGCGCCGCGCATTCGATCACCGCGGCGGGCGCCAGCGCGATCCTGGTGATGGGATTCCCGGTGTTGCTGAAGCTGACGTCGAATGAGCTTGGGGCACAAGGCGGAGTGATCATTCTGGCGGTGACGCTGACCCGGGCGCCGCTGCTGGTGCCGCTGACGGCCATGCAGGGCAACCTGATCGCTCATTTCGTCGACGAGCGCACCGAGCGGCTTCGGGCGCTCGTCGTGCCGGCGGCGATCATCGGCGGCATCGGCGCGATCGGAGTGCTGGCCGCGGGCGTGGTGGGACCGTGGCTGCTGCGGGTCGCGTTCGGCCCGCAGTACGACGCCGGCAGCGCGCTGCTGGCGTGGCTGACCGCGGCCGCGGTGGCGATCGCGATGCTGACGCTGACCGGAGCCGCCACCGTGGCGGCCGCGCTGCACCGGGCGTACTCGCTGGGGTGGGTCGGTGCCACCGTGGCGGCGGGACTGCTGCTGGCGTTGCCGCTGCCGCTGGAGACCCGCACCGTGGTCGGCTTGTTGTGTGGTCCGCTGGCGGGAATCGGCGTACATCTGGTGGCGCTGGGGCGCGCCGGGCGCCTAACGGGCTGATCCTGGCTAACCTGATGAGCATCGAAACGGATTACTCCGGCGTCTGGATCGTCATTCCCGCCTTCAACGAAGCCGCTGTCATCGGCGAGGTGATAGCCGATGTGCGCTCGGTTTTTGAAAACGTCGTGTGCGTGGACGACGGCAGCGCCGACGACACCGGCGAAATCGCCAGGCGGGCCGGCGCGCACTTGGTGCGCCACCCGATCAACCTGGGGCAGGGGGCGGCCATCCAGACCGGCGTCGAGTACGCCCGCGCTCAGCCGGGCGCCGGCGTTTTCGCCACCTTCGACGCCGACGGCCAGCACCGCGTCAAGGACGTGGCCGCGATGGTCGAGCGGCTGCGCGCGGGCGACGTCGACGTCGTCATCGGAACGCGGTTCGCCGCGTCGCAGGGCAGCCGGCCGCCGTTCGTCAAGCGCATCGTGCTGCGGACGGCGGCGCGGCTGAGCAGGCGCGGGCGCCGGCTTGGCTTGACCGACACCAACAATGGGCTGCGGGTGTTCAACAAGACGGTGGCCGACGGGCTGAACCTCACCATGAGCGGCATGAGCCACGCCAACGAATTCGTCATGTTGATCGCCGAAAACCATTGGCGCGTAGCCGAATTACCGGTCGAGGTGCTCTACACCGAGTACTCGAAGTCGAAGGGGCAGCCCCTGCTCAACGGCGTCAACATCATCTTCGACGGGTTTCTGCGAGGGAGGATTCCGAGATGAACTGGATTCAGGTGCTGCTGATCTCCTCGATCGTCGCGCTGCTGGTCTACCTGCTGCGGTCGCGCCGCAATGCGCGGTCTCGGGCCTGGGTCAAGGTCGGCTACATCCTGTTCGTGCTGGGCGGTGTCTACGCCGTGCTGCGGCCCGACGACACCACCGTGGTCGCGCACTGGTTCGGGGTCCGCCGCGGGACCGATCTGATGCTCTACGCGCTGATCATGGCTTTCAGCTTCACCACGCTGAGCACCTACATGCGGTTCAAGGACCTGGAGTTGCGCTATGCGCGGCTCGCGCGTGCGGTTGCGCTCGAGGGCGCGCAGGCGCCGGACGAGGGCTAGACCGTCCGCACGCCGCGGAAGTACTCGACCGTGCGGCGCACGCCGTCGTCGAGCCGAACCTGCGGGCGCCAGCCCAAAACCCTTTCGGCCAAGCCGATGTCGAGGCAGGACCGCTTCAGGTCGCCCAGCCGCGGTGGATGAAACTCCGGGTCGTCGGGCCCGCCGACGGCCGCGGCAACCGCCGAATGCAGCTGGCGGTCCGAGGTCTCTATCCCGGTGCCGATGTTGAAGCGCTGCCCGCCGCCCGCTTCCCCCGCGGCCTTGACGAACGCGTCCACCACGTCGTCGACGAACACGTAGTCGCGGGTGTTGGTGCCGTCGCCGAACACCTTGGTGGTCTCACCCGACAGCAGCGCCTGGGCGAAAATCGCCACCACGCCCGCCTCGCCGTGCGGGTCCTGGCGCGGCCCATAGACGTTGGCGGGCGCGATGTGCGAGCAGTCCAGGCCGTACAGATGGCGAAAGGTGTTCAGATAGATTTCCCCGGCCACCTTGCCTGCGGCGTAGGGCGACGCTGGATCGGTGGGCACCGTCTCGGGAGTGGGATAGCGCGGCGGGGTTCCGTAGATGGATCCGCCCGACGACGTGTGCACGATTTTGCGGACCCCGCTGCGGCGTGCGGCCTCGGCCAGCCGGACCGTGCCGACGACGTTGACCGAGGCATCGAACTCCGGGTCGGCCACCGAGTGCCGCACGTCGATCTGCGCCGCCAGGTGGAACACCACCTCCGGCCGGTGCTCGTCGAAGATCGCGTTCAGGTCGGCCGTCACGATGTCCGCCTCGACGAAGACGTGCGCCGGATTGTCGGCCAGGTGCTCGAGGTTGGTCGCGCGGCCGCTGGCGAAGTTGTCCAGCCCCAACACCGTGTGGCCGTCCGCCAACAGACGGTCGACTAGCGTCGACCCGATGAATCCGGCTGCCCCGGTGACCAGTGCGCGCACCGGCCCACCATACAGAGTGGTGTCCGCGGCGGTCGCGCTGATCGCGGTGCAGCTGGTGATCCGCGCCGTGCTGGCCTTCGGCGGCTATTTCTACTGGGACGACCTGATTCTCATCGGCAAGGCAGGCACCCACGGGCTGCTGTCGCCGTCGTATCTGTTCGACGACCACGACGGCCATGTGATGCCTGCCGCCTTCCTCCTCGGCGGCGCGATCACCCGGCTCGCGCCCCTGGACTGGACCTGGCCGGCGATCAGCCTGGTGGTGCTGCAGCTGCTGGCGTCCCTGGCCCTGTTGCGCGCGCTCTACGTCATCCTGGGCTGGCGCTGGGCCCTTCTCATCCCGCTCACGTTCGCGCTGTTCACCCCGCTGGGCGTGCCCGGCTTCGCGTGGTGGGCGGCGGCGCTGAACTCGCTGCCGATGCTGGCCGCGCTGGCGTGGGTGTGCGCCGACGCGGTTCTGTTGGTCCGCACCGGTAACCAGCGCTACGCGGTGACCGGTGTGCTGGCCTACTTCGGCGGGCTGCTGTTCTTCGAGAAGGCCGCCGTGATCCCGTTCGTGGCGTTCGCGGTGGCCGCCCTGCTGTGCCATGTGCGCGGCGAGCGGGCGGCGCTGCGCACGGTGTGGCGGGCGGGGCTGCGGTTGTGGATCGCGTCGCTGATCTTGACCGTCGCCTGGGTGGCGCTGTATCTGGCGGTGGTCAACCAGCAGCGCTGGAGCTCTGACGTGGCGATGACGTGGGATCTGCTCTTTCGATCGGTCACGCACGGGATCGTGCCGGGGCTGGCCGGCGGGCCGTGGCACTGGGACCGCTGGGCACCCGCGTCGCCGTGGGCCACGCCCCCGCCGGCGGTGATGGTGCTGGGCTGGCTGGTGCTGGCCGGGGTCCTCGCGCTGTCGCTGGCGCGCAAGCAACGCATCGGGGCGGTCTGGCTGACCGCGGCCGGTTACACCGTCGCGTGCCAGGTGCCGATCTATCTGATGCGGTCGTCGAAGCAGACCGCGCTCGAGCTCGCGCAGACCCTGCGGTATCTGCCGGACCTCGTCGTGGTGCTGACTCTGCTGGCCGCTGTCGCGCTGTGCGCACCCAACCGGCCTCCTTCGGCGCGGTGGCTGGACGTGTCGCGGTGGCGCGCGGTCGCGGTGACGGGTTTGGCGGGGTTGTTCGTGGCCAGCAGCCTGCACTCGACGGCGACGTTTCTGACCAGTTGGCGCGACAATCCGGCCCAGCCGTACCTGCAAAACGCCCGGGCCGGTTTGGCCGCCGCGCGCAGGGCCTCGAATGCGCCGATGCTCGATCAGGAGGTCGATCCCCTGGTGTTACAACGAGTGGCCGCGCCGGAGAACCTGGCCAGCCACATGTTCGCACTACTGCGGGATAGGCCCGAATTCGCCGCGGCGACAACGCAATTGCGCATGCTCGACAGTTCCGGGCGGGTGATCCCCGCCAGAGTCACCTGGATTCGGACCATCGCGCCGGGGCCCATGCCGCACTGCGGCTACTTCGCGCAACCGGACCAGCCGGCACGCCTGGTCCTCGACGGTCCGCTGCTGCCCGCCGACTGGACCGTCGAACTGAATTACCTGGCCAACAGCGACGGTTCGATGACGCTGTCGCTGACGCAGGGACCCGACGTCAAGGTTCCGGTGCGTCCCGGACTCAACCGCGTCTTCGTCCGGCTGCCGGGTGCCGGCGACGCGATCACCGTCCGGGCCAACACCGCGGCGCTCTCGTTGTGCCTGGCGTCGGGCCCGGTGGGGTTCGTCGCGCCGGCCTAGCGCGCGGTTAGCTCGGCCAGCGTCTGCGAGCGCGTGGTGACCGCTTTGACCGACGCGACGACGCCATCGGCGACATGGGCGATGCCGGCGACGTGCAGCGCGGTCGGCTTTCCGACGAATTGTTCGGCGGCTGCGCCTAATCCACCCCGGTAGAGGCCGCGGAACGTGACGTGGAACGGGACGTCGTCGCCCGCGGAGAACAGGTCGTTGATCACGACATCGCGGGGATCAAGCACCGCTTCGTAGGCTTCCCCGGTGCGCTCGCCGTCGATCTCGTGCGCGGGTGCGTCGGCGAGGTCGCCGTTTTCCAACCACGTGCGCACGGCCTTTTCGGCGCCGGGGTCGGCGGGCACCGGCTCGGTCGACGTCCAGGGATCGATGTGGGGCGGAATCAGCGGATGGGGTTGGCCGCTTGCGATCTGCGCCCGCATCGCGAAGTAGTCCTGCTCGACGTAGTTCTCCGTCAGCCGGGTGCCGTTCCACTTGTAGAGGCCGATGCCGCGCCAGCAGGTGAGCGCGCGCGACTGCCCGGCAGGCATGGCCGCGTGCTCGCTGAAGTGCATGCACAGCCGATCGCCGTTGAGCACGAGTTCGTGCACGGCGATGCCCAAACCCGGTGCGGCGTCGAAGATCTGACGAACGGCCTCGGCATAGGTGGTCGAACGGACGAGCGCCAACCCGTTGATGTGCACGACGTAGTCGGGCTCCATGATCTGCGGGCAGAGCGATTGGTCGTGCGAATTCGTGTAGTCGATGCAGTACTTGCGCATCAGTGCGACGAAGGGATGCATGTCACCTCCCGGCGAAGGGGCCGAGAAGCTCTGGTACCCGCAGGGATTCGGGCACGCGCTCGACGCCGATGGCCCGGTCGATGGCCTCGTGCAGGTAGTAGATGCGCCGCTCGTGATAGCCCAGCCGCACCGACTCGAGGGTGCCCGCGTTCAGCGACCGCTGCGTGCCGGGCAGGACGTCGAGGTCTTCGAACAACACCTGGGACAGGGCCGCGATGACGGCGTCGTTGGTCTGTGCCTCGGCGTCGAGTGACGAGCACCAGTGGACGCTGTACGTCGACGTGGCCGGGCCGGTCGGCCAGTTGGTGATCAAGAAGACGAACCCGGTGCCGTTGAACACGATGCTCAGGTTCGGGAAGACGTGGTAGGAGAACGTGCCGCGGAACGGCAGGTCACCGAGACCGGGAAACACGCACGGGAACGGCGACAGGGATTCGCCGTCGATGCCGTCGCGATAGGAGACGAGCATGCGGGAATGGCCGTTGCGCAGCAGCTGGATGCCGGTCGCCGACTGCTGCAGTGCGCGCGCCGCCGAGGCGCGGTGCACGTAGTTGACGTGGTAGGTCTCGAGATTGGCGTCGACCGGCAGCTTCCAGTTGACGGGAACGTCCCGCACCGTGCGGTTCACCAGGTGTAGCCGGCCGTCGAGCGTGCCGAAGTCGCTGAGATCCTCGCCGACGGAGGCAAGATACTCCGACAACGGCGGGGCGCCGGCGTCGAGGTTGACGAAGACGAGCGGGCCCCACGACTCGCACCGGACCTTGGCCAGGCCGTGGCACTCGGCGTCGAGCCCGGCGAAATTCGACGCCTCCGGGTAGCCGACGAGCTTTCCCTCCAGCGAGTACGTCCAGGCGTGGAAGGGACACGTGAACCTGCGGCCGACGTTTCCGTGCGGCTCCTCGACGAGCGCGGCGCCCCGATGCCGGCAGGTGTTGTAGAAGGCGCGAACGAGGTTGTCGCGCCCACGGACCAGCATGACCGGCTGGTCGAGCTGATCGAGCAGCAGGTAGTCGCCGGGGCTGCGCAGCTGGTCTGCGTGGGCGACGAACAACCAGGAGCGCGAAAAGACCGCGACGGCTTCGAGTTTGGCGAATCCAGCGTCGGAATAACGTCCGGCGGGCACGGGCGGCAGCACCGGGAACTCCGGCGGGTATGCCCGTCGCTCCGCTTCGGCTCGGGCGTCCCGCTTGACCCCGTCGATCAGCTGGGAGCTCATCACCATCACCTGAGTATATGAATGACCACTCATTTATCAAGACATCGTAGCCAAACCCCGCAAGAATGGCCCTATGCCGAATACCAAGGCTCCAGCGCGTCGCCCCCGGGGCCGCCCGCGCAACTCGGACGGACAGGCCACCGCCGAGCGGCTCCTCGACGCGGCAGCGGCGGTGTGCGTCGAGCGGGGATTCGAGCGCAGCACCCTGCCGCGGATCGCGGAGCGCGCGGGCGTCTCGCCGACCGCCGTCTACAACCACTTTCACAGCCGTGAAGAGTTGCTGTACACGGCCGCGGTTCGTGCCCTCGACCAGATCACCGCGGCAGCGCTGCGCACGGCGGGCGGCGAGCAGACCCTGCAAGCCATCGCAACCGCCTACCTGCGCCCGGAAATGTCACAGCACCGGCGACTGATCGCCGAGTTGCATCTGACCAGCCGGCGCGACGAGCGGTTGGCATCCTTGATCGCGCAGTGGCACCGCGACTACGGCGACCGGTTCGTCGGGGCCCTTTCTGGCACCGACCCAAACCCGCGCGCCACGACAAAAGTCGTGTTCCTGCTGCTGCTCGGGCTTTGCCATTTCGATGACGTCTCGGCGATCAGGGCGCCGCGCGCCGCGGTCACCGAGCGGGTCGAGCACATGATCGAGATGCTTGTGCCGGGGACGGCCCATTCTCGTTAAGCCGCAACGACTTACACGAGCATCGACTCAAGGGGCGAGCTGGACGTGGCCCTTCGGCGGGGGCTGGGCAGGGGGCGGAGGAGCCGGCTCGGGTTGTGGCGCGGGCGCCTCGGGTTGTGGTGCGGGTGCCTCGGGTTGTCGCGGGGACACCGGCTGTGGCGCACGAGGTTGCGGTGCCGGGGCCGGCGGCGCGAGCTGCGCTGCCGTCGGCGCCGGGATCTGTGGGTCAGCCGTAATGTCCCCCACCGGGGCCGGTGTCACGGTCGCGTTGAATGTCGTTGGTAGCGGCGGTAAATCGTTCGCCGCGGCAGGAGCCCACCAGGCGGTGCTGATCACGGCGGTGACCACCGCATACTTGCCTGCCCGTCGCGCCGCGGCCCGAAAGTCCAGTGGTGATGCACGCCTACAACCGGTTACGATCTCCATCATTGCAGGCGCCCGCCGCCGCCACTGTTAAAGAAATGGAAATCCTGCCGTGCGCACCGGGATCATTCGCCTCGCAGCCGCTCTGGTTGGTGGCTCGATGGCGCCGATCGCCGCAATTAGTTGCGCTGGTGGGGCGGGCGCCGACCCAAGCCAGGACGATCAGTTTCTGGCGAGGCTCCAGCAACTGCAGATTCCCGCCCTCGATGGCGTGCCGGGCCTCGTCTACCACGCCCACGAAATTTGCGGCCAACTCGACAGCGGCACGCCAGTCGAGGCGGTAGTGACCGATGTGATGAACAAGGCGTATGACGACAATCCGTCGTTGCACACTATGGCCGCCCGCGCCAGAAGGACCGCGGTCAGATTCGTCACCGCGTCGGTGGACGTTTACTGCCCCAGCCATCAAGGCGAGCTTCCGCTCTCGTAATCGGAGCCACCTAGGAGAATCGAACTCCTGACCTGCTCATTACGAGTGAGCCGCTCTACCGACTGAGCTAAGGTGGCGTGCCCTGCCGGGCGGCACGAGTCTACGGCAGGCAGACAAGCGCACCCAACTCGCCGGAACTCAATCGCGCAGTTCCTGGCCGATGGTCGCGACCAAGGCGTCGACGGCGAACTTGGGTTTGACGTTGATCGCCAGCGCTTCACGGCATTCCAGGACGGCCTCGATGCAGCGCAGCAACCGCTCGGGCGCGGCGTGGGCGGCCAGCGCCCCCACCCGCTCGGCCATGTCCGGGTGGCTCGCCCGCACGGCTCCGGCATTTGCGGACACCACCAGCGCGTCACGGAAGTAGGTCGCTAGGTCGATCAGCGCCCGGTCCAGCGCATCGCGCGAGGCCCGGGTCTGCCGCGACTTCTGCCGTCGCTCCAGGTCCTTGAGCGCGCCGGTGGCCCCGCGCATCGCCGATGCGGTGCCCTTCCCCGAGCCGCCGGCGCCGAGCGCCGTGCGCAGCTCTTCGGTCTCGGCCTCGGCGCGATCGGCGGTCAGCACGACGGCCTCGGTCTCGGCCGCCGCCACCAGCTCCTCGGCGGCCTCGTAGGCCCGCGACGGGGTCGCGGCGTCGCGCACCAGTCCCAGCGCCCGCTCCCGCCGCTGCCGGGCCTCGGGGTCGGTGGCCAGCCTGCGCGCCCGCCCCACGTGGCCTCCGCTGACCGACGCCGCCCAGTTCGCGGTGTCGGCGTCCAGGCCGTCGCGCTCGATCAGCACGCGCGCGATGGCCTCGGTCGACGGGGTCACCAGCGCGACGTGCCGGCAGCGGGATCGCAGCGTGACCGCGATGTCCTCGGGGTCCACCGAGGGCGCGCACAGCAGGAATACGGTGGACGGCGGCGGTTCCTCGACGACCTTCAGCAGGGCGTTGGCCGCACCTTCGGTGAGCCGGTCGGCGTCCTCGATGACGACGATCTGCCGGTGTCCGGTGGTGGGCCGGCGCGAGGCGATCTGCACGATCGCCCGCATCTCGTCGACCCCGATGGACAGGCCCTCGGGGATCACCCGCCGCACGTCGGCGTGGGTGCCGGCCATCGTCGTCGTGCAGGCCCGGCAGCTGCCGCAACCCGGCTCGCCGTCGGAGGTGCACTGCAGCGCTGCCGCGAAGCACAGGGCCGCGACCGACCGCCCGGAACCCGGTGGGCCGGTGATCAGCCACGCGTGTGTCATAGTCCCGTCGCCGGCGGGGCTGTGGTCCAGGTCACCGCGGGCCGCCCGGGCGGCGGCGAGCAGCGCGGCCTCCACCGCCTCCTGGCCCACCAGCCGTGTAAACACTCCGGACATCACCGGCAACAGTAATGACGCGGACCGACGGACACCGATCGGCCACCAAACCGGGACAATTCCGTTATGTTTCGCGGCGTTTGGCCAGCACCGGGCGACTGGCCGAGGGGTTTATAGGTTTCCAACAAGTCCGTGCCGACCGATACGGTGGGTTGGTGGCAACCGAGGCAGCACTGCCCGGGCGAATCAGCGCGTTCGTCCGGTGGGTGGTGCGCACCCCGTGGCCGCTGTTCGCGTTGAGCATGTTGCAGGCCGACATCATCGGCTCGCTCTTCGTGTTGGGCTTCCTGCGCTACGGCCTTCCGCCGCAGGATCGCATTGAACTGCAGGATCTGCCGACGGTCAACCTGGCCATCTTCGCCAGCTCGTTGGTCGTCCTGTTCCTCGTCGGTGTCGTGGTCAACCTGCGGCTGCTGGTGCCGGTTTTCCGCTGGCAGCGCCGCGACAACATGCTCGCCGAGGCCGACCCGGCCGCCACCGAGCTGGCGCGCAGCCGTGCGCTGCGCATGCCCTACTACCGCACGTTGAGCACCATCGTGTACTGGTGCATCGGCAGCGTGGTGTTCATCGTGGCCAGCTGGTCGGTGGCCCGCTACGCCGCGCCCGTGGTGGCCGTCGCGACCGCGCTGGGAGCGGCGGCGACCGCGATCATCGGCTACCTGCAGTCCGAGCGGGTGCTGCGCCCGGTGGCCGTCGCCGCCCTGCGCAGCGGGGTCCCGGAGAACGTCAAGGCTCCCGGCGTCATCCTGCGGCAGATCCTGAGCTGGATGCTGTCCACCGCGGTGCCGCTGCTGGCCATCGTGCTCGCGGTGGTGGCCGACAAGGTGTCGCTGCTGCACGCCGCGCCGGAGAGTCTGTTCAACCCGATCCTGTTGTTGGCGTTGGCGGCGTTGGGCATCGGGCTGGTCAGCACCCTGTTGGTGGCGATGTCGATCGCCGACCCGCTGCGCCAGCTCCGCTGGGCGCTGTCGGAGGTGCAGCGCGGTAACTACAACGCGCACATGCAGATCTACGACGCCAGCGAATTGGGTTTGCTGCAAGCGGGTTTCAACGACATGGTGCGCGACCTGTCCGAGCGGCAGCGGCTACGCGACCTGTTCGGTCGCTACGTCGGCGAAGACGTCGCCCGCCGGGCGCTCGAGCGCGGCACCGAGTTGGGCGGGCAGGAGCGCGACGTCGCCGTGCTGTTCGTGGACCTGGTCGGCTCGACTCAGCTGGCCGCCACGCGCCCGCCCGCCGAGGTGGTCCATCTGCTCAACGAGTTCTTCCGCGTGGTGGTCGACACCGTCGGCCGGCACGGCGGGTTCGTCAACAAGTTCCAGGGCGATGCGGCGCTGGCGATCTTCGGCGCGCCGATCGAGCACCCGGACGCATCTGGTGGCGCGCTGGCGGCCGCGCGTGAGCTGCACGACGAACTCCTGCCGGTGATCGGCTCGGCGGAGTTCGGCATCGGGGTGTCGTCCGGTCGGGCCATCGCGGGCCACATCGGGGCGCAGGCCCGCTTCGAGTACACCGTGATCGGCGATCCGGTCAACGAGGCCGCGCGGCTCACCGAGCTGGCCAAGCTCGAGGCCGGGCACGTGCTCGCGTCGGCCATCGCGGTCAGCGGCGCGCTGGACGCGGAGGCCCTGTGCTGGGACGTCGGGGAGGTCGTCGAGCTGCGCGGGCGCGCCGCACCCACTCAGCTGGCCCGGCCGCTGCAGCTCGCCACTCCGGGCGAAGAGACACCGGAGCGCGCGTCGGAAGAGGTATCCAGCGAGATCATGTGACCCGCCGGATCAGCTACGCCTGGCGGCCTTCTTCGCCGGCGACTTGCGCGCCCGCGACGTCTTCCTCGCGGGCCGCTTGGCCGGGCCGCGGGCCCGCCGGTCGGCCAGGAGTTCGGCGGCACGCTCGTCGGTGATCGACATGACGTCGTCGCCCTTGCGCAGGCTGGCGTTGGTCTCGCCGTCGGTGACGTAGGGCCCGAATCGGCCGTCCTTGACGACCATCGGCTTGCCCGACGCCGGGTCGGTCCCCAGCTCCCGCAGCGGCGGTGCCGAAGCGCTTTGGCGCCCAGAGCGTTTCGGCTCGGAGTAGATCTTCAACGCCTCGTCGAGCGTGATCTCGAAGATCTGGTCTTCGGTCGTCAGCGAGCGAGAATCGGTGCCGCGCTTCAGGTATGGGCCATAGCGCCCGTTCTGCGCGGTGATCTCCTCACCCGATTCGGGATCCACGCCGACGACGCGGGGCAGCGACAGCAGCTTCAGCGCATCCTCGAGAGTGACCGTCTGTAGGTCCATGCTGCGCAACAGCGAACCCGTCCGGGGCTTAGGACCGGTGGCCTTCTTGCCCTTCTTGGGGGGCTCGCCGTTGGCGTCGGCCGGAGGCTCCGGCAGGACCTCGGTCACGTACGGCCCGTACCGGCCGTCCTTGGCGACGATCTCGTGGCCGGTGTCCGGGTCCACGCCGAGCACGCGTCCCTCTTGCGGGGTGGCGAACAGCTCTTCGGCGACCTCCAGCGTCAGCTCGTCGGGCGTCAGGGAGTCGTTGAGATTGGCCCGCTGCGGCGTCGGTTCGCCGTCGTCGCCGGTGATCGTGCGCTCCAGGTAGGGCCCGTTCTTACCGACCCGGACGTAGACGGGGCGGCCCTGCGCGTCGTCAAACAGCTTGATGGAGTTGACTTCTCGGGCGTCGATGCCTTCGAGGTTGACGCCGACGAGCTTCTTCAGGCCACCGGAGCGGGCGATCGACTCCGGCACGCCGTGGTCACCGCCGAAGTAGAAGTTGTTCAGCCACGTGGTGCGCTGCTCGTTGCCCGAGGCGATCTCGTCGAGCTCGTCTTCCATCGCCGCGGTGAACCCGTAGTCGACCAGCCGGCCGAAGTGTTGCTCGAGCAGACCGGTGACGGCGAACGCGACCCACGAGGGCACCAGGGCGCTGCCCTTCTTGTGCACGTAGCCGCGGTCCTGGATGGTCTTGATGATCGACGAGTACGTCGACGGGCGCCCGATGCCCAACTCCTCGAGCGCCTTGACCAGCGAGGCCTCGGTGTAGCGCGCCGGCGGGTTGGTGGCGTGGCCGTCGGGGGTGAGCTCCAGCGCGTCCAGCCGCTGCCCCTCGGTGAGGTGCGGCAGCCGCCGCTCGGCGTCGTCGGCCTCGCCGCCGGCCAGCTCGTCGACGGTTTCCACGTACGCCTTGAGGAAACCCGCGAACGTGATGGTGCGCCCGGTCGCGGAGAACACCACCTGCCGCTCGCCCGAGGTGCCCGCGATCCGCAGGCTCAGCGTGGTGCCGCGGGCGTCGGCCATCTGCGAGGCGACCGTGCGCTGCCAGATCAGCTCGTAGAGGCGGAAGTCGTCGCCGTTGAGTTCGCGGCGCACCGCGTCCGGGGTCGCGAACGTCTCCCCGGCCGGACGGATTGCCTCGTGCGCCTCCTGGGCGTTCTTCACCTTTCGGGTGTACTGGCGCGGCGACGGCGACACGTACTCCTCGCCGTAGAGCTGGCGGGCCTGGGTCCGCGCGGCGTTGATCGCCGACTCCGACAGCGTCGTCGAGTCGGTACGCATATAAGTGATGTAGCCGTTCTCGTAGAGCCGCTGGGCGATGCTCATCGTGCGCTCCGCGGAGAAGCGCAACTTTCGGCCGGCCTCCTGCTGCAGCGTCGACGTCATGAACGGCGGGTACGGGCGCCGGGTGTAGGGCTTCTCCTCGACCGACGCCACGCTCAGCTGCCCGCCGCGCAGCCCGGCGGCCAGCTCGGTCGCCTGAGCCTCGTCGAGCACCACGACCTCGTCGGCCTTGCGCAGCGCGCCCAGCGAGTCGAAATCGCGGCCGGTGGCCACGCGCAGCCCGTCGACACCTGACAGCCGGGCGATGAAGGTGGGCGGCTGGGCCTGCGGATCGGACACGCTGGCGTCCAGCTTCGCGATGACGTCCCAGTAGGCGGCGCTGCGGAACGCCATCCGGTCGCGCTCGCGCACGACGATGATGCGGGTGGCCACCGACTGCACCCGGCCCGCCGACAGCTTCGGCGCGACCTTCTTCCACAGCACGGGGCTGACCTCGTAGCCGTACAGCCGGTCCAGGATGCGGCGGGTTTCCTGCGCGTCGACGAGATCGATGTCCAGATCGCGCGGGTTCTCGGCGGCCTCGAGGATGGCCGGCTCGGTGATCTCGTGGAACACCATCCGCTTGACCGGGATGCGGGGCTTGAGGGTTTCCAGCAGGTGCCAGGCGATGGCTTCGCCCTCGCGGTCGCCATCCGTGGCCAGATAGAGCTCGTCGACGTCCTTGAGCAGGCCCTTCAGCTCGGTGACGGTGCTCTTCTTTTCCGGGCTGATGATGTAGAGCGGTTCGAAGTCGGCGTCGACGTTGACCCCGAGCCGGGCCCACGGCTCGGACTTGAACTTGGCCGGAACGTCGGCGGCGGCGCGCGGCAGGTCGCGGATGTGGCCGCGCGAGGACTCGACGATGTACCTCGAGCCCAGGTAGCCGGCTAGTTTGCGCGCCTTAGTCGGCGACTCGACGATGACAAGTCGCCGCCGGCTCCCATTTCCGCTGGTGCCGCGGTCTTCTTCGTCAGCCAACTGCGCTTACGCTCCATCTCTTGTCCCGGCCCCCCTGCGGGACCGCCCTGCAGGAAGAATGACAGGCCGGCTTCCGAAATTCCGGTGAAATTCAGATACGCCAGCGTTCCTTCGCCTGCGGGCACCTGACAATTTCGCACCCTAGGGCGGGCCGATGCAAACCGACTCCCCGAGACGCGGGTCGAATCCAGCCGCTAAATCCGCGGCCACACCGACAACGCGGCGGCGTCGTTCGGGGGTTCCCCGACGTTCTCTACCAGTCGCGACAGCCGCCGACGGCCGCTGATCCGAAGCGCGGGCCGGCCGCGGCGGGTGCCGATCAGCGTCGGCGCGATCCCGACCCGCATCAGAGCCGACGCCAGCGGCGAATGGGTGTCCGGCGCGTGCGGGTCGAGCCCGAGAAGATAGTGGTCGCCCTCGGGCGCGCCGGCCGCAAGCGTCCACGCCCGCAGCTCGCGCGGCCCGGGCAGCCAGCGCGGCGGGACGGTCTTGACCGCCCCGCGCGTCCACTCGGCGGCCATCGACGTCAACGACGGGTTGACGGCCGTTCTCACCAGCGGGGTGTTCTCGTCGGTGCGGCCGATCTCGGGGACCAAACCCGCCTCGCGGATCATGTCGGCTAGCGCCGTGGCGCGCCACAGTTCTTCCACGACCACCGAAAGCCGGGCACCCTGAACGTCCGGAGCGCCGACCATCACGATCTGGCCAGAGGCTGCCAGCACCCCGGAGAGATCGGCGACCGCGGGCGGCACCGACTCCGCTGTGAAGAAGGAAAGCTGGCTCACGCTAACCGACAGTAGGCCAGGTCGTCCGTCCACGCGTTGAGGTTGGCGGTGAGCCGGGAATCCGGGGGCGCTTTCCCACCGCGATGGACGCACAAAGAAACCCCCCGCGTGGCCCGTAAAACGGGACTGTACGGGGGGTTTCCGTGGTGAATCCGCTCAGTTAGACGGAACGGACTCCGGTGGCCTGGGGGCCCTTAGGGCTGTGGCCGATCTCGAACTCGACCTTCTGGTTTTCTTCGAGGGTGCGGAAGCCCGAACCCTGGATCTCCGTGTAGTGGACAAAAACATCTGCGGAACCATCTTCGGGTGCAATGAACCCGAAGCCCTTCTCCGCGTTGAACCACTTCACAGTTCCCTGTGGCATCTCTCGATCTTTCCTTTTCTTCTGGATGCGGGGCGCCGCCTTTCGATGCCCCGGGCCGAGTACGACCGCCATACCTCGCGTAGTCGCCGGAACTTCACCCGACCTATAACCTCGCAGGAACCGCGGCCGCAACGTTGTTCCTGCGAAAGTTTGACACGAACACAGAAGCTGCGACCGCAAACAGTCAACCATGTTCATCGCGTCGGCGACAGACTTGTGTCGCGGACTGATTCTTGGAGGGCATGAGGTGGCGAGTTTCGGCAGTGACCTGCTGGCCGCCGCGCTCGCCGGTACCGCGGCGGGCGAGCATCCCCTGCGTCACGTCGCCGAGCTGCCGGCGCGGGGCGGCCGGCCGCAGGGCTGGCCGGACTGGGCCGAGCCCGACGTGGTGCGCGCATTCGCCGATCGCGGCGTCACATCCCCGTGGTCGCACCAGGTCCGAGCCGCTGAATTGGCCCATGCGGGGCGTCATGTGGTGGTGAGCACCGGCACCGCGTCGGGCAAGTCGCTGGCCTACCAGCTTCCGGTCCTCAACGCGTTGGCGACGGATCCGCGGGCCCGCGTGCTGTACCTGTCGCCTACCAAGGCGCTCGGCCACGATCAGTTGCGCGCCGCGCACGCCCTGACGACGGCGATCCCCCGGCTGCATGATGTTGCGCCTACCGCCTACGACGGCGACAGCCCCGCCGAGGTGCGCCGCTTCGCGCGCGAGCGCTCCCGCTGGCTGTTTTCCAATCCCGACATGATCCATCTGTCGATCCTGCGCAACCATGCGCGCTGGGCCGTCCTGTTGCGTGGCCTTCGCTATGTCATCGTCGACGAATGCCATTACTACCGTGGGGTTTTCGGCTCGAACGTGGCCATGGTGCTGCGCCGCCTGTTGCGGCTGTGCGCGCGCTACTCATCGGCGCCGACGGTGGTGTTCGCCAGCGCGACGACGGACTCGCCGGGCGCGACGGCCGCCGAACTCATCGGCCTTCCGGTGGAGGAGGTTACCGAAGACGGCTCACCCCAGGGCGCCCGCACGGTGGCGTTGTGGGAGCCCGCGCTGCGGGCCGACGTGACCGGCGAGAACGGCGCCCCGGTGCGGCGCTCCGCGGGCGCCGAGGCGGCGCGGGTGATGGCCGATCTGATCGCCGAGGGCGCGCAGACCCTGACGTTCGTTCGGTCGCGCCGCGCCGCGGAATTGACGGCGCTGGGCACCCGGGCGCGGCTGGACGACATCGCGCCGGGGCTGTCGCCGACGGTGGCGTCGTATCGGGCCGGCTATCTCGCCGAGGACCGCAGCGCGCTGGAGCGCGCCCTGGCCGAGGGCCGGCTGCGCGGCCTGGCCACCACCAACGCGCTCGAGTTGGGCGTCGACATCGCCGGGCTGGACGCGGTGGTGCTCGCCGGTTTTCCCGGGACCGTGGCCTCGTTCTGGCAGCAGGCCGGCCGGTCGGGCCGGCGCGGGCAGGGCGCACTGGTGGTGCTGATCGCCCGCGACGACCCGCTGGACACCTATCTGGTCCACAACCCCGCCGCGCTGCTGGACAAGCCGGTCGAGCGGGTGGTGATCGACCCCGGAAACCCTTACATTCTCGGGCCCCAACTCCTTTGTGCCGCAACCGAACTGCCGCTTGACGATGCCGAGGTGTCCGATTTCGGCGCGGTGGAGGTGGCCTCGGGGTTGGTCGACGACGGGCTGCTGCGGCGGCGCAACGGCAAGTACTTCCCCGCGCCTGGGCTGGAACCCCACGGTGCGGTGGATATCCGCGGCTCCGCGGGTGGGCAGATCGTCATCGTGGAGGCCGACACCGGGCGGCTGCTGGGCAGCGTCGGGGTGGGCCAGGCACCGGCCTCGGTACACCCGGGGGCGGTGTACCTGCACCAGGGCGAGAGTTACGTAGTCGACTCGCTGGACACCGAGGACGCGATCGCGTTCGTGCACGCCCAGGATCCCGGGTATGCCACTTTCGCCCGCGAACTCACCGACATCGTCGTCACCGGCAACGGGGAGCGGTTGGAGTTCGGGCCCGTGGTTTTGGGTGTGGTGCCGGTCAGGGTCACCCATCGTGTGGTGGGCTACCTGCGCCGCCGGCTGTCCGGAGAAGTCATCGACTTCGTCGAACTGGACATGCCGGAGCACACGCTGGACACCACCGCGGCGATGTACACCGTCACGCCGGAAGCCTTGCACCGCAACGGCATCGACGCGCTGCGGATTCCCGGATCGTTGCACGCGGCCGAGCACGCCGCCATCGGCCTGCTGCCCCTGGTGGCCAGTTGCGACCGCGGCGACATCGGCGGAATGTCGACCGCCGTCGGTCCCGACGGCCTGCCCAGCGTGTTCGTGTACGACGGATACCCGGGCGGCGCGGGATTCGCCGAACGGGGCTTCCGCCGGGCGCGCACCTGGTTGGGAGCGACGGCCGCCGCCATCGAGGCCTGTGAATGCGCGACCGGATGCCCGTCGTGCGTGCAGTCCCCCAAGTGCGGCAACGGCAACGACCCGCTGGACAAAGCGGGTGCTATCCAGGTGCTGCGCCTCGTGCTGGCGGAGTTGCCCTAAGCGTCACGCGGGCCGATCCGCCGGACGGCGACCGACCCCTCAACGGTCGACCTCCACGGATGGCATCGCGACGGCCGCGCCGAGGGCACATTTCCTTTTTGCTAAAGAAATGCCTGTACGCCAATTACACGCGCGGCGAATGCCAGAAGCTACCAAGGCCGCGCTGGGGTTTGCAAATTCGTCGGCCACCCGGCAACCGGCGGTTGCCTTCACAGCCGGCGCGGGGAGCCCGCCCGCCCGCGCCGCCGTAAAATCGAGCGCATGGCCCACGACTGGTTGCTCGTGGAGACGCTGGGGGACGAACCCGCTGTGGTGGCGCAGGGGCGTCAACTCAAAAACCTCGTCCCGATCACGACGTTCCTGCGCCGCAGTCCCTCGCTGTCCGCGGTTCGGACGGCGATAACCGAGTCGGTGCAGACCGGTCAGAGCCTCACCAGCATCACCCCCAAGCGCGATCGGGTCATCCGCACCGAGCCGGTGCTGATGTCCGATGGCCGCATGCACGGTGTGCACGTGTGGACCGGCCCCGCCGATATCGAACCCCCCGAGCGGCCGGTGCCGGGCCCGCTGAAGTGGGACCTCACCCTGGGCGTGGCTACCGACACCCGGGAGTCGCTGGCCAACAGCGGCAAGAACCCCGACGTCGAGGTCACCTTCGGCCGAGCTTTCGCGGAAGATCTTCCGTCGCGTGCCCTCAATCCCAACGAAACCAAGGTGCTGGCCATGGCGGTGCGGGCGAAGCCGGGCCAAACGCTGTACAGCACATGGGATCTCACCGATTGGCAGGGAAACCCCGCGCGCATAGGATTCGTCGCACGCACCGCGCTGGAACCGGGGCCGGACGGCCGGGATCACCTGATCGCGCGGGCGATGAACTGGCGCGCCGACCTCAGGGGTCCATCGGTATCTGCCGACGATCTCGCGCAGCGGATCCTCAACGGACTGGCGCAGGCCGGTGTCCACCGCGCACTCGTCGACCTGCACAACTGGACGCTGCTGAAGTGGCTCGACGAGCCCTGCACCTTCTACGACTGGCGGGGTACCGACACGGACAGGCCCAGGGTTCACCCCGACGACGAACCCCTGATGTCCGCCATGACAAGGGAATTCGCCGACGGCCCGACCAGCCGCGTGCTTCGGATGCGCGGTCACGACGCCGATTGGGTCCCGGTGCACGTCACCGTCAACCAGGTGGAGCTCGAACCCGATACCTTCGCCGGACTGGTTTCGCTGCGGTTGCCCACCGACGAGGAGATCGCCGCCGCCGGATTGCCTCCAGCCCAAGCCGACACGACCTAAGGCTCTGACACCGGGCCCGCCCGAGCGGCCGCCCGCGCCGGGCCGGCAAAGGCGAGGGCGACTTGGACGGTGACGACGATATCGAGTTCGTCCGCCCCGCACTGCACACCGTCGACCCGCATTTCGCGGGCCACCGCCGTCGCACGCGCGCACGCAGCCTCGACGCCGGACGGCATCCGCGCCGCGGCGGCCAGCGCTGCGAGATCCGCGGCCGCCTGCGCGCGGTGACGCGCCACCACCGCCGAGCCGACGTATGCGCCGACGCCCGCGACACACAACAGCACCGCCACCATCGCGGCCGCGAGGACGGTGGCCGAGCCCCGATCATCGCTCGGGCTCCGCGGCCGCCACGGCCTTGGCGGAAATATCCAACGCGGGCAACAGTTTTGAGCGAGCGACGACGGTGGCGACCAAAAAATCGCCTTCCCGGCGCACCTGGATCCGCGCGGCCGGCGGTGCGATGCGGCGAGCGGCGTCGACGGCCGAGCGGTCGTCACCGCGCGCGGCCAGCCGGGCGGCCTCGCGCGCGGCGTCGACGCAGCGCACCTGCATGGACACCGCGGACAGACCCGCCAGGCACAGCACCAACACCACGACCAACGCCGCGATCGCCAGCGCCGCTTCGACGGTGCTCGCGCCGGCACACCCGGTTAAACCTTGGTATTGAGTGCTCGACCGATGATGTTGGTCAGCGCCGACACGATGGAATCGCCGGTGACGACCGTGTAGAGGATCGCGCCGAACGCGGCCGCCGCGACCGTCCCGATGGCGTATTCCACCGTGGACATGCCCGACTCGTCGGCCGCCAAGACCGAAATGCGCGCCACGAGCACGCGAAACATGTTGACCACCAATGCATCCTCTCTTCTGCGATATCACTTTCACAGCAGGCCCGACTGGAAAACATCGCCGGCCAGCCCGGCCACCACCGGGACGATCCCGAGGCACACGAAAGCAGGCAGGAAGCACAGTCCGAGCGGCCCGGCGATCAAGACCCCGGCCCTCTCGGCGGCGGCGGTGGCCGCGTGTGAGGCGTCCTGCCGAGACTGATCGGCCAAGTCCTCGACGCCGTCGGCCAGCGCGGCACCCGAGGCTGCCGAACGCCGCGCCAGCCGCAGCAACGCATCGGTCTGCGCGTCGACCTCGGCGGGCGGCAGGTCCCGCGGGATCGCCCATGCCACAAAGGGATCCGCGCCCAGCGCCAGCAGGTCGGCGGCCCTGCGCAACACCCGCGCCAGTTTCGGTGGCGCGGACGCGGCGGTGGCCGCGGCCGCGGTCGACACCGCCATGCCCGCGCCCAGGCACGCACCCAACACGTCGAGGCTGGATGCGACGGCCAGCGGGTCCGCTCCGTGTTCAGCCCGCGACCGCGGCCGAGGGGCGGGCGGCGGCGTCCCCGCCCGCGCCCGCACCACCGACGGTCCGGGCCCGATGCACAGGGCCAGCGCGAGCAACACCGCCGCGGTGCTCATGCCGCGACCCGGCCCGTGATCCGGTCCGACCACAACAGCCCACCGCATGCCAGCGTCACCCCGACCACCAGCAGCCACCCGCCGCCATGCCCGCTCAGCAGGAAATTGAGCGGCCTGGCCCCGATCAGCTGACCGAGGAGCACGCCCAGTAGTGGCAACCCCGCCAGTATGGCGGCGGTTGCGCGCGCCCCTGCCATGCCCGATGCCACCCGCGCCGAGAACCGTTGCCGCTCGGCGATATCGCGCTGCGCCGTCCGCATCAGGGTGGCTATCGCCAGCCCATGGTCGTTAGCCAATTGCCAGCACGCCGCGAGCCGATCCCAGTGCGTGGGCAGAGCCGATGATCGCGCCGCGGCGCGCAGGCCGGCCGCAACGTCAGCGCCTAGCCTGGCGCGCGCCGCCACCGCGCGCAGTGACGCGGCGACGGCGCCGGCGGTTTCGTCGGCGGCAACGCAAAACGCATGCACCGGATGAGAGCCGACCCGCAATTCGCCGACCAATACATCGAGGGCGGCTTCCATCGTCCGACCCTCGTCCGTTGCGCGCCGCATGCGACGCCGGCGGCGGTAGCGCAGGCCCGCCGTCGCGCCGGCCACCGCGATGGCGAGGACCGTCGGCAGCGGCAGCAGAACGGCGGCCGTGACCGCGGCGCACGCGCTCGCGACGCAGGCCCCACCCGTACCGACCCTCACTCGCCGGCCGGGCGGTGGCGCGGGGGCGAGCCGGCGCCGCGGGGACGCCGGAAAGACCAAGAGCGCGAACGACATCAGCAGCGAGGCCACGACCGGACCGGTCATGCCGGCATCCGGGCGCGCAGCAAACGGTGCAGGTCCTCCGCATCGTCGGTCATTCCGCGGTCCGCGTGCCACACCGTGACCGCTCGAACCCGCCCGTCATCGTGGCGCAGCGTGGCGATCTCGGCGAGCCGGCGCTTGCCGGCGCGGTCCCGGGCGACATGCAGCAACACCTGGACCGCCGCGGCCAGTTGGCTGTGCAGCGCGGCCCGGTCCAGACCGCCGAGCGCCCCCAACGCCTCCAGCCGGGCGGGAACCTCGCCCGGGTTGTTGGCATGCACCGTGCCGGCCCCGCCGTCGTGGCCGGTGTTCAGCGCGGCCAGCAGGTCCACCACTTCGGCGCCCCGCACCTCCCCGACCACGATGCGATCGGGCCGCATTCGCAGCGCCTGCCGGACGAGTTGGCGTAGCGGAACCTCGCCGACGCCCTCGACGTTGGCGCACCGCGCGACCAGCTTGACCAGATGCGGATGTCGGGGCGCCAGCTCGGCAGCATCCTCCACGCACACGATCCGCTCGGCCGGCGACACGGCGCTCAGCATCGCCGCCAGCAGGGTCGTCTTCCCCGCTCCCGTCCCGCCGCACACGAGAAAGGCCAACCGGGCGGCGATGATGTCGGACACCAGCGCGGCGGCCCGGGGCTCGATCGCACCCGCCGCGGCAAGCGCCGCCAAATCCTGTGTGGCCGGCCGCAATACCCGCAGCGACAAACAGGTCCCTCCGGCGGCCACGGGCGGCAGCACCGCGTGGAGCCGCACCGCGAACCCGCCGGCACCGATACCGGTCAACTGCCCGTCCACCCAGGGCTGCGCGTCGTCGAGCCGCCGGCCGGCGGCCAGGGCCAGCCGCTGCGCCAGCCGCCGCACCGCCGCCTCGTCGGCGAACCGGATCTGGCTGCGCCGCAAGCCGTTTCCGTCGTCGACCCATACCGCGTCGGGTGCGGTGACCAAGACGTCGGTCGTGCCGTCCGCGCACAACAACGGTTCGAGGATGCCGGCACCGGTGAGCTCGGTCTGCAGCACACGAAGATTGGCGAGAACCTCGGTATCGCCGAGCACCCCGTTGGATTCGGCCCGGATCGCGGCGGCCACCACGTTGGGCCGCAGCGGGGCGGACTCGACCGCCAGCCGCTCACGCACCCGGTCGATCAGCGAGCCGCTCACGCCGCCCTACCCTGCGCGGCCGAGCCCGCACGCTGCAGCACGGCAAGCACCCGGAGCGCCGCGACCGCGAGCGCGGATCGCCGCCCCGGGCGCAGACCGCCTTGCTCCACCCGCCCCGCGAGTTGCGGCTCGGCCCTCATCGACGCCAGCAGCGGCAAGCCGGCGATATCGGCGAACTCGGCCGCGCGCAATCCACCCGGCGACGGTCCCCGTACGACCAGCCCGACATTGGGATTGATCGCGGCCAGCACCGGGGCCATCGCCGCGGTCGACGCGCACGCCCGCACGTCGCACGGGCTGACGACCACCACGAGATCGGCGGCGTACAGCGCCGCTTGGGCCGCATCGGTGAGGCGGCGGGGAAGATCGCACACCACGGTGACTCCCCCGCGGCGACCGGCATCGACGATGGCTTCCACCGGCGCCGCGTCCAATTCGCAGGAGCGCCGCGTGCCCGAGAGCATGCTGATTCCGCGATGTCGCGGCAGGGCATCGCGCACCGCCGACCAGTTAAGCCGGCCGCCCTGCAGCGCCAGATCGGGCCACCGCAGACCCGGCGCGGTTTCGCCGCCCACCAGCAAATCGATGCCGCCGCCCCAGGGATCGAGGTCCACCAACAGCGCGTCGCGGGCGGCCAAGGCCAACGCAACCGCCAGCAAAGAAGCTCCGGCCCCACCGCACCCGCCGATCACGCCCAAGACCTCGCCTCGCGGCCCAGCTTCACGCGCCGATTCGGCGGCCTCGGCGAGGTTGCGGATCAATTCATCTTCCTGCGCGGGCATCCGCAGCACATGCTGGGCGCCGACGGCGATGGCCGCCGTCCACGTCGCCGCCGTGGGTTCGACGGCGGTCAACACGCTGACATGTGCGCGCCGCGGGAGAGCCGTCTGCGCGCATCGATCGGCCGTCGCCGCGTCGAGCACCACCGCCGCGGCCGCCGACCACGTTTTCCTACTCACCACGGAATCGCCGACATGGACCACCCGAACCCCGACGGCGGCGGCCACCCGGTCGAGTTCTTCGCGCAACTCCGCATCCGTCAGCGCCGCCAGCACGCCCGCCGAGCCCGGCGGAACGACGCGGGTATTAGCAGTCACCCACTCACCGTGCGCGGCCACGACCTTGGGACACCAGTGCCAAACCCGGATTTGTGGAGAGAGACGCAAGTGTGCACAAAGGCGTTGCCCAACGCGCGCTCAGCTTACGGATCACCCGGTCCCCGCAACGCGCACAAGGTCGCGCCAATCGCGCGGAACGACCGAATTCTTTACCCCAGAAAAGGGACGACCCCCGCCAGGGGGGGAGGAGGCGAGGGTCGTCGTGTATCAGCCCCGGGGGGTCGGGCTGATACACCCTCGGCTCAGGCCGAGTACTGCTTACTATACACATGACAGTGCGCATTAACGCAATAGCTTCTTCTATCCGAAAAAACACGTTGAGCCGCAAAAACACCGGCGGTCCCGCCCGCCACACGTCGACGAAGCGCCGATTTGGATGCAAGGCCGCCGCCCGGTCGGACCGCCGACATATGCTAGGCCGGTGACCGTCTTCGACCCGGCCGCGCAGCAGCAAACTTCACCGCAAACGTCGGCGACCACCGCCGCCCACGCCCGCACGGCCGCCTTCTTCGACCTCGACAAGACGATCATCGCCAAGTCCAGCACACTGGCGTTCAGCAAACCGTTCTTCAATCAGGGACTGCTCAACCGGCGCGCCGTGCTCAAGTCCAGCTACGCCCAGTTCATATTTCTGCTCTCCGGTGCCGATCATGACCAGATGGACCGGATGCGCACCCACTTGGCCAACATGTGCACCGGATGGGACGTGGCTCAGGTCAAGTCGATCGTCAACGAAACGCTGCACGACATCGTGACTCCCCTGGTGTTCGCGGAGGCCGCCGACCTGATCGCGGCCCACAAGTTGTGCGGCCGCGACGTCGTGGTGGTCTCGGCCTCCGGGGAGGAAATCGTCGCGCCGATCGCGCGGGCCCTGGGCGCCACCCATGCGATGGCGACGCGGATGGTTGTCGAGGACGGCAAGTACACCGGCGAGGTGGCGTTCTACTGCTACGGCGAGGGCAAGGTTCAGGCGATCCGCGAGCTCGCCGCCCGCGAGGGCTACCCGCTCGAGCACTGCTACGCCTATTCCGACTCGATCACCGACCTGCCGATGCTCGAGGTCGTCGGCCACCCGAGTGTGGTCAACCCCGACCGCGGGCTGCGAAAAGAAGCCACCGACCGCGGTTGGCCCGTGCTGATGTTTTCCCGGCCGGTGTCCCTGCGGGACCGAATTCCGGCGCCGTCGGGCGCGGCGATCGCAACCACCGCCGCGGTGGGAATCAGCGCGCTGGCCGCCGGGGCAGTTACCTACTCGTTGTTGCGCCGCTTCGCGTTCGAGCGCTGAGGTGCCCCGCCCGCGATGCGCGCCGGCGGCCCGACAGCAAACACCTCGAGGACCCCGTCCGGTGTCACTTCGCAACATTCGCGGAATTGGGCCTTGCTGTGCTAAGGCTCCAGTAGTACAAATGGAACCACGGAAGCCCGGTGAGGCCTAGGTCGATCCGGAAGAGAAGGTTCGATCTCCCGATCCGGGCGCCCAGCACGGTACCCGGCACCCACGCGGAGTCATAGCCGCGATAATGGCAGAAGTGTTGCGGGCCTGCGTAATTGCGAAAAGCGGATGGTGTCGACGGCCCTTTGGGTGGGGTTGCAGCCGGAAGCGTCGCAAGATCGCCGAGGCCACCCACGCAGCCCAGATATGCACGCTTGGTAACCGGGTTCCGTGCTAGCGGGCGGCGGACCGAATATTTCGGGACGTCGCCCGCTCTACATTTATTCGGACGAATTATCCACCGCCGTTTTGCCGTCCTTTGGCTACCGATTGGAAGCTATCGATTCGGCAGCGATTCGGCGATCGACAACGCCTCCTGCGCGCCGGCCTGCATCGCCCGGCAACACAGCACCAGCCAAGCGCCCACCCCCTCCGGCGTGCCGTCGGCGAACCGCTGCGCGGCCCCGCGGTAGTCCGCCGGCTGGCGCATCCAACTCACCTCGGGCACACCGAGTCCGTGGGGATCCAGGCCGCTCGCGATCGTCACCAGCCTCGACACCGCACGGGCCACCACGCCGTCCGCGCTGCCGAACGGCTTCAGCGTCAGCAGCTCTCCGTGTGCGACCGCGGCGACCACCGGCGCGGGCGCGCGCGTCCGGCCGGTCACCAAATCCGCCAGCAGCTCCAGCCGGGGTCCGACCTCGCCGTCGGCGCGCGGGCGACCCAGCCGATCGTCGTCCACCAGGTCCGCGGCCGCCAGCATGTGCAACCGGGCCAGCGCTTGCAGCGGCGCTCGCTCCCACACGCCGACGAGCGCACCCCCGCCGCCCTCCAGCGCCTGGGCCACCCGCAGCGCTCCGCCGAACACCGGATCACCCGCCGCCGGCCCGTCCGGGGCGGCCGCAGCCAGATCCTCCAGCCGCACGGGCCCGCCGTCGAGCACCGACGAGGCGCGCGCCGACCGCAACGCCGCCTCGGCGGCGGTCACCGGCCAACGCCGCAGATTTGCCGGGTGGCGGTGGGCCCGGCCCAGCGCGTCGCGGGCCCGGTCGCTGGCCTCGGCGACGCCGGGGAGCTCCATGAGCGGGGCCAGCGGGTCAGCCGTCACAGGTTGCCAACCTAGCCGGGCGGCGCCGGCGCGCACGGAATGGCCTCCAGCAACTGGCGGGTGTACTCGTGACCCGGCCGAGCGAACAGTTCCTCGGTGGGTGCCCGCTCCACCACCCGGCCCGCCCTCATCACCAGGACGTCGTCGGCGATCTGCCGGATGACCGCCAGGTCGTGGCTGATGAACAGGTAGGCCAGGCCGAGTTCGGCCTGCAGCTGGGCCAGCAATTCGAGGATTTGGGCCTGCACCAGGACGTCGAGCGCCGAGACCGCCTCGTCGCACACCAGCACCTCGGGCCGCAGCGCCAGCGCCCGCGCGATCGCGACCCGTTGCCGTTGACCGCCGGACAGCTCGCGGGGCAGCCGCCCCAGCACCGACGACGGGAGGGCCACCTGGTCGAGGAGCTCGTGCACCGCCCGACGGCGCTGCCCGCGGTCGCCCACGCGGTGGATCCGCAACGGCTCCTCGATGGTGCGAAACACCGAATACATGGGATCCAGGCTGCTGTAAGGGTTCTGGAACACCGGCTGCACCCGCCGGCGAAAGGCCATCGCCGCGTCCCGGTCCAGTGTGTCGACACTGGTGCCGTCGAACACCACCGAACCCGACGTGGGTTGCAGCAGGCCAAGCACCATCCGCGCCACCGTCGATTTGCCCGAGCCCGACTCCCCGACGATCGCCAGGGTGCTGGCCCGTCGCAGGCGGAACGACACGTCGTCGACGGCGCGAAACTCGGTCCGCCGCCACGGTGCGCCACGCGACTCCCGGTAGACCTTGGTCAGCTCGGAAGCCGCCAGGATGTGCTCGCCAGCCGCGGGCCGGCTGCGGGGGCTGCGGGCCGTGAGCGACGGGGCCGCGGCCACCAACCGCCGGGTGTACTCGTGCCGCGGGTCCTGCAGGATGGCCTGTGCCGCACCCGATTCCACCACGACTCCGCGATGGACGACGACCACACGCTCGGCGCGTTCGGCGGCCAGCGCGAGGTCGTGAGTGATCAGCAGCAGCGCGGTGCCCAGCTCGTCGGTGAGGCGCTGCAGATGGTCGAGCACCTGCCGCTGCACGGTCACGTCCAGAGCCGAGGTCGGCTCGTCGGCGATGAGCAGCTGCGGCCGGCCGGCCAAGCCGATGGCGATCAGCGCGCGTTGACACATGCCGCCGGACAGCTGATGCGGGTAGCGGCCGGCCAGCTTCGCCGGCTCGGGCACGCCGGCCTCGGCGAGCAGTTCCAGCGCTCGTCGGCGCGCCTCGCGGCCATTCGCGTTGGCCCGCAACGCTTCCCGGATCTGAAAGCCCACCTTCCAGACCGGGTTGAGGTTGGTCATCGGATCTTGCGGCACGTATCCGATGGAGCGCCCACGGATCGAGCGGAGCACCCGGCGATCGGTCGAGGTGACGTCGCGCCCGTCGAACATGATGCGCCCGGCCGTGATTCGCCCGCCCGGCGGAAGCAGGCCGAGAACGGCGGCGGCCGTGGTGGATTTGCCGGATCCGGATTCGCCCACCACCGCGACCGTCTGCCCGCGCGCCACCGTCAGGTCGACTCCACACAATGCGGCGTGGTCGCCGAACGTGACCTCCAGGCCCTCGACCGACAACAGTGGTGCTTCGTTCATGCGCGCACCGCCCGCGAGGCCGGATCGAGTGCGTCGCGCAGCGCGTCACCCATCATCATGAACGCCAGCACCGTAATCGCCAGCGCGCCGGCCGGATAGAACAGGATCGGCGAGCCGGACCGCAGCCGGCTCTGCGCCAGGTTGATGTCCCCACCCCAGGACACCACCGAGGTCGGCAATCCGACGCCGAGGTAGGACAGCGAGGCCTCGGTGACGATGAAGACGCCGAAGGCAAGGGTGGCCACCGCGAAAACGGGGCCCAACGCATTGGGCAGCGCATGCCGGAGCAGGATCTGGAAGTCGCTCAGCCCCAAGGCCTTCGCCGCCAGAACATAATCGCTTGACCGCGCCTGCAGCACCGCGCCGCGCGCGATCCTGGCCACCTGCGGCCAGCCGAACACGGCCAGGATGACGATCACCGTCCACACCCGGCGGTGGTGCAAGACACCCATGAGCACGATGGCGGCGAGCAGCAGGGGCAGCCCGAAGAAGATGTCGCTGATCCGCGAGACCACCGCATCGATCCAGCCGCCGTAGAAGCCGGCCAGCGCGCCCAGGGCCCCTCCGACGAGAAAGACAAGCAGGGTGGCCCCCAGTCCCACCATCACCGAGGCCCGCGCCCCGTAAACGGTGCGCGCGTAGATGTCGTGGCCCTGCAAGTCGGTGCCGAACCGGTGCGCGCCCGACGGGGGAAGCAGGCTTTGGCTGGGATCGGCATAGGTGGGATCGATTCCGGTGAACCACTCGGGGAAGATCGCGACCACTACTATGACGACGATCAGCGCGGCGGCGACGACGAACTTCGGACGCCGGCGCAGCGTGCGCCACGTGTCGCGCCAGAAGCCGTGATGGACCGGGATGTGTTCAGCCATAGCGGATCCGGGGGTCGAGGGCGGCGTAGAGCAGATCCACCACCAGGTTGGCCACCAAATAGACGAGCACCAGCACCGTCACGATGGACACCACCGTCGGCGCCTCCTGCCTGGTAACGGCCTGAAACAACACGCCGCCGACACCATGGATGTTGAAGATGCCTTCGGTGACAACGGCTCCCCCCATCAGCGACCCCAGGTCGGCGCCGAGGAAAGTCACCACCGGGATCAGCGAGTTACGCAGGATGTGCACCGTCACCACTCGCGGTCGCGACAACCCCTTGGCCGTCGCGGTGCGCACATAGTCGGCGTGGGCGTTGGCGGCCACCGCCGATCGGGTCAACCGCACCACATACGCGAACGACACCGAGCCCAAGACGATTCCGGGCAGCAGCAAGCGCGCGAATGTCGCCCGCTCGCCCACCGTCACGGGCGCTATCCCGAGCCGGACGCCGAACACGAATTGTGCGAGGAAGCCGAGGACGAATATCGGTATCGCGACGATGACGAGGCCGGTGAGCAGGACCGTGGCATCGAAGATTCCGCCCTGACGCAGGCCGGCGACGACGCCGAACCCGACGCCCAGCACCGATTCCACCGCCACCGCGATCAGCGCCAGTCTGATCGTGATCGGAAACGCATGCGCGAGAACGGCGCTGACCGGCAGCCCGGAAAACGAGCGACCCAGATCGCCGTGCAGGACACCACCCAGGTAGCGCACGTACTGCACGATGAACGGATCGTCGAGGTGGTAGCGGGCGCGCAGCGCCGCCGCCACCGCCGGGGTCAGCGGGCGGTCTCCCGCCATCGCCGCCACCGGATCACCGGGCAGCAGGAAAACCATGCCGTAGATCAACAGCGTGGCGCCGACGAAGACCGGCACCATGATGGCGATTCGGCGCACGATGTACCAGCCCATATCAGCCCTTCACGATGTTCTCGTAGTCGGGTAGGCCGTTCCAGGCGACGGCGACGCTTCTGATCTGCATCGACCAGCCCACCACGCCGACGTTGTCCCAAAGCTCGACAACGGGCATGTCGTGGAACAGGATTCGCTGTGCGTCGTTGGTCATGGCGTTGGACTGCGGCAAAGTGGAAGCGGCCTCGGCGGCCGCGAGTGCCGCATCGAACTCGGGGTTGGAGTAACCGACGTCGTTGGACCCCGCCCCGGTGGCGAACAGCGGGGCAAGGAACTCGATCATGGACGGGTAGTCGCCCTGCCAGGCGGCGCGGAACGCGGTCGCGATGCTGTGATTGGTGATCTGCGTGCGGAACCCAGCGAAGGTCGGCTGGGGCGCGCCGACCGCGTCGATGCCCAGCACATTTTTGATGCTGTTGGCCACCGCGTCCACCCATTCCTGGTTCCCGGCGTCGGCGTTATACGCGATCACGTACTGCCCATTCCACTGCGAGATCGCGTTGGCCTGTGCCCAAAGTTGGTGCGCCCGAGCGGGATCGAAGTTCAGCACCTCGTTGCCCGGAAGGTTGGGGTCGAAACCCGGCAACGATCTGGCGGTGAAGTCGCGCGACGGAGTGCGGGTCCCCAGGAAGATCTGCTGGCATATCTGCTGCCGGTTGACGGCGGCCGATAGCGCGAGCCGGCGCAACCGCCCTTCCTCGCCGCCGAAATGCGGGAGCCGCAGCGGAGTGTCGAGACTGTGCTTGACCGCGACGGGTCCGCTGGTGAAGTTGTTGCCCAGGTCGCGCTTGTAGATCGGCAGCGCGCTCGGCGGAATCGTGTCCAGGACATCGAGATTGCCCGACAGCAGGTCGGCGTACGCGGTATCCAGATTGGCATAGAAATCGAACCGCAGGCCTTTGTTGCGGGGCTTCCGGTTGCCGTGATAGTCGGGATTGGGCCGCAGGTCGATCTTGACGTCGTGCTCCCACGCGGGCCCGTCCGGGCTGTCGGCGAGCCGGTACGGGCCGTTGCCGATCGGGTTGCGGCCGAATGCCGCCATGTCGCGGAAGGCCACGTCGGGCAGCGGGTAAAACGCGCTGTGGCCCAACCGCAAGGTGAAGTCGATGGTCGGCGCCTTGAGGCGCACGCTGAACTCCAGATCGTTGGCCACTTGCAGCCCGGACATGGTGGTGCGCCCCGATTTCGGCGCCGCCTTTCCGTCGCCGGTCATACCGGAGACTTCGTCGAACCCGTCAATCGGGCTGAAAAAGCTTTGCTGCAGTTGGGCATTGGTGCTCAGCGCGCCGTAGTTCCAAGCATCGACGAACGAGTGGGCCGTCACCGCCGAGCCATCGGTGAACTTCCATCCCGGTTTGAGGACGATGCGGTAGTTGACGTTGTCCGTCGTCTCGATCGACTGGGCAACCTCGTTCGACGGGTGTCCGGCGGCGTCATAGGACACCAGCCCTGCGAAGAGCCGGTCGATGATCCTCCCCCCGTTGCTGTCGTTGGTACTGGTCGGGATCAGCGGGTAAGGCGGCTCCCCGCCATTCACCACCACCAGATCGGGGCTCAGCATTCCGCCGCCGCAGCCCGCCGCGACCACCAGCGTCCACGCGGCCAGCGTCGCCACCGCGGTCCGGTACTTGGCAGCGCTAGTGGACAACCGCATCAGCGAGATAGCTTACACCACAAGGGGTTTCAAGAGGATTGACCGACGGTGATGGGGTGGATCTGCAGCGCGCAGGCGTCGATGCCGGCCGGCACGGTGAACACCTGCACGATGTCGGGCGGGCTGACGGCCAGGTCGGTATAGGTAGGACAGGGGTTGCCGCCGGCGTCGACGGCCATGCCTTCCAGGATGGCCTGACCCTGTTGGGACAACGACAGGGTGACGGGCTGCGGCGCATCGACGCCGGCCGGCAATCCGCCCATGTATCCGCGCGGTGTGGGTTCGGCATGAAGGGGCGGACCGCCATTGCCGGCGTCGACGCCGGGGTAGCCGGTGAGCGTGCACGGCTCTGCGCCGCCGGCGAGGCTGAAGATCAGGGCCAGCGAACGGTGACCCACGGCGCCCTGGGCCGGCGCGGCGCTGACGGCGACCTGCTCGGACCAGCATGGCGTGGGCTGGTCCCCCGTCTCGACCGGCGCCGCCCACGCGGGCGCCCCCAGCAGCGTGGCGGCCGCGCAGCTCGATGCCACCACGACGATGCTGGGGACTCCTCGGCGACGGCGCCGCCCGGCAGGTCCCGGCACATCGGTGATTATGCGTTACGCGGGGATGCGTTGGGATTGGATTGGAGCGCGCCGGTTCAACTCGCAGGGCTAGGCTCACTGACGGTTGACGAGCCGAAACCATAGGAGAGCAGCCAGTGACCGCGACCCCTACCGAAGGGCCCTCCAGCTACCCCCCACCGGCGGAGTTCGCCGAACAGGCCAACGCCCGCGAGGAGCTGTACCACGAAGCGGAGCGAGACCGGCTCGCCTTCTGGGCCGAACAGGCCAACCGGCTGTCCTGGACGACGCCGTTCACCGAGGTGCTGGACTGGTCGGAGGCGCCGTTCGCCAAGTGGTTCGTCGACGGCAAACTCAACGTCGCCTACAACTGCGTGGATCGTCACGTCGAGGCCGGCCTCGGGGATCGGGTCGCCATCCACTGGGTGGGCGAGCCCGTCGGCGACAGCCGCAGCCTGACCTACGCCGATCTGCAGGCCGAGGTGTGCAAGGCCGCCAACGCGCTGACCGACCTCGGGCTGGTCGCCGGTGACCGGGTCGCCATCTACCTGCCGTTGATCCCGGAGGCCGTCATCGCGATGCTGGCCTGCGCGCGGCTGGGCGTCATGCACAGCGTCGTGTTCGCCGGTTTCACCTCGAAGGCCCTGCGGGCCCGGATCGCCGACGCCGAAGCCAAGCTGCTGATCACCAGCGACGGGCAGTTTCGCCGCGGCAAGCCGGCGCCGCTCAAGGACGCGGCCGACGAGGCCGTCGGGGATCCGGACAGCCCGATTGAGAAGGTTCTGGTGGTGCGCCGCACCGGGATTGACGTGTCCTGGAACGACGACCGCGACGTGTGGTGGCACGACGTCGTCGACCCCGCGTCACCCGAACACACCCCCGAGTCGTTCGACTCCGAGCAGCCGCTGTTCCTGCTGTACACCTCGGGTACCACCGGCAAGCCCAAGGGCATCGTGCACACCAGCGGCGGGTACCTGACCCAGTGCTCCTACACGCACTACTACATCTTCGACGTCAAGCCCGAGCGCGACGTCTTCTGGTGCACCGCCGACATCGGCTGGGTCACCGGACACACCTACGGCGTCTACGGCCCGCTGTCCAACGGTGTCACCGAGGTTCTCTACGAGGGCACGCCGGCCAGCCCGGACCAGCACCGCCATTTTCAGATCATCGAAAAATACGGCGTCACAATCTATTACGCCGCTCCCACCCTGATCCGCACCTTCATGAAGTGGGGACGCGAGATCCCCGACGCCCACGACCTGTCCAGCCTGCGGCTGCTGGGATCCGTCGGCGAACCGATCAACCCGGAAGCCTGGCGCTGGTACCGCGCGGTCTTCGGCGCCGACCAAATCCCGGTCGTGGACACCTGGTGGCAGACCGAAACGGGCGCCGCGATGATCTCGCCGCTGCCCGGAATCGCTGCGGCCAAACCGGGTTCGGCGATGACACCGCTGCCGGGGATCTCGGCCAAGATCGTCGACGACCACGGCGACCCGCTACGGCCCGAGAGCGACAACGCCCAGAACGCCACCGGATACCTGGTCTTGGACCAGCCGTGGCCGGGGATGCTGCGCGGCATCTGGGGCGACCCGGACCGGTACCGGGAGACGTACTGGTCGAAATTCGCCGACAAGGGCTTCTACTTCGCCGGCGATGGCGCCCGATTCGATTCCGACGGCGCTATCTGGGTGCTGGGCCGCATCGACGACGTGATGAACGTGTCGGGGCACCGAATCTCCACCGCCGAGGTGGAGTCGGCGGTCGTCGGCCACGACGGTGTCGCCGAGGCGGCGGTGGTCGGGGTTACCGACCAGACCACCGGCCAGGCGATTTGCGCGTTCGTCGTCCTGTGCGACAGCGACGACGCGCACCAGGGGACGCTCGATGAGCTGCGTGCTCATGTCGCGCAGGAGATCTCGCCGATCGCCAAGCCGCGCGAGATCCACGTGGTGCCGGAGCTGCCGAAGACCCGCAGCGGCAAGATCATGCGCCGGCTGCTGCGCGACGTCGCCGAAAACCGCGAGCTGGGCGACACGTCGACGCTGCTCGATCCCGGCGTGTTCGACGCGATCAGGGCGGCCAAGTAGGTCAGGCCGGCACCGGGACGAATCCCGCGCCGGGGCGGTGCCTGGCGTTGATGTCGCCCAGGATCGAGTTGAACGACATCACGATGGCCGGGGTGTGCAGCGGGATGTACTTGATGATGCACGTCGGCAGGTTGTCGCTGAACGCGCCGTGGATCATGCCGACCAGCAGGTTGTCGACGGTGACCGGCGCCCCGGAATCACCGGGGTTGCCGCACACCTGCATGACGATGGTGCCCGGGGTCTGGCCCATCCCCCACGTGACGCCGCACGAGTTGCCCGTCGTACGGCCCTGCTTGCAGGCGACCTGGCCGAACGTCGGATCGGGGCCGATGCCGTTGATCGCGAACCCGTTGAACACCGCGACCGGCGCCACCCTGGCCGGATCGAATTTGATCACCGCGTAATCGAGGTTGTCGTTGCCGGCGACCATCGTCCCCAGCGTGCCCCTGCCCGCCGCGGCCTCGGCGGCGACCTGCGCGCCGGGACCCCCGCAGTGCGCGGAGGTGAAGCCGATCAGCTCGCCGGCCGCGTCGTTGCCGATCGCGGTGAGCGTGCACATCGTGTCGCCGTTGATGACGATCCCGGCGCCACCACCCAACGGAACCCTGTCGTCGGCACCCGCGACGCGGACGGGCAAACCCGGCAGACCCACCAGCACGGCCACCAGCGCCGCCACAAAGCACCGATGTGCCGTCCGCAATCGAAACTCCCGTCAGCCGATCGGAACGTCGGAGACCAGCTGCGCCAGTCTAAATGATCACCGGGGCTCCGCCAGTGCTGCGGCGGTCGTCGGCTGGCCTCGTCTGGCACCGCGGCGCATGGCAACATGAACCGCGACGACAGCGAACCGAGAGGACCGTCTGTGAGTAACGATCGCAAGAACGGTGTGCCCAGCACGCTGACCACGATTCCGCTGGCCGACCCGCACGCCAGGCCCGCCGACCCGTCGATCGGTGATCTGATCAAGGACGCGACCACTCAGGTGTCCACGCTGGTGCGCGCGGAGGTGGAACTGGCCCGCGCCGAGATCACCCGCGACGTCAAGAAGGGATTGACCGGCAGCGTCTACTTCATCGCCGCGCTGGTGGTGTTGTTCTACTCCACGTTCTTTTTCTTCTTCTTCCTCGCCGAGCTGCTCGACAACTGGCTGTGGCGCTGGGTGGCCTTCCTGATCGTGTTCGCGATCATGGTCGTCGTCGGCGCGATCCTAGCCCTGCTGGGTTTCCTGAAGGTCCGCCGAATCCGGGGACCGCGGGAGACCATCGAATCGGTCAAGGAGACCCGCACCGCCCTCACGCCGGGCCACGACAAGGCCGCCACACCGAGGCTCCCCGCGCCGGACGGCGGTTCCGACCGAGCTCCGGCAGATCCCTCGGGGTGGTAGATGTCGGCACCGGATCCGTCGGTCACCCGCATCGACGGGCCGTGGCGCCATTTGGACGTGCACGCCAACGGCATCCGATTCCATGTCGTCGAGTCGCTGCCCACCGACCCCGACGCGGCTAGACCAGCCTCGGCGCGGCCGCTGGTGATGCTGCTGCACGGTTTCGGTTCGTTCTGGTGGTCCTGGCGACACCAGCTGCGCGGACTGCGCGGCGCCCGGGTCGTCGCTGTCGACCTGCGTGGCTACGGCGGCAGCGACAAGCCGCCCCGGGGCTACGACGGCTGGACGCTCGCCGGTGACACGGCCGGACTCATTCGCGCCCTTGGGCATTCGTCGGCGACACTGATCGGCCACGCCGACGGCGGCCTGGCCTGCTGGACCACCGCCCTTCTGCATTCCCGGCTGGTGCGTGCCATCGCGCTGATCAGCTCGCCGCATCCGAGCGCGCTGCGCCGATCCACGCTGACCCGCCGCGACCAGAGCTACGCGCTGCTGCAGACCCTGCTGCGCTACCAGCTGCCGATCTGGCCCGAGCGCCGGCTGACCCGGGACAACGGCGCGGAGATCGAGCGCCTGGTCCGCAGCCGCAGCTCAGCCAAATGGGTTGCGTCCGAAGACTTCTCGCAAACCGTCGGTTATTTGCGGACGGCGATCCAGATTCCCGGCGCCGCGCACTGCGCATTGGAGTACCAACGCTGGGCGGTGCGCAGCCAGCTGCGGGCCGAAGGCCGGCGATTCATGAGATCGATGTCGGGGCAGCTCGGCGTTCCGCTGCTACACCTGCGCGGCGACGAGGATCCCTACGTGCTGGCCGACCCCGTCGACCACAGCCGGCGCTACGCGCCGCAGGGTCGCTACGTATCCGTCAGCGGCGCAGGACATTTCAGCCACGAAGAGGCGCCCGAGGAGATCAACAGGCATCTGATGAGGTTCCTCGAGCACGTGGTCAGCTGACGCAGGAACCCGTGGCGACCTGAGCGGTGTCGCCGATCCGCGCCAGCTGACCGGCCACCTCGCTGGCCGTCAGCACGAAGCCGGTGTCGGGGTCGTCGACGGCCGCGCCGAACACCACACCGAGCACGTGACCGTTCAGGTCGATCAACGGCCCACCCGAATTGCCTTGCTCCACATTGGCTCTGATGGTGTACACGTCGCGGGTGACGGGCTGCGGGTCGCGGTAGATGTCGGGGCCGCTGAGTTTGATGTTCTCCCGAATCCTGGCCGGGGTGGCGGTGAAGTTGCCGCCGCCCGGATAACCCATCACCACCACGTCGGTACCGGTCTTCGCCTCGCCTTCGGCGAAGGCCAGCGGCGGCGGCGGCAGGTTGCGTACGGACAGGATGGCGATGTCGACCGACGGGTCATAGGACACCACCGTGGCGTCCAACGGGTTGCCGCTGGCGTAGATCTGCACGCTGCTGGACCCGGCCACCACGTGCGCGTTCGTCATCACCCGATCGGGCGAGATCACGAATCCACTGCCCTCCAACACTTTTTGGCAGCTGGGCGCCAGGCTGCGCACCTTCACGACGCTCGCCGCCGTGGCTTGCACGACCGGATTGTTGGCCAGCGCCGGGTCCGGCGACGCGACCGGAATGACCGGGGTGCGGCTGAACGGCTCCAGCACCGCGGGCAGCCCCGAGGTGTTCAGCAGCGCCGAGAGCCGCTTGGGCACGGTCTTGAGCCAGGGCGGCGCGACCTCGTTGACCTTGGCGAGCACCCGCGAACCGCGGACCGCGGCGGCCAGCTCGGGCTGGTCCTTCGACTGCGTCAGCGGCGTCGCCAAAAGCCAGGCCGCGGTCAGCACGACGACGAGCTGAACCCCCACCCCGATGACCGAGTCGACGGATCGGATTGCGCGGCTGCGGATCGCGCCGCGCACCGCGCGTCCCAGCACGACACCGGCGACCTCCCCGACGACGACCAGCGCGAGGATCAGGAACAGCGCGGTGAACAGTTTCGCGCGCGGGGCGGCGATGTGGCTGACGATGTGCGGCGCCAGCAGCACCCCCGCGATCGCGCCGAGCAGCACCCCGACGAACGACAGCAGCGAGCCCAGCGCGCCCGACCGCCAGCCCGAGATGGCCGCGATGAACGCGACCGCCAGGACCGCGATATCCAGCCACTGCGAAGGCGTCATCGAATTCAAATTCATCGGGCACCGTCCTCGCCACCGACCAGCACCATCGCCTCGTCCAATTCGCGAATGTCGGTGGTGTCCCAGGGCCGGGCCCAGCCGGCGACGTCGAGCACCGCGGAGATCACCTGGCCAGTGAATCCCCAAACCAGCATCTGGTTCAACAGAAACGCCGGGCCGGCCCAACGACGGCCGAGGGCGCCGCGATACACCATCAGCCGGTTCTCCGGATTGATGAAGGCGCGCACCGGAACCCGCGACACGATCGCGGTTTCGGTCTCGTCGACGACGGACACCGGGCCGGGATCGGGCGAGTAGGCCAGCACCGGCACGACGTGGAACCGCGACGGCGCAATGAAAGTCCGCTCCATCGTGGCCAGCGGATGCAGCCTGCGCACGTCGATCCCCGTCTCTTCCTGCGCCTCGCGCAGCGCGGTGGCCACCGGACCGTCGTCGGCGGGATCGGATGCGCCGCCGGGGAATGCGGCCTGGCCGGCGTGGTGGCGCAACGTCGAGGCGCGCACGGTCAGCAGCAGATCGGCATCGTCGGGCAGGCCGCCGTCGGGCGGCCCGGACTCCGGACCCGAGAACAGCACCAGCACGGCGGCCTCGCGCCCGTCGCCGCGCAATGTCGCCATCGACGACGCGGCCTTGGCCGCGGTCACCATCGCGAGCACGCCGGCCGGGAGGCGATGCCGATACGCCTCGGGGATCTGACCGACGTTGTCGACCAGCGGACGCAGCCAGGGCGGGCAGACGTCCGGCGTCAGCGGGACCGCAGCACTCACCGGCGCCTCCTTGCCCTCAGCCCGCGTCGTTTCCGACCGCAGCCGCGATCTCGTCGGCACTCGCGAAAGCCCGCGGCAACGTCTGCGCAACGCTACCGTCCGACCGCAGCACCACCGTCGCGGGCATCACGTTTGCCACCCGCAGCGCCGCCGCGACCCGGCGGCGACCGTCCTGCAGCGTCGGCAGCCGAACGCCCAACTCCGCCAACCGCAGCAACGCCGCGGTCTCGTTCTCGTCCTGGTGCACGGTCACCACCATCACGCGCGGCCCGGCCCGCCGTTGATACTCGGCCATCGCGGGCAGTTCGGTCGCGCACGGCGCGCACCAATATGCCCACAGGTTGAGGATCACCCGGCGGCCGGCGAGTGCGGCAGCGACGTCGACGGTCGAGCCATCGGCGGCGCATTCCACCGTCACACCGCGCAGCGCCGCCGGGCCGGGGCCACTGCCGGCCGCGGGACACGGCGGCAGGCCGGCGCGCTCGCGGGGCCCCGCAAGCGCGGCCGCCGTGTCGGCGTCGCGATGTTCCCGAGCGGCGGTGGGCGGCGGGGTCGCGGTCGTCGAGGGGCGCTCGCGCAGCTGGGCCAGCAGCGCCACGGCCAGCGCCACCACCACCGCCAGGATCGCGATGGTCCAACGCGTCTTACGGGCCACCGGCACCGGCCTTGATTTACAGCCCGGCCAGTGCCAGCAAGTGCTCGGTTTCCGGGCCCTGCACCAGGGGCGCGGCGAGCAGCGGTTCGGTGGGGCCGAGGCCGAAGGAGGGGCAGTCCTTGGCGAGCACGCAGACCCCGCACGCCGGTTTGCGGGCGTGGCACACCCGGCGGCCGTGGAAGATCACCCGGTGGCTCAGCATGGTCCACTCGTCGCGCGGAATGAGGTCGCCGACCGCGTGCTCGATCTTGACCGGATCCTTTTCGTCGGTCCAGCGCCACCTGCTGACCAGCCGCGCGAAGTGGGTGTCGACGGTGATTCCGGGGATGCCGAAGGCGTTGCCCAGGATGACGTTGGCGGTTTTGCGCCCCACCCCGGGCAGCGTCACCAGCTCGGCCATGGTCGACGGCACCTCGCCGTCGAACCGTTCCACCAGGGCCTGCCCGAGGCCCATGAGCGATGTCGCCTTGTTGCGGAAGAAGCCGGTGGGACGGATGAGGGCTTCCAGTTCGGCCCGGTCGGCCTGCGCATAATCAAGCGCGGAGCGGTATCGCTTGAACAACGCGGGCGTCGTCAGATTCACCCGTTTGTCGGTGCTCTGCGCCGAGAGGATAGTGGCCACCGTCAACTCCAGCGGCGAGGTGAAATCCAGTTCGCAGTGCGCATCCGGAAACGCTTGCGCCAGTGCACGATTCATCCGGCGGGCGCGTCGCACCAACCCGGTTCGGGTTTCGTCGGACCAGCGCCGGGCCAGGGCGGCGCCGGGGGTGGATTGGGTGGACTTGGAGCGTGCGGACGGCTTTGCCACTGTCACCTACGACAGAGTACTGATTTCGTGATCTCGCTGAGACCTTGGACATGTTTACTCTCCTTGTGTCGTGGTTGCTGGTGGCCTGCGTTCCCGGGCTTTTGATGCTTGCGACGCTCGGTTTGGGGCGGCTGGAAACCGAGGTCGCCCACAACACGGTCACGACGACCGACGTCGACGAGTTTCTCGCGTACGCGGAGGCCGTAGACGTGCACACGCTGGCCCGCGAGGGTATGCCGGAGGCGCTGGATTACCTGCATCGACGCCAGGCCCAGCAGCTCGCCCAATCTCCGTCCGAGGCATCGCACGTCGGCAGGCATCGGGCCGAGGTGATCTTTGCCAGGGCCGCCGCAGACGCTGGCGAGGCCCGGTTGCCGGCACAAATACGAACGCATTCGCGCGTCAATCCGCAATTTAGGGGGACTAGACACGTCAATCGTGTGTAGCGTTGGCACGTTGGACACATAGGCCTAACCTCTAGACTCGTCACACGGGCAAGCGGTTGGCCTGCCGATATCACATCGTTGGAAAGCTGAAGAGGCAACGTGGACGAGATCCTGGCAAGGGCAGGAATCTTCCAAGGGGTTGAGCCTGGCGCGGTCACCGCACTGACCAAGCAGCTCCAACCCGTCGACTTCCCCCGTGGGCACACGGTTTTCGCAGAAGGGGAGCCGGGCGATCGGCTGTACATCATTGTCGCGGGGAAGGTCAAGATCGGGCGCCGCTCACCGGACGGCCGGGAGAACCTGCTGACGATCATGGGCCCGTCGGACATGTTCGGCGAATTGTCGATCTTCGACCCGGGGCCACGGACTTCCAGCGCGACGACGATCACCGAGGTGCGCGCGGTGTCGATGGACCGCGACGCGCTGCGGGCCTGGATCGCCGACCGCCCGGAGATCGCCGAGCAGCTGTTGCGGGTGCTGGCCCGGCGGTTGCGGCGGACCAACAACAATCTGGCCGACCTCATCTTCACCGACGTGCCCGGCCGGGTGGCCAAGCAGCTGCTGCAGCTCGCGCAGCGTTTCGGCACGCAGGAGGGTGGCGCGATGCGGGTCACCCATGACCTGACGCAGGAGGAGATCGCCCAGCTGGTCGGCGCCTCCCGGGAGACCGTGAACAAGGCGCTCGCCGATTTCGCCCACCGCGGCTGGATCCGGCTGGAGGGCAAGAGCGTGCTGATTTCGGACTCCGAACGGCTGGCCCGCCGCGCCCGCTAAGCGCGTTTGCGTCGAGCCTGTAATTTTGCAGGCCTCTACTCGCACTTCTTCTGCAAAATTACAGTCTCGACGTAGGTAGTCAGTCTCGGCGCAGATAGTCCAGTTGCGCCTGAACCGACCATTCGGCCGCGTCCCAGAGCTTCTCGTCGACGTCGACGTAGACGTATTCGACGATCTCGCGCGTCGTCGCCTCCTCGCCGAGGTCCCACAGCGCGGCGCGCACCTGCTCGAGGCGCTCGTGGCGATGCATCAAGTAGCCGGCGGCGACGGTCTCCAGGTCGGCCAGATTCGGTCCGTGCCCGGGCAACACGGCACGCCGGCCCAGGCCACGCAGCCGCCGCAGCGTTTCCAGGTAGTCGGCCAGGCTGCCGTCTTCCTTGTCGATGACGGTGGTGCCGCGGCCCAGCACGGTGTCCGCGGTCAGCACGGCGTCGTCGAGCAGGAACGACATCGAATCGGCGGTATGCCCCGGGGTCGCCAGCACGGTGATCTTCAGGCCGGCCGCATCGATCACCTCGCCGTCGGTCAGCTCACCGCCGAGGCCGCGCAGAAACCCGCTGCCCGCCGAGCGCACGACGGCGCCGGTCCGCTCGACCAGCTTGTCGATGCCGTCGGTGTGGTCGCCGTGGCGATGACTGATCAGTACCAACGCGACGCGGCCCAGCGCGGCGATGTTGTCGATGTGCTGATCGTCGTCGGGCCCCGGGTCGACGATCACCAGCTCGTCGCTGCGCGGGCCGCGCAACACCCAGGTGTTCGTGCCCTCCAGCGTCAGCAAGCCGGGGTTGTCGGCCAGCAGGACCGAGGCAGTGTCGGTGACCGCCCGCAACCTGCCGTATGCGGGATGGCTCAACGACGCAGCAGCCTCGGTCACGGTCGTTAGCCGACCTCCACGATCAACTCGACTTCCACCGGCGCATCCAGGGGCAGCTCGGCGACGCCGACCGCGGACCGCGCGTGCGCGCCGTTGTCGCCGAACACCTCGGCGAGCAGCTCCGAGGCCCCGTTGATCACGCCGGGCTGGCCGTGGAAACCGGAAGCGGACGCGACGAACCCGACAACCTTGACCACCCGGGTCACCGCATCGATGCCGACCAGCGAGTCCACCGCGGCCAGCGCGTTGAGCGCGCAGAGGCGCGCCAACGCCTTGCCCTCATCGGGGGTGATCTCCGCGCCGACCTTGCCGGTGCGCGCGAGCTTGCCGGCCTCCATCGGCAGCTGCCCCGCGGTATAGACCAGGTTGCCGGTGCGCACCGCCGGAACATAGGCGGCCAGCGGCGCAACCACCTGTGGAAGCGTGACGCCGAGCTGGCCGAGCCGGGCCGATGCGGTCATGAACGCGGGCCCTTTATTTGGGACGCTTCAGATACGCGACGTGCTGCTCACCGGTGGGCCCCGGCAGCACCGCCACCAGCTCCCACCCGTCTTCGCCCCACTGGTCGAGGATCTGTTTGGTGGCGTGCGTCAGCAGCGGAACGGTCACGTACTCCCATGCCTGGCTCATGCCGCGAGCTTATCGGTCGGACCTGAACGGCTCTGGTCAGCCCGAGCATTGCTCGGGCTAGCATGCGATGGTGGCAACCACACCTGGCAGCGGTAGCTCCGTCGGCTGGCCGGCGCGCCTGTCCAAGGCCCGCTTGCATTTTGTGACCGGCAAGGGCGGCACGGGTAAGTCGACGATCGCGGCCGCGCTGGCACTGACCCTGGCGGCGGGGGGCCGCAAGGTCCTCCTCGTGGAAGTCGAAGGGCGCCAAGGGATTGCGCAACTTTTCGACGTCCCGCCCCTGCCCTATCAAGAGCTGAAGATCGCGAGCGCCGAACGCGGCGGTCAGGTCAACGCGCTGGCCATCGACATCGAAGCCGCGTTCCTGGAATACCTCGACATGTTCTACAACCTCGGCATCGCGGGCCGGGCGATGCGCCGGATCGGTGCGATCGAGTTCGCGACGACGATCGCGCCCGGTCTGCGCGACGTGCTGCTCACCGGCAAGATCAAGGAGGCTGTCGTCCGCCAGGACAAGGGGTCTAAGAACCCGGTCTACGACGCGATCGTCGTCGACGCGCCGCCGACCGGCCGCATCGCCCGTTTCCTCGACGTCACCAAGGCGGTGTCGGACCTGGCCAAGGGCGGGCCGGTGCACTCGCAGAGCGAGGGCGTGGTGCGGTTGCTGCACTCCGACCAAACCGCCATCCACCTGGTCACCCTGCTCGAAGCGCTGCCGGTGCAGGAAACGATGGAGGCCATCGAAGAGCTCGCGGAGATGGGGCTGCCGATCGGCAGCGTGATCGTCAATCGGAACATCCCGTCGTATCTGGAGCCCCGCGACCTGGCCAAGGCCGCCGAGGGTGACGTCGACGTGGATTCGGTGCGGGCCGGGCTCGAGATGGCCGGAATCAAGCTCAGCGACACCGATTTCGCCGGTCTGCTGACCGAAACCATCCAACACGCGACGCGGATCGCAGCGCGCGCCGAGACCGCGCAACAGCTCGACGCGTTGAACGTCCCCCGGCTGGAACTGCCGGCGATCTCCGACGGCGTAGACCTCGGGAGCCTGTACGAACTTTCGGAATCGCTTGCGCAACAGGGGGTTCGATGAGTGTCACGCCCAAAACTCTTGATATGGCTGCCATCCTGGCCGACACCTCCAACCGGGTGGTGGTGTGCTGCGGCGCCGGCGGCGTGGGCAAGACCACCACCGCGGCCGCGATGGCGTTGCGTGCGGCCGAATATGGCCGCACCGTATGCGTTTTGACGATCGACCCGGCCAAGCGGTTGGCGCAGGCGTTGGGTGTGAACGACCTCGGCAACACGCCGCAGCGGGTGGCGCTCGCGCCCGAAGTCACCGGTGAGCTGCACGCGATGATGCTGGACATGCGCCGCACCTTCGACGAGATGGTGGTCCAATACTCCGGACCTGATCGGGCACAAGCCATTCTGGACAACCAGTTCTATCAGACGGTCGCCACCTCGCTCGCCGGGACGCAGGAGTACATGGCGATGGAGAAGCTCGGTCAACTGCTGAGCCAGGACCGGTGGGACCTGGTCGTGGTCGACACTCCCCCGTCGCGCAACGCGCTGGATTTCTTGGATGCGCCGAAACGGCTGGGCAGCTTCATGGACAGCCGGCTGTGGCGACTGCTGCTGGCGCCCGGCCGGGGCATCGGGCGGCTGGTGACCGGCGCGATGAGTTTGGCGATGAAGGCGCTGTCGACCGTGCTCGGCTCGCAAATGCTGGCCGACGCGGCGGCGTTCGTGCAATCGCTGGACGCCACGTTCGGCGGGTTCCGCGAGAAGGCGGACCGCACGTATGCCCTGCTGAAGAGGCGCGGCACGCAGTTCGTGGTGGTATCCGCGGCCGAGCCGGACGCGCTGCGCGAGGCATCCTTCTTCGTCGATCGGCTTTCGCAGGAGGGCATGCCGCTCGCGGGGCTGGTCTTGAACCGCACCCACCCGACGTTGTGCTCTTTGCCCGCGGAGCGGGCGATCGACGGACGCGAAACGCTGGAGACGGAGGCGGACTCCGAGGCCGCTTCGCTGGCCGCGGCCATCCTGCAAATCCATGCCGATCGCGCCCAAACCGCCAAGCGCGAGATCCGGCTGCTGTCCCGTTTCACCGGAGCCAACCCGCACGTGCCGGTCATCGGGGTGCCGTCGCTGCCGTTCGATGTTTCGGATCTGGAGGCCCTGCGGGCGCTCGCCGATCAGATCACTGCGGCCGGCAACGGGCTCGCGGCGGCACGATAAATAGCGGCTCCCGCAACCCTAAACGCGTGGTTTAGACCCGCTTCCGGCCCAGCCGGCCTATTTGACACGGGTCAGTTGTAGCTGGCGAATCCTTATTGCGCACAAGCCACTTCATATTGGACACGGCCCAATAAACGCTGGCATCCTGCGCTGTAACAGAACCGTAATGATGAGCGAGCCTGGCGGGCGGTGGGCTACCCGGGAGCGGCCCGAGTAGCCGGCGGCCTATTTGTCGGTGCCGGAGAGTCAGCCGACGCCGCGACTCCTGCGCTTGTCGAAGAAATCCGACCAGGAGACGACCTCGGGGTGCTGCTTGAGCAGAGCTCGGCGCTGACGCTCGGTCATGCCGCCCCACACTCCGAACTCGACCTTGTTATCGAGCGCGTCGGCACCGCACTCCTGCATTACCGGGCAGTGACGGCAGATCACTGCGGCCTTGCGCTGGGCGGCGCCGCGGACGAACAGTTCGTCCGGATCGGTTGTCCGGCAGAGTGCCTTGGACACCCAGGCAATCCGCTCTTCCGCGTCAACGCTACGTAATACCCCCTGTGCAGCCGCGATGTTCGTCCGACGCGCGGCCGGTCGTGTTACTGACACGAGCTGTTCCCTTCCTCCCGGTCGCAATTCGCGACCGCCTCCCTCGGGTGCAGACCCCTGCTGCGATCTACGCCACACTGTGAGTTTCGGTGTTACCTGCATCTCACCGTGTGTCTAAGTTAGGTGGTCAGGTGCCAATTGCGCAACAGTCTCATAACACTTTTTTGGGACGATCGTGCCGTCTCGCCCAGAATCATAGGCCTGCACGTAACGTCGTGTACCCACTTTTGGCACCCGATTCGTGACGCAACCGAAAATATTGGCTGGCGACGGTCATCAACTTCCCTGGTCACGGCCCGCTTCGGCGGCCGGTTCAAATTAACGGAAACGTCGGGCGACAGGGGGCCGTTACTGTAGTACGCATGCCAGAGCGCCCCCCGGTAGTTCTCACGATTCTCAAGCTTCTGGGGTGCTGCTTACTGGCCAGCGTGGTCGCGACCGCGCTGATGTTCCCCCTCGCGGGCGGGGTGGGCCTGATGTCGAACCGGGCGTCCGAAGTGGTGGCCAACGGCTCGGCCCAGCTCGTCGAGGGACAGGTGCCCGCGGTGTCGACGATGGTCGACGCGAAGGGCAACGTGATCGCCTGGCTGTACTCGCAGCGCCGGTTCGAGGTGCCCACCGACAAGATCGCCAACACGATGAAGCTGGCGATCGTCTCGATCGAGGACAAGCGTTTCGCCGAACACGCCGGCGTGGACTGGAAAGGCACGCTGACCGGGCTGGCCGGCTATGCGCGCGGCGACGTCGACACTCGCGGCGGCTCGACCATCGAGCAGCAGTACATCAAGAACTACCAGCTGCTGGTGACCGCCCAGACCGACGCCGAGAAGCGCGCCGCCGTCGAGACCACCCCGGCCCGCAAGCTGCGCGAGATCCGGATGGCCCTGACGCTGGACAAGACGTTCACCAAGCCGGAGATCCTGACCCGCTACCTCAATCTCGTCTCGTTCGGTAACAACTCGTTCGGCGTGCAGGACGCGGCGCAGACCTACTTCGGCATCAACGCGTCGGATCTGAACTGGCAACAGGCGGCGCTGCTGGCGGGCATGGTGCAGTCCACCAGCACGCTGAACCCGTACACGAACCCGGATGGCGCGCTGGCCCGGCGGAACCTGGTGCTGGACACCATGATCGAGAACATTCCGCAGGAGGCCGACGCCCTGCGCGCCGCCAAGGCCCAGCCGCTGGGAGTCTTGCCGCAACCCAACGAGCTGCCCCGGGGCTGCATCGCGGCCGGCGACCGCGCGTTCTTCTGCGACTACGTGCAGGAGTATCTGTCTCGCGCCGGGATCAGCAAGGAACAAGTCGCCAGGGGCGGCTACCTGATCCGCACCACGCTCAACCCGGACGTGCAGATCCCGGTCAAGGCGGCCATCGACAAGTTCGCCAGCCCGACGCTGCCGGGCATCTCGAGTGTGATGAGCGTGATCCAGCCGGGCAAGACCTCCCATCACGTGATGGCGATGGCCAGCAACCGCACCTACGGCCTCAACCTCGACGCCGGTGAAACGATGCGACCGCAGCCGTTCTCGCTGGTCGGCGACGGCGCCGGGTCGGTCTTCAAGATCTTCACGACGGCCGCGGCGCTGGACATGGGGATGGGCATCAACGCCACGCTCGAGGTGCCGGGCCGATTCCAGGCCAAGGGCATGGGTAGCGGTGGGGCCAAGGGCTGCCCCAAGGACACCTGGTGCGTGATCAACGCCGGCAACTACAAGGGCTCGATGAACGTGACCGAGGCGCTGGCCACCTCGCCCAACACCGCGTTCGCCAAGCTGATCCAGCAGGTCGGGGTGACGCGCACGGTGGACATGGCGATCAAGCTGGGCCTGCGGTCCTACGCCGACCCGGGCACCGCCCGCGACTACAACCCCGACAGCAACGAGAGCCTGGCCGACTTCGTCAAGCGGCAGAACATCGGTTCGTTCACGCTCGGCCCGATCGAGGTGAATGCGTTGGAGCTGTCCAATGTCGCGGCCACGCTGGCCTCTGGGGGCGTGTGGTGCCCGCCGAACCCGATCGACAAGCTGATCGACCGCAACGGCAACGAGGTGGCCGTCACCACCGAGACGTGCGATCAGGTGGTGCCCGAGGGCCTGGCCAACACGATGGCCAACGCGATGAGCAAGGACGCGGTCGGCAGCGGCACGGCGGCCGGTTCGGCCGGCGCGGCCGGCTGGAACCTGCCGGTGTCCGCCAAGACCGGCACCACCGAGGCGCACCGATCCTCCGCTTTCGTGGGCTTCACCAGCCACTACGCGGCGGCGAACTACATCTACGACGACTCGACCACGCCGACGGACCTGTGCTCCGCCCCGCTGCGCCACTGCGGCGAGGGCGACCTGTACGGCGGTAACGAGCCGGCCCGCACCTGGTTCACGGCGATGAAACCGATCGCCGACAGCTTCGGCGAGGTGAAACTGCCGCCCACCGATCCCCGCTATGTCGACGGGTCACCGGGGTCGCGGGTGCCCAGCGTCGCCGGCCTGGACATCGACGCGGCGCGCCAGCGCATCAAGGAGGCGGGTTTCCAGGTCGCCGACCAGAACAACTTCGTCAACAGCACCGCTAAGCAGGGCGAGGTGGTCGGAACGACGCCAAGCGGCGCAACGATTCCGGGGTCGATCATCACCATCCAAGTCAGCAACGGCATCCCGCCGGCTCCGCCGCCGCCGCCGGAAGGCGGGCCGCCGCCGGTCGGATCGCAGGTGGTGGAGATTCCGGGCCTGCCGCCGATCACGATCCCGTTGCTCGCGCCACCGCCGCCGGCGGCGCCCGGACAGCCGCCTCCGTAGGCGTTGCGGCGCAGCAGATACGGTGTCAGCGCACCAGCGGCAGTAGGCTGCCTGCATGGCTGATGTTCTGCGCGCCCTGATACGCACCGGCGCCGTTGCGGTCGGCTCCACCGTCGCCGGCATCGGTTACGCCTCGATCGTCGAGCGCAACGCGTTCGTCCTGCGCGAGATAACCATGCCCGTGTTGACGCCGGGTTCCACACCGCTGCGTGTGCTGCATATCAGCGATATCCACATGCTTCCCCACCAGCGCCGCAAACAGGCCTGGCTGCGCGAGCTGGCCAGCTGGGAGCCCGACCTGGTCGTCAACACCGGCGACAACCTCGCGCACCCCAAGGCGGTGCCCGCGGTCGTCCAGACGCTGGGCGACCTGCTCTCCCGCCCGGGCGTCTTCGTCTTCGGCAGCAACGACTACTTCGGGCCGCGGCTGAAAAACCCGGCGAACTACGTGACCAAGCCGTCGCACCGCGTCCGGGGTGAGCCGCTGCCCTGGCAGGATCTGCGCGCGGCGTTCACCGAGCGCGGCTGGCTGGACCTCACCCACACCCGTCGTGAATTCGAGGTGGCCGGCCTGCACGTCGCAGCGGCGGGCGTCGATGACCCGCACATCGACCGAGACCGGTACGACGCGATCGCGGGGCCCGCCAGCCCGGCGGCGAACCTGCGGCTGGGGCTTACCCATTCGCCCGAGCCGCGCGTGCTGGATCGCTTCGCCGCCGACGGCTACCAGTTGGTGATGGCCGGGCACACCCACGGTGGGCAGCTGTGTCTGCCGTTCTACGGCGCCCTGGTGACCAATTGCGGCCTGGATCGGTCCCGCGCCAAGGGGCCGTCGCGCTGGGGCGCCAACATGCTGTTGCATGTCTCGGCCGGCATCGGCACTTCGCCGTATGCGCCGGTGCGGTTCTGCTGTAGGCCCGAGGCGACCCTCCTGACGTTGATCGCCAGCCCGATGGGCGGCCGAGATTCGAGCAGCAACTTCGGCCGGACGCAGCCGGCAGTTTCGGTGCGTTGAGCGATCGGGCCCGGATCGCGGTCCGCAGCCTGCCGCGCGCCTGGACCGACAACGCGATTCGGCTGATCGAGGCCGACGCCCGTCGCAGCGCCGATACGCACCTGTTGCGCTACCCGCTGCCGTCGGCCTGGTGCCCGAATGTCGATGTCGCCCTGTACCTCAAGGACGAGACCACCCACATCACCGGCAGCCTGAAGCACCGCTTGGCGCGCTCGTTGTTCCTCTACGCGCTGTGCAACGGGTGGATTTCGGAGGACACCACCGTTGTCGAGGCGTCGTCGGGCTCGACGGCGGTGTCGGAGGCCTACTTCGCGGCGCTGCTGGGTCTGCCGTTCGTCGCCGTGATGCCGGCCGCCACTAGCTCCGCCAAGGTCGCCCTGATCGAATCGCAAGGCGGCCGTTGCCATTTCGTGCAGAACTCCAGCGAGGTGTACGCCGAGGCGCAGCGCGTCGCCGACGAGACGGGCGGGCACTACCTGGACCAGTTCACCAACGCGGAGCGCGCGACCGACTGGCGTGGCAACAACAACATCGCCGAGTCGATCTATGAGCAAATGCTCGACGAGAACCACCCGGTCCCGGAATGGATCGTGGTGGGCGCGGGCACCGGCGGCACCAGCGCGACGATCGGCCGCTACATCCGCTACCGCCGCCATGCCACCCGGTTGTGCGTCGTGGACCCGGAGAACTCCGCGTTCTTCCCGGCCTACGCCGAGGACAGATACGACATCGTGATGCCCACGTCGTCCCGCATCGAAGGCATCGGCCGGCCGCGCGTGGAGCCGTCGTTTCTGCCCGGCGTGGTCGACCGCATGGTCGCCGTGCCGGACGCCGCGTCGATTGCCGCAGCCCGCCACGTGAGCGCCGTCCTGGGACGACGGGTGGGGCCGTCGACGGGCACCAACCTGTGGGGCGCGTTCGGCGTGCTCGCCGAGATGGTCGCCGAGGGCCGCAGCGGTTCGGTGGTCACGCTGCTCGCCGACAGCGGCGATCGTTATGTCGACACCTATTTCAGCGATGAGTGGGTCGCTGCGCAGGGGCTCGATCCGTCCGGGCCCGCGGCCGCGCTCGTCGAGTTCGAGCGCTCCTGCCGTTGGACCTAGGGCGCGGCCTGGGGTTTCGCCAGTCGCCCGGCGCGTGCGATAGGCTGTCGTGGCTTCAAGCGGGGTGTGGCGCAGCTTGGTAGCGCGCTTCGTTCGGGACGAAGAGGCCGTGGGTTCAAATCCCGCCACCCCGACCAGGAACTGTCAGGGTCGATCCGCTCGACGAAACAAGTTGGCCACGCTGTGGTGCAGGCCGCGGACCGCATACCCGGCCGTCCACAGCGAAACCACGATGAGAACAACGAACATCGGTAGCCAGTTGCCCTTGTGGTGATCGACGCTCCACCAGACGACGGTGAACAGAACCGCGCAGATGAACAGCAGGACGTCGCGCCAGCCGCCGCGATAGGCGGCGGCCGCTCCGCGCAGCGATCGGTATCTGTTGACGGCGGCGATCAGGTCGTCGATGCGGCTATCGATGCTGCCTTGGAGTTGCGCTCGGCGCTCCGCCTGTTCCGGTGGTAGCTCCTTCAGCAGTTCCATATCCTGCTTGATCGCGCGGCGGACATCCGGACCCTTCAGATAACCCGCCGCAGCACCCAGCGCCATTCCACCGGCGATCGGCGCAATCCCCAGGGCAAGATCCGCCACCGCAGGCATGTTCGTCTCCTCAGTCACCCATCGAGGTCGCGGCGAGCGTACCGCCCTGCTGGTGGGCCCGCTACCACCTAGGCGAGTGGTGCACTGGCCCAGATCTGCAATTGCTCCCGCCCGACGAGGCGGCAGCGATGAGTGGTCGCCAGCTGACGCGCCGCCCTTGTGAACGCTTGATTCGTGACCACGACCGCATGGGCGCAGCCGTGCTGGCGCGCGCCGGCAACGACTTGCTGCACGGCGGCGACGCCGACGTCGCGCGCCAGCCTCTTGCATTGGACCGCCATGCGGGTGCCGCCTTTCCTGGCGATCAGGTCCACCCCGTAGTCGCCGGTGCTGGCGGTGTGGGTGACACCCCAACCCCTCGTACGCAGTTGTGCCGCAACGAATTCCTCGAACTCGACACCCGACATCTGGTCGACGGCCGCCATTTCCGACGCCGCGCGTTTGAGGTCACGCCTGCGCTGCGATCCGACTCGGAAGCGGTCCCGCCTCGCCGAAAGCCACTGCAGGACAAGCAACGTCACGACAAGGCCGCCGAGACCCGCCGAGAATCCGGCCATCACGCTGCCGGTGCTTTTCGAAGTGAAATACCAAGGGAGAGCGAACCCGAACACCAGGAGCGACCCGAGCATCTTCTCCATGAGGAAAAGCTAGCCGACGGCTACGACAATTCGGCGCAGGCGAGACGCGTCTGCGGCTACGCGCACCGTTTCGGTTCGGCCTCGCACAGCGGTGTTACACCGCGAAAGCGATATCGGTGCGCGGCCACCCAGCGGTAGGCGGCCTCCTGCAGCGCGCCGATGCCCGGGATCCGGTAGATCCACAACGGCAGCCGCGTGCCGAGCGCCGCGGACAGGGCCGCGTTCATTGCGTGGGCGCCCGCGAACACCGCGCCGGACGAGTCCAGCCACCACGCCGACGCCGTCAACCGGTCATCGGGCACCCCCACCCGCGCGGCCACTTCCGGGGACTGCCACGGCTCGATGCGCAGCCGGCCGGTTCGGTCCAGCCGGGCGATTCGGTTGACGGCAAGGGTGCACATCCCACACCGGCCGTCGAACGCCAAAGTGCCGTCCATATCCCAACTTTATTCCAGCGGCCGCCGCGGCGGGCCTACGCGCAGTCGGCGCAAACCGGCAGCCCGGCACTAGAGGTGCGCAACCGGCTGCGGTGCTGCACCAGAAAACAGCTCGAGCAGGTGAACTCGTCGGCGCGCTGGGGAATTACCGTCACCGAGAGTTCTTCACCGGAGAGATCCGCGCCGGGCAGCTCGAAGAAAGGCATGTCGTTGGGGTCGTCGTCCACGATGGCCGTGGACGAGGGGGCGAGCGTGGTTGTCAGTTCGCGCAGGCCCGAACGATCCGGGGCCTCGACATCGGACACGCGACGAGCGTCGTAATCGCTTGCTGTCGCCATGGGTGCTCCTTTCGGAGGAGGACCGGGTTGGCGCACTTGTCTGTACTCACCCGTGGCTCAGGCGATACCCCGTTAGGGGGCAGTTCACACCTGTCAGCTGCTGGGCGGGGGCGCGTCGGCGTCGGAGGCTTCCCATTGCCGCAATTCGGACCGGCGAACCCGGCGGTGGGCGTATGCCAGCCAGCCGGCGCCGGCCGCGGCGCACACGGCGGCCAGGATCACCGCCACACACCCGGCGACCGCATGACCGGTAGCCAGCGCGAACAGGCCCACGATCAGGGCGACGACCGCGATCGCCACCCCGGCCAAGCCGGGCGCATTGGCGCCGTTCTTCATGGATTCGCCGGCGTGCTGGCGGGTGGTGCGGGCATGATCAACCGGGTCGTGCCGGGAATCATCCACCATTGCTCCTAGTGAAAAGGGTTGCCTACCAAGCTCGTTTCCTCGAATTCCTTGCAGGTCTACCCGCGGTCCGCGGCGGCGAAACGGCCCCCCGGCCGTGTCGGTGGGGCCCTGGGTGGGTATGCCGCAGCGATGACACCCGCTCGCGCCCCCGCGGTCCTGTTCGACATAGACGGAACCCTCGTCGACTCCAACTACCTGCACGTCTACGCCTGGCAGCGTGCCTTCGACACGGAAGGCATCACGGTCGCGGCCTGGCACATTCACCGCTGCATCGGCATGGACGGCTCGAAGTTGGTGCGCACGCTATCCGACGACGCCCCGGACGACGTGCAAGAGCGGCTCAGCGACGCACACAGCCGCTACTACCGCGAGACGGCGTCCCTACTGCAGCCGTTGCCGGGCGCGCAAGCGCTGCTGCGCCGGGTCGCCGGGCTGGGGCTGCAGGTGGTGCTGGCCAGCTCGGCACCGGAGGACGAGCTCGAATTGCTGCGCAAGGCGCTCGGCTGCGACGACATCATCGCCGAAACGACATCGTCGCGCGACGTCGACACCGCCAAGCCCGAGCCGGGCATCGTGAAGGTCGCGCTGGACCGGGCCGGCGTAAACCCCGACCGGGCGGTGTTCGTCGGGGATGCCGTATGGGATGCCCACGCCGCGGCGGGCGCGGGATTGCCGTGCATCGGCATGCTGAGCGGCGGCATCGCCCGCGGCGAGCTCGAGGCCGCTGGGGCCGAACCGATCTTCGCGGGCCCGCTGGATCTCCTCGATCACCTGGAATCCACCCGCATCGCGGCGCTGGCGCCTAGCCGCTGATGGTTACATCCCCCGGGTGCGCAGGACCAACGGCAACACCCACCAGAAAAACGCGAACATGACAAGCGCGCACGCTCCCGCGATGAAGCCCACGTTGCGATTGGCTACCGCGGCGAAAATGATGATGGTCACCCCGGTCAGCGCGGCACCCAGCAACGCCAGCCCGGCATAGGCGCACCGGTGTGCCGCCGACACCAGCACCTGCAATCGATGCCGCCGGAACAACATCCGATGCATGGCCACCGGGGAAATGAGCAACACCGTGGCGCCGACCGAAAAACCCACCGTCGCCAAATAGACCACCCGCAGCCCCCCGCCGAGGATGTCGAAGCGCTGCTGGAACGGCAGGGTGAGCAGGAAGCCGGTCAGCAGCTGCACCCCGGTCTGCACCACCCGCAGCTCCTGCAGCAGGCTGTTCCAATTGCGGTCGAGCCGTTGGATTTCCGTTTCGCCGCGTTCCTCGCGATCCCAGCGCTGGTCATCCTCCGGATGGTCGACATCCATGGCCGTGATCATCGCACCAGCCGGCGTATTTGTGGAGCGACCTCCCGTCGTACCGCAGCCACCGACGCCGACGGCCCGTTAGCTACGGCCGAAATGCCTTGCGCCAGTGGAGAACTGACATTCCAACGCCCGCGCACAGGCCGGCGGGCCCGACACGCCCGGGGTGACGTCAGTGGTTGAGCTTGCCGTCCCGTACCGCGGTCAACGCGTCGTCCAACGTCGGATACAGCGGGAAGGTCTTGTCCAGGCCGGTCAGGTGGATTGGCCGTCTGGTCGCCGGACCGCGCGCGACCACCCCGAACTCGGTGGACTTGCCGAGTTTCTCGTAGGTCGCCGCGAGGATCTTCAGCCCCACCGAGCCGAGGAACTCCACCGCCGAAAGATCGATGACCAGCGCCGACGGACCATCCGCGACGACCGCGGTGATGGCTTGTTCCAGGGCCGGAGCGGTGACCAAGTCGATTTCGCCGCTCACACTGACCACGGACACGCCATCGTGGTCCGCAACCAACGTGGTAATCGAATCAGGTGCTGACAATGGCGATCCTTCGTCCTGGGCCTTAAGTGTGGTGCAAGCCTAGCCTGCTTTGCGAACTGCGAGAAACAAGAAGACCTCAACACCTGCCCCGCGACGGTCCAGGCTAGTCTCCCCATAGAACCTGCGCACTGCGACGCGGCACTTGGGAGGCCAGATGTCAGATTCGCCGTCGGATTTCGCCACCACCACCACCGCCGCGCAGCCGGGCAGCGTCTCCAGCGAGGGTCTGTTGCCGCAGCTGGTCCAGCATTTGCGGCAGAACCGGACCGTTTTGCGCGAGGAGTGGGCCCGCAGAATCACCGAGGCGCAATTGCTGACCGCGATGACGCCCGAGGAGCTGTTCTCCGAAGCCACGGCCGTCTACGACAACTACGTCGAGGTGCTCGAGACCGGTAGCGTGGAGGCGCTGCAGGCCTATGCGCGCGACCTGTCGGAACGCATCATCCCGCGAGGCGTGGAAACCGACGAGGTGCTCGGCATCGTGCTGCTGCTGCGCGACGTGCTGGCCCGCTCACTGTTCGAGAAGTACCAGACCGAGTTCGGGATGCTCAACCGGGTGCTGGACGCCTACGAGCCGGCGGCCAACCGCATCGCCAACACCGTGGGCGTCAGCTTCGTGCAGGAGCGCGAGCGCATCATTCGCCAGCAGCAGGAGGCGATCCGCGAGCTGTCGACGCCGGTGCTGCAGGTGCGCGAGCAGCTGCTGATTCTGCCGATCATCGGTGTGCTGGATTCGCAGCGCGCCCGTCAGGTCACCGAACAGCTACTGCGGGCCATCCGCGCCAACCGCGCGAAGGTCGTGGTCATCGACATCACCGGTGTGCCCACCATCGACTCCACGGTGGCGAACCACCTGGTGCAGACGGTCGACGCGTCGGGTCTGATGGGCGCAAGCGTGATCATCACCGGCCTGTCTTCCGAGATCGCCCTGACGCTGGTGACCATCGGGCTGGACCTGTCGAAGATGAACGCCGTCGGTGACCTGCAGGGCGGTATCGAAGAAGCCGAACGCCTGCTCGGTTACGAAGTCACCCGCACCGGCGAGACCACCGGGTAACCACCATTAGCACGAGCACCCCATGCCAGTCCCGATCCTGAAACAGGGCGCGATTCTCATCGCAACGGTGCAGTCCGCACTCACCGACTCCGAGACCGAACGGCTGCGCTACGACCTCATGGAGCGGGTGAGCCGGTTCCGCGCGCAGGGCATCATCGTCGACGTCACCGCCATCGACGTGATGGATTCGTTCGCCGCGCGGTCGCTGCGCACCATCGCGCACATGACCCGGCTGCGCGGCGCGGACACCGTGATCGTGGGCCTGCAGCCCGAAGTGGCCTTCGCCATGGTGCAACTGGGGCTGGCGTTCGACGACATGAACACCGCCCTGGACCTCGAAGAGGGCCTTGCCCTGCTGAATCGAAAATCGACGATCGGGCGCGACGGTGGAGGGTGACATCGTCGTCGACATCCACAACCCCGACGACATCGTCGCAGCACGCAAAGCCGGCCATGACCTAGCCCTCGACCTCGGATTCACGCTGACCGACGTCACCATGATCGCGACCGCGATCTCCGAAATCGCCCGCAACATCACCAGCTACGCGGGTCGCGGCGCGGTCCGGGTCGCGGTGGAGGACCGGGAGGGCCGCAAGGCCCTGGTGGTGCGCGCCGAGGACGACGGCCCCGGCATCGCCGACATCGAGCGCGCGCTGGAAGACGGATACTCCACCGGCCGCGGGCTGGGCATGGGCCTGCCCGGGGCGCGGCGCCTGATGGACCGATTGGTCGTGGAATCCGCTCGCGGCCGCGGAACGGTCATCGAGATGTGGAAATGGGTTCCGGGCCATGCATAAACACGGCCGGCTGGGACCGATGGAGTGGGCGAGGGCGGGTCGCCCACTGCCCGGCGAGTCCACCTCCGGCGACCGGGGTCTCGCGGTCGACATCGACGGTGAAGCCGCCCTGTTCGGTGTGATGGACGGCCTCGGCCACGGTCCTGCCGCCGCGGCCGCCGCCCTGCGCGCCATCGATGCGCTCGAAGACGCCCGTGGCGAGCGGCTCGAGGTTTTGATCCAGCTCTGCCACCGGGTATTGGGCGGCACCAGAGGGGCCGCGATGACCCTGGCGCGGGTCGATTTCGCGGCCAGCACACTGACGTGGACCGGGGTCGGCAACGTCAGCGCCAACCTGCTCGCCAAGGACGCTGCCGGCATCCACGTTCGATCCAGCGCGCGCCTTGCCGCGGGCATCGTCGGCTATCGCATTCCCGAAATCAGCCCGGCACAGGTCATTTCGATTCGCACCGGCGACCTGATCGTCCTCGCCACCGACGGCATCAACGAGGAGCACCTGGACCACCTCGACTTCGCGGCCCCGGCCGTTGCCATAGCCGAGGAGATCCTGACCAAGTACGCCAAGGAATCCGACGACGCGATGGTGCTCGCCGCGCGTCACCGGGGGGTGTCGACGTGACCGGCGGCAAGGACTTCCACGCGCAATACGTCGCCGCGCTGCGGGCCCATCTCGATAGCCGCGACGACGACAGCCTGGCAGTCGCCCATGAACTCGGGCGGCGGGCGCTGCAGGAACAGATCAGCACGCTCGACATCGTCGAGCACCACGTCAAGCTGCTTCTCGAACTCTCCCAGGACGTCCGGCTGGACGCGCCGGTAGCGCTGGAATTCCTGCTGCAGACGCTGGCGCCGCTGGATGTCGCGACGCGGGGATTCATCGACGGTACAAGGCGCTATGCGGAACAACGCGCCCGCGCCGAGGATCTCGCCGACCGCGACAAATTCCGTACCGCCCTGGTGAATTCGTTGCAAGAGGGCTTCTTCGTCGCCGATCACGAGGGCACCGTGATCGAGATGAACAACGCCCTCATCGACATCCTCGGCTATCCCGCGGAGGGCTTGCCGTATCGCTGGCCCCATCCGTGGCTGGTGGACAAGAAGACGGCGCGGCAACAGATCGCCCGAGTCGCCAGCGAGGGCGGCGCCGAGTACGACACACCGATTCGGCACCGCGACGGCCGCCTCGCCTGGGTGACGGTGAGCATCAATGCGGTCCGCGAGACCGACACGCACCGGGAAGCCTTCGTCGGGACGATTCGGGACATCACCGCCGAACGGGCGTTTGCGGCCCGCGAAAGCGCGGTGCTGCGCTTGGCCACCGCCGTGGCCGTGGCCAAAAGCGTCGATGAGCTGCTGTCGATCACCCTCGACGAGTGCCGGACGTCGATCGACGTGCAACGCGTGGTCGCCGTCTCCTGGCCGGCCGGGGACGCGGAACCCACCGTCCAGGTGGCCGGCGAGCCCGCCGAATTGAGCTGGCGCGACCTTGATCCGTGGTTGCGCAACACATTTCAGGACGCGCGCCACCAGCTGCCGCTGACGGCCAAGACCGTCGATCGGCCCGAAAGCTCCGGCAAGGCGCAGGGATTGGTCGCGGTGCTCTCCGGCGCGGGCGACCTCGCGTTGTGGCTGGAGTTTCGCACGCCCCGCTGGGTCAGTGCCGAGGATCGGCTCCTGGTCACGGTGCTCATCGGGCATCTGAGCCTGGCCGTGCAGCATGTCCGGCAGTTCGAGAGCGCCCGCGAGACGTCGCTGACGCTGCAGCGCGCGATGCTGCCGCCGCTGGAACCGCCGCCGGGCTTTGCCGTCTGCTACGAACCGGCCGTTCCGCCGCTGGAGATCGGAGGCGACTGGTACGACGTGTTGCCGATCGGTGCCCACCGCATCGGCATCGTCGTCGGCGACTGCGTGGGGCGCGGTCTGCCGGCGGCCGCGATCATGGGTCAGCTCCGCAGCTCGGCGCGCGCGCTGTTGATCAACGGCGCCGAACCGGCGCTGCTGCTCGAGCAGCTCGACTCGGCGGCATCTCTCATTCCGAACGCCTACTGCACCACCGTGTTCCTGGCGATCCTGGACACCGAATCCGGGGTGCTGCAGTACAGCAACGCGGGCCACATGCCCGCACTGCTCGCGGGCCCCGCGCCCGCGACGACGAGCGTGCTGACCGACGCCTCGTCGGTACCCCTCGCGGTACGCCGAGACGAACCCCGCCCGCAAACCTCGTTGGTACTCCCACCGGGCTCGACGCTGATGCTGTTCACCGACGGCCTGGTGGAACGCAAGCACGAGTCGATCGACCTTGGAATCGCGCGCGCCGCAGACGTTTTGACGGACGCGCTGCAGCTTCCGCTGGACGGCGTCGCCGACGCGGTGCTGCGTGAGCTGGCTCCGGCGTCGGGGTACGACGACGACGTCGCGATGGTGATATACCGTCACCAGCCGAAGCACTTCCGGACCGAAAGTGATGCCGCCGCAGACAATTTGGTCAACATCCGGCACCGGCTGGCGGTGTGGCTGCAGTCTGTCGGGGTGGCGAATGGGTTGGCCGCCGACATCGTGCTGGTCGTCAACGAAGCCTGCACCAACTGCGTCGAGCACGCGTATCGCGGACACCCCGTCGGGTTCATGCTGGTCGAGGCCAACGCCACGGAGGGTGAGATCCGGGTGCGGGTCGTCGATGCGGGTTCCTGGAAGACACCGGCCGCCAACCCGGGCAACAGCGGGCGGGGTCTGGTGCTGATGAGGGCGCTCAGCGACACGATGGAAATCGACAGTTCCCCAACGGGAACGACGGTCGACATCAGCTTCAGATCTTCGGTCGATCAGGTTTGATGGTCGCGCACCGTTTGCGCGCTCCCCGACGGTGGTACCCACAGGCGTGACCCGCGCATCGATCACGGTCGAACCCGCCCTTCCGGCCGCGCACGGGCCATTGTCGATGGCGGTCCGTCGTGCCTTGACGGGGCCGCCGTCGGGCGATCACCTCGTCCGCATCAGCACCTCCGTGCGGGATTCCGATCCCTACGGCCTGGACCTGCAGCTGGCCCTGTGCATGTGCTACGAGCTGCACTACCGGGGTTTCGCTGGCGTGGATCCCGCCTGGGAGTGGAATCCCGCGCTGCTGCACCTGCGCGCCGAACTCGAGCGGGCTTTCTTGGCGGGCGTGCGTCGCGACGTCGGCCCCGTCGATCCCAACCGCACCTCGGCCGAGGAAATGGACGCCATCTCTCTCGAGCCCGTCGACGGCACCGGCCCGTCGTATTACCTGCGCGACACCGCGACCTGGCAGCAGATGCGCGAATACTTCGTGCACCGATCGCTGTATCACCTCAAGGAGGGCGATCCCCACGCGTGGGCGATTCCACGGCTGACGGGCCGCGCCAAGGCGGCGTTCGTGGCGATCGAGTACGACGAGTACGGTGCCGGCCAGGGCCCGCGGCTGCACCAGCAGCTCTTCGCGGACCTGCTGGCGGCCGCCGGGCTGGATTCGACGTATCTGGGCTACCTCGACGCCGTGCCCGCGGAAGCGCTTGCGGCGGTGAACCTGATGTCGCTTTTCGGCTTGCATCGCCGGTTGCGCGGCGCCGCGATCGGGCACTTCGCGTCCACCGAGATCACCTCACCGCCGGGCTCGCGACGGATGGTCCAGGCGCTGGAGCGGATGGACGCACCGCCGGAGTGCATCGCCTTCTACCGCGAGCACGTCGAGGCCGACGCGGTGCACGAACAGGTGGTGCGCCTCGACGTGGTCGGTGATCTCGTCGCTCGCGAACCGAGGCTCGATCGTGACGTGATCTTCGGTATGCGTGCGCACGCGGTGGTCGAAAATCGCTTGGCGGACAACATCATCGCCGCCTGGAAGCGCGACGAGACGTCGCTACGGCGACCCCTCAATTAGCCCCTACGACGGGGTGCGGCGGCACCGCCGGTGGCTGGTGTCGCACAGCGGGTACTCCTTGCTGCGCGCGCAGGTGCAGATCGCGACCATGAATCGGTCTGATTCGACGACATGACCGTCGGGCATCTCGATGCGCACCGGGCCGGACACCAGCACCGGGCCCTTCGGTACCACCTGCACCCGGGTGCCGGTCATGGCTTGTCCGCCCGGATCACAACCAGTTCCTCTTCCCGGCGACCGCGTGGCAACCGCCCGGTTTCCTCCAGCCAGTCCGCGCGTGCGGACAGCACCGGGCCGAACGGAATCCACTGGGACGCAACAACATCGGCCTCGAGTCCAGAAGCCCGCAACGAGTCCAGCGACTGGCCGACACCGGCCAGCGCCGAGTGGACGAGCAACAGAGAACCGCCGCTGCACAACAGGTTTGATGCCGACGCGCACAGCGGATCCAGCACCAGCCGCCCGTCGGGACCCGCATTCCACGCCCACGCCGGGCCAGCGCTCGGCGAGATCGTCTCGGTGTCGTCGTCGGGCGGTGTCGGCACGTAGGGCGGATTGGACACGACCAGCTCGAACGGTTCGCAGCTCAGCGCCCCGATCCAGGAGCCCTCGCGAACGTCGACCTCGACCCCCGCAACTGCCGCGTTGCCCCGGGAGCAGCGGACGGCGTGCGGACAGATGTCGAAGGCGGTGATGCTGGCACAACCCATTTCGGCGGCGGCAATCGCGACGAAGCCGCTGCCGGTGCACAGGTCGAGCACCCGCCGCCGCGGAACCAGCCCGCTCAGGTGCATCGTGTCGACGAGCAATCGCGAGTCTTCTTGCGGCGGATACACGCCATCCGGCTGGGCCGACTCGGTTACAAGCAGCTCCGACCGCAGATCCGGATAGGTGGCCGTCACCGCTGGGTCCGATTCACGCGGATGCCGAGGCTCTGGCGAGCTGTTCGACCACCGTCGAGCAGAACGCGGGCAGGTCGGACGGCGACCGGCTTGATATCAAGTTCCCGTCGACCACGACTTCTTCGTCCACGACACGCGCGCCCGCATTGCGGAGGTCGGTGCGGATGCTTGGATACGAGGTGAGCCTTCGCCCGGCCGCCACCCCGGCCTCCACCAGCGTCCAGGGCCCGTGGCAGATCGCGCCGACCGGCTTTCCCGACTTGACGAAGTCCCGGACGAACGAGACCGCCGAATCATCCAGCCGCAACTTGTCCGGGTTTACCGTCCCGCCGGGTAGCACCAGGCCGTCGAACTGGTCGACCGAGGCATCCGACACGGTGCGGTCCACCGCGAAGGTGCCCGCGGGTTCGAGATCATGGTTACGCGCTTGAATCTCACCGGATTTCAGCGACAGCAGTTGAACTTCCGCCCCGGCGCCCTCCAGCGCCTCACGCGGCTGCTCGAGTTCGACCTTCTCCACGCCGTCGGCGGCCAGAATGGCGATTCTCTTGCCTTGCAATTCGTTTGACATCATGCCTTTCCTTCTGACGTTGGAGTTCGAATACCCTTGCCAGAGCCCACCAAACTCGCGGTCAGTTCGCGGCGGCCCGCAACGCCCGCAGCAATGGTTCCGCCGCTTCCTTCAGGAAAAGCTCCTGGGTGTCGCCGCCGATCTGAAGCAGCGCCACATCGGTGAACCCGGCCTCCCAGTACGGCCGGACGGCGTCGACGATCGCATCGAGGTCGGGCCCGCAGGGAATGCTCTCGGCGACGTCTTCGGTGCGCACGAATTGGGTCGCGCCGGCGAAACCGGCCGGCGTCGGCAGGTCGGCGTTGACCGCCCAGCCGCCGCCGAACCACCGGAACTGGTCGTGGGCACGTTCGATCGCCGCGTCGCGGTCGGGATCCCAGCTCACCGGTATCTGCCCCACCACCCGACCGCCTTCGGTCCCGTTGGCGGCCTGACGCGCGGCATGCCACGCGCTCACCAGGTCCGCGTCGGGTTGTACGGCGATCAGGTGATCGGCGAGCTTGGCGAATTTCTCGACGCCGTTCGGGCCGCTCGCCGCCACGCCGATCGGGACCGGCACGTCGGGCACGTCCCACAGCCGGGCCGAGTCCACTTGAAAGTAGTCGCCGCGCCAGTTCACCAGGCGGCCGCCGAACAGCTCGCGAATGATCTTGATGGCCTCGCGCAGCATGTCCTGTCGGCGCTCGACGGTCGGCCAGCCGGCGCCGACGACATGTTCGTTGAGGTTCTCGCCGCTGCCCAACCCGAGGGTGAACCGCCCGTCGGCGAGAATCTGCACGGTGGCCGCCTGCTGCGCGACGATCGCGGGGTGATACCGCATGGTCGGGCAGGTCACGTAGGTGTACAGATCGACCCGGTCGGTGGCGTTGGCCACCGCGCCCAGCACCGCCCAGGCATTCGGTGCATGTCCCTGAGATGTCAGCCATGGTGAGAAGTGATCACTGCAGACTTCGAAGTCGAATCCGCGGTCTTCGGCTGAAATCGCATAGCGGACAAGGTCTTTGGGGCCGCTCTGCTCGGTCATCAAGGTGTAGCCGAACTTGGTCATAACCGACCTGTACCCCGCGACGACTAGCGCAAACGGGTCAAACCTGGGTTAGAGGCGCTCCCTGACCGCCGCCGACAGGCGCGCGCCGTCGGACTTGCCGGCCGCGATCGCGGTGGCGGCCTTCATCACCTGTCCCATCTGCTTCATGCCGGGGCGCTCTCCTATGGCCTCGGCCACCTGCGCGATCGCGGTGTCGGCGACGTCGGCCAGCTCGGCCTCGGTGAGCGGTGTCGGCAGGTACTCGTCGATGATCCGCGCTTCGGCGTGCTCGTTGGCGGCGAGCTCGCCGCGGCCGTTCTGGGTGTAGATCTCGGCCGACTCGCCACGCTTCCGCGATTCCCTGGCCAGCACCTTGATGATTTCCTCGTCGGAGAGTTCGCGGGCCTGCTTGCCGGAGACTTCCTCGGTCTGGATCGCCGCCAGCACCATGCGCAGCGTCGCGGTCCGCAGCTTGTCCTGGGTCTTCATCGCCTGGGTCAGGTCGGCCCGGAGCCGGGATTTCAGTTCCGCCATGCGTGCGACGCTACGCGCCGGGAGCCCACTTCTGATTGTGAAATGCCGCGACCGCCGACAGGATGGAGGCCATGACCTACGACGGCGCGCCCGCCGGCTATGGCGCCCCGCCACCCTACGGGCCGCCACCGGGGTACGGGCCGCCGCCCGGGTACGGGCCGCCGCCCGGGTACGGCGCACCACCGGGGTTCGGTGCCTGGCCGGGCTATGGCCAGTCCCCGCCGGGCCAGGTGCCGCTCAAGCCCGGGATCATCCCGCTGCGCCCGTTGTCGCTGAGCGACATCTTCAACGGCGCCGTCGGCTACATCCGCACCAATCCGAAGGCGACGCTGGGATTGACCGCAATGGTGGTCGTGGTCATGCAGATCATCACGCGGATCGCCTTCTTCGGACCGTTGGCCGCCTATGGCCGGCTCAACACCGACAAGCCGGACGAACTTTCCTTGGGCGTCGTGGGCGCGTGGCTCGCGTCGATGTCGGGCAGCCTGCTGGTCACCTGGCTCGGCAGCATGATGCTGTCCGGAATGCTGACCGTCATCGTCGGGCGGGCGGTGTTCGGTTCGACGATCACCATCGGCGAAACGTGGGCCAAGATTCGCGGGCGGCTGCTGCCCCTGCTGGGCTTGGCGATGCTGGAAGCCGCCGTGGTGGTGGCCCTGGCGGGGTTGGTCGCGGTGATACTCGCCGTGGCCGCGGCGATCGGCAACGGTGCCCTGGCGGTGTTGCTGGGATTCCCGTTGCTACTCGGCATGATCGCGGTGCTGGTGTACCTCTACACGGTGGTGCTGTTCGCGCCCGTGCTCATCGTGCTGGAGCGGCTGCCGGTCATGAACGCGATCACCCGCTCCTTTGCGCTGGTTCGCAATGGTTTCTGGCGGGTGCTGGGGATTCGGACCCTGACGTTCATCGTGGCATCCGTCATCGCCAATGCGATGGCCACGCCGTTCAGCATCGTGGGCCAGATCATGTTTGCCGGGGACACGTCCATTTCCGCGCTGCTCATCAGCACCTCGATCGCCTCCGTCGGGGCGGCGATCGGTGAGATTGTCACCGCACCCTTCAACGCCGGAGTCATCGTGCTGCTCTACACCGACCGCCGCATGCGCGCCGAGGCGTTCGATCTGGTGCTGCAGAGCGGCGCCGCCGGCGGCCCTTACGCGACCGCGTCCACCGACAACCTGTGGCTGACCCGGCCCGCGTAGGGGCCGAGCGAGGACGAGCTGACAGTGCCTTCCATCGACATCGACCGCGATGGCGCCCACCTGGCGGCCCAGACCGAACTCGGCAAGCCGATCTATGCGAAGGCTTCCGCGACACAGCAATTCGTCGAGTGGCTCAACGAACAGATCTACCGGCTGTTGCAGAAGACGGCCTCGATACCGGGCGGGTGGTTCACCACCATGGTGCTGCTCATCCTACTGGGGATTGCGGTGGTGGTCGGCGTCCGCATCGCCCGGCGCACCATGCGCACCAGACGTGGCGGCGACCACCAGCTCTTCGAAACCGTTGAGCTGACCGCCGCCCAGCATCGCGCGACCGCGGAAAGCTATGCGGCGGAGGGAAATTGGGCCGCAGCGATTAGGCACAGGTTGCGTGCCGTCGCCCGCCAGCTCGAGGAGACCGGCGTCCTCAACCCGGCTCCCGGCCGCACCGCCAACGAACTGGCGCGGGACGCCGGCGCGGCGTTGCCTCATCTGGCGGGTGAATTATCCGAGGCGGCAACGGCATTCAATGACGTCACCTACGGTGAGCGTCCCGGTACCCAGGCCGCCTACCAGATGATCGCGGACCTCGACGACCACCTGCGATCGCGTGCACCGGCCGCCGCCGCGGCGACCGCGGAACACGTCGCCGCCGAATCATGGGCGCAGGTCCGATGACGGCCACCATCGAGAAACGGCCGGCGGCCCGATGGCGCGTCTGGACCTGGGTGCTGCTCACGCTGGTCGTGCTCACCGTCATCGCCGGGATCGGTGCCTACCTGACCGAACCGCGGCCCGGTACCCCGATGGATCCCGCTTCGACCGGGACCGACGGCGCGCACGCGCTGGTGACGCTGCTGCGCGACGGCGGTGTGGAGGTCATCGCGGCCAACAGCATCGCCGACGTCGAGCGGGCGGCGCGCCCCAACACGCTGATCCTGATCGCGCAGAGCCAGTATCTGACCGACGACGCCCTGCTGGACCGCGTGGCGAAGGCCCCCGGCGATCTCCTGTTGGTGGAGCCCACGGCGCGAACCCGCGAGGCACTGATGCCGGGCGTGGGCATCAAGCCCACCAGCAACTTCGACAGCAACCCCGATTGCTCGCTGCGCGAGGCCACCCGCGCCGGAGCGGTGCGGTTCGGGCCGAGCGTCACCTACGAGGCCAAGGATGGCCGCACGATGACCCGCTGTTACGGCGGGGTCCTGATCCGATTCCGGGACCACGGGCGGACCGTAACGGCCGTCGGCAGCGGCGATTTCATGACCAACGGCGGCCTGTTGCAGGCGGGCAATGCGGCGCTGGCGATGAACCTCGCCGGCGACCGGCCCCGGGTCATCTGGTACGCGCCGCATCGTGTCGAGGGCGAAACATCGTCCCCGGCATCGGTTTACGACATGATCCCGGAAAACGTCACCTGGATCGTCTGGCAGCTGTGCGTGGTCGTGCTGCTGGTCGCACTGTGGAAGGGCCGCCGGCCGGGTCCGCTGGTGGCCGAGGCGTTGCCCGTCGTGGTGCGGGCGTCGGAGACCGTGGAGGGTCGCGGCCGGCTGTACCGGTCCCGGCGGGCGCGCGACCGCGCCGCCGAGGCGTTGCGCACCGCCACACTGCAGCGGCTGGTGCCGCGGCTCGGCCTGGGCGCGGGCGCGGCGCCGCCGGCGGTGGTGACGACCGTGGCCGAGCGGAGCGGGGCCGACGCGGGATTCGTTGCCTACCACCTGTTCGGCCCGCCGCCGGCCACCGACAATGACCTGCTACAACTCGCCCGAGCGCTCGACGAAATCGAAAGGCTGGTCGCACACTCGTGACACAATCGTCCCCACCGCAGACCCCCGTCGCCGAATCCGCGCGAAATGCGTTGCTGGCGTTACGAACCGAGCTGGCCAAGGCCGTCGTCGGGCAGGAAGGAGTTGTCAGCGGCCTCGTGATCGCGTTGCTGTGTCGCGGCCACGTGCTGCTGGAAGGCGTTCCGGGAGTGGCGAAGACGCTACTGGTCCGGTCGTTGGCCGCGGCGCTGCAGCTGGAATTCAAGCGGGTGCAGTTCACCCCGGACCTGATGCCCGGCGACGTCACCGGTTCGCTGGTGTACGACGCGCGCACCGCCGCGTTCGAATTCCGGCCGGGCCCGGTGTTCACCAACCTGCTGCTGGCCGACGAGATCAACCGCACCCCGCCGAAAACCCAGGCCGCGCTGCTCGAGGCGATGGAAGAGCGGCAGGTCAGCGTGGAGGGTGAAGCCAAGCCGCTGCCCGACCCGTTCATCGTCGCCGCCACACAGAACCCGATCGAATACGAGGGCACCTACCAACTGCCCGAAGCGCAACTGGACCGCTTCCTGCTCAAACTGAACGTGACGCTGCCGCAGCGTGATTCCGAGATCGCCATCCTCGCCCGACACGCGCACGGCTTCGATCCGCGCGATCTGTCGGATATCAAGCCGGTTGCCGGCGCCGCCGAACTGGCGGCCGGCCGGGAGGCGGTCCAGCAGGTGCTGGTCGCCGACGAGGTGTTGGGCTACATCGTCGACATCGTCGGGGCCACCCGCTCGTCGCCCGCATTGCAGCTGGGCGTGTCACCACGCGGGGCGACGGCGGTGCTGGGCACGGCCCGATCCTGGGCGTGGCTGTCCGGCCGCAACTACGTCACGCCCGACGACGTGAAGGCCATGGCGCGCCCGACGCTGCGGCACCGGGTGATGCTGCGCCCCGAGGCGGAGCTCGAAGGCGCCACCCCCGACGGGGTGCTCGACGGAATCCTGGCGTCGGTTCCGGTGCCCCGCTAGTGATCCTGACCGGGCGCACCGGCCTGGCGGCGCTGATCCTGGTTCTGCCGATCGCGCTGTCGCCGTGGCCGGCAAAGGCTTTCGTGGCGCTGCTGGTGGCGCTGGCGATAGTCGTCGTCGCCGATATCGCGCTGGCGGCCAGCCCCGGCGGATTGCGCTTCACCCGGTCCCCCGACAGTTCGGCGCGGCTCGGTCAGCAGGTCGACGCGAGCCTGGACATCTACAACGACGGCCGCCGGCGCTTCCGCGGCCAGCTCCGCGACGCCTGGCCGCCCAGCGCACGAGCCGAACCACGCATTCACGCCGTCGACATCGCCGCAGGGCAGCGCCAGCACGTCCTCAGCATCCTGCGGCCGGTTCGCCGCGGCGATCAGCGCGCGGCTGTGGTCACGGCCCGTTCGATCGGGCCGCTCGGGTTCGCCGGACGCCAGCGCTCTCAGCCGGTGCCCGGTCAGGTACGGGTGCTGCCGCCCTTCCTGTCCCGCAAGCACCTGCCGTCGCGGCTGGCCAAGCTGCGGGAGATCGACGGGCTGCTGCCCACGCTGATCCGGGGGCAGGGAACCGAATTCGACTCGCTGCGCGAGTATGTCGTCGGCGATGACGTCCGCTCGATCGACTGGCGTGCGTCGGCGCGCCGCGCCGACGTCATGGTTCGCACGTGGCGGCCCGAGCGCGACCGGCGGGTGGTGATCGTGCTGGACACCGGGCGCATGGCGGCCGGCCGCGTCGGCGTCGACCCGACCGCCGCCGATCCCGCGGGGTGGCCCCGGCTGGACTGGTCGATGGACGCGGCCCTGCTGCTGGCGGCGCTCGCGTCGCGGGCCGGCGACCATGTCGACTTCCTCGCCCACGATCGGGTAAGCCGGGCCGGCGTATTCGGCGCGTCGCGCACCGAGCTGCTCGCCCAACTGGTCGAGGCGATGGCTCCGCTGCAGCCCACGCTCGTCGAATCCGATTGGCGCGCAATGGTTGCCGCCATTTTGCGGCGCACCCGGCGACGCTCACTGGTGGTACTGCTGACCGACCTCAACGCGACCGCGCTGGACGAGGGGTTGCTGCCGATCCTGCCGCGGCTGTCCTCCAAACACCACGTGATGATCGCAGCGTGTGCCGACCCGCGCGTCGACCAAATGGCCGCCGGGCGCTCCGACCCCGCCGCGGTGTACGACGCGGCGGCCGCCGAGCGCTCCCGCAACGACCGCCGCGCCATCGCGTCGCGGCTGCGCCACAGCGGCGTGGACGTGGTCGACGCCGTTCCGACGGAGCTGGCGCCCGCCCTGGCCGACCACTATTTGGCGATGAAAGCGACTGGGCGGCTTTAACTTTCGGGTGATCAGGCGGTCGGGACGATGTCGGGCGCGTCGTCGATATCGCCGGTCTCGCCCGCCTTTGCGGCGCGACGGCCGAAGTAGACGATGTAGGACAAGAACGCCGCCTCGGCGATGATTCCGATGCCGACCCGGACGAACGTCGGCAACGGCGACGGCGTCACCATCGCCTCTATCAGCCCGGCAACCAGCAGCACACCCACCAGGCCCACGGCGACCGACACCACCCCACGGCCCTGTTCGGCGAGGACCTGGCCGCGGGGCCGATCCCCGGGCGATATCACCGACCAGCCCAGCCGCATCCCCGATCCCGCGGCCAGGAACACCGCCGTGAGCTCCAGCAGCCCGTGCGGAGCGAGCAGACCCAGCAGGATCCCGCCCTTACCGGCGTGGAACATCAGGCCGGCGATCAGACCCAGGTTGGCGGCGTTCTCGAACAACACGACCGGAATCGGCAGCCCCAGCACGACGGCCGACGCGATGCACTGGGCCGCAACCCACGCGTTGTTCACCCAGATCTGCAGGGCGAACGCCGCGGCCGGGTGCTCGCTGTAGTACGACGCGACGTCGTGGTTAACCAATTGATCGATGTCGGTTGGAGTTCCGATCGCGGATTGCACCTCCGGATTGCCCGCCACCCAGAACCCGATGACCAGCACCATGGCGAAGAATGCCGCCGCCGTCCCCAACCACCAGCGCCAGCTGCGATAGGCCACCACCGGGAAAGACACCGTCCAGAACCGGATGAACGCACTGCTCAGCGGCGCGTGCGCACCCGTCACCGCGGACCGGGCGCGCGCGATGAGGCTCGAGAGCCGGCCGACCATCAGCGAATCCGACCCGATCGTGCTGACCGACCGCAGCATCGACAGATGGGTGGACACGCGCTGGTAGAGCTCGACCAGTTCGTCGACTTCCGCGCCGGTCAGCGACCGGCGGCGCTTGACCAACTGGTCCAGGCGGTCCCAGGTGGCGCGATGGGTCAGCACGAATGCGTCGACGTCCACCCTGAGCAGCCTAATTGGCCTGTAGCGTTCGGTGGTATGTCGGAGGTGGTGACCGGGGACGCCGTGGTCCTCGACGTCCAGATCGCCCAGTTGCCGGTGCGGGCGGTGGGTGCACTGATCGACATCACGGTGATGTTCGTCTTCTACCTGCTCGGGCTGATGCTGTGGGCCGCCACCCTGACGCAGTTCGACAGCGCGCTGAGCGCGGCCGTCCTGATCATCTTCACCGTGCTGGTGATGATCGGTTACCCGTTGACGTTCGAAACCGCCACGCGCGGACGGTCGGTGGGCAAGATCGTGATGGGCCTGCGGGTGGTGTCCGACGACGGTGGCCCAGAACGCTTCCGGCAGGTGGTGTTTCGCGCGCTGGCAGCGGTGGTGGAGATATGGATGTTTCTCGGCAGTCCCGCCGTCATCTGCAGCATGCTGTCGCCCAAGGCCAAACGCGTCGGCGACATCTTCGCCGGCACGGTCGTGGTGAGTGAGCGTGGCCCGCGCTCGAGTCCGCCGCCGGCCATGCCCCCGGCGCTGGCGTGGTGGGCGGCGTCGCTGCAGCTGTCCGGGCTATCCGCCGGCCAAGCCGAGGTAGCGCGCCAATTCCTCTCCCGCGCACCACAACTCGATCGTCAGCTGCGCCAGCAGATGGCGTACCGGATCGTCGGGGACGTGGTGTCGCGCATCGCCCCGCCGCCCCCGCCCGGCGCCCCGCCGGAGCTGGTGCTCGCCGCGGTCCTTGCCGAACGCCACCGCCGCGAACTGGCGCGGCTGCGCCCGACGATGCCGGCGCCGGGACCCTGGCCGCCGGCCGGGCCGACGCCTTGGCCACCCGGGCCGCCCGCGCCGGCCGGCCCGCCACTGGGCGGCCCGCCGCCGGCCGTTCCTTGGCCGCAGCAGGATCCGCAGGCCGGCGGCTTCTCGCCGCCTCGCTGATTGCCGCTAGCCGGAGACGGTAAACGCCATCCAGATCACGTCGATGATCAGCAGCGCCCATCCGGCCAGCGGAACGACGATGCCGCCGCGGCGCTTGGCGGTGAAGACCGAGACGGCGATGACGACGAACGCCACCACGGGCGCGCCGTAGAACGCGACCCCGAAGTCGATCCCCCCGCGGCCCAGGTTCGGGCAACTGCGATCGCTGCAGCCGTCGGTACTCATCACGGCGCCCAGCGCGAACAGCATCACAAGCGCGGCCGCCGGCACCGTGGACAGCGCCAACCCCCAGTTGACCCACGGCCAGACGCGGCGTCCACGCGCTTCACCCTGCGCCTGACCCGTCGCACTCCGCGTTGCGCTGTCGAACGTCACGTTGGAGTTATTTGCGTCCATCCCACAGGTGCTACCCGCCGAGTTCGGGCGCAAACCTGGAATATCTCATTGCATCGCGTTAGTTTACGATATATCGTGATATACCGAAGCGCACGACCCGGTGCGCGATCCAACAGACAGGACCACAGACAATGACCAATCCATTCACTCCTCCCGACGGCCCATTCGGCGCTGGACCCGGCCTGGGCTTCGGTTTCGGCCCCGGCCCGGCTCCCGCCCAGCGGCGCGCCCTGCATGAGGCCAGGCGCCAGGCCCGGCGAGAATTTCGCGAACACCTTCGCGACCAGGCCGGCAACCAGGGCTTCGGCCCCGGCTTCGGGCCGGGTTTCGGTCCCGGGTTCGGGCCCGGCTTCGGCTTCGGCCCCGGCGGCCGGCGCGGCGGATGGCGTCGCGGCGGTCCGGGCCGGGGACGCCGCGGTGACGTCCGGGCGGCCATCCTCGTGCTGCTGGCCGAGCGGCCGATGCACGGCTACGAGATGATCCAGCAGATCGCCGAACGCAGCAACGGAATCTGGCAGCCCAGCCCGGGCTCGGTCTACCCGACGCTGCAGCTACTGGCCGACGAAGGCTTGATCACGGCGACCGAGACCGACGGCAGCAAGAAGCTTTTCGAGCTGACCGACCCGGGACGCGCGGCGGCCGAGAAGATCGAAACCCCGCCGTGGGACGAGATCGCCCAGGGCGCCGACCCGGGCCACGTCAACCTGCGCACCGCCGCGGGCCAGCTGTTCGGGGCGGTCGCGCAGTCGGCGCACACCGCCTCTTCCGACCAGCAGCAGCGCATCGTCGACATCCTCAACAATGCGCGACGGGAGATCTACGGGATCCTCGGCGAGGACTGACGGCCGGCGGACCCTGGATCAGGTCACATCGACCCAATCCAGGGTCCGCTGCACCGCCTTGCGCCAGCCGGCATACCCGGCGGCGCGCTCGTCGTCGCTCCACTCCGGCGACCACCGCCTGTCCTCGCGCCAGTTCGCGCGCAGCTCGCCCGGGTCCGCCCAGAACCCGACGGCCAGACCCGCGGCGTAAGCGGCGCCCAACGCCGTGGTCTCGGCGACCACCGGCCTCACCACGTCCACGCCCAGCACGTCGGCCTGAATCTGCATGCACAGGTCGTTGCCGGTGATTCCGCCGTCGACCTTCAAAACCTCAAGGCGCACACCGGAATCGGCTTTCATCGCGTCGACCACGTCGCGGCTCTGGTAGCAGATCGCCTCGAGCGTCGCGCGGGCCAGGTGCGCGTTGGTGTTGAACCGGGATAGCCCGACGATCGCGCCGCGGGCATCGGATCGCCAGTACGGGGCGAACAGGCCGGAAAACGCCGGCACGAAATACACCCCGCCGTTGTCGGAGACCTGACGGGCCAGCGCCTCGCTCTGGGCCGCGCCGCTGATGATGCCCAGCTGGTCGCGCAGCCACTGCACGGCCGAGCCGGTCACCGCGATCGAACCCTCAAGCGCGTAAACGGGTTTGGCGTTCCCGAACTGGTAGCAGACGGTGGTCAGCAGGCCGTTTTTCGATCGGACGATCGTCTCGCCGGTGTTGAGCAGCAGGAAATTGCCCGTGCCGTAGGTGTTTTTCGCCTCCCCGGCCGCCAGGCACACCTGACCGACCATGGCCGCATGCTGGTCGCCGAGGACCCCGGTGATCGGCACCTCGCCGGCGACGGGGCCGGTGTCGGTGGTGACACCGTACGGTTGCGGCGACGACGACGGCGCGATCGCCGGGAGCATCGCACGCGGAATCGAGAAGAACGACAACAGCTCGTCGTCCCAGTCCAGCGTTTCCAGGTCCATCAGCATGGTGCGGCTGGCGTTGGTGACATCGGTGACGTGCACGCCGCCGCGCGGGCCGCCGGTCAGATTCCACAACACCCACGTGTCCGCGGTGCCGAACAGCGCGTCACCGCTTTCGGCGGCCTCGCGCACCCCGTCGACGTTGTCCAGGATCCACTGCAGCTTTCCCCCGGAGAAGTAGGTCGCCGGCGGCAAGCCCGCCTTTCGCCGGATCACGTCGCCGCGACCGTCGCGGTCTAGCGCCGACGCGATCCGGTCGGTGCGGGTGTCCTGCCAGACGATCGCGTTGTAATACGGGCGCCCGGTGCGCCGGTTCCACACCAGCGTGGTCTCGCGCTGGTTCGTGATTCCCAGGGCGGCAATGTCTTTCGCCGCCAGATTGGTTCGGTTGAGCACCGACGTCAGCACCGAGGACGTGCGCTCCCAAATCTCGACCGGGTCGTGCTCGACCCAGCCCGCGCGCGGCAGGATCTGCTCGTGCTCGAGCTGGTGCCGGGCGACCTCGGTTCCTGCGTGGTCGAAGATCATGCAACGGGTGCTGGTGGTGCCCTGGTCTATGGCGGCGACGAAGTCGGCCAAGTGCTCTCCTCCAACGTTCTGTCGTGTCATCGTCCATGATGGTCCACCCACACGCCGCCGGGAAACTTGCGTTGCCGCCGGTAAACATGTTCCATCGGCTTTGTGGGCGAAGAGGTCAAGCGCACCACCTATGACCACGCACATCGGCGGGAATACCGGCGCAAGGTGCAGTTGTGTCTGGACGTCTTCGAGAAAATGCTCTCGCAGTCACACTTCGATGCCGACCGGCCGCTCACCGGCATGGAGATCGAATGCAACCTCGTCGACGCCGACTACCAGCCCGCGATGTCGAATCGCTACGTGCTGGACGCCATCGCGGATCCGGCCTACCAATCCGAATTGGGCGCCTACAACATCGAATTCAACGTGCCGCCCCGCCCGCTGCCCGGTCACACCGCGCTGGACCTGGAGGCGGAGGTGCGGGCCAGCCTGAACGACGCGGAGACCAAGGCCAACGCCAGCGGGGCACACATCGTGATGATCGGGATCCTGCCGACGCTGCGGCCCGAGCATCTCGACGAGGGCTGGATGAGCGAGTCGACCCGATACGCTGCCCTCAACGAGTCCATCTTCAGCGCTCGCGGCGAGGATATCCAGATCGATATCGACGGCCCGGAGCCGTTGAGCTGGAACACCACCACCATCGCGCCCGAATCCGCTTGCACCAGCATGCAATTGCATCTGCAGGTGGCCCCGCGCGATTTCGCCGCCAACTGGAACGCCGCGCAGGTGCTGGCCGGCCCGCAGCTGGCCCTGGGCGCGAATTCGCCCTACTTCTTCGGCCACCAGCTGTGGTCGGAGACGCGTATCGAGGTGTTCACGCAGTCCACCGATACCCGCACCGAGGAGCTCACCACCCAGGGCGTGCGGCCGCGCGTGTGGTTCGGCGAACGCTGGATCACGTCGATCCTCGACCTGTTCAAGGAGAACATCAGCTACTTCCCGTCCCTGCTGCCCGAGCTGTCCGACGAGGATCCGGCCGCCGAGCTGGCCGCCGGACGCATTCCCGCGCTCTCCGAATTGCGCCTGCACAACGGCACCGTGTACCGGTGGAACCGGCCGGTGTACGACGTCGTCGACGGGCGCCCGCATGTGCGGCTGGAGAATCGGGTGTTGCCGGCCGGTCCGTCCGTGATCGACATGCTGGCGAACTCGGCCTTCTACTACGGCATGCTGCGCGTCTTGTCCGAATCCGACGATCCACTATGGACGAGAATGAGTTTCGCTGCGGCGCATGCCAATTTCGTCGAGGCGGCCCGGCATGGCATTGCCGCCCGCCTGCACTGGCCGGGCCTGGACCACGTGACGGCGCCGGAATTGGTGTTGAACACGTTGCTTCCGATGGCCGACGAGGGGCTGCGGCGGTGGGGTGTCGCCGCCGCGGCCCGCGACCGGTTCCTCGGCGTCATCGAGGGCCGCGCCGCGAGCGGACGCAACGGCGCCAGCTGGCAGGTGGCCACGGTGCGGGCGCTGCAGGACGGCGGGATGACGCGGCCCGCGGCGCTGGCCGAGATGCTGCGCCGCTACTGCGAACACATGCACGCCAACGAGCCGGTGCACACCTGGCCGTCGTAGGCGCGCGTACGTTGGGGCTATGTGTTCTGACATCTTGGACTGGGACAGTGCATACCGCGAGCAGGGCCAGTTCCAGGGCCCGCCGCCGTGGAATATCGGTGAGCCGCAGCCCGAACTCGCGGCGCTGATGGCGGCCGGCAAGTTCCGCAGCGACGTGCTGGACGCCGGCTGCGGGTACGCCGAGCTGTCGCTGGCGCTGGCCGCCGAGGGCTACACCGTGGTCGGCGTCGACCTAACCCCCACCGCCATCGCGGCGGCCACCAAGGCGGCCGAAGAACGCGGCTTGAGCACGGCCCGCTTCGTGCAGGCCGACATCACCTCGTTCTCCGGCTACGACGGGCGGTTCAACACGGTCGTGGACAGCACGCTGTTTCACTCGCTGCCGGTCGAGGGCCGCGACGGCTACCTGAGCTCGGTGCACCGCGCGGCGGCCCCGGGCGCCGGCTACTACGTGCTGGTGTTCGCCAAGGGCGCCTTCCCCGCCGAAATGGAACCGAAGCCGAACGAGGTGGACGAGGACGAGTTGCGCGCCGCGGTGAGCAAGTACTGGGAGATCGACGACATTCGGCCCGCCTATATCCACGCGAAAGTTCCCCAGATCCCCGACGCGCCGTTCGAATTCCCGCCGCACGACCGCGACGAAAAGGGCCGGATGAAGTTTCCCGCCTACCTGCTCACGGCGCACAAGGCCGGCTAGGCCTCAAGCAGACAAAGCCGCCGTCGCGGCGTTCAGTGCCTCGGCGAAGGCGCCCAGGTCGTCGGCCGTGGTGTCCGCGTGCGGCGAGATCCGCAGCACCGGCCCCGTCAGTTCCAGCGGCGCCCGCTGCACCCCGGCGTAGGTCGTCAGGATGCGCCGTTCGCTGAGCAACCATTCGCGCACGGCCGCTACGTCGGCGCCGCCGACCGGGGCCAAAGTGGTGATCGCACTGGGCTCCTCGACCTCCTCGATCACCGCCCACCCGGGCACGTCGGCCAGCACGCTGCGGCTGAGCGCGCCCAACTCGGCCAGCCGGGCCCGCACCGCCTCGGCGCCGCAGGCCAGATGTTCCCCCAGCGCCACCGAAAACCCCACGCGCGCAGCGACATTGGCCTCACCGAATTCCAGCTGCTGGGCCACCGTCGGCGACCCCGATTTCACGGCCCACTCGGGCGCGGCCAGCCTCGGACGCAACCGCTCCATCAGGTCGGGGCGCACGGCGAGCGCGCCCACCCCCCGCGGCCCGGCGATCCACTTGCGCGACGACGAATAGGTGACGTCCGCGCCCACCGCGGTGTCCACGTGACCCAGCGCTTGGGCGGCGTCCACGACCAGCGGCAGGCCCAACTCGGCGCAGAGCTTCGCAACCATCGCCGCCGGCTGGACCACCCCGCTATGGCTGGCCACCGTGGTCAGGTGGACGAAATCGGGCGGGTCGTCCTCGAGGGCCAACGCCGCCTCGTCGAGTGCCACCCGTCCGTCGTCCAGGGTCGGCAGCAGCCGGCGCTCGAACCCGTGGATCTCCATCAAGGCAAGGTTGGGGCCGTATTCGCCGGGCAGGCAGGCCACCGTCCGGCGATCCGCGGGCCAGCCGCCGAGCAGCAGATCCAGCGCGTTCAGCGAGCCGGTGGTGTACACCACCTCGGCGTCGGGCATCCCGCTCAGCGCGGCGAACGCGGCGCGCCCGGCGTCGAGCGCGGGCGTCGCGGCCTCGGCGGCGACATACCCGCCGACTTCGGCCTCGTACCGCGCGTGCTGCGCGGTCGCGTCGATGACCGCGAAACTCTGGCGCGAACAGGCCGCACTGTCCAGGTGCAGCCCGGCCACCGGCGGGCGGGCCTCCCGCCATCGGTCGGCCAGCGAATCGCTCACTTGACGGCTAACGACAACCCGAAATCACCGGCGGCGTCGGTCCACCAGCGGATGCGACGCAGTCCCGCGCCGGCCAATTCGGTGTTCACCCCGTCGGGGCGGAACTTGCACGACACCTCGGTGAGCATTTCCTCGCCGGCCGCGAAGTCGACGGTCAGCTCCAGCGCACCGACGCGCACCCGCTGCTCACGATCGGCCCGCAGCCACATCTCGATGCGTTCCTCGCGCGCGTTCCAGCGGGCCACGTGCCGGTATGCCGCGACGTCGAAATCGGCGTCGAGTTCGCGGTTGATCACCGCGAGCACGTTGCGATTGAACGCCGCCGTCACCCCGGCCTCGTCGTCGTACGCGCGCACCAGTCGGCCGGTGTCCTTGACCAAGTCGGTGCCGAGCAGCAGGCTGTCCCCCGGTCGCATCACCGCCGACAGGGTCGCGAGGAACTCCGCGCGCGGTTCGGGTGTGAGGTTGCCGATCGTCGAGCCGAGGAAGACGAACAGGCGGCGGCCCCCGTCGGGAATCTCGGTCAGATGTTCCTCGAAATCGCCGCAGACGGCTTTGATCTCGATGCCCGCGTACTCGCTCTGGATGGCGGTCGCCGCGGTCGATAGGACGCCGGCGTCGACGTCGAACGGCACGAACCTGCGCAACGACCCGCGGCCATGCAGGGCGTCCAGCAGCAGCCGGGTCTTCTCCGACGTGCCACTGCCCAGTTCGACCAACGTGTCGGCCTCGCTGGCCACCGCGATTTCGGCGGACCGGGCGCGCAGAATCTCGGCCTCGGCGCGCGTCGGGTAGTACTCGGGGAGCCGGGTGATCTGGTCGAACAGCTCACTGCCCACCGAATCGTAAAACCACTTGGGCGGCAGCGATTTCGGTGTGCGCCGCAGGCCGTCGAGCACATCGCGGCGCAGCGCGTGATGCGCCGAGTCGGCGGCGAGGTGGTTGGACAGCGACAGCGTCATCGAGATCCTTTCGGCGGGTGGTCCAGCGGGGTCATCGTGACACCCTTCGCGGTGACTTCGACCAGGTGGCGGTCCGGCACGTCCTCCCAGTCGGAGTCGTCGTCGTACGGTTCGCTGGCCAGCACCACGCCGTCGTCGCGGCGCAGGATGCACAGCGTGTCGCCCCAGGCGGTGGCGAGCAGCCGAGACCCGTTGGCGGCCAATATGTTCAGGCGCGCGAGGGGGTCTGACGTCCCGATCTCGGCGATGGCGTCGCCCAGCGCGTCCAGCCCGCGCTCGAAGATGGTTGCCGCGAGTATCGCGCTGTCGCAGACGGATTCGGCCGACGACGTCAGCGGCAGCACGGTGCGATCGACCACCCCGTTGTGCGACAGCAGCCAGCGGCCGTCGCTGAAGGGTGCGGTCGCGCTGGCCTCGATCGGCATGCCGACCGTCGCCGAGCGGACGGCGGCCACCACGCAGTGGCTGCGCAGTACCGGCGCGACCGACTCGAACGATGCGTCAGCCCACAGCGGCGCCGCGCTGCGCCAGCGCCGAGCGACGTCTCCGTCGAAAAACCCGACACCCCAACCGTCGGCGTTCATCAGGCCGTACTTTTGCCGGCGCGGCGCGTAGGACTGCACCCGCAGCCCGCACGGCGGTTCCAGCATCAGCGAGGAGACCGTGACGTCGGCCCCGAGCCAGCCGAGGTGGCGGCACATCAGCCGGAACCTCCCGCGTCGGGCGCATCCCAGGCCAGCCGGACACCGGAGAAGATCTGACGGCGGAACGGGTGATCCCAGTTGCGGAAGCTGGGCCGCAGGATGGACGGCTCCACCGCCCACGACCCGCCCCGCAGCACCCGGTAGTCGCCGTCGAAGAACGGCTGGGAATACCGCTCGTAGATCATCGGGACGAAGCCCGGCCAGGGCCGCAGCGGAGAACTGGTCCATTCCCACACATCGCCCAGCATCTGCTCAACCCCGTAGGCCGAAGCGCCGCCCGGGTATGCGCCGACGGGTGCCGGACGCAGCGCCGCGCCGCCCAGGTTGGCGAGCGTGTCCGACGGATCCTGCTCGCCCCACGGGTAGCGACGCCGGGTTTCCGTCGCGGGATCCCACGCGCAGGCCTTCTCCCATTCCGTCTCGGTGGGCAACCGCGCACCGGCCCAGGCCGCGTAGGCCTCGGCCTCGAAAAAGGTGACGTGCTGCACCGGTTCGTCGGCGGGTATCTCTTCGACGCGGCCGAATCGGGTGCGCGTTTGCGCGTCGGAGCTCCAGAATTGCGGCGCGGTCAGGCCCGCGCCCTGGCGGTGCTGCCAACCGCGCGCCGACCACCAGCGCGGCTGGTGGTAGCCACCGTCGTCGATGAAGTGTCGCCATTCGGCGTTGGTGACCGGGACCCGGCCGATCCTGAATGCCGGTACATCGACGACGTGGGCGGGACGTTCGTTGTCCAATGAGTAGGGCTCGGCGGCGGCATCCACGCCCTGCACGAACGGTCCGGCGGGAATCAGCACCGACGTCCCGGCCAACCCCGGCCGACCCGCGGGCAGGGTGGACGTATCGGGCAGCAGCGGCGCGCCGGTGCGCAGGTTCAGGGCCTGCAGCATGGTTTCGTCGTGCTGGTTTTCGTGGCTGACCACCATCCCGTACGTGAAGGCGGCACGCTCGCCGGCGGGATCGTCGGGCAGGGCATCCAGCGCGTCCAGCGCGGCGGATCGCACTGTGCGGCAATAGGATCGGGCCCGCTCCGGGGACAGCAACGGTAGCTCGACGCGGCTGGCGCGGGAGTGTTCGAACGCGTCGTAAAGCCCCTCTATCGCGGGGGGCAGCATGCCCGGCCGGCGCGGGTCCCCGCCGCGCAACAGCCACAGCTCTTCTTGCTGACCGATGTGCGCCAGGTCCCACACCAGTGGGCTCATCAACGGGTCGTACTGGCGGCACAGCTCGGCGTCGTCGAAATCGGTGAGCCGCAACGTCCGGGTCCGCGCCCGGGTCAGATCGTCGGCAAGCCTCTCCCGGGAAGTCACGGGCCCCCTTGCGCTCGCGCGGCCCGCGAGACCTCGGCCGCGATGCCGTGCTCGATCACCTCGTCGGAGAAGTCGTCCCCGGGACATCGGCCCCGCTCGACGCTGCGAATCAAGCGCGCCATCGCGTCGGTCAGCTCCGGGGGAGCCTGCTCGGCGGCGGCGGCCACGCACCGATTGGCGGCCTCGTACAGTCGCCGGTCGCGCAGACCGGCCTGGGCGGCGGTGTCCCAGGCGGTGGCGACCGGTTCGACGGCCTCGGCCGCGATATCGGCGGCGACCGGGTGGTCGAGCAGGGTCACCAGGGTGAACACGACAGCGGGCCAGAAGGCGTCCGGCACGCTGTCGAGGTAGCGGATTTCCAGCCACCGCCTGGGGCGGACCGGCGGAAACAGCGTGGTCAGGTGGTATTCCAGGTCGGCGATGGTGGGGCGGCGATCCCCCAGCAGCACCCGGCCGTCCACCCAGTCGGCGAAGGGCACCCAGCTCGTGACCGGCACCGCCTCCGGCGTGTGCACCAGCATCACGGGCGCCTTCAGCGCGTAGCGCGCCCAGTCGGTGCCGGGTTCGTCGCCGCTGGCACCCAGGATCGGCCCACAGCGGGCCGAGTCCATCTGTCCCCACACGCGCTGCCGGCTGGAGACCCAACCGGTGAACTCGCCGCCCAGCATCGGCGAATTGGCCGCGATCGCGATCATCGTCGGCCCCAGGGCATGCGCCAGCCGCACGCGGGCGGCCCACCCCTCCTTGGGCCCAGCGTCCAGATTGACCTGAATCGAGGCGGTGGAGGTCATCATCGCCGCGCCCGCGGACCCGGATTCGCTGGCGGCGAAGAACTCTTCCATGGCGCGGTAACGCGTGCCGGGGTTGATGCGCTCGGGCGGCCGCAGCGGATCCGTGCCGAGGAATACCAGGCCCAGCCCGGCGTCGGCGAAGGCCGGCCGAAGCACGGCCTGGTCGCGGCGCATCGCGTCGAGGGCCGCCAGCACGCCGTCGACGGGCGGGCCGGACAGTTCGACGGCGCCGCCCGGTTCCACGGTGACCCTGCTGCCGCCCGGCAGTGCCGGCAGCCGCTCGATGACGTCGGTGATCTCCGCCCAGCTCGGCCGGCGGAAGGGATCGGTCGGGTCGTGGCAGTGTGCTTCCATTTCCAGCCCGACGGACCCGAGGGGTGCATCCGCCAGACAGCCCTCGGCGATGTATTGCGCGGCGGCCGTGGAACTGGCCATCTCGGCTTCGAGCGCGGCAGAAGTGGCGGCGAACGTCATATCACGATCCCTCCGCGCCCGGCCATGGATCGCCGAGCGCCCTGTTCGCGGCTATCGGGACGATAGCCACCGTCACTTCATCTTCCAGATCGCCCCGACATATTCCCGGCCCGCTTACTGACCCAGCGCGTTCTGCATGGCCCCGGCCAGCACGTTGACGGCGGGCCCGCCGTTGCCAGATTGGCAGACCTTCGCCTGCAGCAACACGTTTTCGCGCAGCCGGGTTTGATCGAAACAGCGCCGATCGGTACCCGCTTCCTGCTTGGTCCAGTTGGCGTCGGTGCCGGTGGCCGGCCCGCCGTCGAACGACCACACCTGGGTGGAGCCGTTGTCCAAATGCATCGCGGTCGTCTGTCCCGAGCAACCGACGGTTCGGTCCACCACGCGATGGAACGCCCGGGACGCGGCGTCGTTGTTCGCGAACACCCCGACCGCCTGCCGGACCAAGTGGGTCTGGTCGTTGGCCGACGTCTGCGTGGTGGCCCCGTTGAACGACGCCAGGTCGGGGTCGTTGTACACCTCGGGCAATCCGATGTCGGCCCAGTTGTTGCATTCCGCGACTTCAACCCAATAACCCTGGAACGGCTGGGTGAAGACCGATTCCCAGCCCATCGGCCCGCCGACGATGTTGCCGACGGACCCCTTGCCGAGCACCGCGTAGGAGACCACCCCGGGTTCCGACGGGTGGGCGCTTGCCACCGGGATCGCCGGCGCGGCGCCCACGGTCACGGCGATCGTCGCCACCGCGGCGCAGATCCGCATGCTCCGATCCAATGGCCCGGCTAGACCTTGGCGGAGACGTCGACGTCGACGTTGCCGCGCGTGGCCTTGGAGTACGGGCACACCTGATGCGCCTGCTCCACCAAATCGTCGGCGACGCTTTGTTCCACGCCGGGCAGGTGGCCGACGATCTTGCCCGTCAGCCCGAATCCGCCCGCGGAATCCTTTCCGAACCCGATTTCGACGCTGACGCTGGTGGCGTCGTCCAGCGTGACCTTTGACTTGCCGGCGACCAGGCGCAGCGCGCCCAGGAAGCAGGCCGCATACCCGGCGGCGAACAACTGCTCGGGATTGGTGCCTTCGCCGCTGCCGCCCATCGCCTTCGGCGGCCGGGTTTCCAGGTCGATCCGGCCGTCGTCGGACTTCACGTGGCCGTCGCGGCCGCCGCCGGTCGCAGTGGATTCCGTGGTGTAAACGACTTCAATGGTCATGGGTCTCGATCATGCCAGGACCGCTGCCCGGCGGCGAATGTCGTTGCCCCCCAGATATCAGGGCCGCGGAGTGCCTTGCGTGTTCGGGGCCGGCGCGGGGGCACTGGTGGTCGGCGACTGCGCGGGACCACTCGGGGCACCGGGTCCATATCCCCACGGCCCGCCCCACGGCGGGCCACCGGGTCCGCCGGGGCCGCCGGGGCCGCCGGGGCCGTACATCATCCCGTGGTGGTGGTGACCGCAGTGATGGTTGTACCCGACGACCATGGCGCCGGCGAAAAACACGGTGGCGAGGATGAAGACGACCCCGGCAACGATCACCACCCATGCCGCGGCCACAAAGAGCGCGGGCGGCTTGACCCTTGGCGGCGGAGCTGCGGCGGCGGAAGTCGGCTGAGTTGATGGTTCAGGTGTTTCGCTCATGCCTCGATCCTGCCCTCTGCCCGTTACGACGGGTAGCCCGGCGCTCGAGGGAGCGCCGGGCTACTTGGTATTCAGTTGGCGGCCCGCCGGGTCCTCCTATCACCCCGCGAGCACGTGGACGGTGTGGAACTCTCCCCCTACGGCGTCCGCGACGGAGCTACCGAGGACGGAACCTGGCTGGGGCCGGGAGCGCCGGGCGTCACGGCTCCGGGTGCGGGTGCCGGTGCACCTGGAGCGTTCGCGCCGGGTCCGCCACCGGGACCGCCGGGGCCGAATCGGTGCATCATCGCGTGGTGCTTGTGGTGGTGATGGTGGTGGTGACCGCCGTGATGCCCCAGCGCCATCCCCGTGAAGAAGATGACCGAGACGATGAACACGATCCCGGCGACGATGGCGACCCAGGCCGCCGCGATAAAGACCCGGGGGGTCCGGTAGAGCGCCGGCTCGGTGGCCGCCGCCGGTGCAGTTGCGGTGGAACTCCGCACAGTGGGGGTTTCAGGTGTTTCACTCATGAGACACATGATGCGGGGGTAAACAATGGTTGCGGCTATGCGTTAGTTAAGTACCAGCTATGAGCTGAAACCCTGGTTGAGCAGCCACATGACGGCGGTAGTAGCGCCTGCCGTGCAGTCGCTGGTAGTTCCACGTTACGGCCGGAAGGGCCCCCCGGCGATGCAGCCAAAAGCCTTTCGGCGGTTGTGCTTTCGGTGCTCGACGGCCGATCACGATATCGGCGCCGACGACGCCCGCGCCCTCGTCGGCGGCGCGGGACGCGAGCACCGTACCGTCGGCGGCGACGATCATGGTTGCGCCTTCGAATCGGCCGCTGTAATCGATTGGCAGCCAAGGCATCCGGCATCGCAGTGCGCCGGCGTGCGCCGCATGGAGCACCGGCGCGCCTACATAGGCGGCGAAGGACTCGGCCGCGTGCTGCGCGGTTGCCGCGTTGCGGGTTTCCATGCGGCGGAAGATCGGCGACGGGTGCCAGCGGGGAACCGACCACCAGCCCGACCCCGTCATGGCCAGGTCGATGCGCCCGCGGAGCCGGTGCACCGTCTGCGTGCGCATGAGCTCCCAGCACATGGCGGCGCCCACGGTGAACTCGCCGGCCGGGATAATTCCGTCGTCGTGGCCGCCGATGTAGAACGAGTTCTCCCACATGGTGGGCAAGTCCTTGTCGTGGCGACCGGCCACGCCCTCCGCGGTCACCAGCAAGTAGGCATTGCGCACGTGCCCGTCGGTATCCCTGGCCAAGAACGACCCGCCGATCATGGCGCCGTGGCGCCGGGCCAGGCCCAACAGCAGTTCGGTGGCTTCGCCATCCGGTGGCAGGGCGGCATCGGCGAGTTCCGGCAGAAAGCCGATGCCGGTGGTGAAGAACTCCGGCAGGGCGATCACGGTGGCGCCCGCGGCTGCGGCCTCGTCGACCAGGCGCTCGACGGCGGCGAGGTTGGCGCCGACATCGGCGGGGACGGCGTCTAATTGGACGGCGGCAGCGCGCTGGCTTATCTCCATGTATCGATGCTCACCCGGCGGGCCGAATGACAGCAAGGACGAAGTAGCGACGATTTCCGCCATTGATTGGGGCGAGCCGACTAGGGTTGATGCGATCAGTTGGAGGGAGGGAGTCCACATGATCAAACTGTTGGCCGGAATGGGTCTAGTGGTTGGCAGCCTGGCAGTGTCGTTGACCGCTGGGGTCGCATCCGCGGATCCCGATCTGGGGTCGGCCGTCAACACGACCTGCAATTACCAGCAAGTCGCCGCGGCGCTGAATGCTCAAGATCCGCAGTATGTCTCGATGTTGAACTCATCGCCGCAAATGCAGGCCGGGTTGCGCCGGTTTCTCGCCGCGCCGCCGCCTGAACGCCAGCGGTTGGCGCAGCTGACGGTGAGCAACCCAGAGAATCAACCGTTAATACCGATCCTTAAAACGGCTTTCGACACCTGCAATAACTTCTGAGCTCACTCCGGCTTGAACGGGTTCACCGCGAACTGAATCACCCGGTACGGCGCGCTCACCCGCGCTCGCGTGTCCCACTGGCTGACGAAAATTCGAAGCTCATCGAGGGTGGATCCGGGCGAGATGTACCCGCCATACGGTTGCGCGAGCCGGTTGTCGTAGGGGGGCGGCAGGCTTTCCGCCGGCTCGGGCCACTCGTCGTGCTGCACCACCGTCGTCACCGGCGCGGTGCCCAGCGACGTCGGGTCGTTGGCCACCCGGACCTCCATGTTTCCCGTGCTGGCATTGAAATACGACAGCACCGCCTTGCCGTCGATCTGCCGGATGCACATCTCGCCCACCTGGTCGGGCCACAGCGGTGTCGGCGGCTTGTTCCACCCGCCGTCGGGTCCGGCCGCCCAGCCCTGCCACCGGGACCTGTCGGTGAACGACTGCGGCGTGGCCCGATACAGCACCACCGGGCGGCGGCGGGTGAAGCTGTTGGCGACGATGTACACCCACCCGCTCGGCGAATCGGGCGTGGGGACCGGGTCGTAGTACCCGCTGATCTGCGTCTGCGAGCCGTCCTGATACGAAGCGACGCGCCGGGAGCCTGGGACCGTCTGCCAGCCGGCGCGCACCGGTTCGGCCGCGACCAGCCGGGAGTTCTGCGGCTCCAGGTCGTGCGTAGTGGTCACCATCAGGTAGTTGCGGCGGTTGATCTCGACCACCCCGGCGGGCAGCTGCGAGTCCCCCGGCGGCGTCGGATCGGCCAACAGCGGCGTATTGATTCCGGTGACGCCGGTGTAGCGGACCCCGGCGGGATCGTCGACCGACGCGGTGTCGACGCGCAACGCGACCGGCGAGTACCAGCCACCGAAGCCGACGCCCTGGCCGGCGAAGCTGTCGCCGCACACCTGCAGCAGCTCGGTGGGGAACGCGACGAACTCGCACAGATCGGTGGCCCCGATGCCGTAGTCGCGGGTGGGGGTCCCGGTGCCGGCCGTCGGGCCGATTCGCAGCACCTGACCCGGGGCCAGCGGCTGCAGCACCGGCTCGGGCTCTGGAGCCGGCGGATCGGCGTGGGCAAGCCAAACAGGCTGGGGCGCAACCAAACACAAAACGCTTAGCAGGGCGGCCCGGGCCGAACTCACCCGGGAACTATAGTTCGGCGGCGAGCAGCTCGGCGATCTGGATGGTGTTCAGCGCCGCGCCCTTGCGCAGATTGTCGCCCGAGACGAACAGCGCCAGCCCCCGCCCGTCCGGGACGCCGGGGTCCTGCCGGATCCGGCCGACCAGCGATTCGTCGACGCCAGCGGCGGCCAGCGGCGTCGGGACGTCGACCAGCTTCACGCCCGGGGCGCCGTCGAGCAGGTCCCGCGCGCGCTCCGGCGACAGCGGCCGAGCGAATTCGGCGTTGATCGACAGCGAGTGCCCGGTGAACACCGGAACCCGCACGCACGTGCCGCTGACCAGCAGTTCGGGGATGCCCAGGATCTTGCGGCTCTCGTGGCGTAGCTTCTGGTCCTCGTCGGTCTCCCCGGATCCGTCGTCCACCAGCGATCCGGCCAGCGGCACCACGTTGAACGCGATCGGCGCGACGTAGGTCTTGGGCGCCGGGAACTCGATCGCGCCGCCGTCGTGCACCAGTTCCTCGGCCTCGCCGACCACCGCGCGCGCCTGCGTCGCCAACTCCTCGACGCCGGCCAACCCGCTGCCCGACACCGCCTGGTAGCTCGAGACCACCAGGCGCACCAGCTGAGCCTCGTCGTGCAGCACCTTGAGCACCGGCATCGCGGCCATGGTGGTGCAGTTCGGGTTGGCGATGATGCCCTTGGGCCGGTTGGCGGCATCGCGGGCGAAGTTGACCTCCGACACGACCAGCGGCACGTCGGGGTCCTTGCGCCACGCCGACGAGTTGTCGATCACCGTGACACCGGCGGCGGCGAATCGCGGCGCCTGCACCAGCGACATCGTCTTGCCGGCGGAAAACAGCGCAATGTCGAGGCCGCTCGGGTCCGCCGTCGCGGCGTCCTCGACCTCGATCTCCTGACCGCGGAAGGGCAGCTTGCGGCCCTGCGAGCGCGACGACGCGAAGAACCGCACCGACGTCGCGGGAAAATCCCGCTCGTCGAGCAGCCTGCGCATCACCTGGCCCACCTGACCGGTGGCACCCACGACACCGAGCGCGACCATCAGCGACCCGTCCCCGCGTACACCCTTGCCTCCTCGTCGCCGCCCAGCCCGAACGCCTCATGCAACGCCACGACGGCCTTGTCCAGTTCCGTGTCGCGGCACAGCACCGAGATCCGGATCTCGGACGTCGAAATCAGCTCGATGTTGACGCCCACCTGGGCCAGCGCCTCACAGAAGGTCGCCGTGACGCCGGGATGGCTGCGCATGCCGGCCCCGATCAGCGACACCTTGCCGATGTGGTCGTCGTACAGCAGCTGGGAAAAGCCGATCTCCTCCTGCAGGGCGTCCAGCTTCGCGACCGCCGTCGGGCCGCTGTCGCGGGAGCAGGTGAAGGTGATGTCGGTCTTGCCGTCCTCGATCTTGGAGACGTTCTGCAGCACCATGTCGATGTTCACGTCGGCGTCGGCGACGGCCCGGAACACCCGGGCCGCGTACCCGGGGATGTCGGGTATGCCGACGACGGTCACCTTGGCCTCGCTGCGGTCGTGCGCGACTCCGGTCAGGATGGGGTCTTCCATGGCTATGTCCTTGATCGATCCGACGACGACGGTGCCTTCTTTGTCCGAGTACGACGACCGGACATGCACCGGAATGTTGTAGCGGCGTGCGTATTCCACGCAGCGCAGCATCAAGACCTTGGCCCCGCAGGCGGCCAGCTCGAGCATCTCCTCGAACGTCACCGTGTCGAGCTTGCGGGCCTTGTGCACGATTCGCGGGTCCGCGCTGAAGATGCCGTCGACGTCGGTGTAGATCTCGCAGACGTCGGCGCCCAGCGCGGCGGCCAACGCGACCGCCGTGGTGTCCGAACCGCCACGGCCGAGCGTGGTGACGTCCCGGGTGTCCTGGCTGACCCCCTGAAACCCGGCTACCAAAACGATCCGGCCCTCGTCGAGTGCCGACTGCAGCCGCGTCGGCGTGACGTCGATGATCTTCGCGTTGCCGTGGGTGCCGGTGGTGATGACGCCCGCCTGCGACCCGGTGAACGACCGGGCGTGCGCGCCGAGCGATTCGATGGCCATGGCCACCAGCGCGTTGGAGATGCGTTCACCGGCCGTCAGCAGCATGTCGAGTTCCCGGGGCGGCGGGACGGGGCACACCTGCTGAGCCAGGTCCAGCAGGTCGTCGGTGGTGTCACCCATCGCGGAGACCACCACGACGACGTCGTTGCCCTGTTTCTTGGTCTCGACGATGCGTTCGGCGACGCGACGGATCCGGTCGGCGTCGGCCACCGAGGATCCGCCGTACTTCTGCACGACGAGCGCCACTGTTGTTCTTTCGGTCCGGAAGGTGATCGGAGGTCCAAAACAGAATACGTGTGGCGGCGCCTCATTTTTTCCGCTGTCGATTCCGCTGCCTCAGCGACCGGGCCGCGAAGCCCTCAGTTGAGGTTGGCGATTACCGCCCACGTGGCGATGGCCGAGCCCAGGGACGTCCAGTAGCCGTAGCGTTTGTAGATCTCGGTGGCCCAGCGCGCCTGGGCTTCGAGGTCGCCGATCTCGGCAGAGACCTGCGGGTCGCTGGCATTGCGAATCGAGCACCACTGGGGCGGGTCCGCAAGATCGGCGAGGGCCAGCGGCAATGTGGCATCGTCCATCTCCTCCGTCCGGGCGCCGGGGTAGTTGTGGACGATCCCGAACGAGTCGCTGGTGTTGGCGAAGCCGAAGTAGTCGACGGTTTCCACCCCGCCCAGGGGACCGCCAAAGGTCAGCCTCGGCGGGCGGGTGACCAGCGGATGCAGCCGTCCCGCGTTCGGGGCCACCAGGGCATCGAAGGCGGACGCGTGCCCGCCGCCCCACAGCCCCGGCCCGGTGAAGAGTCGCTGGGCCCAGGGCTTGTCCTTGAATGCCTTGGCGCAGTTGAACTTGGCGTTGGTGACGACGAAGACGTCGCCGAGCTGGGTGGCCGTCCCGATGCCTCCCGCGGTTCCGGTGGTGATGACCAGCTTCGGCTGGGCTTCGCTCACCATTTGCCGCCACAGCGCCACGATCGGCGCCGAAACGGCGTCGGTGGCCAGGTGCAGCTCCGACTTCACCGCCAGCGCGTCGACGTTGCCGATCCGGACCCGGGCCACATAGCCCAGGCAGCCGGCCTCGCGGGCCGGCGAACGCGCCGTGAGTTCGGTCTGGAAGCTCTCCCAGCGATGGGCGTAGGGCATCCAGCTCGCCCGCGGCATTCCCGGGGTCAGCACGTCAGCGAGGGCCTGCCCCTCGGCCGCCGTCCAGGTCACCACCAGGACGTCGCAGGACGGCAGCGGCGCGTCGGCCGGGCGGCCATAGGGGGCGCCGCGCGGCGCCAGCCCATCCGGCCACGGGATGGGGGCGGGCGCCTCGTGGGGCACCCGGTACGTGATGCGTTCGAGGAGGAGATCGTTGCTTACCTGTGCTATCGACATGGCCGGAGTTCCCTTCGAGCTGCTGCATCACGTCCGGGTGCGTTGTGCGGTGAGGTGCTACGGCGAAACCATCTGGATCGCCCAGAAGTCGCTCGCCAAGTGCGCCCCGTTGATGGGCGAGCTATCGGAGCTGGCCTTGGAACCGGTCAGATACTCGTAGGGCAGGTAGAAGTATCCGTGGTCGCCCCACGACGGTCCCCACGAGTTGCGAACGATCAAGTGGCTCTTGGGATCCGAGTAGCCGACGGCGACTACGGCATGGCCGCCGACCGTGGCCTCACCCCGTTTGGGCATGGGCACCACACCCGTTTGAGCGACGGGCTGCGATTCGAAACTCTGGTACACGGTAAACCCGAAAACGACGGGCAGATTCGAGGCGATCGCATCCTTGAGGTCTCCCAACGTCTGGATCGCCTCGTATTGCACCGCCTTGTCCTTCTTCGCGGCGACGTAGCAACGCTTCGGCGGTTTCACCGTGAACACACCGATGTCGTACGGCCACAACGTTTCCGGGCAAACGCCCTCGCGGTTCACTACCTTGATGCCGTCCCTGATGACCGCGCCCGAGTCGCTGGACACGGTTCCTTCGAGCGCGCGTTCGTTGTAGTAGATGAACAACCGCGAAGGGACAAAATCGGATAGGCCCTGCCGATCCCGCTCGTACTCCATCGCGGCGGCGATGGCATTTCCGGTGCACGATCCGAGCTGTCCCTGGTCGTAGACCGCTGGCATCGACGGACGCAGGTCGTACTCGCTGGGCGGCAGGTCCCTAAGCCTGGCGGTGTACACCATGTCGCGCGCATCCGGGAGCTGTGGGCGCCAGCCGAAACCGCGAACGTGACTCCAGTCTTGTGCCTGCGCGTCGCCTTTGACGCGGCTTTTGACGTGGCTGGTCTCTTGCAAAGTGGTCATTGCAACCTCCAAATCTCCTGTGGTGCGTCGACCGTAGGAGCCCAGACCTAGGGACGGCATGCGTAGTGCACCACCTGATTTCTCGGCCAACTACGCCATCCCGACGAGTAGGCCCCGCGCCGAGTTCGGTCGAGCAGGCCGGTCGGCGGATCGCCGAGGAAGACACAGGTAGCCCGCTACTCGTGCCCCCGGTGGCAGGTCCTCCGCATTGTTGGGGGTAAAGACGTTGTGGGAGTCGTCGTCGAGTCCGAGGGGTGCGACGACTCGGCCGGGACGCTAGCGGAGGAGCGATGCACGAGGCGGCGTTGCGCAAACAGGTGCTGCGGAGAGTCCGCTCGGGCGAGAAGGTGTCCACGATTGCGGCCAACAGCGGCGTCAGCGCCTCCACGGTATATAGGTGGAAGCGCGAAAGTGGCTGTGTCGCAACGAAACCGCGCGCCGCACTGCCGTCGGCCGAGGGCTACGTGGGGGACATCACCGGCCCGGGCATCACCGACACGTGGGGTGTTACCTGCACCGACCTGGGCGTTTGCGCGGTGGCGCCCAACGGCAAGCTGGTATCGGTGTTCGGGGATACCTTCTCGGGCCGCACCGTTGGACAGGGTGATTGGCGCGCTCCGGTCGCGCTGGTCGGCAGCGGGGACGCCAACGATCAGATCCGCTATGAGTACGCGGGCGGCGCCGACCCGAACTATGCGCGGCAGTTGTGGCCCTACGTCCACGACGGCGCGCCGTGGAACCGGGGCGGGATCAGCACCGTGATTCCGTCCGACGTCCTGGTCGTCGGGCAGACGATGTACCTGCATGCCATCGTCAACCGCGGCTTCGGGAACGTGATCTGGACCGGGATCTGGGCCTCCGTGGATAACGGCGTCAGCTGGCGGCGGATGGGCGCCCGGGCAAGGTTTCCCGCATCGCTGCACAACGGCTGCGCGCAGCTGTGGTCGTGGGACTACAACCCCGACGACGGCTGGGTGTACGTCGTTTCCACGGGGTTCCAGCGAGACAAGGGCGTAATCCTGCGCCGCGTGCGTCCGGGCGATATCGGCGACAGGACCAAATACTCCGGCTGGGGCTGGGCCGACAACCAGTGGGCGTGGGGCAACGCACCCACGCCCATCACGCCGCCGGCCGAAACGTGGGGCGAGCTGACCTTGCGCAGGCTCGATACCGGCACCTGGATCCTGGGCGGCTTCCTGTCCTCGGGATACGCATTGGGGTACCGCACGATCGACTCGCCGACCGCCAATCTGTACGAAGCCGAGGTCCAGACGCCGGTGGTCGGGACAACCTGGGACGCCCAAGACCTCGCGGCCAATAAGGTCGCCCAACTGTACGGCGGATATGTTCTGCCCGGCTCACGGCTGGACGTTCAGGGCGGCGTCGGCCTGGTGGTGTCGCAGTGGAACACCGCGACGGGGTGGCCGTACCGGACGATGCAGTTCAGGGTCACACTCAAGGACACCACGGCCCACGACGCTCGATTTCGGTCGCCGGGCCGAGCGCGGTAGAGTGCTCTACGTGCAGCGGGTGCTCCTCCTCGGACGCCGCGACGGGGTCTGATCCAGACCGGCTTCCCGTCGCGGGCGTTCGCGATGCGCCGGTCTGAGGTTCCTTCTGACACCCCCGGAGCAACTACCGTGACAAGTTTTTCCCAGCCTTCCGGTCCCGACGCCTATACGTCGGCGCGGACCGTCGTCCAACCCGCGGGCCCACCCGCACCCGGTCAGCCCGTGTGGAATCCCCAACGTGGTTCGTCGATGCCGATCAATCGGTACCGACCGTTCTTCGAGGAGGTCGAGCCCATTCGGCTCGCCGACCGCAGCTGGCCCGACCGCGTCACCGACACCGCACCGCTGTGGTGCGCGGTGGATCTGCGCGACGGCAACCAGGCGCTGATCGACCCGATGAGCCCGGCCCGCAAGCGCCGCATGTTCGACCTGCTGGTGCGCATGGGCTACAAGGAGATCGAGGTCGGGTTCCCGTCGGCCAGCCAGACCGATTTCGACTTCGTCCGCGAAATCATCACCGCCGGCGCCGTTCCCGACGACGTCACCATCCAGGTGCTGACCCAGTGCCGACCGGAACTGATCGAGCGCACGTTCGAGGCGTGCGAGGGCGCGTCGCGGGCCATCGTGCACTTCTACAACTCGACGTCAATCCTGCAGCGGCGCGTGGTCTTTCGCGCCGACCGCGCCGCGGTGCAGGCCATCGCGACCGACGGCGCGCGCAAGTGCGTCGAGCAGGCCGCCAAATACCCGGGCACCCAGTGGCGGTTCGAGTATTCGCCGGAGTCCTACACCGGCACCGAACTCGAGTACGCCAAGGATGTGTGCGACGCCGTCGGCGAAATCATCGGACCCACACCGGACAACCCGATCATCTTCAACCTGCCCGCCACCGTGGAGATGGCGACGCCCAACGTCTACGCCGACTCGATCGAGTGGATGAGCCGCAACCTGGCCAACCGCGAGTCCGTCATCCTGAGCCTGCATCCGCACAACGACCGCGGAACCGCAGTCGCCGCAGCCGAATTGGGCTATCAGGCCGGCGCGGACCGCATCGAGGGCTGCCTGTTCGGCAACGGGGAACGGACCGGCAACGTGTGCCTGGTGACGCTCGGGCTGAACCTGTTCTCCCGCGGCGTGGACCCGCAGATCGACTTCTCCAACATCGACGAGATCCGCCGCACAGTGGAGTACTGCAACCAGCTGCCGGTGCACGAGCGTCACCCCTACGGCGGGGACCTGGTGTACACCGCGTTCTCCGGCAGCCATCAGGACGCCATCAACAAGGGCCTGGATCAGATGAAGATCGACGCGGACGAAGCGGACTCCGACGTCGAGGACATGCTCTGGCAGGTGCCGTATCTGCCGATCGACCCGAAGGACGTCGGGCGTACCTACGAGGCGGTGATCCGGGTCAACTCGCAGTCCGGCAAGGGCGGGGTGGCCTACATCATGAAGGCGGACCACGGCCTGGCCCTGCCGCGGCGTCTGCAGATCGAGTTCTCCCAAGTGATCCAGAAGATCGCCGACGGCGAGGGCGGTGAGGTCTCGCCGAAGGAGATGTGGGACGCGTTCTCCGAGGAGTACCTCGCCCCGGTGCGGCCGCTGGAGCGGATGAAGCAGCGAGTCGACACCTCCGAGGAGGACGGCGGTCCGACCAGCATCGCCGCGACCGTCAAGATCAACGGGGTCGAGACCGAGATCACCGGCGTCGGCAACGGCCCGCTGGCCGCTTTCGTCCACGCGCTGGGCAAGGTCGGGTTCGAGGTGGCCGTCCTGGACTACTCCGAGCACGCGATGAGCTCCGGCGACGACGCGCAGGCCGCGGCCTACGTCGAGGCGTCGGTGGGCGGCCGGACCGTGTGGGGTGTAGGCATCGCGCCGTCGATCACGACGGCGTCGCTGCGGGCCGTGGTGTCAGCGGTCAATCGCGCCTCCCGCAATTAACCCGCTCAGAACAGCGCGAGCTGTTCGTCGACGGTGGTGACGTCGACGAATTCCTCCATGTTGGTGCCGCCGAGGACACCGCGCAGGGAGTCCATGAACTGCGCATCGGTCACGACGGGCACGCCCAGCTTGCGGGCCAGAAAGCCCTTGCCCTGCTCGGGTGCGACGTCGTTGCACACCACCAGCGAGGTCTCCAGGTCGACAGTGTCGCTGTAGGCCAGCCCGGCATGCAGGATCCGCTCGACGAGTTCCTCGTGGGTCCGGCGCACCTCGGCCGCCAGCGCCACCCGCATGCCCTGCACCAGCGGCCTGCCCGGGTCGTAGGGCCCCGGGTTCAAATACGGGCAGGGCATCCGGGAAGCCAGCACCTTCAGTGGCCGCAGCTCGTCGTGGGTCACCCGGCCGTTCGGCCAGCGGCGGCGGGTCACCGGACGCACCGGCAGCCAGATGTCGCGTTCGCGCGCCCGCGCCAGCGCCGACGCCAGCACCCCGGTCAGCACCATCGCGTCATCGAAGGCGTCGTGCGGCCGCTCCTGCGTCACGCCCCAGTGCGCCGCGAGCGTCTCCAGCCGCAGATTGTCGATGCCGAGGTCAAGGCGGCGGGCCAGCTCGACCGTGCACATGACGCTGTCGACCGGCAGTTCGGCCTCGGCGAGCTCCGCCTCCGCGGCGAGAAATGCGTAGTCGAAGGCGACGTTGTGGGCCACCAGCGTGCGGCCCCGCAGCACCTCGATCACGTCGCCGGCGACGTCGCGGAACTGCGGCTGGTCCTCCAGCATCGCGGCGGTCAGGCCGTGCACGTGGGTGGGCCCGGGGTCCACCCCCGGGTTCAGCAGGCTGACGACGGATTGCTCGACGTTGCCGTCGGCGTCGAGGCCCAGCGCGGCGAGGCTGATGATCCGCGCCTGACCTGGGCGAAAGCCCGATGTCTCGACGTCGATGACGGCCCAACCCCCGTCCGGCTCGCTTGCCGGGCGACCCCAGGACACCCCGTTCATAGCCTGAGGATTGCACGTCGGACCGACATCACCGGTTCGCTGCGCGCCGTGTCGTCAACTAAATCGATGAGGGCGACCCGCGGCACCCGGCGCCGAGCGCCGCGCTTGCGATCGCCCTTAAACTGCGCGGGTGGTCACCACCCGCGCACGCCTGGCACTCGCCGCAGGAGCGAGCGCGCGGTGGGCGTCGCGGGTCACCGGGCGCGGGGCCGGCGCGATGATCGGCGGCCTGGTCGCCATGACGCTCGACCGCTCGATCCTGCGTCAGCTCGGCGCGGGCCGGCGCACCGTCGTCGTCACCGGAACCAACGGCAAGTCCACCACCACCCGGATGACCGTCGCGGCCTTGGGCACGCTCGGCGCCGTCGCAACCAACGCCGAGGGCGCCAACATGGACGCCGGCCTGATCGCCGCACTGGCAGCCAACCGCGACGCGCCGCTCGCGGTCCTGGAAGTCGACGAGATGCACGTGCCGCACGTCTCCGATGCGGTGGAACCCAGCGTCATCGTGCTGCTCAACCTGTCGCGCGACCAGCTGGACCGGGTAGGCGAGATCAACGTGATCGAACGCACGCTGCGCGCCGGCCTGGCCCGGCACCCGCGCGCGGTCGTGGTCGCCAACTGCGACGACGTCCTGATGACGTCGGCCGCCTACGACAGCCCGAACGTGGTGTGGGTGGCCGCGGGTGGGGCGTGGGCGAACGACTCGGTGAGCTGTCCGCGCAGCGGCGAGGTCATCGTCCGCGAGCACGGCCACTGGTATTCGACCGGCGCCGACTTCAAGCGGCCCAGCCCGCAGTGGTGGTTCGACGACGAGACGTTGTACGGGCCCGACGGCGTGGCCCTGCCGATGCGGTTGACGCTGCCGGGCGCGGTGAATCGCGGCAACGCCGCCCAGGCCGTGGCCGCCGCCGTGGCGCTGGGCGCGGACCCGGCCCGGGCCGTCGCGGCCGTCTCGGCGGTCGACGAGGTCGCCGGGCGCTACCGCACGGTCCGCGTCGGCGCGCACGATGCGCGGATCCTGCTGGCGAAGAATCCGGCGGGCTGGCAGGAGGCGCTGTCGATGGTGGACAAGCACGCGGCTGGCGTGGTCATCGCGGTCAACGGGCAGGTGCCCGACGGCGAGGACCTGTCCTGGCTCTGGGACGTGCGCTTCGAGCATTTCGAGGACACCCAGGTAGTCGCCGCCGGGGAACGCGGCACCGACCTGGCGGTGCGGCTGGGATATGCCGGCGTCGACCACACCCTGGTGCACGACACCGTGGCGGCCATCGCGTCGTGCCCGCCGGGGCGGGTGGAGGTCGTCGCCAACTACACCGCGTTCCTTCAGCTGCAGCGGGCATTGGCGCGCCATGGCTGACTCGAGCGTGCGGATCGGGCTGGTGCTGCCCGACGTGATGGGCACCTACGGCGACGGCGGCAACGCCCTGGTGCTGCGCCAGCGGCTGCGGTTGCGCGGCATCGACGCCGAGATCGTCGAGATCACGCTGGCCGATCCGGTGCCGGAATCCTTGGACCTCTACACGCTGGGCGGGGCCGAGGACTACGCGCAGCGGCTGGCCACCAGGCACCTCATCCGGCACCCCGGACTGCAGCGCGCGGCGGACCGCGGCGCACCCGTGCTGGCGATCTGCGCGGCCATCCAGGTGCTCGGGCACTGGTACGAGACATCGGCCGGGGAACGGGTCGAAGGGGTGGGCATGCTGGATTTGACGACAGCACCGCAGGACAAGCGCACCATCGGCGAGCTGGTGACCAAGCCGTTGCTGGCCGGCCTGACCCAGCGCCTCACGGGCTTCGAAAACCACCGCGGCGGAACGGTTTTGGGGGCCGCGGCCGCACCGTTGGGCGCGGTGGTCAAGGGCGCGGGCAACCGGGCCGGCGACGGCATGGACGGCGCGGTCCAGGGCAGTGTGGTCGCCACGTACATGCACGGGCCGTGCCTGGCCCGCAACCCGGAGCTGGCCGACCTGCTGCTGAGCAAGGTGGTGGGCGAGCTGGAACCGCTGCAGCTGCCCGAGGTGGAGCTGCTGCGCCGCGAACGACTGGCGGTGCGCTAACCATGCGCGCGAAGATCAGCCCGCGGCTGGCCGCCGGCGCAGCTCTGCTCGGCGCTGCCGTGTTCGTCGCTTCGCCGACACCGGCGCACGCCGACTACGACGTCCCGAATGGCCGGTACAACGTGCTCTACCAGGACAGCGACAAACCGACCGCCTGGCTTTTCGTCCCATGCGGCTCGGACTGCACCCTGGCGACCTCGCAAGATGGCGGGACGTTTGTCATCAGCTGGGAATTCCACCTCGCCAACGGGCGATGGACGCACAGCGGCACGGCCCAGGCGCGGTGCCCAAACGGCGCATCGGCCCCGGTGAACGTCATTTACAGCTTCGATGCGGTGTCGCTTGCCGGCGAAGGCCTGACGACGACGTCGGACGGGTGCGGTGACGAGCCGGGCAAGACCTTTACGAGGTCATTCCAATTGAGCAAGGTCTGAGGGACGTCAGGCCATGGCCCGGCGGCCGGTGAGTGCGCGGCCCAGCGTCAGCTCGTCGGCGAACTCCAAGTCGCCGCCCATCGGCAGCCCGGACGCGATCCGCGTCACGGTCAGGCCGGGGATGTCGCGCAGGATCCGCACCAGATAGGTCGCGGTCGCCTCGCCCTCGGTATTCGGGTCGGTGGCGATGATCACCTCGGTGATGTCGACATCGTCGACCCGTTCACCGATCCGGCTCACCAGCTCGCGGATCCGCAGCTGATCGGGGCCGACGCCGGACAGCGGATCGAGCGCACCGCCCAAAACGTGGTAACGGCCACGGAATTCGCGGGTGCGCTCGACGGCCTGGATGTCCTTCGGCTCCTCGACCACGCACACCACCGACGCGTCGCGACGGGTATCGGAACAGATCCGGCACCGCTCGTCGTCGGAGACGTTGCCGCACACCGCACAGAACCGCACGCCGTCGCGAACCTTCGCCAGCACGGCGCTCAGCCGGTCGATATCCGCGGGTTCGACGGACAGCAGGTGGAAGGCGATGCGCTGCGCGCTCTTGGGTCCGATACCCGGCAGCTTGCCGAGCTCGTCGATCAAATCCTGGACGGGTCCCTCGAACATGGCGTTGGGAAGTTCAGAGCCCCGGCATTTGCGTCGGCGGCGCCGGCGGCTGTCCGGGCGGGCCACCCAAGCCGCCGGCCAGCGAGCCCAGCTGCTCCTGCGCCATCGCGGTGACCTGCTTGGAAGCGTCGGCCATGGCGCCGACGATCAGGTCCTGCAGCGTTTCGACGTCCGCGGGGTCGACGACCTTCGGATCGATCTTCACCCCGATCACCTCGCCGCTGCCCTTGACGATGACCTCGACCAGGCCGCCGCCGGCGTGCCCGTGCACCTCGGAGTTCGCGAGCCGTTGCTGCGCTTCCATGAGCTTTTGCTGCATCTGCTGCGCCTGGGCGAGCAGCGCCGACATGTCGCCTCCGGGTTGCATGACAATCCCCTCGCATCTTGGTCTCGAGTTGGTTTCGCCTGTGGATGTCGGGCGATTCGAAACACTCAGCGTAGACCGCGCGACGTTACCTTTGCGCCGTGGACCTACGAGTGAGCAGGCGTGTCGGGATCAAAATGACGATCGGCGCGCTGGTTGCCGCGTCGACGGCGGTGATGCCCAGCGCGTGGGGAGTCCCCGCCAACATCGCCGGCATGGTCGTGTTCATCGATCCCGGCCACAACGGCTCCAACGACGCGTCCATCACGCATCAGGTGCCCACCGGCCGCGGCGGCACCAAGGACTGCCAGACCAGCGGGACGTCGACCAACTCCGGCTACATGGAACACACCTTCACCTGGGACACCGCGCTTCGGGTCCGCGCCGCGTTGAACGCGCTCGGCGTCCGCACCGCCATGTCCCGCAACAACGACACGGGCGTGGGGGCGTGTGTCGACGCGCGCGCGGCCGCGGCCAACGCGTTGCGCCCCAACGCGATCCTGAGCATCCATGCCGACGGCGGCCCGCCATCCGGGCGGGGGTTCCACGTCAACTATTCGGCCCCGCCGCTCAACCAGGCGCAGGCCGGGCCGTCGGTGCAGTACGCCCGAATCATGCGCGATCAGTTGCAGGCGTCGGGCATTCCGCCCTCCAACTACATTGGCCAGGACGGACTCTACGGGCGGTCGGATCTGGCCGGCCTGAACCTGGCGCAGTATCCGTCGATCCTGGTCGAGTGCGGCAACATGAAGAATCCCGTGGATTCGGCGCTGATGGAGTCGCCCGAAGGCCGGCAGAAGTACGCCGACGCGCTGGTCCGCGGCGTCGCGGGGTTCCTGGCCACCCAGGGCCAGGCGCGCTAGCTTTCGAGTTCCTTTTTCAGGTTGGCCAGCACCTCGGCCTGGATCTTCTTCAGACCCAGTGGCGCAAAGGTCTTTTCGAAGAATCCCTTGACGCCGCCCGCACCGGTCCAGCTGGTCTTCACGGTGACGCTGGATCCCGGGCCCGCGGGAGCCACCGTCCAGTTGGTGACCATGGACGAGTTTGCGTCCTTCTCGATGACGGTGTGGCCGGCGACGTCGACGTTCACCTGTACATCGCGGACCCGTGATTTGGTCGCCTGCAGCCGCCACTTGGCAACCGTTCCGGCGCCCTGCCCGCCTTGGGTGACCTGGTACTCGCTGTACTGCGGGGACAGGATTTTCGGGCGAACGTTCTGATAGTCCGCAACCGCGGCCAGCGTGGCCTCCGGCTCGGCGTTGATCAAGATCGTGCTGGCCGCGCTCACCTGGCCCATCAGGCGCAACTCCTCTTTCCGATGCCGCCCCGCGCGGGTGCACGGGCTGTTTCCGAAGACTAGGGTATATGTGGTGCCAAGCCCTGGATCTGCACTCTCGGCTCACACATCGGGCGTTGATCGGTTGATGGCGAGTTATCGGTCCATCCCAGCAACGTCCGCGGTCCGGCTCGCCAAGCCCAGCTCAAATCTGTTCCGCGCCCGCACCAAACGTGACGCGCCTGGCCTGGACACCTCGGGGCTGACTCAGGTGCTCGGCATCGATCCGGACGCCCGCACCGCCGACGTCGCGGGCATGTGCACCTATGAGGACCTGGTGGCCACGACCCTGCCGTACGGGCTTTCGCCGCTGGTGGTGCCGCAGCTGAAGACCATCACCCTCGGCGGCGCGGTCAGTGGCCTGGGTATCGAGTCGGCGTCGTTCCGCAACGGTCTGCCCCACGAATCGGTGCTGGAGATGGATATCCTCACTGGCGCTGGCGAATTGGTCACCGCGTCCCGCGGACAGCACGCCGAACTTTTCCGCGCTTTTCCCAATTCCTATGGGACGCTTGGGTATTCGACGAGGCTCCGCATCGAGCTGGAGCCGGTGGCGCCGTTTGTGGCGCTGCGCCACATCCGGTTCCGCTCGTTGCCCGACCTGGTCGCCGCGATGGAACGCATCATCGACACCGGCGGGCAGGGCGGCACCGAAGTGGACTACCTCGACGGCGTGGTATTCAGCGCCGACGAAAGCTATCTGTGCGTCGGCAGGCGGACCGCCACCCCCGGCCCGGTCAGCGACTACACCGGCAAAGACATCTACTACCGCTCGATCCAGCACGACGCGCCGGGCATCGAAGCCACCAAAGACGATCGGCTGACGATTCACGACTACTTCTGGCGCTGGGACACCGATTGGTTTTGGTGTTCCCGCGCGTTCGGCGTGCAGAATCCCCGATTGCGCCGCTGGTGGCCGCGCCGCTACCGGCGCAGCAGCGTCTACTCGAAGCTCGTCGCGCTGGACCAGCGCTTCGGCATCGCCGACCGCATCGAGGCGCGCAACGGTCGTCCGGCGCGGGAACGGGTGGTGCAGGACGTCGAGGTGCCGATCGAGCGGGTCGTCGACTTCTTGGATTGGTTCGGCGAGAACGTGCCCATCACACCGATCTGGTTGTGCCCGTTGCGGCTTCGCGATCACGAAGGCTGGCCGCTGTATCCCATGCGACCCGACCACACCTACGTCAACATCGGGTTCTGGTCCTCGGTGCCGGCCAGTGACCCCGCCGAGGGCGCAACCAACCGGGCCATCGAGGCGAAGGTAAGTGAGCTCGACGGGCACAAGTCGCTGTACTCCGACTCCTTCTACACCCGCGAGGAGTTTGACGAACTCTACGGTGGGGAGGCCTACAAGACAGTCAAAAAGACCTACGATCCCGATTCGCGTCTCCTCGACCTCTATGCAAAGGCGGTGCAACGGCGATGACAACGACACGAGAGCCCGAACGCCCCACCAAGTCGGGCAAATTGAGCATGGCGGAGATCCTGGAGATCTTCACCGCCACCGGGGGACAGCCGCTGAAGTTCACCGCGTACGACGGCAGCACCGCCGGCAGCGACGAAGCCGAGCTGGGCCTGGATCTGCGGTCGTCCCGCGGTGCCACCTACCTGGCGACGGCCCCCGGCGAACTCGGCCTGGCCCGCGCCTACGTCTCGGGTGATCTGCAGGCGCACGGCGTGCACCCCGGCGATCCGTACCCGCTGCTCAAGGCGCTGACCGACCGGGTCAACTTCAAGCGTCCGTCGGCGCGGGTGCTCGCCAACGTGGTCCGCTCGATCGGCGTCGAGCATCTGTTGCCGATCGCGCCGCCGCCGCAGGAGGCGCCGCCCCGGTGGCGGCGGGTCGCCGACGGCGTGCTGCACAGCAAGACCCGGGACGCCGAGGCGATCCATCATCACTACGACGTGTCCAACACCTTCTACGAATGGGTGCTGGGCCCGTCGATGACCTACACCTGCGCGGTCTATCCCACCGCCGACGCGACGCTGGAAGAGGCCCAGGACAACAAGTACCGGCTGATCTTCGAAAAGCTGCGGCTGCAACCGGGCGACCGGCTGCTCGACGTCGGCTGCGGCTGGGGCGGCATGGTGCGCTACGCCGCGCGCCGCGGTGTCCGGGCGGTCGGCGCCACCCTGTCGGCCGAGCAGGCGAAGTGGGCGAAAAACGCGATCGAGGCCGAAGGGCTCGCGGAGCTGGCCGAGGTCCGGCACTCCGACTACCGCGACGTGGGTGAGGCGGGGTTCGACGCCGTTTCCTCCATCGGGCTGACCGAGCACATCGGCGTCAAGAACTACCCCGCCTATTTCGGCTTCCTGAAGTCGAAGCTGCGCACCGGCGGGCTGCTGCTCAATCACTGCATCACCCGGCACGACAACAAGTCGACCCCCTTCGCCGGCGGGTTCACCGACCGCTACGTGTTCCCGGACGGGGAGCTGACCGGTTCGGGCCGCATCGTCACCGACATTCAGGACGCCGGTTTCGAGGTGTTGCACGAGGAGAACTTCCGGCATCACTACGCCATGACGCTGCGTGACTGGTGCCGCAACCTGGTCGAGCACTGGGACGAGGGGGTCGAGGAGGTCGGGTTGCCCACGGCCAAGGTGTGGGGCTTATACATGGCGGCGTCACGAGTGGCCTTCGAGCGCAACAACCTTCAACTGCATCACGTGCTGGCGGCCAACGTCGACGAATGGGGCGACGACGAGCTGCCGCTGCGGCCGTGGTGGCAGCCGTGACCCGAAAGGGATCAGCCGCCGTCGATGCGGCGCGCGCCCAACTCGTTCTGTAACAGCTCGAGCGCGGCCTCTTCGGGGTCGCGGCGCGGCGCCGACGGCTCGTCGCGCCCCGCTTCGGCGAGCATGTGTTCCTCTTCGTCCCGCTGAGCCGAATCCGCTTGGGCGGGCTCGTCCGCGGGGGGATCCGGTTTGGCGGGCGGCGGGGCGCTCGGCCCGGGTTCCGCCGCGCCGACCTCACAACGCACTCGCCAGTTCACCCCCAGCGCGTCCTTGAGCGCTTCGGCGATGACGTCGGCGTTGCGCTGTTCGGACAGCCGCTTGGCCAGCGGCGCCGAGGCGTGGGTGAGCACCAACGTGTTGTCCTCGATCGCCCGGACGGTGGCCCCGGCGAGCATCACCTCGGTGGTGCGGCTGCGCTGGCGCACCTTGTCCCGCACCGTCGGCCACATGGTTCGCACCGCGGACGCGTTGAGTTCGCCTGGGGCAGAGGCTGATTCAGGGACCGCTTCAGGGACCGGCTCGGGCGCGGCTTCGGGTGGCGGCGGTGGAGCCGGTTCCGGGACCGGGGCGGGCTTGGGCGCCGCTGCCCGCTTGGGCGGCGGGCTGGGCGCGGCGGCCCGCGGCGGGGCCGGCGGCGCGGCGGTCGCCTCTGACGCCGGGATGGAAACGCCCAGCCGGGTCTCGATCCGCTCGACGCGTTGCAGCAGCGCCGCCTCGGCATCGCTGGCCGAGGGCAGCAGCAGTCGCGCGCAGACCACTTCGAGCAGCAGGCGTGGCGCCGTCGCGCCGCGCATCTCCCCTAGCCCCGCCTGCACCACCTCGGCGTAGCGCGTCAGCGCCGCCGGCCCGATGCGCGCCGCTTGCTCGCGCATCCGATCCAGCACGTCCTCGGGGGCGTCCACCACGCCGCGGCTCGCCGCATCCGGAACCGCTTGCAGCACAATGAGATCGCGGAACCGCTCCAGCAAATCGGTGGCGAAGCGCCGCGGGTCGTGGCCGGCGTCGATCACCGACTCGACCGCACCGAACAATGCGGCCGCATCCGAAGCAGCCAGCGCGTCGACGGCGTCGTCGATCAAGGCGACATCGGTGGCGCCCAGCAGGCCCAGCGCCCGCTGATACGTCACGTGCTGGCCCTCGGCCCCGGCCACCAACTGGTCCAGCACCGACAGCGTGTCGCGCGGCGAACCGCCGCCGGCGCGGATCAGCAACGGATACACCGCATCGTCGACGACGACGCCCTCCTGCTCGCAGATCCGCCCGACCAGCGCCCGCATGGTGCGTGGCGGCAACAACCGGAAGGGGTAGTGATGGGTGCGCGAGCGGATCGTCGGCAGCACCTTCTCCGGTTCGGTGGTGGCGAAGATGAAGATGAGGTGTTCGGGGGGTTCCTCGACGATCTTGAGCAGCGCGTTGAAGCCCGCCGTCGTCACCATGTGCGCCTCGTCGACGATGAACACCCGGTAGCGCGACTGCGCCGGCGCATAGAACGCGCGGTCGCGCAGCTCGCGGGTGTCGTCGACGCCGCCGTGGCTGGCCGCGTCGAGCTCCACCACATCGATGCTGCCCGGTGCGTTGGGCGCCAGCGCCACGCAGGATTCGCACACGCCGCACGGGTTGGCCGTCGGCCCCTGCGCACAATTCAACGACCGGGCCAGGATGCGCGCGGACGACGTCTTGCCACAGCCGCGCGGCCCGGAGAACAGATACGCATGGTTGATCCGGCCGGCTTCCAGGGCGATGGACAGCGGTTCGGTGACGTGCTCCTGCCCCACCACTTCGGCGAAGGTTGCCGGTCGATACTTGCGGTAGAGGGCCACGCTCAGCAGGCTACCGACGCCCGGTGACTCGGGCCCGACTGGCCGTCAGCGCACACTCGACGCGGACGGTGCCAGGTTCAGCATCGACTCCGAGGCCGCCAGCAGCGCGCACGTCGCCAGCCCGTCAACGGCGGCACGCAGGTCCGGTATCGACGGGAAAGTGGGTGCGACGCGGATGTTCTTGTCGTCCGGGTCTTTCCGATACGGGAAGGACGCGCCAGCCTCGGTGACCGCGATACCGGCGTCCTTGGCCAGGGCGACGGTCCGCCGCGCCGTGCCGGGCCACACGTCGAGGCTGATGAAGTATCCGCCCTTGGGTTCGGTCCACGAGGCGATCTTGGATTCGCCCAGCCGCTGATCCAGGATTTCCAGCGCCAACGCAAATTTCGGCGCCAGGATCTGCTGATGCCGCATCATCTGCAGGCGGACCCCGTCGGCATCGCCGAAAAAGCGCAGATGCCGCAGCTGGTTGACCTTGTCCGGTCCGATCGACTTCTTCCCCGCGTACTGCAGATACCAGGCGATGTTGCCCAACGAACCGCCCAGGAAACTGACGCCGGCGCCGGCGAAGGTGATCTTCGAGGTCGACGCGAACACATACGGCCGGTGCGGGTTGCCGGCCTTGGCCGCCAGCCCGAGGACGTCGACCTGGCGGACGAAGTCGTGGGTCAGGGTGTGGACCGCGTACGCGTTGTCCCAGAACAATCGGAAGTCGGGCGCGGCTGTCCGCATCTGGATTAGTCGGCGAGCCGTTTCCCACGAATAGGTGACGCCGGTCGGGTTGGCGAAGACCGGTACCGCCCACATCCCCTTGATCGCGGGATCCACGGCGACCAGTTCTTCGATGAGGTCGATGTCGGGACCGTCGGGCAGCATCGGGATCGGAATCATCTCGATGCCCATGGTCTCGGTGAGGTTGTGGTGCCGGTCGTAGCCGGGGACGGGACACAGGAACTTGACGCTCGGCTCGTCCTTCCACGGCCGTGGCGAGTCCACGCCGCCGTGCAGCAACGAGAAGACGACGATGTCGTGCATCAGCTCCAGGCTGGAGTTGTTACCCGCGATCAGGTTGGGCACCGGAATGCCGAGCAGCTCGCCGAATATCGCCCGCAATTCCGGCAGCCCGTGCTGGCCGAGGTAGTTGCGGGTGTCGGTGCCCTCCTCGTCGCGGTAGTCGTCCTCTCCAGGCAGGGTCAGCAGCCGGTTGGACAGGTCCAGCTGCTCTTCGGACGGCTTGCCGCGGGTGAGGTTCAGCGACAGCTTCATGGCCTGCAGCTCCGCGTACTGCTGCTGGTGGCGCGCGTGCAGGGCCGCTAGCTCGTCATGGCTGAGGGAATCGAACGCCACCAGGGGACCTTTCGCTGATCGCACGAGCTTCGGGGTCATGAATGCCCCCGGACATAGGGGACCCCGCGCACCCGACAGAGCCCATTGACCCTTGCTGCCTTCCGGCCCTGGGGGAGTTCACAGGATAGACGCCGCGCGGGGTCCATCGCGAGTGTAATACCTGGCCCGGAGTAACCCACGTGCAACCGGTGGGGGCCGTAGCGCACTCGGCTACCATGGCCACGGAGGATTCGCCTAGTGGCCTATGGCGCTCGCCTGGAACGCGGGTTGGGTTAATAGCCCTCGCGGGTTCAAATCCCGCATCCTCCGCCAGCTAGTCCCCGGTGCGGCCGAGGACTCACCATCAGCATGAGGAGGCGTATGGGGCGCAAGGTCGCCATACCGTGGCACTTGTTGTTTTCGATCGGTGCCGGCGTCCTCTATTTCTTCTGCGTGCTGCCCCGCTGGTACGAGCTGACGGGCGAGATGACGCGCGGACTGGGGATGGCGGGCCGCATCGCGTCGGGCGCGCTCATCGGGCTGGCCGCGCTGCCGGTGGTGTTCACCCTGCTGCGCACCCGCAAGCCGGAGCTGGGCACCCCGCAGCTGGCGCTGTCCATGCGGGTCTGGTCGATCGTGGCCCACGTGCTGGCGGGCGTGCTGATCGTCGGTACCGCGATCAGCGAGATCTGGCTCAGCCTGGACTCCGCGGGGCGGTATCTGTTCGGCATCTACGGCGCCGCCGCCGCGATCGGCCTGCTCGGAATCTTCGCCTTCTACCTGTCGTTCGTCGCCGAATTGCCGCCGCCACCGCCGAAACCGATCAAGGCGAAGAAGCCCAAGAAGCGTCGTCGCAAGAAGGACGAGGAGACCGACGAAGCCGCCGAGGACACCGAGGCAGCGGAGTCCGAGGCCGACGAAGAAGCCGAAGAGCCCGAAGACGAGGCCGAAGAATCCGAAGAAGCCGAGACGGTCGAGCCGGTCGCGGAAACCGAAGAAACCGCGGAAACCGAAGAAGCTGAAGAGCCAGTCGAGGCCGGGGAAGCCGAAGAGCCCGCCGCCACCGAAAAAGCCGAAGAGGCAGCGACGGAAGAGCCGGCCGCCGAGGAGACCTCGGGCGGGCTGCGCAATCGCCGCCCCACCGGCAAGGGCACCCACCGCATGCGCCGCCGGCGCACCCGCGGCGGCGTCGCGGTCGACGACGAATAACTCAGCGGCGCCGTAAGCGCTCGAGCGAGTCGGCGATGCGCGTCCGGGTCTGCTCGGCACCCCACAGCTCACGCACCTCGCGGTCGATCTCGCCGGCCTCGCCGATCCGCGCCAGAACGGGCGCCCTCAGCTGGGCTTTGGTGTGCCGATAGGCGTCGGGCGAGATCTCACCCAGGCCCGACGCCTCCGCCACGGCCGCCCCGACGAGATCGTCGGCGACGACGCGGTGGGCAAGTCCGCTGGCGACAGCGTCGCCGCCGCGATAGAGGCCGCCGCCGAGCAGCACCTCCTCCGCGTGATCGCCGCACGCGTGACGGATGACCTCGAGCGCGGCGGCCGGGAACGGCACCCCGACGCGGACCTCCGTCGCCCCGATCTGCGCGTCCGGGCCGATCAGGCGGCGGTCGCACGCACATGCCAGCACGCATCCGCCCGCGATCGCGGCGCCGTTGATCGCGGCGACGGTCGGCCCGGGGTAGCCGAACAGCGCGACGAACGCGTCGGACAGCGCGGGGATCAACCGCTCGGCGTAGTCGGCCCCGCCCTGCAGCACGCGGTTGAGGTCGACCCCGGCGCAGAACACCCGGCCCGCGCCGGTGACGACGAGCGGGCCGGCGCCCGAATCCCACAGCTCGCCGACGGCGGCGGTCAGCTCCTCCAGTAGCTCGACATCGAGGGCGTTGACCCGGCCCGAAGACAGGGCCAGCACCCGCACCGTTCCGACGGTCTGGATCTCGATCATTGCGGCCGGCCGACTATGACGACGGGAATGTCGGTGTTCTCGTCGGTGTGATAGCTCGCGCACACGCGGTGGTAGCCGTCGGCGATCTGCAACGGAACGCCGGTGGCGAAGTCGCCGCGGACCAGCAGGATGGGCGAGAGCGGTTCACCCTTTTTGATCTTGGAGAGATCGGACGCGACGTGTGGATTGTCCACCGGCAGCAGGCTCAGCTGGGCGGCCCGCAGTATGTCCTTGGCCTTCTTGTGCACAACGTCGGAGGTCTGCAGGCTATAGGTCAGCTCTTCGACGGTGTGCGGGTCGGCGAGCAAGGCGAGATAGTCGGCCGCGGCCGGAAAGTCATGGGCCTCAGGCTTTCCCAGCCATTTCACCTTCGGCAACGGCTGCCTCCGTTCGTAGGGCCACGTCGAGGCAGCCTACCGGTTGCACCGAAAAATTGGGATCGGTAGCAATTCGGGCGTTCTGTACTCCTCCCATGACGACGCCAACAGGGCGGCGCATGAAGGAAGGAAATCCCAGTGAAACGTCTTCTCGCGGCAGCGATTGGAGGCCTTGGCGTCGCGTCGGCGCTGGTGGCCTGCTCGAGCGGCGGCCACACGGCCAGCACGGGGTCAAGTGGCGCGCCCAGCGCCTCCACCGGCACCGGCGCCCAGGTCAAGGTCGGCGGCAGCGACCTCGCGGGGTTGAACCCGGCCTCGGTGACCTGCGTCAAAACCGGCGGCAAGATCGACATCGGCAGCGGGTCCACCGGCGGTGGCCAGCAGGCACTGGCGGTCGTGATGACCGACGAGGCCACGCCGAAGGTCGAATCGTTGGCCCTTGTCGTCGACGGCAACGCGCTGTCGGTCAGCAGCGGCATGGGCGCCAAGGTCGGCTCGGCGAACGTGGCGGTGGACGGTAAGACCTACACCATCACGGGCCAGGCGCAGGGCGCCGATTTGAAGAACCCGATGGCCGGCATGGTCACCAAGGACTTCAGCATCAAGGTGACCTGCGGTTGATCGGTCGAACTCCGGGCGGCGGACGTGGCCGGATCACACGTCCGCCGCTCCGGGTTTGCGCCGCCAAGACTTATGATGCAGCCGTGTCGATTCCGGCCGAGTTGGAGCGCGCACGCAAGCTGGCATTCGCCGCCGACGAGGGCGCGGCGCGGGATCTGCTGCTGTCGTTGCTGCCCCGCATCGAGCAAGAGGATCGCGACGATCTGGCGCTCGAGGCATTCGCGCAGCTTGGCGAGATCTACCTGGCGCGGGGAGCGAATGATGGCGTCCGCGAGTCGATTCGGCGCATCCGCGACTGCCTGGCCGCCTATTCCGCACAACCGGGTGCGCCCGCCGCGGATGTGGCGCACATGATCCGTCGGTACTCGCGGCGAGCCCAATTCCTGCAGACGGGACTGACCGCGGCGCTCGGCGATCACGAAGGCGCCGCGAAGGAGCTGGCGGCGTTGGACTACTCGAACACCGATTTCACCGACCTCGCCGACGAACATGCCTACCTGCTCACCTATGGGCAACTGCTGTGCGCGACCGCGCTCTGCGACGACGACCTGCATCTCGAGTCGCTTCCCTTGTGGGAGCGCGTGCTCGGCGCGGTAGCGGATCCGGATCGCCTGGGCGGCGACAGCGAGGCCGGGGACCATCTCCGGATCGATGCGGCTACCGCATACGGCAGGTTCTGCGTGGAAACCGGGCGGTTGTCCGAGGCGCAGCCGTGGCTGCGTCGCGCGGGAGCCCGCGCACAGGCGCGTGGATGGGAATTAGCCACGGCCAGAACACAATTGGAACGTGCCGCGGCATGCTGGTCGGCGGCCGACCACGCCACGACCGAGCAGCTGGTCTCGGAGGCCCAGCCCATCCTCGCGCGATACGCCCGAGCGCACGACGAGGCCCGGTGCTGGCTGTACCTGGGACTCACCCGGCTGGCCTCAGGCGCATTGGAAGCGGCCGACGAATGCTGGGGACACGCCGAGCGGCGGTGGCGTGAACTGGGCAAGCCACTGTACCTGCACCGTATCCTGTTGCAGCGCAGCTGGATAGCGATCTTCTGGGGCCGCTTCCCGGACGCGGTCGAGCTCATCGCCCAGGCTCGCGAGCTGCTCGACTCGTCGCCGCGCAGCAGCTGGCTGCAGTACGCGCAACTCGACAACCACCTCGGAACCGTGTGGCGCGCTGACGCATTGACCGACCTAGGGTTCGACAGTTCGGGGGACCCAGACGAGACGCTGCAGGAAACCGAGGCGCGGCAGGCCGAGGGCCTCGGCATCCTGCGCGGCGAAGTGGGCACCCCAGAGTATTGGCGCGGTATGACCAAACTCGAACAGGCCGCGGAGCTCAAGGTGCCGGCCGCGTTGGCGGTCGACTCGGTGCGGTACTCGATCGCCGACGCCGACGCGAGATCACGCTGGGCCACCAACGTCTCGGCGCCGATCTTGGCCAGTGCCTTCGCGGTCGCCTGGGAATGGGAGAACACCGAGCTGATCAGCGAACTGGTCGAATACCACAGCGCGCGAGGGACTTTCAATGCCGAACCGCAGGCGGCCAAAGTCGGCGAATGGGCATCCGCGGCCGCACCTTCGCTGCTGATCGACGCCGGTGAAGCGCTGGCAGCCGCCGGCCCGCCGGCGCGCGGCGGCGCATCGCTGACGCAGCTGGGCCCGTTGCCGCCGCTACAGATGCAGCCGGACGCCGGCCCGATTTTGAGTCACTATCGCGCGCTGGCGTTGCAGCGCTACGGCCGGGCGGTCACCGCCGACGAACCCGCCTGGTCGACCTGGCCATGAGTGACACGGACCGGCCGACTCTGGTCCTGCGCTTCGCGGATCTCGGGATCGTCACGTACGCCAGTTTGCGGATCGTCGGGCAGCCGTCCAGAACCGTCAATTGGGTGGTGGAGGAACCGATTCTGCTGGCGGCGCTGCAGGAGCTGGCCGACGCGTTGCCCGAGCCGCACGACGGTCAGAGCCGTCGAGACGCCATCGAGCGGGCGCTGACGGGCGGCCCGTTCGCGACCCCACGGGCCGAGCTGACGCTCGCCTACATCCTGGGTGTGCTGCTCATCGCCGAGCCCGGGTGGGAGCTGTTGACGGAATGCGTGGCAAGCCCGCGCGCGGTGCTGTTCGTCTCGCCCACCGCGCGCCTGGCTCGCGTCCCGTGGGGCCTGCTGGCCTTGCCGAAGTCGGGGCCGAGCAAGGAAGAACTCGTCCGCGCCCGCCAGGACGCCATCACCGCCAGCGGCAGGGTTGCCGCCCGAATCCCTTGGCAGCTGGCCGATATCGGCGAGCACACCGATGGGTACCGGCTGATGGAGATGGTCGACCTGCTGATGGCGGTTCCGCAGAACATCGTGCACTCGCCGCGGTCACCGGCCGGGTGGGACGCCCGCCGAGACGGTCCACCCGTGCTGGTGCTCGACCCCCGGGTGCCCGGCCAGCGCCCGGACTCCGCGCTCGGGTCGGTGCTCGGCAGGCCATCGGCCGAGACGGCGTTGGCGCGGCACTACACCGGGCTGATGGCACACCGTGCGGTGCTGCCGACGGTCGACGCGGCGGTGGAACTGTTCCGGCGTCAGGATGCCGACCGCCGCTGGCTCGCCGAACTGTTGGCGCAGTCCCCGAGCAGGCTGATGTACGTCGGCCACGCGAGTTCGCCGGATGGCCATGCCGCCCAGGCCGATCGGGCCGCCCTGCACCTGGCCTGCACCGCGGGCGCTCCCGGGGACGCCGACGCCATCGGCGACCACCGCCCGCTGACCGCCTCGGACCTGATGGCGTTGCGGCTGCCGATGCCGCCCCGGGTGGCGCTGCTGGCCTGCGCATCGGGCGGCGACTATCAGTTCGACGAGGCGACTGGCCTGGTGGCCGCCGTGATCCTGGGTGGCGCACAGTTGGTGACCGCCACGCTGTGGTCGCTGCCCACCACCGCGGCCTACCGGCAGTTCGCGGGCGATGACCGGACCGATCCGATGTCCGACGCGGTGATCGCCGTCGACGAGGCACACGAGGCCGTCGACGCGGGCTGCGCGGTGAATCGGTGGCAGCGTGAGCAGATGCGGCGCTGGCGCGACGGCGACGCCACGGCCAGCCCGCTCTACTGGGCCGCGCTGGTCAGTTTCGCCGTCGACGGCGCTCGCTGACAGTGGACGGCCAAGACGTCGTCGGGCAGCGAAAGGTCTTCGCGGGCAGCGGGATCGAACGCCACCAGGACGACGAGGCCCGGGCGCAGTATCGAGGCGTCCGAGCCCTCACCACACGCCAACTTGCCGACGAACGTCTCCCCCGACACCGCCACCACCTCGACGAAAACCTGGCGCCCGACCGCGCGCACGGTGCCGACGCCGACGGTGCGTTCATGGGAATGCCGATGCCGAGCGACGAGGCCACGAAAAGCGGTGTACAGCAGCATTGTCAGCGTCTTCATGTGACCAGGTTCGCGGTACGGACCGGCTACCGAACCCAACTTTTTCGCTGCCGCTATCTTCGGAAAGCCCCTATCCTGTCCTGATGAGTGCGGATTCGCAGGTGGCGACCGCCATCGCGGTCGGCCACCCGCGCAGGTCGGTGATCGAGAAGGCGTGGCGCGCGATCGGTCCCGGCGTGGAGGTGCTCAGCAGCGACGACGGCGGCCCGTTGAGCCGCACCGTCAAACGCATCGTGGACCCGTTGGTGCTGCGGCTGCGGTCCAACCCCCAGTATTCGAACCCCGTCGTCGATCCCGAGACGGCCGCCGCCATGCACGAGCTGATCGTCGGGAGCGCTGCCCAATTGCGTTCCGCCGCGGCATGGTTCGACACTCTCAAACTCGAGCGCCGCCGGCAGCGGATCCGCACGGGAAACGCCCAGGAGCTGTACTTCCCGGTGTGTTTCGAGCTCGCGGTGACGAAAGGCCCACCGGCACCGGAGGATCGCGGGACGGTGGCCGCAATACTCAGCGAAATCCACCTCGGCCGGGACCGCACCGCGATCGAAGTGTTGCGCCAGTACGTGGCGAGCCCAGCCGTCGTCGCCACGCTCACCGGCCAGCTCGATCGCAGCTGGCGTGACGTGCGGGCGGCCGGCAGGACCGACACCGGTCCCTTCCTGGCCGAGCTCACCACCGCGCTCGGTCGTGCGGCTGGCCACAGCGCCGCGGCCGCGCGCCAACGGGCGTGGTCTGCCGTCATCGCCGACTCGGCACCGTACGACCTGGGCGCCCTGGCCCGCACCGAAACGGCCGAGCTACCGTGGTCGATCGTCGAACTGGGTCTGAGTTCCTTTGCACCACAACGCAAACCGCAGATGTCCGCCGGCTCCGACAGCGATCGCCCGCTGGACCGCAGCGTCGTGGACCGGGTACGCGCGACGCTGCGGCGCGCCCTGGACCGCGACGCGTTGCCCGACATCCCGCTGCTGTGCGAGGAGGAGGTCGACCGCGCCTGCGCGCCATGGGGGCTGTTGTCCGAGGACAAGCAAGCCACGTTGGTCGCGGGCATCGAGGTGGCGGTCGAGCTGGCGCCGTTGGACCCGTCCGTCATGAGCCACTACGGGCTGGCCGCGCAGATCCAGGCCCGGCTGCGCAAGGAGGCCTACGTCTTGCACGCCAGGCGCTATCTCGCCGAGGGCGGTCCGATTCATCCGCGGCAACGGCAGGTCGTCGACGATCTCGCCGCCTACGCGCAGCCGTATCTGAGCCGGCTCTGGGCCCGGCTGCACGGGCGCGACGTCTGGCAGGAGCCCTGCGACGACGTCGACGACGTGCGGTCGCTGCTGGAGGGGGTCGCGCGCTCGGTGAGCCTCGACCACCGGCAACGGATCAAGGCGATGCTGGAGTTGCAGGTGGCCGGATGAGATTGGTTGCCGATTCCGGTCTTTGGCAAACCGGCCCCGCCACCGCACCCACGCCGCTGACCGCGGTGCTGGAAGTCAGCGGGGCCGTGCTGTCCTGGACGGTCGACGATCCCTCCGGCGCGGCCCAGATCACCTTCACCGATGTGGCACGCGCCGACTGGCTGTGGCGCGTCCTCGGCGAATCCGGACACGTCACGCTGGCTGCCGCGTTGGATGGCCCGGCCGACCGACCGCACAGCGTCGAGCTGACCGGTGTCGACATCGTGCCCGGATCGGTCGACCCGCTGCGACGGCTGGCCCTCGGCCACTGGCTGCGGCGCTGGTGGCCCGCCAGTCGCCGGGACGGCATCGCCGGGCTGGACCGCGCCCTGCTCGACGTCGAGGTCGCGCTGCTGACCAACGGGGCGCAGGGCTTCTTCACCGATGACACCCTGGATTCGGACGTGGCGCAGCTGCTGGCGCCGCACGCCGCGGCCCTGCTCATGCACGCCCGAAGTGACGATCCGCGAGTGCTCGACCTGGTGCGGGCCGGCGCCAGGGTAGCCGACGAAGCCGGCGTCGACGGCATCGGGTGGCCGGAATTGCATGCCGCCCTTGATGATTCGGGCGCCGAACTCTCGATGCCGAGCCGCCATCAGGATGACTACGCGCTGGCCGCCGCTGGGGACACGGGTGCGCGAGGGGCAACGGCGATCGCCGGCGGCGTCGCATCGATCAACTGGGGCGCGGTTCCGCCGGCGATATTCGACGCGGGCGAGGACACCGTCGACTGGGTTGTCGAGGCGGCCGGGGCCGCGCCGGTCGCCGCCGTGCGCGCGGCCGTCATCGGGCCGGACCCGGCCGCCGGCGTGGAGGTGCGACTGCGATCGGGGGTCATCAGCGGCACCGGTGTCCTGGACGCCGACGGCCGCGCCACCCTTCCGTTGGTCGACGGCCAGCAGCGGCCGGTCACGGAGTCGGCGGCCTGGGACCACGACTGGACGGCGACGTCGGTGACCATCGGCGCCGACGTCGCGGCGGAGACGCGCGAAATGCGGGAGCGGGTGCGTCGCTGGGCGCGAGCGCGGCTGGACCGCCCCGGCGACGACGCCTTCCTGGCCGAGATCCTCGCCGCCGAATCCGCCTACTAAGGCTTACTAAGATTCGGGTCGATTCCCTATGCTGAGCGAGTGCCAAACACCTATCGCGTCGTTCAGTGGAACACCGGAAACGTCGGCAAGAGCTCGCTGAAATCCATCGCCGACAACCCCACCCTTGAGCTGGTGGGGTGTTATGCCTGGTCAAAGGACAAGGTCGGCCGCGACGCCGGCGAGCTGGTCGGCATTCCGCCGCTCGGGATTGCGGCGACCAACGACGTCGATGCGCTGCTCGCCCTGAAACCGGACTGCGTGGTCTACAACCCGATGTGGTTCGACGTCGCCGAGCTGGTCCGCATCCTGTCGGCCGGCGTCAACGTTGTCACGACGGCGTCCTTCATCACCGGGCGCAACCTCGGCGACGGCCGCGACCGGCTGGTGGAGGCCTGCGAGCAGGGCGGCTCGACGCTCTTCGGGTCGGGCGTCAGCCCGGGCTTCGCCGAACTGCTGGCCATCGTGTCGGCGATGGTGTGCAACCGGATCGACAAGGTCACCGTCAACGAGGCCGCCGACACTACGTTCTACGATTCGCCCGACACCGAGAAGCCGGTGGGCTTCGGCCAGCCGATCGACCATCCCGAGCTGCAGCAGATGGCCGCCAAGGGGACGGCGATTTTCGGCGAGGCGGTCCAGCTGGTGGGGGACGCGCTCGGCATCGAACTCGACGAGGTCCGCTGCGTGGCCGAATTCGCCCAGACCACTGCCGATCTCGAAATGGCGTCCTGGACCATCGAAGCGGGATGCGTGGCGGGCGTCTACATCAGCTGGCAGGGCATCCTCGACGGCAAGACGGTGATTGACCTCAACGTCCGGTGGCGCAAGGGACAGACGCTCGAGCCCGACTGGAAGATCGAGCAGGACGGCTGGGTCGTCCAGATCGACGGGCAGCCGACGGTCACCACCAAGGTCGGCTTCCTGCCGCCACCGTATTTCCAGGCGGAGACGATCGCCGACTTCATGGACCTCGGGCACATCATGACGGCGGTGCCCGCGATAAACGCCATCCCCGCCGTCGTCGACGCGGCGCCGGGCATTGTCACCTACGCCGACCTACCGCTGACGCTCCCGCGCGGCTTCGTCAAGACCTAGCAGCCGAAAAGCTACGCGCTGCCCGACGCCGCCGCGTCCGCCCGTCGCCGGGCGGGTTTGGCGTAGGTCGCACCCAGCTGCGGCACCTCGAGCGGACCCTGACGTCGGGCGGCCTCGATCGCGGTGCGCAGCGGCCGGGCCAGGCCCGCGAACGATCCCATGTCGAACAGCCGTTGCGTCAGCAGCCGGTTGTGGACGTAAGCGAACGCGCTGCCGGTCTCCGGGTCGGCCCAGCCCAGCGTTCCGCCCAGCCCGACATGACCAAAACCCTTGAGCAATCCGGGCACCGGCGATTCGTGGTAGCCGAGATGAAAAGGCATGGGCACCACCATGTTCGCGTCCGGCCACTTGAACGGCGACCGACCCGCCAAACCGCGCGTCAACTCCTTGGACAGGTACCTTTTGCCGTCGATGCGGCCGTCGTTGGCCAGCACCGCGAACATCTTGGCCAAGCCGCGTCCGGTCACCACGCCGTTGGCCGCGGGCACCTCGCCGTCCAGGAACGCGGTGTCGCCTTTCACCAGCGATATGACCCCGGGGAAATACATCGCGCCGAGCGCCCCGGAGAACGGCAGACCGGCCACCCGCGGTGCGACGAACTTGAGCACCGGCATGCGCCACTTGCCCTGCGGCATCAGAATCTGCGCCGCCCTGGTGGGCGAACCGGCGGGCGGGCGGCCGAGGTGCAGGCCGTCGGTGTTGAGCGGCCGCGCGACCTCCTGGCGGATCAACTCCCGCATGCCTTTGCCGGTGACGGCGCGGGCCAGACCGGACAGCAGCCAGCCATAGGTCAGCGCGTGATACGCCTGCACGCCGCGCAGGTGATCCAGGGGCGCCTCGGCCAGGCGCTGCTCCATGAGGAGGTGATCCATCAGCTCCGTCTTGGTGACGCCCCGCAGATGCGACAAACCGGATCGATGCCGCAAGACGTCGCGAACCGTGATCTCGGCCTTCCCGTTGGCCGCGAACTCGGGCCAGTATTCGGCGACGGGCTCGTCATACGACAACAGGCCACGATCGGCCAGCCGGTGAATCACCGTCGAGGCGACCCCTTTGGTCGCCGAGAACACCATCGCGCCGGTGTCCGCGGTCCACGGCTCGGTGCCCGCCCGGTCCGACCACCCCGTCCAGACGTCGACGACCGGCCGGCCGTCGATGTAGACGCAGAGGGCTCCCCCACCCAGCCGCCGCCCGGGAAAGCGCTCGGCGAACGACTTGACGACGTTCGCGAAATGCGGATCGGCGGCGCCGCACACGTGGCGTGGCAGGCCGTCGTCGGTGACCAGCAGAGTCGACATCGAGAATGAAGCTAGCAGTGGGGTTGGTCAGGGGGTTCGCGCACGTCGGCGCCCGGGGGCGCATCGGGCGGCGCTTCCCGCAAAAACTTCCTCAGCCGAAGAAGCTGATTGACGACCATGCTGATACCCAGCAGCATCAGCGTCGCCACCACGGCCACCACGATTGCGGTGCTCACAACCTCCATGGTGGCAGCCCGCCACGTTATCCATTGCCGTACGTGGGTAGCCGAAAGTACATGAGTACCGAAGACAAGTTGAAGAACAAGATCGACGATTTGGGCGGCCGGGCCAAAGAGGCCATCGGCAAGGCGACCGGCAACGACGACACCAGGGCCGAAGGCCGCGCGGACCAGGCCAAATCCAGCCTGAAGGATGCCGGCGAGAAGGTGAAGGACGCCTTCCGGAAATAGCCACCCCATAGCCCGGGGCGCACCGGACGATTGAAAAACGAGGCCGGGGGCAATCCCTACCGCGATCGGCATCGAATACCAAGGGTGGAGGTCGTGGACTTGATCGGCACATGGGTGCGCCGGGTGGTGGTCGCCGGCGCGGTACTGTTCGCTTCCGCACTGCTCGGACCGTCGGCCCCATTGGCGTCGGCCGACCCCTGTCCCGACGTCGAAGTCATCTTCGCCCGCGGCACGGGCGAGCCACCCGGCGTCGGCAACATAGGGCAACAATTCGTCGACGCCCTGCGCGGGCGGATCGGCGCGCGATCGCTCGGGGTGTATCCCGTCAATTACCCAGCCAGCAGTGACTTCGGAAATCCTGATTTTCCGCTGACGGTGATCGACGGGATTCGCGACGCCGGCGCTCACGTCCAGTCCATGGCGGCGAACTGCCCCAAGACCCGGGAGGTGCTGGGCGGCTACTCCCAGGGTGCTGCCGTTGACGGCTACGTGACCTCGGCTGCCGTACCGCCCGGAGTGCCCGCTGACTTGGTACCGAAGCCGATGCCACCCGAGATCGCCAATCACGTTGCCGCGGTGACGCTGTTCGGGACGCCTTCCGACCAATGGCTGGCGCAGTATGGCGCGCCGCCGATCGCGATCGGCCCGCTGTACAAGCCCAAGACCCTCGAATTGTGCGCACAGGGCGACCCCATTTGCGGTACCGGCAATGACAACGCCGCGCATGTCATGTACGGGGTGAACGGCATGACGGACCAAGCCGCGGACTTCGCCGCCAGTCATCTGTAATACCCCTGGCGCCTCCGTAACCGACGGCCGTTGCGAGAATCGCACGATGCACGTTCTGATCACGGGCGGGACCGGATTCGTGGGCGGCTGGACTGCCAAGCTCATCTCTGACGCCGGACATTCCATCCGGTTCCTGGTGCGAAATCCGGATCGGCTGCAGACCTCGGTCGCCAAACTGGGAGTCGACGTGTCGGACTTCGCCGTCGGGGACATCACGGATCGCGTCTCGGTCCGCGACGCGTTGCGCGGCTGCGACGCCGTCGTGCACAGCGCCGCCCTGGTGGCAACCGACCCGCGCCAGACCAACGAGATGCTGACCACGAACATGCAGGGAGCCCAGAACGTCCTTGGCCAGTCCGTCGAGCTCGGCCTGGATCCGATCGTGCACGTGTCGAGCTTCACCGCGCTGTTTCATCCCGGCCTGGAGATGTTGACGGCGGACCTGCCGGTGGTCGGCGGGGCGGACGGATATGGGACGTCCAAGGCGCAAGTCGAGATCTACGCGCGCGGCCTGCAGGACGCGGGGGCACCGGTGAACATCACCTATCCCGGAATGGTTCTCGGTCCGCCGGTCGGTGACCAATTCGGCGAGGCGGGCGAGGGCGTCAAGGCCGCGTTGCAGATGCATGCGATCCCGGGGCGAAGCGCGGCATGGTTGGTCGTCGATGTTCGCGATTTGGCCGCGTTGCACGCGGCGCTGTTGGAGCCGGGCCGCGGGCCGCGCCGTTACACCGCGGGCGGGCATCGGGTTCCGGCGGCCGAGCTGGCCAACATGCTCGGCCAAATCGCCGGCACGCCAATGGTTGCCGTCCCGATTCCCGACACCGCGCTGCGGGTAGCGGGTGCGGTGCTGGATCGAGCGGGGCGGTATCTGCCCTTCGACACGCCCTTCACCTCGGCGGGGATGCAGTACTACACCCAGATGCCGGCCTCTGACGACTCGCCAAGCGAGCGCGAACTCGGCATCACCTATCGCGATCCGACCGAAACCGTCGCCGACACCTTCGAAGCGCTTCGCAGCGCCGCCGGCTCGTAGGGGCCACGAGAGCGCAACTACCGACGCCCTTTCTCGTCGGGAAACGCGTCGTCCATTGCACTTTCGCGATAGCCCGAGGACCATCCCAAGCATGAAGAGCGTCACGTGCACCAACGCAAAGCTCGAAGTCGTCGACACCCCAACCCCGGCGCCGGGCAAGGGCCAGTTGCTCATCGAGGTGCAGCGGTGCGGCATCTGCGGATCCGACCTGCATGCGCGCCACCACTGCGACGAGCTCGCCGACGTGATGGCCGAATCCGGGTACGACGCGTTCATGCGATCGAACCAGCACGTGGTGTTCGGCCACGAATTCTGCGGCGAGGTGCTCGATTACGGGCCCGGCACCCGCAAGGCCCCGCGGGCCGGTACCCGCGTCGTCGCCTTGCCGCTGCTGCGCCGCGGCAAGGAGGTGCACGGGATCGGGCTGTCGACGATGGCCCCGGGCGCCTACGCCGAGCAGCTTCTCGTCGAGCAGTCGCTGACGTTGCCCGTCCCCAACGGGCTGGCGCCCGAGGTGGCCGCCCTGACCGAGCCGATGGCGGTCGGCTGGCACGCGGTGCGGCGCGGCGAGGTCGGCAAGGGTGACGTCGCGATCGTGATCGGCTGCGGGCCAATCGGTCTCGCGGTTATCTGCATGCTCAAGGCGCACGGCGCGCGCACCGTGATCGCCAGCGACTTCTCGCCCGGCCGGCGCGCGCTGGCGACCGCCTGCGGCGCCGACACAGTCGTCGACCCCGCGCAGGATTCCCCCTACACGACGGACGCGAGCGGCAAACACCTGCAGGGCATCCTCGAGGCGTTCGATCTGGCTGTCGACACCATCGAGAAGCTGCAGCGGCTGCGACTGCCCTGGTGGCACGTGTGGCGTGCCGCCGAAGCCGCCGGCGCCACGACGCCGAAGCACCCCATCATCTTCGAATGTGTCGGTGTCCCAGGCATTATCGACGGGATCATCGCGGGCGCGCCGCTGTTCTCGCGCATCGTCGTGGTCGGTGTCTGCATGGGCTCGGACCACATCCGCCCGGCGATGGCGATCAACAAGGAGACCGATCTCCGATTCGTGCTCGGCTACACCCCGCTGGAGTTCCGCGACACGCTGCACATGCTCGCCGACGGCAAGGTCAACGTCGCGCCGCTGATCACCGGGACGGTGGGGCTGCCCGGGGTCGAGGCCGCGTTCGACGCGCTGGGCGATCCGGAGGCGCACGCGAAGATACTGATTGACCCCAAGAGCGACGCTACGAGTCCCGTTCCGGTCGACGCCATTCCGCGACGCCGAGACTGAAACCGCGCACACCCGCCGCGGCGTTCTTGTGCGTGTTAGTGTCGCGGCGCCCGCGGGCCAGCAGCCCCGTCAACCGGCGGGCTGGATCTCCAGCCCGACGTGCACCTTGTCGATGCCGCCGCGCACGATCGAGTGCGCATAGAACCACCAGGCATGGTACCAGTACCGCTTGAGCACGGCGTTGTAGACCCGCCGCGTCTCGGATTTCGGCAGGACCCGGGCGACGCCTTCGACCGGGTCGCCCTTGGGCTTGCCGAGTGCGGTGCTGCGCGCGATCGTCACCCGGGGCGTGTTGTTGATCCGCCTCACCTTCCACGACCCGTCGTCGGTGATGACCAGCAGCTTGTCGCCGTCCGGCACTCCCCAGATCGCCGTCGGCTTGGGGCGGCCGTCCTTGGTGAAGGTGGTCAGGAGCAGGTACTTGGACTTGATCACGTCCTGAAAACTGGGAGCCACACCTAATGCTTATCAGGTGTTGCGACCACCGTTGACGCCGAGAATCTGCCCGGTGATGTAGCCGGCTTCCTCGGAGACGAAGAACGCGCACGCCGCGGCGATGTCCTCGGGCTTGCCCACGCGCCGAACCGGCGTGCGATTGATGTGGTCCGCTACGGTGCCGCCGAGCAGGTGCCGGCTCTCGGCGCTGCGCAACATCGGTGTGTCGATGAACCCCGGCGGCACGGCGTTGACGGTGATTCCGCTCGGCCCGTACTCCAGCGCCAGCGACTTGGTCAGCCCGTTCACCGCGGACTTCGCCGCCACATAGTGGGCCATGAACGGCTGTCCGGAGTGCGTGCTGGACGACGAGATGTTGACGATGCGTCCCCAGCCGGCCTCGACCATGTCGGGCAGCACGGCCTGGATGGTGTGGAAGACACCGTTGAGGTTGACGTCGATCACCCTGGACCATTCCTGGAAGGACATGCTCAAGAACTTCTTGAAGCCCTCCACCCCGGCGGCGTTGACCAGCACCAGGATTGGGCCGAACTCGTCGCGGATCGCCGATACCGCCGCATCGACCTGCGCGCGATCGGTGACGTCGGCGACGTGTCCGGTCCCGTCGTCGGTGGGCGACAGATCGATGACGGCCACGTGAAATCCGTCGCGGCGCAACCGTTCCGCGACGGCACGGCCTATGCCCGACGCACCGCCGGTCACGACCGCCGTCTTCTGGCTCAATTCCTCACCCTTCGCGAAAGCTGAGCGATCGCTCAGGTCCGTTGGCCTCACCTGCCTATCACCCCGGCGCACCACGGTCAAGTACGATTTGGGCAATCGCTCAACGAAGGTAGGTCGATGACCACTCGCGACATGCTGATCGACGCGACGAGTCGGATCATGGTCGACGAGGGCTACGCCGCGGCCACATCGCGGCGGGTCGCGGCCGAAGCCGGCGTCAAACCGGCGTTGGTGCACTACTACTTCCCCACGATGGACGAGCTGTACTTGGACGTGTTCCGGCGCGGCGCCGCCGCGTATCTGGAGCGGCAAAAGAAGGCGCTGGCCTCCGACCGGCCCCTGCATGCCTTGTGGGACACCCTGATCGGGCCGAAGGACACCCGGCTGCTCCTGGAATTCATGGGCCTTGCCAACCACCGCAAGGAGATCAGGGCCGAGATCGCGGCGTGGCAGGAGCGGTGGCGCGAAATGCAAATCACGGCACTGAACTTCGTCGTTCGCGAACATGGGCTTGACACAACGGAATTCCCACCGGCGGGCATCGCGGTCGTCATCGCGTCGATTGGCCGCATGCTCATCTTGGAACAGGCGCTCGGCACTTCCGGGGGTCACGACGAGGCCGTCGCGCTCGTCAACCGCCTGCTGGACCGGTACGAGATGCCGACACCGAAGCCGCGCCGCGGCTGACCTCAGGGCAGCACCACCCGCAGCCGCTCCCAGCCGCGAACCGTCGACGTCGGCGCCAATTTTGCTGTGTCGTAGTCGATGTCCCATTCGGGCCAGCGGTTGAGCATCTCGTCGAGCGCGACGCGCCCCTCCAGCCGGGCCAGGTTGGCGCCCAGGCAGTAGTGCACTCCCTTGCCGAAGGTGATGTGCGAGATGTTGTCGCGGTGGATGTTGAACGTGTCCGGATCGGTGTAGCGGCGTGGGTCGCGATTGGCGGCTCCGAAGAGTAGCAGCATTGCGCTGCCAGCCGGAACGGTGGTGCCGTAGATTTCGAAATCCTTTGCCATCCAACGGGCTACGTGGGGGCCGGTGGGTTCGAACCGCAGCGTCTCGTCGACGGTGCGGTTCAGCAGCGACCGATCCTCGTAGATCTCCCGACGTTGGTCGGGATGCTCGGCGAGCACCTTGGCGAGCCAGCCGATCAGCCGACCCGTCGTCTCGTTACCGGCGCCGGCGACCACCTGCGTGTAGTGCAGGACCTCCTTGCGGGTGAGCTTGCGGTGCACGCCCGCATCGTCGTCGAACTCGACGTTGAGCAGCTGCGTCATCAGGTCGTCGGACGGGTTCTTCGATCGCCACTCGACGTAGTCGGCATAGATCCGGCCGTCGGCGATGGAGTCGGCGTCGGCGACCTTCAGCGGCGCGCCCGGCTTGGTCCGCAGGTTGGCATCGTTGGCGTCCCGGACCGAGATCTGCTCGGACTCGGGAATTCCCAGCAGCATGCCGATCACCCGCATCGGCATCATCGACGCGAGCTCGGCGATGATGTCGAATCCGTCCGATCCGACGAGCGGATCCAGGCACCGGACGCAGTAGGCGCGGATCTGGTCTTCGATTTCGGCCATCCGGCGCGGGGTGAATACCCGTGACATCAGCCCGCGCAGCGCCGTGTGCTCGGGCGGATCCTGGAACATCATGACGCCGCCGGGCATGTCGAATTTCGACTTGATCAGCTCGAGGATGTCGCCGCGTCGGTTGGAGAAGGTCTCCCAGTTGGCCAGTGCCCGTTCGACGTCGGAATGTCGTGATATCGCCCAGAAGTCGTAGCGCTCGTTGTAGTAGATCGGCGCCTCGTCGCGCAGCCGCGCGTAGGTCGGATAAGGGTCGGCGTTGATGCCGGTGTCGTAGGGGTCGTAATAGACGTCCGTGTCGTTGGTGACGGTCACGATGCGTTCCTTACTTCAGGCTGCTGCCGGCATCCACGTTGAGCGCGACGCCGGTGATGTAGCGCGCTTCGTCGGAGGCCAGGAACAGCACGGCGTTGCTGATGTCTTCGGGGGTCACCCAGGGGATCGGCAGGACGTGAAAGCTCTGGCACACCGGCGCGAGATCGTCCGGACCGGGGTTTTCCAGTTCGGGCCGAAATGCGCGGTAGGTCTGCTCGTTCATCAACAACGGCGAATTCACATGGGTCGGGAGAACGGCGTTGACCCTGATCATCCGCTGACCCAATTCGACGGCGAACGATCGCATCAGGCCGATCACCCCGTGCTTGGCCGCCACGTAGTGCCCGACGTGCGGGTAGGCCTTGAAACCGGCCACGGAGGACGTCAAGACGATCGAGCCGCCGCGATCGCCCCGCAGGATGTGTGGAACGCCGGCCTTCACCGTCTTCCAGACCCCGCTCAGATTGACGTCGATCATCTCCTGCCACAGCGCCTCGTCGGCCTTGTGCAGCTTTCCCGCCGTCGTACCGATACCGGCGTTGGCCACGATGACATCCAGGCGACCCAGCTGCTCGACTCCGCCGTCGACGACGGCGCTCAGGGCGTCGAAATCGCGCACGTCGACTTCGGCGGTGACGACACGGCCCCCGGCGTTCTTCACCATCCCCGCCGTCTCGTCGAGATCTTCCGGCGTCGCGCCGTCGGCGGGCGAAGCCTCGAATTTGCGGCAGATGTCCACGGCGATGATGTCGGCCCCCTCCCGCGCGAGCCGCACCGCGTGGCTTCTGCCCTGCCCGCGGGCCGCCCCCGTCACGAACGCGACCTTGCCGTCCATCCGGCCCATTGCACCCTCCGCCCGGGCTGTTTTTGGGCGATCGCCCAATTTGCTGCGCAGGGCCATGTCTAGCAGCATCACGATTGCCTCGTCAAGAGCCCCCGAAAATCTGTGAAGATTCATCACACGGGTGTGAAAGCTTCGTTAAGAATGTGGCCGATCGCGCCGCCAACCAGCATCGTTGACGTATGAAGGCGACGGTTGCGCGATTGCGCGTCACGGCCGGATACGCACTGTTGCTGATCGGGGTGTCTCTTACGCTGACCATGCTCGGTCCGCACGCGCGCGAGGCCGCCGTGAGCCGCATGAGTACCAACTTGCACAATCTGCGCCACGGCCACATGGGCACCCTGGTCGGCAGCGCCTTCGTCGACGGCAGCGATGCGGTCTATGTCTGGTTGCCGGGCTTGGTGTGCCTGCTGGCGCTTGGCGAACTGATTTGGCGCAGTAGGGGTTTGGTCCTCACGTTCACGGTCGGTCACATCGGCGCGACGCTGTTGGTCGCGATAGGTTTGGCCGCCGCGCTGAAGGCGGGATGGCTGCCGATGTCGGTGGCGCGGGCCAGCGACGTGGGGGTCAGCTACGGCGCGGTGTGCGTTCTTGGCGCGCTGACGGCATCGATACCGTCGCGCTGGCGGGCGGCCTGGGTCGGGTGGTGGCTCGGCGTGGCGATGATCGCGGCCCTGGGAGCCGACTTCACCGCCTTCGGTCACATCCTCGCGCTGCTGCTGGGCATTCGGCTGTCCTTCCAACTGCCGTCAACGGCCCACTGGACACCCATGCGGGTGGCCTTACTCTCCGTCGGCATCGCGTTCGGCTACTTCGTGCTCTCCGGGCCGTCGATGGTCGCGCCGGTCGCAGGCGTGGCGGGCGCGCTCATCGCGGTTCTAGCCGGCCACGCCCTAAGGCCCCGCCCGCAGCAAGCGTGATCCGGTGTCGCCCCTGTGGCACCGCGACGGTCGTATCCGTAAACGCACCATCGATCCGCGCGACGGTGCCGGGCGCCAGCTTGTCCAGGGTTAATTGCACCGGGCAGTCGGTGATGACCGTGACCGTGCTGTAGGGCAACGCCGCAACCCCAGCCCGGCCGGCGTCGACAGTCAGGGCAGCGACACCGGTGAGGCGCAACGTCAGCCGGGGTTGCGGTCGGGGGTGCGGACCCAGCCGCCAGGTCCGCTCCGCGTAAAACCCCGGGGTCGGCTTGAAATTCAGGATGAGGCCGCCACGCCGGTGCGTGCTCCGCGTCCGATCCGGTCGGGCGTATGACCGGGCGTCCACTGTGGCGACCGCGCCCCGCTTGGAGGCGGTCTGCGGATCCGCCTGCAGACCCGATATCCACCAAACCCGGTGTGGCCCAATACCCAGGTCGGTGCGCACCAGCTGCGGGTACCAGGAGAAGGTGATATGGCCGGGGTCCGGGTGACGGTTTGCGGTGCCCATATGGGCGACCGCGTCGTCGAACTTGCCCTGCGCCGCAAGAACGATGTGGTCTTCAGCCAGGTACGCCACGAAGCGGTAACGGTACCCAAGCCGGTCGAGCCGCAGCACCTGCGGCACTACCGAGAAGATTGGCACCAACTCATCGAGCACACCGTGGGCGATGACGAAGGGCAACCATCGGGCGTTGTGGAGCAGCGGCCAGGTTTCGCCCTCACGCGCGCAGTGCGAGTCCGGGTTTCGGTCGGCCGCCATTTTGATCCCGGGCAGTAGGCGCACCCCGCAGGTGGGAGCCCCGGCGAGAACGACGGCCTGCGCAAACGCCGTCGGGTATGTCAGCGCCAGCCGATAGGCCGCATAGCCGCCCATCGAAAAACCGGCAATCACAGTGCGATTGGGATCCGTACCGAGCTGTTCGGCGACCCGCGCCCAGACCTCCCACAGGTCGAGCTCACCCTCGTCGAGAAACCAACACGCCGGGCCACGACCCAGCGGCGTGGCGACCACCGAGTCGCGCCCGTCGCAAATCTGTTGCACCAGGCGGGGATTCACCGCGGCGAACTGGTTCTTGCCCATCGCTATCGAGTGCAGGAGCAGCGTCAGCGGCAGCGCCTTACCCGGTGCGAAGGTCTTCGGCAGGCAGATCGAGTAAGGCTGTACACGCCCGAGGAACTGCGGCTCGGTGGACAACAAGTCCGCGTCGGCGATCCCCTGCCCAAGCTCCACCGAGGAGACGTACCACCGCGTCGACGGGCCCGTCACCACTGGTTCGTCGGTCGTTGTGCCAGCGGCGAGTTCATCCCACGCCACCGCCAGCGAGAACTGCGACACGTCGCCGTCGTCGAGCGCCTCAGCCTGCGCCTTGTCCAGCCAGAAGTTGTAGCGTTGCGGCTCCTGCTCGTGGCGGCGGAACGCGATGTTGTAGACGTTGGGTTGACGCGGCCGCGCCCCACGCTCGGGAGGCACTTCCGCGAACCCGTCACCCGCCGGGTTGGCCAGGCCGGACACCAGCCGCACCGTCCATTTCCCGGCCGGCTCCACCAGCTCGCGCGGAATCTGCGCCAGAAACGACCGCGCGTTCCCGTCGACGGAGTGTCCGACCGCTGTGGTTGTCCGCGTCACCAGGTCGATCAGCCACGCGCCCGCACCCGAAATCAGCAGCGCCGAGTCGATACCGGCCGAGCGAACACCCGCGCCTGCGGGCCACTGCCCAGTGCCACCGGGATCCCGGCCGGTGTCGAATGCGAACAACGCGATCGGCACCGACGGATCCTGCAGCGTGTTCCAGTCGACCCGCCACCAGGTGTGGGTTTCGGTGAGGCCGACCGCGACGCGGAAGATATCGGCGCCGTTGCGGCCCGCTGCCCCGTCGGGATAGAGATAGGTGCCCTTGGGCGGCACGATGCGTCCCGCCGCCGGCAGCCTGACGCGCGTGCCGGTCGCGCCGTGGTCGTCATAGAGGAAATCCGTCCAAAACGACGCGCCAGCGGCCAAGCGGCCGGTGCCGCAGGTGCGCGGAAAGTGCTCACCGAACGGCCAGCCGACCGGTGACGGTAGCTGCGGCTCGGGCCGCCGCGCCGCCGGAGGTGCCCCCTCGGGCATGCCGTCGACCACCACCAGGGGGGCACCCGGCGGCGGTTCCACCTGCGCCTGATTCGGCGCCGCACCGAGGAGCCGGCCCACAGAGCGCACGGGTAGCTGCGCTACATCAAACAACGACACCGGCAGTCGACGGCTGATCCAGCGGGCCGGGGGTTTCATCACCATCCAAGCGCTAGGCATCCTTTGCGGTGCCTACCCGGTACCGCGGTTCGCAACCTTGAGGAAGGCTGAGAACCGTGCCGCCGATTCTGTTCGGCGGGCGTCAGCCCGGGTAACCACCCACAATGGCAAGGCGGGTGACAACGCCTTGGTGGGCTGTGGTATCGGCGGCGGCTGCGCCGACCGTCCTGCTGGCGTGCGCCAGCATCGCGCGCTCGATGCGGATCGATTCCTACGACCCGTTCACCCAGACTCTCAGCGCCCTGGCCCTGACCGGCCGCGGCGACTGGATCATGACGGCGGGGTTCGCGGTCAGCGCCGGCTGCCTGATCGTCACCGCCGCCGGGCTACGAGTGCTGCCCGGCCTGCCCCGCATCGCGTTGGCGATCGCCGGTTGCTGCGGTCTCGCGACCGCCGCGCTGCCCGATCGGCTTGGCACCGCCACCGCTCACATAGCGGCCACCGGGCTGGGCGTCATCCTGTTGGCAATCTGGCCGGTGCTCACGGTTTCGCCGGACCCAACGATGCCTTGGCCGCGGCGCAGGCGTTGGGCCATTTCGGTGTCGGCGCTGCTGTTCGGACTGGTGGTCTGGCTGTGTTGCGACGCGTGGAGCGGCATCGATGTGGGGCTGAGCGAACGCGCCGCCGCGACGGCGGAAATGCTTTGGCCGCTGGTCGTGGTTGTCAGCGTTCGCCACTTGACCGAACTAGGCACGGCGACCCAGGCGGGCGGCGTCTTCCAGCAGATCGGCAGCGGCGGTGACGCTTTCGGCGGGTGTGGTCATCTGGGCGGCGACCTCGCGGGTCCGCCTGACGCGGTGCGGAGTGAGGATGGACCGCAGATCTGCGACCAGCAGCTTCTGGGTGGTCTCGAAGAAGGGGCGCGCGGTCCCGACATCTAGTCGGCTGACCGCGGCACCCCACATCGGCTGATCGACCGAAACCCAAAGGATCAGCGTCGGGGCTCCGGCCCGGATGCCCGCGAACGTGGTGCCGGGTCCCCCGTGGTGGACGACCGCACGGCAAGCGGGAAAGACGGCCGAGTGGTTCACCGCGTCCACAATCTTGACGTGCTCGGATTGCGAGATGTCGGTGAAATCGCTTGCGCCACTGCAAATCAACGCCCGCTCGCCTAGCTCGGCGCAGGCCGCGCTGATCATCGCGACCGCGTCATCGGGAGACGCGACTCGCACGCTGCCGAAGCCGAAGTAGATCGGCGGCGTGCCCGCGTCAATCCACGACGCGACCTCGTCGTCGACGTCCATCCGCAACTCCAGCGTCAGCCCGCCAACGAAAGGCCGCCGGAGGCCCCGCTTCGCCCATTCGGCGGCCAGCCCGGGAAAGAACAGCTCGTCGTAGGCCTGGATCTCCAGCCATTCCGAGGGCCCTGTTTCCTCCGGCAGGCCCAGTTCCCGCCGATGGGCGTCCTCCGCGTCTTTGGTTATGCCCGGACCACCGGCCTCGATCGGGTAGAAGTGCAGGGTGGCCAGCGGAATGCCGTAGTACTCCCCAACATTGGCGGCCAGCCCTTGTTGACTTGGGTCCGCCAGCAGCAGATCGGCCCCGTCTGCCAACGACGTCAGTGCCGTACCCACCTCCGGCCAGTATTGGGTGACATCCCGCAAGATTTCCCACATCATGCTGATCGGATTCGGCATCGGCGCGAATTTGCGGACCAAGTTCGCGCCGTGGGGAACCGCGGCAAGCCCGGCCGATTCGACGAACTCGAGATAGGCGGGCGGGACCGCCATGCGTACTTCGTGACCTCGACGCTGCAGCTCCCGACCGACGGCTGCGTACGGCTCGGCATCGCCCCGACTTCCCAGGGTTGCCAGCGCAAATTTCATCGCGGCAAATGTAACGCAGCGATGCCCTTCGCCCCAAAAGATCGCTGCGAGAACCCGTTTCAGTGCACAGCGCCGAGTTGTACGCTTGCATCAATGCTGAAGCTCGAGACCGCCGCACGATATGCGCGCGCGTCCGCACAAATTCCCGGCTTCTTCTACCCCGCCGACTTCATGCTGTTTGATTTCATCCTGGGCCACCAGCTCGACGGCGGAGTCGCGGGAGACATGCTCGAGATCGGAGTCTACCTGGGTAAATCGGCCATATTGATGGGCTGCGGCCTGCGCCCGGATGAGCGCCTCATCGCGTGCGATCTGTTCGAAAAGGTGATGTCGCAGGAGGACATTCCCATCCAGGACCGGGAACCCTACGACGGTCTGGATGTCGCGGCGTTCCGGCGCAACTGGGAGCAGTTTCACAGCCGACGACAACTCGACATCAGAATTTGTGACTCAGCGCAATTAACCGACCTCCCGCCGTTGCGTTTCGTGCACATCGACGGCGGCCACAGCTATCAGCGCGCCAGGGGCGACATCAAGCTCGTCGCCAAGCACGCCGGCCAGCGGGGCGTGATCAGCCTGGATGACTACCGGATAACGGAAAAACCCGGCGTCGCGACGGCAATCGCCGAAGCCGTCGCCGCCGGCGAGCTTTTTCCGTTCTGCGCGTCAGACATGAAGCTATACGCCGCCACCAACAACGACGATCAAGCACATTGGGCTGCCGTCTTGAAAACGATGCCGGGAGCAGGCGTGTCCACGTTCCCCGACTATGACGTGGTGACGGTGGCCATGCAGGTAAGCCAGCCCGTCGTGTTCGCAAATCTGTTGTTTTGCATGTCCGGCCGTCGCGGCGACGTGTGACTGAGCAGCCCCGCTTATGGCGCTCCGGGATGCGGCGGCAAGGTGAGCCGGAACCGCGCCCCTCGATCGTTGGGCACGCAGACGAGATCTCCGTGATGAGCGCGCGCCAGCGCCCGGGCGATCGGCAGGCCGAGCCCGGCGCCGCCGTGGTCGCGATCGCGGGCTAGGTCCAGACGGACAAGCCGGTCAAAGATCCGCTCACGGTCGGAGTCTGCGATACCGGAGCCCGAATCGGTGACGGTCAACTCGACATGCGGCCCAGCCCTGCACACATCGATCACGATGTGCCCGCCGGATGGGGTGTGTCGGCGGGCATTGTCGACGAGATTCGACACGATCTGGGCAACGCGGGTCCGGTCGGCGCGCACGGGCACACTCGGCTCACCGGTGCGCGTGATGGCGATATCCGGAGAGAGCACGGCCACTCGCTCGCATTCGGCTTCGGCGATCTCGACGAGGTCGGTATCGGAGAGGTCCAGTGTCACCCCGGCGTCGATGCGGCTCAGATCCAGCATGTCGGCGACCAGTCGACCGGCCCGTTGGGATTCGGCCAAAAGCATTGCTGCGCGGCGGTATTGGGCTTTCGCGCGAGCATCTTCGCCGCCTTGGGCGGCGGCCCCCATCAGCTGTTCGGCAGCGACGCCGATTCCGGCCATGGGTGTGCGCAGTTCGTGGGCGGCATCGGCCAGGAACTGGCGAGTGCGCTGTTCGGATGCTTCCAACGCGTCGAGCATTCCGTCGAAAGCCGCTGCTGCGCGGCCGAGTTCGGTGCCGACGCGGTCGGGTCGCAGTCGCCTGCCGCGGTCGCCGCTGGTGATCGATCGTGCGACGGAGGTAAGCCGATCCAGAGGCCGCAGGGCGGCGCGGGAGACGGCGGTGACCAGTAGACCGGCCACCATCAGCGTGATCAGGCCGCCGGCCAGCAGAACTTCGCGCAGCCGTCGGATCAGCGCGGTGGTTTGGGTAGTGTCCGCGACCAGGATCACCCGGCCGCCCGATGTCAGTGAGTGCACCACCACGGTGGCGGTGGCGTCGGGTGGCGCGACCGGTGGTGGTGGGGGCGGGGGCCACCCCGGTGGTGGCGGCCAGCCCGGTGGTGGCGGCGGCCAGCCCAATGGTGGTCCCGGCCAACCCGGTGGCGGCGGCGGAGGCGGAGGTTCCGTGGGTCCGCTGGTCGTGTCGGGGTGGATGCCGTGATCACCGTAAGTGGTTCCGTCCGCGGCGACGAGCAGCGCGCGAATTCCTCCGCCCTCGAGCTGAGCCACCAGGCGATCGGGCGGGACATTGGCGGCGGCCAACGCGTCGGCACGGGCGGCGGTGGCCATCAGCCGATCGTGGAGATCGCGGCGGGTCTGCGCCCCGAGCATCAGGTCAATGGTCAGGCCCAGCACCAGCAAAAGGACGCCGAGCACACCGAGGACCATCAGGGCGACCCGCCGGTGCAACGAGGGCGTGCGGGTCTGCGCCGGGCCCGCGGCGCGCCGGCCACTCATTGCCGGACTGGTTGCAGGCGGTAGCCGATGCCGCGCACCGTCTGCAGGATGCGGGGTCCGTGCGCCTCCAGTTTGCGGCGCAGTCCGCTGACGTGGACATGCACCAGGTTGGCGTCGTAGGCGTCATAGCCCCAGAGGGCGGTCAGGATCTGCCCGGTACTCACGATGCGGCCGCGCTGCTCGACCAGGAACCCGAGCAGCCGCAGTTCGGTGGCGGTCAGGTCCAGGGGCGATCCCGCCCGAGCGGCGACCGAGGCGCCGAGGTCCAACGTCAGGTCGCCGCATTGGATAACGGCGGGTAGCCGGCCGCGGCGGCGCAGCACCGCGCCGACACGCGAGATCACCTCGGCGAGCTCGAAGGGTTTGACCACGTAATCGTCGGCGCCGCCGTCGAGCCCGCGCAGCCGGTCGGGCAGCCCATCACGGGCAGTGAGCAACACGATGCCGGCGTGGCCCCAGTCGCGGATGACATCGATCAACGCGAAGCCGTCGCGCCCGGGCATCATCACGTCCAGGACCACCAGATCGGGACGAAATCCTTCCAGGACATCCTCCAGCCCCGCCCCGTCTGTACGGGCCGCGGTGATGTACCCGACCTCGGTCAGCGCCTCCCGCACCATTTCGCGGATCGTCTCTGAGTCCTCGACGACCAGCACGCGGGCCCCTGCGCCTGGGCGGGATGTTTGTTTCATGCCCTCATTCTCGGCCGCTTCCTGAAATCCACCTGAAGAAACCGGGCTCCTGCGCGATGTCTTCAGGTTGGCTTCAGATTCGCTTCCTAGCTTCGCCCGCATCGCAACAATTCGCACACCGGGAGGAAGCTATGGCCGACGAGCAACCGTTACACACACCCGAGGCGCCGAGGGGCTCTGCGCCCCCACCGTCCGTCGTGCAACGGCACCCCGTCGGCGTCGCGGTCGGCGCGGGCGTCGGCGGCCTGATCGTGGGGGCGATCCTGACCGCGCTGTTGCTTCCGTTGGCCTGGGGACCACCGCCCGGTCCCTTCGGCATGCCACCGCCACCGCCACCACCGGCGTGGGCAATCCCACCGGGCTGGGGCCCACCACCGCCCGGGCCGGCCTTCGCACCGCCCCCGCCAGCGGGGCGCCCGCAACTGCCGGAGCCCGGCCTTCCGCCGGCTGGACCGCCGCCAAGCGCGTCCCAGCCCGCACCAGTTGGACCGACAAGCAGATAGGAGTAACGGCCGAACATGAAGATCAAACAGGTAATCGCTGGTTCCTTGCTCGCGGGTGCCCTTGGGATAACCGCGGCGGGCTTCGGTATTGGGATAGCCAGTGCGGATCCCCCGCCCCCACCGCCGGGGCCCGGCCAACCTTGGCTGCCACCGCACGGGCCTGGTGGTCCGGCTGGACCGTTTGCGCCACCGCCGCCGCCTGGCCCGGATGGGCCGCCACCGCCTGGAGCGCCGCACCCGCCGGGCTTTTAACTTCGGCGTGCGGTAGCTGGATCGAGGATGGCCGTCCCAAGCGCTGTTGAGGGGCGGCCACCGCTCACCAGGAAACTGAGCATCATAGTTTTTGTGCCAAACAAGACAAATTGTATTAATTTCACCGTTACACATGCATCGTAGTATGTAAATGTTTACTTCAGACACAGCGGCACCAAACACGGAGGGCTTGGTGGGCAAATGTCGTCCCGCGCTGTTTTTCATGCGAGCGGCTATCGGATTGGGCGCAATCGGCGCGCCACTGCCGGGCGGCCACGCTTAATGCCAAGCCGGCAGTTGACCACAGTCGCCGCGCAGAGCGGGCCTGCGGCCCGCTCGGTCATTCTGTTCGTGTTGGGGATGAACCGATCCGGAACGTCGGCGCTCACGCGGGTTCTCTCGCTGTGCGGTGGCGCACTGCCCGACAAGTTGGTGGGCGCCATGGCGGACAATCCGGTCGGCCATTGGGAGCCGCGCGCGGCCAATTACCTCAACGAAACAATTTTGCGGCGCCACGGCAGCACCATGTTCGACCCGACACTACGCCTGCACGAGGACGGTCCGTTCGATGCCGAAGCGAAGGCCGCCTGCATCGCCGAGATCCGGGCGTTTTTGACCACGTTGCCGGCCGCGCCGCTGGTGCTGATCAAGGACCCGCGGATCACGGTGCTGTCCAGTGTGTGGTTCGACGCGGCACGTCAGGCCGGATTTGACGTCGTGACCGTGATCGCGGTGCGCCATCCGCAGGAAGTCATCGCCTCGGTCGCGGCAAGCAGTGGAGCCTCGGCGGAGCTATCGAGCGCCTTGTGGCTGAAATTCAATCTGGTGGCCGAAAGACACACGCGCGGCATGCCGCGAGTGTTCGTCGATTACGCCAACCTTCTCGCGGATTGGCGCCGGGAGGTAAAGCGGATTTCCGTGGCGCTTGCCATCGACCTCGATGCCCGGGACGAGGACGGCGCAATTGAGGAGTTCCTCCAAGACGATCTCCGTCGGCAGCGACACTGCGGCCCGGTCACAGACTCCTTCGGCACGGACTGGATTTCCACCGTCTACGAAACCTTGGGCGCTGCCGCGCGGAATGAGTCCTGGGATGAGTCTGCGTTGGAACGCGTTTACGCGGAGTACCGAGCGAGCGAACAGGATTTCCGAACGGCATTCGAGGATTTCCGCCGCTTCCATAAGCTCAACCGGCTGGTGCGGCCATCCATTTTTAAGCTGATCATGGAAGCCTGGGCGCTGGCTCACCGGCGCAAAGGCACTTGGGCCTAAACTGGCCCGGACGGGCCGACTACACTTTCATTCGGTCCCAACGAATTGCAGCGATACGGCATTTGGCAATGCGCGCACGAACCGTCGCTCGCATCCTGTGTGCGGCGGTGGTCATCACATGGACGCCGCTGAGCGCGTTCATCGATACCCGCTACGCCTTCGCGGGCCCGTGTTCCGACGTCGAGGTGGTATTCGCTCGCGGCACCAACGAACCTCCCGGCGTCGGAGGGGTCGGCCAGGCATTCGTGGACTCCCTTAGGTCGCGTGTTGGCGGCCGGTCCGTCGGCGTATACGCGGTCAACTACCCCGCCACCGACGATTTCGTGCGGAGTTCGTTGGCCGGGGCCGGCGATGCGGGCGGTCATGTCCAGTCAACGGTTGCGAACTGTCCCAACACCAGAATCGTGCTCGGCGGGTACTCGCAAGGCGCGGGCGTGATCGATATGACCACCGACAACCTGCCGCCCCAGGCAGCGAGTCATGTCGCCGCGGTGGCCGTCTTCGGCAATCCAGAAAGTAACTTCGCGAGAACGCTTGGGGGCGGCCGGCTTCCGACGATCAGCCCGCTCTACCGCCCCAAGACGATTGACCTGTGCGTTCCCAACGATCCGATCTGCTCCGAAGGGAGAAACCCGACCGCACACGTTTTGTATGTTCAGTCCGGGATGACCAACCAGGCCGCGGCATTTGCAGCCGATCGGCTCTAGTTTCGCTGGCCCTTGAGATCGGTGTCGCGGCTCGGCTGAACACGTTTCGGTTCGCCCGGCATTTTCGGGTAGTTCGGCGGGTAGGGCATATCGCCAAGGCCGCGTCGTTCGTCGGCCTCGACCATTTCCAGCAGCGGCGCAATGGACTGAGCAACGGAATCCATTGCGGCCCAAGGGTCGTCGCGGCCGGCCACGAGATCGGGCACCGTCGCCATCGTGTAGTCGTCGGGCTGGGCGCCGGCCAGCTCGTCCCACGCCAGCGGCGTCGACACGGTGGCGATCGGGGTGCGCCGCACCGAATACGCCGACGCCATGGTGCGGTCCCGGGCGTTCTGGTTGAAGTCGATGAAGATACGCTCGCCGCGCTCCTCCTTCCACCATGAGGTGGTGACCAAATCCGGTGCACGGCGTTCGACCTCACGGGCCAGCGCGATGCCCGCCCGGCGGACTTGAATGAAGTCCCAGTCGGTGGCGATCCGTAGGAACACGTGGATGCCGCGGCCCCCGGACGTCTTGGGATAACCGATCAGACCCAGCTCGTCGAGCAGGGGCCGCAGCACGTCGACCGCCACCGTGCGGGCCTGCTCGAAGGCGACGCCGGGTTGCGGGTCCAGATCGATGCGCAGCTCGTCGGGGTGCTCGGTGTCGGGGCAGCGCACCTGCCATGGGTGCAGCGTGACGGTGCCCATCTGCGCGGCCCACACAATCGCCGCCGGGTGGGTCACCTTCAACGCGTCGGCGGTTCGTCCCGACGGAAACGTCACCCGGCAGGTCTCGAGGTAGTCGGGATGATGCAGCGGCACCCGCTTTTGATAGATCTCCTCGCCGTCGATGCCGTCCGGGAAGCGCTGCAGGTGGGTGGGCCGATTGCGCAGCGTGTCCAGCATCGGCCCGCCCGCCACGGCGCGGTAGTACTCGACGAGCCGCCGCTTGGTGCCGTTCGACCCGAGTTGGGGGAAATACACCTTGTCCGGATTGGTCAGCCGAACCGCGATGCCGTCGACGTCGACCTCTTCTGCTGGTGCGGCCACACCACGATTCCAACATGCCGCAGGCCACAATGAACCAATGGACTTGCCCGTGATGCCGCCGATCTCGCCGATGCTGGCCAAGTCGGTGCGGTCGATCCCGCCCGATGCGTCATACGAGCCGAAGTGGGACGGGTTCAGGTCCATTTGTTTCCGCGACCACGATCAAGTGGAGCTGGGCAGCCGGAACGAGCGGCCGATGACCCGCTACTTCCCCGAGCTGGTCGCGGCGGCACAGGCCGAGCTGCCGCAGCGGTGCGTGATCGACGGCGAGATCGTCATCGCCACCGACCACGGCCTGGACTTCGAGGCGCTGCAGCAGCGCATCCATCCCGCCGATTCGCGAGTGCGGATGCTCGCCGAGAAGACGCCGGCGTCGTTCATCGCGTTCGACCTGCTCGCCGTCGACGACGAGGACTACACGCAGCGGCCGTTCGAAGAGCGGCGCGCGGCCCTCGTCGACGCCCTGGCCGATTCCGGGCCCGCGTTCCATGTCACGCCGGCCACCACCGATCTCGGGACGGCAGAGCAATGGTTCGAGGAATTCGAGGGCGCGGGCCTGGACGGCGTCGTCGCCAAGCCGCTGGCGATCACCTATCAGCCGGACAAGCGCGTCATGTTCAAGGTCAAGCACGAGCGGACCGCGGACTGCGTGGTCGCCGGGTATCGAGTCCACAAATCCGGCGGCGACGCCATCGGCTCGCTACTGCTCGGGTTGTATCAGGACGATGGCCAGCTGGCGTCGGTCGGAGTCATCGGGGCCTTCCCGATGGCCGAGCGGCGGCGGCTGTTTTCCGAACTGCAGCCGCTGGTCACCGACTTCGACGACCATCCCTGGAACTGGGCGGCCCACGAAGCCGGCGAGCGCACGCCGCGCAAGAACGAGTTCTCCCGCTGGAACGCCGGCAAGGATCTGTCGTTCGTCCCGCTGCGGCCCGAGCGGGTCGTCGAGGTGCGCTACGACCACATGGAAGGCCAGCGCTTCCGCCACACCGCCCAATTCAATCGCTGGCGCCCCGACCGCGATCCACGGTCATGCACCTACGAACAACTCGAACAGCCGGTCAGTTTCAGTCTGGGCGACATCGTTCCGGGCCTGGGGCACTGAGCGCGCGTTCGGAGTCGATGCGCCGCCTGAGGCCGCCGCAAGAATCGCACAAGGATTAGGCAAGGCGGCTGCCAGACTCTTTCCACGAATGGCCGTCACATGCGGCAACAGCTAACGACCCGCGCCTGGCACGGCACATCCAGGAGCTACCCAGAAGGGACATTCCATGGCGAAAATTACTGCCCGCTCGATCGTGGCGCTCACCGCAGCAGCGGCCGCCCTCATTACGGGTGCCTCGGTCGCCAACGCCGATCCGGCGGACATCCCGCCGATGCAGACGTCGCGTGGCGACTACGTCGGAGACTGGCAGAGGCACCTAAGCGCGATGACGATCGCGCCCGACGGCACCGGAACAATCCTGCTCGGGTCCAGCGCCCGCGACGGCGAGAGGTGGACCATGCGCTGGACTCAGGGCGACGGCCCGGGACTCGCGATCAGGTTGGAGCAGCGCATCGGTGCCTGGGGCGACGGACTGGACGGCGACATCAACGAGCAGACCGCGTGGAAGGCCGAGCTCGTCGTGGCCCCAGACGGTGTCACCGTCCTCCACTTAGCCCACAACGACGCCGAACTCACCGATGCGCACGCAGGTGACATCTGGTGCTCACAGAAGTATGGCCACAGCCGCTTCTGTGGCGCCTAACGAGCGTTGCCGGCCCAAAATCTCTTCAGCAAATGACGCCCACCTGTGAATGAAGCGCCAACTGTGGATTAACCGAGCAACCCCGGGTTTAGCCCCAAGGCGCGGCGGGCACGCGAGGTACATGTCTGTAACCGCGTTCAAGGATCTGCCGCTGGCGGACCGCGACCGCAAGTGGGACGGCGGCGCCGCCGAAAAGCGCGTCCGGAAGTGGGCCGGAGCGGAACACAAACCGAACCAGAAGTACCGCGATGCCCACATCTGGTACGACGCCGGCAACAAAGATAACTTCACCGCGTACAAGCTGCTGTTCGCCGACGTCATCGGCGGCAAGCTCAAAGCGGTACCGCGAGGGGTGATGATCGCCGGCGCGATCATGGACGGCGCCCGGGGCGGCATCGACTTGCCCAAGAGCGACATCGACCGGGTCCGAAGCCACCTGGCGAAGTACTACAAGAAGATGGACGAAAGCGCGCCGTGGGAGCGCTGAAACTTCGAAAGCCCTAGCGGCTCAAGAATTCCGCGATGTGGTTGGCGAGCTCTTCGCCCGCATCCTCTTGCACGAAGTGTCCGGCGTCGCGAATCAGCGGATGGTCGACGCCCTGCGCGCCGCGCATCGCATGCCGGAAGATCTCGCCCATCGGCCCCGTGATGGGGTCGCTGTCGCTGAAGGCGACCAGCATCGGCGTGGGGCTCACCGACAGCTTCGCCCAGGCCTCTTTGTTGGCCGCGGACGCGGGATCGTCCGGTGCGGTCGGCACCAGGCCGGGCATGGCGCGCGGTCCCGCGCAATACTCGTCGTCCGGAAACGGCGCGTCGTAGCCCGCGCGCACCTCGTCGCTCATCGGGCGGCGACAGCCACTCTGGACGAACGCGCCGATGTTCAGCTCCGGTGCCGTCGTGATGGCTTCGCGAAAACGCCACCAGACCTCGGGCAGTGGCTGCTCGCCGTCGGGCAGGCCGGTGTTGGCGACGACCAGGCGGGAAAACCGTTCGGGATGCTCTGCGGCCAGGCGCAATCCGATCAGCCCGCCCCAATCCTGCCCGACCAGGGTCACGTTGCGCAGGTCCAGCACATCGAAGGCCAGCGCCCGCATCCACTCGACGTGGCGTGCGTAGCTGTGGTCCGCGCGGCGGGTCGGCTTGTCCGAACGGCCGAACCCGACTAGGTCGGGGCACACGACGCGATGCCCGGCGGCTGCGAGTATCGGAATCATCTTGCGGTACAGGTAGGACCACGACGGCTCACCGTGCAGCATGAGAACGGGGTCGGCGCTCTCCGGGCCATCTTCGACCCAGGCGACCCGCAGCGTAGCGCCGTCGCCATCGGGGATGTCGCAATACCTTGGGGCATAGGGGAATTCGGGCAGATTGTCGAATCGTTCGCCGGGTGTCCGTACCGTCTGCATTTCAGATCCCTTCGTCCAAGCCCGCCAACTCGGGCAGGGTCATCAATCGCTCCAGAAACGGCCGCTGTCCCTTGAGCAGCTTGGTGCGGGCCTGCGTCACCGGGAACCAGCCGACGCGATCGACTTCGGGGAACTCCCGCAACTTGCCCGAGCCCTTCGGCCATTCGAGTTCGAAGGTGTTGCTGCGCGTATCGGTGACGTCGAGATCGGCCCGCACGCCGAAGGCCGTAACCACTTTGCCGCTGGGCTGTTTGAGCCGACCGAAATCGACGCGCGGCCCCGCGGGCGTCGGCAGCCCGAGCTCCTCGGAAAACTCCCGCTGCGCGACCGTCCAGGGGTCCTCGCCGTCGGTGTACTCACCCTTCGGGATCGACCACGCCGCGTCGTCCTTGCGCGCCCAAAACGGGCCGCCCGGATGCACGATCAGAACTTCGACGACGCCGTCGCTAACCCGGTACAACAGCACACCGGCGCTGAGTTTGGGCATCTAGTTACTCAGACCCCGACGGCGCGTTCCAGGTCTTTGAGCGACGACTCCAGGTGGGCGAGCAGGCGCTGCAGGTGCGGCACGCTGCGCCGGCATCCGGTCAAACCGAAATCGAGATTGGCGCCGTTGCTGACCAGGGTGATGTTCAGCGCCTGGCCGTCCACGATCGCCGATAGCGGATAGCTGCCGTCCAGCCGCGCACCCCCGTAATACAGCTGCTCGTGCGGCCCCGGCACGTTCGATATGACCAGGTTGAACGGCGGCGACGTCGACGACACCCACCCCGGAACCGCCGCCAGAGCCAGGGCACCCATGTTCATCGCGGACAACGCCAGCGCCTGGAACCGGGGCAATTCAGAGAACACCTTCTTGTTGTTGCGCATCGACTCGCTGACGATCTCCAGCCGTCTGGCCGCATCCTCGATGTCGGTGGCCAGGTTGCACAGGATGGCTCCGACGAGGTTGCCGCCGGCGTCGGCCTCGTGTTCCTTGCGCAGGCTCACCGGAACCATCGCGACCAGCGGGGTGTCCGGCAGCGCGTTCTGCTCGAGCAGGTAGTAGCGCAGCGCTCCCGAGCACATCGTCAGGACCACATCGTTGAGAGTCACGCCCGCGGCCTTCTTGACGTTCTTGATCCGATCGACCGACCACGACTGCGCCGCGCACCGCCGGGCGCCCCCGATCTTGACGTTCAACATGGTGCGCGGGGCTCCGAACGGCAGCGTCACCCGCTGCTCGAACAGCGCCGCGCGAGCCAGTGAGACCGTCGAAGGAGCCAGTGCGGCAACGCCTCCCGCGGTCCGTTTCAGCGTGCTCAACGGCGACGACGGGACGGACTTGCGTTTGGGTTTGAGCAGGCCCCATGGCGCCCGGATCTCGCGATCGTCGGGGTCGGACGACAGCGAGCGTTGCATCAGCTTCAGGGCCGAGACGCCGTCGATGAGTGCATGGTGCATCTTGGTGTAGACCGCGAAGCGGCCGTCCTTGAGACCCTCGATCACGTACGCCTCCCACAGCGGACGGTGGCGATCGAGCAGGCTGCTATGCAGCAGCGAGGTCAGTTCGAGCAGATCGCGAACCCGCCCCGGAGAAGGCAGCGCCGAGCGCCGCACGTGATAGTCGATGTCGAGGTCGTTGTCGTAGGACCACGCGAGATTCGCGATTCCACCGAAGAACGTCGCGGGACGCTTGAGAAAGGTGGGCTGGAAATCCTGCTGTGCGACCAGCCGGTCGTAGAACTCGCGGACGAATCCCCGATCGGCGCCGGGCGGCGGCTCGTATAGCGCTAGGCCCCCGACGTGCATGGGGTGCTCACGGGATTCCCCCAGCAAAAACACCGAATCGGTGGGCATCATCAGTTCCATCCACCAATTAGACCCCCACGGGGAAGCAACCCGCTAGCGCCTCAGGAGATCACTCCGACGCGACCGACCACGCCGACGTCGCGATCAGGTCCCCGCGCTCCAAGCCCGCGGCACGATTCTCGTGGATCTTGGCGTACTCCTGAGTGGTCACCATGTCGATGAACGCCTGGGGCGACGGGTATTGGACGACGAGAACCGCGTCCCACCAAGGCCGTTCGCCGTCGCCGATGACCACCGCCGGCGCGCCTCCCGCGTAGAGCACCGCGGCGCCGACGCGTTCGAGGTGCGGGATGACGTCACGGCCGTACTGTGCGTAGCGCTCGAGGCCGCCGTCAGCCTTGAACGTCAGCAGGTTGACCATCACCACCGGTTCGTCCGCCGGCCGCGCGGCCAGCGCGGCGAACTGTTCGGGAGTGGGTTGCAGGCTGCTCACGTGAATCTCCTTACAGCAGATCGGTGATCGTCTTCAGGCCCGCGTCGTAGAGCACGCCGGGCAGCATGCCGCCGTCGTGCTCGATCGTCGTGCCGTTGACGAAGTCCGCGTCCCCGCTCGCGAGAAAGACGCACACGCGGCCCACCTCCGCCGGTTCCCCCGCGCGGCGCAACGGGACGGCGGCGAAGTACTTTTCGCCGGTCGGATCGTCTTTGGGCAGCACGAACGACCGGAAGTTCTCGGTCATGGTCGGGCCCAGCGCGACGCAGTTGACACGAACCTTCGGTCCCCACTCCTCGGCCAGCGACCGCGTGAGGTGATTGAGCCCGCTCTTGGCCGCGCCATAGGAGACCAACGTCGGTGACCCCGCCGGATGCCCGGCACCGCTGGAAATGTTGATGATGCAGCCGGTGCCGTCCTGGGTGGCCATCTGCCGGTACACCCGGATGGCGAACCACAGCGGGCTGATGAGGTTCATCTGCACCGCATAAGCGTGAAACAGCGCCGTGCGCTCGAAGTCGTCGTCGCTTCGCGGCGCGCCCTGAATGCGTTGGACGAGTTCGGGAATGCTCTCCACATGCGGCGCCGGGACGGTGCCGCCGGCGTTGTTCACCAGGATGTCGATTCGGCCGTGGGTCGCCACGACGTCGGCGACGAGAGAGTCGATCGAGTGGTAGTCACCTTGGTCGCACACTCGTTGCGAAGCTCGGGCCGCCCAGCCGGCTTCCACGCCGGGGATGGTGTCCAGTGGCGAGCGTGAGCATCCGACGACCGTGGCGCCGGCGCGGAGCAGTTCATGCGCGATCCCGACACCGACACCGCGGCTGGTCCCGGTGACGATCGCAACCTTGCCGTCGAGAACGCCCACCGACCGACCTTCCTCATTGACAGTCACTGCCAGGTAGTCATACCGTGCCATCTCGTTGGTGCGATGTAAAGGCGTGCGGGAGGTCAGCCATGAGCAAGCTTCGCGTCATCCAGTGGGCGACCGGAGGTGTCGGCAAGGCCGCCATCGAATGCGTCGTGAATCATCCGCAGCTCGAGCTCGTCGGGTGCTGGGTGCACAGCGCGGAAAAGGACGGCGTCGACGTCGGCCGGATCATCGGAACGGACGACCTCGGCGTCACCGCCACCTCCAGCGCCGACGAGGTGCTCGCCCTCAACGCCGACTGCGTCGTGTACAGCCCACTGATCCCCAACGACGACGAGGTCGTCGCGATTCTGCGGTCCGGCAAGAACGTCGTCACACCGGTCGGCTGGGTATATCCCGACCTCGACAACCCGGCCGTCAAAGCAATTGCGGACGCCGCGGTCGAGGGTGGGGTGACGTTGCACGGGTCCGGCATCCATCCCGGCGGCATCACGGAGCGATTCCCGCTGATGCTGTCCGGACTGTCATCAGCGGTCACCCATGTGCGCGCCGAGGAGTTCTCCGACATCCGCACCTACAACGCGCCGGATGTCGTGCGCCACATCATGGGCTTCGGCGGCACCCCCGAGGAAGCCATGCAAGGGCCCATGGCCACGCTGCTCGAGGCGGGCTTCAAGATGTCCGTGCGAATGGTGGCCGAGCACATGGGTTTTCGCATCGATCCCAACATCAGGACCGTCCAGGAGATCGCCGTCGCGACCGCCGACATCGACTACGACCCCTTCCCAATCACCGAGGGAACCGTGGCCGCCCGCCGATTCCGCTGGCAAGCGATCGCCGACGGCGAACCGGTCATCACCGCGGCGGTCAACTGGCTGATGGGTGAAGACAACCTGGAACCGGACTGGAACTTCGGCGGGCTCGGCGAACGCTTCGAGGTCGAGATCACCGGCGACCCCACCGTGTCTCTGACCTTCAAGGGCCTGCAACCACCATCCATCGCCGAAGGGCTCAAACGAAACCCCGGTGTCGTCGCCACGGCCAACCACTGCGTCAACGCGATTCCCGACGTCTGCGCCGCCGGCCCCGGCATCAAGACCTATCTCGACCTACCGCTTTTCGCCGGACGCCCCGCCCCCAAACTTGCTGCGCCGCTATGACATCCGGCGTCCTAGACGATGTGTCGTTCTGCCACCTCGTCATCGGCGTGACCGACATGGACCGCTCGCTGGCGTTCTACCGCGACGTGATCGGCATGGAGGTCATCTTCGAGACCCTGATCTCCGGGGAACCCTTCGACGCGGTCCTGCATGCCAAGCGAAAGCAGGAGGGCCGGGTGGTGGGCGGCTTGCTGGGCGGGTTGATGGTCGAGCTGCTCTCCCTCGGCGCCAAGCCGCCCGCGGACCAGCCGGAGCGCCGACGCGTCACCGGCATCCACAACGTGTCGCTCTCCGTCCCGGACCTCGACGACACCCACCGTCGCATCACCGCCGCGGGCTGTACGCCCGACCAGGATCCGTTCGAAATAGGCGGGTGCGAATGTTTTTCGTCAAGGACCCGGACGGAACGCCGGTGGAGTTCATCGAGCTGCCCGGCGGCGCGCGCAGCACCTACGAGATGCACCGGGGCGTGCCGCTACGGATGGGGCCCGTGACATGACCTACACCCATCCCGAGTCGATGCGCGGCCACGTGGCAATCGTCACCGGTGCCGCGCAGGGCGTGGGCAAGGGCATCGCCGCCGCGCTGCTCGAACGCGGTGCGGCGGTGCTGCTGGTCGACATCCAAGCCGATGTCCTGAGCACGACGACCGACGAGCTGGGGTCGACGGGCCGGGTCGAGAAGTTGGTCGCCAATCTGCGCGATCCCGACAGCGCCCAGCGGATCGTGGCGGCTGCGATCGACGCCTTCGGTACCGTGCATGGCCTGGTCAACAACGCCATCGCCACCAACGAGCCCAAGGCGTTCGTCGACATCACCACCGAGGACCTGGCGCTCGGCTACGACGTCGGGCCCCGGGCAACATTCCTGCTCATGCAGGCGGTGCACCCGGTGATGGTCGAGGCCGGCGGCGGATCGATCGTGAACCTCGGCTCGGGGACGGGCACCGGGGGCGAACCCAGGTGGGGCGGGTACGCAACCGCCAAGGAGGGCATCCGGGGACTGTCGAAGGTCGCCGCCCTGGAATGGGGGCGCGACAACATCCGCGTCAACGTCATCTGCCCGTTCGCCGAGTCCGACGGCGTCAAGCTGTGGAAGCAATACGCGCCCGACGATTACGCGAAGGCGGTGAGACGCGTTCCGATGAAGCGCATCGGAGACGTGCGCACCGACGTGGGCGCGCTGGTGGCGTTCCTACTCAGCAGCGACGCCACGTTCATCACGGGTCAAACCATTCACGTCGACGGTGGTATCGGCAGCTTCCGATGAAAGAGTCGCTGCGCGATCGACAGCGCGCACAGGTCCGGGCCGACATCAGGCGCGCGGCGTTCCGGCTCTTCGTCGAGCGTGGGTACGACGCCGTGACGACCGAGGAAATCGCCTCGGCCGCAGGCGTTTCGCCACGCACCTTCTTCCGGCACGTGCCAACAAAGGAGGATCTGCTGCTTGCGCCGGTTCGCCACGGTGGCGCCGCGATCGTGAACCTGCTCGAACAACGCCCGGCGGGAGAGGCGCCGGATGTCGCACTGATCAACGCCATCATTGTCCGAACCCGGTCATTCGACGAAGCCGACTGTGAGGAGTGGCGCGAAGCCCTGCTGGTTGCGCCTAATCTGCTCGGCAAGGTCACGCTGCACACACCCGCGGACAAGGAACGGGCGACGAAACTGATCGGCGAGCGCATGGGCGCCAACCCCGACGCCGATATCCGACCAGGCCTTCTGGTCCAACTCGGCTTTGCCGCAGGCGATTTCGCATTCCAGACCTGGGTGCGCCAGTCGAGCAAGAAGCCGCGCCCGCTGGACCGCTACGTCACCGACGCCCTCGAAGCGATCAAGAGCCATCATTGGCAGCGCGCATACGTTGGGCGGAAACGGGCACAGTAACCCAATGAGTGTTGTGGTGATCGGCCAGATCGGCCGGGACCTGGTACTACGCACCGATGGGCCACCGTCGGCGAGTGAGTCCAGAACAATTCTGCAGCGCGAAGAGCTGCTGGGCGGCAAGGGCGCCAACCAGGCAGTCGGTCTCGCCCAGCTCGGGGTACCGGTCGCACTAATCGGCGTGGTGGGCGACGACACAGCGGGAACTTTCGTGCTTGAGGAAGCGGAAGGTGACGGTATTGACATAGGGGGCGTCGTGCGACGCGGGACCACGGCACTGCTGGTTGATCTGGTGGCACCGCCGCCGGAGCGAATGCTTCTCGAACACATACCGGAAAGCTCGCTCGTGCGGGTCGACGACCTCGACCGGTCGGCCGAGCGGTTAAACGGGGCGGAGATCGTTTCAATTCAGCTGCAGCAGCCGGCGGAGACGGCGCTGGCGGCCGCGCGCCGGGCCCGGCGGCGTGGTGTGCGCGTCGTCGCGGATGGTGCACCGCCGCAGGATATTCAAGCCGATTTGCTTGCATCCGTGGACGTGATACGGGCCGATGCCACAGAGGCCGCGCTTATCGGTGGAAAAGCCGTTGGCACTGTGGACGAAGCGGCCGAGCTGGCCGACAATCTTTTGACGTGCGGGCCTGAGCTCGTTGCGATTGCGGTTCCCGACGTGGGCGACCTCCTGGCGTGGCGTGGAGGCAGCGAGCTATTCGAATTCGCCGACGTAGACGTGGTCGATCCGACCGGCGCCGGCGATGCCTTTGTTGCCGGGCTTATTTCCGCATTGCGTGACGGCGCCGGGCCTCAGCATGCAGGACAGCAAGCCGCTGCCGCCCCCAGCTCCACGGTGCAGCGCCTTGGCGGACGCCCATCCCTTGACGAAATCGGCTAGAACCAGACCCTTCTGCCGGCCACCGGGCGCCCGACCGCGCCGAGGATCCACAAGATCACACCGATGACCACCAGGATTCCGCCGATCGTGTACAGGATCGACAGGCTCGTGAAGTAACCGATGATCAAGAGAATGATGCCCAGGATGATCACAGCACACTCCTCTCCATTACGCGCACGTTGAATTAGCCCGAAATGCCCGAGTACCCGCCCCGGAGGGCTTCAATCAGGACGACAGACTTAGTCGAGCGCCGGCAGGACCACGTCGGTGAGCAGCTGAACCGACTGCCATGCTTCGTCGACGGGCATGCCGCCGACCAGCGGATGCATCACCAACGGCCCGTAGTGTTCGGACTCGCGGACTTCGGCGATGAGCTGCTCGGGAGTCAGGAATCGGTATCGTCCCGATGCCTTCACCTCGTCCAGCGTCCGGACTCCCGGCAGGTGCATGAGTGAACGATGGTCGGTTGCCCATTCGCCGTAAGTGACTGCCTCCCAGAGGATGTGCTCGCCGAGTTCCGCCCACGCCCGGTCCGGATCCTCGTGCAGGTAGATCATGCCGCGGTTGATCGGGCCGGGCATGATGACGAACGGCGTCAGGCCGACGTCGGAACACAGCTCGCGGTAGTAGTCGGCGATGTCGGGCAGGTGGTCGGCCAGGCTGAGCGGTAGCCGGAAGCGCGCGGCCCGCCGCGCTGTCGCACGCGCGCCCCCGCCGATATACAGCGGTGGGTGCGGCCGGGTCCAGGTGCCGGTGCAGATTCCTGAGTCCGGGTCGCCGCCGGACCACACCGACAGCATTCGCTCGATCAAGCCGTCCATCAGCTCGCCCCGCCGGCCGAAATCGACCGCCAGCGCGTCGTATTCGACGGTCCGGTAACCCAACCCCACCGTGGTGTGCAGCCGTCCTCGGCTCATGTTGTCAACCAGCGCGATGTCCTCGGCCAGGCGCACGGGATTCCACAACGGGCCAAGCGCGCAGTCCACGCTGGCGATCAGAGTCGTCGTTCGCGCCAAGAACATCGACGCCGCCATGATGGGGTTGCAGCTCCATCCGTGGCCGGTCGCGTGGTGCTCGTCGACGCTGACCGTGGTGATGCCTCGGGATTCGCCCCACTGCGCCAGTTCGAGTGCGGCGGACAAGATCCCGCTCTGCGTCCTCGGCTCGCCCTGCGGCGAGGCGAAGTTGAAGCGCAGCACGGTCAGCACCATGTCCGGCCCTCAGCCCTGGACCGGCGCCGCCGCCGACCGCAGGAACGCGGCGAAGTCGGGAAAAAGTGCGCGGTCGACGATTTCGATGCGGGTGCCGAAGGCGTCGACGTAGTACGCGAACAGCGCCAGGCCCGGCGGTGAGACATCGGCGGTGGCTTCGAAGGTGAAGCCGTTGGCCTCTAGCATCTCTGCGCTGCCGGCAAGGTCGTCGGTGAAGTAGCCGAGGTGATGAGCGGAGTTGCCGGGCGCCGCCTTCCACGGGCTATCGGGAACCTCTTGGATGAGTTCGAGGTGCGGGCTCTGCAGGGAGTAGACGAATGTCGAGGTGAGTTCGTGTGTTTCGGTCGCGGTGCGGAAGGGCAGCGTGTAGGTCAGCGGCGTGATCCATCGGTAGCCGGCCAGCGTGCTGAGCCGGGCCATCGCGGCTTCGAGGTCGGGCACGACGATGCCGGTGTGGTAGAAGTCCTCGGGTCGAAGCGCGAGTGCCATGGTCTTGTCCTTAATCTCAGACGCAGTCCGACGCGCCGTCGACGACGAAGACCGCGCCGCTGGTGTAACTGCTCTGCTCGGTGCACAGGAATGCGATCGTGGGAGCGATCTCAGTGACGGACCCGAAGCGGCGCAACGGAATATGTGCCAGCTCGGATTCCACGATGTCCGCCGCGGCGTGCATGGGCGCGGTCATCGGCGTGTCGATGGTTCCCGGTGCGACGGCGTTCACCCGGATTCCCTTGGTTGCCCACTTGACCGCGAGATTCCTGGTGATGTCGACGATCCCGGCCTTCGCGGCCCCGTAGCCGGGCACCAAGGGAACCGCCCGCAGCGCAGACATCGACGCCAGATTGACCACGCTGGCGCCTCCCGCCGCGGTCGATGCCCTCAAGGCTCGGTACAGTCCCACCGTAAGCCGGTATGGCCCAACGAGGTTGAGGCCCACCGACGCCTCGAAACCCTCCGGCTTCGATTCGTCCAGGCCGCCTGGGAAATTCGCGCCCGCATTGTTTATCAAGACGTCGAGGCTGGCGAAGCTGGCGGCCAGCGCATCCACCGAGTCATGGTCGGTGATCTGCAGCGAGCGGTAGGCCATGCCGGCCAGGTCGGCGTCATAGTCCGTCGCCGCCGGTTTGGTGCCGGTGATGGTGACCTCGGCTCCGGCATCCCGGAACAGCACCGCGGTGGCGTGCCCTATCCCGCTGGTGCCACCGGTGATCAACGCGGTCGTGCCGGTGAAGTCGAAGCCGACACGGGCCGTCATGAGTTCCTCGCTATTTGTTCGGAGAGCCATGCTCGTTCCCAGAAATTGGTGCTGTCCGCGAGCAGGACTTCGTGTGCCTCCCGCAGTACCGCCCGGGCCGCGGGATCATCCGACGAGACGAGCTCGGCGAGATGGATGGCGTGCAGGGGGCGGCCTGCGGCAAGATGCTCCCGCGCGCGATCCACGAGGGCCTCGGCGCCGGCCAGTTCGATCACGTCGGCGCCGACTGCATCGAAGCCGACTGGGTAGAGCTCGGTGGTCGAGCGGTGGTGGAACCAGCCCGAGTAGTTCTCCCAGATCGCTCTGACATCCCAGGCGACCTTCCCATAGCCTTGTCCCACTTCGTATTCCGCGGGCAGCGTGATCTCGCGCATCAGGGTCTGGACGTCCTTGCCGGCGTTCATCCCGGCCACGGTCTCGTCGTGGACGTACTGGATCGCGTCGCGCAGCCTCGTAAGCTCGACGTCGATCAGATCGGCGCCCGCGATAGGTGCGAAGTGACCGGTCACCAGCAGTTCGGGCCGAAGTGCGCGTACCCGCTCGACCGATGCGATGGTGGTCAGGGCGTCGCGGTAGCGGTCGCCTCGTATGGTGACGAGGTTGGGAATGTGTCCGAAGATCGGACCGAAGGTGTTTCCGCACAGGCAAATTCGCTCGTCGGGCAACCAGACCACCAGCGAGTCGGTGGTCTCGCCGCCGGGCACCGAGATCAGCTCCAGCCGTCGACCGCCCACCTCGAGGGAGAGGGTGTCCTCGAAGTCGAGATCGACGGCAGGGACACTCTGGCCGGGCAGGTGCTTGGTTCCGAGGCGCCGCTGGATCGCCCGAATGCCGGACGTCAGCGTGTCTTTGAAGGCGAATGCGCTGCGGCTGGCGCGGTACGGGATCAGCCGCTCGTTGTCGTCCCGCCACGCCGTCCAATTAGCTTGCGCGACAACCGTTGTTTCCGGATCGCGGACGCTGTCCAGGCCGCCGACGTGGTCCACATGGCCCTGCGTGAAGATGATGTAGCGCACCGGCGAGGAGTCGACGGCGTCGAAGTTCGCGCGGTGCACCGGCCCCTCGAAGCCCATCCCGGTGTTGACGATCACCCGGCCGTCGGCGGTGGTCAGCATGTACGCGTTGGACAGGCCCGGCGAGCACCACAGCCCCGGGGCGAGCCGCTCGGCTTGTTCGGCCGACGCCGGGCGCATGGCCTCGGCGCCGGGCCTGCCGCGATAGACCGGTCCGGGCATCGCTGTTGACTCCTTCATTCGGGGCGGACGTCGAATCTATCGAAATAGAAGTCGAACCGCCCACGGAGTTCGTCCGCCGAGATGCCGAAGTGCCGTTGCAGGTCGTAGCGGATGCGGCCGTGCTTTCCGCGAGGGTTGCCGTCCAGGTAGCGCCGGAACCGTTCGCGCACCTTCGGTGTCAAGTCGACGTTGCCGCGGCGGTAAAGCTCGTCGAGCAGCGGCATTTCGTTGCCGTTGAGGTGGTGGAAGCTGACGTCGAGGCTGCGATCGGCGGGCACCAGGTCGCGGTCGCGCACGCACGCGCTGAGCAACCGGTGCACGCGGTCGCTCCAGTAATCCAGGAGCCAATCCGGGTCGATGCTAGTCCGGCGCAACCGATCGGAGTAGGCCATCATCGTGATCGCCGATTGGATCACGGCGACGGGATCGCGGTGTGTGAAGGCCACCGTCGCGTCCGGAAATGTTGCCACCAGCGGGCCGAGCTGCTCACAGTGCTGCGGGCTCTTGAGGATCCAGGTCCGCGGGCCGCGCAGGAACGTCAACGCCTGCAAGACTTTCTTCATGTACGCGTAGTGCTGGGTTTGGTCGAGCGCCAGGTAGAAGTCGCGCCAATCGGGAACGCGCGCATGCCATTCCAGCACATAGGCGGCCAGATCGAGGTCGAGGAGCTCGACTTCCTCCTCGATCGCCTCGGGGAACCGGTCGTGCATGGCGGCCACCACCGGGGCACTGGCCATGAGCGCCTCGTGTTCGGATTTGGCCCGCGCGTAGCGCGGGTCGACCCCGAAGATGTCGGGTCCTTCGCCCCGCGCGGGTATCGGCTCCTGGCTTTCCCAATACGGCAGCGCGCGTCGGCGCGGGTCGGCCGCAATGAGATTGACCAGATGGGTGGTGCCGGATCGCGGCATCCCGACGACGACGAACGGTCTCTCGATCGGGATCGACTCGATCTCGGGATAACGCTTGACGAGTTCGGTCAACGACAACCGGTTGCGCAACAGGCGAACGACCCGTTGGCGCAGTGAGGACCGCGTCAGCTCGCGCAGGCCCTCGTCGGCTTCGATCGCGGCCACGTGCGCGCGCAGGCGGTCACCGAAGCCGTCCGTGTCGTCCAGGTCGCCGACACCGGCCATCTCGACGGCCTCGGCCATCATCCGATCGATGTCGAAGTCGACGCGCTTGGCCTCGGTGAATTTCAGAATCTGGCGCTGTACATCGGTGAGCTTGGGCGCCGTCAAGTCGTCGAAGTCGATATCCGCGATGTCGGGGCCCGCAGAGCCCATGCGAGCGCCTCCTAGCGGGCTCTACAAATTGGCCAGGTCGTCGGGAACGTCGACTTTGTGTTCCTTCAGCGCCTCGAGAGGCACGACCTCCAGTGTGCGCTCGTGAGTCGACGCCAAGACCACGGGGGCGGCGCAACCGTCGTGATGGGCCCGAAGCCAGTTCAGGGCGGTGACGCACCAGCGATCGCCGGGCAGCAGGCCGGGGAACCGGTACTCGGGCACCGGCGTCAACAAGTCATTGCCGATGGAACGCTGATGCTCCAGGAATTCGGCAGTCATCACGGCACAGATCGTGTGCCGGCCCCGGTCTTCGGGCCCGGACGAGCAGCAACCGTCGCGATAGAAACCAGTCAGTGGGTCGGTACCGCACGGTTCCAGCGGCCCGCCCAGCACATTGCGATCAGGCACTTGCTCAGTATCGCGCTCCCGGGCACGAAGTTTGCGGGAAATGCGCCATCCACGCCGCGAAAATTGCCCGCCGGATCGCGCCGATCAGGCTGGCGGCAGTTTGCCGCCGCGATGGCTGGGCTCGGCTGAGCACACTGCGGCCAGCTTCGGCCGTTTGCCGGAGTCGACGACGGCTTGCGTGGGCTATGTTCTTGGGATGGCGAGCCCGAACCCACCCGGAAACCCCTCCGACGAACCACCCCAGGGGTGGCAGCCGCAGGGCTATGGTGCGCAGCAGAATCCCCAAATCCCTCCGCCGCCCGGATATCCGGGCCAACCGGGGTACCAACCGGGCTATCCGCAGCCGCAGCCGTACCCGCCCCCCTACCCCGGCTACCCGGGGCACGTCGATCCCCAAGCGCCATTTGGTCGCGATCCCGCCACGGGCGTACCGCTTTCGGACAAATCCGCCACCACGGCCGGCCTCCTCCAGCTGTTCCTGGGAGTGTTCGGCATCGGCCGGTTCTATATCGACTCGACCCAGATCGCGATCGCTCAGTTGTGTGTGGGCATCTTCGGATTCGTCTTCACCCTGTTCTGCCTATTCGGCTTCCCGGTGCTGCTCGGATCGGCCATCTGGGCCATCGTTGACGCCATCATGATGTTCACCGGCAGCGTCACCGACAGCCACGGCCGCAAGCTGCGCTAGGGGATGTCATCGACGGGACGCGCCCGCTCAACACCGCTTGATGACAATGAAATAACGATTCTCAGCTAAACGTATCGCGACGCGCTAAGTAAATACCGGGTTACGGGGCTCGGCCAACTTATCGTCAATTCGTGTACCGCCGAACGGTCTTGAAGCTACCGCTGGTGTTGGCAGCGGGCAGTGCGCTGGCCCACGCACCCCGTGCCTCCGCCGAACCAGCACCCCGCTCGTCCGGGGAGATAACCCGGTGGTCGGCCGAACGCGCCAATCGCTGGTATCAAGCCCAAGGTTGGCTTGTCGGAGCGAATTTCATCACTTCCAACGCCATTAACCAGCTCGAGATGTTTCAGCCCGGCACCTACGATCCCCGGCGCATCGACACCGAACTTGGCTGGGCCCGCGCGGCCGGGCTCAACAGCGTGCGGGTCTTCCTCCACGATCAGCTCTGGGCCCAAGACGCCCGCGGCTTCCTGATGCGTCTGGCGCAGTTCGTCAATATCGCCGCGCGCCACCGCATTAAGCCGCTGTTCGTTTTCTTCGACTCGTGCTGGGATCCGTTACCCAGACTGGGTCCGCAACACGCGCCGAGGCCCGGCGTGCACAACTCCGGATGGGTGCAGAGCCCTGGAGCCGAGCACCTCGGCGATCCCGCCTACGCCCGCCTGCTGCGTGACTACGTCACCGGGGTGTTGACCCAGTTCCGCACTGACGACCGGGTTTTGGGCTGGGACCTGTGGAACGAGCCGGACAATCCGGCGAAGGTGTACAGCAAGGTCGAGCGCCCAGACAAGCTGGACCGCGTGGCGGAGCTGCTCCCCCAGGTGTTCCTGTGGGCGCGTGCTGTCGATCCGAGTCAACCGCTGACGAGCGGTGTGTGGCGAGGTGACTGGGGTGAGCCGGCGAGACTCAGCGCCATCAGCGCCATGCAGCTGGACAACTCCGACGTGATCACGTTTCACTCCTATGCCGAACCCACGGCCTTCGAGTCCCGGATCAACGAGCTTGCCCCCCTTGGGCGCCCGATCATTTGCACCGAGTACATGGCGCGGCCGCAGGGCAGCACCGTCGAGTCGATCCTGCCCGTGGCGAAGCGCCACAACGTCGGCGCGTTCAACTGGGGCCTGGTGGCCGGGAAGACCCAGACCTACTTTCCGTGGGACTCGTGGGATCACCCGTACACGGCACCGCCGAAGGTATGGTTCCACGACCTTCTGCTGCCCGACGGGCGGCCATACCGGGAGAGCGAAATTCAAGCGATCCGCGGACTTACCGGCGCGCAAGGCTAGTGCTGCCGAAGGGGTTTCGGCGTCGATGACGACGGTGCACTGCCATACAGGCCCAACCCCCGGGCGGCCTCCGTGGCCACTTCGCCGCGCAGATCCGAGATCGGGGAGCTGCCGCGCACATGGATCGCGTTCGAGAGCAGGATGACGTAGGTATCCGATTCCGGATCCAGCCACAGCGTGGTTCCGGTGAACCCCGTATTGCCAAAGCTGCCAACGGGAAAGATCGACCCGCGGGGTCTGGAAAAGGGAGTGTCGATGTCCCAGCCGAAGCCGAACAGATTCTGTCCGTTGATGGCCGGATAGCTCGGAACGGTGGCCCTGCGGGCCGCATCGTTCGCCGCTTGAAGTTGTCGGGCGCTATGCCCGGGCTGCTCCGGCGTCGTCATCATCTCGAGAGTCACTTGCTGCAGCGGAAACTTGCTCGGGCGGCCCGCAAGTCGATCAAGCAGGGCCTGCGCAAAAATGCTGACGTCGTGCGCCGTCGCGAACACACCGGCATTCCCGGCCACTCCCCCCATGCGGCGCGCCGTCGGGTCGTGCACGGTGCCGCGAAGCAGGTGACCGTAATCGGGATTCTTGCTTGGATCGGCTCTGTTTTCCTCGTCGAGCGCCGTCGGTGCGATGCGCGGCAAGAGACTGGCCGGAGGAAGGTAGCGGGTGTCCTCCATGCCCAGCGGCCCGAATACGTTTTGCTCTACGTAGACGTCTTCCGCCTGGCCCGTGATCTTTTCGAGCAGCGCCCCGAGTAGCAGGAAGTTGATGTCGGAGTAACGGAACACCTCGCCGGGACCCGACTGCAGCGGCGTGGTGAGCGCACGACGGATGCCCTCCGCCTTGTCGGGTCCGTCCAATCCCCATGGGTCGCCGAGGTTTACGTCTATCGGTTCGCCCGAGGTGTTTGTCAGCAACATGCGCAGCGTCACCCCGGCGCGCTGCGGGTCGTTGCCCGCGTTGAACTCGGGCAAATAGTTCTGAACCGGATCGTCGAAGCCGACCTTGCCTTGTTCGTAGAGCTGCATGACGGCGATCGCCGTCGCGAGGCACTTCGTCAACGACGCCAAGTCGAAGATCGTGTCCTCGGTCATCGGCTCTGCGGGTGCGGGCGATCCGTCCAGCCCCTGTTCGCCCGCAAGCTTGCGCGAGCCAAACGCCTGATGGAAGACGACGTTGCCGGCGTGCCCGATCACGACCACGGCACCCGGCAGCCTGTTTGCGGCGACCGCATTGTTCATCAGCTTGGCGACGGCTGCGAAGTCCCCCGCGGCCCCCGCAGCCGGCGGCGGGGTCGCCTGCGGTGGCTCCGTCGCCTGTATCGGCGCCGTTGCCTGCGGCGGCTGCATCGCCTGCGTTGGCTGCGTCGCCTGCGGCGGCTGCATCGCCTGCGTTGGCTGCGTCGCCACCGCGCTGCCGTGGGCTGCCAGGTGGCCCGGATAGCCACGCGAGGAAGGCAGAGCGAGGATAAGCAGGACGGCTCCAACAGTGATGGCCGTCCGCACGGGCCACGCCATCGACCCGAGTTCGGGCATATCGCAAGGGTAGGCCGACGGTCCAGAGCCGAACGAGGTGGAACCAAGCGTGAGGACTCACCCCAGTTGACGTCTCGCAGGCGGGGGATTGCCGTGCTGGCGAGCGCGATGGCGGCGGGGGTCATGCTGGCGCAGTGCAGCGCCGCGCCCCTGGCATTTGCCGATGACTCGGTTCAGCCGGTCACCGCGGAGGAACTCGGTGCGAGCTGGCGGCCGGGTTGTCCGGTCGAACCCGCGCGGCTGCGGCGGGTCGGCGTCGACCACATCGGTTTCGACGGCCAGACCCACCGCGGCGAGCTGATCGTGCACGAAGACCTGGTGCCGCAGGTCATCGCGATCTTCGAGCAGCTTTACCGACTGCGCTTTCCCATCGAGAAAATCCGCACCGCCGACCACTATCCCGGCGCCGACGACGAGCTATCCATGGAAGACGACAACACGTCGGCGTTCAACTGCCGAGGCATCCCGGGGTCCAGCGAATGGTCTCAACATGCCTACGGTCGGGCCATCGACGTCAATCCCCTTCTCAACCCGTGCGTCTACGCAAGCGGCGTATTCGAACCGCGGAACGCGGCGCCGTATCTCGATCGCAGCCGCACGGACCCGGGACTCCTGCACAACGGCGACCCGGCCGTACGCGTCTTCACCGACCGAGGCTGGCAATGGGGCGGCCATTGGTCGAGTCCCGTCGACTACCAGCACTTCGAGCTGCCTTCACGATGAATTACGCCGGCTCAGATACCGCCGCAGATCGATACAAACGGTATGGGCGCACAGATGCCGATAGAGACGTATGGTCGCGGGCCGTAATACGCGGGCGGAGATGGAAGCGCTGGCGGCGGAGGTGGTGCCTCTGGCGGCGGGGGCGGCAAGGCTGGCGGCGGGAGTGCTTGTGCGAGAACGACGCACGTATCGGATGGCGCGTCATAGGTCCAGGTCGCGTGACCGCCTAGGCATGAGCACGGTCGATGCCCGCGAGCATCCGGCCCGGTTCCAGCCGATGGCCGGCAGGGCGGCTGGTTCTGATGGTTGCTGAAAGCTGCCCGTAATTCTCCTGCGTACTGGCTGCGTACTAGCCACATCACCCGGGCGGCAACGTCACAAAGTGGGACAATTTGTAGGTGACGACAACAACGCGGCTATTAGGGGGGCAGAAAAGGAACAACTAATTTGAAGAGGGCAATATTGGGCGTGTCAACTGCAGCAGCCATAGCACTGGCACCCCTCTGCATTCCACCAGCACAAGCGCACGCCGACGATCCCTGTGTCAGCATCACCGATCCCGCCGCCCACCAGGCTTGCATCGACAAATCCCGGCGCGAGAACCCCCTGCACAGATACCAAGGCAATTGCGATGCCACCGCCCTTTATGGACAGATGGGCCAACTTTGTCGGGACTTCTGGATCCGAAAGTCTGCCCCCCAATGGAGGGTGGGCTGAAGTCAACCCACCGCCCCGGCTGATCAAGAGATCAGGCCCCGGCGGGGCAACTTTCGGGCGGCCTCGTCATCCACGACCGATCGGCTAGCGCTTGCAAATAGAAAAGAAGCCGTTTCACCCGTACTAATGCCCGGCTAGTTTGTGGCGGTGGCGGAGGGATTTGAACCCTCGGACGGTGTTAGCCGTCACACGCTTTCGAGGCGTGCTCCTTAGGCCGCTCGGACACGCCACCGCCGAGCAGCTTACCGAACCGTCCGCCGCTCACCCCAATCGCTGGCGGGCGAAGAAGGCCTCCAGCGGTGCGGCGCATTCTTCCGCAAGCACGCCGCCCCGCACGGCCGGGCGGTGGTTGAGCCGACGATCGCGGACCACGTCCCACAGCGATCCGACCGCTCCCGTCTTCGGCTCCCAGGCGCCAAAGACCAGCCGCTCGATGCGAGCCAGCACCAGCGCGCCCGCGCACATGGTGCAGGGCTCGACGGTCACCGCCAGCGTGGTCCCCTGTAGCCGCCACCCGTCGCCCAGCACGCCGGCCGCCGCCCGCATCGCCAGGATCTCCGCGTGCGCGGTCGGATCACCAAGGGCCTCACGGGCATTCACCGCCCGGGCTAGTTCGGTTCCGTCGGGGCCGACGACCACCGCCCCGATGGGGACGTCGCGGGGTCCCGCCGTCGCGGCGACCGACAGCGCGGTACGGATCAGATCTTCGTCAGCGATCACCGACCGAGGCGGTCGATCACCGCCGACAGCTGGTCGGCAAAGCCCATCTCCCGGGCGATGCGGCCCAACTGCTCGTCGGCGTAAAGGTCGGACTCATCGAGGATGACACCGAGTACCGCCTCGGGCAGGCCCACGTCCGACAGCAACCCGAGATCGCCCTCCTCGAACGGCTCCACGTCCTCGAGATCCTCGGGATCGATATCGGCGTCGAGATTGTCCAGCACCTCGGCCGCGATGTCGTAGTCCAGCGCGGCCGTGGCGTCCGACAGCAGCAGCCTGGTCCCCGACGGAGCCGGGCGCACAATAACGAAGAATTCGTCGTCGACATCGAGAAGCCCAAACACCGCTCCGGCGCTGCGTAGTTCACGCAGCTCCGTCTCGGCCGCCGACAGACTCGTCAACGACTTGGTGGCCATTGGGTAGCAGCGCCACTGGCCCTCTTCGCGCACGACCGCGACGCCGAAGCCGTCCGGCACGTCCGCGGACGGGCCCTGTGCGGAGGCCCGTTGTGCTCCCATGGCCGCATACGCTAGTCGCTGACCAGGCCCCTTGACCAGACAGACGCACCCGTGCGAGCGAACCTGAACCACCACGGCGCGCGGAACTGTGCCAACCTTGGACTGTGGCTCGGACTGCAACGAAGACACCGATATGCGTGCTCGGTCTGGGACTGATCGGCGGCTCGATCATGCGGGCCACCGCAAAAGCCGGCCGCGAGGTATTCGGCTACAACCGGTCGGTGGAAGGCGCGCAGGGAGCCGTCGCCGACGGCTTCGACGCCACCACCGACCTCACCGAAACGCTGACCCGCGCCGCCGACCTCGGCGCACTCATCGTGCTGGCCGTGCCGATGCCGGCCCTGCCCAGCATGCTCGCCCACATCAGCGAATTGGCCCCCGACTGTCCGCTGACCGACGTCACCAGCGTCAAACGCGCGGTGCTCGACGAGGTCGCGGCGGCCGGTCTGCTGCGGCGCTTCGTCGGCGGTCACCCGATGACGGGCACCGCCGAGTCCGGTTGGCCCGCCGGCCATGCCGGGTTGTTCACCATGGCCCCGTGGGTCATCAGCGTCGACGACCATGTGGATCCCGAAGTGTGGTCAATGGTCATGACGCTGGCGCTGGACTGCGGCGCGGCGGTGGTGCCGGCCAAGTCCGACGAGCACGACGCCGCCGCGGCCGCCATCTCACACCTGCCGCATCTGCTCGCCGAGGCCCTCGCCATCACCGCCGCCGAGGTGCCGCTGGCGTTCGCGCTGGCCGCAGGGTCTTTCCGAGATGGCACGCGGGTGGCCGCCAGCGCGCCGGACCTGGTGCGCGCGATGTGCGAAGGCAACTCCAGCGAACTGCTGCCCGCCCTCGACCGTGCCATCGAGCTGCTGAGTCGTGCGCGCGACTCCCTCGACCGGGACATCTCGGTGGCCGAGCTCGTCGAAGCCGGCCACGCGGCGCGAACCCGTTTCGACAGCTTCCCGCGCTCCGACATCTTCACCATCACCATCGGCGAGGACAACTGGCGCGAGGAATTGGCCGCCGCGGGCCGGGCCGGCGGGGTGATCAGATCCGCTCTGCCAACCCTGGATAGTCGACGATGAACCCGTCGGCGTCGACGCTCACGTTGGTGTCGGCGACCGGCGAACGCAGCTTGATCCCGTCGAGACTGCCCGCGCTGGTGTAGCTGACGACGGCCGCGGTGACGGTCATCTCGGGCACGTTCACATAGACCATCGGCAACGCGATCGACTCCGCATGTTCGTGCAGCCCGAGCCGCCGGATCGGCAGGGCGTTGAAAAACGGGCTGAACACCACGTCGACGTCGAGGGCACCGTTATACCCCGCGCGCGACTCGCCCTGATGGTCGGTCACCAACCACATGTTCTCCTCGTCGCGGGCAATGGCCAGCTGCCGTTCCCGCTCGGCCAGCGTCACGGTCAACCCGAACCGCTTGGTTGCGCCCGTCTCGTCGGTCTGCACCTCGTAGAAGGCGCCGAACGCCGGATTTGTCTCGGTGGCCGCGGCCACAATGCGGCCGTGGGCCCTGATTCGCTTGCCGGACACCTGAATTCGCACCGACTCCATCCGGGAGACATCCTGTGCACGCCAGGTCAACATCGCCGTCACGACGCGGGGAGTCGGATCCGTGGGGCCTGCGTTCACCCCCCTACCGTAAAGCGTGTCCACCAACCGCGGCAGGTTTGTCCGGAAGTGCGGCCACCGTCACCCGCTCGCGCCCCCGGGTAGCCCGGCGCAGCCGCCCGGTGCCGGGCACCGAGACCCACACCGCCGACGCCAGCAGACCGTCGAGGATCAGCGCCAACGCCGCCACCGCCAACGCACCGACCAGAGCGAGCTGGAATTCGCGCTGTTTGATCCCGTCGATCAGGTAGCGGCCCAGCCCGCCGAGGCTCGCGTACGCGGCGACCGTCGCGGTAGCGACGACTTGCAGCGTCGCGCTGCGCAGCCCGCCCAGGATCAGCGGCATCGCATTGGGCACCTCGACGCGCAGCAGCACCTGGGTTTCGGTCATGCCCATCGCGCGGGCCGCGTCGACCACCGTCGGCTCGACGCTGGCGATGCCGGCGTAGGTGCCGGCAAGTAGGGCGGGGATGCCCAGCAGCATCAGGGCAACCAGCGGCGGGCCCAGGCCCAGCCCGAACACGAGCACCCCCAACAGCAGCACCCCGAGCGTCGGCACCGCGCGCAGTCCGTTGACCGCGCCGACCACCAGCAGTGTGCCGCGACCGGTGTGCCCGATGATCGCGCCCAGCGGAATGGCGACCAGCGCCGACGCGCCCACCGCGAGCGCGGTGTACTCCAAATGCTCCAAGATGCGCGACGCCAGTCCTACCGGGCCGGTCCAGTTGGCGGCGGTCAAGAGGTAGGAGAGCGCCTGCTGCAGAAAGTTCATCGCGCACCGCCCGCTATCGGTGCCGGCACCGGGCGGCGACGGCGGGCCGGACGCGCGGCGCGCTCCCAGGGTGTGACGAAGCGCCCGGCCAGCACGATCCCCAAGTCGATGGTGATTGCGAGCAGGAGCAACACGATGATCCCCGCGAGGATTTGATCGCTCTTGTTGGTCTGGTAACCCATGGTGAACCAGGTGCCCAGTCCACCGATGCCGATCACCGAGCCCACCGACACCATCGCGATGTTGGTCACCACCACCACCCGCAGGCCGGCGATCATCACCGGAATGGACAGTGGCAGTTCGACTTTCACCACCCGCTTGAGCGCCGGATAGCCGACCGCGGTCGCGGCGTCCCGCACTTGGGCCGGCACCGCGTCCAGCGCGTCCAGCACCGCGCGAACCAACAGCGCGGTCGTGTAGGCGGTCAGCGCGACGACGATGTTGGCCTCGTCGAGGATTCGGGTTCCGATGATGACCGGCAGCACGACGAACAACGCCAGCGACGGGATGGTGAAGACGACGCTGGCCGTCGCCGTCGTCAGCCGCCGGGCAACCGGGGCACGCTGGACCAGCACGCCGACGGGCACCGAGACCGCCAAACCGATCAGCACCGGGAGCAGCGACAGCCGCACGTGCACGATGGTCAGAGCCCAGGCGTCGTGGAGATGGGTGAGCAGGTAGTGCATGGTCAGTCCCGCCGCCGGGCTTCCACCGCGGCCAGCACATCGGCGGCCAAGATGCCGCCGACGACCTTGCCGTCGCGGTCGACGGCGATGCCGACGGCCGACGGGGAGGACAACGCCGCGTCGAGCGCCTGGCTCAGGTTGCCGTCCGGACGCAGCTGCGAACCAATGGCGCTGATGCTGTCCGACAAGGACGCACCACCGCGGTGACGCCGCCAGCCGTCGGCGTCGATCCAGCCCAACGGCGCGCCGTCGTCCTGGACCACCAATCTCCAACCGTGCGTGATAGGCGCGCCGCCACCATCGGCCAGAGCGCTCGGCGAGATCCGCTCGATGTCGTGCAGCGGCAACCCGGCTGCGTCGATGAGCTGCAGCCAGCGATAGCCGCGGCCCAGACCGATGAACCTCGCCACAAAGTCGTTGGCGGGCCGCGACAGCAGGCGAGCGGGTTCGTCGTACTGCTGCAGGACGCCACCGTGTCCGAACACCGCGACCTGGTCGGCCAGTCTGAGCGCCTCGTCGATATCGTGGGTCACGAACACGATGGTTTTGCGCAATTCGCTTTGCAGACGCAGTATTTCGTTTTGCAGCTCGTGGCGGACCACCGGGTCGACGGCCGAGAACGGCTCGTCCATCAGCAGGATGGGCGGGTCGGCGGCCAGGGCCCGCGCCACCCCGACGCGTTGTTGTTCGCCCCCGGAAAGTTGCGCGGGATACCGGGTGGCGTGCTTGGCGTCCAGCCCGACGCGCTCCAGCACCTGATAGGCGGCTCTGCGGGCGGTTCGGCGGCCCTGCCCCTTGAGTACCGGCACGGTCGCGACGTTGTCGATCACCCGCTGATGCGGCATCAGGCCCGCATGCTGGATGACGTAACCGATTCCGAGACGCAGCTTCACCGGGTCGACCTTGGACACGTCCACGCCGTCCACCGTGATGGTGCCGGAGGTCGGTTCGACCATGCGGTTGATCATCCGCAGCGCCGTGGTTTTGCCGCTGCCGGAGGAGCCGACGAAGACAGTCAACTTGCCGTCGGGCACGTCGAGGCTGAGCCGGTCCACGGCGGTCCCGCCGCCAGCGAACACCTTGCTGACGTTGTCGAAGCGGATCATCCCTGCCCCAAGGGGTGATCGAAGCCGTTGTCCCGCACCCAGTTTCGGGCCACCTGGCCCGGATCTCTGCCCGAGTTTCCCGCCACCGCGGCGTTGAGCGCGGCCACCCCCGGTGAGGTCAACTTCGCCGAGACGGCGTCGAGTACTTCCTTGAGGCGATCGGACTTCTTCTGCGAATTCACCAGCGGCACAATGTTACCGGCTAGGAAGTTATGCTCGGGATCCTCGAGTACCACCAGGTGCTCCTGGGGGATGGCCGGTGACGTGCTGAAGATGTTGGCGGCGTTCACCCTGCCCTCGACCAGCGCGCGGACCGTCACGGCGCCGCCGCCGTCCTCGATCGCGACGAAATTGCCCGGGCTGATGTCCAGCCCGTACTTCTGCTTCAGGCCGGGCAGCCCGGACGGGCGAGCCTGGAAGTCCGAGGGCGCGCCGAATTTCACGTCCGGCGAGTGCGCCGCCAAGTCGGCGATTGTCTTCAGGTGCCAGTCCCCCGCGGTTCCACCCGTGACGGTGACGGTGTCCGTGTCGGATGCCGGCGAGGGGGTCAGAATCGACAGATCGCCGGGCAGCCGCTTGTAGAGCTCCAATTCGACGGCATCGAGCATGGTCGCCGTGGACTTGGGCTCGAAGTACTGCAGGAGGTTGCCGATGTACTCCGGCACCAAATCGATGGAATGGTCCTTCAGCGCCGGGATATACGTCTCGCGGCTGCCGATGCCCATCCGGCGCCCGACGTCAAACCCGTTGGCCTGCAACGCCTGTGCGTAGATCTCGGCCACGATCTGGGATTCCGGGAAGTCGCCGGAGCCCACGACGATGGATTTCATGCTGCGGGTCTCTTCGCCCAGCGGGTCCGAATTGCTGCATGCCGCAATCAGGCACGCCGTCGCCAGCAACGCCGTCGCGGAGCGGGTCGCGCTGCGCACGCGCAGCATCCTCATACTGGTGACCCTATCGGCAGAAACGACGGGACGCCGCAAGGTTTCCTGCGTGGTGTGGTTTCAATCCGGGCGCGATGGGTCAAAGATGACACTATGAGCAGCCAAACGCCTGACTCGCCCGACCAGCCGGCCCCCAAGCCCTCGCCACCGGCCAAGGGCGGCGCCAAGTCGGCAGAACCCGCCATCGGCTTCACCCGCGCCGGCGCCCTGTGGACCGCATTGATCGCCGGGTTCCTGATCCTGATCCTGTTGCTGATCTTCATAGCCCAGAACACGGCGTCGAGTCAGTTTCAGTTCCTGGGCTGGCACTGGAGCCTGCCGCTCGGTGTCGCGATTCTGCTGGCGGCCGTGGTCGGCGGCCTGATCACCGTCGCCGTCGGCACCGCGCGGATCCTGCAGCTGCGTCGCGCGGCCAAGAAGCATCACGCCGCGGCTTCGCAATAGCTCCTAGCCGGGCAGCTTGGCAAGTTCGGCCAGCCCGCGCGAGATCAACGGCGCCACCACCTCGGGCGTGAGCTCGGAATCCGTCCCGCGGGCCTGGTCCGACATGCGCCGGCGGAAGTCGATGCCCGCCGCGATGATGGCGAGCTTGAAGTAGGCCAGGGCCATGTAAAACTCCCAGTGCGCGAGCGACAATCCGGCGGCCAGGGAGTACCGGTCGGCAAGCTCGTCGGCCGTGGGCAACAGCGGTGACGTCCAGGCGGCCTGCGCGTTGACGATCAAGTCCAGCGCGGGATCGCGGTACACGCACATCAGCGCCGCGTCGGACAGCGGGTCCCCCAGCGTCGAGAGCTCCCAATCCACGACGGCGCGGACCCGCGTCGGGTCGTCGGAGTCCAAGATGGTGTTGTCGATCCGATAGTCGCCGTGCACGATCGACGTGCGGCTCTGCTGCGGAATCGCTTCGTGCAGACCGGAATGCAACCGTTCCACATCGGCGTCGCGGTGGTCGTCGGGCAGCCGCACCAACTGCCACTGCGAGCCCCATCGGCGCACCTGGCGTTCCAGGTAGCCCGTGGGCTTGCCGAAATCACCCAGGCCCACGGCGTTGGGGTCGACGTTGTGCAAGTCGACGAGCACCCGGATCAACGCGTCGACGCAGCCGTCGATGACGGTGTGGCTGAACGCTTCCAGTTGGGCGCGGCGGCGGACCACTTGCCCGGCAACGAATTCGACGATCTGGAACGGCGCGCCGAGCACCGAGTCGTCCTCGCATAGCGCGATCGCGCGGGCGACCGGTACCGGTGTGTCCTGCAGCGCCGCAACCACCTTGTACTCGCGGGCCATGTCGTGCGCCGACGGCGTCAACCCATGCAGGGGCGGACGCCGAACGAGCCAATTGGTTTTGTCGTCGTAGACCCGGAACGTCAGATTGGAGCGGCCACCGGAGATGAAGTCCGCCCGCAGCTCGCCGTCGCGGTCGATGCCGAGCGAACGCAGATACCGGTCCAGCGCGGGCAGGTCGAGCCCGTCGAGTCGGTCAGCCGAAGTCACCGAACTTGTTTACCATCGCTGGTTGCGCGGCAACAGGTCCCACACGTGTTCGACGGCGTTCACCGTCGCCACGGTTGCCTGGCCGGAGCGCGAGTAGAGCAGGCGCGTGAACGATGCGTAGTCCACGGGGAACGACAACAACCGGGCCGTCCCCAGAATGTGGTGCAGGAGCAGGTTGATCACTCCGCCGTGGCTGAACACGGCGACGGTGTCGTCGGGATCAGTGGCGGCGACGAGATCGTCCACGCCCGCCAGCACCCGCGCCCGGAAGGCGTCTTCGTCGACCGCGCTGGGCAGATGGCCCTGCGCCAGCCGCGCCCACTCCTGAGGGTTTTCCGCGCGGATCTGCTCGACGGGGATGTACACCGGAAGGTCGCGGTCGTATTCGGCGAATCGCTCGTCGATCTCGACGGCCAACTCCCGGGCCGCCGCGACCGGTTCGGCGGTCTGGATCGCCCGGCGCTGCGGGCTGCTGACCACCCGGGAGATGGGAAACCTGGCAAGGGCGTCGGGCAGGCGTGTGACCTGTGCCTTCCCCTCGTCGGACAGATCCGGGTCCGAACCCTGCCCGTGTTCGCTGCGCAGCGGCAACGCGTGCCGGACCAGCAGCACTTGCATGTTTGTTCCCGTCGTCGGATGGTGGGCAGCGCCAGTTTCTCATTGCGCGCAGGAGGCTCGACCTCGAGGAGGACAGATGACCCAGCCGGGCATGGATTGGGACGCCGCCTACCGACAAGAATCGCCACCCCCGTGGAGCATCGGCCGGCCACAACCCGAGCTGGCGGCCCTCATCGATCACGGCAAGATCCGCAGCGACGTGCTGGACGCCGGCTGCGGCCACGCCGCACTATCGCTGGCCCTTGCCGCGCGCGGCTACACGGTTGTCGGCCTGGACGCCAGCGGCACGGCGATCGAGGCGGCGGCCGCGGCCGCGGCCGAACAAGGGTTCACGACAGCGACTTTCGCGCAGGCCGACGTCGCGAGCTTTCGTGACTACCCGCCCGGATCCGAAGGCCGCTTCTCCACCATCCTGGACAGCGGGCTGTTCCACGCGCTGCCGCCCGAGAGGCGCCAGGACTACATGCAATCCATCTTTCGTGCCGCGGCGCCGGGGGCAGCGCTCTACATTCTGGCGTTCGTCGCGGGGGCCCTGGGCCACCAGGGCGAGGACGACGCGCCCGGCCCGCGCGGCTTTACCCAAACCGAGTTGCACGACGCGGTCTCGACCCTGTGGCGGGTCGATGACATCCGACCGGCGAAGCTCTACGGCAACGCCGATGCCGTCGGGTCCGGCACGGTACCCGACGTCGAGCGCGACGACGAGGGCCACTTCATGGCGCCAGGGTTCCTGCTCAGCGCCCACAAGGCCGACCGCTGACGCGGCCCCTTCCCAATCCCGTGGAGAATGCTATTCTCCATACGGAGATTGGGGTGTGCGGATCATGACTGCTGCCGGCGAAACGCAACTGGACCCGGGTGTTCTCGGACGTTGGCTCGACGCCAACGACGCACCGGGCAGCGGCGAAGAACCACTGCTGAACCAGCTGAAGGGCGGTTCCCAGAACACCCTGTACCTGATCGAGCGTGGCCCCGAACGCATGGTGCTGCGGATGCCCGGCGCGCGCGCCGATGCCGCCCGAATCGACGGACTGCTGCGCGAGATCCGGCTGGTACGCGCGCTGTCCGGCACCGACGTACCGCACGCGGAACTCATCGCCGCCGACGACACCGGCACCGTGCTGGGCATGCCGTTCTACGTCATGCGGGCCATCGACGGGTGGAGCCCGATGGACGGCGGATGGCAAGCGCCGTTCGACACCGACCTGGACGCACGCCGCGGCCTGGCGTTCGAATTGGTCGAGGGCGCCGCCAGGCTGGGCCGGGTGGACTGGCGCGCCCAGGGGCTCGAAGGGTTCGGCCGACCGGACGGATTTCACGAGCGACAGGTCGATCGCTGGCTGACGTTCCTGGACGCCTACAAGGTCCGCGAGCTGCCCGGCCTGGACGAGGCGGCCGACTGGCTGCGCCGCCACCGGCCCGCGCACTACAAGCCGGGCATCATGCACGGCGACTACCAATTCGCCAACGTGATGTTCGCCCACGGCGCGCCGGCACGACTGGCCGCGATCGTGGACTGGGAGATGACCACGGTGGGCGATCCGCTGCTGGATCTGGCGTGGGCGCTACTGGGCTACGACGGCGAAAACCCCAGCGACGACGGGTTCTACCTGGACATGAAGGGCATGCCGACGCGCAGCGAACTGCTCGAGCACTACGAGAAGATCAGCGGGCTGTCCACCGAGAACATCGACTACTACCTGGTGCTGGCCAACTGGAAGCTGGGCATCGTGCTGGAGAAGACGTACGCCGCCGGGGTGCGCACGGGCAAGGTTGACCCCAAGATCCAAGACACTTTCGGGGCGATGATTCCGCGGCTGATCGCCACCGCGGCCGAGCTCGCCCGGTCCCTCTCGACAGGAGGCCGCTGAAATGGGTTATGCGGACGACATTTTCGACCTCACCGACCGCGTGGTGCTGATCACCGGCGGCAGCCGCGGACTCGGCCGCGAAATGGCGTTCGCCGCCGCACGTTGCGGCGCCGACGTGGTGATCGCCAGCCGCAACATGGACAACTGCGTGAGCACCGCCAAGGAAATCGAGGCCGAGACCGGCCGCTCCGCCATGCCCTACCAAGTGCACGTCGGACGCTGGGAACAGCTCGACGGACTGGTCGAGGCGACCTACGACAGGTTCGGCAAGGTCGACACGTTGATCAACAACGCGGGCATGTCGCCGCTGTACGACAAGCTGACCGACGTCACTGAGAAGCTCTTTGATGCGGTCGTCAACCTGAACCTGAAGGGGCCCTTCCGGTTATCGGCGTTGGTGGGCGAGCGGATGGTGGCCGCCGGCCGCGGGTCCATCATCAACGTGAGCTCCACCGGGTCGCTGCGACCCAACGGCGGCATCATCCCCTATGCCGCGGCCAAGGCCGGGCTCAACGCCATGACCGAGGGCCTGGCGCAGGCGTTCGGGCCCACCGTGCGGGTCAACACGCTGATGGCCGGGCCGTACCTGACCGACGTCAGCAAAGCCTGGGGTCTGGAAAACGACGACACCAACAGGTTCAGTCACCTCTTCTTGGAGCGCGCGGGAGACCCGCGCGAAATCGTCGGTGCTGCACTGTTTTTGGCGTCCGATGCGTCCAGTTTCACCACCGGTTCGATTCTGCGGGCCGACGGCGGCATCCCCTAGCGTGGCGATCGCAAGCGCGGCGTAGCCGGGCGCTGCGGGCCGCCACCATATGAACGAGACAGGAGTATTCGATGGCTTGGGACTTCTCCACCGACCCGGAGTTCGACAAGAAGCTGGACTGGATCCGCGAGTTTGTGCGTGAAGAGGTGGAACCCCTCGAGGTGCTGTTCCCGGGGTGCGAGTTCCTCCCGCTGAACGACGAGCGCCGCCGCATCGTCGACCCGCTCAAGCAGCAGGTCCGCGACAACGGTTTGTGGGCACCGCATTTGGGCCCCGAGCTGGGCGGCCAGGGCTTCGGCGCGGTCAAGCTGACACTGATCAACGAGATCCTGGGCCGCAGCCCGTGGGCGCCGATCGTGTTCGGCACGCAGGCGCCCGATACCGGCAACGCGGAGATCATCGCCCGGTTCGGCACCCAGGAGCAGAAGGACCGCTATCTGGCCGGGCTGCTGTCCGGGGAGATCTTCTCCTGCTTCTCGATGACGGAACCGCAAGGCGGCGCCGATCCGCGGGTCTTCACCACCCGTGCCGTCCCGGACGGTGACGGCTGGGTCATCACCGGCCGAAAGTACTTCTCCTCCAACGCTTCCGTCGCGTCGTTCTTCATCGTCGTCGCGATCACCAATCCCGACGTGGCCGTCCACCACGGTGCGTCGACGTTCCTGATCCCGGCCGGTACCCCGGGCCTCACGGTCGAAGCCACCCATCACATCGTCGGCGCGGAGCCGCACGAGCCCGGACATTCCCTGGTGCACTACGACGGGGTCCGGGTGGGTTCGGACGCGCTGCTCGGTGAACCCGGCCAGGGCTTCCTGATTCTGCAGACCCGCTTGGCCGGCGGCCGGTTGCACCACGCGATGCGCTCGATCGGAATGGCGCAGCGCGCCGTCGAGATGATGTCGCGGCGGGCGAAAAGCCGGTTCACACAGGGCACCTCGCTGGCCGACAAGCAATTGGTGCAGGAATTCGTTGCCGACTCCTATACCGAGTTGATACCGTTCCGGCTCACCGTGCTGCACGCCGCGTGGCTGATCGACAACGGCGACGAGCACGCGGCCCGCGCCGAGATCGCCGCCTGCAAGATCCTGGCATCCCAGGTACTGAAATCGATTGCGCTGCGCGCCATTCAAGTACACGGCGCGCTCGGCCTCACCGACCAGCTGCCACTGGTCAACGTCCTGCTGGGCGGCATCGCGCTCGGCCTGGCCGACGGGCCGACAGAGGCACACAAGGTCAACCTGGCCCGCATGCTGCTCAAGGGATACGACGCCGAAGACGGCGAGTGGCCCAGTGAAATGCTGGGCGTTCGGCGAGAGGCCGCCCGCGCCAAATACGGTGAGCTCGTTGACCAATAGCCGAGTCACGGCCGCCGTCGAACGGGCGCTCGACGAACGCCAGCGGGAGGCCACCGAGGAGGTGGAGCGCATCCTGGCCGCCGCGGTGCGGGTGATGGAGCGGGTCGCGCCCGAGCCGCCGCGTGTCAGCGACATCGTCGCCGAGGCCGGCTCGTCGAACAAGGCGTTCTACCGCTACTTCGCCGGCAAGGATGACCTCATCCTGGCCGTCATGGAACGTGGGGTCGCGATCGTCGTGTCCTACCTTCAGCATCAGATGGCCAAGGAGTCGAGGCCACAGGACAAGGTCGCGCGCTGGATCGAGGGCACGCTGGCACAGGTCGCCCACCCGCACCTGATCCGGAAAAGCCGCGCCGCGGCCGGTCAGATGGCGACGGGCACCAACTGGCGCACGGTCGACCAGGAGATGATGCTGCCGCTGCGTGACCTGCTGGTCGAACCCGTTGCGGCGCTGGGCAGTAGCGATGTAGACCGCGATGTCGAGGCGGTGTTCTGCTGCACGGCCGCAACGATGCGGCGTTACATGGGTTCCGCGGAGCGGCCCGGACCCGACGACATCGCACACGTGGTTCGGTTCTGCCTGAAAGGGTTGGGGGTCAAGTGATGCGCGCGGTCGTCTGCCAGGCGTACGGGCCGCCGGAAGACCTGGTACTCACCGACGTTGACGAGCCGGTCGCGGGTCCCGGCCAGTTGCTAGTGCGGGTGCACGCCGCGGCGGTCAATTTCCCCGACGTACTGTTCATCGCCGGCAAGTACCAGGTCAAGATTCCGCCGCCGTTCATCCCCGGCAACGAGATCGCCGGCGAGGTGATCGCCGCCGGCGCGGGTGCGGCGTTCAATCCGGGTCAGCGGGTATCCGGAACCACTTTTGGAGCGTTCGCCGAACAGGCGTTGCTCGACGCGAGTCAGGCCGAACTTGTGCCCGACGACGCCGACTTCGCTTCGGCCGCGGCGTTCGGGGTGACATACCGCACCGCCTATCATGCGTTGCGTTCGACTGCCGCTGTGACAGAGGGCGATTGGGTTGTCGTGCTGGGTGCTGCGGGGGGCGTGGGGCTGGCCGCCGTCGATCTGGCGGTCGCGATGAAGGCCCGGGTGCTGGCCGCGGCATCGAGTCCGGAAAAGCTCGAGCTGTGCCGTCAGCGTGGTGCCGAGGCGACCGTCGACTATGACCGGGAGGACCTGAAGACCCGCATCCGCGAGCTCACCGGTGACAGCGCCCGGGTGGTCCTGGACCCCGTCGGCGGTGCCTATTCCGAGCCGGCACTGCGCGGCCTGGCCCGCGGTGGCATCTTCGTCACACTCGGTTACGCGGCGGGCGCGATCCCGGCCATCCCGCTCAATCTCATTCTGCTCAAAGACATCTGTGTGCGCGGCATGGAAATCCGCACGTTTATGGCCGATCATCCCGACGAGGCGATCCGCGACACGCAGGAGTTGACCGAGATGTTCGCCAGCGGGGTCATCCGGCCGTATATCGGCGCGCGCTTCCCGCTGGCCGAAACGGCTGCGGCGCTGCGCTATGTGGCGGAGCGCAAGGTGCTGGGCAAGGTCGTCATCGACGTCGCGTGAGGCGGTGTGCGGCGCACACCGCAGGTGCCGTCGTCGAGATTGCCGTCATGGTCGCGAATTAGGGGCAAAGCACAACCCTCACGGCAATCTCGACAACTCCTCGACCACAGTTGAGTTCGTTACGGCGTGACGATGTTGAAACTCGGGTCCGGTTCGTCGAGCACGCCCAGCAACGCCTGCAGCGCGGTCTGGTCGCCGGATATGTCCAGTCCGGGCGAAGCGAAGTCGCCCATCGCCACCGTCAGAAGACGAAACTTGCTGTCCAGCTTGACCGTAACGTTCGCTGTTGCGGCGTCGGCGGCAACCTTGCGATAGACCAGCACACCGTTGCGTAGCGTGAGCCGGTAGTTGGCGGCCAGGTCGGCGAACGAGATATCGATGGCGATGTCGAGGTCCCACGCGCGCGGCCCGTCTACGCGCAGCGCGAACCCGTCGAAAAGCTGCTCCGGTGTCAGCTGATTGAGCATCGACATCGAGGCGGCGGTGACGGCGGTTCCGAAGTTGCCGTCACGCAATTCGGTTGCCCCACTCATGAAGAAGTTTCGCCAGACTGCGTTTTCGGCGCCGTAGGCGAGCTGCTCCAGCGTATCGGCGTACAACGCGCGGGCGGCCTCGTGGGTGCTGTCGGCGAAGATGGCGTGATCGAGCAACGTCGCCGCCCAACGGAAGTCGCCGGAGTCAAAGGCGGCCCTGGCGAGATCAACCACCCGGTCGATCCCACCCATCGCGTCGACGTATCGGGCGGCCAGCGCCTCGGGCGGGTGTGGCCACAACCTGGCGGGATTGCCGTCGAACCAACCCATGTAGCGCTGGTACACGGCCTTGACGTTGTGACTGACCGAACCGTAATAGCCATGGGTATGCCAGGCGCGCTCCAATACCGGTGGCATCTGGAACATTTCGGCGATTTCCACACCGGTGTAGCCGCGGTTGAGCAATCGCAGCGTCTGGTCGTGCAGATAGGCGTACATGTCGCGTTGCAGTGACAGGAATTCGACGATGTCGTCGCGACCCCAGGTCGGCCAGTGATGGGAGGCGAACACCACGTCGGCGCGGTCGGCAAAGGTGTCGATCGCCTCGGTGAGATAGCCCGACCAGGCGTGCGGGTCACGCACCAGCGCGCCGCGCAGGGTAAGCAGGTTGTGCAGGTTGTGGGTGGCGTTCTCGGCCATACACAACGCGCGGTAACGCGGGAAATAGAAATGCATTTCGGCGGGCGCCTCGGTGCCCGGCGCCATCTGGAACTCGATCTCCACGCCGTCGATGGTGTGCTTCTCGCCGGTCTCGCGGATGTCGATGGTCGGGACGATGACCGCGACCTCGCCGGTGGACGGCGCCTGGCCCAGGCCGCAGCCCACCTGATCCTGCGGTCCGCGCGGGAGCAGCGTGCCGTACATGTAGGTGGCCCGGCGGGTCATGGCGGGACCGGCGTAGACGTTCTCTTTGACCGCGTGCTCGACGAAGCCCTCCGGCGCCAGCACTGCGACCGCACCGGCGTCCACGTCCGCCTGCGACGTAACGCCCAGCACGCCGCCGAAATGGTCGACGTGACTGTGGGTGTAGATCACCGCGACTACCGGGCGGTCCCCGCCGCGGTGCGTGCGATACAGGTCGAGCGCCGCGGCTGCGACCTCGGTGGAGATCAACGGATCGATGACGATGACCCCTTTGTCGCCCTCGACGAAGGTGACGTTCGACAGGTCCAACCCGCGGACCTGATAGACGCCCGGCACCACTTCGTAGAGGCCCTGTTTGGCGGCCAGCGACGATTGCCGCCACAGGCTGGGGTGCACGGTTGCGGGAGCCGGACCCTCAAGGAATGAGTAGGCGTCGTTGTCCCACACCACGCGGCCGTCGGCCGCTTTGACGACACACGGCGACAATGCCGCTATAAATCCACGATCGGCATTGTGTAAATCCGTCGTGTCATCAAATGGCAGGGCATGCTGGCGATGTGCGGACTCGATGACTGCGGTGGGAGGTTTGTGGTCCACCGGCAATACATTGCCATCCATGCGCCCTCCCCGAAAGAACATGGCGAGACCTGGCGGGTTAACCGAAAAGAAACAATTTCGCCGAACCTCTTCTATGCGGTCCGGCAAACCCGCATAATGCCCAAACGACCCTCAATGCCGAGGGTCGCAACGATCGGGCGAAGGAGAACAGGTGAAGCGTGAACTGACGATCGCGGTTGCCGGGGCGGCAATTCTGGCCGCGGCTATTTCTGGTTGTTCGAGTAACAAATCGAGTTCCGGTGGCGGGGCCACCTCGGGCGGTAATGCGTCGGCTAGCGCCGGCGGCGGGCCCACGGTGACCATCGACGGGAAGAACCAGAACGTGAGTGGTTCCGTCGTGTGCACGACGGCCGGCGGCAACGTCAACATCGCGATCGGTGGGGCCGCGACCGGCATCGGCGCCGTGCTCACCGATGCCAACCCTCCTCAGGTGAAGTCGGTTGGGCTCGGCAACGTCAACGGCGTGACGCTCGCGTACACGTCGGGGACCGGCCAGGGCAACGCCTCGGCGACCAAGGACGGCAGCCACTACAAGATCACCGGGACCGCGACGGGCGTCGACATGGCCAACCCGATGCAACCGGTGAACAAGCCGTTCGAAATCGATGTGAATTGCTCTAGCTAGCCGAAGAGCGGGGTGCGGGCGGTTGCCACCCGTTGAGTGGCAACCGCACCGTGAACTCGGTATGGCCCGGTGAGCTGCTCACCGCGATAGTTCCGTTGTGCGCCTTGACAACTGCTGAGACGATCGCCAGGCCCAGCCCGGTGCTGCCGCCCTTGCGGGAGCGCGACGAATCGCCGCGGGCGAACCGCTCGAACACCTCCGACTGAAGCTCGACCGGAATGCCGGGACCGTTGTCGATCACCTGCAGCACGGACTGCGTCGGCTCGGTGCTCAGTCGCGTCGTCACGACGGTGCCCGCGCCGGTGTGAATGCGGGCGTTGGCAAGCAGATTGGTGACCACCTGATGTAACCGGGCCGCGTCGCCGGTGACGACCACCGGCTCCTCGGGCAGGTCGAGCTCCCACTGGTGATCGGGTCCGGCGACGTGCGCATCGCTGACCGCATCGACCGCAAGGCGCGACAGGTCCACCGGTTCGCGTTCCAGCGGCCGTCCCGAGTCCAGGCGGGCCAGCAATAGCAGGTCCTCGACGAGGCGCGTTATCCGCTCCGTTTCCGATGCCACCCGGCTCATCGCGTGCGCCACCGCCTCGCGGTCGTCACCCATGCGTTGCGTGAGTTCGGTGTAACCGCGGATCGCGGCGAGCGGAGTGCGCAGCTCGTGACTCGCGTCGGCGACGAACTGCCGCACCCGCGTCTCGCTCGCCTGACGGGCTTCCAGCGCGGCCGCGATGTGGTCGAGCATCCGGTTCAACGCCGAGCCGAGCTGGCCGACCTCCGTGGAGGGGTTTGCGTCGGATTCGGGAACGCGCACGGGCAACTCGACCTCACCGCGGGCCAATGGAAGATCGGCAACCCTGCGCGCGGTCTGCGCGACGCGGCGCAGCGGTGCCAACGCCCGCCTGATGATGATGACCCCCGCGATCGTGGCCGCGGCCAATGCGATCACGGTGACGACGCCGAAGATGACCAGCATCCGCAGCAACGTGGCGTCGACGTCGGCCATCGAGAGGCCGGTGACGATCAGGTCGCCGCCACGCCGGCTCGGGGCGGCGACCACCCGGTAGCGGCCAAGCCCATCGAGATTCAGGGTCACCGGGTTGCGGCTGCCGGCGATCGCCGCCAACTGCGCCTGCGCCTTGTCGGTCAGGGCGGCCCGGTCACCGCTGCTGGTCGTGTAGCCGGCGTCGACCGTCCTGCCGTCGCTGACCACCGCCGCGACCATGCCCGCCGGCTGACCGGGCGCATCGAGGAACCGTGGGCCGGGACCCGGCCTGGGGTAGTGGGAATGCTCGTGGTGCGGACGGTTCATTTCGGGGTACATCAGCGCCGAGCGATACGAGGTCCCCGCGAGTTGGCCATCGAGCTGCTTCACCAGGTGGTGGTTCAGCGCGAGTTCGGTGGCCGCCGTGATCCCGATACACACCAGGGCGAGCACCACGACCTGCCCGAGCAACAGCCGCAGCCGAAGCGACCAGGCTCGCCGTGTGTTAGCGGGCCGGCTTGAGGACATAGCCCGCGCCACGCAGAGTGTGGATCATCGGTTCGCGACCGTTGTCGATCTTCTTGCGCAGGTAGGAAATGTAAAGCTCGACGATGTTGGAGCGGCCGCCGAAGTCGTAGCTCCACACCCGGTCGAGGATCTGCGCCTTGCTCAGCACCCGCTTGGAGTTGCGCATCATGAACCGCAGCAGCTCAAATTCGGTGGAGGTCAACGAGATTGGTTCGCCCCCGCGCGTCACGTCGTGGCTGTCCTCGTCCAGGACCAAATCCCCGACCACCAGTTGCGCGCCGCTGTCCACTGTCGTCACGCCGGTGCGCCGTAGCAGTGCCCGCAGCCGCAGCACCACTTCTTCGATGCTGAACGGTTTGGTGACGTAGTCGTCGCCGCCCGCGGTCAGCCCGGCGATGCGATCTTCCACGGCATCCTTGGCCGTCAGTAGCAGCACGGGCAGTTGCGGATTGTCTTCACGCAATTTGTGCAGGACGTCGAGCCCACTCATGTCCGGCAGCATCACGTCCAGCACGACCACGTCCGGCCGCTGGGCGCGGGCGGCGGCGATGGCCGACGCTCCATCGCCGGCGGTGGCGATGTTCCAGCCCTCGTAGCGCAACGCCATCGACACCATCTCGGCCAGGACGGATTCGTCGTCGACGACAAGCACGTTGATGGGATTGCCGTCCGCGCGGCGCATGACGACCCGCTCAACGGAGGCTCGGGGCTGCGTCGACACAAGCTCCAGTATCCGCTCGCCACTTGGGCGGCGCTATGCGCTTCCTATGCGTGTCCTGTGAAGCGCGCGCCTGAGGGCTGGTACTAGTACCAGTACCGCCTGCCGGCGACCGGGCGGCCCACGGAGCCCAGGATCCACAGAATCGCGCCGACCACGAGCAAGATGATTCCGAGCACCCATAACAAATGAATGCCGAAGACAAATCCGAGGATAAGCAGGATTACACCTAAAACGATCATGACAACTTCCTTTTCGTGAGGATTTGTTAGGTCAGTGCTCCCATTGAGCTGGGTTGCGGCACATGGCAATCCTTGACTTTCGGGTTGACACCGCCGTAATTCAACGGCCCCGCAACCACGGTCAATGCGATGTTTCCCGCTGTGACACAACTTGTGTCGCCACCCTTGAAGTAGTCGCGCTGCCACGCTGCGAATACCCCGATGAGCAGCCACACCAGAACAACCGCGCCGATAATTCCGCTGCCACGCATGGTGACCTCCGTTGTGTTCGAGAAAAGTTTTCTCGTGGCCGGAGGTTTACCCGTTGAACTCGTGTCTAAACATCAGCGGGGCGCGGTTTCGCGCCGCTCCCAATGGAGTTCGCGTCAGGAATGGCCGGCGAGCCACGTGTCGGCTCGCCTCTTCGAGGCCCGGGACAGCCACGCGTCCTGAATCAACTCGGTCAATTCCGTCTTCGTGATTTCCGCCAGCCGGCAGGCCCGCACCAAGACCGACGGGTGTCCGTCGAAGTGGTCCGTGGTGAAGAACGGCGACGCGGGATCCTGGGTCAGCGCCAGCTTGTCGCTCTCGGACTCCACCCAGAACATGATCACGTCGGCGAACCTTTCTCCTGTTCGCGGATCCGCCGCGTCCGGCTGGGGAGTTCGGAAGAACACGAAGGACTTTCCGCCCACCTGGTAGATGGGGTTACCCTTCGGCCCCTCCAGCCGCTTGACGTGGGGCATCGAAGCGGCGATGCGATGCACGTCGCTCAGCCGGGCGGGCCGATCAGCCATGGCGGCGATGCGCGGAGACGTAGAGGGTCGGCGGCATCGCGTCCTCGGCGCCCCGCGGAACCTCGCGACCGTAGCGAGCCATCAACTCCTCGAACGTCGCCACCGACACGTCCCACCCGTGCTCACGGAGCCAGGCGTCGACAGGTGTGCGTTCCTCGGCGTACCAGAGGTCCTCGAAGTCGGTGATCTCGGTGTTCACCAGCTTGGCGGCCGCGGCCCGCATGCGTTGCATGTCCTCACGCTGGCGCCGCACCCGGTCGGCGTCGGTGAAACCCGCGCTGGGCACATTAGAGGCCACCCAGCTGCCCGGCACGCTGAGCGAATGAATCCGCTCGAACAGCAGGTCCTGGGCCTGCGCCGGCAGGTAACGCACCAGCCCCTCGGCCGACCACACGCAAGGCAGCGAAGCGTCAAATCCGGCCTCCTGCAGCGCTTTTGGCCAATCCTGACGCAGATCGATCGGCACATTTACCAACCGAGCCGTCGGCCGTGCGCCGTGTTCACGCAGCGTATTCGATTTGAATTCAAGTACTTTGGGCTGATCGAGCTCGTAGACGACGGTGCCGTCGGGCCACGGCAGCCGCCAGGTGCGGGCGTCGAGGCCGGCCGCCAGGATCACCACCTGCCGCACGCCGGAGCGGGCCGCGTGCAGAAAGAACTCGTCGAAAAACGCTGTCCGCGTGGCCATGAAATCGATCATCAGGCGTAGCCGCGCCCGCATCTCCGGTTCGAGCTCCATCGCCTTGGCCAGCAGCTTGGGGTCGGCGTAGATGCTCCACATGCCCTCCCCCGCGGCGTCGACGAACACCCGCGCAAAGGGGTCGCTGATAAGGGGGTTCTCACTCTCGGTTTCCGCGGCGCGGGCCGCGGCGACACCCAGCGCGGTGGCTCCCACGCTTTGGGTGATGTCCCAGGAGTCGTCGTCGGTGCGCGGCATGCCATCTCCCCTTCCAGGCCCGAAAGTCGGTTCGTTCCACACACTAGGCTGCTTCGCAGACGTCCCAGGGAAAGGAGTCGCAATGGCGCGCACGCCGCAGGAGGTATTCGCCCACCACGGAAAGGCCCTGGCCGCTGGCGACCTCGACGAGATCGTCGCCGACTACGCCGACGACGCGGTCGTGATCACGTCCGCCGGCGTCGCGCGCGGCAAGGGCGGCGTACGCGAGGCCTTCGCCAAGCTGCTCGACGAACTGCCCGATGCGGCGTGGGACCTGAAGACCCAGATCTTCGCGGGCGACGTGCTGTTCCTCGAGTGGGCCGCCGATTCGGCGGTCAACCGGGTCGACGACGGTGTGGACACCTTCGTGTTCCGCGACGGAATGATCGCGGCGCAGACCCTCCACCACACCCCGGAGCCCAAGGGGTGAGTGTGGACCTACAGGCCGTCGCGGACTGGATGTCGAAGCAGGGGTTGGGCGAGGGGCCGCTGCAGGATGTTTCCGACGTCACCGGTGGGACGCAGAACGTCATGCTGCGGTTCACCCGGTCCGGCCGGCCCTACGTGCTGCGACGCGGGCCGCGGCACCTGCGCGCGCGCAGCAACAGCGTTATTCTGCGTGAAACCAAAGTCCTTGCGGCACTTGCCGGTTCCGACGTGCCGCACCCGCACCTGATCGCCACCTGCGACGACCCCAGCGTGCTCGGCGACGCCGTCTTCTATCTGATGGAGCCCGTCGACGGATTCAACGCCGGGGAGGGGTTACCGCCCTTGCATGCGGGTGATCCGAGCATTCGCTTCCAGATGGGCCTGTCGATGGCCGACGCGCTGGCGAAGCTGGGCGCCGTCGATCACGTCGCCGTCGGTCTCGCCGATTTCGGCAAACCGGAAGGCTTCCTGGAGCGCCAGGTGCCGCGCTGGCTTTCGGAGCTGGAGTCCTACAACGAGTACGAGGGCTACCCGGGGCCGCAGATCCCCGGTGTCGATGACGTCGCGGCGTGGCTGGAGCGCCGCCGCCCAACCGTCTGGACGCCGGGCATCATGCACGGCGACTACCACGCGGCCAACGTGATGTTCTCCCGCACCGGGCCCGAGGTGGTCGCCATCGTCGACTGGGAGATGTGCACGATCGGTGACCCGCTGCTGGATCTGGGCTGGCTCCTCGCGACCTGGCGCCAGCCCGACGGGTCCAGCGTGTTCAGCCACGCGCTCGGCGGGCAGGACGGCCTGGCGAGCACCGGCGACCTATTCCAGCGATACGCCGCCAACACCACACGCGACCTGTCGCACATCACCTGGTACACCGTGCTGGCTTGCTTCAAGCTCGGCATCGTGATCGAGGGCACCCTGGCCAGGGCGTGCGCCGGCAAGGCCGAAAAGGAGGTCGGTGACCAACTCCACGCGGCCACCGTGCATCTCTTCGAACGAGCACTCACGCTTATCGACAACGAGACGTGACCTACTAACATCACCCTTCGTGCCGCCTTCCCCCGAGAACCCCGATTTCTACTCCGAGCCCACCCGGGCCGCAGGATATGGCGATGCCACCGCATACGGCGACGCCGCAGGGTATGGCGACTACGGGTACGGGTACGAGCCCGCGCCCGAGCCGCCGGAGCCCCCGACCCCGTGGTACCGCCGGCCCGCCGCGCTGGTCGCGGCCGGCGCGCTCGGGGTGATTCTGCTCGCGCTGGCGGCGTACGCGGTCTTCAAGCTCGTCAGTGGGTCGCCGGCGCCCAGCCCAACGACAACCACCACGCCCATTCCGTCAACCACCGCGGTGACCACCACGACGACCACGGCTGCCGAGCCGCCGCGCCATCACGGGGGCGGAGGCGGGGCGCCGACTCAGACGGTCACCGAGACGGCCCCACCCCCGTCCACGGACACCGGCACCCCGTCCACCGATACTCCGACGACGACCGTTCCGCCGGAGACGAGCACCGTCACCCTGTCACCGAGCACCGAAACCAGCACGGTCACCCAAACGGTGACCGAGCCCCCACGCCGCGGGCCGTTCGGAGGACCGTTCGGGGGCCGCTAGCGGTCGCCGCCCCAAAACACATGACGCCGCTGAGCCGGCGCGACTGAATACCGCTAGATTTAGCCATCATGACCGGGCCCGCGAGGATCAACTCGACGCGGACCCCACCGTACGGCTGGCTCACTATCGCCGTGTTGTTGATTGCCGCGTTGGTGTTGTGGTTGGTGTATCTGCAGTTTCGGGGGGATTTCACGGAGAAGACGCCGGTGACGATGTTGTCGTC
>NZ_MBEU01000052.1 GCF_001954275.1 Mycobacterium sp. IS-836 | reverse complement strand
CGCGGGCTGGCAGGGCGGCGAGAAGGTGGTCGGCCTGCTCGACGAGGAGGGCTTCGCGCAGGATTCCACCACCGAGACCTTCGCCGCCATCACGCTCGAGGTCGACACCCGCCGCTGGGCCGGTGTCCCGTTCTACCTGCGAACCGGAAAGCGGTTGGGCCGCAGGGTGACCGAGATCGCCCTGGTGTTCAAACGCGCACCGCATCTGCCGTTCGACGCCACCATGACCGACGAGCTCGGCACCAACGCCATCGTCATCCGGGTGCAGCCCGACGAGGGCATCACCTTGCGGTTCGGTTCCAAGGTCCCGGGCAGCACGATGGAAGTTCGCGACGTCAACATGGATTTCTCCTACGGCTCGGCGTTCGTGGAGGATTCCCCCGAGGCATACGAACGGCTGATCCTGGACGTGCTGCTCGGTGAGCCGTCGCTGTTCCCGGTGAACGAGGAGGTCGAATTGGCTTGGGAGATACTCGATCCCGTGCTCGACTATTGGGCGACGCACGGCAAGCCCGACTCCTATGAGTCGGGCACCTGGGGGCCCGCGTCGGCGTTCGAGATGTTGCGCCGCACCGGGCGGGAATGGCGGCGTCCGTGATCATCGATCTGCTGGACACCAGCACCACCGCGGTCAACAAGAAGCTCGACGAGCTACGCGAACAGGCCGGCGTCGTCACGATGGGCCGGGTGGGGACGCTGATCATCAAGTCCGACAACGACACCATGCTCGAGGAATCGGTCGAGGCCGCCAACGCCGCCAGCCACGAACACCCGAGCCGCGTCCTGGTGGTGACCACAGGCAATGCCGACGCCGCCGAGGCGCGGTTGGACGCCCAGGTCCGGGTCGGGGGTGACGCGGGCGCCGGGGAGGTCGTGGTGCTGAGGCTGTCGGGACCGCTGGCCGATCATGCCGAGAGCGTGGTCATTCCGTTCCTGCTCCCCGACATCCCGGTGGTGGCGTGGTGGCCCGACGTCGCCCCGGCGGTGCCCGCCCAAGACCCGTTGGGCCAGTTGGCGATCCGCCGCATCACGGACGCGACCAATAGCGACGATCCGCTGTCGGCGATCCGGGGCCGGCTGCAGGGTTACACCGCCGGCGACACGGATCTGGCCTGGGCGCGCATCACCTACTGGCGGGCGTTGCTCACCTCCGCGGTGGACCAGAAACCGCACGAGGAGATCGAATCGGCGCTGGTTTCCGGTTTGCGAGCCGAGCCCGCGCTGGACGTGCTGGCGGGCTGGCTGGCGAGCAGGATCGACGGGCCGGTGCGCCGGGTTGTGGGTGACCTCAAAGTCGAGCTGGAGCGCAAGACCGAAACCATCACCCTGAGCCGGCCCCAGGAGGGCACCACGGCCACCCTGAGCCGGACGGGTCGCCCCGATGCCCTGGTTCCGTTGGCGCGCAGGGAAACCCGTGAGTGCCTCGCCGAGGACATGCGGCGGCTGGATCCCGATGAGATCTACTTCGCCGCACTCGAGGGCATCGACAAGGTGCAGTACGCATGACCCGCGTCATCGACATCGTTCCCGACGGCGACGCCCTGGTCCGGGCCGCCGGCGCCCGGCTGGTCGCCACAATCGAGGCCGCCGTGACGGCACGCGGTCGGGCCCTAATCGTCCTGACCGGCGGCGGCAACGGCATCGGGCTGCTGAAGTATCTCCGCACGCAGCAGGTCGACTGGTCGAAGGTGCACCTGTTCTGGGGCGACGAGCGCTACGTTCCCGAGGACGACGACGAGCGCAACGAGAAGCAGGCGCGCGAGGCGCTGCTCGATCACGTCGACATCCCGTCCAGCCAGGTGCATCCGATGGCCGCCAGTGACGGCGAATTCGGCAACGATCTTGCCGCGGCGGCGCTGGCCTACGAGCAGCTGCTGGCCGCCAACGCCGCCCCCGGTGAGCCGGTGCCGACCTTCGACGTCCACCTGCTGGGCATGGGTCCCGAGGGCCACATCAACTCCCTGTTCCCCGACACTCCCGCCGTTCTCGAGACCACCCGCATGGTCGTTGCGGTCGAAGACTCCCCCAAACCGCCGCCACAACGAATCACCTTGACGCTGCCCGCTATTCAGCGCTCCCGCGAGGTCTGGCTGATGGTTTCGGGCGCGGGCAAGGCCGATGCGGCGGCCGCTGCCATCGGTGGCGCGCAACCGGTCACGGTGCCTGCCGCCGGGGCCATCGGGCTGGAGACCACGCTCTGGCTGCTCGACGAGGAGGCCGCGGCCAAGCTTTCCCGCTGACGCCGGGCGCATAATGACGTTCATGGCAGACAAAACCGTGCGCAACGGGCCCGAGCGAAGCCGGATCAAGACCCTCACCCAGGCGGCGCTCAACGCCGACAAGACCGTGGAGCAGGTCGAAGACGTCCTCGATGGCCTGGGCAGAACGATGGTCGAGCTGAACAGCTCGCTGTCGGCCCTCAACGCGACGGTGGAACGCCTGGAGGGCGGCCTGGATCATCTGGAGGGCGTGCTGCACAGCCTGGACAATCTCGCCCAGCGGCTCATCGCGCTCGTGGAGCCGGTGGAGGCGATCGTCCAGCGCATCGACTACATGGTCGGGGTGGGCGAAACGGTGATGTCCCCCCTGTCGGTCACCGAGCACGCGGTGCGCGGCGTGCTGGACCGGCTGCGGAACCGGACGGTGCACTAGGTTCCGCGGTCGACCGCGTCGAAAACGTCCACCGCGTGCCCGAACGGCTCCGACGTGATCGCGTGGTCGGTCTCGGAGGGATGGTCGAGTGAGAAGTCAATGCACAGCAGCAGGCCGAGGAGGACCGCGACCGCACTGGACAGGAGTGCCTGGCCGAGGGTGCTGCCCAGGCGCAGGAAACCGGTAAGGCCTACCAGGACAACCCCGCCGAAGATCAGTCCCAACCACAGCAGCGCCGGTATCCGCGGCTTGGTCGCGATCATGCGCTGGGTGCGATGGGACGACAGCACGCTCAACTCGCTGAGGAACTGGGAATTGATCGCGCTCGGCGCGGCACCCGGCGACTGACTGCCGGCGATGCGGTACATCTGCGTTATCGCGGCGCGCGCGCTGTCGCGGGCACCGTCGCCGGGCTGCTTGGTCGAATCAGAACCCGCCACGGCGGTCGCGTACTGGCGCAGCAGTTGTTGAATTTGGGGCCGCTCCTGTTCCGGCATGGCGACGGTCTGCCGGTACAGCGTCGTCAGTGCCGACGCCTCGTTGGCGACGATGACCTGGGTGGCGGAAAACTGTTGCCAGGTCACCACCACGGTGAACCCAAGCAGGGCCCCGTAGACAAGACCGACGATCGCGACGAACGGCGACATGGCCGAATCGTGTAGTTTTCCTTCGCCGGACAGGACACGATTCCCGAACCACACGCTGACCACCGCGAGCACGATCGCGACGGCGACCACGCTGACAAGAATCAACCAAAGAGACGGCGCACCCATCGCCCGAGACCTTACTGCGCTCTCGCGACGGTGACGGCCATCCGCGCGCGCATGTCGGCAATTACCCGCTGTTGCGCAGCGCGCTGGACAGGCCGTTCATGGTCAGCAGGATGCCGCGCTGCACCAATTCGTCGTCGTCGCCCGAACGGTAGCGGCGCAGCAGTTCCACCTGAAGGTGGTTCAGCGGCTCCAGGTACGGGAACCGGTTGAACACCGAACGCGCCAGCGCCGGGTTGTCGGCGAGGAGATCGTCGTGACCGGTGATGAGCTTATGCATCGCGATAGTGCGCCGATGTTCGTCGACGATCTTGTCGAATACCCTGCGCCGCAAGGATTCGTCGGACACCAGCTCGGCATAGCGGGCCGCCAGGCCCAGGTCGCTCTTCGCCAGCACCTGCGCCATGTTCGATAGCACGCTGGCGAAGAACGGCCACCGCTCGTACAGCTCGTGCAGCGTCGCCACCCGGTCGGCTTCGCTTTCCGGACCCGCCGCGATCCACTGCTCGAACGCCGATCCCGTTCCGTACCAACCGGGCAGCATGACCCGAGACTGGCTCCACGCCAGCACCCACGGGATGGCGCGCAGGTCCGCGATCGACTCGGTGGGCTTGCGCGAGGCGGGCCGGCTGCCGATGTTCAGCGACCCGATCTCGCTGACCGGTGTCGATGCCTTGAAGTATTCGACGAAACCCGGTGTGTCATGCACCAACTCGGCGTAGGCACGCCGCGCCAGGGTCGCCACCTCGTCGAGCACCGCATACGCCGGCTCGGCCGCCTCGCCGAGACCCTCGACGTCGAGCAGTGTGGACTCCAGCGTCGCCGCCACCAGGCTCTCCAGGTTGCGCCGCGCCAACTGGGGTTCGGCGTACTTGGCGGCGATCACCTCACCCTGCTCGGTGAGGCGCAGCGAACCGTTCACCGCTCCCGGTGGTTGCGCCAGGATCGCCTGGTAGCTGGGTCCACCGCCGCGCCCGACGGTGCCGCCGCGACCGTGGAAGAGCCGCAACCGAATTCCGGTCTTGCGGGCCACCTCGACCAGGGACAGCTCCGCCCGGTACACCGCCCAGCTGGAGGAAAGGTAACCGCCGTCCTTGTTGGAGTCGGAGTAGCCGAGCATCACCTCTTGCGAGTCGCCGCGCGCGGAGACGAGCGCCCGATAGACGGGCAGTTCCAGCATCGCGTGCAGAATCGCCGCGCCGTTGTGCAGATCGTCGATCGTCTCGAACAACGGCGAAATGCCCACCGGGCAATAGGGTTCCGGCGCGGAGGCGTCCAGCAGGCCGGCTTCTTTCAGCAGGATCGCGGCCTCCAGCACGTCCGACACCGACTGGCACATCGAGATCACGTAGTTCGGCACCGCGGCGGGTCCGTAGCGCCGGACGGCGTGGGCGGCGGCGGCCATGACGCCCAGCTCGCCGCGCGCCAGGTCGGACAATTCCGCGCGCTCGCCGAGCAGCGGGCGGCGGGTGCTCAGTTCGGCGGCCAGCAGCTCGACCCGCTCGTCTTCACCCAGCGAGCCGTAGTCCGGGTGCACGCCCGCCCACGCCAGCAGCTCGCCGACCACTTCCTGGTGCACGACGGAGTTTTGCCGCATGTCGAGGCCGCACAGGTGAAAACCGAAGACGCCCACGCCTTCTCGCAACAGGGCCAGCCGGTCGTCGGCCAGCAGCGCGCTGCCGTGGGCGCGCAGCGACGCGTCGACGGTGTCGAGATCGCTGCGCAACTCGGCCGGCGTGACATACCGCGTCAGGCCCAGGTCGAGCTGGTGTTGCGGTTGCCGGTCCAGGATCTCGGCGGCCGTCGCGGTGAGCCGGCCACGGATCACCCGCACGGCACGCCGGTACGGCTCGTCGGCCCGGGCGTTCTCCGGGCAGGCGTCGGCCAGCTCGGCCAGTTCGGGGGTGACGCTGACCAGTCGCGCCGACAGCGACAGCTCCTGCTCGAGGTCGGTGAGCTCGGCCAGGTAGTGCGCCACCGCGGTGAACGCGGCGCTGCCGGTCGCCCGCCTGACCACCTCGGCGGTGACGTTCGGGTTTCCGTCGCGGTCACCGCCGATCCAGGAGCCCGGTTGCAGGATCGGGTCGACGAGCAGTTCGGCGTCCGGCCACCGAGCGCGCAGCGCGTCGCGAACCTCGCTGTTCACTTGGGGAATCACCTCGAACAATGCGGCCGGGTAGTAGCGCAGGCCGACGTCGATCTCGTCGGTGATCTGCAGCCGCGAGAGCCGGATCAGCGCGGTCTGCCACAGCGTGAGGACCTGGCGGCGCAGCTCGAGTTCGATGTCGCGGCCGTCGTCGGTCTGGGTGTGACCCTCGGCGTGCAGTCGCATCAGCCCGGTGATCCGGTGCTGGGTGACGAAGACGGTGCGCCGGCGGGTCTCGGTGGGATGAGCGGTGATGACCGGGGACACCAGCGCGCCCTTCAGGGCATCGGCCACCGTGGCCGAATTCAGTTCCGCGAGATCGAGTTTCGCGTAGGTGGCGGCGAGACTGCTGTCTTGGGGCGGCTCGCCGGCGTCGACGTGAATGGCGCGGCGGCGTTCGCGGTGGATGTCTTCGGCGACGTTGGCCAGCAGCGCAAAATGGCTGAACGCCCGGATGATCGGGATCGCGAGGTGAATGTCGAGACCGGAGAACATGGCCGCCATCTCGGCCCGGTCGATCTCGGAGCGCCGTACCCGGAAGGATTCCACCCGGGCCCGTTCCACGAGGTCGAACACCTCGTCACCGTTCTGCTCACGCACGGTGTCGCCGAGGATCGCGCCGAGCAGCCTGATGTCGGCGCGCATCGGCTCGGTCGCCTCGCGACCGATCGCGGTCCGCTGGACGGCGCCGATCGGTTCGAGCGCGGCGTCGGGAGCCTCAGCCATGCGTCCCAGTATCGGTGGGGATCGCCGGTGTGTCGCGCCGTGGATTTCCCGCCGGGCGTTGTGACGAATGGCTAGTCTGCCGAAATGCCCTCACCTCGCTGGCCGGCCGCCTTGGCCATTCCCATGATTGCCGGCGCCGCCCTGCTGGGTAGCGCGGCGACCGCGACCGCCACCACTCCCGCCGATGACGCATACCTCGCGAAGCTGCGCGCCGTCGGCCTCACCTGGCCACCCCAGACGGAAGAGGCGCTCATCGGGGAGGCACACCTCATCTGCTACGACCTCACCTGGGGTTGGACGCCGCAGGAGATCGCCGACGACATCCACGCCCACTTGGACAAGAGGGGCGTGACGTTGTTGGACATCGGGACGATGGTCAACGCCGCACACTCGATCTATTGCCCCGGCAATGTGTGCGACGCGCCCAGCCTGTGCACCTGAGCGCGTCAGCGGTACTTGATCTGCAGGGCCATGCCGATGATGCAGACCAGCCAGATGCCGGTGATGAACAGCGTCAATCGGTCCAGGTTCTTCTCGACCACGGTCGACCCGGACAGGCTCGACTGCACGCCGCCGCCGAACAGCGTGGACAGGCCGCCGCCCTTGGCGCGGTGCAGCAGGACCAGCAACACCACCAGGATGCTGGTGACCACCAGGGTGATCTGCAGGGCCAATTGCATGACGTGCAGCCTACCGGCTTCGCGCGGGCATCACGGCAGCGGCCCGCCGGCGGCGATGGCCGCCAGCGTCGCGAACTGCTCGCCGTCCAGCGACGCGCCCCCGACCAGGCCGCCGTCGACGTCGTTCTGGGCGACGATTTCGCCGATGTTCTTCGCGTTCACCGAGCCGCCGTAGAGCACCCGGACGCCCTCGGCGATCTCTGCGGAGGCGAGGGACGCCAACTCTTTGCGGATCGCCGCGCACACCTCCTGGGCGTCGCCCGCGCTGGCCACCCGGCCGGTGCCGATCGCCCATACCGGCTCGTAGGCGATGACGACCCGGCCGATCTGCTCGGCCGAAAGCCCCGCCAGCGAGCCGCGCAGCTGCTTCTCGCAGTGGCCGACGTGCTCGCCGGCCTCCCGGACCTCCAGGTGTTCGCCGATGCAGACGATCGGCGTCAGCTCGTTCTTCAGGGCGGCCGCCGCCTTGGCGGCCACCAGGTCGTCGTCCTCGTTGTGGTAGGTGCGCCGCTCGGAGTGCCCGACGATGACGAAGGAGCAGCCCAGCTTGGCCAGGAAGGCTCCGCTGATGTCGCCGGTGTAGGCGCCCGACTCGTGCTGGGACAGGTCCTGGGCGCCGTAGGTCAGCCGCAGCTTGTCGCCGTCGACCAGGGTCTGCACGCTGCGCAGGTTGGTGAACGGCGGGATCACCGTAACGTCGACCTTGTCGTAGTACTTGTCGGGCAACGCGAAGGCGATCTTCTGCACCAGCGCGATCGCCTCGAAGTGATTGAGGTTCATCTTCCAGTTGCCGGCGATCAGGGGCTTGCGGGTCACGAGGCTCCTCCACTTGGCTGGGGCCGGCCCAGTACCTCGATGCCGGGCAGCGTCTTGCCCTCCAGGTATTCCAGCGATGCGCCACCGCCGGTGGATATGTGCGAGAACGCGTCTTCGGGGATGCCGAGCGCGCGCACCGCCGCCGCGGAGTCGCCGCCGCCGACCACGCTGAACGCGCCCTTGCCGGTCGCCGCGACGATCGCCTCGGCCACGCCCTTGGTGCCCGCCGCGAACGCCGGGAACTCGAACACGCCCATCGGGCCGTTCCAGAAGACGGTCTCGGCGTTGGACAGCAGCGCGGCGAACCGTCGCACCGACTCGGGTCCGACGTCCAGGCCCATCTTGTCGTCCGGGATCCGGTCCGCGGCCACGGTCTCCGGCGGCGAGTCGGCGGCGAACTTCTCCGCCACCACGATGTCCACCGGTAGGCGCAGCACGTCGGCGTAGGTCTCACTCAACCTGCGGCACGTGCCGACCATGTCGGTCTCGAGCAGGGATGTGCCAACCGAAAGGCCCTGCGCAGCAAGGAAAGTGAAGCACATGCCGCCGCCGATTACGATGCTGTCGGCCTTGGTCGCCAGCGACTCGATGACGCCGAGCTTGTCGGACACCTTCGACCCGCCGAGCACCACCGCGTACGGGCGCTTGGTCGAGGCCGTCAGCTGCTCGAGCACCCGGATCTCCTCGGCGACCAGCGTGCCTGCGTAGTGCGGCAGCAGGGTGGCGACGTCGTACACGGAGGCCTGCTTTCGGTGCACCACCCCGAAGCCGTCGGAGACGAAAGCGCCTCCCGGCGAGACCAGTTCGGCCAGCAGCTTGGCCAGGGCGAGCCGCTCGCCGTCGTCCTTGCTGGTCTCCCGCGGGTCGAACCGCACGTTTTCCAGCAACAGGACGTCGCCGTCGGTCAACCCCTCGGCGCGGGCCAGCGCGTCGCCGCCCACCACGTCGCCGGCCAATTGCACGTGCCGGCCCAGCTGTTCGCTGAGCGCGGCGGCCACCGGCGCCAGCGACAGCGCGGGGTCGGGTCCGCCCTTGGGGCGGCCCAGGTGCGCGGCGATGACCACCTTGGCACCGGCTTCGGCCAGCGCTCGCAACGTCGGGACGGACGCGGTGATGCGGCCCGCGTCCGTGATGACGCCCGCATCGAGTGGAACGTTCAGGTCGGAGCGCACCAGCACGGCGCGACCTGAAACACCTTCCGCCAGAAGGTCTTCGAGGCTGGGAACGGACACGGTCTACAGCGACTTGCCAACCAGTGCGACCAGGTCGACGAGGCGGTTGGAGTAACCCCACTCGTTGTCGTACCACGACACCACCTTGGCCTGGTTGGCGATCACCTTGGTCAGGCCGGAGTCGAAGATCGAGCTGTGCGGGTCGGTGACGATGTCGCTGGAGACGATCGGCGCGTCGTAGTACTTCAGGATGCCCTTGAGCCGGCCCTCGGCGGCGGCCTTGAACGCCGCGTTGATCTCCTCGACGCTGGCGGACTTGGACAGGTCGGCGGTCAGGTCGGTCACCGAGCCGGTGGGAATCGGCACGCGCAGCGCGTACCCGTCGAGCTTGCCCTTCAGGTTGGGCATCACCAGGCCGATGGCCTTGGCCGCGCCGGTGGAGGTGGGCACGATGTTCAGCGCGGCGGCCCGGGCGCGACGCAGGTCCTTGTGCGGGCCGTCCTGCAGGTTCTGATCCTGCGTGTAGGCGTGGATGGTGGTCATCAGGCCCCGGTCGATGCCGAATTCGTCGTCGAGCACTTTGGCAAGCGGCGCAAGGCAGTTCGTGGTGCACGACGCGTTGGAGATGATGTTCTGGCTGCCGTCGTACTTGTCGTCGTTGACCCCGAGGACGATGGTGATGTCCTCGTCGGTCGCGGGCGCGGAGATGATCACCTTCTTCGCGCCGGCGTCCAGGTGGCCCTTGGCCTTGGCCGCGTTGGTGAACAGTCCGGTGGATTCCACGACGACGTCGACGCCGAGGTCACCCCACGGCAGCGCCGCCGGGCCCTCCCGGACCTCGAGTGCCTTGATTTTGGCGGGACCCACGACGATGGTGTCGTCGCCTTCGAGGCTGACGTCGTGGGGCAGCCGGCCGAGGATCGAGTCGAATTTGAGCAGGTGCGCCAGCGTGCTGTTGTCAGTGATGTCGTTGACGGCGATCACCTCCACGTCGGCGATGCCCTGCTCCTGTTGGGCCAGTAGGGCCCGGTAGAAGTTGCGTCCGATTCGACCGAAGCCGTTGATGCCTACTCGGACCGTCACTTGTCTCTCCCTGTCTGATCGCTGATGAAACCGCTCGCCGTCAGCCTAGATCAGTAGCGACACCGGTTGCTGGGCCTCCCCCTCGGAGGTGACCTGCGTTACCCGCGCAGGCGCCGCAGCGCCGCGGTGGCGGCATGGTAGCCGCAGAGCCCGTGGATGCCGGCTCCCGGCGGCGCGGACTGCGAGCACAGGTAGACGCCGGGAACACCGGTCGCGTACGGGTTGACGGCGATGCGCGGGCGCAGCACCACCTGCAGGCCGTCGTTGGCGCCGCCGATGATGTCGCCGCCGATGAAGTTCGGGTTGTAGGCCTGCAGGTCGGCGGCGCTCTTGCTGACGGAGGCGAGGATGCGGTCGCGAAATCCCGGGGCGAACCGCTCGATCTGGTCGACGACGGCCGCGGTGGCGTCGCCGGTGTAGCCGAACGGCACGTGCGCGTAGGCCCATATCGGGTTGACGTTGCCGGCCGACCGGGACGGGTCGGCCAGGTACTGCTGCCCGACGAGCACGAACGGCCGGCGCGCCATCTTGCCTTGCGCGCGTTGACGTTCGGTGTCCGCGATCTCGGCGAAGGTGCCGCCGAGGTGGACGGTGCCGGCGCGACCGCAGTCGGGGTTCGTCCACGGGATGTCACCCTCGATGGCGAAGTCGACCTTGAACGCCGAGGACCCCTGGCGGTAGCGGCGGTAGGACCGTCTGATGCGGCCCGGCATCACGTCGCCGTAGATCGACAGCACCGCGGCGGGGCTCAGATCCAGCATGACGATGTCGGCGTCGGGGATGTCCCTGCGGCTCGACACCGTCACCCCGGTGGTCACGCTGCCGCCGTGCGCGGCCAAAGCCGCGGCCAGCGCGCGGATGATCGACCCGGACCCGCCCTCGGCGACGGGCCAGCCGTAGCGGTGCCCGGTGGCCAGAAACATCAACCCGAGTGCGGAGGTGAGCGGCCGGTCCAGCCGGGTGAACATGTGCGCGGCGGCGCCGCCGAACAACGCGCGCGCCGGCTCGGTGCGAAACCAGCGCGCCAGCACGGTAGCCGGCAGCACCGCGCGCGGGCCGAACGCCGCGAGGCGGATCGGGTGACGCGGGATGTTCAGCACCGGGCGGAGCAGATCCTGGGCCAGCTGGTCGAACCCGGCCGCGAGATCGCCGACGGCGCGGCGCCACCGGGTGCCATCGGGCCCCATGCGGGCGGTGGTTTCGTCGATCGACTGGTACAGCACACCGGCGCTGCCGTCGTCGAGCGGGTGCGCGCAGTCGATCTCCGGCCACTTCAAGGTCAGTCCATGGCTTTGGAGGTCGATCTCCTGCCAGAACGGTGAGCCGACTGCCCACGGGTGAGACGCCGAGCAGTGGTCGTGAATCACGCCGGGCAACGTCAGCTCGCCCGAGCGCGCTCCCCCGCCGATCGTGTCGCGGGCCTCCAGCACCTGGACGTCGACACCGTGGCGGGCGAGTTGGATCGCGGCGGCCAGGCCGTTGGGACCGGCACCGACGACTACCGCCTTGGTCATGACTCCGGATGAATCACGTTTTGCGTGGTGACGTGGACCGGGAACTCGTCGCCCGGCTCGGCCCACGGCTGACGCGACAGCATGTCCTCGATGGTGACGTAGCCCGCCTCGATCAGTCCGGTCTTGGCGTCGAGGATGCGGTACCACTGTTTCTGGATGTGGATCGGTTGGCCCTCCAGGACGATCACGCGAAGGTCGCCGTCCTCGAAGTGGCAGCGCCGCTGTACGGCTTCCAGTAGCTGCTCGTTGTGCAGATGACCCTCACCGAAGTTCCACCCGACCAATGGCCCGGCGACCACCTCGCCCTCGCGAATCTTGTAGTCGGCTTCGTTGTCGATCGCGCGGGGTAACAACGCGTTGAGCACCCGGCCGTGTAGGTGCATCGCCCGGAACGCCGCGACCTTGTCGGCCATGATTTCGGCCGTCGCCGGGCCATAGAGCTTGGCCAGCTGATTCACGACGAGCGCAGAGCTTTTGACGACGGAGGTCTCGACCTTCTCCTCGATGCCCGCGCGGAAGCACCACACGCTGCAGGCCCAGTTGCCGGCGTAGTAGCGCATGGCGGGGAGGAACGAAACCTTTTCGGGGAACATGTTTCCCACGATCACGACGGCCACCACAACGATCATGAGCGCCAGCAGCAGCGGCGAGGAAAGGTCGGTGGCGCGGATCGCGCCGTAGTGCCCGAACAGGTAGAACAGCGAGAAGATGAAGAACACGTTCCACTCCAACGGGACTCCCATCGGGAGGTTGGAAATGATGTTGAGGTGGAAGATCACCATGAACCCGATGAGAAACCACCGCCACGGCTGATCGCCGGCGACGAACACCAGCACCGTGGGGACGATGAACTCCGCCGTCGTGCCGCCGACGTGGGCCATGAGTTTCGGAAGCAGGCTCGGCCGTAGGTCGTTGACGTGGTCGCGGTAGAGCAGGTGCTTGATCGGCAGGAACAGCTTGGGCCGCAACAGCGCGTTGTTGCTTGTCATCACCGACACGACGTAGGGGAAGTGGTGGTTGAGCTTGGAAGTCGCCGCCCCCCACCAGAGCAGCAGCATGATGATCTTGAACGCCGCGATTTGATCGGTAAACGGAAAGAAGAACACGAACAGCTTCAGCCAGTAATGTTCCCCGCGCGCGGCCAGGAAGATGGTCTTGTCGCGCAGGCCCAGCAGCGCCAGCGCGACGATCGTGGGGATCACCACGACGGGGTTGATCAGGCCGACATCCCCGGCGCCCGTGACCGGCCCCCCATGCCCGGGTGACAGCAGGGCCCACACCGCGCCGATCAACACGATGGCATAGAGGCCGACGTCGGCGAGAGTGCGGGAATCACCGCGGGTGAGCGGGACCTTATCCGGCCAGGCCGGCAGTCGAATCGTGTTGGGCCGCAACCAATACAGGACTCCACCGATGGGAGGCATGAACCGCCCGGTCAGCGGGCCGGATCCGCAGCCGAGGCCAAGGACCTCGAACAGCAGCGTGAAGATGACGACCTTCTGATACACGATCGGTTGCGTCCACCAATCGCCGATGCGGCCCAGGCCGCCCAGGCCCGGGGTCAGCGAGATGATGGCGGCCGGGGCGGCGACGTACACCGCGATCTTGATCAGGTAGAGCAGATACACCGCATACGGTGTTCCGAAGCCGTGTTCCGCCCAATGCCGGGTCACGACCTGCAGCCGCGTTGCCCGTGACAGGGTCGGCCACGTGTCGTGATCGACGTCCGGAAGCTCCGGTGACATGAATCCCATGGCTGGCCTCTCTGTCGCCGAAAACGGCTGCGGCAAGCGCTATTTCACCCGAACCGCTGGCGCAGCCCTTCGATCATCCCGTCCAGTGATTGCCGTTCCTGTTCTTCGCCGCGCAGCATGTGCCGGAAGTTGGCGGCGCCTTCGGCGTCGCGGTTGGACTCGCAGACGGCGATCGCCTGGTGGTACCGGTCGATTCGATGCTCACTGAGCCGCCGGCTTTGGGCGAGCAGGCGCAGGAAGTAGTCGGCCTGCCGGCGATCGGCCATCGCGGCCGCGGCCGCGGAGAAATCGGCGTCGCGTTTGCCATCGACCGGCTCGGAGCGCCCCACGCCGCGCGGGGATGGACGTGTCCGTCGGTCCAGAGCGGTGCCCGACCTGTGGGCAGCGGCCGAGCGCGACGCGCGCTCGTCGGACGAACCGGCGAAGTCCATCTGTTCTCTCAACTGGACGTTTGGCGAAGGGATGGGCCGTAACCATACCCCGCCCGACGCCGCCCGGTCCACAAGCGGATTCCGGCCGCTCACACCGGGCTCGCTACCATCGAGGAACCTCAGCGCGGCAAGGAAGCCTCAAGGAGAACCGTGAGCGACAACGACAGCGACGACATCGGCAAATTCGACCCTGGCACCACCCAGCGGTTGATGAGCGCGATGCGCCCGTTCTTGAAGACGTATTTCCGCTCTGAGGTGCACGGGCTGGACGCGTTCCCGCCCGGCGGGGCGCTGGTCGTCGCGAACCACTCCGGTGGCATGTTCCCGATGGACGTCCCGATCTTCAGCGTCGACTTCTACGAGAAGTTCGGCTACGACCGGCCGGTCTACACGCTCAGCCACGACATCCTGTTCATGGGCCCGACGGCGCCGCTGTTCCGGCGCGCCGGCTACATCCGGGCCAACCGCGAGAACGCGGCCAGGGCGCTGCGGGCCGGCGGCGTGGTCGTCGTCTTCCCCGGCGGGGACTACGACGCCTACCGGCCCACGCTGTCGGAGAACGTCATCGACTTCAACGGCCGCAAGGGCTACGTCAGCACGGCGATCGAGGCCGGCGTGCCGATCGTCCCGGCGGTGTCCATCGGCGGGCAGGAGACCCAGCTCTACCTGTCCCGCGGCACCTGGCTGGCCGAACGGCTGGGCATCAAGCGCCTGCTGCGCAGCGCCATCATGCCGGTTTCGTTCGGCTTCCCCTTCGGGTTCAGCGCCGTGATCCCGCCCAACCTCCCCCTGCCCAGCAAGCTCGTGATGCAACTGCTGGAACCAATCGACATCGCCGCGCAATTCGGCGAGGACCCGGACGTCGACGAGGTCGACGAGCACGTCCGGTCGGTCATGCAGGACGGCCTGACCACGCTCGCGTCCGGCCGCCGCTTCCCGATTCTGGGCTGAGCCATGGCATCTCGTCTCAACCAGGCCCTCGGCATCATCACCACACTGAGGCGCGCCGGGATGATCGCGCCGATGCGGCCCGACCGCTACCTGAAGATCGCCGCCGCGATGCGTCGCGAGGGCCTGGGCATCACCGTGGGTTTCGCCAGCGCCGCGCAGCGCTGCCCGGACCGTCCCGGGCTGGTCGACGAGCTGGGCACGCTGACGTGGCGCCAGCTCGACGAAAACATCGACGCGTTGGCCGCGGCGCTACAGAAGCTGCCCGGCGGCCGGGTCATCGGGATCATGTGCCGCAATCACCGGGGCTTCGTGGAATCGCTGGTGGCCGGCAACCGGATCGGCTCCGACATTCTGCTGCTGAACACGTCGTTCGCCGGGCCGGCGCTGGCCGACGTGGTCAACCGCGAAGGCGTCGACACCGTCATCTACGACGAGGAGTTCACCGCGACCGTGGACCGCGCGCTCGCCGACAAGCCGGACGCCACCCGCATCCTGGCCTGGACCGACGAACAGCACGAGTTGACCGTTGCGAAACTCGTCGCTGATCACGCCGGGCAGCGGCCCGAGCGCACCGGCCGCAAGGGCAGGATGATCCTGCTCACCTCCGGAACCACCGGAACACCCAAGGGCGCCAACCAGACTGGCGGCAACGCCGGGATCGGCACGCTCAAGGCGATCCTGGACCGCACCCCGTGGCGGGCGGAGGAGCCCATCGTGATCGTCGCGCCGATGTTTCACGCGTGGGGTTTTTCCCAGCTGGTGTTCGCCGCATCGATGGCCTGCACGGTGATCACCCGGCGCAAATTCGACCCGGAAGCCACGCTGGACCTCATCGACCGGCACCGGGCGACCGGTCTCGCGGTGGTCCCGGTGATGTTCGACCGCATCATGGACCTGCCCGACGAGGTCCGAAACCGGTACAGCTGCAAGTCATTACGGTTCGCGGCGGCTTCGGGTTCGCGGATGCGCCCCGATGTGGTGATCGCGTTCATGGACCAGTTCGGCGACGTGATTTACAACAACTACAACGCCACTGAGGCCGGCATGATCGCCACCGCGACGCCGGAAGACCTGCGCGCCGCACCGGACACCGCGGGCCGGCCCGCGGGCGGGACCGAAATCCGGATCCTGGACCCGGATTTCAACGAGGTGCCCACCGGCGAGGTGGGCAGCATCTACGTCCGCAACGACACCCAGTTCGAGGGCTACACCTCGGGCACCACCAAGGATTTCCACGCCGGGTTCATGTCGTCGGGAGACGTCGGCTACCTCGACGAGGCCGGCCGGCTGTTCGTCGTCGGCCGCGACGACGAGATGATCGTCTCCGGCGGCGAGAACGTCTACCCGATCGAGGTGGAGAAGACGCTGGCGGCGCACTCCGACGTGGCGGAGGCCGCGGTGATCGGCGTCGACGACGAGCAGTACGGCCAGCGGCTGGCGGCGTTCGTGGTGCTGACCGCGGGCGCCCAGGCCACCCCGGACACGCTCAAGCAACACGTGCGGGAGAACCTGGCCAACTACAAGGTGCCCCGCGAAATATCGGTCCTCGACGAACTCCCCCGCGGCAGCACCGGCAAGATCCTGCGGGCCGAATTGCAATCGCGGGTCAGCGGCTGATGCGGCGGATGCTGAGGAAGCCGCGGCCGCTGGCCCGCGCCGTCGTCGAATTCGTCAACGCCGCCAACGGATTACGCCCGCTCGCCCGCAAGGGCTACCCCACCGTCGCGGTGTTCTGGTTCGGCTGGCCCACGTCGGAGGTGCCGGGCGTGTACTTCACCGCGTCGCTACTCGACGCGCTGCGCCGCGGCCGCCGCGGCGACTTCGCCGGGCGCCGGGGAAAGGCGGCGCTGGCACTGACCGCCGCGTCGTGGGCGATCCTGGGGGTGATCCGCTGGCGCGGCGTCACCACCCCGGGCCCGGTGCTGGAGGCCGGGCTACGCGAACAACTGGGAGCCGACTACGCCGAGGCGCTGGCCGAGCTGCCGCAGACCGAGCCCAAGCGCCGCGGGCGGCGCAACCTGCCGCTGGGCAACACCGTGGCCCGGCGGCGCTACGTCGAGAAGACGAACGTCGTGTCCTATGGGCCGCACGGCCGGGCGAACCTCGCCGACGTCTGGCGCCGCCGCGACCTGCCCCGCGACGGCAAGGCGCCGGTGCTGGTGCAGGTGCCCGGCGGCGCCTGGGTGATCGGAATGCGCCGTCCCCAGGCCTATCCCCTGATGAGTCACCTGGCCGCCCGCGGCTGGGTGTGCGTGTCGATCGGCTACCGCGTCTCCCCGATGCACACCTGGCCCGACCACATCGTCGACGTCAAACGGGCGCTGGCCTGGGTCAAGGAGAACATCGCGCGATACGGCGGGGATCCCGACTTCGTCGCCGTCACCGGCGGCTCTGCCGGCGGTCATCTCGCCGCGCTGGCGGCGCTGACGCCCAATGACCCCAAATTCCAGCCGGGCTTCGAGGATGCCGACACCTCGGTAGTCGCCGCGGTCCCCGTGTACGGGCGCTACGACTGGTTCACCACCGAGGGCGAGGGCCGTCCCGAATTCGTCCGGTTGCTCGAAAAGTTCGTGGTGAAGCGGAAATTCGCCGACCACCGCGATATCTATGTCGACGCGTCACCGATCCGGCGGCTGCGGGCGGACGCGCCGCCGTTCTTCGTCTTGCACGGCGCCGACGACTCCCTCATTCCGGTCGGCGAGGCCCGCGACTTCGCCGAGGAACTGCGCGGTGTGTCGAAGTCGCCGGTGGCCTACGCCGAATTGCCCGGCGCCCAACATGGTTTCGACATCTTCGGTTCGCCCCGGGCGCATCAAGCCGCCGAGGCGGTGGCGCGGTTTCTGTCCTGGGTGTACGCGACCGGCTACCCGGGCCGCGACTAAGCCAGCGCCGCCGCTTTCTCGAGTTCGGTCAGCGCCGGCTCGATGGCGTCGGCCATATCGTCGATGTCGTTGGCCACTTCGGGCGTGGTCACGAAGCCGAAGTCCAGGTAGTCGGTGTAGGAGAAGCAGGTGACGTTCAGCGCGATGTCCATGACCGGCGGTCCGAGCGGAACCAGCGAGTCCAGCTTGGCGCCCGCCATGTACAGCGGGAACGGCGGACCGGGAACGTTGGACACAACCAGGTTGAGCGGAGCCAGGTTTCGCGACAGGCCGGTGGCCGTGTAGGCACGCGCGGCCAGGTGTAGCAGGCCGGGCGGGGTCGTCTCGGTCAGGCCCATGATCTGATGCGCCGACAGCGCCTTGGCCATTCCCTTGGCGCTCTGCGTGCTTTCGTGGATGGCGCGCAGCCGCTCGGCGGGGTCGTCGATGTCGGTGGCCAGGGATGCGGTCATCGAGCTGATCTTGTTGCCGATCTCGTCCTTGTTCTCGTCGGTTCGGGTCGAGACGGGAATCTGCGCGATGAGCGGTTTGGTCGGCAGCTCACCGCGTTTCTGCAAATATTCGCGCGCGGCACCGGCGACCATGGCCAGCACGACGTCGTTGAGCTTGACGTCGTAGGCGTCCTTGACGGCCTTCGCGCGGGCCAGCTCGACGCGGCAGCCGGTAACCCGCCGGTGCGGGGACACCGGCGCGTTGAACCGGGTCTTGGGCGCCTCGAAGTAGCGCGGCGGCCGGCTGGCGATGCCCAACGCGGCGACCTGCTGGCGCACCGTCTGTTCGACCAGCCGGGCGATGCGGAAAGGCGTCTTGACGCCGACGTTGATGAGCGCGCCCACCGCGCGCCGCTCCAGGCCGGGAAGCTGGAAGCCCACCAACGATCCGACCGTGTCCTGTTGCGGCGGACGGGGTTCCGGCGTGACATCCAAAAGGATTTCACCCAGCCCGGCACCCGACACCCCGTCGACGATGGCGTGGTGCATCTTGGTCAGCGTGGCGATCCGGCCGCCTTCGACGCCCTCGATCACCCACAGTTCCCACAGCGGCCGGGAGCGGTCAAGCTTGTAGGACATCAGCCGGCCCACCAGCTCCTCGAGCTCGCGGCGGCTACCCGGGGCTGGCACGCCGATGCGGCGGACGTGGAAGTCGATGTCGAGTTCCTCATCCTCGACGAACCACGGCCGGTCCAACCCGAGCGGCGCGCCGGTGACCCGCCAGCGCAACTGCGGAATCTCGGGCAGCCGCTCAATGAGCAGTTCGCGGAGGCGCTGAAAACTGTAGTCGGGCGCATCGCTGGGATCGCAGATCGCCAACGCGCCCACATGCATATGCCAGCCTGAAGTTTCGGCCGACCAGAACGCCGCATCAACACTCGATAGCCGCTTCATGCGATGACCGTAGCCCTCCCCCACCCCTTGCGCCCAGCAATCCGCTGGTTAGCTAGGCATCTTCCAAAAGGTCTGGCGTTACCGCCGACTCGGTGTCGGGGATGCCTTCGACCTTCGCCTTGCGGTCGGCCATCGAGAGCAATCGCCGAATGCGCCCCGCCACAGCATCTTTCGTCATCGGGGGGTCGGCCAGGCGGCCGAGCTCCTCGAGGGAAGCCTGCCGGTGCTCGACGCGCAACTTGCCGGCCGACGCCAAATGGTCGGGGACGCTGTCGCCGAGAATCTCCAACGCCCGCTCCACCCGGGCCGCCGCGGCGACCGCGGCCCGCGCCGAGCGGCGCAGGTTGGCGTCGTCGAAATTGGCGAGGCGGTTGGCCGTCGCGCGCACCTCGCGACGCATCCGGCGCTCCTCCCAGATCAACCGGGTGTCCTGGGCGCCCATCCGGGTCAGCAGCGCGCCGATCGCCTCGCCGTCGCGCACCACCACCCGGTCGGCGCCACGCACCTCGCGGGCCTTCGCGCTGACGCCGAGCCGGCGGGCGGCGCCCACCAAAGCCAGCGCGGCCTCCGGGCCGGGGCAGCTGACCTCCAATGCCGACGAGCGCCCGGGCTCCGTCAACGAGCCGTGCGCCAGGAAGGCTCCCCGCCACGCCGCTTCGGCGTCGGTGATGCTGCCGCCCACCACCTGTGCGGGCAGACCCCGCACCGGACGGCCCCGCATGTCGAGCAGGCCCGTCTGACGTGCCAGCGCCTCACCGTCGTTGGCCACCCGCAGCACGTACCGCGTGCTCTTGCGAATTCCGCTGGCCGACAACACATGTACGACCGCGTTGTAGCCGTACAGATCGAAGATGTCCTTGCGCAGCCGCCGCGCGATGTTGCCCAGATCCACCTCGGCCTCGACCAGGACTCGCCCGCCCACGATGTGCAACCCACCGGCGAACCGCAATAGGGAGGTGACTTCCGCCCGACGCGCGCTGACCGATTTCACGACCAGGCGGCTCAGTTCGTCCTTGACTTCGGTCGTCATCGCCACGCGTCGTCACTCCTCGTATCGCTATCGACCCGAATCTCCGCGGTGGTTCTAGACGAAGGCACTCCCGGGGCCTTGGGGCCCCCTCGGACCCCGTCCAGGGCCGCCGCGAGCTTGCCCGGGTCATGTAAAGGTCTACCAGGTGTGGCCACGTCGGCGAAGTGGACCTCGGCCTGCAGCAGCGTCGCGGTGCGGCGCAGCTGCTCGCGTTCCCGCTCACTCGGCACCCGTTCGGCGTCGATGATGATGTCGTGGACGGTGAACCCGGGCGCATGCTGGGCGAGCACGTGCAGATGCCGTTCCACCGAGAATCCGGCCGTCTCACCCGGCTCCGCGACCAGATTGAGCACCAGGGCACGCCGCGCGCTGGTCCTGCGCAGCGCCGCGGCCAGGTCCGGCACCAACACGTGCGGGATCACGCTGGTGAACCAGGAACCGGGGCCCAGCACCACCAGGTCGGCGGCCATGATGGCGTCCACCGCCTGCCGGGTCGCCGGCGGGTCGGCGGGAAGCAGCCGCACCCGGCGCACCTTCCCGGGCGTGGTGGCGATCGCCACCTGGCCGCGGATCAGCCGGAACATCCGCGGGTCGGACTCCAGACCGGACACGTCGGCCTCGATCTCCAGCGCGATCGGGCACATCGGCAGCACCCTGCCCTTGACCCCCAGGATGCGGCCGAGCTCGTCGAGCGCGGCGACCGGATCGGCTAGCACCTCGTTGAGCCCCGCCAGCATCAGGTTGCCGATCGGATGCCCGGCCAACGCGCCGCTGCCGCCGAACCGGTGCTGCAGGATGGTCGCCCACAGGCGTCCATACGGGCTGTCGGATGCCAACGCCGCCAACGCCATTCGTAAATCGCCCGGCGGGATGACATCCAGTTCGCTGCGCAACCGGCCGGACGAGCCACCATCGTCGGCGACGGTCACCACGGCGGTGACGTAGGGGGTCAACCGGCGGGCCGCGGACAGCGTGGCATGCAAGCCGTGTCCGCCCCCGAGGGCAACGATGCCCTCGCTATTCGGTGAGCTCATTCGCGGCCCAGATCCCGGTGCAGCACTCGCACCGACAGTTGCGCATTGCCCCCCAGCAGCTGCATCAACGCCTCGGCGATCGCGACGCTGCGGTGCTTACCGCCGGTGCAGCCGATGGCGACCGTCATGTACCGCTTGCCCTCCCGGCGGTAGCCGCCGACGACCAGAGATAGCAATCGATGGTAGGCGTCGAGAAACTCGGCGGCGCCGGGTTGGCTCAACACGTAATCGCGCACCGCCGGGTGCTGGCCGGTGAGCGGGCGCAGCTCGTCGACCCAGTGCGGGTTGGGCAGGAATCGCACGTCCATGACCATGTCGGCATCCATCGGCAGGCCGTACTTGAACCCGAACGACTCGACGGTGACGCTGGTGGTCCCGGCGCCGTCGCCGCCGAAGGCCCGCTCGATGTTTTCCCTCAGGCCGCGCACCGACAGTGTCGACGTGTCGATGATCAGGTCGGCGGTGGCGCGAACCGGGGCCAGCATCGCGCGCTCGGCGGCGATGCCCTCGGCCAGGGTCTGCTCCCCCTGCAAGGGATGGCTGCGGCGGTTCTGTTCGTAGCGGCGGACCAACATGTCGTCGGATGCCTCCATGAACACCACGCGCGGCGTGATGTTGCGGGTGGCCAGTTCGGTGCGCACCGAGTCCAAATCGCCGGTGAATCCCCGTGATCGAACGTCCATCACCACCGCGAGCTGGGTGATCCGCGACCCGGCCGCCAGTCCGAAGTCCACCATCCGGGTGATCAACTCGGGCGGCAGGTTGTCGGCGACGTACCAGCCGAGGTCCTCGAGCACCTTCGCCGCGGTGCCGCGTCCGGCCCCGGACAACCCGGTCACCAGGACGACGTCGATGCCTGGAGCGTTCGTCATCCTTTCAATCCTGGGGTCGCAGCGCTTCGAGGACGGCCGTGGCGGTCGCCACGCCGATACCCGGGACGGCGGTGATCTGGTCGACGGTGGCCTCCTTGAGGCGGGCTAGCGAGCCGAAATGCGTTACCAGCGCCTTACGGCGATGTTCTCCCAATCCTGGCACCGAATCGAGCGCTGAGGCGGTCATTCGCTTGGATCGCTTGCTGCGATGGTAGGCGATGGCGAACCGGTGCGCCTCGTCGCGGACCCGCTGCAGCAAATAGAGTCCCTCGCTGTTGCGCGGCATGATGACCGGATCCGGCTCGGACGGCACCCACACCTCTTCCAGCCGCTTGGCCAGGCCTATCACCGCCACGTCGGTGATGCCGAGCTCGTCGAGCACGGCGCTGGCCGCATTGACCTGGGGCGCGCCGCCGTCGACGACGTAGAGGTTGGGCGGGTAGGCGAACCGCCGCGATTTTCCTTCCGGCGAAAGCATATTCGGGTCGTTCTGCTCACTCAGGTGGCGCGCGAACCGCCGTCGGGTCACCTCGGCGATGGAGGCGACGTCGTCGGAGCGTCCCTGTCCCGCGGCTTCCCGGATCCCGAAGTGGCGGTAGTCCGATTTGCGCGGCATGCCGTCCTCGAACACCACCAACGAGCCCACCACGTCGGTGCCCTGCACGTGGCTGATGTCGACGCATTCGATCCGCAGCGGCGCGTCGGCCAGGCCCAGAGCGTCCTGAATATTCTGCAGCGCAGCGGATCTGGCGTTGAAGTCACCGGCCCGCTTCAGCTTGTGTTGCTGCAGCGCCTCTTTCGCGTTGCGCTGCACGGTTTCGGCCAGGGCGCGCTTGTCCCCCCGGCGGGGCACCCTCAAGGTGACGCGCGAGCCGCGCAGGCCGGACAGCCAGCTGGCCAACTCGTCGGCGTTCGACGGTAGGCAGGGCACCAGCACCTCGCGGGGAACCGGGTTGGTGGATTCGTCGGCGGCGCCGTCCAGCTCGGCCTGTTCGCCGTAGAACTGGGTGAGAAATTGTTCGACCAACCGCTCCTCGCCGGATTCGCCGGGGTCCCCGGACTTTTCGACGATCCAGCCGCGCTGACCGCGCACCCGTCCGCCGCGGACATGGAACACCTGCACGGCCGCTTCGAGCTCGTCGTCGGCGAAGGCGACCACGTCGGCGTCGGTGCCGTCGCCGAGCACCACGGCCTGCTTCTCCATCGCCCGCTTCAGCGCGGACAGGTCGTCGCGAAGCCGCGCGGCCCGTTCGAAATCGAGTTGATCCGCCGCGGCGTTCATCTGCTGTTCGAGCTCGCGCGCAAAACGGTCGGTTTTGCCGGACAGGAAATCGCAGAAGTCCACGACGATTTGGCGATGCTGTTCGGCGCTGACCCTGCCGATGCACGGCGCCGAGCATTTGTCGATGTAGCCGAGCAAGCACGGACGGTCGATCTGCTTGTGCCGCTTGAATACTCCGGCCGAGCAGGTTCGCGCCGGGAACACCCGGGTGAGCAGATCCAGCGTTTCCCGGATCGCCCACGCGTGGGAGTACGGCCCGAAATAGCGCACGCCCTTGCGCCGCGGGCCGCGATAAACCATCAGCCGGGGAAACTCCTCGTTGAGCGTGACGGCCAGGACCGGATAGGACTTGTCGTCGCGGTAGCGAACGTTGAACCGCGGATCGAATTCCTTGATCCAGTTGTATTCCAGCTGCAGCGCCTCGACTTCGGTGTTGACCACCGTCCACTCGACCTTGGCCGCGGTGGTCACCATCTGCCGGGTGCGCGGGTGTAGGCCGGCGACGTCGGCGAAGTATGACGTCAGCCGGCTACGCAGGCTCTTGGCCTTGCCGACGTAGATGACTCGTCCGTGCGGGTCCCGGAATCGGTAGACGCCGGGCTCGACCGGGATGGACCCGGGCGCGGGGCGATACGTCGCGGGATCTGGCACGTATCCAGGCTAGTAGCCGCTAGAAGGGTGGCGGCTCGTCGGGATCGGCGGGTGGGGCTGGGCCGGTGGGCGCCGTTTGGGTCGCCAGCCGCGCCGCCCGGTTGTGGCGGCGCTCGGTGTTGATGCGGTGGGCCCGGTTTTGCGCGCGGGTGGTGCGGCGCCTCGGCATCATGGCGCTGCGCTCACCGCAGCGGTCCGCGGCCGGCACCGCACTGGGTGCGTCGCCCGCGGGTGCGCACAGGCTGGGGAACAGCAAGGCGCTGGCGGGGGTGGTGACGTAGCTGTGCCCGTCGGGCAGCGTCCAGATCACGGTGCCGTCGGGCAGTTGTTGGTCGCGCCAGCCCCAGAACGTTTTGAGCAAATGATGAAGCCGGCACAGACATTTCAGGTTCGACGGATGCGTGGCCCCGCCCTCGGCGTAGGGCACGGTGTGGTCGATATCGCAGTGAGTGGCCGGGCGATCACAACCCGGGGCCCGGCACGTCAGATCCCGGCACCGGATGAACTCGGCCAGCTTGGCCGACGGCGTGTATTGCGGCTCGGCGCCCGCCGGAGCAATTAGCGGCCGCAGCTTGGCGGAAGTGGCCAGCTCGGTGATCAGCTCGGCGGGGATCAATCCCTCGCCCCCGAGCAGCACACCGGGCGCCGACCCTCGGCCCTCGACGGTGGCCTGCTCGGCGATCACGTGGATCACCACACCGCTCTTCGGTTCCGCCGGGTGGCAGTCGGGGCTCCCGCAGGTGCACACCAGCGTCTCGGCACCGGCGGCCAGCGCCCCAAGCGCATCGGCGCGCCGCTGCGCCTTGGTGCGCGGATCACCCTCACACACCGTGCCCGCCAACTCATCCAGGCGGCGATCCAGCGCCTGGCCCGTGGTGGCGAACACGCTGGCTTCCACCCAGGCCATCCCCGACTCGTTGGCCCGCACGTCGACATGACGATCCTCGGCGGCCTTGACCGCCCGGCGCTGCGCATCGCGATCCACCTGGACCACCACCTGATCCACCGCGGCGGCCAAACCCCCGCGGGTCAGCGACGGCCGGCGCACCAGCAGCGCCGCCACCCGCGCATCCACTATCGCCAGCACCGCGGCGTCGGTGATCAAATCGGTGCGAAACACGATCGCCTGAAACGCCCGATAGTCGATCTCCCCGGCCGCGAACAGCTCGCCCACCCGCGGCAGCCGCTCGCGCAGCGCCATCGCATAGCGCAGGTAGCTGTGACCCATCGCCACACTGCACCCCAGCGCCGCGGCCACCTGCGCGGCCACCGCCTCCCAGGTATCGGTGGCCCAGTCGGCGTGCTCCCCCGTCGCGCGGCAGCGCAACACCAACAACTCACCGACGGCAACCAACCGCTCCGCGGCCGCCCGCGCCTCGGCGCGCCCCGCCTCGCGGACCCGATCGAGCAGCACCGCCGACTCCTGCGTCGGCCGCGAAGCTTCGAGGTATTCGAACATGTGTTCGAGCATAGCAGCACCCGACGACAAGAAGCCCCCACGTTCGCCGCCCGGGGTACACAGACCGACAATCCACAGATCAAGCAGGCATCGAGATCGTCCGCAGGGCACGCCCGGCTGTCGGCTATCGGGTGTAGTAGCAGCCTCCGACGACAACCTCAGGTGGTTCGCCGGTCGATCTGCGCACGACGTTTCGACGCCCAGCCCGTCATGGGGAATCCCGGCTTGACGTCGCAGGCCGACAGCATCAAAACGACCCGCGACAACGCCGCCAGTCCGTAGTCACAAGTCCAGTCCGGACGCGTCATGGTCCACACCAAGACGCCATCGTCGGTAGTGCCGAAGAAGCTGAGTCGCATCGGCCGAAACACCCCGCTAGGGGACACACCGATAGCCTCGCCGTGGCAATTCGACACGGCGGTAAAGCCTTTCGAGATCACGTCGCGGATCTTCAAGGAGCGGTCATAGGTGTCGACCGATTCGGCGTACAGCGCCTGGCCGCTGAATCGATACGCCGATTCGGCGTGGTCCGATGATCCGCCGGGCCGCAACGGCGAACCCCTGAACAGAAGTGCCGCCGTGCATTCCGGCGGCCGAGCGCCGGTGAAGTAGTTGGTGCCCACGGCGATCGCGGCCGCCGGTCCGAGCGGAGTGGGGTCCCCGTCCGCCAGAAGGAACTCATGCGCGGATATCGCCCGGTGCGAATTCGCGGGGGCCCCTGGCTCGCCGGGAGCCCGCACCGCTCTACCCGCCACCGAGGCTGCGCAACCGCTCGCCATCACCGCGGCGATGACGAGCGCGGCAGCCGCCCGCACGTGACGTGCCATCGGGCGATGGTACAGCGCTCAGCGAGCGGCCGGGCGATATCGCGCCAGCAGCGACCGCACGGTGTCCATGGCCTCCACCGCGCGGTCCTTGTCGACGGCCTGGATCGCCATCACCGGAATGTACTCGTCGTCCGGCAAATCCACTCGCGCCCAGCGGTGACCGGCGGGAAACGACACACCGACCACATCGGACCACGGAATCAGCCTGTAGCCGAACAGGTTTCGTACCGAAATCCCGGGCGGGCCCACCCGCAGTCGCGGTCGTGCGAACAACAGGACCCCGCCCGCGATGATGAGGCCCAGCACGGCGATCGCCACCTGGTCGGAGGTCTGGAAGATCACGCCGCTGGACTTCATTTTGAGCGCCAAGCCGACCGCAATATGCACGGCCGCGATCAGAAACGCTGCGATGTAAGCGAATAACGGTGTCCGGTGGGGGCGCAGCTCGACATCCCAGGCGTCGCTGTTCGGCGGAGTCACGACCCAGCGCGCAGGTCGCGCAGGGTGAGCGCGGCGGCCAGGGCCGCGCCGGTCGCCTGGGCCCCCTTGTCCTCGGCCGATTCCGGAAGGCCGGCCCGGTCCCGCGCCTGTTCCTCGTTGTTGGTGGTGAGCACCCCGTTGCCGACCGGCGTCGAAGCGTCCAGCGAGACCCGGGTCAGGCCCTGGGTCACCGCATCGCACACATAGTCGAAATGCGGTGTCTGGCCCCGGATCACGACACCGAGCGCGACGACCGCGTCATGGCTGCGGGCGAGTTCCTGGGCAACGACGGGAATCTCGATCGCGCCGAGCACACGGACCACCGTCGGGTTGCCGACGCCCGAATCTGCTGCCACTTTGAGCGCGCCGGCCAATAACGCGTCACAGATTTCCCGGTGCCAGGTGCTCGCGACGATACCCAGGCGCACGCCTGCCGCGTCGAGCGCCGGAATCTCCGGCACACCGGCGCCACCGCTCACAAAGCACCGCCGAATTCACCTGGCAAATGGACGGATTCGTGGAAGTCGTCGAGCCCCGCCAGGTCGTGGCCCATCTTGTCGCGCTTGGTCAGCAGGTAGCGGATGTTCTCCGCGTTGGCCCGCACCGGAAGCGGCACCCGCTCGATGATGTGCAAGCCGTAGCCGTCCAGGCCGACCCGCTTGGCCGGGTTGTTGGTCAGCAACCGCATCGAGCGGACTCCCAGGTCGACGAGAATCTGCGCGCCGATGCCGTAATCCCTTGCGTCGGCTGGTAATCCAAGCTTGAGGTTGGCGTCGACCGTGTCTTCGCCGGCGTCCTGCAGCTGGTAGGCCTGCAGTTTGTGCATCAGGCCGATCCCGCGGCCCTCGTGGCCGCGCATGTAGAGCACGACGCCGCGGCCCTCGCGCGCGACCATCGCCATGGCCGCGTCGAGCTGCGGCCCGCAGTCGCAGCGGCGTGACCCGAAAACGTCGCCGGTCAGGCACTCGGAGTGCACGCGCACCAACACGTCGTCGCCCTCGCCGCTCGGCCCGGCGATATCGCCGCGCACCAGCGCCACGTGTTCGACGTCCTCGTAAATGCTGGCGTAGCCGATCGCGCGAAACTCCCCGTGCCGGGTCGGGATTCGCGCTTCGGCGATCCGCTCGATGTGCTTCTCGTGCTTGCGCCGCCACTCGATCAAGTCGGCAATGGTGATCAACGCGAGGTCGTGCTCGTCGGCGAAGACCCGCAATTCGTCGGTCTGGGCCATCGCGCCTTCGTCCTTCTGGCTGACGATCTCGCAGATGGCGCCCGCGGGTTGCAGGCCCGCCATCCGGGCCAGATCGACCGCGGCCTCGGTATGTCCGGGACGGCGCAGCACACCACCGTCCTTGGCGCGCAACGGAACCACGTGGCCAGGGCGGGTGAAATCTTCGGCCAGGCTGGTGGGATCGGCCAGTAGCCGCATCGTGGTGGCCCGGTCGGACGCCGAAATTCCGGTGCCCACACCCTTTCTTGCGTCGACAGTGACGGTGTAGGCGGTGCCGTGCTTGTCCTGGTTCACCGCGTACATCGGCAGCAGGCCGAGCCGATCGCAGATCGCGCCATCCAGCGGCACACACAGATAGCCCGAGGTATAGCGGACCATGAAGGCCACCATCTCCGGTGTCGCCTTTTCGGCGGCGAAGATCAGATCGCCCTCGTTCTCCCGCTCCTCGTCGTCGATGACGATGACGGCCTTGCCTGCCGCGATGTCGGCAACCGCCCTCTCGACGGAGTCCAACCTCGTCATCTTGGCTACCTTGCTGTCATAAGGGCCCGCATGAGGAGCCCGGCGTTGCATTCAGTATGAACCACCGCCGCCCCACAGTTATTGCCACGGCTTTTCGGCGGGACGGGGGGACTCGTCCGGTGACGCCGAGCAACTCCTTCCGGTGACGCATCCGTCAAAAACGGTGTGCCGGCCAGGCTCGTCGGCGTGCCGGTTGACCAGGCAAGACATCATCGCGGGACGCCCACCGCGGGGCGCGCAACGTAAGTCCGGCGTAAGTCGCAGTTAAGTGCCAGATGTGAGATCGAGCCGAGATACCGGAATCGGTTTCGGGCCCCTTCCGGTCGGGAATTGCAGTGTCATGACTATCAACACGCAAACCAAATCGTGGCGTCGCTTGTGTACTGGCGCCCTCGCAGCCGGTGGCGTGGCGTTGTCCACTCTCGGAGTGACCTCGGGCGTTGCCCAGGCGGTGCCTCCGTCCGCTCCTATGAATCACCATCACTGGTGCCCTGGCGACCAGTGGAACCCGGGCTGGGGCCCGTACCAGAACTGGAATAACTGCCGCGACTGGGACGACAACTACGGTCCGGCCGGTTACGGTGCTCCTCCGCCGTGGGCGCGGCCGATGCCGCCGCCCCCGCCGTGGGCGCCCTGGGCCCAGGTCGTGTGGAATCCCGATGTGGACGACTGGGGATTCTGGAACGGGCCCGCCTTCGTCCGGCTCTAAACCAGCGACAAACAACCGAGAAAGCCTTGACCGCAGCCGCACCCACGCGCTGCGGTCAAGTGCTTTGGTGAACTCACGGCAAACCAGCAGTTAATTTCCAGGGCAGGGGTGGAAGCCGATCTTAGCCGCACACGTGTGGCATAGATCACTATTCACGACCCGTAGGGGGTCCTAGCAGAAACGGAAACCCCTGCCATGTTTACCGGCATCACGACACACGCCGGCCCCCTGGTTATCGCGATCGTTGCGCTGTCCGGCGCCGCGATTTCGCGCGGCGGCGCGGCAGCGGCCGCACCAAACCAGGACGACCAGTTCCTCGCATTGCTCAATCAAGAAGGCGTCCCCGCCATTTCCGGCATACCGGAGCTCATCAAAACCGCCCATGAGGTTTGCGGCCAACTAGACAGCGGCATTCCGGTCAATACCGTGGTGGACGAGCTGGTGGACTTCGCCAACACCGCCACCCCCGGCGCCGACCCCGGCCGACTCCGTCGCACCGAGACCCGATTCCTCATTGCGTCGGCCGGCGCCTACTGCCCGAACCATCAGGTTGGCTTCACCAACCGGAATGGGTCACGACACCGGGTGAAGTTGGCCGCCTTCGTCGAAGGCGCTAATCCGACAATTCCGCCACGCCCACACGCACCGGACGCCGAGATGCTGAAGCCGCCACCGGCGGCGGCACCCGCCGCGCCGAGGCAGGCACCCCCGAAGGCTGGTCCGCCGCCGGGCGCCAGTGGCGGAGGCGGCGACCACGGTGGTGGCGGTACCGGCGGCGGTGGAGCGCCACCTGCGGCCGGACCGGGCATCATCGCGCTCGCGCCGTAATGCTCAGCCTGGGCGGCTCATCAACCGCTCGACGTATTTGGCGATGACGTCGACTTCGAGGTTCACCCGCGCGCCGACCGGGGCGCGACCGAGGGTGGTCACCTCACGGGTCGTCGGGATCAGCGAGACCTCGAACCAGTCCCGCGGCGCGGCGCCGAGCCCGGACACCGTCAGCGAAATACCGTCGACGGTGATCGAACCCTTCTCGACGACGTAGCGAGCCACCGCCTCGGGGACCTCGATCCGGACCACCTCCCAGTTCTCCGAGGGCGATCGGGAGACCACCTGACCGGTGCCGTCGACGTGGCCCTGGACGATGTGACCGCCGAGCCGGCTGTTCACCGCCGCGGCGCGCTCCAGGTTCACAGGGCTGCCCACCTCGAGTGCGCCCAGATTGGACCGGTTCAGCGTCTCGGCCATCACGTCGGCGGTGAATTGCCCGTCGCCCAGCAACTCGGCGACCGTCAGGCACACGCCGTTGACGGCGATGGAATCACCGTGGCCGGCATCGGCGGTGACGAGGGGTCCGCGAATGGTCAGACGCGCCGCATCGGCGAGGACGTCTCGGCTGGTCACCTCTCCGAGTTCCTCGACAATTCCGGTGAACATTGCACCAGGCTAATTGGCCACGGGCCCTGGCGTTCTCGAACCCGGTCCGCGGCACCCTCTACGATGCAGAGTATGCAGACCCGCCACCGTGTATTGGCCGTCCTCGCTTCCCTAAGCCTCACCACCGCCCTGATTGCCGGTTGTTCGTCGGGCTCGAAACCCAGCGGCGCGCCGCTGCCCGATGCCTCGACACTGGTCAAGCAATCCTCCGACACCACCAAGAACGTCAAGAGCGTGCACCTGGTGCTGTCGGTCCAGGGCAAGGTCCAGGGGCTGCCCATCAAGGTGCTCAACGGTGACCTCACCACCACCCCCGGCACCGCCGCGTCTGGCAATGTCCAGCTGACGTTGGCGGGCTCCGACATCGACGCGAACTTCGTCGTCTACGACTCGGTGCTGTATGCCACGCTGACGCCGAACAAGTGGAGCGATTTCGGCAAGGCCTCCGACATCTACGACGTCTCCGCAATCCTGAGTCCCGACAACGGCCTGGCCAACGTGCTGGCGAACTTCCGCGACGCCAAGGCCGAGGGCCGCGAAACGATCAACGGCCAGAACACCATTCGCATCAGCGGCAACGTCCCGGCCGACGCGGTGAACAAGATTGCGCCGCCGTTCAATGCGACGCAGGCGCTGCCGAGCACCGTGTGGATCCAGGAGAGCGGCGACCACCAGCTGGTCCAAGTCAACCTGCAGAAGAGCCAGGGCAATTCCGTCCAGATGACGCTGTCCAACTGGAACCAGCCGGTCACCGTCACGAAGCCCCCGGTCAGCTGATGGGCATGCGGGCGGGACGCGGCGTCGCGATCAGCGCGGGCAGCCTGGCGGTACTGCTGGGCGCCCTGGACACCTATGTCGTCGTCACGATCATGCGCGACATAATGCGGGACGTTCATATCCCGATCAATCAGCTGCAGCGCATCACCTGGATCGTCACGCTGTACCTGCTGGGCTACATCGCCGCCATGCCGCTGCTGGGCCGGGCCTCCGACCGGTTCGGGCGCAAACTGCTGCTGCAGACCAGCCTGGCGCTGTTCATTGTCGGCTCGGTGGTGACCGCGCTGGCCGGGCATTTCGGCGATTTCCACATGCTGGTCGCCGGCCGCACCATTCAGGGCATCGCAAGCGGTGCCTTATTGCCGGTCACCCTCGCGCTGGGCGCCGACCTGTGGGCCCAACGCAACCGCGCCGGCGTGCTCGGCGGGATCGGCGCCGCGCAGGAACTCGGCAGCGTGCTGGGTCCGCTGTATGGCATTTTCATCGTCTGGTTGTCCCACGACTGGCGCTACGTGTTCTGGATCAACGTCCCGCTGACCTTGATCGCCATGGCGATGATCCAGTTCAGCCTGCCGTCGCACGACCGCGCCGACGAGCCCGAGAAGATCGACCTGGTGGGTGGTCTGCTGCTGGCCGTTGCCTTGGGCCTGGCGGTCATCGGGCTGTACAACCCGCAACCCGACGGCAAGCAGCTGCTGCCGAGCTACGGGTTGCCCCTGGTGATCGGGGCGATCGCCGTCGGGGTGGTCTTCGTCATCTGGGAGCGCTTCTCGCGCACCCGCCTGATCGAACCGGCGGGCGTGCATTTCCGCCCGTTCCTGGCCGCGCTGGGCGCGTCGGTGACGGCGGGTGCGGCACTGATGGTGACCCTCGTCGACGTCGAGCTGTTCGGCCAGGGCGTGCTGCAAATGGACCAGAACCAGGCGGCCGGCCTGCTGCTGTGGTTCCTCATCGCGCTGCCGATCGGGGCGGTGCTGGGCGGCTGGATCGCCACCCGGATCGGCGATCGGGCGATGACCTTCATCGGCCTGCTGATCGCCGCCTACGGGTATTGGCTGATCCATTACTGGCGCGAGGATCTCTTGGAACAGCGGCACAACATCTTCGGCCTGATCACGTTGCCCGCGATGCACGCCGACCTGCTGGTGGCCGGCTTCGGACTCGGCCTGGTGATCGGGCCGCTGACGTCGGCCGCCCTGCGCGTCGTCCCGCCCGCCCAACACGGCATCGCCTCGGCCGCGGTGGTGGTGGCCCGGATGACCGGCATGCTGATCGGGATGGCCGCGCTGAGCGCCTTCGGCTTCTACTCGTTCAACCGGAAGCTGGCCCACCTGACGGCCGAGATCCCGCCCAACGCCACCCTGATGGAACGCGTGGCCGCCCAGGCGACCCTGTTCCTGAAAGCATTCGCCGAGATGTTCGGCGACATCTTCCTGATCACCGTGGGCATCTGTGTCGCGGGCGCGCTGCTGGGCCTGCTGGTCGGCGGCCGCAAGGAACACGCCGACGAAACGGAAGTCCCCGAACAAGAGGCCGTCGCGCTGGGCGAGCGCTAGCCGCTGTGCGGCACCAGGCTGATCACTAGGTCCGGACCGGCCCGGTCGACGCCGTCGAACTGCCAGCGCAGCGCCTTGGAAATGCTGGACACCCCCACGTCGTCGACGGCAGTGATGGGGCCACCCACCAGGATCGGCGCGACGTAGGCCAGGATGCGGTTGATCGCACCGGCCCGCAGGAACGCACCGGCCAGCGTCGGCCCGCCCTCCAGCAGGACATCGGTGCGGTCGGAAAGCGCCTTGAGCACCTCGGCGGGATCGTGGGTGCGAATCACCATGGTGCGCGAATCGTCGTTGAGAACCTTTGCCTCGGAAGGTATTTCGCGCATCCCGACCACGACGCGCAGCGGTTGCTTGTCCGCCAGCGAGCCGTCGGGCAGCCGGGCCGTCAGTGCCGGATCGTCGGCCAGCACGGTGCCGGTGCCGACGACGATCGCGTCGGCCATGCCGCGGCGCCGATGCAGATCCAACCGCGAGGCCTCACTGGAGATCCACTTGCTCGAACCGTCCGAGGCGGCGCTGCGCCCGTCGATGCTGCTGGCGTACTTCCACGTCAGGTGGGGCAGCCCGGTGCGTTGCCGGTGCAGCCACTCACGCAGCGGCCCGCTCGCCACCTGATCGGCCAGCACTCCGGAGCGCACCTCGACGCCCCCCGCCGACAACCGGTCCGCCCCGCCGCCCGCGATCGCGTTCGGATCCGCGACGGCGTAGACCACCGTCGCCACCTTGGCGTCGATCAGGGCGTTCACGCACGGCGGCGTCTTGCCGTAGTGGTTGCACGGCTCCAGGGTCACCACCGCTACGCCGCCGGCCGCCAAGCTCCCGGCCCGGCGCAGGGCCACCACTTCGGCGTGGTCGCCGCCGGCCGGCGCGGTGCCGCCGACGCCGACGACCCGGCCCTCGGGATCGAGGATGACGGCCCCGACCGGCGGATTCGGATAGGTGGCGCCCTTGACCTGATAGGACTGCTCGATGGCGAGGCGCATGGCCGACTCGATGCTGTCGACCCGCTCGAGGGTCATAAGCCCAGGTGCGGTGAGGCGGCACCGGCCTGACGCCGCAACGCCCGGACCGCGGCCTCTGGATCCTGGGCGCCGTACACCGCCGAACCGGCGACGAAGCAGTCGACGCCGGCCTCGGCGGCCTGCTCGATGGTCTCCTCGTTGATGCCGCCGTCGATCTCGACCAGGATCGTCAGCTCACCCGCGTCGACCATCTTGCGCACCGTCCGGACCTTGCTGAGCACCTCCGGGATGAAGCTCTGGCCGCCGAAGCCGGGCTCCACCGACATCACGAGGAAGGTGTCGAAGTGGGGCAGGATTTCGAGGTAGGGATCCAGCGGAGTCTTCGGCTTGATGCTGAGCCCGGCTTTGGCGCCGGCGGCGCGGATATCGCGGGCGACCCCGACGGGATTGTCGGTGGCCTCGGCGTGGAAGGTGACGTTGTACGCGCCCGCTTCCGCGTACGGGGGCGCCCACCGGTCCGGATTGTCGATCATCAGATGGCAATCCATCGGGATGTCCGTGTGGGTCAGCAGGCTCTCGACCACCGGCAGCCCGATCGTCAGGTTCGGCACGAAGTGGCCGTCCATCACGTCGACGTGCAGCCAGTCGGCACCCTCCACCGCGGCCGCCTCGTCGGCGAGCCGGGCGAAGTCGGCGGCCAGGATGGACGGTGCGATCAGGGGGCCCGGCACCGGTCCCGTGCTGCGTGACATGAGCGCAAGACTACTGAGCGGCGTCGCGAAGCTCACGCAAGGCGGCGCAGCGCGGCGGCGAACATCGCGTCGGTGCCGTGCCGGTGCGGCCAAAGCTGTGCGTAGGGGCCCTCTCCCAGCTGCGCGGGTTCGAACAGCGGCCGGGTTTCCAGCGCGCACACCGGCTGACGGCGCAGCGCGTCGGCGACCACGCCGACGGTTTCGGACAGGTGCGGTGAACAGGTCGCATACAGCACCACGCCGCCGGGCCGGGTCAGCGCGATCGCGGCGGCCAGCAGCTCGCGCTGCAGCTTGGTCAGCGCCGGCACGTCGGCGGGCTGACGCCGCCAGCGCGCCTCCGGCCGCCGGCGCAACGCCCCCAGCCCGGTACACGGCACGTCGACGAGGACGCGGTCGAATCCGGGTTCGAGGCCGGTGTCCCGCCCGTCGACCCGCAGCACGTCAACGCCGAGCCCGCGGGTGTTCTGCTCGACCAGCTCCGCGCGGCGCGGTGCCGGCTCGACCGCCGTGACCCCGGCCCCGGACTGCGCGCCCAGGCCCGCCAGCAGCGCGGTCTTGCCGCCCGGCCCGGCGCACAGGTCCAGCCACCGCCCCGCGTCGTCGTCGACCGGGGCCAGCGTCAGCGCGCGGGCCACCAACTGGCTGCCCTCGTCCTGAACCAGCGCGTCGCCGTCGCGCACCGGCGCCAGGCGCCCGGGGTCGCCGCCGGGAAGGTAGACCGCGTGCGGCGAATAGCGACCGACGCTGCCGCCCACCGCGTCGGCCAGTTCGGCGGCGGTGAGCACTCCGGGGCGTGCCGCCAAATGCACCTGGGGCCGTTCGTCGTCGCTGGCCAACAACGCGTCGAGTTCCGTCGCCGCCGCACCCAGCGCGTCGGCGAAGGCCTGGGCTATCCAGCGCGGGTGTGCGCGCACGAACGCGGCATGTCCGATCGGATCTCGCGAGGGATCCGGGGCCAACTCCTCGACCCAGGACTTCTCGTCCCGACCCGCGATGGTTCGCAGCACGCCGTTGACGAAACCCGCTCGCGCCGAGTCGAATTCGATGCCCGCCTGTTCGACCGTGGTGGATACCGCGGCGTGGGCGTCGACCCGGGTGCGCAGCAATTGATAGGTGCCGAGCCGCAGCAGGTCGAGCAGCACCGGGTTGATCGCGTCCGGCGACCTTCCGGCCGCCGCACCGATGATCGCGTCGAGCAGGCCCCGGGTGCGGCACGTCCCGTAGGTCAGTTCGGTGGCGAAAGCCGCGTCGCGGCCGCTGATTCCGCGTTCGCGCAGCCGCGCGGGCAGCGCCAGGTTCGCATACGCATCGCGCTCGCTGACGGCGCGCAGCACCTCGAACGCGGCGGCGCGGGCGGGGTCGAGCGGGCGGCGCCGCCGTCGCGGTTGTGGGCTCACGACGCCCGCGCGGCGGGATCGAGCCTGGCGCCGCGCGCCCAGTCCACGGCGTTCATCAGTTTCTTCCCGGGCGGCTGAATTTGGCCCAGCCGCACCGGGTCCGAGCCGGTGCCGATCCATACGCTCTTACGGTCGACGCGAATGTCGCCGGGCGGCAACGATTCTGGGGCCTCGCCGAGCTGCACCGGCCCCAGTTTGACCCGCAGGTCACCGATGAGCGTCCAGGCGCCGGGGTAGGGTGTCACGGCGCGGATGCGGCGTTCGACGACGGGCGCCGGCAGGTCCCAGCGCACCCGGGCGCCCTCGACGGTGATCTTCGGCGCGACGCTTACCCCGTCGGCCGGCTGGGGCCGCGGCGTCAGCGTCTCGTCGGCGATGCCGTCCAACGTGGTCGACAGCAGCGCCGCGCCGGAAAGGGCAAGTCGCTCAAGCAGATCGCCCGCGGTGTCGGTCGGCCGGATCGTCTCGGTGACGACGCCGTAGACCGGTCCGGAGTCCAGGCTCGGCTCGATCTGAAACGTCGTCGCCCCGGTGATCGTGTCCCCCGCCGCGATCGCGGCCTGCACCGGCGCCGCGCCGCGCCAGGCGGGCAGCAGCGAGAAGTGCAGGTTGATCCAGCCGCGCGGGGGCACCGCAAGCAGGGCGTCGCGCAGCAGTGCGCCGTAGGCCACCACCGCGCAGCACTCGGGCCCGAGGTCCGTGAGCTCCGCGACGAATTCCGGCGAGTTGGGCCGCGCCGGCCGCAGCAACGGGATGCCTCGATCGAGCGCCTCGCGGGCCACCGGTGACGGCTGCGGCGTGCCCCGCCGGCCGGAGGCGGCGTCGGGCCGGGTCAGCACGGCGACCACCTCGTGGCGGGGTGAGTCGATCAGGCCGCGCAGCGCGGGTAGCGCGGGCTCTGGGGTACCGGCGAAGACGAGACGCACGCGCACAAGTCTAGGAATGACGGGATCTCCGCAGGACATGCCCAGGTTTCACACAGTTGCATATGTATATTGTTTCTTTAAGTTACTATTTCTAGCAGTTCTTATCTTAGGAGGTCCGATGACCCTCGACACGACGACCGACGACCTGGCGTCAACACATCGCACCATGTGGGCGCTGGGCGACTATGCCCTGATGGCCGAGGAAGTGATGGCCCCACTCGGTCCAATCCTGGTGGTCGCCACCGGCATTGGGCCCGGTGACCGAGTGCTGGACGTCGCCGCCGGGTCGGGCAATATCTCGCTGCCGGCCGCCCGGGCGGGGGCCACCGTGGTGTCCACCGACCTGACGCCGGAGCTGCTGGCGCGGTCCCGGGCGCGGGCCGCGGCCGAGGGATTGACGCTCGACTACCGGGAGGCCAACGCGCACGCGCTGCCGTTCGGCGACGGCGAATTCGACACCGTGCTCTCGGCGATCGGCGTGATGTTCGCCCCGGACCACCGGCGCGCGGCCGGCGAGCTGGTCCGAGTGTGCCGGCCGGGCGGGACGATCGGCCTGATCAGCTGGACCGCGGAAGGATTCTTCGGCCGGATGCTGGCCACCATCAGGCCCTATCGCCCGAGCCTCTCGCCGGCCGTACCCCCGGCGGCGTTGTGGGGACGCGAGGACTACATCGCCGGGCTGCTGGGAGATCGAATCGGCGGCGTCGAAACCAGGCGCGGCATGTTGGCGGTGCACCGGTTCGACACCGCCTCGGCCGTCCACGACTACTTCAAGAATCACTACGGCCCGACGATCGAGGCCTACGCGAACATCGCCCACAATCGCGTGCTGACCGCCGAGCTCGACGCCCAACTCACCGAACTGGCAGAGCAATACCTCGCCGACGGCGCCATGGGGTGGGAGTACCTGCTGCTGGTCGCGGACAAGCGCTGAGACCCGGCGCCTACACGATGTCGACGTCGAGGTGCACGTCGGGTTCGCCGCCGGCGGCGGTGAACGCGGTCAGGGCCCGCACCAGCCCGTGCCGCTCCGGCGGCGGCATTTTCTCCACAATGGCCGCGATTTCGGAACGGCGGTACGCGGTGACCCGCCGAACGACCTCGCGCCCGCGCGGGGTCAGCGCGGCGAGCAATTCGCGCCGCGACGTCGGGTGCGGCAACCGATCGATCAGCCCGGCGGAGACGAGCCTGTCGACCATCCGCCCGGTGGCCGACGGCTGCACCCCCAGCAGGCCCGCCAGCGTGGCCAGGTTGACCGGGCCCCGATTGGAAAGGATGACCAGCGTCCGGAACTGCGGAATGGTGATGGACTCGTCGACCTGTCCGATGGAGCGGGCCGATACGGCCACCAGTAGCCGGGACGCGGTCAGCAACGCATCGGTGATCACATCCAGCGACTCGTCAGCCGCCGTCGCGTCCGGTGCCATCGTGCCCCCTCTCCCGGTAGCAGCGTCCAATATCGTAAGCACGGATTATTTCCTACGCACACTATCGCCATCGGGCGCGTCGATCCGTTGTCGGGTTCGGCTTCGGGTATTCGCCACTACCCGATGTGCAGCGGGTCCATCTGCACCCGGAGCGGCTGGTGGCTTTGCCGCGCGCTGAGCACGCCGACGGCGCGCCGCAGGCCGGCCGCCAGCGCCAGGCCCTGCTCACGGGGGACCCGGACCAGCATCCGGGTCACCGCCGCGCCTGCGGGGCTACCGGCCGGACGGCGCACCCCCGACGGCAGGTCGACCGGTCCGAGCAGCTCGGCCCCGTCAGGCAACCGGGCCTCGTCCAGCAACGCCGCGATGGCGCCCGCCGTCCCGTCGACGGCGGCCATGTGCACGCTCGGCGGCAGGCCGACTTCGGTTCGCGCGGTCAGCTCGGACTCCGCGTGACCCACCGGATCCCAGCGGATCAGCGATTGCACTGTGGGAATTGACGATTCGGCGACCAGCGTGACCACTCCCCCCTCGCCGCGGGGACGCACCAGCGCGGTGGCACTCATCCAGCGCCACAGGGCGTCCTCGGCCGCCCGTAGATCTTGCCGGCCCAGTAGCGCCCAGGTATCCAGCAGCAGCGCCGCGCCGTACCCGCCCGGCGCGCGGGGCTCGGCACCCGGGGTGGCGACAACCAGGGCGGGTCGGTCGGCGACGTCGGTCACGACGGCGTCGCCCGCCGAGGTGACGACCGCCGTGCCGGGGAACGCGCGGCCGAGCTCCTCGGCGGTGCGCCGAGCCCCCACGACGACCGCGCGCACCGCGTCGGATCCGCACCGCGCGCATCGCAGCGCCGGTTCGGCGCGGCCACACCAGCGGCACACGGCACCCAACCCGCGTTCCTGCAACGACAGCGGACCCGTGCAGTGCCGGCAACGGGCGATGGTGCGGCAGCGCCCGCAGGCGAGCGAGGGGACGTACCCGCGCCGCGGCACCTGAACGAGCACCGGCGCACCGGCCTCCAGCGACGCGCGGGCCGCGCCCAGCGCGATGGACGGTATGCGTGCGGTGCGGGCCGCCGGGTCGCGCTCGTCGGCATAGCCGCTGTCGTCCAAGGCCACCACCCGGGGAGTGCGGGCGCGCACCACCGGCCGGGCCGCCACGATGTCGTGCGCCCATCCGCTGCGCACCAGCGCCTGCGCCTCGGCGGTGCGGGCATAGCCCCCGATCAGCGCCGCGCATCGCGCCTGATGCGCGCGCAGCATCGCCACCTCGCGGGCATGCGGGTACGGCGCCCGCGGCTCGGCCAGGCTGTCGTCGGCGTCGGCCCAGACCATGACCAGGCCCAGGTCGGACAGGGGTGCGAACACCGCGCTGCGGGTGCCGATCACCAGCCGGGCGCTGCCCCGCAACGCGGCGAGCCAGCGCCGGTAGCGCGCGGCCGGCCCGAGGCCCGCCGACAGCGCGACCACGCAGTGTTCGTCGATCCGGGCCGTCGCGGATCGCCACAGCGCGTCCAGATCGCCCTGGTCGGGCACGATCGCCAGCACCGCGCGCCCGGCGCGGATGGTCTGCGCGGCGGCCTCGGCGAACCGGTCCGACCACGACTCGCCCGGCAACGCCTGCCACACCGCGCGCGCCGCACGCGACTCGGCCAGGGCCGCCAGGAATTGCCCGCCGCGGGCGTAGAGCTCCCACCCCGACGGGTCGACCGGTGCCGGCGGCGCCGGGTGCGGGGGCGCCGCGGTTTCCCGCTCCACCCTGGCGTGCCTGGCCGGAATGGCCAGGCGCAGCACGTCCGGCCGGGTGCCGGCGTACCGCGCGGCCACCGCGTCGACCAAGCGACGGATCTCCGCGGTCAGCACCGGCTCGGGCGACACGACACGATCGAGCCAACCCAGCTTGCCGGCGTGATCGGTGTCGTTGCGGCGCTCGAGCAGGAACGCGTCGACCAGCCGGCCGTGAAAACGCACCCGCACCCGGACCCCCGGCTGCGCATCGTCGGACTGCTCGGCCGAGACCAGGTAGTCGAATTCGCGATCCAGGTGCGGGACCGACAGCATCGGCAGCACCCTGGCGATGGGCTCCACCTCGACGGGTGTGCGCAGTTTGGCAGTCACGCTGCCCCGCGAGACGTGTTGCTACCCTTGGCTTTCAAGGTCCTCGGGGCTGTCATCGGCGGGTTGTTTTCGACCGAAAAAGAAACCGGCGGTGATCAGGATCTGGGCCGCGGCGTACGCCCACCAGATCGGCACCGCGAGCGCCTCGTTGCCCAGGATGAACCGGCCGACGCCGATCATCGCGTCCGACACGGCAAAACACACGGCCCCCACCGCGGTCCATATCGTCGGCAGCTCCGCCAGCAGTGCCGCGCACACCATGGCGGTCAGCACGACGATGTAGGCCGTGACCGCAAGCTTGTCCTTGCCCAGATGCGGCCACAGCCATGCCAGCAGTGACGTCGCCGCCACGCACATCACCGCGGCGGCGGCGAGGCGCGGCCGTGATCGCGCGTGCGCCAGGGGAAGCAGCGCGCCCAGAAAACACAGGTGCGCCAACAGGAACGCGGCCAGCCCGCCGACGAAGGACGGCCCCCACCACGGGATCGCGAGCAGCCAGTCGCCGACGGCCGACAGCAGCAGCGCCGGCATCAGCCAGCGCCGCTCGCGCACGATGGCGTGAACCACCGCGGCGACCGTCAGCAACAGCGCCATCGATGCCTTGAACGGCGGCTGCAGCACCCAATGACCGGTCAGCTCGATGCCCGGGGGTGAGCGCAATGCGATCACCGTCAGGTAGATGCCGTAGGCCAGTCCCGCCCAGCCGGCCACCACCCAACACCCGGCCACCAGGCGGGATGCGTACGGTACCTCCATGCCCGACTTGGAGAAAAAAGCCGACGAGATCGACCCCATCCTGCTGAAGGTACTGGATGCGGTTCCGTTCCGGCTATCGACCGACGACGGCATCGACGCTGCGCGCCAGCGGTTCCGCGACCTGCCGCGCCGCTCCTTCCATCCCGAATTGCGGGTCGAGGACCGGACCATCGACGGCCCGGCGGGCCCCATCGGCATCCGGATCTATTGGCCGCCAACCGATTCCGAAGCCACCCCGCCGAGCATCGGCTGGCCGGTCGTCGTGTTTTTTCATGGCGGCGGCTTCGTCGTGGGCGACCTCGACACCCACGACGGGGAGTGCCGGCAGCACGCGGTGGGCGCGGACGCGATCGTGGTGTCCGTCGACTACCGGTTGGCGCCCGAGCACCCGTACCCGGCCGCGATCGAAGACGCTTGGGCCGCAACGCTTTGGGTCGCAGAGCACGGCACCGAGATCGGCGCCGACAGTGCCCGGATGGCGGTGGCCGGCGATTCGGCGGGCGGCACCATCTCAGCGGTGATGGCCCAACGCGCCCGCGCCGGCAAGGGCGGACCGGCGTTGGTTTTTCAGCTGCTGTGGTATCCGTCCGCGATGTGGGATCCCTCGCTGCCGTCGTTCACCGAGAACGCCTCGGCGCCAATACTCGACACCCGCGCCGTCGCCGCGTTCTCCCGGTGGTATGCCGGCGAAATCGACCTGTCCGATCCGCCTCCCGGGGTAGCGCCGGGCCGGGCGAAAGACCTGGCCGGCGTGGCGCCCGCCTACATCGGTGTCGCCGGCCACGATCCGCTGCGCGACGACGGCATCCGGTACGGCGAGCTGCTGGCCGCCGCCGGTGTGCCCGTGGAGGTGCACAACGCCGAGGCGATGGTGCACGGCTACCTCGGCTACGCCGGCGTGGTCCCCGCGGCCACCGCCGCGCTGGAGCGCGGCCTCGCGGCGCTGCGCAATGCGCTGTACAGGTAAATCCCTGGCGTATGTTGTACCAATGATTGAGCCCACCATCGCCCGACCAGGCATCGATCCGACGTTCAAGGCGCTGCTCGACGCCTACCCGATGACCTTCAAGGCAACCGACGGCGTGGAGGTCGCCCGCGCGCGGCTCAAGCAGCTTCAGGTGCCGGTGGAAATGCTTCCGCAGCTGCGGGTCGAGGAGCGGACGGTCGGGCACGGCGAGCTCGGCGACATTCCCGTTCGGATCTACTGGCCGGCCGGGGTGGATACGCCGTCGCCGATCGTCGTCTTCTATCACGGCGGCGGATTCGCGCTGGGCGACCTGGACACTCACGAGCCCGTCGCCCGCGCGCACGCGGTCGGCGCCGACGCCATCGTGGTGTCCGTCGACTACCGGCTCGCGCCGGAACATCCGTTCCCCGCCGCCGTCAACGATTCCTGGGCCGCGCTGCAGTGGGTCGCCGAGCACGCCGCCGAGCTGGGCGGCGACCCGGACCGGATCGCCGTCGCCGGCGACTCGGCGGGCGGCAACCTCGCCGCGGTCATGGCGCACCTCGCGCGCGAGAACGCCGGGCCCCAGCTGGCGTTCCAGCTGCTGTGGTACCCCGTTGTCACCGCCGATCTGTCACTGCCGTCGTACACCGAGAACGCCACCGCGCCGATCCTGGACCGCGACGTCATCGACGCCTTTCTGACCTGGTACCTGCCCGACATCGACATCAGCGACCCCACGACGCTGCCGGTAACCCTCGCCCCGGCCAACGCCCCCGACCTGTCCGGTCTGCCGCCCGCCTACATCGGGACCGCCGAACACGATCCGCTGCGCGACGACGGCGCCCGCTACGCGCAGCTGCTCAACGCCGCGGGCGTGCCCGCCGAACTGAGCAACGAGCCGACCCTGGTGCACGGCTACGCCAGCTTCGCCCTCGTGATCCCCGCGGCCGCCGAGGCCACCAACCGCGGGCTGGCGGCGCTGAAGAAGGCGCTGCACCCCTAGCCTTGGCGTGAATACGCGCTGGGCGCAACGCCATACCAGCGTTTGAACGCGTGCGAAAACGTCGAGACTTCGGTGTAACCCAGCCGGGTGGACACCTCCTCGACCGTCAGCCCGACATTGCGCAGCAAGTCCACGGCCACGGTGGATCTCGCTTCGTTGAGCAGCGCGCGGAACGACGTTCCTTCCTCGGCGAGCCGCCGGCGCAGCGTTCGCGGGTGCACGTCGAGCTCCTCGGCGACGTCGGGAAGCGTGGGGAACACACCGGAATCGCGGAACAGCTTGCTGCGCACGAGCGCGGTGATCCCTCGCCGGCCCTGGCTGTTCTGCATCAGCACGTCGCACTGCGCCATGCACATTTCCAGCGTGTGCCGGTCCGCCTGCGGCAGCGGCTCGTCGAACATGGCGCGCGGAATGCGCACCCTGTTGTGCGCCCGGCCGAACGCGACGTCGTGCACGGGGACGACGTCGAGCAGCGGCCGCAGCAGTTCCTCGTCGACCGCCAGTTCGGCTGATACCTGGTCGGCGTATTTCTCCGCGACCGGCAGCACGAAAGTGTTTGTGGTCGCTAGGATTCCAGCGATGTCGCGCTCGATGAAGAAGCCCCGCACATCCGCGGGCAGGTGGTCGGCGTCGAGCTCGATCACGCACTCCTCGGCGGTTTCGAACAACGCGAGGTTGATCTGCAACGTGGTCAGCGCGAAATAGCGCATCGCGATGGAAAACAGTTCCCGAAGGGTGCCGCACGACATGACGGCAAACCCGAACAATCCCAAATGGGTAAGCGTGGACCGGCTGCCCACATCGACGCCGATGCCGGCCTCGCCCGGAAGTCGGGCGAGCACGCGGCGCACCGCCTCGATCTCGTCGAGGGCGCTGACCATGGTGTCGGGGTTGTTCAGGTCGGCAGGGCCGATGGCGGTGCCCGCCAGCACCTCGCTGGTCGGCACCCCGTGTTCGTTGGCCACCTCGCACAGCACCCGGGTCGCGTGCACGGTGTGACTCAGCGTCGGCGGTTGGTCCATGCGATGTCCTAAACTCCCAACTCCTTGTCCGATAATCTCATTACTCGGCGCCGGCGTCACCCCTACAGTTGAGTCATGGCGACCCTCACCGCTGAGCGGCCGCTGGCGGGCCCCGCCAGACGCCTGAGCTTTTGGACGATGACGCGCGAGGCCCTCACCGTCGGATTCGACGTGGGCGACGGATTCATGAGCCGGATATCCGGCAGCGATATCGTTCGATTCCGCTGCGCCAGTAGGCGTTTCGTCTCGATCAGTCACCCCGACTACGTCGATCACGTGCTACACGAGGCGCGGCTGAAATACGTCAAGTCATCCGAATACGAGCCGATACGCGCCACCGCCGGCATCAACCTGCTCACCGACGAGGGTGATTCCTGGGCGGCGCACCGCGGCCAGCTGAACCCGACCTTCGCCCGGCGCCACCTGAACGGCATCGTCGACCTGATGATCGACCCCATCGCGGCCGTCACCGACGAGCTGCCGACGGGCACCCGCTTCGACATCCACCAGACGATGGTCGAGGCGACGCTGCGCGTGGTCGCCAATTCCCTGTTCAGCCAGGACTTCGGACCGCTGGTGGAAAGCATGAACGACCTGGCGACGCGCGGGCTGCGGCATGCCGAGCGGCTGCAACGACTCGGGCTGTGGGGCCTGATGCCGCCCCCCGTCTACGACGCGCTGCACTGGCTGGCCTTCTCCGGCGTCCGCATGCCGCCGCCCCTGCGCGACATGCAGGACATCACGCTGACCCTCGACCGCGCGGTCAACGCCGTGATCGATCACCGGATGCTGCACCCGACCGACTCCGCGGACCTGCTCAACGTGCTGCTGCGCGCCGACGGTGGGCGCTGGCCCCGTCAGCGGATCCGCGACGAGGCCCTGACGTTCATGCTCGCCGGTCACGAGACCACCGCCAACGCCATGTCCTGGTTCTGGTATCTGATGGCGCAGCACCCCGACGCCCGCGACCGGATGCTCGCCGAGATCGACGACGTGCTCGGCGCTCGCCGACCTACCGCCGACGACCTGGGCAGGCTGCCGTGGACCACCGCGTGCCTGCAGGAATCGCAGCGCTACTACTCGGCAGTGTGGACCATCTCGCGGCGGGCCATCGAGGAGGACGTGATCGGCGGCCACCACATCCGTCGCGGCACCACCGTCCTCATCCCGATCCATCACATTCACCACGACCCGCGCTGGTGGCCCGACCCGGAGACGTTCGATCCCAACCGTTTTTGCACACCATCCGACCGGCCCCGCTCGGCGTACCTGCCGTTCGGCGGCGGCCGGCGCATCTGCATCGGGCAGAGTTTCGCGATGATGGAGATGGTGCTGATGGCGGCGATCATGAGTCAGCGCTTTACCTTTGACCTCGCGCCCGGCCCGCCCGTCGAACTCGAGGCGACGCTGACGCTACGACCGAAGGACGGAGTGCACGTGATCGGAAAGCCACGCGCATGAACCCCGACTACGATGCCCTGATCGTCGGCGCCGGGTTCTCCGGTATCGGCGCCGCGATCAAGCTCGACAAGGCCCGGCTGCCCAATTACCTCGTGGTCGAGGCCGGCGACGGTGTCGGCGGCACCTGGCACTGGAACACCTATCCCGGTATCGCCGTGGACATTCCGTCGTTTTCCTACCAGTACTCGTTCGAGCAGAGCCCGCGCTGGTCGCGAACCTACGCCCCGGGCCACGAGCTGAAGGCCTACGCCGAACACTGCGTGGACAAGTACGACATCCGGTCGCGGATCCGGTTCAACACCAAGGTGCTTTCCGCCGAGTTCGACGACGAGCGATCGCTGTGGCGGGTGCAGACCGACCCCGGCGGCGAAATCACCGCCAGGTTCTTGATCAGCGCCAGCGGCGTGCTGACCGTGCCGAATCTGCCCGACATCGACGGCGTGGACTCGTTCGCCGGCATCACCATGCACACCGCACGGTGGGATCACGCGCAGGACCTCACGGGCAAGCGCGTTGCGATCATCGGCACCGGCGCGTCGGCGGTGCAAGTCATCCCCGAGATCGCCCCAATCGTCAAGCAGCTCACCGTGTTTCAGCGCACCCCGATCTGGTGCTTCCCGAAGTTCGACGTCCCGCTGCCCGCACCGGCGCGCTGGGCGATGCGCATCCCCGGCGGCAAGGTCGTGCAGCGGCTGATCACCCAGGCCTTCGTCGAGGTGACCTTCCCGATCGCGGTGCAGTACTTCACCGTGTTTCCGGTGGCCAAGAGGATGGAGTCGGCCGGGCTGCGCTACCTGCGTCAGCAGGTCCACGACCCGGCGGTGCGCGAGCAACTCACGCCGCGCTACGCCGTGGGCTGTAAACGGCCGGGCTTCCACAACACGTATCTGGCCACCTTCAACCGCGACAACGTGCGGCTGGTCACGGAACCGATCGACAAGATCACCCCCGCGGCGGTGGCCACCACCGACGGCGAAAACCACGAGGTCGACGTGCTGATCCTGGCGACGGGCTTCAAGGTGATGGACACCGACAACGTCCCGACCTTCGCGGTCACCGGAAGCGGCGGCCGGTCGTTGAGCCGCTTCTGGGACGAGCATCGCCTGCAGGCCTACGAGGGCGTCAGCATTCCCGGTTTCCCCAACATGTTCATCGTATTCGGCCCCTACGGCTACGTCGGCTCGTCGTATTTCGCGCTGATCGAGACCCAGACCCACCACATCGTGCGGTGCCTGAAGCACGCGCGGCGCAAGGGCGCGACGCGGGTCGAGGTCACCGAGGAGGCCAACGACCGCTACTTCGCCGAGATGATGCGCAAGCGACACCGGCAGATCTTCTGGCAGGACAGCTGCCGGCAGGCCAACAGCTACTACTTCGACAAGAACGGCGACGTGCCGCTGCGCCCGGCCACCACGTTGCAGACCTACTGGCGCAGCCGGCGTTTCGACCTCGACGACTACCGATTCACCGGCTAGACCGCAAATTCGGTTGCGGCCTTGCATTAGGCTTCGACGCGTGGCGAAAGAGTTTTCGCGTATCGACGAGTCGCTGCGGGAGTTCATCGGCGAGCAGGCCGTGTTCTTCGTGGCCACCGCTCCGTCCGAAGGCGGCCGGATCAACCTCTCCCCCAAGGGGTATCGGGACACGTTCGCGGTGCTGGACGACCACACCGTGGCCTACCTGGACATGTTCGGCAGCGGTGTGGAAACCATCGCCCACCTGCGCGACAACGGCCGCGTCACCATCATGTTCTGCTCGTTCACCCGCAACTCGCGGATCCTGCGATTGTTCGGCACCGGCCGCGCGGTCCGGCCCGACGACGCCGAATTCGCGGGCCTGCGAACGCATTTCGGAGGCGAGCATCCGGGCGTGCGTGCCGTCATCGTGATCGATGTCGAGCGCATCGCCGACGCCTGCGGGTTCGCGGTGCCCTACTACGACCTCGTCGACGAGCGGCCGGTGCTCGACGCGCATCACGCCAAGGCGCCCGCCGAGTCCTATGTTCGCCTGGTCGAACGCAATCGGCGCAGCATCGACGGCCTGCCCGCGTTAGAGCCCGACCACCCGCTGCCTAGATAGCGCGCTTGAGCTCGTCGACCATGTTCAGCTGCTCCCACGGCAGCTCGACGTCGGTGCGGCCGAAGTGCCCGTAGGCGGCCGTCTGCGCGTAGATCGGGCGCAGCAGGTCCAGGTCGCGGATGATCGCGCCGGGCCGCAGGTCGAACACCTCGGGCACGATCTTCTCGATCTTGACCGGGTCGACGATCGCGGTGCCGAACGTCTCGATGAACAGCCCGACCGGGGCGGCCTTGCCGATGGCGTAGGCCACCTGCACCTCGACCCGCTCCGCCAGGCCGGCGGCGACGATGTTCTTTGCCACCCAGCGCATCGCGTACGCCGCCGAACGGTCCACCTTGGACGGATCCTTGCCGGAGAAGGCGCCGCCGCCGTGGCGGGCCCAGCCGCCGTAGGTGTCGACGATGATCTTGCGGCCGGTCAGGCCGGCGTCCCCCATCGGGCCGCCGAGGACGAACTTCCCCGTCGGGTTGACCAGCACCCGGGTCGCCGACGAGTCCAGCGTCTCGTGTGCAAGGTCCGCCAGCACGGTCTTCAGCACATGCTCCCGGATGTCGGGATCCAGCTTCTTCTCCAGGTCGATGCCGTCGGCGTGCTGGGTGGACACGACCACGGTGTCCAGCCGGACCGGCACGTCGTCCTCGTACTCGATGGTGACCTGCGTCTTGCCGTCCGGCCGCAGGTAGGGCAGCGTGCCATTCTTGCGGACCTCGGTCAGCCGCCGCGACAGGCGGTGCGCCAACGCGATGGGCAGCGGCATCAGCTCCGGGGTGTCGTTGATCGCGTAGCCGAACATCAGGCCCTGGTCGCCGGCCCCCTGGAGGTCCAGCGGATCCTGCTCGCCCTCGACGCGGGCCTCGTAGGCGGTGTCGACGCCCTGCGCGATGTCGGGCGACTGCGCGCCGATGCCGATGTTCACGCCGCACGACGCGCCGTCGAAGCCCTTGTCCGACGAGTCGTAGCCGATCTCCAGGATGCGCGCGCGCACCGTGTTCGTGATGTCCGCGAACGCCTCTTTCGCCGTCGTCGTCACCTCGCCCACGACGTGCACCTGCCCGGTGGTCACCAGGGTCTCGACCGCGACACGTGAGCGGGGGTCCTCCGCCAAAAGCGCGTCGAGGACCGAGTCGCTGATCGCGTCACAGATTTTGTCGGGATGTCCCTCGGTCACCGACTCACTGGTAAACAGCCGACCCTTCTCGCTCACTCTGTCATCCTTCCAGTCACCCTCACCCAAAACTTAGTTAGACAAATTATTTTAACGCCCTAGGCTCAACCGGCCCAGCCGGGCGCATGCAACCGTATCGCTAGCCCGTGTGGTGCAGAAACGCCACGATCGCATCAACGATACGACTGGCCATCAGCGTCTTGGAACCGTGCTGCAGCGCGGACTCGGCGCCGTCGGACGCCAGCAGCCAGCCGTCGTTGCTGTCCACCTCGAACGCCCTGCCGTCGCCCACGGCGTTGACGACCAACAGGTCACAGCCCTTGCGCCGCAACTTCTCTCGGGCATGAAAGAGCACATCGCCGTTGGCGTCGCCGGTCTCGGCGGCGAACCCCACGATGGCCCGCATGTTGGGCAGGTCGCCGTGGGCGCGGGCCCGCACCGCGCCGGCCAGCACGTCGTCGTTGCGCACCAGCTCGATCGTGGGGGGGTCGTCGCCACCCTTTTTGATCTTGGCGGCGGCAACCTGCGCGGGCCGGAAGTCGGCCACCGCGGCCGCCATCACCAGCACGTCGGCGTCGGGGGCGTGCTTGGACACCGCCTCCCCGAGCTGCTGCGCCGAACTGACGTGGACGACGTGGACGCCGGCGGGGTCGATGAGGCCGGCGGTGTGCCCGGCGATCAGGGTGACCTCGGCGCCGCGCTGCGCGGCGACCCGGGCGACTGCGTAGCCCTGCTTGCCGGAGCTGCGGTTGCCGACGAAACGGACGGGATCGATCGGTTCGCGGGTGCCACCGGCGGTCACCAGCAGCTTGCAGCCGGCGAGGTCGTAGGGCAACGCGTCGTGGCGCTCCAGCAGCAGGTGGGCAAGTGTGGTGATCTCCTCGGCCTCGGGCAGCCGTCCGGCCCCGCTGTCGGCGCCGGTGAGGCGCCCGGATGCGGGTTCCAGCACAACTGCCCCGCGGCGGCGCAAAGTCGCCACGTTGTCGACGGTGGCCGGGTGCAACCACATCTCGGTGTGCATCGCGGGTGCGAACAGCACCGGACATCGCGCCGTGAGCAGCGTCGCGGTCAGCAGGTCGTCGGCGCGGCCGTGCACGGCCCGGGCCAGCAGGTCGGCGGTGGCGGGTGCGACGACGACCAGGTCGGCCTGCTGCCCCAGCCGCACATGCGGCACCTCGGGAACGTCGGAGAAGACGCCGGTGTGGACCGGCTGTCCGGAAAGCGCCTCGAAAGTGGCGGCCCCGACGAAGCGCAACGCGGATTCGGTGGGGATGACGCGGACCTCATGACCGGCCTCGGCGAGCTGACGAACGACGGTGCACGCCTTGTAGGCGGCGATGCCACCGGAGACGCCGACGACGATCCGCTTGCGGTCCACAGCGCGCCCGGCCTGTTACTCGCCCTCGGTGTGTTCGAGCAGGTCGGCGTGGATCTCGCGCATCGCGATGGACAGCGGCTTTTCCTGCAGCCCGGGCTCTACCAGCGGACCCACGTACTCGAGGATGCCTTCGCCGAGCTGGTTGTAGTAGTCGTTGATCTGCCGGGCCCGTTTGGCCGCGTAGATCACCAGCGCGTACTTGCTCGAGACGCGGTCCAGCAATTCGTCGATGGGCGGGTTGGTGATGCCCAACGGGGTGTCGTAGGCGCCCTGCCCAGTTGACGACGGATCGAACTGATCCAGGGCGGGCACGGCGGCTAGCGACGCGTCGGACTGCGGAATGCTCACTTAAGAAAATCTCCTGGCGGCGTAGAAGCGGTGGGAAACTCGATGCGTGATCGGTTTGGGTCCGGCGCTGACCAGGCGACTCAATCCGGGCCAGGCGCGGTTGCCACCAGCAAGGATACCAATTCCGCGCACGCAGACTCCAATCGACTGTTGACCACGACCTCGTCGAAGTCGTCCTGTGCCGCCAGCTCGACGCGGGCGGTGTCCAGCCGGCGCTGGATCACCTCGGGCGTCTCGGTGCCGCGGCCCACGAGCCTGGACTCCAGGTCCTCCCAGCTGGGTGGCGCCAGAAACACCGCAATCGCTTCGGGCATCGCCCGCTTGACGGCCCTGGCCCCGGCCAGATCGACCTCGATGAGCACCGGGCGCCCGGACGCCGCGGCGGCGCGCACCGGCTCGGCCAAGGTGCCCGATCGGTGCAGCCCGCCGTGGATCTCGGCCCACTCCAGCAGGGCGCCCTCGTCGATGAGTTCTTGAAAGCGGGCGGGGCTCACGAAGTGGTAGTCGACGCCGTCGACCTCCCCGGGCCGCGGCGCCCGCGTCGTGGCGGAAACGCTGAAATGCAGGTTGGGGATCCGCTCACGCAGGCAGCGGACCACCGTGGACTTGCCGACCGCGGAGGGACCGGACAGCACGACCACGCGTCCGTTGCCGATCGGCTCGGGACGCGCCCCGTACTCGACGTCCGGTCCCCCGCTCGCGCTCATCGGCGCTCCTGGGTCGGTGCCCGCACAGGCCGTTCGGCCTGCATCGCGCGGCCGGGTTAGGAGCCGAACTTTTCCAGCAGGGCCTTGCGCTGACGGTCGCCGAGACCACGCAGACGGCGAGTCGGCGCGATTTCCAGCTCGGTCATGATTTCCTGCGCCTTGACCTTGCCCACCTTCGGCAAAGCCTCCAACAGCGCAGAAACCTTCATCTTGCCCAAGACTTCGTTGGTCTCGGCGTCCTTGAGCACCTGGGTCAGGCTGGTGCCACCGCGCTTCAGCCGGTCCTTGAGCTCTGCTCGCGCTCGACGTGCGGCAGCCGCCTTCTCCAACGCGGCCGCGCGCTGCTCGTCGGTCAACTGGGGAAGGGCCACGATTCCTCCGTATCTGATCAATCTCTCGATCTTGTGTCTCTGCCGGGTACTTCAGCCAGCGGAGACGACCGTACTCAGCCTTCCTGACGAAATCTAACCCGACCCCCCTGGTTATTGGGGTAAATGGGCAGGTCGACCCGCCGTGCGGGTCAGGCCGGGGGTCCCTTTGGGGGCCCGGAAACCGGCTGGACACGGCGCCATTTCGGGGCCATCGGCCCGGCGATTTTGCGCCATTTTCGGCCCTCTACCTGGGATTTTGTGGCGCCGCACCGCCGTCGGGCGCCGAGCCGCCGGGACTCGCGGCCGGCGGCGCCGACGGTCGCGAGAACTCGTGCGGCGGATCTCGCAATTTCGCATGGCGTGTCGCGCGTGTCGCGCCACGGTCAGCGGCAGGTCGGCGACCCCGCGACGGCGATTTCGGCCGCGTTTCCGCCCGCCGAAGCGCCGGTGGCCCGGCCCGGAATCGCTGCTTTCGCGGCCCCTCGGCCGCCTTCCCGGGCGCGCCGGGCGCACCCCGACCCGCCCGACCGCGCGATCGAAATGCCGGGACCCCGGCCCGAGGGCCGGCCGCGGCGGCAGCCGCATTCGTCGCCGGCCACCGGGCCGGGCCGCGGCTTTGCGCCTCGGACCCAGCAAACAAACTTGGGGCCGGTTGATACGATCGGGCCGTGCCGAGTCTGCGCATCCGTCAGGCGGCCGAGCTGCTGGGAGTCAGCGACGACACCGTCCGGCGATGGATCAACAACGGCACGCTGGCGGTGGGTCTGGACGCGGCCGGGCGCAAGGTGATCGCCAGCGAGGACCTCGCCGAGTTTGCCCGGACCAACGCGCCGACGCCGCCGCCGGATCCGCTGAGCATCGGCAGCTCCGCCCGCAACCGGTTCGTCGGCCTGGTCACCGAGGTCACCCGCGACAAGGTCATGACCCAGGTCGAAATGCAGTGCGGTCCCTTCACCGTCGTGTCGCTGATGAGCACCGCTGCCGCCGACGAGTTGAAGCTGCAGCCGGGCAGCGTCGCCGTGGCCGTCGTCAAGGCCACGACAGTCATCGTCGAAACCGCGAGACCCGGCACGGCGGTGGCGTCGGACTGAGGCAGCGCCTACAGCGTGGACAGGTACGCGACGGCGTCGAGCATCCGTTCGCCCGCCGCCCGCAGGTCCCCCACGCTCGGTCCGGCCCGCAGCACCTCGCGCGCGACCGCGGGCAGCAGCTGGCCGGGCGCCGCCCCGCCCAGGCCGGCGAGCGCCTCGGGGCGCCCGCCCTGCGCCCCTAGCCCGGGCACCAGCACCGGTCCGCCCAGCTCGCTGACGTCGGGCGCCTCGAACACTGTCGCGCCGAGCACCACGCCGACGTATCCGGGCTCGGGCACCGTGGCGGAACGGTTGACCACCGCCGCCTGGTCGACGATCAGCTGCGCCACCGTCCGGCCGTCGAAGGTGGCGCGCTGCACCGTGCCGCCCTCCGGGTTGGAGGTTGCCGCCAGCACGAACACCCCGCGGTCGTGCGCCGCGGCGGCTTCCAGCAGCGGCCGCAGCGAGCCGAAGCCCAGGTACGGCGAGGCCGTCACGGCGTCGGCGGCCAGCGGCGAATCGCCCGCCCACGCCTCGGCGTAGGCGGCCATCGTCGTCCCGATGTCGCCGCGCTTGGCGTCGGCCAGCACCAGCACTCCCGCGGAGCGCAGCGCTGCGATGGTGCGCTCGAGGACCGCGAATCCCGCGGCGCCGTAGGCCTCGAAGAACGCCACCTGCGGCTTGACGACGGCGAAGCCGGCGTAGGCCTCGATGCAGATGTCGCAGAACGCGGCCAGCCCGTCGGCGGTGGTCGGCAGGTCCCAGGCCCGCAGCAGCTCGGGATGGGGGTCGATGCCCAGGCACAGCGGCCCGCGGGCCAGCTTGGCCGCGGCCAGCCGGGCGCCGAACCCCGTCACTTTGCGCCACCCGGACCGATGACGCTGTGCAGTTCCTGCAGCGACCGCACGCCGATGTCGCCACGGATCCCCGCTTCGATGCCCTGCACGGCGGCCGACGCGCCCTGCACCGTCGTGACGCACGGGATGTTCACGGCCACCGCGGCCGAGCGGATTTCGTAACCGTCGATGCGCGGGCCGGAGTTGCCGTAGGGGGTGTTGATCACCATGTCGACCTCGCCGGCCTTGATCGCGTCGACGGCGGACGCCGCGGGCCGGTCCGGCTGCGGCGGCTCGAAGTGCTTTCGAACCTCGTCGCAAGGAATCCCGTTGCGGCGCAACATCTCCGCGGTGCCTTCGGTGGCGAGAACGCGGAAGCCCAGATCGGCCAGCCGCTTGACGGGAAACACCAGCGACCGCTTGTCGCGGTTGGCGACCGAGACGAACACGGTGCCCTCGGCCGGTAGCGATCCATAGGCGGCGGTTTGGCTCTTGGCGAAGGCGCTGCCGAAGTCGCGGTCGATCCCCATCACCTCGCCCGTCGACTTCATCTCCGGGCCCAGCAGCGAATCGATGGCCGCCCCGTCCGCGCGGCGGAACCGGTGGAACGGCAACACCGCCTCCTTGACCGCGATCGGCGCGTTCAGCGCCGCGTGGGCACCGTCCCCGTCCGGCACCAGCATTCCCTCGTCGCGCAGCTGGGAAATGGTGGCGCCCAGCATGATCCGGGCGCACGCCTTCGCGAGTGGAATCGCCGTGGCCTTCGACACGAACGGAACCGTGCGGCTGGCACGCGGGTTGGCCTCCAGGACGTAGAGCACGTCGTCCTTGAGGGCGTACTGCACGTTGAGCAGACCCACCACGCCGATGCCGTGCGCGATGGCCTCGGTGGCGCGGCGGACCTTCTCGATGTCGCTGCGGCCCAACGTCACCGGCGGCAGCGCGCAGGCCGAGTCCCCGGAGTGGATGCCGGCCTCCTCGATGTGCTCCATGATGCCGCCGATGTAGACCTCGGCGCCGTCGCACAGCGCGTCGACGTCGATCTCCACCGCGTCCTCCAGGAAACGGTCGACGAGCACCGGGTGCTCGGGCGACAGCTCGGTGGCGCGGGTGATGTAGCCGCGCAGCGTCTCCTCGTCGTAGACGATCTCCATGCCGCGCCCGCCCAGCACGTACGACGGCCGCACCAGCACCGGGTAGCCGATGTCCGCGGCGATCCGGCGGGCCTGGTCGAAAGTCGTTGCGGTGCCGTATTTCGGCGCGGGCAGCCCGGCGGTACGCAGCACGTCACCGAACGCGCCGCGGTCCTCGGCCAGGTCGATGGCCTCCGGCGGGGTGCCCACGATGGGAACCCCGGCGTCGAAGAGCCGCTGGGCCAGTCCCAGCGGCGTCTGCCCGCCGAGTTGCACGATGACCCCGACCACCCCGGGGCCGCCCGCCGCGGACTGGGATTCCGCACGGAATACTTCCAGCACGTCCTCGAAGGTCAGCGGCTCGAAGTACAGCCGGTCGGCCGTGTCGTAGTCAGTGGACACCGTCTCCGGGTTGCAGTTGACCATCACCGTTTCAAAACCGGCCTGGCTCAACGTGGTTGCCGCGTGCACACAGCTGTAGTCGAATTCGATGCCCTGGCCGATCCGGTTCGGCCCCGAACCCAGGATCAGCACCTTGGGCCTCTCGGCCTGCGGCGCCACCTCGGTCTCGGCGGCCGGGTCCAGTTCGTAGCTGCTGTAGTGGTAGGGCGTCTTGGCCTCGAACTCCGCGGCGCAAGTGTCGACCGTTTTGTACACCGGGTGGATGTCGAGGCGCTCGCGCAGGGACCGGACACCGTCCTCGCCGGCCAATTCCGGTCTCAGGGCCGCGATCTGGCGGTCGGACAGCCCGCTGTGCTTGGCCCGCCGCAGCAGGTCGACATCGAGCACCGGGGCGGCGACCAGCTCGGCGCGCAGCGTTCCCAGCTCGCCGATCTGCGCGACGAACCACGGGTCGACGCCGCTGGCCTCGGCGACCTGCTCGACCGACGCGCCCAGCCGCAGCGCCAGTTCGATGTCGTAGAGCCGGCCTTCGGTCGGAGTCTGCAGGCGGGCCAGCACCTCGGTCACTGTTCCTTCTGGGCCGTCGGGATCGGGTTTCGTCCAGAAGCCGGCACGGCCCGTTTCCAGCGACCGCATCACCTTGCCCAGCGCCTCGATGAAGTTGCGGCCCAGCGACATTGCCTCCCCGACGGATTTCATCGTCGTGGTCAGCGTTGGATCTGCGCCGGGGAATTTCTCGAACGCGAACCGCGGCGCCTTGACCACGACGTAGTCCAGTGTCGGCTCGAAGCAGGCGGGCGTTTCTTTGGTGATGTCGTTGACGATCTCGTCGAGGGTGTAGCCGATGGCCAGCTTGGCCGCGATCTTGGCGATCGGAAAGCCGGTGGCCTTGGAGGCCAGCGCACTCGATCGGGAAACCCGCGGATTCATCTCGACGACGATCAGCCGGCCGTCGCGCGGGTTGACCGCGAATTGGATGTTGCACCCGCCGGTGTCCACCCCGACCTCGCGCAGGATCGCGATGCCGAGATCGCGCATCCGCTGGTATTCGCGGTCGGTCAGCGTCATCGCCGGCGCGACGGTGACCGAGTCGCCGGTGTGCACGCCCATCGGGTCGACGTTCTCGATGGAGCACACCACCACGACGTTGTCGTGGCCGTCGCGCATCAGCTCGAGCTCGAATTCCTTCCAGCCGTAGATCGATTCCTCGATCAGCACGTTGGCGCTCGGGCTCGCGGCCAGACCGGCACCAGCCATCCGGTCGACCTCTTCGGCCGAATGCGCCATGCCCGAGCCCAGGCCGCCCATCGTGAAGCTGGGCCGCACCACCACCGGCAGGCCGAGATCCTCGACGGTCTCGCGGACCTCGTCCATCGTGAAACACACTCGGCTGCGGGCGGATTCGCCGCCGACCTTGGCGACGATATCCTTGAACCGCTGCCGGTCCTCGCCGCGCTGGATCGCCTCGAAATCCGCGCCGATCAGTTCGACGCCGTAGCGCTCCAGCACGCCGTTCTCGTACAGGGCGACGGCCGTGTTGAGCGCGGTCTGCCCGCCGAGGGTGGCCAGCAGCGCGTCGATCTTGTTGCCGCGCTCGGCCTGCTGGGCGATCACCCGCTCCACGAACGACGGGGTGATCGGTTCGACGTAGGTGTGATCGGCGTACTCCGGGTCGGTCATGATGGTGGCCGGGTTGGAGTTGACGAGGCTGACCTGCAGCCCGTCGGCGCGCAGCACCCGGCAGGCCTGGGTGCCGGAGTAGTCGAATTCGCAGGCCTGCCCGATGACGATCGGCCCCGAGCCGATCACCAGCACGTGGTTGAGGTCAGTCCGCCGCGGCACTAGCGGCTTCCTTCCATGAGGTCGACGAATTGGTCGAACAGATAATTCGCGTCGTGGGGACCCGCGGCGGCCTCCGGGTGGTATTGCACCGAAAATGCCTTTCCATCGGCGAGTTTGACGCCCTCGACCACCCCGTCGTTGGCGCAGGTGTGGCTGACGACCGCGGGCCCGAACGGCGTGTCGAACGACTGGCCCGCCTCGCCTTCCAGCGCGAACCCGTGGTTCTGCGCGGTCACCGCGACTCGGCCGGTGGCGTGGTCGATGACGGGGACGTTGATGCCGCGGTGACCGAACACCATCTTGTAGGTGGACAGGCCCAGCGCCCGGCCCAGGATCTGGTTGCCGAAACAGATTCCGAACAACGGGATTCCGGCGCCGATCACCTCCCGGGTGAGCCCGACGACGTGGTCGGCCGTGGCCGGGTCGCCGGGCCCGTTGGACAGGAACACGCCGTCCGGCTTGAGCTCGGCGATCTGCTCGAAGGTCGCCGATGCGGGCAGCACATGGCTGCGGATGCCGCGACGGGCGAAGTTGCGTGGGGTGTTGGTCTTGATCCCGAGGTCCAGCGCGGCCACGGTAAACCGCTGCGGCCCTTCGGGTTCGACGATGTAGGTGCCGTCGGTGCTGACCTCGCCGGCCAGATCGGCGCCCAGCATCGACCGCTGGCCCCGCACCCGCTCCAGCAGTTCGGCGGGCTCGGCGAGCGCGTCACCGGAGAACACCCCGGCCTTCATCGAGCCGCGGCTGCGCAGGTGCCGCACCACCGCGCGGGTGTCGATGCCGGCGATCCCGACGATGTTCTGCCGGACCAGCTCGTCGTCCAGCGTGCCGGTGGCGCGCCAGTTTGACGCACGCGGCGACGGGTCGCGCACCGCGTAGCCGGCGACCCAGATCTTGTCGCCGCGGCTCTCGGCGTCCTCCTCGTTCCAGCCGGTGTTGCCGATCTGCGGCGCCGTGGCCACCACGATCTGCCGGTGATAGCTGGGGTCGGTGAGCGTCTCCTGATAGCCGGACATGCCGGTGGAAAACACCGCCTCCCCGAGGGTTTGGCCGATCGCGCCGAACGGCGTGCCGGTGAAGACGCGGCCGTCCTCGAGCACCAGTAGGGCCTTGCTCACGCGGCTCCCTCCTGCGGGTCTGACAGCCAGGCGTCGTAGTCGGCGCGGTGGTCCGCGCGGAATCCGGTGTCGATCTCGCCGCCCGATGGCAGCCGCCAACGGATCGCCAGTATCCCAATGCGCGCCACCACCTTGGCTCCGATGGCGCGCTCCATGCGGATGGCCACGATCGACTCGTCCGGAATCCAAATCGGTTTGGCGCGAACGCGTTCCAACAGGATCCCCTCGGGGTAGCGGGTCAGCACCGCTTTGCTCCGATAGCCGAGATCGCCGGCGACGATGCGCTCGTTCCAGGCCGGTGCGACGGCGCAGCCGCAGTAGAGGCCGCGGGTCGTCAGGGTCGCGGAGCTCACCTCGTCGGGCATGTCGGGCAACTCCCCGATCACCGCCTGCTGCCGTTGGCCGCGGCGCTGCCAGGAACGCATCATCACCTGAATCACCACGGCGATCACCACCACCAGCACGGCCGCGAAGATCAGCGACCCCACCAGCGTTCCCGAATTCATGCCGGACTCTTCCCGTCGCGGGCGGTGATCTTGCCGCGCAGCAGGGTCGCAGTCACGGTGGCGGGCAAGGTCATCGCCTCGTAGGGCGTGTTGGCCGACCGGCTGGCCAGGTCGCCCCCGGCGACCGTCCAGGTGGCGTCCGGGTCCACCACGGTCAGGTTCGCCGGCTCCCCCACCTCGAGTGGCCGGCCGTGGTCGGGCAGGCCGACGATGCGCGCCGGGTTCTCGCTCATCACCCGGGCGACGTCGCGCCAGGTCAACAACCCGGGCGTCACCATCGTGCTCGCCACCACGGACAGGGCCGTCTGCAGCCCCAGCATGCCGGGGCGCGCCGCGGAGAACTCGACGCACTTTTCGTGCTCGGCGTGCGGGGCGTGATCGGTGGCCACACAGTCGATTACCCCGTCGGCGAGCGCCTGACGCAGCGCGACCGCGTCGGCGGCCTCGCGCAGCGGCGGGTTGACCCGGTTGACCCCGTCGTAGCTGGCCAGTCTTGCGTCGTCGAGGAGCAGATGATGCGGCGTGACCTCGGCGGTGATCGAAATGCCCTGCGCCTTAGCCCATTTCAGGATTTCGACGGTTCCCGCGGTAGAGGCGTGGCAGATGTGCACCCGGGCGCCGGCGTCGCGGGCCAGCAGCGCGTCGCGGGCGACGATCGATTCCTCGGCGGCCCGCGGCCATCCCGCGAGTCCCAGCAGCGCGGCCGTGGGCCCCTCGTGGGCGACCGCGCCGACCGTCAGCCGGGGCTCCTCGGCGTGCTGGGCGATCAGCACCCCCAGCCCGGTCGCATACTCCAGGGCGCGGCGCATGATCAGCGGGTCGTGCACGCAGATGCCGTCGTCGGAGAACATGCGCACCTGCGCGGCGCCGGCGGCCATCATGCCCATCTCGGTGAGCTCGGCCCCGGCCAGCCCGACGGTGACGGCGCCGACGGGATGCACGTCGACGAGGCCGACCTGCTGGCCGCGGTGCCACACGTGGTCGGTGACCACCGGGCTGTCGGCGACGGGGTTGGTGTTGGCCATCGCGAACACGGCCGTGTAGCCGCCCAAAGCCGCGGCCGCCGAACCGGTTTCGATGTCCTCGGCGTATTCGCGGCCGGGCTCGCGCAGGTGGGTGTGCAGGTCGACGAACCCGGGCAGCAGCACGTGGTCGGTGGCGTCGATGACGTCGGCGGTGTCCGGAATGGCAAGACCCGGCCCGATGTCGGCGATCTGGCCGTCATCGACCAGGACGTCGACCCGGTCACCCTCGCCGTAGGGGCGCACGCCGCGGATCAGGACGCTCATGCCGCGATCTCCTGCGCGCCCACCAGCACGTGGAACAGGACGGCCATCCGGACGTGGACACCGTTGGAAACCTGTTGCAACACAGCCGATTGCGACGAATCGGCCACCGAGGACGCGATCTCCATGCCGCGCACCATCGGCCCCGGGTGCAGCACCACGGCATGGCCGGGAAGCATCGCCTGGCGCCGATCGGAAAGCCCGTAGCGCACCGAGTACTCGCGCACCGAGGGGAAGAAGCCGCCGTTCATCCGCTCGGCCTGCACCCGCAGCATCAGCACGGCGTCGGCCGCGGGCAACTCGGCGTCGAAGTCATACGAGACGGTGGCCGGCCAGCCGTCGACGCCGACCGGCAGGAGCGTCGGCGGCGCCACCAGCACCACCTCGGCGCCCAGGGTGTCCAGCAACACGACGTTGGACCGCGCGACGCGGCTGTGCAGGATGTCGCCGACGATCACGATGCGCCGGCCCTCGATGCCGCCGAGCCGCTGGCGGATGGTCAGCGCGTCGAGCAGCGCCTGCGTCGGATGCTCGTGCGTGCCGTCGCCGGCGTTGATGACCGACGGCCCCTCGCCGTCCGCCGGCGCCGTCCAGTCGGCGAGCAGGTGGGCGGCACCGGAGGCCGGGTGCCGGATGATCAGCGCGTCGGCGCCGGCGGCCCGCAGCGTCAGCGCGGTGTCGCGCAGCGACTCGCCCTTGCCCACCGACGATCCGGCCGCGCTCACGTTGATCACGTCGGCGCTCATCCACTTCCCGGCCACCTCGAACGACACCCGGGTGCGGGTCGAGTTCTCGTAGAACATCGTGATCACGGTGCGGCCGCGCAGCGTCGGCAGCTTCTTGATCTCGCGGCCGACCAGGGCCTGCGCGAAGCGGTCCGCGTCATCGAGGATGGCGGTGGCGTCGTCGCGGCTGAGGTCGCCGGCGGTCAGCAGGTGGCGGGTCATCGGGAGATCACCACCCCGTCGCGGCCGTCGTGCTCGGCGAGTTGCACGTGCACGCTCTCGGTGCGTGAGGTCGGCACGTTCTTGCCGACATAGTCGGCGCGCAGCGGTAATTCGCGGTGGCCGCGGTCGACCAGCACCGCGAGCTGCACGGCGCGCGGCCGGCCCACGTCGCGCAGCGCGTCCAGGGCCGAGCGCACCGAGCGCCCGGAATACAGCACGTCGTCGACGAGGATCACCAGCGCGTCGTCGACGCCGCCGGCCGGGATCGACGTGGCCTCCAGCGGGCGGGGCGGCTTTTGCATCAGGTCGTCGCGGTACAGCGTGATGTCGAGGGCGCCGTGGCCGACCTCGACACCGCTGTATTCGCCGATGTTGGTGGCCAGGCGCTGGGCCAGGATCACACCGCGGGTCGGGATGCCGAGCAGCACCACCCGTGGGGCGTCGGGACTGTCGAGCGCGGTCTTTTCGATGATCTGATGCGCGATGCGCGAAATGGTGCGACCGACGTCGGCCGCAGACATCAATTCCCTGCCGCTGGCGGCATCACCCGCGGCACCCATGCGAGATCTTGACCTCCTTCTCCGCCTCTCTGGACGGATCGTTAAAGGATGTCGACTGCCCGGCAGCGTAGCATTCCGCGCTACCCTGGCGAAAATGACAGGCGCGCCTTCCCCCTCAAATCCCTCGAATTCCTCCCAGTTTCCGGTTCTCGATTTCGATGCCCTGTATCGCGGCGAAAGCCCGGCCGAGGGCCTGCCCGCCGTGGCCACGCCGCCGTGGGACACCAAGGCGCCCAAGGAGACGGTCGTCGCGTGGCAGGACGGCGGCTGGGTCCGCGGCGACGTCCTCGACGTCGGCTGCGGGCTCGGCGACAACGCCATCTACCTGGCCAAGAACGGACACCACGTCACCGGTCTGGACATCTCCCCGACCGCGCTGAAAACCGCCGAGCGGCGCGCCGCGGACGCCGGGGTCGAGGTGACGTTCGCCGTCGCCGACTCCACCACGCTCGAGGGCTACACCGACGCGTTCGACACCATTGTCGACAGCGGCATGTTCCACTGCCTCGACGACGACGCCAAGCGCAGCTACGCGGCCGCGGCGCACCGCGCCACCCGGCCGGGCGCCACCCTGCTGCTCAGTTGTTTCTCCGACGCCCAGCCGCCCGACGAGGAGCGGCCGCGGCCCGCGGTGTCCGAGCGGACGCTGCGCGACGTTCTCGGCGGCGCGGGCTGGGAGATCGAATCGCTGGAGCCTGCGACGGTGCGCCGGGAACTCGACGGCAACGACATCGAGATGGCGTTCTGGGTCGTGCGCGCGCAACGGCGCTGACCGGTCGCGGGCTGTGATGTCGAATAATCGCTAGCTCGTAGACCCGGTTATCTGTTGGCTGGACGCCATGGAGGCCGCCGCGAGCCTGCGCGACCAAGCCATGCGCGCGCTCATTTCGAGCTTGTCCCGCTTACAGCCGACGGCGCCCACGTGGTGCTCCGCCTGGAGCGCCCACGAGCTCGCCGCGCACGTCGCGGCCGCCGCCGAGGAGCGAGCCAACCTGATCGAGGAGCACCTCGCGGGTGAGCCCACAAGGGCGACGCGGTCATGGGAAGAACGCGAGCCGCCATTTCGGGCAATGCCCGACGCCGTGCTTCGAGAACGGCTGGTGCAGCACGCCGTTCGCTTCGAGTCCGCTGTGGCAGGCCTCGATGAGGACGACACGATCATGTACACGGGGTGGGCCATGACCGGCGAACGGCTTCGCATGCACAGCCATAGCGAAGCGGTGCTGCACCGATGGGATCTGGTCGGCGACGACGATGTCAGCATCCGCTCGCTCTCCGATCCGGCAATGGTTACCCATGCGCTTGCGGTGTTCGATGCGATGCCCACGTTGGCGGAAGCGCGGCGATGGCGCAGATCTGACTTGGTCTCGCGGCCAATGGTTCTGCGGAGCGCTGGTCGGCCCGGGGTGGCTGTGACACCAGGGGAAGAACTTTCGATGGCCCAGGACGGCACCGACGTAGCGATCGAGCTGCAGCCCCACGAGCTGCCGCTGCTGCTGTGGGGGCGCTGTCCGGCGCGGCTGCGCGATCCACACGCGAACGCAGAAACGATCGAGGACGTCCTTTCGCGTGCCTGCCGTCCGGCCGGCGCTTAGGCCCAGCGACCGCCACATTAGTCTCGACGGGGTGAATCTTGACGGCAATGCGGCCTCCCTCCGCGAGGCCTGCGACGCCGGCCTGCTCGCCGGCGCGTTGACGGTGGTGTGGCAGCGCGGAGAAGTGCTGCAGCTCAACGAGATCGGATACCGCGACGTCGACGCCGGCCTGTCGATGCAGCGCGACACCCTGTTTCGCATCGCGTCGATGACCAAGCCCGTCACGGTGGCCGCGGTGATGAGCCTGGTCGACGAGGGCAAGCTGGCGCTGACGGATCCGATCACGCGCTGGGCGCCCGAACTGGCTGACGTGCGGGTGCTCGACGACCCGCACGGTCCGCTGGACCGGACGCATCCGCTGGGCCGGGCCATCCTGATCGAGGACCTGCTCACCCACACCAGCGGCCTGGCCTACGGCTTCTCGGTGTCCGGGCCGATCGCCAAGGCCTACGTGCGGCTGCCGTTCAACCAGGGCCCCGACGCCTGGCTGGCCGAGCTGGCCAAGCTGCCACTGGTCCACCAGCCCGGAGACCGATTGACCTACAGCCATTCCATAGACCTGTTGGGAGTCATCGCTTCCCGCATCGAGGGGAAGCCGTTCCACCAGGTGCTCGACGAACGGGTCCTGGGCCCGGTGGGCATGCCCGACACCGGGTTCTTCGTGTCCCCCGAAGGGCGCCGGCGCGCGGCGACCATGTACCGGCTCGACGGGCAGGGACAGCTGCACCACGACGCGATGGGGCCGCCGCACATCAAGCCACCGTCCTTCCCCAACGCCGGCGGCGGGCTGTGGTCGACCGCCGACGACTACCTGCGCTTCGTGCGGATGCTGCTCGGCGAGGGGACCGTCGACGGCGTGCGGGTGCTGTCGCCGGAGTCGGCCCGCATGATGCGCACCGACCGGCTCACCGACGACCAAAAGCGGCACAACTTCCTGGGCGCGCCCTATTGGGTGGGCCGCGGCTTCGGGCTGAACCTGTCGGTGGTGACCGATCCGGCCAAGAGCGCGCCGCTGTTCGGGCCGGGCGGGCTCGGCACCTTCAGCTGGCCCGGCGCCTACGGCACCTGGTGGCAGGCCGACCCGACCGCGGACCTGATCCTGCTGTATCTGGTCCAGAACCTGCCCGACATGTCCGCGGACGTGGCCGCGGCGATCGCCGGCAACACGTCGCTGGCGAAACTCCAATCGGTGCAACCGAAATTCGTCCGCCGCACCTATCAGGCGCTCGGGCTCTGACGCGATGGTCGACTACCCGCCTGACCGCATCGCCGGGCCGCGGCTGCTGCTGCGCCCGCCCGTGCTCGACGACGCCGGCGCGCTCTACCAACGGGTCGCCCGCGACCCGAAGGTCACCAAGTACCTGAAGTGGACGCCGCACCAGGACGTGGCGGCGACACGGCGGGTGATCGCCGAGAAGCTCAACGTCAGCGACGACGAACGGACGTGGGCCATCGCGTTGCGGCACAGCGACGAAGTCATCGGACTCACCAGCTGCCGGCGCCCGGTGCCGCACTCGGTCGAGATCGGCTACTGCATCGGCCGGCGGTGGTGGGGCAAGGGATTCATGACCGAGGTGCTCGGCCTGCTGATGAACGCGCTGCAGGCCGATCGGGGCGTGTACCGCGTCTGGGCCACCTGCCATGTCGACAACGAGCGGTCGGCCCGGGTGCTGCTGCGGGCCGGGTTCGAGCTGGAGGGCCGGCTGACTCGGTACGCCGTGTACCCCACCATCGCCCCCGAGCCGCTGGACGCCCTGCTGTACGCCAAGGCCTTGCGGTAGATGTTTCTTCGGACGAAAAACGGGCATTCGACACGTGTTACGGATGCTAACGATGACGACCGATGCCCATACCGGGCCCCTGCGCACTGTGGGCCGCCACGAATGGCCCGCGGGCAGCCATGAATTGACTGGCGGCCGCCACGAAACACCGCGACCACACCGGTCACGTGGGGTGCTCTGGCTGCGATCTCGGTTCGGGTTCCTCCTCGGCGCCGCGGCGCTTGCCCTGTTCTCGGGCGCCGTCGGCGCCTTCAGCGTCGTCGAACTCCGCCCAGCCGCGCCCACCGTCAGCGCCCCGGCAGCGCCCACCCAACCGCCGGCCGGTACAGCGGCCGCAACCGTCGAGCAGGCGGCGGCCAGGGCGATTCCCAGCGTGGTCAAACTGGAGACGGCGATCGGCGATCAGACCGAGGAGGGCTCCGGGGTAGTCCTGAGCGCCGACGGATTCATTCTCACCAACAATCACGTTGTGGCAGCGCCCGATCCGCGTCAAACCGGTATGGCGGTCCAGACCGCCGCGACTTTCGCCGACGGCCGCTCCGCGCCGTTCGCCATCGTCGGCGCCGATACCTCGACCGACATCGCAGTCGTTCGCGTGCAAGGCATTTCGGGTCTGCGCCCGATCACGATGGGAACGTCGGCCGGGCTTCATGTGGGCCAAAACGTGATCGCCATCGGCGCGCCGCTCGGGCTGGACGGCACCGTCACCACCGGGGTCATCAGCGCGCTGCACCGCCCGGTGTCGGGCATCGTCGGCCCCGGTAGCGGTAATGCCGTGCTTGACGCGATCCAAACGGACGCCACGATGAGCCCCGGCAGCTCCGGAGGCGCATTGATCGACACAACCGGTGCGTTGATAGGGCTCAATTCTGCGATCGCAACGATGAACGCGACTCATCCGGGCGGTCCGACGGGCTGGATCGGCGTGGGCTTCGCCATCCCCGTCGACGAGGCCAAAGTTGTTGCCGACCAACTGATCGCGGCCGGCACGGCGCCGAACGTATCGCTGGGCCATCGCTGAGCGACGACGACGCCTTATCCCTCCTCCAGGGCCCGGCGTGCGTAGGCCCGCACGTCGGCGTCGCCGTCCTTGAGCGCGATCCCGAGCGCATCGCGGGCGGCGGGTTCGCCGGCCCACCGGGTGAGGCTGAGCACCGCGGCCTTGCGCACATCGAGGTGGGCGTCGGCGAGCGCCTCGGCCAACCGGGGGACGGCGAGTTCGGCTGATGCGCCCTTGAGCGCCCGGGCCGCGCCTTCGCGCACCTGCCAGGCAGGTGCCCGCAACGCCTTTTCGACGGCGGCGAAATCACCTTCGCCGCAGCCTAATTCGCCCAGCGCGGCCAGCGCCGCCGCGCGCACCAGCGGATCCGGGTCGCCGACAAGCACGGCCACCGCGTCGTGGCCGCCGCGCAGCGTGGCCAGGCCGGCGGCCGCCGCGATGCGGACCTCCCGGCTCTCGTCGCCGGTGGCAGCGACGACCCCGGCCACGTCGTCGACCGACACCAACGCCCGCACCGCCTCGATGCGCACCCGATGGTCGGGATCCTCGAGCGCGCGGCGATATTGGCCGGCCGCACCGGCGCGGCGCGCCGCGAGCAGATACACCGACGCCGCGCGCACCACCATGTCGCGGGAGGACAGGTGCGCGCGGGCCGTGGCCGGGTCGGGCAGCACTTCGACGAGCTCGCGAATGCCCTCGGCGGCGGTGCGGCGCACCCCGGCATCGGCGTCGTCCAGCGCGGCGAACAGCGCCGGCGCGTATCCGTCGGGCATGTGCTCGGTGAGCGTGGCCACCGCGGTTCGGCGCACCCCTGGATCCCCGTCGCGCAGGTAGGGCTGCAGGTCGGCGATCGTCGGCTCCTCCAGCGCGAGGACCTCGGCGATGCGCGGCGACGGCGGTTCGAATACCGTTGCCGACGAAACGATTCGGGAGACGGCGGTGGCCGGGGCTTGACCACCCACGAGCGGCGGCTGCTCCACCTCGTGGACCGTCTGATCCACCGGCGGCAGGCCGTCTAGCTCGGGCACCGACACGAAATACGGGGCCACCGGGCGCTTGAGGAACACCATCGCGCCGTCGGTCCCCTTGCGCAGGTTGAGGTGATAGCCCCATTGGCTGTCGTCGCGCCCGGGCAGGTCGGCGCGGTCGTGGTAGAGGCCCCACCGCGACTCGGTCCGGGTCAGCGACGACCGCGCCGCCATCTCGGCGCAGTCGCGGATGAACGACACCTCCACCGCGCGCATCAGCTCATGGGGGTTGTGGGCGCCGATCTCGGCGATCTCGCCGCGCATCCGGTCGAACGTGCGCACCGCGATGGACAGCTTGGCCGCCGTCTTCGGGGGCGCGACATAGTCGTTGACGAAGCGGCGCAGCTTGTATTCCACCTGCGGCTGCGGAGGCCCGTCCGGGTGCCGCAGCGGCCGGTAGATCAGCTCGTGGGCGTCGGCCAGCTGATCGTCCGGGAGGTCCTGTGGCGCAGGGACTTCGCCCAGCGTCGATGCGGCGTGCGTGCCGGCGAGGTCGCCGAACACGAACGCCCCGATCATGTAGTTGTGCGGCACGCAGGCCAGGTCCCCCGCGGCGTACAACCCGGGCACCGTGGTGCGTGCGTGTTCGTCGACCCAGACCCCGGACGCGGAATGGCCGCTGCACAAGCCGATTTCGGAGATATGCATCTCTACGTCATGGGTGCGGTAGTCATGCCCGCGGTTAGCGTGGAACGTGCCGCGGGTCGGCCGTTCGGTGGTGTGCAGGATGTTCTCCAGCGCGGTCAGCGTCTCGTCGGGCAGGTGCGACACCTTGAGGTAGATGGGCCCGCGCGCGGAGTCGATCTCGCTCTTGACCTCGGCCATCATCTGCCCCGACCAGTAGTCGGAGTCGACGAACCGCTCCCCCAGGGCGTTGACCTGGTAGCCGCCGAACGGATTGGCCACGTACGCGCAGGCCGGGCCGTTGTAGTCCTTGATCAGCGGATTGACTTGGAAGCACTCGATTCCCGACAGCTCCGCGCCCGCGTGGTAGGCCATCGCGTACCCGTCGCCGGCGTTGGTCGGGTTCTCATACGTGCCGTACAGGTAACCCGAGGCGGGCAGACCGAGCCGGCCGCACGCCCCCGTCGCCAGGACGACCGCCTTGGCGCCGATCGCGTAGAACTCACCGGTGCGCGTGTGCAAGGCGGCGGCGCCGACGGCCCGGCCGTCCTGCACCAGCACGCGCACCGGCATCAGGCGGTTCTCGATGCGGATCTTCTCGCGCATCGACCGCTGCCGCAGCACGCGATACAGCGCCTTCTTGACGTCCTTGCCCTCGGGCATGGGCAGCACGTACGAGCCCGAGCGGTGCACCCGGCGCACCGCGTACTCGCCGTGCTCGTCCTTCTCGAACTTCACCCCGTAGCGCTCCAGCCGCTGCACCATCGCGAACCCGCGCGACGCCGTCTGATAGACGGTGCGCTGGTTGACGATTCCGTCGTTGGCGCGGGTGATCTCCGCGACGTAATCCTCCGGTTCGGCCTTGCCGGGGATGACGGCGTTGTTGACGCCGTCCATGCCCATCGCCAGCGCGCCGGAGTGCCGCACGTGCGCCTTCTCCAGCAGCAGCACCCGCGCGCCGTGCTCCGCGGCGGACAGCGCCGCCATCGTGCCGGCGGTGCCGCCGCCGATCACCAGCACGTCACAGTCGAGGCGGACCGGCGCCAGATCCGGAATCTGCATCAGGCCGCCACCGAATGGTTCAGGGCGGCAATGATTTCCGCGCGCAATTCGTGCTCGGGGCGGCCGCTGCGCGGTTCGGGCACATCCAGCGCCGCGCGAACGGGTTCGGCGGCACGGCCCAGCACCACGATCCGGTCCCCCAGCGCCAGCGCCTCGTCCACGTCGTGCGTGACGAAGACGATCGTCGTCGGGTGGGTGCGCCAGGTTTCGATGAGCAATCGCTGCATGGCGGCGCGGGTTTGGGTGTCCAGCGCCCCGAACGGCTCGTCCATCATCACCGCGCGCGGGGCTCCGGCCAGGCCGCGGGCCAGCTGGACGCGCTGGCGCATGCCGCCCGAGAGGCTCTTGGGCAGGTAGTCGCCGAAGCCGCGGAGCTCGAGCTCGTCGATCCAGCGCTCGGCCGCCGCGCGCCGGGTGGCGCGCGGTTCGCCGCGCAGCCGCAGCGCCAGTTCGATGTTGGACCGCACGGTGCGCCACGGCAGCAACGCGTTGTCCTGGAACACCATGCCGCGGTCGCCCGAAGTGGTGGTGACCGGTACGCCGTCGGCCAGCACCCGCCCGTCGTCGGGTGACAGCAGGCCAGCCAGCGCGCGCAGCACCGTCGACTTGCCGCAGCCCGAGGGCCCGGTGAGCACCAGGATCTCCCCCGGCCGCACCGCCAGGCTCAACCCGTCGATGACCGGGGTTCCGGTGTAGGACAACCGAACCCGATCCAGCTCGAGGCTCATGCCCCGATTTGTCGCGGTCACCGCGACTGCGCCTGTGCACGCGGCAGCCAGCGCGTCACCCGCCGGCCCACCAGTTCGACGGCCGCGGCCGTCGAGAAGCCCAGCACCCCGATGGTGATGATGCCGACGAAAACCTGGGGGTAGGCCAGCACGGTGTACTCCTGCCAGGTGCGATAGCCCACCCCGAGGCGGCCGGAGATCATCTCCGCGGAGATCACGCAGATCCAGGCGACGCCCATGCCGACCGACAGACCGCCGAACACTCCGGGCAGGATGCCCGGCAGCACGACCTGCCGCAGCACCTCCCACCGGCCGCCGCCCAGGGTCCGCACCGAGTCCTCCCACAACGTGGGCAGCGCGCGCACCGCGTGCCGGGTGCTGACCATGATCGGAAAGTAGGCCGCGAGAAAGGTGATGAACACGATGCCGGCCTCGTCGGTGGGGAACAGCAGGATCGCGACCGGCACCAGCGCGATGGCGGGAATGGGCCTGGCCAGCTCCGCCAGCGGGCCGAACAGGTCGGCGAACAATCGCGAGCGGCCCAGCAGTACACCCGTCGCGACGCCGATCACCGCGGCCAGCCCGAAGCCGGTGAGGATGCGGATCAACGACTGCGCCAGGTCGAGCCAGTACTCGTAGGCGCCGAGCCGGCGGTGCAGCGCGGTCACGATCTGGGTGACGGTCGGCAATGTGTCGAATCGCAGCAGCAGCCGCACCTTGCCGGCGGTGAGCACCTGCCACACTCCGATGGCGGCTGCCACCGACGCCACCTGCAGCAGCCGCGACCGCCATAGCGAGGCGATCCGCCGCGGCCGCGCGAATGTCGGCAACGTGGCCGCCCCGACAACCGGTTCGATCAATGTCGGGCTTGCATCTAAGGTCATACCGAACCTCCCAGTGCCTCTTGGTAATTCACGGTCACGCTGCCCGGGTGCGCGGCGAGGTAGCGACGCGCCCCGGCCGGGGTGCCGAAGGGCAGGAATTTCTGGCCGTCGCGCACCCAGGCCGCCTTGTCGGCGAACCAGCGGGTGCCCAGCTCGGCGTCGGGAACGTACGCCGCCCGGACCTTGGCGCCGCGCGCGGTCGCGTCCCGGACCGCCCGCAGCAGGCCGGTCGGGTCGGCGAACGTTTGCGTCGCGTCGGATCCGTCCAGCCACAATTCGCTCGCCTGGGCGGGATCGCCGCGCAGCGCCGAGGGGTTGGCGGTGGCCGCCCGGGCCGCGTCGTAGTTCAGGCCGCGGGCCGCGAACACCGCGCGCAGCGCCTCGTCTTGGACGAACCCGGAAACGTCGAGGTCGGCGAAGTCGCCGATCGACTTCAGGTAGGGCACATCGTTTTTCAGCGCGTCGGCCAGCGACGGTTTCAGGGTGGTGTCGAACGACGTGCCGCCGGGACCGTTGTAGAGATAAACCACTTCCTGCGCAAGCCCGGCCGCTTGGGACACAATGCGGGCCGCCTCCAGCGGCTTGGCGTTGAGGAAATCGGTGGCGTCCAGCTGGGCCTGCAGGAAGGCCGCCAGCACCTCCGGATGCGCCGACGCATACGACCGCCGCACCACCACGCCGTGCAGGGTGGGTACGTTCAGCTCGGCCCCGTCGTAGAGCAGCTTGGCCTTGCCCTGGAAGACGAGCAGCCCGGGCCAGGCGACGAACTGCGAAAGTGCCTGTACCTGACCGGATTCCAGAGCGGACGCACCGATCTGAGGTTGCTGGTTGAGCACCTCGACGCCGTTGATCCGGGCCTTGTCCAGCGCGCGCACCAGGGTGCCGTGCCCGGCCGAGCCGACGCTGGCCGAGACCTTCGCACCGGCCAGGTCGGCTAGCCCGGTGGCAGGCGAATTGGGCGCGACCACCACCATGTTCAGCGCGCCCTTGGGGTTGTAGCCGGTGACGGACACCATCTCGGTGCGGGCCAGCGGATTGGCCTGCGTCTTGGAGCCGTTGATCAGCATCGGGTAGTCACCCATCGAGCCGATGTCGATCTTCTCGGCGAGCATCTGCGCGGTGATCGGGGCGCCGGTGTCGTAGTCCTGCCACCGCACCGCGTATTTGGTGCCGGTGCGGGTGGTGATGTCGGCGAGCCGGCGCTCCAGGTAGCCCTGGGCGCGCAGCAGCGTGCCCGCGGTCACGGTGTTGATGGTCTTGGACTGATAGCCCACGACGACGTTGACCACGCCGGATGACTGCGACAGCGATTCCAGCGAGCAGCCCGAGACGGCGGCGACGATAACGGCTGCCATCGAGATCAGCCGTGTGGCTTGGCGTTTCATCAGCGTAGGAGGTAGGGCATGTTGACGGTGACGGCGCCGGTCGGGCAGCGGGCCGCGCACGGGCCGCAGTACCAGCATTCGTCGACGTGCATGTAGGCCTTCCCGGTGTCGGGGTTGATGGCCAGCGCATCAAGCGGACAGATCTCCACGCACAGGGTGCAGCCGTCGATGCACAGCGATTCGTCGATCGTCACGGGCACGTCGGCGCGGTGGTTGACCAGGGTCATGGATTGCTCCTTATCAGGTTGCCGCGCATGGTGATTCGATCGCCTCGCATCCGGATGTACTCCAGGTCGACGGGCCTGCCGTCGTCGAGGCTGGTGAGCCGCTCCAGCATGAGCAGCGCGGCCCCGTCGGGCACCTGGAGCGCGGCCGCCGAGTGCGCGTCGGCGGGGATGGCTTCCAGCGCCAACGACGCCGAACCCAGCCGCTGCCCGCTCACCTGCTCGATGAGGGCGAACAGGTCGTTGGTTTCCAGGTGATGGCCCAGGATGCGGCTTCCGATGTCCGGGGCGAGGTAGGTCAGGTCGAGACTCAGCGGCAGGTCTCCGAGGTAGCGCAACCGCTCGACGAACACCGCCTCGTCGCCGGGTTGCAGCCCCAGGCGGCGGGCCACCAACGGCGGCGCCGTCACCGGCATCGCCGCCCGCACCTCGTTGCGAACTTCGCCGAGGTCTTTGAACGTTTCCTTCAGTCCCAGCAGCGCGTCGAGCCGATGGTCGTATTTGCGCTGGGCCACATGCGTGCCGACTTTGGGGCCGCGGTCGATCAGCCCCTCGTTCTTCAGGATGCCCAGCGCCTCGCGAATCGTGTTGCGCGAGACCAGGAATTCGGCCGCCAAGTCGTTTTCGGCGGGCAGCCCGTCGGCGTAGGCGCCCGCGTGAATCTGCTGACGCAACACGTCGGCGGCCCGGCGGGCACGGTTGGCCCGGGAGCCCTCGAGACGCGAGATCGGTATGGCGTCGGCCACGCCGTCACGCTAATGCCGGTCGCGGGCACATTGGGGGCCGGCGAGTGTGGCGCCGGCGGGCGGATCAGTTTATTGCGCCGGTCCGTATTTGGCCGCGACCAGGAAAAACCCTGGCGCGATCGGCTATTGCGCCACCTCGGACGAGACACCGCCTTTGCGATCCCCGTGAGTAGAACCCCCGTTGGGAGAGGTGGTTGCGCCGTTGATGGCCTTGGCATCCGAAGGCAGCTCGAAGACCGGGAACGCCGAACCCACCGCCGCCATCGCCGCGTTACGTTGCGCCTCCATGCGGGCCAGCGCCTCCGGGGTGAACACCGACAACCCGAGTTCCGGGTTGTACCCGTGAATCTCCTTCACGTCGAGCTGGGCCAGGAAGTAGACGATCTCCTTGGAGACCACCTGACCGGGGACCAGCACCGGGAAACCGGGCGGGTAGGGCACCACGAACGTGGTGGACACCAGGGTCTTGCCCTCGGCCAGACGTCGCCCGGCAGTGCCGATCAGTACGTACTCGCGGTCGGACTCCTCGTATCCCGCGTAGAAAGCCGACCGCGTGTCACCGAACGCGCAGGCGTCGACGGGACGGAAGGCGATGTCGAACTCGCTGAAGTCCGGCAGGTGCGGCAGGTCCTGGGTGATCTCCTCGACGTGGCGGTCGTGCAGCGACCAGTCGGCGGCGCTGGCGGCGTTCTGGATGTGGTCGAAATCGGTGGCGATCCGGCGCAGCACGTCGAGCAGATAATGCACGCTGGACCACGTCACGCCGATCGTGAAGATCAGCAGCACGCTGTTGATCGACGTCTTGTTGATCTGGATGCCGAACCGCTCCATCAGGATCTTCTCGCGGAAGTCGTATCCGTTCATCCCGGTCTTGCCGACGAACAGCGTGACCCGCGTCGGATCCAGCACGAACTCGTCGGAGCGCCACGCCTCGTTCCACTCGGCCTGCGCGCCCTGTACGACCTGGCGGAACGAGCTGACATGGGATGCCCGGAACTCGTCGGGCACCAGGTCCGACTCGTCGAGGATGCGGAACCACTTGCTGATCAGCCGGTCCTTGCGGACCCGGCCTCGGAAGGTCAGCGCCATGTTGTAGACCAGCCGGACCAGTTGGAATCCCTCGATGTCCACCTGCCGGCGCGCCAGGTCCAGCGACGCGAGGAGTTGCTGGTTGGGCGAGGTCGAGGTGTGTGTCAGGAACGCCTCCCCGAACGCGTCGCGGGCGCGCGCGTTGAAATCCTGGTCGCGCACGTGGATCATCGACGCCTGCCGAAGCGCCGACAACGACTTGTGCGTGGAGTGCGTCGCGTATACCCGGACCCGCGCGGCCGCGGGGTCGGGCAGCAGCCGGCGGTGCAGCCACTCGGACCGGTCGACGCCCTGCATGGAGGCGGCCCAATTGCGGTATTCCTCAGCGTATTCCGGCGACGACAGCATCTGGTAGAGGCGATCGGCGGACACCATGGCGGTGCGCTGCCGGGCCCACGGCACGGCGGTGGCGAACGCGTACCACGCCTCGTCCCACAGGAAGCAGATGTCCGGCTTGATCGCCAGCACCTCCTCCATCACGCGGCGCGGGTTGTAGACGACGCCGTCGAACGTGCAGTTGGTGAGCAACAGCATGCGCACCCGGTGCAGCTGCCCGGCCGCCTCGAGGTCCAGCAGCGTCTTCTTGATCGTCTCCAGCGACACCGCCCCGTAAATCGCGAACTGCGGCAACGGATATGCGTCGAGGTACAGCGGATACGCGCCGGCCAGCACCAGGCCGTAGTGATGCGACTTGTGGCAGTTGCGGTCGATCAGGACGATGTCGCCCGGCCGGGTCAGGGACTGCACGACGATCTTGTTGGCCGTCGAGGTTCCGTTGGTGACGAAGTAGGTGTGGTCGGCGTTCCACGTTTTCGCGGCCTTGTCCATCGCCTTCTTGATGTTGCCGTGCGGGTCCAGCAGCGAGTCCAGGCCACCCGAGGTGGTCGACGTCTCGGCCATGAAGATGTTGCGGCCGTAGAACTCTCCCATGTCCTGCAGCGACTTGGAATTGAAGATGCTGGCGCCCCGGGCGACGGGAAGGGCGTGAAACTGACCGACCGGTGCAGCCGCATAGGCCCGCAACGCGTCGAAAAACGGTGTGGCGAACCGGTTCCGCAGACCCGCGAGCACGGTGCTGTGCAGGTCGGTGACGTCGTTGAGCCGGTAGAACGTCCGGTCGTAGACATCCGGCTCGTCAATGTTGCCCGCCGCGATCGACTCGTCGGTGAGCAGGTAAAGGTCGATGTGGGGCCGCAGTTCGCGGATCCACTCGCCGCATTCGACCCAGTCGTCCGGGCAATCGGGTACCACACCGCCCGCCGCCGAATCGTTCGGCCCGAGCAGCGTGTTCATCAGCGGCACCCGGTCGCGCGACCGCAGCGGCAGGTCGTGGCGGATGATCGCGGCCTGGATCTCGCCATTGAGCGCGACGGCGGTGATGGCGTCCTCGACGCTGGGCACGACCAGCAGCTCGAACTGGACGTCGTCGGACGCGGAGCGCAGCGCCCGCAGACATTCCGCCAGGCTGTCGGGCGCGGTCATCGGGGCGTCGTCGGCGAGCAGCACGGTGTAGAACTGCTGCTGCTTGGCCCGCGCCACCAGCTCCTGGTCGGCCAGCGGGGCGGACGTGTCGAAAAGCCCTGCGCGGTCGCCGTATTCGCACAGCAGCCGCGCGGCCAGCGACACCTCCTCGGACAGCCGCACCGTGGACTTGCTCTCCAGGTGCGCGCGGAAGGTCGCCAGATTCTCCGCGCCCGGATACAGCCAGTACCGCTCGTAGGCGCCGATGCGGTCCATCAAACGCTTCACCCGCGCCATGTCATGGGCGATGTCCAGTCCCGCGAGGTCGACCTCGGCGAGGTGACGGCAGGCGTCGTCGAGCAGGTTCCACGTGTCGACGCGGGTGTACGACGGGTTGGCGACGGCCGCCAGCGCGGAGACGCGAAGTCGCCGCGGATGGGCACTGTCTCGGGTCATGTCGTCACCTTCCGCGGGATCCAGCAAGTGATCCAGCAAGTATTGTCACCCGCCTGCGGTGCGCACGGAATCTTTTCGCCCAGGATTCGGGGGCGGCGGTCAGCTGTCCGACTCGTCGTCACCCTCTATTACCCGCCGGTTGGCGCGGGTGTTGTCCACCCACTTCAGCACCGGAAGCTCCCAGCGGCGGCCCGGGAGGTCGGTGACATCGGTGAGCGAGCGCACCACGGCCTGCGTCAGGCCCATGAGGGCGGCCATCACCGGCAACAGCGGCTGCAGCGGCTTGGCCGCCGAGCGGACCGTGCTGATGCGGCGGGCCACGATCAGGCGCTCGATCGAGTGATACAGCCAGGCCCCGACGCCCAGCGCGTAGATCGAGAGCACCGACGCGACGATGGTCCAGCCGTAGGCGGCACACACCACCGCGCCCAGCACCACCGTCGCGGCCAGGCAGGCGGCGACGACGACGCGCAGCTCCAGCCGGGTCACTTCTCGGGCCCACCAAGGGCCTGGGCGGCCGCCCGGATCTGCGGCGTGACCAGCATGACCTGGCCCAGCACGCCGTTGATGAATCCCGGCGAATCGTCGGTGGAGAGCTCCTTGGCCAGCTGCACGGCCTCGTCGACGGCGACCGGCTCCGGCACGTCGTCGGCATACAGCAGCTCCCACACCGAGACCCGCAGGATGGCGCGATCCACCGCGGGCAGCCGGTCCAGGGTCCAGCCCTGCAGGTGCGAGCTGATCAGGTCGTCGATGTGCGCCATCTGGTCGCCGACGCCGCGGGCCACGGCCTGGGTGTACGCCGGCAGCGGTGCCACATCCGGTTTCGCCTCGGCCAGCGCGGTGCGGACGTCGACGACCTCGGCCGGGCTCAGGCCGCGGGCCTCGGCCTCGAACAACAGGTCGACGGCGCGTTTGCGGGCCTGATGGCGCCCTTTGACAGGCCGGGCGGGCCTGCTCACGCGTTGACGCGTCCCAGGTAGCTGCCGTCGCGCGAGTCGACCTTCAGCTTGTCTCCGGTGTTGATGAACAGCGGCACCTGGATCTGCGCGCCGGTCTCCAGGGTGGCCGGCTTGGTGCCGGCGCTGGAGCGGTCACCCTGCAGGCCCGGTTCGGTGTGGGTGACCTCGAGCTCGACCGACACCGGCAGCTCGATGTACAGCGGCGACCCGTCGTGGAACGCCACCTGCACCGGCAGGCCCTCCAGCAGGAACCGCGCATCGTCGCCGACCAGGGAATCGGGCAGGTGGTGCTGCTCGTAGTCCTGGCTGTCCATGAACACGAAGTCCGAGCCGTCGCGGTAGAGGTAGGTGGTATCGCGGCGGTCGACCGTGGCGGTCTCCACCTTCACCCCGGCGTTGTAGGTCTTGTCGACGACCTTGCCGGAGAGGACGTTCTTCAGCTTGGTGCGCACGAACGCCGGGCCCTTGCCGGGTTTGACGTGCTGGAACTCGGTGATGGTCCACAGCTGTCCGTCGATTACCAGGACAAGGCCGTTCTTGAAGTCGGCAGTGCTCGCCACGGTCGGTGAATCTCCTCATAAATGGCCGGGATGCTGTGGAACATCCTACGGCCGCAGAAATTTCGGCCGCGCGGGCCGCTCGGCTAGATCGACGTCCAGATGCCGTTGTTGAAGAAGCCCCATTGACCGACGGTCGGGTTCCACATCAGGTGAGCCTGCGGCGCCCACGCCGGTGGCGGTGGTGGCGGCGGCGCCCATGGCGGCGGGGGTCCCCAGGGTCCCCAGCCCGCCGGAGCGGGGCCCTGCCAGTCGTGGCACTGGTTCCAGTCCCAGTGGTAGTTGGTGCCCCAGGCCGGGTCCCACTGCTGGCCCGGGCACCAGTGGTTGGTGGGCGCCGGCGCCGCCTCCGCGATGCCGGCCAGGCCGAGGGCGGACACGGCCAGCCCCGCGGCCAGCGCGCCGGTGGACAGCCGAACCCACGGTCTCGCTTGCTTCACCGTCGTCATGAGAGCACCGCCAATTCCTTGGGGAAGCGGGTCAGCAGCTCCGGAGTCGGGCCGGCGCCGTCCTCCGACGGTCCATCGGCCACCACCAACGTGTCCTCGATGCGAACACCGCCACGGCCGGGCAGGTAGACGCCCGGCTCGACGGTCACGACGGAGCCCGCGCGCAGCGTGCCGGCCGAGGTGGCCCCGATGCCCGGCGCCTCGTGGATCTGCAGGCCCACGCCATGTCCCAGGCCATGGCCGAAGTTCTCCCCATAACCGGCGTCGGCGATCAGCTGGCGTGCCGCGGCGTCGACCTCGCGCAGGCCGGCGCCCGGCCGCAACGCCTCCCGGCCGGCCCGCTGCGCGTCGGCGACCAGCCGATAGATCTCCAGCTGCCAGTCGGCGGCCTTGCCCAGCACGAAGGTGCGCGTCATGTCCGAGTGATAGCCGGCGACCAGCGCGCCGAAGTCGATCTTGACGAAATCGCCGTCGGCCAGCACGGCGTCGGTCGGGCGGTGGTGCGGAATCGCGGAATTCGGGCCCGCGGCCACGATCGTCTCGAACGAGATCGCGTCGGCGCCATGGTCGAGCATCAGGCCCTCCAGCTCGCGGCTGACCTCGCGCTCCGTTCGTCCGGGCCGCAGGCCACCGCGCGCCACCAGATCCTCGAGCGCGGCATCGGCCGCCTCGCAGGCCAGCCGCAGCAGCGCCAGCTCGCCGGCGTCTTTGACCTCGCGCAGTGCCTCGACCGTGCCCGCCGCGCGCACCAGCTCGGTTTCCCCGCCGCGGGTCTCCAGCTCACCGGTGAGCGCGTCGAACCCGTCGACGGTGACCACGTTGCTTTCGAAGCCCAGCTTGCGCACGCCGCCGTCGGCGGCCTGACCGACCAGGTGACGCCCGAGCGCCCGCTCGATCGCGATTTCGAGGTCGGGTGCCTGCTCGGCCGCCTGGGTGCGATAGCGACCGTCGGTGGCCAAAATGGGCACCCGATCGTCGGCGAAGACCAGCAACGCGCCGTTCGACCCGGAGAAACCCGACAGGTAGCGCACGTTGATCAGGTCTGTGACCAGCATCGCGTCCAGCCCGCCGGCCCGGATTTGCGCTTTCAGATTTCCTCGACGCTGGGAATGTGTCACAGGTCTTGACGGTACTCGCTACGCTTTTCCCCCATGAGCAACTGGATGCTGCGCGGATTGGGGCTAGCCGCGGGAATGGTAATCGTTCGCTTGCTGCAGGGGGCGATGATCAACGCTTGGCAAGAATGGGCCGCTTGGATCAGCGTGGTGCTGCTGCTCCTGTTCATCATCGGCACGGCCATATGGGGTGTGACCGACGGCCGGGCCGACGCCACGGCCAACCGGGATCCGGACCGCCGGCAGGACCTGGCGATGACCTGGCTGCTGGCCGGCCTGGTCGCCGGGGTCGTCAGCGGGGCCGTCTCCTGGCTCATCGGCCTGTTCTACAAGGGCCTGTACACCGGGGGGCTGCTCAACGAGCTGACGACGTTCGCGGCGTTCACCGCGCTCGTCGTGTTCCTGTCCGGCATCATCGGGGTGACGATCGGCCGCTGGCGCGTGGACCGGCAGTACGAGAAAGAGCCGGAGAAACACCACGGCCTCGCCGCGAAGGAACGGGACTCCGACACCGACGTCTTCACCGCCGTTCGCGCCGACGAGGCGCCGACCGGCGAGATACCGGCGCAGGCCCAGACCGAGGAGCGGACCGCGGCGGGGGGCCCCCCCGCGCGGGACGCCCCGACCGAGTCGATCCCGACGGCCGGGCGCGAAGCGCCCACCGAGACGATCCCGACGGCCGGCGACGACGCGAAGACCGAGACGATCCGCACCGACCCGAGGCACGCCAAGCCGGGCTCGGAAAAGGAATAGCGCTCAGTCGCTGGCCAGGTAGCGCAGGGCGAGCAGGTAGCCCTGGACTCCCAGGCCGACGATCACTCCGGTCGCGACCGGGCTGATGTAGGAGTGGCGCCGGAACTCTTCGCGCGCATGCACATTGGAGATGTGCACCTCGATCAGGGGTGCGCGCAATTCGGCGCAGGCGTCGCGCAGCGCCACCGACGTATGCGTCAGCCCGCCGGCGTTGAGGATCACGGGTTCACCGGCATCGGCGGCCAGATGAATCCAGTCCAGCAGCTGGCCTTCGTTATCGCTTTGGCGCACAACGGCTTTGAGCCCGAGTTCGGCGGCCTCGCGCTCGATCAGCTCGGCCAGCTGCTCGTGGGTGGTGTCGCCGTAGACGTCGGGCTCGCGCCGGCCCAGCCGGCCGAGGTTGGGGCCGTTGAGGACATGCACCGTCACCGTCATGAGTTATCCAGTCCCGAGTAGGCGGTTACCAGCAGCCCCGGATCCGGCCCCACCAACCGGCCCGGCTTGGCCAGCCCGTCGAGGACCACAAACCGCAGCACGCCGGCCCGGGTCTTCTTGTCACCGGCCATGTATTCCAGCAGCTGCGGCAGGGCGTCGGCGTCGTAGCTGACCGGCAACCCGAGCGACGTCAGGATGGTGCGGTGCCGCTGCGCGGTGGCGTCGTCCAGCCGGCCGGCCAGCCGCGACAGCTCAGCGGCGAACACCAGTCCCACCGACACCGCGGCGCCGTGCCGCCACTGATAGCGCTCGCGGCGCTCGATCGCGTGGGCCAAAGTGTGCCCGTAGTTCAGGATTTCGCGCAGCTCCGATTCCTTCTCGTCGGCGGCGACGACCTCCGCCTTCACGGCGACGGCGCGCCGGATCAGCTCGGGCAGCACCGCACCGGCCGGATCCAGCGCGGCCTGCGGGTCCGCTTCGATGAGGTCGAGGATCACCGGGTCGGCGATGAATCCCGCCTTGACCACTTCGGCCATCCCCGCGGCGATTTCGTTGTGCGGCAACGTTTCCAGCGTCGCCAGGTCGGCGAGGACGGCCAGCGGCTGGTGAAACGCGCCGACGAGGTTCTTGCCTGCGTCGGTGTTGATGCCGGTCTTGCCGCCGACGGCCGCGTCGACCATGCCCAGCAGCGTGGTGGGCACGTGCACGATGTCGACACCGCGCAGCCAGGTGGCCGCCGCGAAACCGGCGACGTCGGTGGCCGCGCCGCCGCCGAGGCTGACCAGTGCGTCTTTGCGGCCGATCCCGATGCGGCCCAACACTTCCCAGATGAATCCCACGACGGGCAGGTCCTTGCCCGCCTCGGCGTCGGGGATTTCGATGCGATGCGCGTCAACGCCCTTGTCGGCCAAGTGACTTCGCATCACCTCCGCGGTCTCCGCCAGCACCGGTTGGTGCAGGATCGCGACGCGATGCCGGTCGGACAGCAGGTCGACCAACTCACCCAGCAGCCCGGTGCCGATCACCACCGGGTACGGCGGATCGACGGCCACCTGCACGGTGACCGGTGCGGGGGTGTCGGTCATGTTGCGGCCCTGCAGGAATCGTGGGCGGGGGCCTGCAGCTGGGAGACGATGTGGCGGACCACCGCGCCGGGATTGCGGCGGTTGGTGTTGACGCGGATGGTCGCGACGCGCCGGTACAACGGCACCCGCTTGGCCATCAGCGCGCGGAATTTCTCGGCGCGGTCCGGCCCGGCCAGCAACGGCCGGACCGTGTTGCCGCCGGTGCGCCGCACCCCTTCCCGGGCGCTGATCTCCAGGTAGACGACGGTGTGCCCGGCGAGCGCCTCGCACACCCCCGGGCTGGTGACAGCTCCCCCGCCGAGCGACAGCACGCCGTCGTGCTCGGCCAGCGCCGCACGCACCACCTCTTCCTCGATGCGGCGGAACTCCTGCTCCCCGTCGGCGGCGAAGATGTCGGCGATGGTGCGGCCGGTCCGCTGCTCGATCGCGGCGTCGGTGTCGAGCAGGCCGACGCCCAGCGCCTTGGCCAGCCGCCGCCCGATCGTGGACTTGCCGGAGCCCGGCAATCCGACGAGTACCGCCTTGGGTGCCATGCAGGCCTACCCCCCTAACAATCGAGCGTGGGCCGCCGGCGCCTCCCGATCGGCGACCGCGCGCTGGTACGCGTCTATGTTGCGGCGGGTTTCGGTCAGCGAATCGCCGCCGAACTTCTGCAGCGCCGCGCGCGCGAGCACCAGCGCCACCATGGTCTCGACGACGACTCCGGCGGCCGGCACCGCGCACACATCCGAGCGCTGGTGGATCGCGACGGCCTCGTCGCCGGTCGCCATGTCGACGGTGGCCAGCGCCCGCGGCACGGTGGAGATCGGCTTCATCGCGGCGCGCACCCGCAACGGCTGCCCGTTGGTCATGCCGCCCTCGATCCCGCCGGCCCGGTTGGTCGAGCGGACGACGCCGTCGGGACCCGGGTACATCTCGTCGTGGGCGCGGCTGCCGCGGCGGCGGGCGGTTTCGAAACCGTCGCCGATCTCGACACCCTTGATCGCCTGGATGCCCATGACCGCGGCCGCGAGCTGGCTGTCGAGCTTGTTGTCGCCGCTGGTGAACGACCCCAGCCCGACCGGTAGCCCCAGCGCCACGACTTCCACCACGCCGCCGAGGGTGTCGCCGTCCTTCTTGGCCGCCTCGATCTCGGCGATCATGGCCTGCTCGGCGGCCTTGTCGAAGGCGCGCACCGGGCTGGCGTCGATCGCGGGCAGGTCTTGTGGCCCCGGCGGCGGGCCGTCGTAGGGCGCCGACGGCCCGATCGCGATGACGTGCGAGAGCACCTCGACACCGAGGGCCTGGCGCAGAAACGCCCGCGCGACCGTCCCCGCCGCGACGCGGGCGGCGGTCTCGCGGGCGCTGGCCCGCTCCAGCACCGGCCGGGCGTCATCGAAGCCGTACTTGAGCATGCCGGCGTAGTCGGCATGGCCGGGCCGCGGCCGGGTCAGCGGTTCGTTGCGGGCGCTGTTTTCCAGTTCCGCGGGGTCGACGGGGTCGGTGGCCATCACCGTTTCCCACTTCGGCCACTCGGTGTTGCCGATCTCGATGGCGATGGGACCGCCCAGGGTCACGCCATGGCGTATCCCGGACAGGATGGTCACCTCGTCGCGCTCGAACTTCATCCGCGCGCCGCGACCATAGCCCAGCCGGCGGCGGGCCAGCTGGTCGCCGATTTCGGTGGACGTCACTTCGACGCCGGCGACCATGCCTTCCACCACGGCCACCAGCGCGCGGCCATGCGATTCCCCGGCGGTGATCCAGCGCAACACCCGTCCATCTTCCCATGGGCTCAACCCAGAAAAGCCAACCCGGCCGCGCCGCCGGCGGCCACGCACATCGACGGACCGTGCGGCACGGAACGCCTGCCACGCACCGCGCCCCACAGCGCGGTGAGCAACGGCGCGGCCAGCGCCGCGACAAACCAGACCCCCGCGCCGAAGCATCCGGTCAACCCGCCGACGCCGATCGCCAGCTTGACGTCGCCCGCCCCCATTCCCGCTGGAGCCATCAGGTGCACCAGCAGATACAGCCCGGTCAGCGCCGCCGCCCCGGCCAGCGCGGGCAGCCCGCGCCCGGCGACGGCGGCGGTCAGCAGGATCGCACCGGCCCCGGGCAGGGTCAGCAGGTTCGGCAACCGGCGCTCGCGGACGTCGTAGCAGCTCAACACCACCAGCCAGGCCAGCACCAGCGCAGCCGTCGCGATCCGCATGCGCGGCAGGCTAATCCAGCGCCTCCGCGGCGCAAGTCATCGCCTCGCGCGGCGCCGGTAGCCCAGTGAACTGCTCGACCTGCGCGAACGCCTGATGCAGCAGCATCTGCAACCCGCTGATGACGCGGCCGCCGGCGGCGGCCACCGCGGCGGCCAGCGGCGTGGGCCACGGGTCGTAGACGGCGTCCAGCAGCACCGGGATCGGGGCGAACGTGTCGGCGTACCGCGCGGCCACGTCGGCGGGGATCGTGCTGACCAGCACCTCCGCGGCTGCCACCTCGTCGGCCAGCGCTTGAACGTCGGGGCCGTCCAGCCCGCAGAACCGCGTCGCCACGCCGACCGTGGCGCCCAGCTCCACCAGCCGCGCCGCCTTCTCCGGATCGCGCGCGACGACGGTGATGCCGGGCACGCCGAGTTCGGCCAGCCCGACGACGGCCGCCGGCGCGGTGCCGCCCGATCCACAGACCAGAGCCCATCCCGAGGCCGAGCCGACCGCCCCGCTCACGCCGTCGATGTCAGTGTTGTCCGCCCGCCAGCCCCGCGGCGTGCGGACCAGTGTGTTGGCCGAGCCGACCAGGGCCGCGCGGTCGGTGTGCTCGTCGGCGAACCGCAGCGCGGCGAACTTGCCCGGCATGGTCACCGAGACGCCGACCCACTCCGGACCCAGCCCGCCGACCACGCCCGGCAGCTCGTCGGCGCCGCACTCGATGCGCTCATAGGTCCACCCGTCGAGGCCCAGTGCGTGGTACGCGGCCAGGTGCAGTTGGGGGGACTTCGAATGCGCGACCGGCGAGCCGAGCACGGCCGCCTTTCTCGGGCCCGCGCTAGCGGGGCGTGCTGTCGAGGACACCGTTGTGCTTAGCCAGCTCGATGTTGGCCAAATGCTGCTTGTAGTCCCTGGTGAACAGGGTCGTCCCCTGGGCGTCGATGGTGACGAAATACAGCCAGTCCCCCGGCTCGGGATGCTCGGCGGCGCGCAGCGCGTCGAGCCCGGGCGAACAGATCGCGGTGGCGGGCAGGCCCTGGGAGACGTAGGTGTTCCACGGCGTCTTCTGGGCCCGGTCGGCGTCGCTGGTGGCCACCTCGCGGCGGTCCAGCGGATAGTTCACCGTCGAATCGAATTCCAGCGTGTGGTGTGCGTTCAGCCGGTTGTAGATGACCTGGGCCACCTTCGGGAAGTCCTGCGAGTTGGCTTCCTGCTGTACCAGCGACGCCACCACCAGGATGTCGTAGGGCGACAGGTGCATGGCCTGGGCGGTGTCCACCAACCCGGATTTCGTGTATTCCACCGCGCCGGCGCTGATCAGTTCGCCCAGGATGTTCTCGGCCGACGCCGAGGGATCGACATTGAACGTTCCGGGCGCGATGAGGCCCTCGAGCCGGCGATGGTCGTTGCCCAGCTCGGTGACCGGTTCGACCGCCCACGCCGGGACCGACAACACCCCGGGAGCGCTGTTGCTCGCGGCGGCGCGCAGGGCGTCGACCGACAGGCAGCGCTTGGTGCCGTCGAGATCCACACAGGTGGCGCGCGAGATCAGCGTCAGGATTCCCGGCGTCACCACGTTGGTCTTCATGTCGGTGGTGTCGTCGAGCTGGCGTCCTTCCGGGATCACCAGCTTTCCGACCCTGCTGTTGGGGTCGGCCAGTCGCGCGACGGCGTTGGACGCCGGGATCTCGGTGCGCATCCGGTAGAAGCCGGGCTGGATGGAGTTGATCGCGGTGTTGCCGTGCGCGGCATTGACGAACGCCCGGACGGTGGCGACCACGCCCTGGTTGTGCAGCGTCTCCCCGACCGCGGTGGTGGAGTCGCCGTCTTGGATTTGAATCACGATGTCGTGCTTGCCATTACCGGTGTAGTCGTCGCCGGCCCCGAACACCGCGTGCCAGAGCCGAGAGCCCAGGAACACGGCCGCCACCACGACGACGACGAGCGCGCCG
>NZ_MBEU01000051.1 GCF_001954275.1 Mycobacterium sp. IS-836 | reverse complement strand
CCTACACCGGAATTGATCGCCGCGACCAACCGCATCGCCGACAACGAATCCCCACCCAAATCAAAGAACGAATCATCAACCCCCACGCGGGGCACCCCAAGCACCTCGGCATAAATCCCCGCCAGAATCTCCTCGCTCGGAGTGGCCGGGGCCCGATACCGTTCGGTGCCGTATTCGGGGGCGGGCAGCGCGCGAGTATCGAGCTTGCCATTGACCGTCACCGGCAACTCGTCGAGAACCACCACCGCGGCAGGCACCATCCAGGAAGGCAACCGTTTAGCCAACGCCGCACGCAAACCGCCCGGATCCGCCGCCCCGGTCACATATCCCACCAGCCGCTTATCGCCGGGACAGTCCTCGCGTGCGATCACCGCCGCCTGCTCAACGCCATCGAGAGCTGTTAGAGCGCTTTGGATTTCGCCGAGCTCGATACGATACCCACGAATCTTGACCTGCTCATCGGCACGGCCCACATAGTCCAGCTGCCCATCAGAGCGCCACCGCACCAAATCACCGGTGCGATACATCCGCTCCCCCGGCCCACCAAACGGACACGCCACAAACCGCGCCGCGGTCAACCCCGAACGGCGCCAATACCCAACCCCCACACCGCGACCCGCCAGGTACAACTCACCGATGACCCCGGCCGGAACCGGCCGCAACCAGCTGTCCAGCACAAAGAAGGCGGCACCGGACACCGGCGAACCGATCGGCGGCGCACCGGATCCCGCTGTCAGCGGCGCGCTCTTGGACGCCCACATCGTGGTCTCGGTTGGGCCGTAGACGTTGATCATCAGTCGCCCGGGTGCCCACCGATCCACCAGTTCGGGCGGGCAGGGCTCAGCGCCGATCACCAACGCCGTCGACACGAGACCCTCGGTTGAGAGCATCCCCACCGCCGACGGGGTCTGGGTGAGCACGCTGACCCGCTCGCCGATCAGCAGCTTGTGGAAATCCTCCGGGGATCGGGCCACCTCATCGGGAACCACCACCAGCCGCCCACCGTGCAACAACGCGCCCCAGATCTCCCACACCGAAAAATCGAACGCGTACGAGTGAAACTGCGTCCACACCTGACCCGGGTCCAGTTTCAGGCCGGTATCCAGTGAGTCGAACAGCTGGGCGACGTTGTTATGGGTGACGGTGACCCCTTTGGGGACGCCGGTGGTGCCCGAGGTGTAGATCAGGTGGGCAAGGTCATCGGGGTACGGCGACGGCAGCGCGGTGCTGGGTTGGGTCCCCACCGCGGGGTCATCGATAAAAATGACCGGCACGTCATGCCAGGCCAGCCGATCAGCCAAGCTGGTGGTCGTGATCACGGTGAGAGGCGCGGCATCGCCGAGCATGAACCCGATCCGCGGCCCAGGCAGTGACGGGTCGATCGGCAGATACGCCGCCCCGCTCTTCAAAACCGCCAAGATCGCCACGATCGCCTCGGCCGACCGCGAAAACAGCAGTGCCACACACTCACCCGCGCCGGCGCCCTCGGCGGCCAACAGGTGCGCCAACCGATTCGCCGCCTCGTCCAGCTCCCGGTAGGTCATGGACAAGCCCCGGCAAGTCAGCGCGACCGCCTCGGGCGTGCGCGCCACCTGCGCGGCGAACAACCCCGGAATCGAGTCCGTCGTCACGGGCTGGCTCAGCACCGCCCGGTTGCCCCACCCGTCCAGGCGGGCGCGCTCACCGGCGTCCAGCACATCCACCGATGACAACCGTCGCGTGGGTTCGGTGGTTAGCGCCTCCAGCACCCGCCGGAAACCTTCGGCGATCGTTTCGACGATCGCCTCGTCGAAGGCATCGGCGTCGTATTCGAGGCGCAGGCCCAATTCGTGACCGGCCATGGCTTGCATCGTCAGCGGATAGTGGTTGTATTCGCGGCTGGTGAACGAGGCGATGTTCAACCCGTCATCCCCCGCCAATGCGCTCGTGTCGACCGGGTAGTTCTCAAATACGAACAGGGTGTCGAAAAGTTGCTCGTGGCCGGTGACGCGGTGGATTTCGCTTAGCGACAGATGTTGGTGTTCAAGCGTTTTGCTGTGGGCGCGTCGCAGCTGGTCGAGCAGGCCGGCGGCGGTCGTTGTCGGTGTGATGTTGGCCCGCACCGGCACGGTGTTGATCAGCAGACCCACCATCGAGTCCGCGCCGGGGACCTCCGCCGGCCGCCCCGAGACCGCGGCACCGAAGGTGACGTCATGGTGCCCGGTCAGCCACATCAGTACCTGCGCCCAGGCGGCCTGCAGCACGGTGTTGACGGTGGTGTGATGCGTGCGGGCCAGCTCGGTGAGCGCGCGGGTGGTGTGCCCCGGCACCCGGTACGACGCGACGCCACGCTTCCCGTGCCCCACCCGCTCCGGCGGGCCCACCAATGTGGGTGTGTCGAAGCCGGCGAACGCCTCGCGCCAGGCCGCGCGGGCGGCATCCATGTCTCGATCGGCCAGCCACGCAACGAATCTGCGGTACGGGACCACGCCGGGCAATCGCTGCCCGTAGTAGGCGGCGAAGATTTCTCGGAGCAGGATCGGCAGCGACCAACCGTCGAGCACGATGTGATGGAAGGTCAGCACAAAGCGGTGCTCGTCGGGTGCCGTGCGGATCAACGCGGCCCGAGCGGCCGGCTGGTCGGCGAGATCACGGACCGCGGCACGTTCGGCGGCACCGAGCCGCTCGATCTGCTGATCGACGTCGCCGCCGCCGAGTTCGACGTACCGCCACGCCGGCGCGGGATCAGCGGGGATGACCTGCACCGGCTTCCCGAACTGCTCCCAGAATCGGGCCGCCACATTCGGATGCCGGTTGACCATCGTGTGGACCGCATCGCGCAGCCGGTGCGGATCGAGCGGACCGCTCAATGTGACATCGAGCTGTACGGCATAGAGATCGTCGCCGCCTCGCGCGGCCCTGGCGTGAAAGAGCAGTCCTTGCTGCAGTGGGGTCAGCGGAAGCACGTCAGCGATCCGCATTGTGCCACTGAGCTCGTCGATCTGCTGCTGGCTCAGACCGGTGAGCGCGATGTCGGACGGCGTCAGCCCGCCGCCACCGCTTTGCACATGCGCGCAGATGCCGGCCAGCGCGTCAAACCACAGCCGGCCCAACCGGCTGATCTGCGCGCGATCGAAAGCCGATGGCGCCCAAGTCCAATCGGCGCGTAGGCACGGTCCGGCGTCGCCGTCAACCGTGCCCGCGTTGAGCTCGACGGAGTGCGCGAGCGGCATCGGTGTGGCCGCCGCGACGCCGGTCAACGACAGGCTGTCGGGGCAGACTCGCCAGAGTTCGTCGGACCTCTCGGAGCCCGCGGCTCCGAGGCGCCCCAGGTAGTTGAACCCGATCGGCGGGTCGGTGTCGGCCAGATCGACATCGATGTTCAAGTACCGCAACATCCCGTAGGTCAATCCGTCCGGGTGAGCGCGAAGCTGTTCCTTGGCGTCCTTGACGAGCACACCCACTCGCGGGTGGCCGGCGATCACCTGGGCCCAGGACAGTCCGCCAACCTTCAGGGCCACCGGGTATTTAGTGGTGAACCAGCCCACGGTGCGGGACAGGTCGACATCGGCAGCCAGTTCCTCGTCACGTCCGTGGCCCTCGACGTCGATGCCGATTGGCGTCGCGCTGTCGCCCGCAAACTCGGTCAGCGCCAAGGCAAATCCGATCAACAAGACGTCTTGCACCCCGGCATGGAACGCCGCCGGCACCTCACCGAGCAGCAGCCGGGTGGTCTCGACATCCAGCTGCACCGATAAATGCCCAGCCGTGGCGAACGTGTCGACCTCCGGTTGCACCGCGGGCAACGCGGCGGGGGTGGCGGCCACCTGCCGCCAGGCCTCGGCCTGACCGACCACGTCCGGGTGGTGGGCGCGCTCGGCCAGCAGCGAGGCCCACCGCGCAAACGACGTCCCGCCCGCCGGCAATGCCACCGGCTCGCCGCTGCGGTGCTGGGCCCACGCAATGTTCAAGTCCTCCAACAGGATTCGCCACGATACGCCGTCGACGGCGAGATGATGAATGATCAACGCCAATTGGCCCGTGGGCGACACCCACAACGCGCTGACCATCATTCCGGCGGCCGGGTTCAACCTAGAGCGGCCCGACACCAGCGCCGCACCGGAGAACACGTCGACGACTTGCAGGCACTCGCGCGCATCCACCGACCCGGGCTGGGGCACGGTCAGCGACCGGTCCTCGTCGACACGCAGCCGCAACATGGCATGCCGATCCAGCAGGGCCTGCAGCACGACCACGACGTCGGCCTGGGTCGTCCCGGCGGGAGCCTGCACCACCATGGTCTGGTTGAACTGCTCCACCGGTCCGTCGATGCCCCGCAGCCACTGGATGATCGGGGTGGCCACCACCGGCCCGACACCGTCATCGGTCGCGTCAGCGACACCGGTGGCCACCGCGGCCACCCGCGCCAGCCGGGCGACGGTCTGCTCGACGAAGATGTCACGCGGCCGGCACACCAGGCCGGCGGCACGCGCGCGCGTTACCACCTGCATCGACGAGATGCTGTCCCCGCCAAGGTCAAAGAAGGAGTCGTCGACCCCGACCTGCTCCAACCCGAGCACCTGGGCGTAGATGCCGGCCAGAATCTCCTCGACGGCTCCATCCGGGGCGCGGTACCGCTCACCATCTCCGTAGTTGGGCGCCGGCAGGCGGCGGGTGTCGAGTTTCCCGTTGGCCGTCAACGGCAGCTCATCGATCGCCAGCACCGCGGCCGGCACCATGTACGCGGGCAGCCGCTCGGCCAGAGAGGCACGGATGTCGCGCGGATCCGCCGTTCCAGTGACGTAGCCGACCAAGCGTTTGTCGCCGGGGCGGTCCTCGCGGGCGATCACCGCGGCGTGCCGCACCCCCTCGAGTTCGGTTAGGGCGGTGTGGATTTCGCCGAGTTCGATGCGATACCCGCGGATCTTGACCTGCTCGTCGGCACGCCCCAGATACCGCAGCTGCCCGTCAACACCCCACGACACCAGGTCGCCGGTGCGATACATCCGACCCCCGCCGAACGGGCACGCCACAAACCGCGACGCGGTCAACCCCGAACGGCCCACATAACCGACGCCCACCCCGGCGCCGGCCACATACAACTCACCGACCACCCCGACCGGCACCGGACGTAACCACTCGTCGAGCACGAACAACGCCGCCGCCGGCACCGGCGCGCCGATCGGCACCACCCCCGACTCCGGACTCAGCGGAGCGCTGATCGCCACGCACATCGTCGTCTCGGTGGGGCCATACGCGTTGACCATCACCCTTCCGGGCGCCCACCGCTCCACCACTTCGACCGGGCAGGCCTCACCGACCACCACCAATGCCGCCGACTCCAGCCCCCGCGGGGACAGCGCGGCCACGGCCGACGGGGTCTGGGTCAGCACGCTGACCTGTTCCCTGACCAACAGGTCGTGGAAGTCCTCCGGTGAGGCGGCGACCTCCTCGGGCACCACGACCACGCGGCCCCCACGCAACAGTGCGCCGAAGATCTCCCACACCGACACGTCGAACGCCAACGAATGACACAGCGGCCACACGCCTGGGCGCGGCAGGCCGGTGTCCAACGCCGCCAACAACTGGGTCACGTTGCGGTGAGTGATCGCAACGCCTTTGGGCACGCCGGTCGTGCCGGACGTGTAAATCAGGTACGCGGGATCGTCCGCGGCCGGTGCCGGCGGCGCGGTGCAGGGCTGGGAGTCGATCGCGGGGTCGTCGATATCGATGACTCGCAGATCTCGGCCGTCCAGCCGACCGGCCAGCGCGGCGACGGTGAGCACGGCGACCGGCCCGGCGTCGTCGAGCACGAACCCGATCCGCTCCGTCGGCACAGTCGGGTCGATCGGCAGGTACGCCGCCCCGGTCTTGAGCACCGCCAGAATCGCGACGATCGCCTCGGCCGAGCGGGGCAACAGCAGCGCCACACACCCACCCGCTCCGACGCGCTCACTAATCAGCAAGTGCGCCAACCGGTTTGCCGCCTCATCTAGCTCGCGGTAGGTCATGGCGTCGTTTCCCGCGCTGATCGCCACCGCCTCGGGAGCGGCGGCGACCTGCTCGCCGAACAACGCCGGAACCGACAGCGGCGGCGGCGCGGGCGCGGTCAACACCGCCCCGTTACCCCAGTCCTGCAGGCGGGCCCGCTCGACGTCGTCGAGCACCTCCACCGACGACAACCGCCGCGCCGGATCGGCGGTCAGGGCCTCCAGCACCCGCCTCAACCGCTCGATCAGCGTGTGGATGGTGGCCGCGTCGAACACATCGGTGCGAAACTCGACCGCCCCGCCGATCCCGGCCGCCGCACCGGCCGGGGTCCAGCGCTCGGCCAACGACAACGACAGGTCCATGCGCGCGGTGTGGGTGTCCATCGGCAGCCGTGTCGCCCGCACGTCCCCCAGGGCCAGCCCGGCGACCGGTTCGTTGCTCTGCCAGGCCAGCATCACCTGCACCAGTGGGTGATGGGCGAGGCTTCGGGTGGGGTTGAGCCGCTCCACGAGCACCTCGAACGGCACATCCTGATGCTCGTAAGCGGCCAGGCTGCGCGCGCGCACCTGGGCGAGCAACTCGGCCACGGTGGGATCGCCGGTCAAGTCGACCCGCAACACCAGGGTGTTGACGAAAAAGCCCACCACCGCATCCAGCGCGGGGTCACGCCGGCCCGCGATTGGGAAGCCAACGGCCACATCGCGGTTCGCGCCGAGCTTGCCCAACAACACCGTCAGGGCGGCCTGCACCACCATGAAAGGCGTCGCATTGTGTTCGCGGGCCAGCCGAGCGATCCGGCGCTGCAACTCCGCGGGCCACTCCACGGGCGCCGTGGCTCCTCCGTGATCGGCCACCGGCGGATAGGGCCGATCGGTGGGCAAGGTCAGGCGCTCGGGCATCCCCGACAACGCCTGCTCCCAATACGCCAGCTGCTCGCCGATGTGGCTAGCACTGTCGTCGAGGTCGCCCAACCGGGCGCGCTGCCACAATGTGTAGTCGACATACTGCACCGCCAACGGCGCCCAACCGGGGGCCCGGCCCTGCCGTCGCGCCCGATACGCCTCGCCCAGATCAGCCACCAGCGGAGTGATCGACCAGCCATCGGCCGCGATGTGGTGGACCACCGCCACCAACACATGCTCGTCGTCGCCAACCCGGAAAAGCCTTGCCCGCAACGGGATCTCGCTTGCCAGATCAAACGCGTAGTGCGCCGTTTCGTCGATGGCCTCAGCCAGTCTGGCCGCCGGCCAGCCGGTGGCATCCACCACGTGCCAACCGAAGTCGGCCCGCTTGGCGGGCATCACCACCTGCTGCGGGACGCCGCCGGGGGCGGCGAACAGCGTGCGCAGGCTCTCGTGGCGGCCAACCACATCGGCCAGCGCGGCCCCCAACGCGTCGGCATCGAGCCGGCCGTCCAGCCGCAGCGCCACCGCCATGTTGTAGATCGGCGACGGCCCGTGTAGCTGGTCGATGAACCACAACCGGTTCTGCGCGAACGACAGGGGCAACACCGCGGGGCGGCGCATCGCCACCAACGGCTCGGGCAGGCCGTCACCACTACCGAGACGCGGCGCCAACCGGGCAACCGTGGGCGCGTCGAACACCGCGCGCACCGAAAGGTCCGCGCCCACACCGGAATTGACCGCCGCGACCAGGCGCATCGCCGAGAGGGAATCCCCACCCAAGTCGAAGAAGGAGTCGTCGACCCCGACCCGCTCCAGGCCGAGCACCCGGGCGTAGATCCCGGCCAGGATCTCCTCGGTCGGAGTGGCCGGGGCCCGGTAGCGCTCACCATCGCTGTAGTCCGGTGCCGGCAGCGCCCGCTTGTCGAGCTTGCCGTTAGGTGTCAACGGCAGCGCATCCAGCGTCACCAGCGCCGCGGGCACCATGTACTCCGGCAACCGCTCGGCGAGTGCGGCACGCAGCCGAGCAGGGTCGGCGCTCCCAGTCACGTAACCGACCAGCCGCTTGTCGCCGGGGCGATCCTCGCGGGCGATCACCGCCGCGTGCCGCACACCCGCGAGCCCGGCCAGGGCGGTCTGAACTTCGCCGAGCTCGATGCGATACCCGCGGATCTTGACCTGCTCGTCGGCGCGGCCCAGATACTCCAGCTGGCCATCGGAACGCCATCGCACCAAATCGCCGGTGCGATACATCCGCCCTCCGCCGAACGGGCACGCCACAAAGCGCGATGCGGTCAACCCCGAACGGCCCACATAGCCGAGGCCCACCCCGGCGCCGGCGACGTACAACTCGCCCACCACCCCGACCGGCACCGGACGCAGCCAGCCATCGAGCACGAAGAAGCCCAGATGCGCCAACGGTTTCCCGATCGGGCTGACAGTGCCATCGACGTCGCGGTCGACGATCTCGCGGAACGACGCGTGCACCGTGGTCTCGGTGGTGCCATACATGTTGATCAGCTGCGGCAACCCCGGGTGACCGTCCATCCAGCCGGCGAGCCGCTGCGGCTCCAGCGCCTCGCCGGCGAAGATCACCGTCTGCAGCTTCAGTTGGCCGCCCAGTTCGGGTGCCAGCGCATCCGCGGTCTGCAGCGCATAAAACGCCGACGGGGTCTGGCTCAGCACTCCGACCTGCTCTGCGACCAGCAGGCTGTGGAAAACCTCCGGCGAGCGGGCCACCGCCTCCGGCACGACGACCAACCGGCCGCCATGCAACAGCGCGCCGAAGATCTCCCACACCGAGACGTCGAAGGCCAACGAATGCCACTGCGACCACACCTGACCCGCCAACTCCAAGCTGTCGTCCAGTGACGCCAACAGCTCGATGACGTTGCGGTGGGTGATCGCCACGCCCTTGGGCACCCCGGTCGTACCCGAGGTGTAGATCACGTACGCGATGTCGTCGGGGGCCGGCGCCGTCGGAGCGGTGCTCGGCTGGGCGTCCACTTCGGGGTCGTTGACGTCGACGACGAGCAGGTCGTGGCCGTCCAGCCGCTCGATCGATTCGGTGGTGGTGATGGCCGCGATCGGCGCGGCATCACCAACCATGAAGGCGATGCGCGCGTTCGGCACCGCCGGGTCGATCGGCAGATACGCCGCGCCGGTCTTCAACACCGCCAGGATCGCGACAATCGCCTCGGTAGACCGCGAAAACAGCAGCGCCACACGCTGTCCGGGGCCGGCCCCCGCGGCGGCCAACACATGCGCCAGCAGGTTCGCGGCCTCGTCCAACTCCCGGTACGTCATGCCGCGGCCGGCGAAGCTGATCGCCATCGCATCGGGGGTCCGGGCCGCCTGCGCCGCGAATGCCTGGGGAAGCGACACGGTCGGCGATGCCGGCGCGGTCAACGCCGGGCGATTGCCCCATCCGGCGAGCCGGGTGTGCTCGGCCGCATCGAGCACATCCACCGACGACAACCGCCGGGTCGGGTCGGCGGTCATCGCCACCAGCACCCGCCGGAGCCGCCCGATCAGCGTTTGGACGCTGGCGGTGTCGAAAACGTCGGTGCGAAATTCGACGGTCCCGCCGATTCCGGCGGGCTCACCGGTGTCGGTCCATCGTTCGGACAGGGTGAACGTCAGGTCGATGCGGGCGGTGCAGGTGTCCACGGGCAGCGGCGTGACGCGTAGATCGCCCAGCGCCAGCCGCGGCGTTGGGCTGTTGTCCTGCCCGGCAAAGTTCTGCCAGGCCAGTAACACCTGCACCAGTGGGTGATGGGTCAGGCTCCGGGTGGGGTTGAGCCGCTCCACCAGCGCCTCGAAAGGCACGTCCTGGTGCTCGTGGGCGGCCAGGCTGCGCTGCTGCACCTGCGCGAGCAGCTCGGCGACGGTGGGGTCGCCGGCCAGGTCGACACGCAACACCAACGTGTTGATGAAAAACCCGACCAGCCCCTCGAGCGCGGGATCGCGGCGCCCCGCCACCGGGAAGCCGATCGCCACATCCCGGCTGGCGCTCACCTGACCCAACAGCACCGCGAGCGCGGCCTGCACGACCATGAAGCTGCTGGCGTTGTGCTCGCGAGCCAGCCGGGCCACCCGCTGCTGCAGTTGGGCCGGCCAGTCCACCTCGACGCTGGCCCCGCGGTAGTCGGCGACCGGCGGGTAGGGCCGATCGGTGGGCAACTGCAGGCGCTCGGGCATCCCGGCCAGGGCGCGCTCCCAGTAGGCCAGCTGGCCGGCGATCCGACTTTCGTCGTCGTCGAGCTCGCCCAGCAGCTCGCGCTGCCACAGCGTGTAATCGACGTACTGCACCGGCAATTCGGTCCAGCCCGGCGCCCGCCCAGCAGATCGCGCGTCATACGCCACACCGATATCCGCCGCCAACACGTTGAGCGACCAGCCGTCGGCGGCAATGTGGTGCACCACGGCGACCAGCAGGTGTTCGTCGTCGGCGTTACGGAAAAGTCTTGCCCGCAACGGGATCTCGGTCGCCAGGTCGAAAGCGTGGCCGGTGACCGCGGCGACGGCCTCCTCCAGCCGTTCGCCCGACCAGCCGGCGGCATCGATGACCTGCCAACCGAAGTCCGCACCCTCGGCGGGCATCACCACCTGTCGGGGCATGCCGTCGGCCGCGGCAAAGAGGGTGCGCAGGCTCTCGTGGCGGCCTACCACATCGGCCAGCGCCGCGCCCAATGCCTCGACGTCGAGACGCCCGTCGAGCCACAGCGCCACCGCCACGTTGTAAACCGGCGACGGCCCCTCGAGTTGGTCGATAAACCACAACCGGCTCTGGGCAAACGACAACGGGATCGCCGCGGGCCGCTGCCGTGCCGTCAACGCCACCGCCGCCGGTTCCCCGGCGTGCGCGCCGATCCACTCGGCAAGGCCGGCCACGGTGGGCGCGTCGAACAGCGCGCGGATCGGGACCTCGACGCCGAGCTCGGCGTTCACCCGGGCGACCAGCCGGGTGGCCGACAACGAATGCCCGCCCAGGTCGAAGAACCCGTCATCGATGCCGAGCCGCGTCACCCCGACGATCTCGGCGAACAGGCCGGCCAGCACCCGTTCCCGGTCATTGCGGGGCGCCCGATAGGCCGTGGCGCCCACGAATTCCGGAGCCGGCAGCCTTCGCTTGTCGAGTTTGCCGTTGACCGTCAACGGCAGCGACTCCATCAGCATGATCGCCGCCGGCACCATGAACTCCGGCAGCCGGTCGGCCGCGAAGCGCCGCAACTCGGCTGCCCGTTCGCTCGCCGACGGGTCGTTGACATACCCGGCTAGCGAAGCCACTGGGGTGGCTGGCAGGTAGAGATCCGACAGCGCCGCGTCGGTGGCGCGGGTGAAGATCAGATCCACCAGGCCGGCCGTCGCCGACCAGGTCACCGCCGTGGCATAGCCCAGTTCCCGGCCCAACGCGTGACACTCGTTCGGTAACACCGCACCGGGTGCGGTCAGGCCGGCACGCAATGCACTGACGGGCACCCGATCGTCGGCCTCGGCCAGCGCCCGTGCCAGGGCCACATCGGGCCAGATCCCGCCGTGCGGCACCCCGGTCACCCGCAGCCCCGGCACGGGCCGCGACCGCAGAAACTCCTCCAGTGCGGCCAGGTTGCCAAACCGCTGCCACGGATGCGACGCCAGATCCGCCATCGAGTCCACCGTCGCAGGCGCCTTACGCAGCACCACCTCATAGCGGTAACCGCTCAGCTCGTTGAGCGCCCGCATTCCGTTGAGCCGCACGTCGACCGCGGCAATGCCGGGCAGGTGCTCGGGCAGACCCGCAAAGAATTCCGGCGCCAACAACAGTTCCTGCTCGGCGAGCATTTCCCGGCGGACCCGCTCGCGCGTCACCGCGGCGGTGTCCTCGGCGGTTTCGGCGCACACGACCCCGGTGGTGAACTCCCGCAACAGCGAGAGGTTGCGGACGTCACCGATGAACAACGCCCCGCCCGGCGCCAGCAACCGCATTGCGACCGCCAGGACATCCAGCAGATAGCCCGCGTTGGGGAAGTACTGGACCACCGAATTGAGCACCACGACATCGAAATGGCCTTCGGGCAACCCCTCGGCCGTGTCGGCCGGCTGTGCCCGCAACCGCACCCGATCGGCCCACGGCTGCCCGGCCACCGCCGCCTGCAGCGCCTGGATCATCGGCGCCGAGAAGTCGGTGCCCCAATACTCGTCGCAGTCCGGGGCCAGCTGCGCCAGCAACAGACCGGAGCCGACCCCGATCTCCAGCAACCGGCGCGCGCCCAACCCGCGGATCCGATCCACCGCGGCTTCCCGCCAATCGCGCATCTGGTCGAGCGGGATGGGCGCCCCGGTATAGCTGCTGTTCCAGCCCTCGAAGTCCTCCCCCAAGACGGGCTGCTCGCCAGCCGCGTGGGTCGACCCCGAATAGAGGCCCTCATACACTCCGTGCCATTGCTCGACGAGTTGCGCTTCTCGCTCCGGCTCCCGCGTCAGCATCATCTGCTGATCCAGGACCACATAGCCCACCAACCGCGTGTCGCCGGGTTGGTCCTCGCGAGCGATCACCGCCGCCCGCCCCACTCGCGGGTGGGCCGACAGCGCGGACTGGACTTCGCCAAGTTCGATGCGGTATCCGCGGATCTTGACCTGCTCGTCGGCGCGGCCCAAATACTGCAGCTGTCCGTCGGCGTCCCAGCACACCAGGTCCCCGGTGCGATACATGCGTGTTCCCGGCTCGCCGAATGGGCAGGCCACAAACCGCGACGCGGTCAACCCGGTTCGGCGCGCATATCCATAGCCCACGCCGCGGCCGGCCACATACAACTCGCCGACGACGCCCGCCGGCACCGGCCGCAACCACCCGTCAAGCACGAGCAGCGCCGCCCCCGGCACCGGCGAACCGATCGGCGCACCGAAACCCGGCCGCAACGGCGCGCTTATCGCCGCATACACCGTCGTCTCGGTCGGGCCGTAGGCGTTGATCATCACCCGCCCGGGCGCCCAGCGGTCCACGACATCGGCGGGGCAGGCCTCACCTGCCACCACCAGCGCCGTCGACTTCAGCCCCTCGGGTGACAAGGCCGCGACCGCCGAGGGGGTTTGGCACAACACGCTGACCCGCTCGGCGACCAGCAGCGCGTGGAAGTCTTCCGGTGAGCGGACCACCTCCTCGGGCACCACCACCAGCCGCCCACCGTGCAACAACGCGCCCCATATCTCCCACACCGAGACGTCGAAGGCCAACGAATGCCACTGCGACCACACGCCGGCGCGGGGCAGGCCGGCATCCAGCGTCTGCACCAGCTGGGTCACGCTCTGGTGGCTGACCGCAACGCCTTTCGGAACGCCGGTCGTGCCCGAGGTGTAAATGAGGTAGGCGATGTCGTCGCCGGCCGGGGCGGGTAGCGCGGTGCGGGGTTGGCCGGCGACGGCGGGATCGTCGATCTCGACGACGGGCAGCCCGGACCCGTCCAGCCGCGCCCGCAGCCCGGCCACGGTGATCGCGGCGATCGGCGTGGCGTCGGCGAGCATGAACTCGATGCGGGCCGCGGGCAGCGCGGGATCGATCGGCAGATACGCCGCTCCGGTCTTGAGCACCGCGGCAATCCCGACGATCGCCTCGGCCGACCGCGTGAACAGTAGCGCGACGCACTCGCCTGGCCGCGCACCCCGACCACGTAGCAAGTGCGCCAACCGGTTCGCTGCCTCGTCGAGCTCGCGGTAGGTCCACGAGCGCTCCCCACAAGTCAGCGCCGCGGCCTCGGGGGTACGCGCCACCTGCGCGGCGAACAGCTCCGGAATGGACGCCGATGTGCCCGGCCGCTCGGTCAGCACTGACCGGTTACCCCACCCATCCAGCCGCGCGTACTCAGCGGCATCCAGAGCGTCGAGCGACGGCAACGGCCGCTCCGGGTCCGCGATCATCGCCGCTAGCACTCGCTCCAATTGCCGCGCTAAATCGTCGGCGGCGCAATTCGCAAACAATTGCCCGGCACCCGCCGTGCTGAGAAAAAGCTCATCTCCGTCCCTGGTGAATAGCAACCCGAACTGGTCCACAAGCCCGGAATTGGTCAGCGTCGCCGATGCCGGGGAACCGCCGAGATCGGCCATATAGGTGGGCGGAATGAAATTGACGATTACGCGATTCGGTGCCCGGCCCGAGCCACGGGAACGCGCCGCATTCTCCAGAAAGTGCACCGGGAACCGTTGATGCTGCAACGCTTCCCGCATTCGGGCGTCGACCTGTTCGCAAAAGGCGGCGACGGTGGATTGCGGCGAAGTCCTGAACACCAGCGGGACCACCCCGGAGATCATTCCGGGCACCAGCTTTGTCTCTGGGCTCACGCGCCTGGTGACCGGAAGATCGAGCACGACTTCCGTGCCCTCGGCGTCGTACCGGCGCACCAGCAGCGCACAGGCCGCGGTGATCACCGACGAGCGACGCACCCCCAACGCACGCGACAAGTCGCGGATGCCGGAGACGACGACGGGATCCAGTGGAACGGGCTCGGAACACTCATCCGAGTCACTGCCGCCCGCGTCGTCCGCGACGCGATGAGCCAGTTCCCTTTCCGCCGGCAGGTGCTCAGCCCAATAGGCCTCGTCCTCGAGGTACTCGGCCGAACGCTTGTATGCCGATTCGCACTCGATCAGGTCGCGCAGCGAGCCGAAGATGGCGGGAGGAATCGGCTCCCCCGCGGCAATTGCGTTGTAGACGGCGGCAATCCGGTGACAGAAAAGACCCAGGCCCAGGCCGTCCGCGACGATGTGGTGGCAGCAGACGAAGAAATAAAACTCATCGATCCGCGTCTGCATCAACGCGAATCTGAACAGCGCGCCGCTGAACGGCATCGGCGTGGCTTGAATCGATGACGCCAATCGGTAGGCGTCCTCGGCGGGATCCTGCGAGTCGAGGAGGTCGTAGCGAGCGAGCTCGACATCCGGATAGTCGACGACCCGCTGGAAGACGTGGCCGTCAACCTGGAAGAAGGCGGCCCTGAACGGCTCGGCCTCGTGCACCACCTGCCGGACGGCCGACTCGAACATGCCGACGTCAACCGGACCCGCGATTCGCACCAGCACGCCCAGCTGCCACTTGGCGCCGAACCGGCCCGTTTGCGTCGCAAGCCATATATCGAGTTGTCCGCGTGTCAGCGGAAGTGCTCGATTGTCTAGTTCCCCCGAAGTCCCCGACTCCGGCCGGTTCACCTCTTAGCGAACCGGCCCGTTACCAGCCTCTCGCGCAGAGTCGTCGGCCCTATGTCGGTCCAGTTCTTTTCGAAGGTCGGCCACCCCGGGCTGTAATGCGCTTTGCCGTGGGCCAAGACCCGAAACCTGACATCCCCCACGTCGAACGGATTGACACTCACCACTTCTCGCGATCTCCCGTGCTCTAATCGACATAAGTAGAACAAGTTCTAATACCATACTTGAGTCAAATAGCGCCAAACGCAGGGGGGCCGAAGCGGGCAAGACTACGGTCAGGGCCGCCCGGCGCGGGCGTACTTTTCCACCAGGTCAGCGGCCGCCGCGGCACTCTCGGCGGAGGTGGTCATACGGGCCGCGAGGACGCGGGCCCGGGCGGCGTATTCCGGGGCGAGAATCCGGCGGAGGTCCGTCACGAGTGTTTTCCGGGTGGCGCTCGAAAAGCGCCGAGCGGTGCCCACCTTCAGTCGTTTGACCCGCGCTCCCCAGATCGTCTGGTCGATGTCCGTCGAGAGGATCAACGTCGGGACTCCGGCGCGCAGGCCCAGAGCCGTGGTGCCGGTGCCGCCGTGGTGTACGACCGCCCGGCAAGCCGGAAAGAGCGTCGCATAGTTCATCGCTTCCACGACCTTGACGTGCTCGAGATGGCCGACGTCGCGGAAGTCGGTGCCGGCGGCGGTAACCAACGCCCGCTCGCCCAGGTCCGCGCAGGCCTCGGCGATCATGGCGATGGTGTCGGCCGGAGATTTCACCGGTGTGCTGCCGAAGCCGAAGAAAATCGGTGGCGTTCCCGCGGCGATCCACGACGCGACGTCTTCGTCGGCGTCCGTCGGCTGGTCGATCGTCAGCGCGCCGACAAAAGCCCGCCGACCGTTCCATTTCGCCCATTCGTCCGCCAGCCCGGGAAAACAGATCTCGTCGTAGGCCTGGATGTCCACCCATCCGCGTTCGGCGATCCGCCGCGGCAGCGGACGAGTGGCCTTCGGGAGACCCAGCTCGCGGCGCTGCACGTTCTCGAGCCTGCTCGCCGCACGCCAGGCCACCCACTCGTAGGCCGTCATGGCCGAACGGCCGACCCGCGGCGGCACGACCGACAGGAACTGGCCGCTGGCCCGCACCGGGAAGATATGCACGGTGGCCAATGGGATGTCGTGGTACTCCGCGACGTTGGCGGCGGGCTGCTCGAAATTCAGGCCGCTGACCAGTAAGTCGGCCCCGTCCGCCACCGACTTCAGCGTGGCGCAGATCTGATCCCAACCCTGGATGACGGGATCGGCTATTTCGTGTCGCAGCCTGATCAGGTGGCGGACCTTCCAGAAGTTGCGGAAGAAATCCGTCCAGAAGGTGCGGTGCGCATCCAGAATCGGCTGCACATCCGGGCCGAGAGCGACGGCCGCAAGCCCCACCGACTCGACGAAGCCGACCATGTCGGGCGGAACGGCCATGAGCACGTCGTGCCCGCGGCGTTGCAGCTCACGGGCT
>NZ_MBEU01000050.1 GCF_001954275.1 Mycobacterium sp. IS-836 | reverse complement strand
CCTCCGCCCGACCATGGCTTGGCTAGCAATACCTTTGGAGGGGTTGTTTTGGATATCGTGCTCGGCGTATCGATGGCCCCGGCGTCGATTCAGATGGTTCTTCTCGAAGGTGAGAACGCCGAGGGAGCCACGGTCGAAGAGGACGAGTTCGACGTCTCTGCTGCCGACGACGCGCCGACCATCAGCGCGTCTGATCGAGTGATCGCCGCCATCCTGGGCACGCGTGAGGGCGCCGCCGATGCCGGCCTCGAGCTGTCGTCTATCGGGGTCGCGTGGACCGACCAACTCGAAGCGGCAACCCTGCGCGACGCACTCGCCGCCCACAAGCTCGAGAACGTCATGCTGGTATCGGCGTTTCTGGCTGCGACCTCGCTGACTCAATTCGTCGGCGGCGCAATGGGTTACGAGCGTACCGCGCTGATGTTGATGGAGCCCGACACCGCAACTCTGGCCGTCGTCGAGACCGCCGACGGTTCCATCGCGGATGTTTACCAAGAGCGGTTGAATGCCACGCCCGGGCGGCTGACAGACGACGAGCTGATGCACCTGGTCGCCGGACTCGACCAGCTGCCGACGCACCCGGACGGACTGTTTGTGCTCGGCGCCGGCGTTGACATCGCAACGGTCAGGGCGCAATTGGAAGACGCGACGTCGCTTTCCGTGAGCGCGCCCGAAGAGCCGGAGACGGCCCTGGCCCGCGGGGCGGCCCTCGCGTCCGCGAACGCGTCGTTGTTCGCGTCGTCGACGGCCGCGCTGGCCTATGCACAGGACCCCGGCACGGGCGCTGTCGACGCGAACGCCCTTCCCGAGTACCTGAGCATTGCCGCTGCCGAGCCTGGCGAGGACGACCTTGCCTACAGCGCGGTCGCGGACGATGAAACCAGCGCCCCAACGGTCGTCATGGACGCGGCCGTCCGTCGTAGGTCGGGACTGCTGGTCGGAAGCGTGCTGGCGGTCGCGGGCTTTAGCGCGGCGTTGGCACTGGAGGTAGCACTGTCAGTCGGCGTCCACTCGACGGTCGGGTTGCTACCCGCCCCGCTGCACAATCTCATCGCCCCGGCCGAGCAGGTATTCGCCCCTGTACCAGCGGAAGTCGCGGCTACCCCGGCGGCGGCACCAAAGCCGTTGAGTCCGCCAGCGGTCCCACCGCCGCCGGCGGCACCGGTTCCCGCGGCACCGCCGCCCGCGGCTCCGGTCCTCCCGGCCCCGATTGCGGCGCCGCCGGTGCCCATTCCGCTGGTTGTCCCGCCGATCGCGCTGCCCGCTCCCCCGCCAGTAATCCTGCCGGACCCTCCGGCGAACCCGCCGGTCCTTCAGGCGCCGCCGCACCCGTCGCCACCGATCGATTCGCCGCCGCCGCTCCATGTCCCGCCGCCGGTCCACGTTCCGTCGCCCGCGCCGCCGAAATCGCCGCCGCCCCACCAAGTTCCCCCGGCGCAGGGCCCGAATCCCGGCGGCGGGGCCGCCGGCAACCCGGGCGGACCTGCTACCGGCCCCGGTCCGAGCCACGGAACTCCCGGCGACGGCGCGCCGCACGACGTCGGCCCGGCCGGCGGTGGTGGGCCAGTTGGTGGACCGACGGGCGGTGGTGGCGCGAGCTCTGGCGGAGGTGCTAGCGCCGGCGGTGGCACGAGCAGCAGCTCTGGCGGCGGCAGCAGCAGTTCTGGCGGCGGTGCCGAGAGTGGCGGCAGCGGCCACCGGTAGCCATCCCGTTGGCTGTAGCCAAAACGTGATGAAGTCTTGATCAATTGCGAACGCGCCCTTGCACTTCCACTGTTCAGGACCCCCTTACCATCACTATTGCAACGGTGTCAGTTAAAGGAATTGGAGCCATGCAGGCGGTTGTTCGGTGTGTTCTTGCCGTCGTCGGGATGGCCGGGAGCGTGGTTGCGAGCCCGGCCGGTGTAAGTGTGGCCGCGGCGCACCAGCCGCAGCATTTCGCCATCGCGTCGGTTCTCCCGAAGCGGGGCGAGGTCGTGGGTGTCGCGCACCCCCTGGTGGTGACGTTCGACGCGCCCGTCGCGGACCGGCACGCGGCCGAGCGTGCCATCGCGGTCAAGTCGACACCGGCGATGACCGGCAAGTTCGAATGGCTCGACAACAAGGTCGTGGAGTGGGTGCCGGACCGATTCTGGCCGGCGCACAGCACAATTCCGCTCTCGGTGGGCGGAGTGTCCACGGAAATGAAGACGGGTCCGGCCGTCGTCGGTGTCGCCAGCATCGCCGAGCACACGTTCACCGTGACCATCGATGGGGTCGAGGCGGGACCGCCGACGTCGCTCCCCGCGCCGCACCACCGACCTCACTTTGGAGAGCCGGGCGTCATGCCGGCCTCGATGGGCAGGCCGGAGTACCCCACTCCCACAGGCACCTACACCGTCCTGTCCAAGGAACGCACGGTGATGATGGATTCGAGCAGCGTCGGCATCCCCGTCGACGATCCTGACGGCTACCGTCTTCCGGTGGATTACGCCGTTCGCATCACCGACCATGGCCTCTTCGTGCATTCGGCTCCCTGGGCGGTCAATTCGCTCGGCTTGGACAATGTCAGCCACGGCTGCATCAGCCTGAGCCCCGAGGACGCGGAGTGGTACTACAACACGGTCAACGTCGGTGACCCAGTGATCGTGCAGGACAACAGCATCGAAGTTCCGCGCATAGTCTCTCGGTGACTCGCTTTCTCCCTAAACGCGCCGAAATGCCCTGACAGCACAGGCCTTTCACCGCCCTCGATACAAACGGACCCGCTGGTGACAACCCAGCGGGTCCGTAGTGTCCGGGAAGGGGTCGCGTCAGCGCGCGCCCGACGGACCGGGCATGACCGGCTGACCGGGCACCGGCCCGCCGGTCGGCGCCGGGCCGGTCGGCGCGTCCTTGACGCCGGACATGTCGAGGATCGGAGCGGCCGCGACACCATCGACGGGTGCACCAGCCGCCACCGGACCGCCGAGCGCGATCAGCGGAGCACCGGCCGGCACCACCGGGGCGACCGGAGCGCCCAGGGGAAGGGGCAGCGGGCCGGGCAAGAGCGGAACGCCGGCCGGCACGACGGGCACGATCGGGGCGCCAACGGGACCGGGCACCACCAGCGGAACGCCGGACATGTCCGTGAGCGGAGCGGCGCACGTTTCGACGACCGAGCCACCGGCGGCGAGTACCGGTCCGCCGGCGGCTTCTGCTGGTCCACCAACGGCCGCCGGCACCTCGCCCGCCTGCTGCTGGGTGCACGCGTGACCGCCCGTTATCAGCGGGGCGGCCGCCGCGTCTGGGCTCAACGCTATGGCGGCTCCGCATAACCCGGCGCTCGCAACTACTTTGATGCTGAACCGCTCCACCATCAGCGTCGACTCCTCTATGCGCGCTCAGATCTTCCAAAAGTCGTTCCCGACGACCGGATCAATTCTCGGCAGACAATATGGAACATGAGCCACGCCGCACCGCGCCGTTTCCAAATGGTGACGTCACGACGTTGTCACAAGTCGGACCGGCTACCGCGACCTGCGCGGACCTGCACCGATGTGTTACGAACAGCGTGTGGTGGTCTTCAAGCGAAATGATCGGAAGCCGGAAAGCTCCGAGCCGGCCGTCGGGCAGGGCTACCACCGGCAGTGGCTCGAGAACGCCGAACGCCGGGGCGTGCCTTCCGACGTCGTCGCCGCGATCGCCCGAGAGCACGGCATCACCCCGGAGAGCTTCACGATTCTCGCGCACTGCGCCGAGATCAAAGATCCGGACGGCAAGTCCTTCTTCCTCCTGCCGCGGGGCGTCGCCGGAAGCGACGCGCGCAAAGCGGCGCTGATGACCTACGTCCTGAACGCCGGGACGGACTACGGCAGGGCGGGCAAGCAACCCACGGACTTCCCCGAGACGCCGTACACCGCCACGGAGGTTGGGCGGATCGTCAACCGGCAGAAGGCAAACCGCTGGAGCTACGAGCAGGATGTCGGCTTCGCGCACCGCAACGGCGGGCGCCTCGTCACCACGCCCAACGGCATACTCATGGGCCTCGGCGGCAATCGGGTCCAGAAGCTGTTCAGCAGGGAGGGTGGCACCGCCTGGGGCGACATCTTCATGGTCAACGTCGACGACTCGATCGGCACCGAACAACGGCTTCGCCAGATCGTCGAGTCCGGGCATGCCTGGTATTGCGACCGCAATGGCAACGCTTTCGAGAGCAACCTCGCGCTGGACCGGGTGTTGCACCACGAGGAGCTGCACTGCCAGCAGTGGGCCGATAAAGGCCATGCCGGCATGATCACGGCCTACCTCTGGGAAGTCGTCCGCGACAAGGTCTTTGGCAAGGTCAACAGGCTCGAAGCGGACGCCGGCCTGTCCGACGGCGGTTACCGCTGAGCCGGGCAGCGCGAAGTCACAACGCGCGAATTCCGTTGTGGAGCACCATCAAACCGATCAAGACCAGGATGGCCGCCATCAGCGCGGCGTTGTTGCGCTCCATCCAGGTTTTGAGCCGTGCCAGCGGATCGTCTAGGCGGTGACCGACCTCCGCGTAGGCCAGCACCGGGATCGCGACCGTCGACGCGGAGAGGGCGACGAAAAACGCGCCGCATATCAGCCCGTCGACGACACCAAGGTCGTTGGTGCCGATGGCCAAGCCGGCGGCCAGGCACATGATCAGCACCTCGACCCTCACCACCGTCAGCGCCAGCCCGGTGATCGCTGCCCGCCTCGGTGTGATGGTGGCAAATGCCCGCATCCACGCCGGCGACTCGCTGTGGCCGTGGCGGGTCAGCCACCGGTAGATGCCGAACAGGATCAGTGCCGACCCGAGGACCACGCGCAGCCAGGACGCCCACCTAGGCGGCGCGTTGTGCATCCCACCGAGCGCGCCGGAGGCCGCGACGAAGATCGCGGTCTGCGCCGCCAGCCCGAATACCCAACCCCCGAGGAAGGCCAGGCTGGTGGGTCGCGGCCGCGGCGTCTGCAGCACCAGGACCGCGGGGATGATCGACAGCGGCGAGATCGCGACGACCAGCGCCAGCGGAGTGAGCACGCTCAGAACGGATCCCCAGCTAGTTGCCACGGGCAGCAATCTTCGCACTGACCGCGGGATCGTGCCAGCGAGCGCGCCGGGTGTGGTCGTGTTGACCCCGAAAAGCCGCTGGAGTGGTTGGATGTGACGTGCGGTGCAACAACATTCGTTGCGCTCCCAGACAGGGGGGATGATCGCGTGACTCGGACCCACCTTGGACACATTTTTCACCTCACCGGCGCACCGCCGCTGTCCGAAGCCGCCGCGGCCCTGGTGTCGATTCCCGAGGGTGCGCTGGTGGTCGGGGACGACGGCAAGGTCGCGTTCTGCGGCGAGCGCGCCGACATCCCGCTGAAGTACCGGTCGGCGCCGGTATCCAATCACAGACCCGGGTTTCTGCTGCCGGGCTTCGTCGACGCCCACGTGCATTTTCCGCAGACGTTTGCCGGCGACTCGTACAACGGGGGGCAGCTGCTGGAGTGGCTGACCGGCTGCATGTACCCGTCGGAGGCCCGCTTCGCCGAGCCGGCGTTCGCCAAGCGGGCGGCCGTCGAGTTCTGCGACCGGCGCATCGCGAGCGGAACCACCGCGGCCATGGTCTTCGGGTCCGCGTTTCCCCACGCCCAAGACGCGCTGTTCGGCGAGACGCAGCGGCGAGGACTGCGGATCGTCAGCGGCCGCGGCATCCAGACCGTCGGCCCCAAAGCAGCTGAGCCGTTGATGACGTCCGAGTCCGATGCGCTGCGGTTGGTCCGGGAGGAGATCGACAAGTGGCACGCGGCGGACACCGGAGACGCGAAGACCGCACGGTTGCACGTCGCCGTCGTTCCGCGCTTCGCGATCGCGGTCACCGCCGAGGTGCTGAAAAGCCTTGGTGAACTGTATGATTCGGTGCGCGATCGGGGTGTGTATTTCCACACCCATCTCAACGAGAACAACCGCCCGGAGACCGGCGAGGTCGCCGAAACCAAGAAGATCTTTCAGGTCGACACCTACCTGGATACCTATGACGGCAGGTTCCTGCCGGGCTCGAAGGTCGGCGGGCCGAGCATGCTCGGGCGCCGTAGTGTCATGGCGCACGCGGTGCATTGTCAGGATTCCGAACTCGAGCGGATGTCGGAGACCGGCACGTCGATCGCGCACTGCCCCGTATCCCAGCAGTTCCTCGGCTCGGGCACCATGCCGTGGCTGCGCACGGTTGCCTCCGGTGTAAACATCGCCGCCGGAACGGATTTCGGCGGCGGGGACGAGTGGCCGATACCGCAGGTGCTCGCCGCCGCCTTCAAGGTGCACATCTCGGAGCCGGGCGACGCCGGGGTTTCGATGCACCCCGCCGAAATGCTGTTCCTCGGAACGCTGGGCGGTGCACGCGCACTCGACATGGAGGACCGGTTCGGCAACTTCGACGTCGGCAAGGAGGCCGACTTCGTCGTCATCGACCCGAACCGCACGCCGGCGCTGAAGGCCGTGATCACTCAGGGCGTGCGGTCCGACGATCCGGCCATGGCCCGCGACCAGACGCTGTTCGGGTTGCTGATGAGCACGCGGGAGACGTCCATCGCCGGAACCTACGTGCAGGGACGCCGCCTGGCTCCGGCCGAACCCGCGAGCGGCTAGCCCCGTCGGCGCAGGGTCCAAGCCGGGACCCAATGCGTCACGCTTCTCTGCTTGGACCCGTATGCGATCGGATAGGTGACCAGCCCCCACCAGTCGCCCTGCTCGCAGAGCCCCCAGCAGGTCAGCCGGCCCTCCACGACCTTGTGCAGTTGCAGGCCGTTGGGCTGATACCGGCCGGACCGGTGCGGCTCGCGCGGGAACAGCACGGTCAGGTCCACCAGCACCGTGATCGGCGGGCGCACCACCCGAAACGGGCTGCGGACCGGCTGCCCGTTGTACCCGATCGACGCGAGCTGACCCATTGATCGATCATACGTTCGAATCACCGGTTCGTTGAGTCCCCACAATTGCGGCGCGGGCGCCAGGCCGAATCGATAGAGTCGCGTCACCGATAACGAGGGGAAGGCGCCATGAGGAAGTTTGCGGCCGCAGGACTAATGGCATTCGCCGGGCTGATGACCATTGCGGTGGGCGTAGCCAACGCCGATGAAGTGGAGGTCGAGGGCAACTACTCGAGCCAGGGCGGTTGCGAGGCGGACGGCCCGCACGTCGAGATCACCCACAACGACCACCTCTACACCCATTGGGACTGCCGCCTGGGCCCCGACGGTTTTTGGCACGTGTGGCTGAGTAACTGAGACCTGCCTTCTGGCAACATAGCGATGTGCTGAGCGAGTCACGGCCTTCCCGTGGTGCGCTTCGCGGTAACCGGCTGGCACCGCCGCCGGCCGCACTCGACCCGCTGATCGTTGGAATACTCGCCGCCACCGTCAGTCTGATCGGCGCCGGGCGCCCGTCCTTCTGGTACGACGAGGCGGCAACCATTTCGGCCTCCTACAGCCGATCCCTGGCCCAGTTGTGGCGGATGCTCGGCAACGTCGACGCCGTGCACGGGCTGTACTACCTACTGATGCACGGCTGGTTCCAAATCTTCCCGCCCACCGAGTTCTGGTCCCGCGCACCAAGTGGCCTCGCCGTCGGGGGCGCCGCCGCCGGCGTCGTGGTGCTGAGCAAGCAGTTCTCGTCGCGCACCGTCGCGGTGGCCGCCGGGGTCATCTGCGGGATCCTGCCGCGCGCGACGTGGGCAGGCATCGAGGCGCGGCCCTACGCGCTGTCGATGATGGCGGCAGTGTGGCTGACCGTGCTGCTCGTTGTCGCCGCTCGCCGCGACAACGCTTGGTGCTGGCTGTATTACGCGATCGCCCTGGCGTCGTCGATCCTGCTCGAGATGTACATCGTCCTATTGTTGTTGGCGTATGTCGTTTTCGTCTGCGCGTTCTGGCGCAGTCGAGCCGTGCTCGTTCACTTCGCGATCGCTTCGGTCCTGACGGTTGGCGCGCTGGCGCCGTTCGCCTTCAAGGTCGTCGGGCAGGTTCAGCAGATCAAATGGATCGCTCCGATCGGGCACCGGACCATCGAAGACGTGACGGTGCAGCAATACTTCGAACGGAGCCCACCGTTCGCGGTGTTGTCGGCCTTGGTGGTGGCGGCAGCAATTGTCTTGTGGCTCAGCGGCTCTGCGAAACTCAAAGAGTCGGACCGGCAGCTGTTGACGTTGGCGGCCGCGTGCCTGGTGATACCGACCGCCCTGATCGTGATCTGGTCGGCCGTCGCGGTCCACCCGATCTACACGCCGCGCTATCTGTCGTTCACGGCGCCGGCGGTGGCGCTGGCCCTCGGTGTCTGCATCGGCACGTTGGTGATCAACCGCTGGGCGGCGACGGGCATCGTAGTGCTTTTCGCTGTGGCAGCTGCGCCGAATTATGTTCGGGCACAACGTAACCCGTACGCAAAATACGGAATGGACTACAGCCAGGTGGCGGATCTCATCACGACGAAGGCCGCACCGGGCGATTGTCTGCTGGTCAACGACACGGTGACATTTATGCCCGCCCCGATGCGACCGTTGCTGGCGGCGCGTCCCGATGCCTATCGGAAGCTGATCGACCTCACCCTGTGGCAACGGGCAACCGACCGCAATGAAGTCTTCGACACCAACCTGATACCGGAAGTCGTCGCCGCGCCGCTAAGTCATTGCGGCGTGGTATGGATCATCACCCAGGCCGACGCGACGCAGCCGGCCCACGAGCAGGGCGCGGCACTTGCGCCCGGTCCTCGCTACGGCGCGACGCCCGCGTTCGCTGTCCCGCGCGATCTGGGCTTCCGGCTGGTCGAGCGATGGCAGTTCAACCTGGTGCAGGTAATCAAAGCCGAGCGATGAGCGCCTACCAGATGTGGATGTAGTCGATGAGCATGTCCGCCGGGAAGGTCCCCGCGGCCGGGTCGCCGGCGCCCACCCCGCCGACGGCGAGGGTGAACATCGGAGTCATCCAATAGCCGGGGTTGTTGAACGGCCAGCGCATGTCCTCGGGAGGGCCGCCGTAGACATGGATGGGCTTGTTCGGCACGCTGAAGTACGGTGCCGCCCCGTCGCGCGAGAATTGGAAACCCTCCGGCCCCCAGTGCATTCGCCACGTGTGCCAACCACCGTCCACCAGACCGGGAATCGATTTGCCCTCCCACGTTTTCCCGTTCGATGCCGCGTGGACAGTGGTGCCCGGAGCCCAGGCGCCGTTGCCGTACCACTCGAAGATGTCGACCTCGCCGTCGGGCATGGGATCCTCGTTGACGCCCCAGAACGCGGACCACAGGCCGGGGAACAAACAGTTGAGCTTAATCCGGGCTTCCCAGGTTTGGTTGATCATGCTGCGGAAGTTGCCGCGCAGTTTGCCGCTGTAGTAGGTGCCCATTTCGTGGGTGGCGCGCAGGACGAGGTTGGAGTTGCCGTCGAGGAACACGTTTCGGCGGTCGTCGCGGTAGATGCCCTCGACCGGCGGGAACACGTCGTCCTGCCAGGTCTGCACCGTCCACTTGCCCGGATCGGGACCTGAGCCCGCCGGGCCGTCGAATTCGTCGGCGAAGATGTACGGCCCGCCGCCACCGGCCGACGGCGCCTGCGGCGCCGACGGGGCCGCCCAGGCCTCGGGCATGCGCATCGCGGCCCCGATCATGCCGAGCCCTGTCGTCAACAACATGCTGCGACGATCCATCTACCAACCACCCATCGTTGAAGTCGGGAACTCTGACTCGGTGCGCCCCTTCTCGGCAACTGTCGCAAACGGTGTTATGAAACCATGCACCAGGATGCTACGCATCCCACCTCAGGTGGTTTTCAAAAGACACGCACCCAGTGGACCAGCATTTCCGCCGGGTAGGGCCCGAAATCCGGCGATCATCATCATCATCCGACGCCGATCCATATCTGGACGATAGCAGCCCATTTTCGGCCGCGTGCTCGGCGCGCGCCACCCGGCTTCGCACCGTTCAACCATCAAGCTTGTTGACATTGCCCGTGTCGGTGGTATCAAGGAGCTTGATACCTCTGATGTGTTGAAAGGAATAGAGATGTCTGGTGGATTTTTCGGCGGGTTCGGTGGGCCCGGTTTCGGTGGGCCCGGTTTTGGCGGACCCGGTTTTGGTGCTCCCGGCTTTGGTGGTCCCGGCTTTGGCGGCTGGGGCGAAAAGGGTTGGGGACACGGCGGGTTCGGCGGCCCCGGCTTCAAGGGCGGCTTCGGGCCCGGCGGTCGCCCCTTTCTCAAGCGCGTCGCGTTCGTGACCGCGGCCCTGCTGCTCGACGGGCCGGCCGACGCCGCGCAGATCGTGCAGCGGGTGTCCGACGCGACCGAGGGTGCATTCACCCCGCCGCAGGACGTGGCGGAGCTGGCCATCGGGCTGCTGGCCGGCCGGGGTGTGGTCACGGTCGACAACGGTGTGGCGACGCTGACCGAATTCGGCCAGAACCTGCTGTCCTGGCGCGGCGTCAGCAGCGAGACCGCGCACGCCTTCCTGGGTCGAGCGGCCAAGTTCGGCGATGTGTTCAAGATCCGCAGGACCCTCTTCGAGGTCGCGGGGCTGGCGCGCACGATCACCTGGACCGGCACCGACGAGCAGAAGCAGCAGCTCGCCGAGACCCGCACCAAGGTGCTGGAAGCCCTGACCGACGCGAAGAAGACTCTGCACCGCGTCCTCGGCGAGAGTTAGGCCGAGGTCGGCTCGCTCAGCTTGACCAACATCTTGCCGATGTTGGCCCCGGTGAATAGGCCGTTGAGGGCGTCGACGCACGATTCGACGCCCTCAAACACGGTCTGGCGGTGTTTGATCCGGCCTTCGTGCTCCCATCGATGAAGCGCGGCGAAGGCCTCGTCGAAGCGACCCCAGTCGTCGAGCGCGTTGAAGCCCTGCATCAGCGCGGTCTTGGACAACAGGTTCACGTAGTTGGCCGGTCCGGGGTGCTCTCCGCTGAGGTAGCTGGAGATCACCCCGCACAGCACCACCCGCGCCTTGGTGGCCAGCCGGCCCAACACCGCGTTGAGTATCGGCCCGCCGACGTTGTCGAAGTAGACGTTGACGCGCCGCGGGCAGTGCTCCTTGAGCGCGGCGGCCAGGTCATCGTTCTTGTAGTCGATACACGCGTCGAAGCCGAAGTCCTCGACCACCGCCCGGCATTTCTCCGGGCCGCCCGCGATGCCCACCACCCGGGCGCCGGCGATCTTGGCGATCTGCCCGGCCACCGATCCAGTCGCGCCCGCGGCCGCGGAGACGACGACGGTCTCGCCGGGTTGGGGCCGGCCGATGTCCGTCATCCCGATGTAGGCGGTGGCCCCGGTCGGGCCGTACACCGACATGACGGCCAGCTGGTCCACCGAAGCCCGGCCGGGAACGGGCGTGGTGAACACGTCGTCGCGCACGATTGCGTACTCCTGGAAGCCCGTCAGCGTGGTGACGACATCGCCGACGGCGTAGGCGCCGCAGCGTGATTCCACGACTTCCCCGATCCCGGCCGCGCGGATGACCTCGCCCAGCTGCACCGGCGGAAGGTAGCCCGGCTGGTCGTTCAGCCAGGTCCGCACCGCGGCGTCGAGCCCGACGTAGGTGGTTCGGACCAGGGCCTCACCCTCGGCGGGCCGGGGTGCCGGCTTGGTGAGCAGTTCGGTGTCACCGGGCTTGACCAGACCGGTCGGGCGACGACGCAACACGATCTGGCGATTCGGCAAGTCGGGCACGATGCAGAAACTACCGAACGGGTCGAAATTACCGGAATGAATGGCATATTCAGTGCATGAACCCGCACGAAGACCCGGAAGACCGGATCCGGGAACTTGAGCGCCCGCTGGCCGACTCGGCACGCACGTCCGAAGTGGGAGGCTCGCAACCGGCCGATCAGGCCTACGCGCCCGGACCGGGCGTGCCGCCGCCGCCGAACCAATGGAGCTACGGCGGACCCGTTTCCGGGCCACCGCCGAACCCCCCGTCAAGCAACCGCGTGTGGTGGATCCTGGGCGCCGTCATCGTCATCGGCGTGCTCGCCCTCGCCGGCGGGATCGCGGCGTTCGCCGCCCATCAGCTTTCCGGGGTCCGGTCGATCATCACGTCCCCGCCGACGATTTCCGTTCCGTTTACGTCACCGGCCAACAGCCCGACCACATCACCGCCGTCGAAGAGCCGGACCCGAACGTCGACCCCGTCGACGTCCGCCACCGCACCGGCGGGTGGCCAGCTCACCATCTCCGGGATCAACGAGAATCGGACCGTCGCCTGCAACGACAGCGTCGTCAGCGTGAGCGGGGTCTCCAACACCGTTGTGATCACCGGTCATTGCGCGAGCCTGACTGTGTCCGGCGTCCAGAACGCGATCACCGTCGATTCCGTCGACACCATCGACGCCTCCGGCTTCGACAACAAGATCACCTACCATACGGGCACACCGAAGATCACCAATGCCGGTGGTTCGAACTCCGTCGAGCAGGGCTGACCGCGCACGAAATGCGTGATGCCCCAACGTGATTAGGGCGTCGGCTCTTCCGTATCGTCGTCGAGGACGCTGGCCGCGATGCCGTACGGCAAGAAACGGACCTTGCGCTTGGGGTCCACGTTGTCCTTGTTGGCGCGCAGCGCGTCGATTTCCGTCGCGTAGACCTCCTCGACGCGCGCGCCACCATCGCCGTCCACGGTGTAGATGGCCCACACCCCGTCACCGGCCTCGCCGGTGGTCTCCGGTCCGGACCGGGGCCGCCGCGACAGGTCCTCGAAGATGGCCGACCATCCCGCCCGGCCGCCGGGGGCGGCGACGAAGTTGCCGATCCGCTCGAACAAGTCACGCAGTCCCTCGCTGCCCTCCCTGATCATGCGATCGAAGTCGTCGGGATCGAATCCGAATGCACCGTGTTCGCCCACGGGACCTCCTTACGGCTCGTCGGAGTTATTGCCCAGTGTGCGCCTAGTCGCCGTCGTCTGCCACGGACGATCGCCCAGGGCTTAAGGAGCCGGGGGCGGTGGCGGTGGTGGTGGCGGCGGGTTGATCGGAATCGGCACCGTCACGAACGGGAGACGCAGGTACATCGTGAGCGGCGGCCGCGCCGGCTCGTACTGCGGAGGTGGCGGCGGCGGCGCGTACTGGGGCGGGGGCGGGGGGGGGGGCGCGGGGGCCGGCGCTGGTGCCTGTGGGGCGGGGGCC
>NZ_MBEU01000049.1 GCF_001954275.1 Mycobacterium sp. IS-836 | reverse complement strand
CTCGAGGTCGACACCCGCCGCTGGCCCGATGTCTTCGGCCATGGTGATCTGTACGTGGTCGACGTAGTGCGCGTTCCAGATCGGGTCCCACAGTTGATTGGCGAAGCGTAACGCCAGGATGTTCTGAACCGTCTCCTTGCCCAGGTAGTGGTCGATGCGGAACACCGACTCCTCGGGGAACACCGAGTTGACCACGTGGTTGAGTTCGCGGGCGCTCTCCAGATCGTGGCCGAACGGCTTCTCGATGACGACCCGGCTCCACCGGTCGTCCTGCGGACGGGCCAGCCCGGAGGAGTGCAGCTGTTCGCACACCACCGGAAACGATCTGGGCGGGATCGCCAGGTAAAAGGCGTGATTGCCGCCGATGCCGCGCTCGGCGTCGAGTTTCTCCAGCGTCTCGGCCAGTCGCCCGAACGCGGCCTCGTCGTCGAACTCGCCGCGCACGAACCGCAAACCGTCCGCCAGCCGCTCCCAGATCGCCTGGCGGAACGGGGTACGGCAATATTGCTTCACGTCGTCGAGGATCACCTGGGCGAAGGTGTCGTGAGCCCAGTCGCGGCGGGCGAAACCCACCAGGGAGAAGGTGGGCGGCAGCAGGCCGCGGTTCGCCAGGTCATAGATGGCCGGCACCACCTTCTTGTGGGCCAGATCGCCGGTGACGCCGAATAGCACCATCGCACAGGGGCCGGCGATCCTTGGTAGGCGCTTGTCTTCTTTGTCCCGCAGCGGATTACGCCACTGCGTGGCGGCGGCGGCCCGGCTCATTTAGCGGCGGAACCCAGTTGCTTCTGCGTTTCCTCAAACAGCTCGGTCCAGGAATCCACGAACTTCTCCACGCCCTCGTTTTCCAGCACCACGAACACGTCGTCCAGGTCGACCCCGACCGCCGAAAGCTTGTCGAACACCCCCTGGGCGGCCTGTGCGGTGCCGGTGACCGTGTCGCCGTTGATGACGCCGTGGTCGGCGACCGCGTCAATTGTCTTCTCCGGCATGGTGTTCACCGTGTTCGGCGCGACGAGCTCCGTGACGTAGAGGGTGTCGGCGTAGTCGGGATTCTTGACGCCGGTCGACGCCCACAGCGGACGCTGCACCCGGGCCCCGTCGGCCTTGAGCGCCTGGTAGCGATCGCCGCCTTCGAAGACTTCCTGGTAGGCCGCGTAGGCCAGCCGGGCGTTTGCGACACCGGCCTGGCCGCGCAACGCGAGCGCGTCCTCGGTGCCGATCTTCTCCAGCCGCTTGTCCACCTCGGTGTCCACCCGGGACACGAAAAACGATGCCACCGAATGGATCTTGGACAGGTCGTGTCCGGCCTCGCGGGCCTTTTCCATCCCGGCCAGGTAGGCATCCATCACCTCGCGGTGTCGTTCGACGGAGAAGATGAGGGTGACATTGACCGAAATCCCCTCGGCCAGAACGGCGGTGATGGCCGGAATACCGGCCTTGGTGGCCGGGATCTTGATGAACAGGTTCGGCCGGTCGACGATCTTCCACAGCTCGACGGCCTGCGCGATGGTCTTGTCGGTGTCGTTGGCCAGCCGGGGGTCGACCTCGATGGACACCCGCCCGTCGACGCCGTCGGAGGCTTCCCACTCACGCGCCAGTACGTCGCATCCGTTGCGCACGTCGTCGGTGGTGACGGTGCGGATGGTGGCATCGACATCGGCGCCGCGCTCGGCCAATTCGGCGATCTGTTTGTCGTAGGCGTCGCCTTCCGCGAATGCCTTCTGGAAGATGGATGGATTGGTGGTCACGCCAACGACACTCTTGGTGTCGATCAGCTCCTGCAGGTTGCCCGACTGCAGCCGGTCCCGCGACAAGTCATCCAGCCAAACGGACACGCCCGCGGCGCTCAACGCCGCAAGGTTAGGGTTCTGACTGGTCATGTGAATCACCCTTCCTCAGTTGTCCACTACCTGTTCCGCTGCGGCCGCAACGGCTTCGGCGGTGAAGCCATATTCACGGAACAAAGTCTTGTAGTCGGCGGATTCCCCGTAGTGCTCGACCGACACGATCTTCCCGGTATCGCCCACCAGCTTGTGCCAGGACTGCGCTACGCCCGCTTCGACGGCGACCCGGGCCGACACCGACGGCGGCAGCACGCTGTCGCGGTATTCCTCGGGCTGGGATTCGAACCACTCCACGCACGGCATCGACACCACCCGCGCCACAATGTCGCGGTCCGCCAACAGTTTCTGGGCCTCGACAGCAAGCTGGACCTCGGAGCCGGTGCCGATCAGGACCACGTCGGGCTCGTCACCACCATCGTCACCGAGGATGTAGCCGCCGCGTCCGACGCCCTCGAAGTTGGTGCCCTCCAGCACGGGCACTCCCTGCCGCGTCAGGATCAGGCCGACCGGGCCGCTGCCGTTGCCGCGGGCCAGGATCGTGCGCCACGCATAGGCGGTCTCGTTGGCGTCGGCGGGTCGCACCACCGACAGGTGGGGGATCGCACGGAGCGCCGACAGGTGTTCGATCGGTTGGTGGGTGGGGCCGTCCTCGCCGAGCCCGATCGAATCGTGCGTCCACACGTAGATGGTGTCGATGTTCATCAGCGACGCGAGCCGCACCGCCGGGCGCATGTAGTCGGAGAACTGCAGGAAGGTTCCGCCATAGGCGCGGGTCGGTCCGTGCAGCACGATGCCCGACAGGATGGCGCCCATCGCGTGCTCGCGCACACCGAAGTGCAGGGTGCGGCCGTACCAGTCGGCGGTGTAATCCTTCGTCGAAATAGACGGGGGCCCAAACGATTTAACGTTGTCCATGGTGGTGTTGTTGCTGCCCGCCAGGTCGGCCGAACCGCCCCACAGCTCCGGCAGTTTCGGGCCGACCGCGTTCAGCACCTTGCCGGACGCCGCACGGGTGGCCAGCGGCTTGTCTTCCGGTGTCCAAGTCGGGATGTCCGCGTCCCAGCCGTCGGGCAGCTTCTCTGCCGTCAACCGGTCCAGCAGCGCCTTGCGTTCGGGTTCGCGCTGTGCCCACGCCTCGAACTCGGGTTGCCATTTCTCGTGCGCCTCTTTGCCCCGGTCGACCAGCTTGCGGGTGTGGGCGATGACGTCTTCGCGCACCTCGAACTTCTTCTCCGGATCGAAGCCGAGGATTTTCTTGACGGCCGCGACCTCGTCGTCGCCCAGCGCCGCGCCGTGCGCCTTGCCGGTGTTCATCAGGTTGGGCGCGGGGTAGCCGATGATCGTGCGCAGCGAGACGAACGACGGCCGGTCGGTGACGGCCTTCGCGTTGGCGATGGCCTCCTCGATGGCGACCACGTTCTCGCCGCCCTCGACCTCCTGTACGTGCCAGCCGTATGCGCGGTAGCGGGCGGCGGTGTCCTCGCACAGCGCGATGTTGGTGTCGTCCTCGATGGAGATCTGGTTGTGGTCGTAGAACACGATGAGGTTGCCCAGCTGCTGCACGGCTGCCAGCGACGAGGCCTCCGAAGTCACGCCCTCTTCGATGTCCCCGTCGGAGGCGATCACGTAGATGTGGTGGTCGAACGGGCTTTCCCCGGGGGCGGCGTCCGGGTCGAACAAACCACGCTCGTAGCGCGAGGCCATCGCCATCCCGACCGCCGACGCCAGGCCCTGCCCGAGCGGGCCGGTGGTGATCTCGACGCCCTTGGTGTGCCGGAACTCCGGGTGTCCGGGGGTCTTGGATCCCCAGGTGCGCAGCGATTCGATGTCGGACAGCTCCAGGCCGAAGCCGCCGAGGTAGAGCTGCAGGTACAGCGTCAGGCTGCTGTGCCCGGCCGACAGCACGAACCGGTCGCGGCCCAACCAGTGCGGATCGCTGGGGTCGTGCCGCATGGTGCGCTGAAACAGCGTGTACGCGAGCGGGGCCAGGCTCATCGCCGTCCCGGGGTGCCCGTTGCCGACTTTCTGGACCGCGTCGGCGGCCAGCACCCGGATGGTGTCGACCGCGGCCGAGTCGATGTCGGTCCAGTCGTCGGGAAGGTGCTGTTGGGTCAGCGTGGAGATCTCTTCGAGTGTGGTCACAGACTCAATCCTTGGGTCATCAAGCTGATCAGTTTCACCCTAGTGCGGGAGCGCCAGCGTTTGCAGTGCAGGATTTGGGGTACGCGGGCCGGCCGGTGTGAAAATTACGCGCAGGCCGATCACGCTTTGCATTCAGTCCCGCAAACGGGAAAATCTCGGAGTGAACCGACCCTGCGGGCGAGACGCCGCAGGCAGGCGGTCTACCATCGTGCGTAGTAGATGCTGCGCGCTGCTGCGACCCCGAGGAGTTATTGCGTGAGCGTTCGCGGGCGCGTCGCGCCGAGCCGAATACGCCCCACCGTGCTGGCGTACCTGGCGCTGACCAAGCCGCGGGTCATCGAGCTGCTCTTGGTCACCGCGATACCCGCGATGCTGCTCGCCGACCGCGGGCACGTGAACCCGCTGCTGATCCTCGACACGTTGATCGGCGGAATGCTCGCCGCGGGGGGTGCCAACACGCTCAACTGCGTGGCCGACGCCGATATCGACAAGATGATGAAGCGGACCGCCCGCCGGCCGCTGGCGCGCGCAGCGGTGCCGACGCGCAACGCGCTGGTGCTCGGGCTGGTGCTCAGCGTCGGGTCGTTCTTCTGGCTGTGGTGGACGACGAACTTGCTCTCGGGCCTGCTTGCCATCGCCACCATCGCGTTCTACGTGTTCGTCTACACGCTGCTGCTCAAGCGGCGCACGTCGCAGAACGTCGTGTGGGGCGGCGCGGCCGGATGCATGCCGGTGATGATCGGATGGTCGGCCGTCACGGGCACCATCGGCTGGCCGGCGCTGGTGATGTTCGCGATCATCTTCTTCTGGACGCCGCCGCACACCTGGGCGCTGGCAATGCGGTACAAGGACGACTACCGAACGGCGGGCGTTCCGATGCTGCCGGCCGTGGCGACCGAGCGTCAGGTCACCAAGCAGATCCTGATCTACACCTGGTTGACGGTACTGGCGACGCTGGCGCTGGCGCCGGCCACCGGCTGGCTCTACGCGGCGGTCGCGCTGCTGGCCGGGGTCTGGTTCCTGGCGATGGCCCATCAGCTTTACGCCGGGGTCCGCGCCGGCGAGCCGATCAAGCCGCTGCGGCTGTTCCTGCAGTCGAACAACTACCTCGCCGTGGTGTTCTGTGCGCTGGCGGTCGATTCGGTGATCGCGCTGCCGACCCTGCTCTAGCGGCTTACGGCAGCAGCACCACCGACCCGGTCGTCTTTCGGCCCTGCAGGTCTTCGTGGGCGCGGGCCGCTTCGGCCAGCGGGTAGCGTCCGCCCACCTCGATCCGGATGGCGCCGCCGGCGACCGCGTCGAACAGTTCCTCCGCGCGCCAGTTGAATTCCTGGGCGGTGCGCATGAAGTGCACCAGCGAGGGGCGGGTCAAAAACACCGATCCGGCGGCATTGAGGCGCTGCGGATCGAATGGCGGAACCGGTCCGCTGGCGCCGCCGAACAGCGCCAGCGTCCCGCGGACGGCCAGGCTGGCCAGGCTGGCGTCGAAGGTGCTGGCGCCGACGCCGTCGTACACGGCCGCCACACCCGCGCCGTCGGTGAGCGCGCGAATCCGCTCGCCGAACTGCGCGGGGTCGTCGGGGTAGGAGAGCACCTCGTCGGCTCCGGCGTCCTTGGACGTCCGCGCCTTCTCCGGCGTCGACACCGTGGTGATCACCCGGGCGCCGAGCAGATGCGCCCACTGGGTGAGGATCAGCCCGACGCCGCCGGCGCCGGCGTGCACCAGCACCGCGTCGCCGCTTTGCACGGGATACACGGACTTGAGCAGGTAGTGCGCGGTCAGGCCCTTCAGCAGCACCGATGCCGCCACATCGGAGCCCACACCGTCGGGCACCTTTGCCGTCAAAAACGCTGGGGCGGTGGCGAATTCGGCGTAAGCGCCGGAGGCCGCCGCGGACGCCACCCGGTCCCCGGCTCCGAACCCGTCGACCCCCTCGCCCGTGGCGACGACGGTGCCGCAGGTTTCCTGGCCCAGGATGAAGGGCAGCTCACGCGGGTAATGGCCCGAGCGGAAGTAGGTGTCGATGAAGTTGACGCCGATCGCCTCGGCCTTGATCAAGACCTGGCCGGGGCCGGGCGTGGGCTCAGTCGTCTCCACGTAGCGCAGGACTTCGGGACCACCGGTTTCGCTGATTTCGATTGCGTGCATGCGGATATCATGCCCGGGCATGAAGCTCGCCCGGCCGGACGTCTTCCATCCCCGGATCGTGCTCGCGGGCGGCCCGCGCCACGCCGACGACGCCGGGCTGGTGCCCGCGCTGCGCGCTCGAGGCCTCCACGCTCGTTGGCTGCCCTGGGACGATCCGGAGACGCTGCGCGCCGACGTGGTGATCCTGCGCGCCGCGCCCGATGCGCTCCGGCGCGACGAATTCCTCGCCTGGATCCGCCGCGTGCGCCACCCGCTCAACCCGACCGACGCCGTCGCCTGGAATCTCGGCGAGCGGTACCTGCGCGACCTGGAGCGCGACGGGGTGCCGACGCTGCCCGGCGGGACGGCACGGTCGGTGTTGGTCTTTCTCGGCGGGAAGAAGTCGCATGCCTGGCCGGGCGAGCCGGAGTTCGAGGTCTGGGATTTGGGTTACGCCGCACTCGCGTCGGCCGCCGAGCGCGCCGGGATCGGCGTCGGCGAGCTGCTCTATGCGCGCGTCGACGTGGCCGGGGACCGGCTGGTGGCGCTGGACGTCATCGCGCCCTCGCTGGGTTGGTCGCATCTTGACGCCAGCACCCGCGACCGGGCCCAGGGGCGGTTCGCGCTGGCCGTCGAGTCAGCGTGCGAGCGGCTCGGGCTCGGCCCGCTGTCGCATCGACGCCCATAGCGCCGCGGTGGCCGCCGTGCATGCGGCGGCACCCGCCACGTGAACGGCGACCAGGGCGGCGGGCACCCCGGTGAAGTACTGCGTGGTGCCGACGGCGGCTTGCGCGCACACCAGCGCGAGCAGCACGCCGAGCCGCAGCACGACGGCCCTGGTGGCGCCGACCGCCAGCAGTCCGAAGCCGAGGCCGACCAACAGCGCGAGGTAGGCGATCAGCAGCGACGAATGCGCGTGCACCAGGGTGGTGATCTCGACCTTGAGCCGCGGCACGGTCCGGCTGGGACTGCGGTCACCGGCGTGCGGTCCGGCGGCGGTCACCAGGGTGCCCGTCACCAGCACCGCGGCGAGATTCACCGCGGTGAGCGCCGTGAGCGCGCGCAGCGGCCTGGCCACCCGCTCGGAGACCACCCCGTCGTCGGGCTCACCGACCTTGACGTAGAGCAGCACCGAGAGCCACACCATGGTCATCGACACGAGCAGGTGGATGGCGACCGTCCACCAGAGCAACCCGGTGCGCACGGTGATGCCGCCGATTACCGCCTGCACCACCGTCGACACCGGCATCAGCCACGCGTAGGTCAGCACCTCGGAGCGCCGCCGCGCCCGGGTCACGGCCAGCACGGCCAGCGCCGCGGTGATCACCACCCCGATGCTGAATAGCCGGTTGCCGAATTCAATGGCCTGGTGCACCCGCGGCACTTCGGTCACCGTGACCGGGACGAAGCTGCCCGGGAAACACCGCGGCCAGGTCGGACAACCCAGGCCCGACGCGGTGACGCGGACGATCGCGCCCGTGACCGCGATGCCGCCCTGGGTGAGTATCACCGTCGCGGCGATGACCCGCTGGACACGCAGACTGGGGTGGGGGAGCAGGTCCACCAACCGCAACAACGCTCGTCTCAGCACCGCCCGATCGTAAGGCAACCAAAACTACGGTCTGTAGTACGGCCTGGTCGCGGCGGCAAGGACACCTCAGGTGAAGCGGAACCAGCGCAGCGCGGCCAGTCCCGCCGCCGTCCCCCATGCCGCCAGGACGGCGACGCCGAACCAGTCCGCCGACAACGCCATGGCCCGTGACAGCGCCTCGGTGAGCGCACCGGACGGGGTCAACCGGGCGGCCCACTTGAACCCCGCCGGGATCAGGTTGGTCTCCACGGTCAGCGCGCCAAGGCCGGCGAAGACGAACCACATCAGGTTGGCCACCGCCAGCACGATCTCGGCGCGCAGCGTCCCGCCCAGCAACAGCCCCAGGGCCGCAAAACAGGCGGTGCCGAGCGCGATCACCGCCGCGCCAACCAGCAGCGCCGCCGGGGCCGGCCGCCAGCCCAGCCCAAAACCGATGGCCCCCAACAGGATTGCCTGTAGGAACACCACCGTGACCACGGCCAGCGACTTGCCGGCGATGATGCCCCAGACCGGAAGCGGGGTGGCCCCCAGCCGTTTGAGCGCGCCATAACGGCGGTCGAACGCGACCGCGATCGCCTGCCCCGTGAACGCGGTCGAGATCACCGCCAGGGCCATGATCACCGGGACGAACGTGGCGGCGCGGTTGTGGCCGAACGAACCGAGCGGCAGGAGCGTGAGGCCGACCAGCAGGGTGATCGGGATGAACATGGTCAGCAGCAGCTGTTCGCCGTTGCGCAGCAACAGCTTCAACTCCAGGCCGAACTGCGCGGCAAGCATCCGCGGCACGGCGTTGGGCCGGGGGTCGGGGGTAAACGTGCCCGCGGGGAAGACGTCCGATTGAGTCACTGCCGCAACTTCCTGCCGGTGAGGTCGAGGAACACATCCTCGAGGCTGCGTTGCTCGACGCGCATGTCGGTGGCCAGCACGTCGATCTGCGCGCACCACGCCGTGACTGTGGCCAGCACCTGCGGGTCGACCGGCCCTTCGACGAGGTACTCGCCCGGCGTCACCTCGCTGGCCTTGTAGTCCTCGGGTAGGGCCGCGGCCAGCAGGGACAGATTCAGCCGCGGCGGCGCGGTGAAACGCAACTGGTCCTTGGCGCCGGCGCGCATCAGTTCGGTCGGAGTGCCCGACGCCACCGTCACGCCGTGGTCGATGATCACCAGCCGATCGGCGAGCTCCTCGGCCTCCTTGAGCTGGTGGGTGGTCAGCAGCACCGTCGCGCCGTCGCGCCGCAGCGCGTCGATCAGTTCCCAGACCAGCAGCCGGGCGTGGGCGTCCATGCCCGCCGTGGGTTCATCGAGGAACACCAGTTCCGGACGTCCGACGAGCGCGCAGGCCAGGGCGAGCCGCTGCTGCTGTCCGCCGGACAGCCGTCGATAGGTGGTCCGGGCGGCGTCGGTGAGGCCGAGGGTGTCCAGCAGCCACGCCGGGTCCAGCGGGTCGGCGGCGTACGAGGCGACCAGGTTGAGCATTTCCCCGGCCCGCGCCGCGGGGTAGCCACCCCCGCCCTGCAGCATCACGCCGATGCGGGCACGCAGGCGGGCGTTGTCGGCGATCGGGTCGAGCCCGAGTACTTCGATGGTGCCGGCGTCCGGGCGCACGAAGCCTTCGCACATCTCCACGGTCGTGGTCTTGCCGGCGCCGTTGGGCCCGAGCAGCGCCAGCACCTCCGCAGCATGCACGTCCAGATCGAGGTCGCGCACGGCCTTGGTCGAGCCGTAGTGCTTGCTTACGCCGCGCAGTCGGACGACCGGGGCGTGTGGGGCCGAGCTCACGTGGAATCAGCGTAGGCGTCGGGCGCCGTCTCGGAACTGGGGGAGGCGCTCGGGGTCTTCGACGCCGCGGGCGCGGACAGCTCAATGGCCGTCTCGCCGTTGGCTTCTGGGCTCCTCGGCTGCAGCGGTCGCCACGGCAAGCGGGTGTATGTCAGCGCGATGAGCATCGCCACGATGACGGTGCTGGCCACGGTGGCGTCCACGATCTGGAAGAGCGCGAAGCGGTCGCCGTTGGCCGTCGGCCCGAAGATGCCGACGACGAGGGTGATGACGATGACGGCGACCCGGAAGCCGGTGCGGGTGGCCCACGCGGCCAGCGGAATGATCGCCCACAACAGATACCAGGGCTGCACGACGGGAAACAGCAACACCGTGATGCCCAGCGCGACGCCGAGGCCGCCGATCGGGTGCAGCCGCCCGCGGAAAACGGCCAGCAGCAGCCACAGCACCATCACCATGATGATCAGCACACCGATGCCACGGGTGAGCGCCAGCACGGCGGTCGTGTGATCGCCGAGGCCCAGCAGGATGCCCACCTGCCCGGTGCCGAGCGCCAGCAATGTCGGCGGCGACATCCAGCTGCGCACCACGTTCGCGGTGCCCAGCGTGTAGATCCAGCCGAATCCGAGCCCGCTGGCCCAGCCGACCAGCGCCATCACCGACAGCGACAGCGCCGCCATTCCGCCGCCCGTGAGCAGGAGCGCGCGCAGGTTGCCCCCGCAGCGGTACGCCAACGCCATCGTGACGAATCCCAGCGCCAGCAGCGACGGCAGCTTCACCTGCGACGACAGTGTGATCAGGACCGCGCCGGCCAGCAGCATGCCCAACGGTTCCCAGTCCGGGCCGAACCGCCACGAGCGGGGCAGCAGCCGTGGGGAGTCGATACCGCGCAGCGCGAATTCGGCGCCGGCCAGCATCAGCCCGAGCATCAGCGCCTCGTTGTGGATGCCGGCGACCAGATGCATGATCAGCAGCGGATTCGCGGCGCCCAGCCACAGCGCGCTGACCTCGGCGACGCCGCAGCGCCGCGCCAGCCGCGGCGTCGCCCACACGATCAGGCCCACCCCGAGCAGCACCACGAGCCGGTGACACAGCACCGCGGCGACGATGTTTTCGCCGGTCACGGCCGAGATTCCGCGCCCGATCCACAGGAACAGTGGACCGTAGGGTGCCGGCGTCTCGCGCCACAGGCTGGGCACGGACAGGGTGAACACGTGGGACAGGCCGAGCCCGGACGCCGGGCCCACCCGGTAGGGATCGAGTCCGTCCAGCGAGATCTGACTCTGCGCCAGGTAGGAGTAGACGTCCTTGCTGTACATCGGTGGCGCGATCAGCAGCGGCAGCGTCCACAGCAGCAGGGTGCGGTCCAGGTCGCCGCGCGACATCCGCCGGCTGCCCAGCGCGAAGCGGCCCAGCATCAGCCAGGCCAGGGCCATCATCACCGCCCCGGTCGTCGTCATCGTCAGCGACACCGTCTGGATCCGCGACGGCAGGTTGAGCAGCCGGACCCCGAACGTGGGGTCCTGGACGACGGGCCGGGCCCCGGCGCCCAGGGCGCCGATCGCCATCAGGACGGTGCCGGTGGCCCCGAACAGGCGGGTGCGCTGCAGCGCGGTGAGCTCGGTATCGTTCAGCGGCGTGCCCACAGCCTGCTCATCGCCGTGCAAACTGGCGATCGAAGAGCTCAGCGTGTGGTGGCGGGCTGCCATCAGAGCAGCGTAGCCGGTGTGACCAGCGCAACCGTCCACACAGGGCACCCTTGCTGGACCGAATTCCGGAATTGCGTCACACTGGTGTTGTGAAAATCCGTACCAGCTACCCGGACGCAGCTGCGCCTGCAGCGGGGGCGGCGGCGCCGGATGGCCAGACGCAGACCCGCCGGGCCATCGTGCGCTTACTGCTGGAATCCGGATCGATCACCGCCGGCGAGATCGGCGACCGGCTGGGCCTGGCCGCCGCCGGTGTGCGGCGTCACCTCGACGCGCTGATCGACGCGGGCGATGCCGAGTCCGCGCCCGCCGCGCCCTGGCAGCAGGCTGGGCGCGGCAGGCCGGCGAAACGGTTTCGGCTGACCGCCGCGGGCCGGGCCAAGCTCGAGCACTCCTACGACGACCTGGCGGCCGCGGCCATGCGGCAGCTGCGTGAGATCGGCGGGGAGGACGCGGTGCAGACGTTCGCCCGCCAGCGCATCGACGCGATCCTCGCCGGCGTGCCAGCGGCCGAGAGCGCCGATGACGACGACGTCGAGGCGGCCGCCGAGCGAGTCGCCGGCGCGCTGACCAACGCCGGCTATGTCGCCACCACGACGCGGGTCGGCGGGCCGATCCATGGCGTGCAGATCTGCCAGCATCACTGCCCGGTATCGCACGTCGCCGAGGAATTCCCGGAGCTGTGCGAGGCCGAGCAGCAGGCGATGGCCGAGGTGCTGGGAACTCACGTGCAGCGGTTGGCGACCATCGTCAACGGCGACTGCGCGTGCACCACGCACGTACCCCTTACTCCGGCGCCCAGCCCGCGCCGCGACACCACGAGCATCAAAGGAGCGTCCGTATGACACTCACCCCGGAGGCCAGCAAGGTCCCCACCCAGCCGCTGACCCAGGCGGAGGCCATCGCGTCGCTGAGCCGGTACGGCTATGGCTGGGTGGACTCCGACACCGCGGGTGCCAGCGCCCAGCGCGGGCTCTCCGAGGCGGTCGTCCGCGACATCTCGGCGAAGAAGAATGAGCCGGAGTGGATGCTGCAATCCCGCCTGAAGGCGCTGCGCATCTTCGAGCGCAAGCCGATGCCGAACTGGGGTTCGAACCTGGGCGGCATCGACTTCGACAACATCAAGTACTTCGTGCGCTCCACCGAGAAGCAGGCCGCCACGTGGGACGACCTGCCCGAAGACATCCGCAACACCTACGACCGTCTGGGCATCCCGGAGGCCGAGAAGCAGCGCCTGGTCGCCGGCGTCGCGGCCCAGTACGAGTCCGAGGTCGTCTACCACCAGATCCGGGAAGACCTTGAGGCGCAAGGCGTTATCTTCCTCGACACCGACACGGGTCTGCGCGAACACCCCGAGATCTTTCAGCAGTACTTCGGCACCGTGATCCCGGCGGGGGACAACAAGTTCTCCGCGCTGAACACCGCGGTGTGGAGCGGTGGATCGTTCATCTACGTGCCGCCGGGCGTGCACGTCGACATCCCGCTGCAGGCCTACTTCCGGATCAACACCGAGAACATGGGCCAGTTCGAGCGGACGCTGATCATCGCCGACGAGGGGTCCTACGTGCACTACGTCGAGGGCTGCACCGCGCCGATCTACAAGTCGGATTCGCTGCACTCGGCGGTCGTCGAGATCATCGTGAAACCGCATGCGCGCGTTCGGTACACGACGATCCAGAACTGGTCGGGCAACGTCTACAACCTGGTCACCAAGCGGGCCCGCGCCGAGGCCGGCGCCACCATGGAGTGGATCGACGGCAACATCGGGTCGAAGGTGACGATGAAGTACCCGGCGGTATGGATGACCGGCGAGCACGCCAAGGGCGAGGTGCTGTCGGTGGCGTTCGCCGGCGAGGACCAGCACCAGGACACCGGCGCCAAGATGCTGCACCTGGCACCGAACACGTCGAGCAACATCGTGTCCAAGTCGGTGGCGCGTGGCGGCGGCCGCACCTCGTACCGCGGCCTGGTGCAGGTGAACAAGGGTGCGCACGGATCGCGCTCGAGCGTGAAATGTGATGCGCTGCTGGTCGATACGATCAGCCGCAGCGACACCTACCCGTACGTCGACATCCGCGAGGACGACGTCACGATGGGTCACGAGGCCACCGTGTCGAAGGTCAGCGAGAACCAGTTGTTCTACCTGATGAGCCGTGGGCTGACCGAGGACGAGGCGATGGCCATGGTGGTGCGCGGCTTCGTGGAGCCGATCGCCAAGGAGCTTCCGATGGAGTACGCGCTGGAGCTCAACCGGCTGATCGAGCTGCAGATGGAGGGCGCGGTCGGATGACCGCAGCACTCAACAAGGGAGAGCTGTTCGCCTCCTTTGACGTTGACGCGTTCGAGGTTCCGCACGGCCGCGACGAACTCTGGCGGTTCACCCCGCTGCGACGCCTGCGCGGCCTGCACGACGGCTCGGCGCGCGCCACCGGCAAGGCGGAGATCAGCATCGGCGAACAGCCGGGCGTGCGCGTCGAGACGGTGCACCGGGGCGACGAGCGGCTCGGTCAGGGCGGCGTTCCCGCCGACCGCGTTGCGGCCCAGGCATTTTCGTCGTTCAACTCGGCGACGCTGGTCACCATAGGGCGAGACACCCAAATCGCAGACCCGGTGAACATCGCCATCACCGGACCCGGCGAAGGTGCCGTGGCCTACGGGCATCTGCAGATCAGGGTCGAAGAGCTCGGTGAGGCGGTCGTGGTGATCGACCACCGCGGCGGTGGGACCTATGCCGACAACGTCGAGTTCGTCGTCGACGACGCCGCCCGGCTCACCGTCGTGTGGATCGCCGACTGGGCCGACGACATGGTGCACCTGAGCGCGCACCACGCGCGACTGGGCAAGGACGCCGTGCTGCGTCATGTCACCGTCACGCTGGGCGGCGAGGTGGTGCGGATGTCGGCCAACGTGCGGTACACGGGGTCCGGCGGGGACGCCGAGCTGCTCGGGTTGTACTTCGCCGACGACGGTCAGCACCTCGAGTCGCGGCTGCTGGTCGATCATGCCCATCCCGACTGCAAGTCGAATGTGCTGTACAAGGGTGCGCTGCAAGGGGATCCGCACTCGGCGCTGCCGGACGCCCACACCGTCTGGGTCGGTGACGTGTTGATCCGGGCCGAAGCCACCGGCACCGACACCTTCGAAGTCAACCGCAACCTGGTGCTCACCGACGCGGCACGCGCGGACTCGGTGCCCAACCTGGAGATCGAGACCGGCGAGATCGTCGGCGCCGGGCACGCCAGCGCCACCGGGCGTTTCGACGACGAGCAGCTCTTCTACCTACGCTCCCGGGGCATCCCGGAGGACCAGGCCCGCCGGCTGGTGATCCGCGGGTTCTTCGGCGAGATCATCTCCAAGATCGCCGTTCCCGAGGTACGGGAACGCTTGACCGCGGCCATCGAACACGAACTGGCCCTTACCGAATCGAGAGCAACAGCTTCATGACGACCCTGGAAATCAAAGACCTGCACGTCAGCGTCGACGATCCCAACGCCCCGGAGGGGGAACGGGAGATCCCCATCCTCAAGGGGGTGGACCTGACCGTGAAATCCGGTGAGACGCATGCGTTGATGGGCCCGAACGGCTCCGGCAAGTCGACGCTGTCCTACGCGATCGCCGGTCACCCGAAGTACCGCGTGACCTCCGGATCCATCACGCTCGACGGCGCGGACGTGCTGGCGATGAGCGTCGACGAACGGGCGCGGGCCGGGATATTTCTGGCCATGCAATATCCGGTCGAGGTGCCCGGCGTCTCGGTGTCGAACTTCCTGCGCTCGGCGGCCACCGCCGTGCGCGGCGAGGCCCCCAAGCTGCGGCACTGGGTCAAGGAGGTCAAGGGGGCGATGACGTCGCTGGAAATCGACCCCGCCTTCGCCGAGCGCAGCGTCAACGAGGGATTCTCCGGCGGCGAGAAGAAGCGCCACGAGATCCTGCAGCTCGAGTTGCTGAAGCCCAAGATCGCCATCCTCGACGAAACCGACTCGGGGCTGGACGTCGACGCGCTGCGGGTGGTCAGCGAGGGCGTGAACCGCTACGCCGAGACCGAGCACGGCGGCATCCTGTTGATCACGCACTACACCCGCATCCTGCGCTACATCCACCCGGAATACGTACACGTCTTCGTCGGCGGGCGCATCGCCGAATCCGGCGGCTCGGAGCTGGCGGACGAACTCGAGGAGAACGGCTACGTGCGCTTCCAACAAGCGGCGGCCACCGGGGCCTGAGATGTTGGACGTCGCGGCCATCCGTGCCGACTTCCCGATCCTCAAGCGCATCATGCGCGGGGGAAACCAGTTGGCGTACCTGGATTCCGGCGCCACGTCGCAACGCCCGCTGCAGGTGCTCGACGCCGAACGCGAATTTCTGGTCACCTCCAACGGCGCCGTGCATCGCGGTGCGCACCAGCTGATGGAAGAGGCCACCGACGCCTACGAACAGGGGCGTGCCGACATCGCGGCGTTCGTCGGCGCCGATACCGGCGAGCTGGTCTTCACCAAGAACGCCACCGAGGCGCTCAACCTGGTGTCCTATGTGCTGGGCGACAATCGGTTCGAGCACGCGGTGTCCGAGGGCGACGTCATCGTCACCACCGAGCTGGAGCACCACGCCAACCTGGTCCCGTGGCAGGAGCTGGCACGGCGCACCGGGGCCACGTTGCGCTGGTACGGCGTGACCGACGACGGGCGCATCGACCTGGACTCGCTGCGCCTCGACGAGCGGGTCAAAGTCGTTGCGTTCAGCCACCATTCCAATGTCACCGGCGCGTTGGGCCCGGTGGCCGAGCTGGTTGCCCGCGCCAAGAATGTGGGCGCGCTGACCGTGCTGGACGCGTGCCAATCGGTGCCGCACGAGCCGGTCGACTTTCATGCGCTCGGCGTCGACTTCGGCGCGTTCTCGGGGCATAAAATGCTGGGCCCCAACGGGATCGGCGTGTTGTACGGTCGCCGCGAGTTGCTCGAGGTGATGCCGCCGTTCCTCACCGGCGGTTCGATGATCGAGACGGTGGCGATGGAAGCCTCGACCTACGACGCGCCGCCGCAGCGCTTCGAGGCCGGCACCCCGATGACGTCGCAGGTGGTCGGGCTGGCCGCCGCCGCCCGCTATCTCGGCGACGTCGGCATGAACGCCGTCGAAGCCCACGAACGCGATCTGGTCGCCGCGACCATCGAAGGACTCTCCGCGATCGATGCCGTGCGCATCCTCGGACCGATGTCGATGGAAAACCGTGGCTCGCCGGTGTCTTTCGTCGTCGACGGGGTGCACGCGCATGACGTCGGCCAGGTGCTCGACGACGCGGGCGTCGCGGTGCGCGTCGGACACCACTGCGCGTTGCCGCTGCACCGCAGGTTCGGCCTGGCCGCCACCGCGCGAGCGTCGTTCGCGCTGTACAACACCGCCGACGAGGTCGATCGATTGGTGGCCGGCGTGCGCCGGGCCGTGGACTTCTTCGGGAGAGACTGACCGTGCGTCTTGAGCAGATCTATCAGGACGTGATCCTCGATCACTACAAGCACCCGCAACACCGCGGACTGCGGGAGCCGTTCGCCGCGCAGGTCTTTCACGTCAATCCGGTCTGCGGCGACGAGGTGACCCTGCGGGTGACGTTGTCCGACGACGGGGAGACCGTCGCGGACGTCTCCTACGACGGGCAGGGCTGTTCGATCAGCCAGGCGGCCACCTCGGTGCTCACCCAACAGGTGATCGGCCAGAGCGTCGGCGAGTCACTCAAGACGGTCACCGCGTTCACCGAAATGGTCTCCTCGCGGGGAACCGTCGAGGGTGACGAGGACGTCCTGGGCGACGGCATCGCGTTCGCCGGAGTGGCCAAATACCCGGCGCGCGTGAAATGCGCTCTGCTGGGCTGGATGGCTTTCAAAGACGCACTGGCGCAAGCGGTTACAGACCTCAAGGAGGGTAGGGATGAGCGAAACCACCGCGCAGGATGACGAACTGCTCGCCGACGTCGAGGAGGCGATGCGCGATGTCGTCGACCCCGAACTGGGGATCAACGTCGTCGATCTGGGGCTGGTCTACGGCCTGAACGTCGAGGAGGGCGACGAAGGAACCGTCGCCCTGATCGACATGACGTTGACCTCGGCGGCCTGTCCGCTGACCGACGTCATCGAGGATCAGTCACGCAGCGCCCTGGTCGGCGCCGGCTTGGTCGACGACCTGCGGATCAACTGGGTGTGGAACCCGCCGTGGGGCCCGGACAAGATCACCGACGACGGCCGCGAACAGCTGCGTGCACTCGGCTTCACCGTCTGAATTCGTTCCTCCCCTTAGATCCCTTTAGAAGTGCAAGGGGAGATGCGGCAGGTGCGGCAGGTGGTGGTGCGGGTGCCCCATCGGTGGGCAGGCCTCGAGGCTGATCATGACGGCATGAAGCACGCCGCCGTCCTGGATTCCCTGCGCGCCCAAGCACTTTCCGTTCGTTATTGCATCGGCGCCGGAAGGCGTCTGCCTCTTGTATGAGGTCGAGTCGGTCACCGTCACATTGGTGGGCGTCGGTTGGGGACCCAAGCCGCTGACGGCGATGGTGTTACCCGAGACCGAGCTGACCGTGCCGTAGAACCCGGCAGGCGGTGGGCACTTGCCGTCGACGGGCGCGGTGATGATCACCGATTGCGCGGTGATCGCGCCGGGGGTGGGTGTGCTTTGCGGGGTGGCGCGCACGTTGACACAACTGCCGGCGGTCACGTCGGTCAGCTTGGCCGGGGTCACGTCGGCGACCCGGGTCGACGGCGCGTAGTCCACCGTCGCGGACCCGGTGCGGGTCCTCAGGCCGATCGTGCCGCCCGACACCGATTCGACCAGGCCTTCGACGTAGTCCTTGGCCGCGGGCGGCGGTGCCGGCGCCGGGGCGGGCACGGCGCTCGGAGCCGGGCTCGGCGGGAGCGCGGTGACGGTCGGCTTTCCGGGGCTGCTCGTGTTCGACGCGTTGTTCGAGGGGCCGCACATAGCGACGCCCACCACGATGGCGACCAGGACCGCGACGATCCCGAATTGCGCCAGCCGGGGTTTGCTCGAGATGGTAGGCATCGACGTTTTCTCCGATCACCCGTTTAGCCTGGGCACTCGGATACCCACCGAAGCACGGTTTCAGCTAAACCCGCGACCGATGTGAGGGCAATCACCCGCCGTGCGGGGGCTTGCCCGGGGCCGGGCATTTGCCGTCGTTGGCGGCGCGCAGCTTGATCGTCGTCGCCTGCAACGTGCCGCCGCCGTCCAGCGTGCCGCGCGCGTTGACGCACTTGCCAGCTGCGATCGCGTCCGGTGTGGCGGTGGTCAGCTTCGAGTACTTGGTCTTGTCGTCGGTGGTGACGGTCGTCTGTGTGGTGTTGCCGCTGGCGTCGGCGCCCGCGACGGTGATGCTGGTACCCGTCACCGAGGCGACCGAGCCGCGCAGCGCCTTGGGCTTGACGGGCGCCGGCGCGCCGGACGGTGGCGTGGTGGTGGAAGCCTGCGGCGACTCCTTGCCCGGCGGGCAAGTCCCGTTGACGGACGGGCTGAGGCGCACGGACGCCGCGGTGACCGGCTGGTTGGCCTGGATTTCCTGGGTGGGCCGCACGCTGATGCAGCTGCCCGAGGTGACATCGCTGAGCGTGGCCGGGGCGACCTCGGTGACCTTGGTCGTCGAGGTGAAGTTGACGGCGGCGTTGGTGTTGTCGTCCTTGGTGACCTGGATGGAATTACCGGCCACCGACGCGATCAGGCCGATGACCGAAGCCTCGCCCTGGGCGGGTGCCCGCGAGGTGCTCGTCGACGTCACCGTCGACGTCGAGGTGGACGTCGACGCCGGAGTCGAGTTGTTCGATGAGCCGCACGCCGCGGCGGACAGCGCGGCGGCGCCGGTGGCGGCGAGGATGGCGAACCGGGTAAGCGTGACGGGCATCAAGGTTTCTCCCCTCGTGGTTGGACCACGGAAAGGTGTACCCGTTTAAGCTGTGCCCGACCTGTGCGCGTTGCGCCGCTAGAACGCATCCTCGGGGAGGCGCATGATCTCGTCGTCGATGGTCTCGATGACGTGGCGCAGCGAGGTCAGCCGCGGAAGCATATTCCTGGCGAAGAACGCCGCGGTGGCCACCTTGCCCTGATAGAACGCCTCGTCGTCCTTCGCCGGCCCGTTGGTTAGGGCGGTGTGGGCGATACCGGCCTGAGCCAGCAGGCGCCAGCCGATGAGCAGGTCGCCGATGGCGAGCAGGTATCGCACCGATCCCAGTCCGACCTTGTAGATGTCGGTGGGGTTCTCCGCGGCGGACATCAGGTATCCGGTGAGGGCCCCTGTCATCGCCGTGGCATCGTCCAGCGCGGTTTGCAGCAGCTCGGCCAGTGGTTTCAGCGCCTCGTCACAGGTATCGATGGTTCGGCTGATCTGAGCCGTCACGAACTGCAGGGCCTCGCCGCGGTCACGGACGATCTTGCGGAAGAACAGGTCCAGCGCCTGGATGGCGGTGGTGCCCTCGTAGAGCGAATCGATTTTGGAGTCGCGGATGTATTGCTCCAGCGGATAGTCGACCAGGAAGCCCGAGCCGCCCAGCGTTTGCAGCGACTCCGTCAGGAATTCGTAAGCCCGTTCCGAACTCACCCCCTTGACGATCGGCAGCAGCAGGTCGTCCACCCGGTGCGCCATGTCGTGATCTGCGCCCGAAACCCGTTGCGCCACAGCATCATCCTGATGCGCGGCCGCGTACAGGTACAGCGCCCGCAGCCCCTCGGCGTACGCCTTCTGGGTCATCAGGCTGCGGCGCACATCGGGGTGGTGCATGATCGTGACCCGCGGCGCGGTCTTGTCGGCCATCTGCGTGAGGTCCGCGCCCTGCACCCGTTCCTTGGCGAAGGCCAGCGCGTTGAGATAGCCCGTCGACAACGTGCCGGCGGCCTTGACGCCGATCGTCATGCGGGCGTGCTCGATCACCGTGAACATCTGCGCGATCCCGTTGTGCACGCCGCCCACCAGATAGCCGACGGCGGGCACATCGGTTGCGCCGAAAGTCATTTCGCACGTCGGAGAGGACTTGATGCCCATCTTGTGTTCCAGCCCGGTGGCGAAAACGCCGTTGCGGGCCCCGAGTTCGAACGTGTCGGGATCGAAAAGGTAGTTGGGCACGTAGAACAGGCTCAACCCCTTGGTGCCCGGGCCGGCGCCTTCGGGCCGGGCCAGCACGAGGTGGAAGATGTTCTCGGCGGTGTTGCCCACGTCGCCGCCCGAGATGAACCGTTTCACCCCGTCGATGTGCCAGGTGCCGTCCGGTTGTTCGACGGCCTTGGTGCGGCCGGCCCCGACATCGGAGCCCGCATCGGGTTCGGTGAGCACCATGGTGGATTGCCAGCCGCGCTCCACGCCGGCCGCCGCCCAGCGCCGCTGCTGCTCGTCGCCCTCGATGTAGAGCGCCTGAGCCAGCACGGGACCCAGGTTGTAGAAGTTCGCCGAGGGATTGGCGCAGATGATCATCTCGTTGACGGCCCACGCCAGGGGCGCGGGCGCGGGCATGCCACCGATCTCCTCGGCCAGACCCAGGCGCCACCAGCCCGCCTCCTTGATGGCTTGCACCGTCTTGGCCAGCTCGGGAGCCACGCTGATGGTGTGGCCCTCCGGGTCGAATTCCGGCGGGTTGCGGTCGGCAAAGGCGAAGGATTCGGCGACCGGTCCCTCGGCCAGGCGAGCCGCCTCGGTCAATATCGTGCGGACCGTGTCGGCGTCGAGGTCGGCATAGCTGCCGGTGCCGAGTACGGCGCCGATGTCAAGGACCTCGAACAGGTTGAACTCCAGGTCGCGCACGTTAGCGATGTAGTGGCCCAAGGCAATTCCCTCGCTGGTCGGATGGCGGGCGGATGGTCCGCCGTAAGTGTGTCCGACGTGGGAAAACGTACGCAACCGTAACCTTGCGGCGTGGGAACATCGGGGCCGCTCCGGGCGTTAGGCGGATTGTGACAACACGCGATCTCACCGCCGAGGTGTTCAACGAGACCATCGAGGGCAACGACATCGTCCTCGTCGACTTCTGGGCTTCGTGGTGCGGACCATGCCGCCAGTTCGGGCCGACGTTCCAGGCATCGTCGGAGAAACACCCCGACATCGTGCACGCCAAGGTGGACACCGAAGCCGAACAACAGCTGGCCGCGGCCGCCCAGATCCGCTCCATCCCCACGCTGATGGCGTTCAAGAAGGGCAAGCTGCTCTTCAATCAGGCCGGGGCCCTGCCGCCCGCGGCGCTGGAGGACCTGGTGCAGCAGATCAAGGCCTTCGACGTCGACGCGGCCGAAGCCGAGCAAGGCTGACACCGCGGTTTTTCCGGGTGCGCGCTACCGTTCACGGGTGAGTTTGGTACTCGTTGAACAGCCGCGGCCCGGCGTCGCCGTGATCACCCTCAATCGCCCCGAGCGCATGAATTCCATGGCGTTCGACGTCATGGTGCCGCTCAAGGAGGCCCTGGAGAAGGTCACCTTCGACAATTCCGTGCGCGTGGTCGTGCTGACCGGCGCGGGCCGGGGGTTTTCTTCGGGCGCCGACCACAAATCCGCCGGTACGGTGCCGAACGTCGACGGCTTGACCCGCCCGACCTACGCGCTGCGCTCCATGGAAGTGCTCGACGACGTCATCCTGTCGCTGCGGCGGTTACACCAACCCGTGATCGCGGCGGTCAACGGCCCGGCGATCGGCGGTGGCCTGTGCCTGGCCCTGGCCGCCGATATCCGGGTGGCGTCGACCAACGCCTACTTCCGCGCCGCCGGCATCAACAACGGGCTGACCGCCAGCGAACTCGGGCTGAGCTACCTCTTGCCCAGGGCCATCGGATCGTCGCGCGCGTTCGAGATCATGCTGACCGGCCGCGACGTCTCGGCCGAGGAAGCCGAGCGCATCGGGCTGGTGTCGTGCCAGGTGCCCGAAGACCAGTTGCTGGACACCTGCTATGCGATCGCGGCCCGGATCGCGGCGTTCTCGCGGCCCGGAACCGAATTGACCAAGCGCACACTCTGGAGTGGACTGGACGCCGGTAGCCTGGAAGGGCACATGCAAGCCGAGGGCTTGGGACAGCTTTTCGTCCGTCTGCTCACCGCCAACTTCGAAGAAGCGGTTGCCGCACGCGCAGAACGCCGCCCGCCGGTCTTCACCGACGACAAATAATCCTTCATGTCAGGAGAGCCATCGTGATCACGGCCATGGACCTCGAGGTCCGCGCCGGCGCGCGCATCTTGCTCTCACCCGACGGCCCGGATTTGCGGGTGCAGCCCGGCGATCGCATCGGGCTGGTCGGACGCAACGGCGCGGGCAAGACCACCACCCTGCGCATCCTGGCGGGCGAGAGCGAACCATATGCCGGTTCGGTCAGCCGGATCGGCGAAATCGGTTACCTGCCACAGGATCCCAAAGAGGGCGATCTGGACGTGCTGGCCCGCGACCGGGTGCTCTCGGCCCGCGGTTTGGACGTGTTGCTCACCGACCTGGAAAAGCAGCAAGCGTTGATGGCCGAGGTCGCCGACGACGACGCGCGCGACCGCGCGATCCGCCGCTACGGCCAGCTGGAAGAGCGGTTCGTGGCGCTGGGTGGCTACGGGGCCGAAAGCGAAGCCGGGCGCATCTGCGCGAGTCTCGGCCTGCCGGAGCGGGTGTTGACGCAGCAACTGCGCACGCTGTCCGGCGGGCAGCGCCGCCGCGTGGAGCTGGCGCGCATCCTGTTCGCGGCGTCCGAAGGAGGAGCGGGTGCTTCAGGTTCACAGACCACGCTGCTGCTGGACGAGCCGACCAACCACCTCGACGCGGATTCGCTTGGCTGGCTGCGGGATTTCCTGCGGGCACACACCGGCGGGTTGGTGGTCATCAGCCACAACGTCGAATTGATCGCCGACGTCGTCAACCGGGTGTGGTTTCTGGATGCCGTGCGCGGCGAGGTCGACGTCTACAACATGGGCTGGCAGAAATATCTCGACGCCCGCGCCACCGACGAACAGCGCCGCCGCCGCGAACGCGCCAACGCCGAACGCAAGGCCGCCGCGCTGCGCACGCAGGCCGCCAAACTCGGCGCCAAGGCCACCAAAGCCGTTGCGGCGCAAAACATGTTGCGCCGCGCCGACCGGATGATGGCCGCCCTCGACGAGGAACGGGTCGCCGAGAAGGTGGCCCGCATCAAATTTCCCACCCCGGCCGCCTGCGGCCGCACGCCACTGGTGGCCACCGGGTTGGGCAAGTCCTACGGATCGCTGGAAGTGTTCGCCGGTGTCGATCTGGCGATCGACCGCGGCTCACGGGTTGTCGTGCTGGGGCTCAACGGCGCCGGCAAGACCACGCTGCTGCGGTTGCTGGCCGGCGTCGAGCATCCCGACACCGGCGGGCTCGAGCCGGGACACGGTTTGCGGATCGGGTATTTCGCGCAGGAGCACGACACCCTCGACGACGACGCGACGGTGTGGGAGAACATCCGGCATGCCGCACCGGATTCCGGTGAGCAGGATCTGCGCGGCCTGCTGGGAGCTTTCATGTTCAGCGGTGCGCAGCTCGACCAGCCGGCCGGCACCCTGTCCGGCGGGGAGAAGACCCGCCTCGCACTGGCCGGACTGGTGGCGTCCACGGCGAACGTGTTGTTGCTCGACGAGCCGACCAACAACCTCGACCCCGCGTCGCGCGAACAGGTGCTCGACGCGCTGCGCAGCTATCGCGGCGCGGTGGTGTTGGTGACGCACGACCCCGGTGCGGCCGAGGCGCTCGATCCGCAACGTGTCGTGCTGTTGCCCGACGGCACCGAGGACTACTGGTCGGACGAGTATCGGGATCTGATCGAGCTGGCTTGATCTTGATGTGGCCGCGGCGGATTCGGCGAAACCGCCCACGCGGCCGACGGCGGGTTCTTACCCTATGTGCTTGGGATCGTGTTTCAAGCCTGGAGGGGCCCCAAGTGAGAAAGTCGAAAAAGACGCGCGACCAGATGCTGCATGAGCTACGCAACGCCTATGAAGGCGGGGCCAGCATCCGCAACCTGGTTGCCACTACCGGCAGGTCGTACGGTTCGATTCACAGCATGCTGCTGGAGTCGGGCACCACGATGCGCAGCCGGGGCGGGCCCAACCACACCTCGCGTTCCCGATAGACCCGCTGCGCGGGGCGAAGCGACGTAACGTCACTGCGATATTTCCCTCCCCTCAGTCGCAGTGCCGTTACGCTCGCGGCCCAGAATCGTTGCGGCGCACCGAATTTTCGACCAGGTCGAGGACCGCGGCCAGCCGCCGGGGATCCTCGCCGGACGCCAATCGCGCGACCAGTCCGTCTAGAACCAGTTCCAGGTAGCACTGCAACACGTCGCCGGGCACGTCGTCGCGCACCCGGTGCGCTTCCTTCTGCCGGCGCAGCCGATCGGTGGTCGCCGCCGCCAGTTCCGCGGAGCGCTCCGCCCAGCCGCGGCTGAACGCCGGGTCGTTGCGCAGCTTGCGCGCGATCTCCAGCCGGGTGGCCAGCCAGTCGTACTGGTCGGGTGCGGCGAGCATGTCGCGCATCACCTGGATCAGACCCTCGCGGGAGGCGACGTCGGCCATCCGCTCGGCGTCTTCGTGCGCCAGCGCGAAGAAGAGTGCGTCCTTGTCGCGGAAGTGGTGGAAGATCGCGCCGCGCGACATCCCGATCGCCTGCTCCAGCCGCCGCACGGTGGCCCGGTCGTAGCCGTGTTCGGCAAAGCACCGGCGGGCGCCGTCGAGGATCTGACGGCGGCGAGCCGCCAGATGGTCCTCGCTGACTTTTGGCACGGGCTGGTCCGGGCTTAGCCGGATTTGAGCATGTTGCGCAGCACGTACTGCAGGATGCCGCCGTTGCGGTAGTAGTCGGCCTCGCCGGGCGTGTCGATGCGCACCACCGCGTCGAACTCGATTGGATCGCCGGCTCCGTCGTCTTTGCTCGCCTTGACGTGCACCGTCTTGGGCGTCTTGCCGTCGTTGAGCGCCTCGATGCCGGTGATGTCGAAGACCTCGGTGCCGTCCAGCCCCAACTCCTCGGCCGACTTCCCTTCGGGGAACTGCAGCGGGATGACACCCATGCCGATCAGGTTGGAGCGGTGGATGCGCTCGAACGACTCGGCGATCACCGCCCGCACGCCCAGCAGCAGCGTGCCCTTGGCCGCCCAGTCCCGCGACGAGCCGGAGCCGTACTCCTTGCCGCCCAGTACCACCAGCGGAATGTCCTGTGCCGCATAGTTTTGCGCCGCGTCGTAGATGAACGCCTGCGGGCCGCCGTCCTGGGTGAAGTCGCGGGTGTAGCCGCCGGCGACGTCGTCGAGCAGTTGGTTGCGCAGCCGGATGTTGGCGAACGTGCCGCGGATCATCACCTCGTGGTTGCCGCGCCGCGAGCCGAAGGAGTTGTAGTCCTTGCGGTCCACGCCGTGCTCGTCGAGGTACTGCGCGGCCGGGGTGCCCGGCTTGATGCTGCCGGCCGGGGAGATGTGGTCGGTGGTCACCGAGTCGCCGAGCAGCGCCAGCACCCGCGCGCCGCTGATGTCCTTGACCGGCTCGGGGTCGGCCGACATGCCCTCGAAGTACGGGGGCTTGCGCACGTAGGTCGAATCCTCGTTCCACTCAAAGGTATTGCCGCTCGGCGTGGGCAGGTTGCGCCACCGCTCGTCGCCCTTGAACACGTCGGCGTAGTTCTTGGTGAACATCTCTTGGTTGATCGCGGAGGCGATGGTGTCCGACACGTCCTTCTGCGACGGCCAGATGTCTTTGAGGAAGACGTCGTTGCCGTCCTTGTCCTGGCCCAGGGGCTCGGATTCGAAATCGAAGTCCATGGTCCCGGCCAGTGCGTAGGCGACCACCAGCGGCGGCGACGCGAGGTAGTTCATCTTCACGTCGGGGTTGATGCGCCCCTCGAAGTTGCGGTTGCCCGAGAGCACGGCCGCCACGGAGAGGTCGTTGTCGTTGATCGCCTTCGAGATCTCGTCGGGCAGCGGACCCGAGTTGCCGATGCAGGTGGTGCAGCCGTAGCCGACCAGATAGAAGCCGAGCTTCTCCAAATACGGCCATAGGCCGGCCTTCTCGTAGTAGTCGCTGACCACCTGCGAGCCCGGCGCCATCGAGGTCTTCACCCACGGCTTGGAGGCCAGTCCCTTCTCGACGGCGTTGCGGGCCAGCAGCGCCGCGCCCAGCATCACCTCGGGATTGGAGGTGTTGGTGCACGACGTGACCGCGGCGATCACCACCGCGCCATGGTCGATCACGAACTCGCCGAGTTCCTCGGACTTCACCGTCACCGGGGTGCTCACCCGTCCCTTGGCGTGCTTGGCGGCCGACTCCACCGGCTTGTGGTCGTCGGCGTGGCCGTTGTTCAGGGCGCCCGGGTCGCTGGCCGGGAAGGTCTCGTCGACCATTTCGTCCAGCTTCGAGTAGTCCTTCTTGTCGGGGTCGTCGCCGACGTAGTCGCAAATCTGCTCGCGGAACGTGGATTTGGCGTCGGACAGCGCGATTCGGTCCTGCGGGCGCTTGGGCCCGGCGATCGACGGCACCACGTCGCCGAGGTCGAGCTCGAGGTATTCGGAGAACTCGGGCTCGTGCTTTGGGTCGTGCCACATCCCCTGCTCTTTGGCGTAGGCCTCGACCAATGCAAGCTGCTCGGGCTTGCGTCCGGTGAACTTCAGGTAGTCGATCGTCTCTTGGTCGATCGGGAATATCGCTGCGGTGGAACCGAATTCGGGGCTCATGTTGCCCAGGGTGGCGCGGTTGGCCAGCGGCACCTCGGCCACACCCTCGCCGTAGAACTCGACGAACTTGCCGACCACACCATGCTTGCGCAGCATCTCGGTGACGGTCAGCACCACGTCGGTGGCCGTGACGCCGGCCTGAATCTCGCCGGTCAGCTTGAAGCCGACGACGCGGGGGATCAGCATCGACACCGGCTGACCGAGCATCGCGGCCTCGGCCTCGATGCCGCCCACGCCCCAGCCCAGGACGCCGAGGCCGTTGACCATCGTGGTGTGCGAGTCGGTGCCGACGACGGTATCGGGGTAGGCCACCCCGTCGCGTTCCATCACGACGCTGGCGAGGTATTCGATGTTGACCTGGTGCACGATGCCGGTGCCCGGCGGCACGACCTTGAAGTCGTCGAACGCGCCCTGGCCCCAGCGCAGGAACTGGTAGCGCTCGCCGTTGCGCTCGTACTCGATTTCGACGTTGCGCTCGAACGCGTCGGCCCGGCCGAACAGGTCGGCGATCACCGAGTGGTCGATCACCAGATCGGCCGGCGCCAGCGGATTGACCTTGTCCGCGTCGCCGCCCAGGTCGCCGATCGCCTCGCGCATGGTGGCCAGGTCGACGATGCAGGGCACGCCGGTGAAGTCCTGCATCACCACGCGCGCCGGCGTGTACTGGATCTCAATGCTGGGCTCCGCCTTGGGATCCCAATTCGCGATGGCCTCGATGTGGTCCTTGGTGATGTTGCTGCCGTCCTCGTTGCGCAGCAGGTTCTCGGCGAGGACTTTGAGGCTGTAGGGGAGTTTCTCCGTATTGGGGACGGCGTCGAGGCGATAGATCTGGTAACTCTTGTCGCCGACCTTGAGGGTGTCGCGGGCTTCGAATGAGTTCACAGATTCAGTCACTTCAACTCCCAAGATTTAGTTCTTCCGCCGACGGGCCGTGTCGGCGGTGCGGTGCTACTTTAACAGTACGCTTGTCCTGTATTAGAGCGGGCCCCGTAGTTCCAGTCTTGTCGCGAGCGGCGCGCGTTTAAACCCCTTGAGGCTAAGTCGCGTACGGTGCCTGTAGCACTGGGCGAGCGGCGGCAGGAGGGACGCGATGGGCGGGCACGATTCCTTGGTTCTGCCGCTGTATATCCCGCAGGACGTCGACATGGCGGCCGTCAAGGCTCAGGTCGCGGCGACGGGGGTCAGCGCGCCGCCGGATGCGGTGCCGGCACTGCTGGGCATCGTCAACCAGGCGCACGCCGAGGGCATCAACCTCAAGATCGTCCTGCTCGATCACAACCCCCCGAACGACACACCGCTGCGCGACATCTCCACCGTCGTCGGCGCCGACTACCACGACGTCACGGTCCTCACGCTCAGCCCGAGCTACGTCGGCAGCTACAGCACGCACTTCCCGCGGGTGACGCTGGAGGCCGGCGAGGATATCGCCAAGACCGGCAATCCCACGGTCTCGGCGCAGCATTTTTTGAATGAGCTGAACGGCCCCGAATTCCCCTGGACCGGCTTGACGATCGCCTTGCTGATCGGGGTGCTGGCCGCGGCCGTCGGCACCAGGCTGCTGCAGCTGCGCGCGAAGCGATCAGCAACGTCGCCCCAAGCGGGGGATCCTCAACCGGATGAGCCCAGTCAGGGCGTTTAACCGGCGTTTCCGGCTCGGCCGGTCTTCATGAGCGTGGCCTGCGCGTCTAAGCGGCAAACACCGCAGGTCACCGTTCGGTCACAGTAAACGCACTTCCCGAGTGCAGTTTGTTGCTCGCGTTTCCATAGCGTGTGGTGTGACGTACGGTGCAAATGATGCTCTTGTTGTCTTTGGCGCTTTCCGAGAAGTCTGTGATTTGCGTCGCCTGTCCGCGCTGAGCCATAGGAGACCGAGTCGAATGACACGCACCCCCCGTGGCTTCTCCGTGCGATCACTCGCCAGGCTGCTCCGGCCGGTCGTTCCGTCGGTCGTGTGCGCCGCGCTGTTGGTCTGCACCCCGGGTCTGGCAAACGGTGACCCCAACGCCGACAAATTGGCCGCGCTGATCGCGAACGTCGCCAAGGCCAACCAGCGCATGGAAGATCTCAGCGCCGAAATCCAGACCGCGCAGGAAAGCGTCAACAAGGCTCTCGTCGACGTGGAGACAGCGCGGGACAACGAGATCGCCGCCCAACACGACCTCGACGCCAGTCAGCAGGGGGTCAAAGACGCCAACGCGGCGATCGCCGCGGCCCAGCACCGCTTCAATACCTTTGCGGCGGCCACCTATATGAATGGGCCGTCGGGCGCCTACCTGACCGCGACCAGCCCCGAAGACATCATCTCCACCGAAACCGCGGCGAGAACCCTGACCGCTAGCTCGCAAGCGGTGATGGACAACCTGCAGCGGGCCCGGACCGACCAGGTGAACAAGGAGTCGGCGGCGCGGCTGGCCAAACAGAAGGCGGACAAGGCCGCGGCCGACGCGAAGGCCAGCCAGGACGCCGCGGTGGCCGCGCTGACCGACTCGAAGCGCAAGTTCGATGAACAGCGCGCTGAGGCCAGTCGCCTGGCGGCCGAGCGCGATGAGGCGCAGGCCAAACTCCAGCAGGCCAGGCTCGAGGCCGCTCATTGGTCGGCAGGGGCGGGCG
>NZ_MBEU01000048.1 GCF_001954275.1 Mycobacterium sp. IS-836 | reverse complement strand
GGATCGCAACCGCCTCGACAACCTGACAACGCTCGTCACCGGAGGCGAGGCCTGCCCGGGAGGTTTGGTGGCGGCCTCGTGCACCGCGGCGGCGGCCTGGGTGACCTGTGGGCAGGCCAGCAGGGTGCTTTCGATTTCGCCCAGCTCGATGCGTTGCCCGCGCAGTTTGACCTGGGCATCGGCGCGGCCCAGATACTGCAGGGCACCGGCGGCGGTCCAGCGCACCAGATCCCCGGTGCGATACATGCGTGCTCCGGGCGCTCCCGCGCCGGCAAAGGGGTTGGCCACAAACCGTTCCGCGGTCAATCCCACCCGGCCCACGTAGCCGCGCGCCAGCGCCGGCCCACCGACGTATAACTCGCCGACCACCCCGACCGGCACGGGGTTCAGCCGCGTGTCGAGCACCAGCGCGTACACCCCGGCAACGGGGGCGCCGATATTCACCGGCTGTCCCGCCGTCAGCGGCGCACAGGTAGCCCAGATGGTGGTCTCGGTCGGACCGTAGGCGTTGAACATCCGCCGGCCCGGCGCCCAGGCCGCCACCAAACCTCCCGGGCAGGCCTCGCCTCCGGTGACGAGCGTTGTCAGGTTGTCGAGGCGGTTCCGGTCC
>NZ_MBEU01000047.1 GCF_001954275.1 Mycobacterium sp. IS-836 | reverse complement strand
CGCGGCGACGCGGAGCCCGGCGTTGCTGTCGGCCGTGAACTGCTGCGCCGCGGGCACGACGTACACGTGGCCGTCGCGCCCGACCTGGTTGAATTCGTCGAGTCGGCCGGGCTCAGGGCGACCGAGTTTGGGCCGGACGCGCGACTGTGGCAGGACGTGCACCGCGACCTTTTGACCCGTTTGTTCCGGAGCTTTTGGAAGGTCCGGGAACTGAGCGCGTTGGTGCGCGAAGATCAGCGGCTGTTCAACCAGCTCTGGGAGGAGATCGGCAAGACGCTGATGTCGCTGGCCGAGGGGGCCGACCTGGTGCTCACCAGCGCCATCGGCGAACAGTCCGCGGCCAACATCGCGGAGTACTATGGCATTCCGCTGGCCACGCTGCATACCTTCCCGATACGGGCCAACGGCCAGCTCATTCCGGGGCTGCCCGCACCGGTGGGCCGTTCCGCGATGACGGTGTCCGAGTGGATGTCTTGGCCGATGCTCAAGAAACGCGACGATGCGCAGCGCCGCGAACTGGGCCTGCCGAAGGCGAGGCGCTCTGCGGCGCGACGCATCACCGAGCGCGGATCACTGGAAATTCAAGCCTACGAAGAAGTTTGCTTCCCGGGGCTGGCCGCCGAATGGGCGAACTGCAACGGCCAACGACCGTTCGTCGGCGCGCTGACGATGGAGTTGGCCACGGACGCCGACGAGGAGGTCGCGTCGTGGATCGCCGCGGGAACACCGCCGATTTTCTTCGGCTTCGGCAGCACGCCGGTCAAGTCTCCCGCCGACACCGTCGCCATGATCGGCGCGGCCTGCGCGCAACTGGGCGAACGGGCGCTGATCTGCTCCGGCTGGAGTGACTTCGGCAATGTCCCCCATTCCGACCACGTCAAGGTGGTGGAAGCGGTGAATTACGCTGCGGTCTTCCCGGCCTGCCGCGCGGTCGTGCACCACGGCGGCATGGGCACCATTGCCGCGGGCCTGCGCGCCGGGGTGCCCATGCTGATCCTCTGGACGGCACCCGATCAGGCGATCTGGGCCTCTCACGTCAAACGTCTGAAAGTTGGTTCTGGGCGGCGTTTTACGAGCACCAGCCGTGAATCGCT
>NZ_MBEU01000046.1 GCF_001954275.1 Mycobacterium sp. IS-836 | reverse complement strand
CGATCCGCACCCGGACCCTCGATGCCCCGGCTGCGTGCAGACACACGCCCTGCCAGGAAAACGGCAGCATCGTCTCGACCTGTTGGCCGACCACCCCCATCGCATGCAGCGCCGCGTCCAACACCACCGGATGAATTCCGAAGCCCGCGACCGTCACACCCTCGCCGACGGCGACCTCGGCGAAAATCTCTTGCCCCCGTTGCCACATCGCCCGCACGCCGCGAAACGCCGGCCCGTACTCATAGCCCCGCGCCGCCAACACGCCGTACACATCGCCGGCGTCCACCGCCGACGCACCAGCCGGCGGCCACACCGACAGGTCCGCGGGTGCCGGCGAACCCGCGTTCAGTACGCCCTGCGCGTGCAATACCCAAATCGAATCCGCGTGGGCGCCACGCGAATAGACCCATACGGCGCGCGAACCCGACTCGGTGGCCGCGTCGACGACCAGCTGCACCCGCACCCCGCCGGTCTCCGGGAGCACCAGCGGCGCCAACAACGTGAGCTCCTCCAGGACCGAACAGCCGACCTCATCGCCGGCCCGCAGCACCAACTCCACGAAACCCGCTCCGGGAAACAACATCACTTCATCGACGACATGATCCGCCAGCCACGGGAAATCCCCCACCGACAGAGAACCCGTCAGCACCACGCCGCCCGAATCGGGCCGCTCTACTATCGCGCTTAACAGCGGATGTCCGGCGTGCAGCAACCCCGCACCCCGCACGTCCGCCGATCCCACGGCGCCGTAAGGCAACCAATACCGTTGCCGCACAAATCCGTACGTCGGTAAGTCGACTCGGTTCCCACCCCGCAACGCGGCGGGCCAGTCCACACCGACACCCCGGACGAACAACCGCCCCAGCGCGGCCAGCAGCGACTCGGCTTCGGGTCGATCCTTGGCCTGCGTCACCACCGACACCGCCCGGTCGGCGGTCAACGACTGCTCCACCGCGGCGGTCAGGCCACGGCCAGGACCCACCTCCACAAACGCGTCAGCCCCCAACGACTCGGCGGCCCGTACGCCGTCGGCGAAACGGACGGGTTGCCGCACATGGTCAACCCAGTACCGCGCCGACCCGTAGCCGGCACCGGCCAATTGGCCGGTCAGGTTCGACACCAACGCAATTCGCGGTGGTGCGGCCGAAATCCCGTCGAGCAGCTTGGTGAACTCGTCGAGCATTGGCTCCATCAGTACCGAGTGAAACGCATGCGACACCGCCAGCCGGTGCACCCGGCGACCCGACTCCGCCAGCCGATCCGAGATCGCCTCCACCGGCTGTCGGGCACCCGAAATCACCACCGCATTGGGGGCATTGACCGCGGCGACGCTCACCGCCTCGGTCAGCAATGGTGCGACTTCTGACTCGCCGGCGGCCACCGCGACCATCACCCCGCCGGCGGGCAGGGCCGCCATCAACCTCCCCCGGCCCGCCACCACCCGGGCGGCATCCGCGAGCGACAACGCCCCGGCCACATGGGCCGCGGCGATCTCCCCGACCGAATGACCCGTCACGACGTCCGGCACCACGCCGCAGCGCCGCAATAGTGCGGCCAGTGCCACCTCGATGGCGAACAACGCCGGCTGAGCGAATTCGGTGCTTTCCAACAGTGCGGCGTCGTCGCCCCAGATCACCTGGCGCAGCGGCAATCGCAGATGCGGATCCAACGCGGTGACCGCCTCGTCAAACGCCTCCGCGAACGCCGGGAAGCGGTCATGCAACTGCCGGCCCATCCCCAACCACTGCGAACCCTGCCCGGGAAACACGAACGCCGTCTTGCCGCCCGCTTGCGCACGCCCCACGACGAGGCCTCCGCCCGGCTCGCCGGCTGACAGCTCGATCAATCCCGCGACGAGATCGTCGCGGTCGGCGCCGATCACCACGGCCCGGTGGTCGAAGACCGGCCGCGTCGTCACCAACGACCAACCCACATCCGCCGGAGTCAGATCCGCGTCGGCGGCCACCCGCGCCAGCAATCGCTTGGCCTGGTTGGCCAGCGCCCGCTCCGAGCGGGCGGACAACACCCACGCCGTCGCGGTGTCATCGGGCTGCGCCGCAACGCTTTCGCTCTCCAGCGCCGGCGCCTGCGTCGGGGCCTCTTCCAAGATCACATGCGCGTTCGTCCCGCTGATCCCGAACGACGAAACGCCCGCCCGGCGGGGACCATCCATTGCGGGCCACGGCCGCGACTCCGTCAATACCGACACCGCTCCGGCCGACCAATCCACGTGCGGCGTGGGCACATCCACGTGCAACGTCTGGGGCAGCACGCCGTGTTGGATCGCCTGCACCATCTTGATCACTCCGGCGACGCCCGCGGCGGCCGAGGTGTGCCCGATGTTTGATTTGATTGACCCGAGCCACAGCGGCCGGTCCGCCGGCCGATCCTGTCCATACGTCGCCAGAAGCGCTTGCGCCTCAATCGGATCGCCCAACGTGGTGCCCGTGCCGTGCCCTTCCACCACGTCGACGTCGGCGGCGGCCAGACCGGCGCTGGCCAGCGCCGCTCGGACGACCCGCTGCTGGGACGGCCCGTTGGGTGCTGTGAGGCCGTTGGAAGCGCCGTCCTGATTCACCGCGGAGCCCCGCACGAGGGCCAGCACCGGGTGGCCCAACCGTCGCGCGTCGGCCAATCGCTCGACGACTAGTACCCCCGCGCCTTCCGACCACGCGGTGCCGTCGGCGGCACCGGCATACACCTTGCACCGGCCGTCCGGCGCCAGCGCCCGCTGGCGGCTGAACTCCACGAACGCCGCTGGGGTGGCCATCACGGTCACGCCGCCGACTAGCGCCAGATCGCTCTCTCCCGACCGCAGTGACTGCGCCGCCAGGTGCAGCGCCACCAAGGACGACGAACACGCCGTATCCACCGATACCGCCGGGCCTTCCAGTCCCAGGACGTACGACACGCGTCCGGAGGCCACGCTCAACGTCGAGCCGGTGAGGCCGTAGCCCTCCAGCTCGCCGTGCACCTCGCCGCCGTAGCCGGCGTGGATCACGCCGGCGAACACACCCGTCGCCGACCCGCGCAGCGCCAACGGGTCAATTCCGGCGCGCTCCAACGCTTCCCATGACAACTCCAGCATCAGCCGCTGCTGTGGATCCATCGCGAGCGCCTCGCTGGGCCCGACACCGAAGAATCCCGCATCGAAGTCGCCGGCGTCGGACAGGAAGGAGCCCTGGCGCACGTACATCTTGCCCGGCGTGTCGGGGTCCGGGTCGTACAGCCCGGCCACGTCCCAGCCCCGGTCCGCGGGAAAGTCGGACACCGCGTCGCGGCCTTCGACCACCATGTCCCACAAGCCCTCGGGCGAATCCACGCCGCCCGGATACCTGCACGCCATCCCCACCACCGCCACCGGCTGGGACAGCTTGCCTTCCAATTCGGAAAGGCGCCGCCGGGTACGCCGCAGATCGGCGGTGAGGCGCTTGAGGTAATCGAGATGCTTGTCGGGGCCCGACACTGTCACTCCTTGCGGGCTTTAGGAGCCGAGCTCTTCGTCGAGGATGGCGAAGAGCTGGCTTTCGGTGGCGGATTCGATGTCCTCGTCGTCGGAGTCGTAGGACTCGTACGGGTCGAGGTGGGTGCTGAGGGTAGTCATCAGCGCCTGGATGCGGGTGGTGAGCTGCGTCTTGTCCTCGGGTTTCCAGTCGGGTTGATCGAGCAGTGCTTGTAGTTCACGAGTGACGTCGTTCAATCGGTTCAGCAGGTTCGGTTGGCCGGCGCTGGTGGTGTCGACGGCCAGCCGGCTGTCGAGATGTTCGGCCAACACGATCGGCGTCGGGTAGTCGAAGATCAGTGTGGGCGAAAGGGTCAGTCCGGTAGCGGTTTTGAGCCGGTTGCGCAGCTCGACGGCGGTCAGCGAATCGAACCCGAGGTCTTGAAACACGGTTCCGGGGTTGATGTCGGCGGCGTTCTGGCGGCCCAACACGGTGGCGGCGTTGCTGCATACCACCTCGACGAGTCGGTCGTGTCGCTGCTCGGGCGTCAGGCCCTGCAGCCGCGCGGCGAAGCTCGTCATCGAGGCCGCCGTGGTGTCGGCGTCGTCGATGACACGCCGGGTGGGACGAGCGACGACCAACTGGCTCAGCAGCGGGGGCAGTGCGGCGCGCTGGTCGGCGAGTGCCGCTGCATCGACGCGCGCGGCCACCACCATGGGAAGGTCGGCGAGCATCGCGTCGTCGAAGAGTTGCAGGGCGTGCTCGGTGGACAGCGGCGCCAGCCCGAGTCGGGTCATGCGGGCCTTGTCGCGCTCGCCCAAGTGTCGGGTCATGCCGCTGGCCTGTTCCCACAGCCCCCACGCCACCGACAACCCCGCCAAGCCCTGCGCACGCCGGTAGGCGGCCAGACCATCGAGGAAACTGTTGGCCGCCGCGTAATTG
>NZ_MBEU01000045.1 GCF_001954275.1 Mycobacterium sp. IS-836 | reverse complement strand
CCGTTGCGGGCACGGCTTTTCCGGGTCGGCGCGGATGAGCATGTGTTGGTGGCGGTGGTGCACCATATCGCGGCCGACGGCTGGTCGATCACCCCGCTGGTGACCGATCTCGGGATGGCGTATGCCAGCCGGTGTGCGGGTCAAGGCCCGGGGTGGGCGCCGTTGCCGGTGCAGTATGTCGACTACACGCTGTGGCAGCGGGCCCAATTCGGTGACCTCGAGGACCGGGATAGCCGCATCGGCGAGCAGCTCGCGTATTGGGAAGACGCCCTGGCCGGCATGCCCGAGCGCCTGGCCTTACCCACGGACCGGCCCTACCCGCGGATCGCCGATCAGCGCGGCGCCCGCGTCGAGGTGGAGTGGCCCGCGCAGCTGCAGCAGCGAGTGCGCGAACTCGCCAGCGAGCACAATGCGACCAGTTTCATGGTCGTGCAGGCGGCACTGGCGGTGTTGTTGGGCAAGCTCAGCGCCAGTAACGATGTGGCCGTGGGCTTCCCGATCGCCGGGCGGCGTGACCCGGCGCTCGACGGGCTGATCGGATTCTTCGTCAACACCTTGGTGTTACGTGTGGATCTGGCCGGCGATCCCAGTGTGGCGGAGTTGCTCGCGCAGGTGCGCCGGCGGAGCCTGGCCGCTTATGAGCATCAGGACGTGCCGTTTGAGGTGCTTGTGGAGCGGCTCAACCCGATCCGAAGCCTGGCTCATCACCCGCTGGTGCAGGTGATGCTGGCCTGGCAGAACCTGCCCGGACACCTCAGCGAGCCCGCCGCCGGGTTCGCGTTGGGCGATTTAGAGGTCTCCGAGTTGCCGGTGGATACCCACACCGCCCGCACCGATCTGTCGTTGTCGTTGGCGGAACGCTGGACCGACGATGGTGAGCCCGCCGGGATCGCGGGGTCGGTGGAATTTCGCACCGACGTGTTCGACACCCCCACCATCCAGACCCTGATCGGACGCTTGCAGCGGGTCGTGGAGTCATTGACCGCCGAACCCACCCAGCGGTTGTCGTCGATGGAGGTGCTCGATGCTGCGGAGCGCGCCCGGCTCGACGAGATCGGTAACCGAAGGACGCTGACCCAGCCCGCATCCGCGCCGGCATCGATCCCAACATTGTTCGGCGCGCAAGTCGTGCGCGCACCCGAATCGGTGGCGGTGAGCTTCGAGGGCCGCACCCTGACCTATCGACAACTCGATGTGGCGGCGAATCGGTTGGCGCAGTTGCTGATCGGGTGTGGTGTGG
>NZ_MBEU01000044.1 GCF_001954275.1 Mycobacterium sp. IS-836 | reverse complement strand
TTGTCGCAGCAATGCAATCCTCTATCTAGGCAAAACAGCGCATTTGTTAGGTATGCCCTAACCGCATTTTCCGGAACCCGCTGTTTGGTGTAGGGTACACCACATGCGCGCTGCCGTCTATCTCCGCCAGAGTGAAGATACCCAAGGTCAACAGTGGGGTATCGAGCGCCAGCGTGAGGACGTTCTCCGCTATATCGAGGCCCGCGGCTGGACGGTCATCGACGAGTTCCCGGACAACGACGTGTCGGCGACCAAGAACAAGCCACGGCCCCAGTTCAACAAAATGCTGTCCCGGCTCGACGAGTTCGATGTCATTGTGGCCCGCCACATGGACCGACTACTGAGGAAGCTCTCCGAGTTCGTTTCCCTCCTGGAGGTGTGCGACCAGACCGGCGTTGCGATCATCACCACCGCGGACGGGATCGACACTTCCACCGATGGCGGAAGGACGGCGGCCGGCATCCTCGCCTCCGTCGCCGAGGGGGAAATGCGACGCAAGAGTGCGCGCCAGAAGTCGGCCGCAAAGCAGGCGGCGAAACAGGGAAGATGGATCGGTGGCAAGAGGCCATTCGGATACCTCGACGGAGCACTAGCGCCGCACCCCGAAGAAGCGAAACTTGTCCGCGAGGCATACCGATCGGTGCTCGCCGGCGAAAGCCTCTACTCGATCGCCAAACGGTGGAACGAGGACGGGGTCAAGACCACCGATGGCAACACCTGGGCGGGCCACACGGTAAGACAGATGTTGGTCAAGCCCCGGTATGCCGGCCTTCGGACGTACGGCGGTGACGTTGTCGGACCGGCGCAATGGGAGCCGATAGTCGACGAAGAACTGTGGCAGTCGGCGCACGCAATCCTGACAGCGCCGGGACGGCAACTCGCCCCGCCGGCAAGGAAGCATCTCCTCAGCGGCATTCTGCTTTGTGGGAAATGTTCCAAGGCGGTCGGTGCGGCTTTCAATCTTCACTATGTCTACAAGTGCAAGCACTGCGGTGGGGTGTCCCGACAGATGGCGCCAATAGACAATCTGGCGATCAAGCTCATCCTCGGGTTCATGGCCACCGATGAGGCCAAGGAGTTGCTCATTGACCGGTCCAGGGAGGACGTGGTCGAGCTTGTCGAGCGCGAGAAGGTACTCGAAGAGAAGATCAGGCAACTCGGCCTGGAGTGGGCGCGGGACTTGATGACGCCCGTACAGGTGAAGGTCGCCACCGATACGCTGACGGAAGAGTTGGGGCAGATCCGGGCACAACTGCGTCGGAGTGCGCGCGCGAGGGCGATCGAGGAACTCGTCTGCGAGAATCCCGGTCCAATCTGGGCGCGTTGGTCATTAGACCGCCGCCGGCTGGCGATCCGGGAGATCGTCGAACTCACCCTCCTGCCGGGCAGGAAGGGTATGACGTTCAAACCGGAGCACCTCGCCTACCGCTGGCTCGTCGCGGAAGATTAGCCGCAGGCGCGACTTCTTCGACTCGGACAGTGGGGGCAGGGTTGACAGGGCCTCTGCGACCCATTCATCTTCGTTCACTAATCGCGCCGTTAACGTCTAACGGCAATGTCCTACGGCATCAGGCTTCGCCCAATGCCACGCGACATCCGCCACCCGACAGGACTCCGCCACGCCTCACCCCGCGTGCCGCGCGTCTCGCCGCGGAGCGGGCTAGGGCCTCGCTAACGCTCGGTCACAAGCAGGGGCGCTTCGCACCCATCTTCTATCGCGAGAACGTACAGGGCGTTTGCAGAGACACGCCCATGCATACGACAAAATTGTTACCTAGATCACACCCAGGACCCCCCCTGGGACGCCCCGGGGTTCTACGTCGCCGGCACCAACGGGGCATCGCCGCTGTCGTGCCTGAGCTTCGCCGGCTTCGTCCACGACGCTGCGGCGGCCAGGGCGAAGATCACCAACTCGGCCCGGATGCCACACCACCAGCACGTGCAGTTGGCCGGCGAGAACAGGAACAGTACTGCCATGAACCCGTTGAGGAGCGCGAGATAGGAGCCGAGCAGGTAGATCTTGGCAGTGACCCGATTGACCGGGTTGCGATTCAGCTCGTGCAGGATCGCAATCAGGACCACGGTGAGGTAGGTCGAGGTGGCGATGAGCAGGAGCCAGTAGGGGTACATGGTTGGGCTCGGCCGATCGAACACGAGGTCGCCAAGATTCTCGCCCTCGCCCCCGCCCCAGATGAACAGCGCCACCCCCATCGGCACGAAGAACGCACCCACGGTCTGGATGTTGCGCCGTAGGAACCGCTGTCGTCCCCGATCTGTCATACGCAGTCGGAGCGTGCCCATGGCGATGAAGCCCATGATGGCCCCGATGTAGCAGATGTGCCCCAGGAGCTGTTCGACGTTCCACACTCCGGTCAGTTTGTAAAGCACGGGACTGATCCGCAGGCTTATCGGCGGTGTCATCATAAGGATGTTGATCGTAAGCAGGACAATGGAATTGGTTGCCGAACCGTCCCACTTGCTGCGCCAGGTTGCTTTCCTGACCCACAGGCACCGACCGCTCATGACCAGCGTTAGACCAAGCAATGCGTTCACGTTCACCCGACCAAGGGTTGTAGGAGTAGGCCCACCGCGACTCCCGGCCAAAGCGCGGCTGGTCAGCACTTTAAGGCACGCCCGTGCAACTTTTGGCGCGTTTTACGAAACTGGACTAACTAAAGCGCGGGCGCGTCGGGATCAAATCTCAGGCGGCGTCGGCGTCTCCTCCTCTCCATCGTGGCCACCGGAGGGTTTTCCCGCGGACCACCGGCCGCGCGTTGCCCAAGCTCAGCCAACAGGGCCTCAGTGGGGACATCTTTGAGACTCAAGGGCGCCCTGACCACGTCGCCACCCTCAGTACTGGGAAGAACTCCAGCCCGAGCCGCGGCCTCAGTGTGGTCGAGACCAAAGGCCGTCGCGAACTTGCTCACGGCTTCAGCACTGGGCCGGCCCTCCCAGCTCGGATCGAGCCAATTCCCCATAGTCCCGGGGGACACGTCGGCCCGCAGTGCGGCTGCCTTGTTGGTCAGCCCGTGCACTGCGTGAGCCACATATTCCGCCCAGCGGCGATTCGGTTGCTCGTCCTGCATGGCTGGAGCCTAACCCATTGCATTGCGCCGACGCAACGGTTTGTCTGTTAACCGACTGTGAATGTTCATCGTCGCCTATGCAGGTCAGAGTAGACGTGTAGGTCCACTAACGGTTTGATCTGGGCATGTTCCAGCGGCGTTGGCGCAATCCTCCGAAGATCGCGACACGCCGATTTCGAGGCAATGCCTTGCCCAATGCAATGCATTGCATTACCTTCATACCCACTGGGGGACAGGTTCAAACATCCGAAAGGTATGGGATCGCGAAGTGCCAACATTCATGGCTAACCCGTCAGGGTTCGACAAGGCCAAGAAACTGGGTCTGTTCAAATCAAATTCTTGTCTCGCAAAGCAGTGGGGAGTCGACCCCGCCACGGTATCCCGGGTCCTGCGCGGCCGGCAGGAACCCGGGCGGCGTGTCCTCGCCGGCTCCGTCCAGGCGTTCGGCCAGGCAATGTTCTTCGAGCTGTTCCGGGTGATCCCGTGATCACTAAACTGCTCCCCCCGTCGCTGGCGTTCTTCGGCCACCGCCGGCGCCACGTCACCCGCACCGTGCGTTACGGCAGCGCGGGCCAGCGACTCGATATCTGGCAGGGCGAGAATCAATACCCCAATGCCCCCATCCTCATCTTCGCCCCTGGCGGAGCATGGGCCAGCGGCTCCCGGATGACCTTCCAGGGGCACGCGCTGCTGGCCCGGATGGTCGAGCAGGGCTGGGTATGCCTGTCCATCGACTACCGCACCGCACCGCTGCACCGGTGGCCGAGCCAGATCGAGGACGTGTGCGACGCGATCGAATGGGCACGCACCAACGCACACCGCTTCGGCGGTGACCCCAACTTCGTCGCCATCGCCGGCGCCTCGGCGGGTGGGCACCTCGCCACCCTGGCCGGGCTTGACGGAACGCTGGTCGACGCCTGCGTGAGCATCTACGGCTCCTACGACTGGGAGAGCCGCGACTCGCTGTGGCGGACTCTGTTCATGGGGTACCTGGAGCGCGTGGTCGTCGGCAAGCGCTACACCCAGGCCCCGTGGCTGTTCGCCTCGGCCTCACCCATGGCGATGGTCAATCCGGGCGCCGCACCGATGATGATGGTCCACGGTACCCGCGATGTCTTGATCTATGTCGATGAGGCGCGGCGGTTCTTCCGCCGGCTGACCGAGGTGTCGGACAACCCCACCCGGTATCTGGAGATCGACGGCGGTGTGCACGCCTTCGATCTGCTGCACCCGGGACAGACGGTGAAAGCCAACCGGGCGATCGCTGAGTTCCTCAACGAGACATGGCGTCGGGCCGGCAGGAGGGCGGCGGCATGATCCAGTGCGTACTCCGCCTCGTTCACCGGCGGCAGGTCCGTCAAGCCAAGCAGCGTCATCCGGCCGGGAAAGGACTGTGATTGTGCCGCTCGTCAGCGTCTCGTTACGCCCCGACATGGTCGTGTTCGACACCGGCAATGATCAGAGAAAATTTCCCACAAATGGTTCTCCGTGTGCGTACGAAATAGCGCATCGGGATGGTAAAGTCATCATCGAAGTCAAGGACGGAAACCTCTTCTTCGGTTTCCCCTCTAGGGGCGATCTACCGCCCAGCATCACCGCCACCACCAGTTGGCATTTAGCTCCGGATGGAAGGCTCTATCCGGAAGTTCTTTTCGGCTTAGCAGGAATCGTCGAGATCTCCTGTCTCTAAAACTTGAATACTTGCAGTTGATCCAAAGCAGTTGCGTGCTGCCGCAGTGTCCGGGCGCATGGGAGTGGATCGACATTGATAGCCGAGCTGGGAGGCGAGAAGCCCAGCAAAATATGTGACGAGTAGATGGTATGGGCGCCCGCAAGGGAATGCCTTGACCTTGTGCTGTGCACAAGAGGAAGAACTACTCAATCTTTAGGTTGCGCACGGGATGGCCCTTGCCGCGGTTCAATTCCGCGGGTGCGCGCTAGTCGCTCGGGGTTGAGCCGGCGCCGTGGAGGGGCATGGTGTTCGGTTCCGGCTCCCCCTTGCGACTGACTTCTCCTCACGGAACTAGATGGGAGTAGTAAATGCGGTTGTCGGATCTCAATGATGAGCAGAGGCTATATCTCGCAGCATGGTTCATCTTGGCGGATGCCTCCCCGCCAAGCCCCACCGAAGAACTCCCACTAGAAGCCCAGGAGGCACTGGCTGAATTGTCGGCCTCCACCGGCAAGTATCCCCGGGCACGATTCCGTCACCACCGCGCCACCACTGGACTTGTCCACGGCCGGCGCCGTAAGGCCCGTGCAAGTAAGCCCAAGCGCTACTACGAGCTGGCGACGTGAGCGACATGATGAAAGCCGCAGAGACGCTGGAGAAGCGCATCGACCTGGTCGAGCAGTTGACCGCGGTCGACGAAACCCTTATCGACATGATCGACCAGGAGCCCACTCGGCGCCTCAGTGCCGACATGCGTAGCCTGCTCGAAAGCCGCGCGGAGATCTGCGAAGAACTCAAGACCGTGGGCTTCGAGCCCTGGCCTCAACCTATTGACGTGGCCAGCCTGACATGACCATGTGTCTGGAGGGGTACGTCATTACCCCGCACGCGATCGACCGCGCACTGGACATGGGTGTCGCCGGCGAGGAGATACGTCAGTGCCTCCTCAATCCGGACTCGGTCACCAAGTCCCGCAAGCACAAGGGGTTCAATCACCGCGCCGGCAGGATCACCTGCGGGGTGGTTCAGCATCGAGTGGTCACCGTCGTTTGGTCCTCCAAAGAGGGGTGGCGTGACGATCTAGGAGAAGGCCATGCCTACGGCGGACGAACTTACCGCGGCGATTGACCAGAGGGGCGCACCGTTGTGAACCGGTTCCTCTTCGCCGGCGTCGCCATGGCGTCAGCACTCATCCTCGCGCTCGTTATCTTTGTCGGTTGCGCCGTGCCATTCACGCTGCCGTTCATCGTCGAGTTCGCGATCGCAATTGTCATCGCCATCGCCTGGATGGCCGTAGGAATCTACCGACTACCGAAGGAAGACGAATGATCATAGTTGTGACCCCCGAACATGGGTCGCACGAGTTCGACGCTGACGAGTGGGAAACCCTCGGCGGAGAACTCGGCGACGAAGGCAACCTCTGGCTGAGCAAGAGCGGCATCGGAGTTGCCGAGTTCGCCAGAGATGCCTGGCTGTTTGTCTACGCGACCGAGGACTCGGAGCCCGAGCCGGTGCCTCGGGTGTGGAAGTCGCTGACCGAGGTGCCAGAGGGCGTGTTGGTGGCGGACAGCGATGAATCGTGCCCGTGCGAGTGGGTTCGAGACGAAACCACCGTATACGACGTGTACGGCCCCTTCACTGAGGTGCTCGACTCATGAGTGATCTTGCCGAGCGGATGGTGGACGCCGCTAAAACGCTTGAAGAGGCGAGCGCGCACTACGGGTACCCCTTCCCGCTCCATGTCCACTGGAGTGCAGACGACCTGCGCCATGAGGCCCCCCGGGTCGCCGAGGAGGAGAGGGAAGCCGCCGAGCGGGAAGCGGCTATCGAAGAGATAGCGCGAACAATCTTCAGCCGCATGTTCCCGATCGCGCACCCGGAAGACAATCCGATCACGATGGATGTATACCGAAAGATCGCCGCGGAGATCCTCGACATCGGTTACCGCAAGGACTGATCTCTGCCCTGCATATTTGGCGTTGAACCATGTGTGGGGAGCGGGACGCCCGTAGTGGGGCGAACTCGGTAGACAGGTAATAGCCCGTATGTACCCCTGTCTTAGCCGGCCGTGGAGAACGCTACTTCTCCGGTGAACCTTTAGGACGACGCTCGACCGCGCGGCCCGGTCGTGTGCCCCCAACTTCCCCGCCAAGAGGACTTGAAGCACCCTCTAAAAGCGCGATGACCCTTTAACCACAAAGTCAGCGACATCGCGCAGGCGGGGCTTAACTTTGTCAGGAGTTGACATGACTGTCACCCTTCCGGAAACCGAACTGGACCCGGTCACCAAGCAGACGATCGAAGACCTCACCGCGGCGCGCGACTTGATAGCCCGGCACGGGCTGGCCAAGAAGACATTCCGCTCGTATATCAACGCCCGCTGCTCGGGCGGCGCTATCGGTGATGCGATCGGTGGCGGTCCATATGCCTTCATTCACACCAATCGCGGTGAGCGGGCCGCAATTGCCCTTGCCACCACCCTTGGCTGGACCCGGGTCACGGAGGACCGGGATGTGGAGGCGTCTGCGGCCCGCGGCCTGATCTACGACTACAACGACGCCGACGTGACCACTCAGGCCGACGTACTCGGCCTCTTCGACACCACCATCGCACGGCTGCGCGGCGAATGACCGTTCGCGTCACCAACCAGTACTACCCGGAGTACGACGAGCGGGAGCGCCACGTCGCCGGCGACCGCAGCAGTGCGGCCATCTTCGATGACAATCACACGCTGTTGACGATCGGCGGCATGCCAGAGATCGACCTGGACCCGTATCGGCTGCGCGATCTGCGTGACGTGCTCGACGCCGCGTTGACGTTGGTCATCGATGACGGCGCATTCCTAACGGAGGCAACAAACTGACCGACTATCAGGTCCGCAGGAGTTACCAGGGCAAGATCCTTGTCGCTCCTCCCGGCGCCGAGCCCATCACCGGTGAGTGGAAGCGGGCCAAGAACGGCAAGAACTACTTCTACACCCCCCGCAAGGATGTTCAGCAATATGGCCGGGCTAGTAAGGCCGGCGAACACCTGAAGGGCGGCAGCGGGCTAGCGGACTTCAAGGCGGCCTTCGCTGCCATGGGCACGGTGATGTCCAAGTCGGTCCGCTCCCGCATCGTCACCCTGATCAACGAGTACGACGGCGACCCGTACTACAAGGGTCGCGACGGCGGATCGGAACCCGGCAAGGACCGGCTGATGGCCGCGGTCGAGGACGCCTGCGAGATCGCCGGCGCCAACAACGCCTCCGAGATGGGCACCGAGTTCCACAAGTACTGGGAGATGCGCAACCGCGGCGAGAAGCCGCTCATTGTGCAGGACCATCTCGCGGGACCGCTGGAGACGTACTGCGCCGCGACCGAGCCGATCCGCTTCCTCGACAGTGAAGTCCTGATCATCAACGACGAGCTGAAGAAGGCCGGATCGTTCGACCACTTCATGGAAATCCCGAAGGGCGCCATCGGCCCGGACGGTAAACCACTAGACGAACCTTGGCTGGTGGTGGGGGACGGCAAGACCGGCAAGTGGGACGTGAAGTATCCCGCCGGCGTGTATGCGCAGCTTGCCTCCTATGCACTGGGGTGCCGCTACGACCAGGACAAAAATGAACGCCTGCCGATCCACCCCGACCTCAACACCGACTGGGGCGTGCTCATCCACTTCCCGCTGTCGGAAGACAAGCCAGAGGTCGGCCTCTACTGGATCAACCTGGCCATAGGCCGCGAGGCCGCAATCCTGAACAACCGGATCGACGCCATGCAAAAGTACTTCGCCTCCAAAGAAGGCAAGCCAATCGAATTTGAATTGAGGGCATCATGAGTCAAGCCAACAGCACCTCCACTACGGTCAGCGGGGTCGGCGTACTGCCACTCCTGGGTGTTCTGTTCGTCGGACTGAAATTGGGCCACGTTGTCAATTGGCCCTGGCTGTGGGTGCTCCTGCCCTTCTGGGGCGGCCTTGCCCTTTCCGCAGCCATCATTGTCGTGTGCGCTGTCATCATCGGCATCGTCCATCTGCTAGAGGACTAGATGGCGGAACCCGAATGGGAGAGCGTGTCCAGTGTCGACCCCGAGGGGCTTACCCCGATCGAAGTCGAGAAGCGGCTCCTGGAGCTGACGGACACCCTCCGCGAGGCGCTAGTCGACTGGAAGACGCGCTACAAGGCCTACCGCGACACCGAGCGTGAATACGACCAGGCGTTCGCCCGGGCCAAGCTCGCCTCCCAGGAAGCCACCAACGACAAGAAGTACGACGCCGAACTGCGCACCGCCGCGGAGCGTGAAGCCAAGGACGACGCTGACGTGTTGTTCAAGTACGCCGAGCAGCGACTGCGCAGCATCCACAACGTGATCTCCGCCTGGCAGACGGTCGGCAAGAGCGTGCAGCAGGCGTACCAAAATGCCGGGAGGTTTTAAGTGGATAAGCAGACCGTGGAACTCATTAAGGCGGGGTATCGCCTGGACGGCGATATTTCTAAGCTGCTGCCTTCCATCGCAGATGGAGAGGCGGAGTTCATCATCAGGACCCGTCTCCACGCTTTGCGGGGCCAGTTGGAGTATCGAGCAGAGCATTCACCCGCCGGTATTCGCAGCACTGTTGCCGAACTGCGTCAGCTCCATGAGGCAGCTCTCGAATATGTCAACGGATGAGCCAGAGGATTGGGATGCCGGCTGCAATTGCATAGCCTGCCAATCGCCATACCACGATGCCACCGCCGCGTGCGACAATCCCGGCCGCTGGTATATCGAGACACACCTAGTCGACAACTGCGACAAGGCGGAGAACGGTACGACGAAAGCGGTCGTCTGCGTGAGCTGTTTCACCGCCCTGGTCGAGAGTGCGCAGCGGACCGTCAACTGGGGCTGGGCCGGCATTCGTAGCGCGTCTTGTCTGACGTGCAACACGCCATTGATTCGGCTCAGTAATGTGATCAAGGACGTAGCGAAGGTTTAAGGAACTGAACAAGCTTGACCCGGAGTATCGATTCGCAAAAGCAACGCGGTGGGGCAAGCCCCCAACATATCGTCCAGAACTCGGACCGTGCCTAATCTACTTGGGCGCCGACAATGGGAACGGCTATGGCCAATTTAGCTTTAACGGCAAAAACGGATATGCCCACCGGTACGCCTGGGAACGCGAACACGGCCCGATACCAAACGGCCTGACGGTCGACCATCTCTGCCGTGTGCGGTGTTGTGTCAATGTCGATCACCTTGAGCTTGTCGACGGCCCCGAAAACACGAGGCGCGGTGTGGCAGCTAGGCCGCGTGCGACGCACTGCAAACGCAACCACGAATACGCGGTAGTCGGCCGGAATGCCCAGGGCGATTGCCGCGCATGCGTCGATATTCGCCAGCGGGATAGGTGGAACCGGCAGCGGAAAAGCCCTCCGGGGGAGGACATCCGCGTACGGTACGACCAGAACCTGGTACGAGAAGTTATCGACCGGATTCGCGCAGCCGAAATAACGATTGCGCAAGGCGCTCGCGAGATCGGCTGCAACGCGAATTACCTTGGCCGACGCGCTTGGAAAGAAACCAAGGCCGCCGTAATCGAGCGCGACAAATCCTGTGTGATGTGCAGCGTGGCTGATGCCCTCGACGTACACCACCGGATCAATCGGGGGGCTGGCGGGAGTGCGCGACCCGAGATTTCGTTTGGCATGGCCAACCTAATCGCTCTATGCCGCCGCGACCACTCCTGGGTAACAGACAATACCGTTGAGGCGCGGGAGCGCGGTGGCTGGTGCCTACTGCGAACTGATTCTCCCGAGGCTTCCCCGGTGTTGTGGCACGGCGCTTGGAAGCTGCTCACTGTCGACGGAGGAATCGATGAAGCTGAAGCTACCGTTCGGGCACAGCCTGGACCGCTGGCTCATTGTCTCCCCATCCCGCAGCAGGGATGGTAAGTGGCACATCATTCCGCCAGCCTTCGACACTGCCGGCCATGCTATTCGCACCGGCAGTCCGCTACTGGGCGCCCGGTTTAACACCGGCGCAGAAGCACTGGCCGCATTCAATCGAGGACACCCGTGACAACTCTGACCTGTATGCGTGGCTACTCCGGTAGCGGCAAGTCGACCCGCGCCGCGGAGATCGCCAAGGGCATTGGAGCCGTCGTCGTTAATCGTGACTCGCTTCGATTCATGTTGCTCGGCTCCTACTGGACGGGGAAGAGGGAGGATGAGGATCGAGTTACCGTTGCCGAGGAAGCACAGGTGGAGGCTTTCCTGCGGAACGGAACGAGCGTCGTCGTGGACGCGACACACCTTCACGCTCCGTATCTGCGGAAGTGGGCGCGACTGGCAACGCGACTGGGCGTTGACTTTGGCGTAGTAGATGTAGTCACCCCTCTCGACGAGTGCAAGCGCCACGACTACTCGCGGATGCTGAAGGGTGATCGCTACGTCGGCGACAAGGTGATCGATCAGCAGGCCAAGAAGTGGCCAGTCGAGAAGTGGCCGCTGGTCACCGCCGAGCCGTTCGTCATCGAGCCAGTCGAATGGATTCCTGGCTTGCCCGAGGCGATCATCGTCGACATTGACGGCACGCTCGCGCACATGACCGGGCGTAGTCCGTACGACTACTCGCGGGTGGGTGAGGACGCTCCCGATCTGGCGATCGCAGAGCTTGTCAGGGTCGTCGGCGAATACGTGTCGATACTGATTGTCTCGGGACGCGACGACGATTGCCGAGATGTCACCGCGGACTGGCTAGAGGCCAATCTGATCGGTGGTTACGACGAACTCCACATGCGCCCGACCAAGGCGGTGGATGACCGCGGTAACAAGCTGCCCGACTACCAGGTCAAGTACGACCTGTTCAACCAGCACATCCGCGGCAAGTACAACGTCCGCTTCGTGCTCGATGACCGTACGCAAGTCGTCGAGATGTGGCGAGCGCTTGGCCTGAAGACGCTACAAGTCGAACCGGGGGATTTCTGATGCCATCGATTGTCGCGCTCAAGGCGGAGATTCTCTACCGCGATCAAGTTGTCGCGTTTATATTCGACACCTTTGTTGGCAAGGGGTCCGGGGAGGTCTACCTGGCCGCCGTCCGCGATGCCGACGAAGAGATCGAGCGAGTACTCGGATGATCAGAAAAGCCCTCCTAAGCGCCGCTCTAATTGCCGCGCTCTCCGCTTGCGGTGACCACCCCGTGCCCGCCCATGGCCACATTACCGACCGGGAGTTCACCCCGGCCGGCATGATGTGGATGCCGGGGACCATGACCTGTAGCGGCAATCCGCCGATCTGCACCACCACGCCCGGCTACCCGATCTACTGGCCTGACGAGTGGCGCGTAGAAGTCACCGACCTGAAGAACGGCAATTGGAAGGGCACGGTCGAGGTCAGTCAAGACGACTACGACCACTGCCCGATGGGGGCCTTGTGGCCTGATTGTGCCAGGGAGAAATGAAACTCATCGAAGCCGAGGGCATCGGCCATGTCCACGTCCTCGAATTGACCAGACGAAACCTTGAAGTTCTCCTCGCGAAGCTGGATGACCCGCTCAGCCAGAAGACCCTGGTGGCCCCCGGCGGGCGGATCGCGGTGAAGGCGGTCGAGAACGAAGCCCACTACGACATGCGTGAGCCGGGAACGGTGTTCATGCCAACGGCAGGGAAGTACATATGACCGTCTACTCGAAGACGAGCACCCGCGTCGAGATCGAAGCAATTCCGCTGGTGGGGGTGCGTTCGCTGGAACTGGGCGACCTGCGCAAGCTGGTTCAGGATGCCCGTGAGCTTCCCGATGACGCGGCAGTGTTCGGGGAGCTGGACAGGCTCTCCGCTTCCCCTCGGCTGATCAAGCTCAGCGTGGTCGCTGATGTCGAGGAATATCCGTACGTCCGGATTCCCTATGGCCAATCGCTCTAAGCAGAAGGGCACCGCTTATGAGTCGCTGATCCGGGACTACCTCAAGCAGGAATGGTCACCCGATATCGACCGGCTGCCCCTCTCCGGAACGCAGGACCGTGGAGACATCGCCAACTTCCGTATTGGCGAGCACCTGTTAGCGATCGAGTGCAAGAACCATAACCGATTAGATCTCGGCACCTGGACCTTCGAGGCCCAGCGAGAGGCCGCAAACTACGGCGCCCTCGCCGGCGTCGTCATCCATAAGCGAAAGGGGAAGGGTCAACCTGGCGACCAATACGTGACCCTAACCCTTCGAGACTTCCTGGACATCATTCACGCCGCAAAGGGGTAGCCGTGTTCTTCCAGCCGACCAACGACCTCCGCGGTGCAGCGTGTAAAGACCTGCCCGAAATCGACAAGCGCGCATTCTTCGCCAAGGGCAACGCCTACAAGCGGGCCAAGAAGATCTGCGGGGGCTGCCCGGTGCAGACGGCCTGCCTGGCGGAGTGCCTGGAGCTTGAGGACCCGGCCCATCGCTACGGCATCTGGGGGAACACGACCGCGCGAGAGCGGACCCGGCTGTACGGCGGTGCGACCATGGCGGAGAGCGCATGAGCGACGAGCAGTGGCACCGCATACCGATACTGCCTGAGAGGTTTGAGGCGACTCGCGACGGCGAGATCCGCACCCGCACGTACGAGATCGAGCATCAGTGGCGCGACCAACTGCGTCGGCGTACCGTCCCCGGGCGCATCCTCAAGCAGAGGTTCGCTGCCACACATCCCCGGGCACCCAAGCAGATGATTGTGGGCATTTCCTTCGGCGGGTCGCGCGCCAAGGAGAACAAGTATCAGATGCGAGTTGCCTACCTGGTGGCCGCAACCTTCCACGGACTGCCGTTTGATCGATTCGACATCGCCGACGTGCACAGGTGGAAGCTGCGATTCAAGGATGGCGATGTGACCAACTGCGCTGCGGACAACCTCGAATGGGTACTGAATTGCGTGGACACCGGGGACGGTCAGCAGGCCAGGTACGAACACAATCTTGAGCAGTGGCGATCCTCGGACCCCGCTGCCACATTGTCGAGACTGTTTGAGGGGGCAGCGGCATGAGCGGTGGCTACGACATGGCCATCTACAAGAGGACCGAAGACGGCCACTACAAGCGCGCGAGCGGGCTCACGTTTGTGGAATTTCACTTCGACGATGACAATGTGCTGCGGCCGGTCGCAGACCCAGGCTTCTCCATCCAGGAGAAGTTCCGCAACCACGAGCTGTTCATCGGCTGGCATCGGGGCGGAAGGCTGCTTAGCCTACAGCCGGTCGAACAGGCGGGCCATAAGTGGTGGCTCAACAAGCTCGACGGCGTAACCGTCCTCGGCTTGAAAATGACCGTGCACGTGGGTGCCGCAGTTGGATGACCCGCACCACCGCTGCCGCAGCCTGGACCGCTGCGTCGGGATAACGCCAGACGGTTCCGCCATCACGTCGAAGCCGGCCACGATCTGCAACGGCTGTGTGAAGCAACTCCAGGACTATCTGGAACAGCTCCCCGTCATCCGTGACGCACTGCGGTCGTTCCTCGGCGTTTCCCCGACGACAAGTCAGGGCTCGAAAGTCAACTCCACCCCGGAGCCGTCCGTACCCATCAACCTGCGGGCGCTTGACTTGATGGACGAGATCGACGAGGTAGTCCGCCGGGCTGGCAACGTTGCAGTGGCGGACTTGATCAATCGGCCGGCGGAGAAGTTCACCCTGTGGCGCCGCGGCAGAATGCGCGAGACCTACCTCGACGGAGTGGAGCGGGCTCTCTACATCCGTGCGTGCTGGCGCAAGGCCGATCAGATCATCGGCCTGTCCCGCACGTGGCAGCGACGCCACATTCCCTGCCCGAAATGTTCACTACCCACGCTTGGCCAGTGGTCGGGCGAGGACGCGATTCATTGCAGTAACGCGGACTGCGCCATCTCGTTTCCGCGCAACGATTACGACAAGCTCGTCCTCGATGAGCACAGGAAAGGTAAGAAGTAGATGCCCGAATGGGAAACTGTGTCGGCCCCGAGTTCAGTCGCCTTCATTGGCTGGGGAACTCAGGAGGGTCAACACGTCACTGGCAAGGTGATCCATGTTGGCACCGGTCAGAAGATGAACAACGCCGGCCCTTGCCCGGAGTTGGCGATTGAGCTGACAGAGCCGGCCGCGTCCTTCACGAAGGGGCAGCGCACCAACTACGACGCCGGAACGGTTGTCACCTTGACGGCCGCCCAGTACCAACTGGAGCGCGACATCATCGAGGCCAACCTGAAGCGCGGCGACCTGGTCAAGGTCACGTTGACTGGTGTCTCCAACACTCGCAATGGCAACACGGTGAAGAACTTCGAGGTCAAGGTTGCCCGTGGCGTAGGTGCGCCGGCCGAGCCTCAGCAGCAGTTCAACCAATCGCCCGCCCAGCAGCAGGGCTTCAGCGGCGGAGGGTTCTCCGAGGAACGCCCCTTCTAGTGGCGAAGCACACCGTCCAGATCAACTACCGGTCGGGCAAGTCAATGGTCGTTTCGTGCGAGTCCTTCAAGTTCAAGTACAACGGCTCGGGTCTGACCTCCGCCGAATGGGAGGGCATGAACCCCGACCCGCTCTATCTGAACCTCGACGACATCGAATCCATCTGGCAGTTCCACTAAACGGAAGGGCAGTCCGATGTTCTACTCGACCTGTTCGGACTGCGCCGGCGTCATGGAGGTCACCTTCGTGGGCCAAACGTCTCACCCGACGTGCAAGCCCACGGAGGTGTTCACCCTAACTCAGCAGTGGTGTGACGCCGCTCAGCGTGACGACGTAACCGAGGCTAATCGACTCCAGGCGGAGATCGACAAGCACGACCGTCCCGCCAAGCTGGGTCCGTCCGCCCTCTGGTACGCCAAACAGGGCTGGCCGGTCTTCCCGCTCGCACCCGTTGGCTACACCGATCCGAGGCGGCCCGACTTCCTCGGTGATGGCAAGAAGCCCTACCCGCACACCCGCGGTTTCAAGGACGCAACATTGGACCCAGACCAGGTCCGTAGATGGTGGACCGATATGCCCGACTCCAACATCGGTCTGGCCACGGGAGTGATGTTCGACGTGATCGACATCGACGGACCGACCGGGGTGGCATCACTGGCCCAACTTGGACCCGATGCATTGCCAGATGTCCACGGCAAGGTGGACACCCCAAGAGGGACTCATTACTACGTCTCGCCCACGGGCGACGGCAACCGCGCGGGTGTTAAGCCGGGCATCGACTACCGCGGCGCCGGCGGTTACGTGTGCGCCCCGCCATCGGCGATCGGCGATCGGCGTTACTCGTGGCTCATCCAACCCTCACCCGAGATCAGGAAGTCCGCATGACCGTCCACCTCCGCTTACACACCCCCAACGGCTACCTCAAAGGTGTGGGCGATTCGTTCACCTTCCCTGGCGGCGAGCACCATCTGCGCGACCTGCCGAGCGTGGGAGCCGCGGCAGTGTGGGTGGCCGATGTCCGCGGGGCAAGTGCCGATGATCTCGTCAAGGCGGCACTGTGGGCCAACGTCGCCCACCAGCGGCAGATGCCGTTCGTTCTGATGCTGCCCTACTTGCCGGCCGCCCGGGCTGACCGCGGCGAGCCGGAAGGCGCCAGAGTGTATGCGGAGCTGATCAACTCCATGAACCCGCAGCAGGTTATCGGCATCGATGCACACTCGCCGATGATTGGTCGCTACCTGCGAAACCTGACGCAGCTAGATCCGTTCCCCCTGCTGCTACGAGCGCTACAGGACGCCGATCACCGGGAGCGGTACGACGGTGTGATCTCACCTGACAAGGGTGCCGCTCAGCGCGCCTACACGGCGGCCCACGAGCTGGGGCTCGATTTCTACCGCGCGGAGAAGGTCCGCGAGTTCGATACCGGGAAGATCCTCGGCATCGAGATGAAAGACCACCTCCCGCGGCACGGTCGCTACCTGGTGGTCGACGACATCTGCGACGGCGGCGGGACGTTCATGGGCCTGGCAAAAGAGACCGGCCTGCATCGCGACCAGCTCGGCCTATGGGTGACGCACGGGATCTTTTCCGGTCGCGCCTATGACCTGCGCGAGCACTACCGGCACATCTACACCACCGACTCCCACCCCGGGCACAACAGGGTGGGCGTGGCCACGGTGATCGTGCCGACCGAAACGTACATGCTTCAACACGTGAAGGACTTCAGTGAACACGCTCTACGAGCCAGTTGCCCCCCTGTTTCGCACTGACGCCTACAAGCTGGACCATCTTCGGCAATACCAACTGAGCGGCAACGTCACCCGCGTCTACTCCAACTACACCAACCGCAAGTCGCGCATACCCGGCGTCAACCACGTGGTCCACTTCGGATTGCAGGCCTACCTCCGCAAGTACCTGATGGAGGAGTGGGAGCCGTTCTTCGAGTCGGATGTGGACGAGGTGTGCGACCTCTACGAGGGGCGCATCGCGCAGGTGCTCGGTATCCCGGCCGCCGAGTCGATCGGTTCGGAGCACGTTCGGGAGCTATGGAAGCTGGGGTACCTGCCCCTGCGGTTCTGCTCGATCCCCGAGGGCACGCCGGTTCCGATCGGCATCCCGTCCTTCACGGTGGAGAACACCGACCCGCGGTTCTTCTGGCTGACAAACTTCGTCGAGACCGGGCTGTCGGCCGGCATCTGGCAGGCGTCCACCTCGGCGACGATCGCCCGTGAGTATCGCAAGATCCTGGAGGAGGCGGCCAAGCTGACCGGCGCCGCCCCTTCGGCCGTGAACTACCAGTGCCACGACTTCTCCTACCGGGGGATGTCTTCGCACGAGTCCGCCGCGGCGTCGGGCGCCGGCCACCTGCTGTCATTCTTCGGCACCGACTCCCTGGTCTCCCTGGACTGGATCGACCGCTACTACGGCGGGTTCTACTCCGCCCAGTCGGTCCCGGCCACCGAGCACTCGGTCATGTGCACCGGAATCGCCACCGTGGGGGAGCTGGAGACGATCAACCGTCTGCTGGACCTGTACCCCAAGGGGACGGTCTCGATCGTGTCCGACACGTTCGACCTGTGGCGTGTGCTGGCCACCTACCTGCCGGCGCTGAAGAACAAGATCCTCACACGTGAGGGCAAGCTGGTGATCCGCCCCGACTCGGGCGACCCGGAGAAGATCCTCTGTGGTAACCCGCAGGCGCCATACATGTCCCACGAGTGGTGGGGCGTGCTGAACCTGCTCTACAACACCTTCGGCGGGCACAAGAACGCCCGAGGCTTCATCGAACTGGACTCGCACGTCGGCGCCATCTACGGCGACTCGATCACGCTCGACCGCGCCCGCTCGATCACCGAGAGGATGCGGCAACTGTGCTACGCCTCGACCAACGTGGTGTTCGGCGTGGGCTCGTTCAGCTACCAGTACCAGACCCGCGACACGTTCGGTTCGGCGATGAAAGCCACCTGGGCGGAGGTCGACGGCGAGGGCGTGAACCTCAAGAAGGACCCGATCACCGATGACGGCACCAAGACGAGTGCTACCGGCCGGCTCGCGGTAGGACGCCGGGCGAATGCCTTTGGCGGGGGCCTCGTCCTGGTTCAGGAGGCCGGCGAGTCTGCGGAACGACGAAGCCTGCTCCAGCCCGTCTGGCAGGACGGCCAGTTCCTGAGCTGGCAGACATTCGAGGACGTGCAGCGCGTACTGGAGGAGGGACTTGACTACCGGCTTCCTTCAGCGCGTTGAACAGCCCAAGCCCGAGCCCAGGAAGATCGCCAACCCGGTCGCCCCGAACAACGCCTACGCCGCGGCAGCCCTCCAGTTAGAGGCGCGCAATGTGGAGGTGGCCCCGGAAGGGGTGCGCAATCACACCCTGAACGTAGCAGCGTTCAATATGGGGGGCCTGATTAACGCCGGGGCCATCGACAAACATACCGTCGAGGACACTCTCACACTAGCCGCCCGCAATGCCGGCCTGGACGACCATGAGATCGAGGCCACCATTCGTTCGGGCTTCGCCGGGGCCGATGCGAAGGTCGGCGCCCGCATGGTCCCTGAGCGCGCCGCTACGCCCTCGCCGGTGTCATCTATCGGGGGAGGTCCCCAGCGGCCAGTGGAAGGCGATTCCGCTCCAGCAATCGATGTCTGGGGAAACTTCCCTCCCGTTGACGGCGCGGAGTGGATGTTCGGTGCCGACGATCGCAGCGTGATCGTGTGGGGCGACGGCGATGACATCCTCTGGGCCGAGGGCGAGGCACTGATGATCGCCGGCGGTATGGGGCTGGGTAAGACCACCCTCGCCGGGATGCTCGTCCGCGGACAGCTCGGGCTCGACAGCACGGTCCTCGGTCTGCCTATCGCCTGCTCCGAGAGACCCATCCTGTACCTGGCGATGGACCGCCCACGACAGATCCGCCGCTCGATGAGACGGCAGTTCGATGCCGAGGAGATGGCAGGAGTTACGGGCCGGCTACTGTTCCGCCCCGGTCCGCCCATCTCCGACCTGGCAGTGGACCCATCCCTGCTGGCAAGGATGGCGCTGGAGGCTGGCGCCGGCACGGTGTACGTGGACTCGCTCAAGGACGCGGTGGTGGGGCTGTCCGAGGACGCCACGGCCGCGGCCTACAACCGGGCCAGACAAGCACTGCTGGCACGCGGCGTGCAGATCTGCGAGCTGCACCACAACAGGAAGGCCAACCCGCAGAACGGACCGGTCGGGATCAACGACGTGTTCGGCTCGACGTGGCTGACCTCTGGGGCCGGCTCGGTCATTCAGTTGACCGGCGACCCGGGTGATCTGGTGGTGAGGTTCCACCACGTCAAGCAGCCCGCCAACGAGGTGGGTCCCTGGCATCTCCACTACTTCCCCGAGGAGGGGCGGATGGAGGTGGTGAAGTTCGACTTCACGAAAGCGGTCAACGGCGCCGGCCCGGACGGGCTGACCGCCAAGGAGGCTGCCAAGCAGTTGTACGACACCCCCCGCCCCACTGATGCGCAGTGCAAGAAGGCGCAGCGGCAGCTCGACAAGCTCGTCAAGCGAGGGGTCTTGACGAAAGTCGACGGGCACCGTGGCGGACAGGGCGGAAGCGTTCCTACGGCGTGGTTCCTGGCCCAAATATCGGAGCCAAAGATAAACGAAAACCTGCTCTGATCTGCAATTTTTTCCCCCAGGATTTGCCCGGGAAAACCTTTCCTTAGCGAAGGTAACGAGTTCGGAACACGTTTCCGCAGCTCACCAGGCGTTCCAGGGGATAGAAGCTAACCATTAAAGGCAAAGACGAAAACCACCCCCTCCGAAGGAGGGGTGGTTTCACTGCCTTAAAGTGAAGAAGGGGACGCGAAATCGAGTCCTGTGTCTATCGGGGGCGCGAGGTGCCGCCGTGCGGCAGGGAAGCGAGCTTCTTCCACAACTTCATGTTGTGTGACGAGCACAAGCTCGCACTCGTCGCCAAGATGTCTGTCGAGGCGCGGAGAGCCGCGCGGTTCAATCCTCTCGATTCATTCCCCGGCATCTGCTATGCAATCGGATTGCCGAATGGGCTCGTAAAGGTCGGCTACTCCAACTCCAATAAGTACCTGAAATCGCGATTGAAGGATCTCAAGACCGAGTACGGGGAGCCCACCTTTACGGCCACCCTCCCCGGGGGCTTCGTAGCCGAGGCGGTCCTTCATGCCGCACTTGCCCAATACCGCCTTCCTGGCCGAGGTGAACTATTCGACTGCCCCGGCCATGTAGTCCTGAAAGAAATTGAAAGGTTGTCCGCCGCATGAGCCACAAAGTAGCCGTCGAATCCGCCAAGCCCAAATGGCGCGATGCCGTGACGATCGGCGATCTGGTCAAGATGGTCAACGCCCTGATGGCGTTGGGCCACGACTACTCCACCCCCGTCACTTACATCTACGACGAGGACCATGTCTGGCTAGAGACGGTTGACGACGACGACTTTGCGCAGTCCCTCGTGTGCGCCGCCGCCGAGTTGGTCCCATTCGACGACCTGTCCGATGTCATCGACGAGGTCCACGACTACGTGCACGAGGAGGACGGCCCGCGGGAGGTCCAAGAACTCGGCCTGAACGAGCGCGACGCCCACTGGGTCGACACCCTGGGCGACGAGTACCACTGGGACGCTGCCAACCGGTGGTGGGTCAGGACCGAACCGGATGGCGACGTATGGGAAGACACCGGCTGCTGGGAAGGCTATGGCCCCTACCGTGAGATTCCGCCCCCAACCCGCGACCAGCTCACGGCTGCTGACCGTGACTACGACTGGGACGACGAGGACGGTGACCGGTGGCACTGGCTCGAAGACGACCGCGGCGCCGGCTATGCGCTCCTTCTGGAGGATGGCAACTACAGCTCCGGGCGCAACAAGGTTGTCTCGGGTTGGTGCGGCCCCTATAAGCGGGTTCCCCGCCAGTCGTGATCAAACAGAAGGTCACCCTCTATTCGACCGACGACACAATCCGCTCCGCCATCCGCAAGGCATTCGAGGGCTACCAGTACCACGTCATCGAGATCACCGATTGCAGTAAGCCGCCGCGGGTCGACATCAACGAATCCCGCCAGTCCGGAGCGGTCGGCCGGCTCAACTTGCCAGACGACGCCGACTACGTGGTGACCAAATCCGCCCTCAACAAGAAGACGGAGAGTTTGGCGGCCACGCTCGCACTCAAACAGGGCCGGAATGACGTTTACCCGGTCGTCTTACCGGAGGCAATGGATTACCTCCGTACCCAACTCGACAGGCGGGGATCACTCGTGCTTGTCGGGTCCGATCAAGCGAAGTAACAGGAGATACACATGCGCAAGTCCAAGCGCGTTCCCGCGCCCGCACCCAAGAGCGTTGAGACGATCACCGCCAAGCTGCACGACACCGTCGCCGAGCTGGAGCGCCACGCAGAGGAGCAGTTGCAGCAGGCCGACCGCAAGCTGGTTCTCGCCACTGCCTACTCGGCTCAGAGCGACGAGCACAAGGCCGAGCACGAACTGGCCACCACCGTCGCCGGCAACATCAAGTCGCTGCTGGGGGTCTGACATGAAGGTTGCTAGTAAGAGGTTCGCCCGCATCGAGTTGGAGCCGGGCGACACGGTTGACGATCTATACGGCGAGCTTGGTGGCCTCAACTGGGATGCCGAGGTGTCCATCGTGAACGGGGCACTGGAGGTCCGCGACCCCGAAGAAGAATGACCGGCGCCGATGGGTGGATCTACTCCAACCACTACCGACCATTCACCCGCAAGTGGTGGCAGGAGTGGTTCCGCATCCCGGTACGGGCACTACGCCACTGGATCGAACGGGCCGCGCGTGGCTATTCGCAATTCGACATGTGGAATGGCGGGGACTATCTCGCCGATGTGATCGCCGGCACCGCCTACTGGCATTTCGTCCACAACCACGGCTGGCCCGTGAGGATGACCCGCGAGGAGTGGCTGGACATTCTGCTGGAGATCCACGACGGATTCTCCACGCGCGACGAGTACGACGACTTGCAGATTCCCGACATTGCGTGGGACTTGCTGCGGGAAAACCTCAACACAATCTGGGACTAGAGAACTTATGACTTACGACCTGTTCGATGACGACTACGAGTACGACGACACCGCCGGTCTGGCCGCGGCGATCCAGGCCACCATCGAATGAGCCCCATCCACAACCCCGACTATGTCGGCGTCGTCTCTGGAGCGCAGTACAAGGTGGAGGACGGCGAGGAGGGGATCGCGGAGTACGCGCTCATGCTCATCACTGATGGCCGCGGGCGGTTGTACGCGATGTCCGAACTCGACTTGCGCTACCTGAAGCGTCAAATTGAAGGATTGATCGACGAGTAATGTTTGACATTTTCGGCCTGGTGAGCGATACCGCAAACGAATGCCTCGCAGGGACTGCGGAGTGGCTATTTCCCATCGGCGACAGAATTCTCGATTCGCGCTCGGATAGGGGCTCCTGCCCGGGCGACCTGGTCTATGTCGGCGCGGGATTAGTCAGGTTGGAGTACCAGCTCTATTCCGTTATGCACCTCGACGATGAGTCCCTGGAGATGCGCCCGCTGACGTTCGCGCGGACCTGGCTCGTCCCGGCCGTCCGATCTGTGGCCGATGGGTTTCGCGAGAGTGTTGGCGACGCAGAACTGATCGTGGCTCGCGCCGGCCGGGTCCTCAAGGGTAGTCCGGTCCTTGGCGGTGGCTACTTGGATGTAAACGGCGTGAAACTGCGCTGGTTGATCGACTATGACGCTTCCGTGCTGAGTCACCGCCTCTTGGTGGATGTGCTCGTTGGTACGGAACAGGAAATACGCGCACGGGAGCACTGATGAAATTCGACCAGCCGGCCAACGTCAACTACGCGGCCACCATCGTCCGTGTTCCCGCCCCGGTGGACCTGCCCGGGCTGGACAACCTTGTCGGCATCCCCATTCTCGGTCACCAGGCCCTCACACAGCGGGGGATTGAGGCCGGGGAACTCCGCGTGCTGTTCACCGCGGAAACGCAACTGAGCGACGACTACGCCCACCAGAACAACCTGTTCCGCCATGCCGACCTGAACAAGGACGAGGGCGAGACGGGTTACCTGGAGGACAACCGCCGCATCAAGGCGCTGAAACTCCGCGGGCACCGCTCCAACGCACTCCTCATGCCGCTGGAGTCCCTGGCCTACACCGGCCTGGACATCGACAAGCTGCGTGCCGAGCTGGCCGACGTAAGCCACCCGGTGGTGCTGTTCGACAAGATCGGCGACCACGAGATCTGCAAGAAGTACGAGCTGCCCCGCAAGGCCGGCCAGCCCGCCAGGTCGAAGGTGGAGCGGGCGTTTAAGCGCGTGGACAAGAAAGTCTTTCCCGAGCACCTCGAAACTGACAGTTACTTCCGTTCCAGGCACGTCTTGCGCGCCGGCCGGGAAGTGGTCATCACGCAGAAGCTCCACGGGACATCCTGGCGTGGCGGGAGGGTTCCGGTCCTTCGCCAGTTGAAGTGGTATGAGAAGCTGCTCAAGCGCCTCGGCGTGAACATCCCCGAGTGGGAGTACGACGTGGTTTTCGGCTCACGAAAGGTTATCAAGGACCCGAACAACCCGAACCAGGAGCATTTCTACAAATTCGACCTCTGGACCGAATACGGCAAGAGGGTTGCCAACCTAATCCCGGAAGGATTCATTGTCTATGGCGAGCTTATCGGCTGGACGCCTGACGGTGCTCCTCTTCAAAGGGGTTACACGTATCACTTGGCTCGGAACGAAGCGGAACTATACGTTTATCGCGTCGCTCACATCAACCGACAGGGTCACCTAAGCGACCTCTCGTGGGATGGCGTTAAGCAGTTTTGCCAGGAGCGCGGGCTGAAGTGGACACCGGAATTGTTCCGTTTCATCCATGACTTCGATCCGGAATACGACACCACCGGTGACACCACGGACGACATTGTCGACTCGTTCATGGACCGGAGTTATGCCGAGTTGTACGGTGAGGTCAATCCTGATGTGCTTCCCCTATCCGACCCCAAGACGGTCGACGAGGGAGTGGTAATTCGTCAGGAGGGCCTGGTTCCGGTCTTGCTAAAGGCCAAGTCACAAGTATTCCTCGAACACGAAACGAAGCTGCTCGACAGGGGCGAGCTGGACATGGAATCGGTCGCGTGACAAGTATCTGTAAAGTGGACTGGTGCGACCGCAAGGTCCGATCGCTCGGCTATTGCAGTGCTCATTACCAGCGGGCGCGCCGCGGAGCTGATATGAACCAGCGACATCGCGTTCCCGACTATCCCGAGCTGTGCACAGCCAAGGGGTGTGACCGCCTGTCCACGGTCAGGGGCTACTGCCGTGGCCACTACGAACGCTTCCGCCAGGGGTGTGATATCGACGGCCCGCTTAGGATCTTTGATCCTGATCGCGGATGCCGGATCGAGGGGTGCGATCGAAAGCATAAGGCGCACGGATATTGCCGATTGCATTGGTCTCGCGCACGCGGAGATACGTCGCTTTCCGTTGACGCGCCCATTCGCAATACGCTGGCCAGTCCTTGCGACTTCACCGCCGCGCACGTCAGGGTTCGGACATTATGGGGACCTGCAAGCCGCTACCGGTGCATTGAGTGCGGGGAAAACGCTAAGGACTGGGCTTATGACGGGACTGATCCGGCCGAGATATTGGGGCCTGGTAAGGGGTCGGGCTCTGGCTCACTAATGCGGTATTCGCTCTATCCCGAGTTCTACATGCCGATGTGTAGGAAGTGTCATGTAACGATGGACCGACGAAAGATGGCGGCGGAGTTGCGCGAGTACCGCCAATGGAAATACGAAACCGGTCTGACCCTCGCAGATGTAACCGCCCTTCAGGAGAGTGCAGCATGAGCGCCACCACGAGCACTCGCTACGACTTCGGCCGCTGCACGGTCGAGCACGTCGATGCAAGGGCGTTTTTCCCCGGCGGTAGTCCATATGTCGAATTGCTCAACTCGGACGTTGTCGTGACCCGTATCCGCCAGGCCGGCCCCGCCGGTGACGAGGCGTTGTTCACGCTTCTCGACGAGGACGCCCGTGAACTCGCGAACAAGATTCTCGAACTGCTAGGAGACCAGTGAACGACAAGCTCGCCGTCAGCCCCGCCCACGAGGCCGCGCTGATCGCCAATCTGGAGGCCGAGGCCGACCTCTACCGGGAGCAGCTCCGCGAGAAGAGGGCTGACGCCGATATCCGGGAGATCTATTTGGCGGAGCGTCGCCGCGCCGAGGATCTGGCCACGACGCAGGACTACCTGCAATTCCATCACCTCTTCTACGGGGAGGTGAGGATCGACAACGTCTACCAGGCCCTGACCACTCTCCAGGCTTGGGACCGCCTGCACCCGTTCTGCCCGATGAACATCACCATCAACTCCCCGGGCGGTTCGACGGTGGAGGGGATGCACTTGTTCGACGAGATCCACAACTACTCGACCCGCGGCGGTGGTAGCCACTTCGTTACCATGACGGTTCGGGGTTACGCCGCCAGCATGGCCGCGATCCTGCTCCAGGCCGCCGATTGGCGCGTGATCGGCCGCCATGCCCATCTTCTCGTGCACGAGCCGGCCTCTGGCGCCCGCGGCAAGGTAGGGGAGATCGAGGACACTCTGGAGTGGATTCAGATGGTCCGCGCCGGCGTGGCCGACATCTTCGTGGCCCGCTCGGGCGGCAGGATCACCGCCGACGAGTTCCGGACGCGCTGGACCCGTAAGGATTGGTGGCTGAGCGCCACGGAGGCGCTGGAGATCGGATTCGTCGATGAGATCGGTTAGGTTGGCGCTCCAGCTCCTTCTGGAGGACGGCTGGAGCCCGCCGTGGATCGTCGACCCCTACGCTGTGGGGTGGTGCATCCACGACTCCCTCACTGAGACCACGCTGGCATGGACCAATCTGGAGGCGTTCGACGGCTATATCGAGGCCCTCAACGTCCTGTCCGACGAGCTGGGTGAGCCCGTCCTGGAATGGGAGCGTGAGCCCAACCGCACCGAGGATGAGGTAATCGAGCTGTTTCAGCGGGTGTTGGCGGCTTGACTTGGCCCTGGCCGCAGGACAGCGCCCAGGACCGCCTACGTCGAATCATTGACTTCTACCGCGAGAACCTGATGCTGTGCGATGCCTCGGTCTGCGGGATTGTCGACGACAACATGCGGGACTGGGGCCAGGGCTGGGTCTGTTCGGAAACGCCGGTTGACGTAAACCGACTGATGTCGGCGAAAGAGATCGCCGAAGAGTTCGGACTCCAGCCCTGGAATGTTCACGACTGGGCACGCCGGCATCCGGATTTGATCCCAAAGCACAAGCAAGACGGCAGGACGCTATTCCGGCTGGGCGATGTCCTGGCCTATCGGGCGGGGAGGTAGGACTGTGTGGCGCTGTAATTTGTATGAGCAGATGGAGCCCTGTTTCCTGCCGGATGACGCCGACCTATCGGAAATCGTGGTGAAAAGGCCACCGATTCGCCAAGTTGAGGTGAGGCAGGTCGAGGTCAAAGTCCCTGGTATGCCCGCCGACTGGCCCACCGATTACGTTTTTGTAATCAGATGGTCCGACAAGGACGGCTGGCACGAGGAGCGGTTCACGGTCACCCGCAAGGCCTGGCAAGGGTTACGCGAGCCAACGCGCGTTGCCGCGGTGCTAACCGACTGGGGGCGCATTGAGGTTCACACCGGCTGGCTATATCGGACGCAGGTGTTCGTGTGGGCGTCCAAAGGGGTGGACACGGAACCGTTTGAGGTTCCATGGTCCCGTTACTGAAAAGGGTCGCGAATGAAGTACCGCGTATGTATCCAGTTCGTCGGTTCAACTGTCGTCGAGGTTGAGGCCGATTCCGAGGACGACGCCATATTCCAGGCATTGGAGGAGGCGCCGCAGAACGACTTTGCCCACGCCGACTATGACGCCGGCGAGTGGTATGTGGACGAGGACACGAGCTACCCGGCGGTGGTGCCGATAGGCGACTCCGAGTGAAACCGTGAGAATGCTCAAGCATGCTTAACTAGAAGGTAGAGACTTGCTACCCAAAATCGAATATGGATGAGCAGTTAGCCGCCATCCCCGGCTATGCCGGCTACCGGGCAACGCCAGACGGCCGGATATGGGACGAGCGCCGGCGCCGGTTCAAGAAACTGCGCCGTGCTGCCAATGGCTCACTCCAGGTCGACATCGGTAAATCCACCTGCATGGTCCACGACCTTGTGGCCCGCGCCTACTACGGCCATCCCATGTGCCGCGGATACCGTGTCAAGTTCCGCGCCGGCAAGGACCCCCACAAAGACAACCTCGTCTGGTCGGGCCGTCCCGTCATCGCGCAGGGGCCAACACTGCCGAGGGATGTTGAGCAAGAGTATGAGCGCGTCAGGCGCGAGCGGGAATCGCTCACCGAACTGATGCAGACCTAAAGACCCGGTTTCCACGTTTCGCCGTTGCGCAGAGAAAACGTGGCGGTTGCCGTGACCGAGAGAGCACCTGATTGTCCTGAAGGGTGTCCAGAACGGACGGCCCCCGCGTGGCTCACGGGGTGAGGCAGGGACAGGCCTCAAACGAGCTGTAAACGTATGCAATGTTCACTATTCGAGGATTTCGGTTCATATAGTGAGGATTGCATCGGTTAGCCCACCGACTGAACGGGCACATTTCCGGCATGGCGGATAAGGCATCGCAAGATGCTGAAAGGCGAGGCTGACAACCTTGCCGCCCGAGAGGGTACCCCATGCAATCCAATCCTTGAGCAGTTCCTTCGGGGGCTGCCAGGGGGCGAGATACGCCAGGGTCCAGGGCTGTGAACCAGTGGGACCACCAACCCGTACGTGCGGGAAGAAACGGCTATCGGTCAAGCTCCTTGTGGTGCGGAGGGGGTCTCAGTCCAAGCCTTGGCGGGCAAGGGCGGGTTCCATGAAAACGCTTAGTAACGGGCGACGGCTCGGGAACGGCTGAGTAGAGTGCGAAACAGGTCGCCAGCCTGAAGCACGAGAGGCGTGAAGCATTCTGTACCTCAAAAGGGTGCGGACCTTCATGGGGAAGCACGTCTCTAGTTAGAACGAAATTGCTTATATTTCACCATTTCCTGTTTTGAGAACAGAAACAAGCCAAAGTTCTTCCCCCGCCGAGGAGCAAAAGCGCCTCTAATCCCTGGCCGTTACGGAACCAGGGCCATCACGAGCCCGCAAGGCGACGGTGGTTCGTAGACAAGTAGTGCAGCGCTGGACCCGCGAATCCAGTGTGAAACAAACGTCGCGGAGTAGCTTTCGGTGTAACGAGTGGTCGGCGTAACCGACCGGGCGTGGTGACTACGTTCAGGAATGACGTGGAAAAGCCGGGAACCAATAATCCGGTAAAGGTCACTGTGGACGGGTGTATTCTCAGCCCGGTTCCAAACTAGGGGATGCGACCAGGTTCGATTGTCTGACGAAAGCCGCACGCGGCACCAGGCAAGACTTCGGGGCAGCACCGAACATCTCCACGGGCGGTTGATTTGGAACGGCTCCGCCTGACAAAACGCCGAACCCCGCGGCTAGTGGTGGGTTATCCCTTTAACTCCGCGGTCCCGGATGAGTGCAGGCGAACAGCCCCAGAGAGGCTGTCGAGTGGCCGCCACCCTGCGTGAGTCACCGGGTTACCAAAAGGCTCCTTCCAACTTCCAGGCTGGGCGCTCCCCGCGGGTCGAAGCGCCCCGGCCGGCCCCTGTTCGCGCGCCACGGGCCGGCCTCAACTTGCAACCCCCGATCCAGGGAGTACCGATGTTCGCCGAAACCTGCCCCGACTGCGGAGCTGGACGCCCATCGTGGATGGGGGGCTCGCACTGGCGCCGGCAGTGGCCCGACAAGACCAGGGACCGTCGCGTATGCATGGCTTCCCGCAAGGACGACACGGCCCTCCCGGAACCTGAGTTTTGGGAGCTGATCTTCGGAGCCCCGCGCCCTTGGCTGGTCTCGTGATCACCGGCAAGCAGGCCTGGGCAATCATGGCCGCGGGCATCATCGCCTACGAGTTCTCGTGCGAAGAGGACCAACTACTTTCCGTCGTTGTCGACGAATGGCTATTGACCCACCCAATCCTGACCCGGGTGGTCATTGCAGGGGTTGCATTGCACCTCCTCAACTCGCTCCCGTGGTGGGCCGATCCGATCGGTAAGCGCCTCTGGAAAGCGATCTTCTCTTAATCCGTCCACAAAGGGGAACTTGTGGCAAACGAAAACCATCATTGGTTTCGGAAGTGGTTGCGGTTCGAGCCGCATGATGTAATTGGCGAGGCAGACGATCCTTACCTGCTGCGCTGGTTCGTGCTCCCGCATAACCGCCTCCTGAAAATTTACCTTCACAAGTTCCTCCGCTCCGACGAGGACCGGGCGTTGCATGACCACCCTTGGTGGTTCTTCAGTTGGATCCTGAAGGGCGAGTATCTGGAGCACGTTCCAGTAGACGACCCGGCCGCCCCTTCTGGCGTGACCGGTCTGCGGTGGCGCAGTCGCTGGTCTATTGCCTATCGGTCCGCCGATTGGACTCACCGGATACAACTCCTGCCCGATGTCGCCGGCCGCGAAAAGCCGGTCTGGACCCTGATCATTACCGGACCCAAGCTCCGCGAGTGGGGCTTCTGGTGCCCGAAGGGCTGGGTCCACTGGCGCTACTTCACCCATCACAACGGCTGCGGGGAATACGCATGAAGAAGGACGAGATTCTGACCACCGCGGCATCGCTCATTTGCGGTGACCGTGAAGAGGCGTACGGCAACATGCGGGACAATTTCACCCGCATCGGAAAGCTGTGGGAGCCGATCTTGGGCACCACGGTCACACCCGAGCAGGTTGCCCTCTGCATGAACCAGGTCAAGGTCGCCCGACTACTCACCTCTCCGGACCATGTGGACAGTTGGGTCGACGGCGCCGGCTACCTCGCCCTTGGCGGGGAGATCGCGACAGAGCCGAAGAAGTTCGACTTCACTAGTGTGAATTTTGACACCGGAAATATCAAGTTCGCCCTTCTCTACGACGCCGGCGAACGCAAGCCGCGCGTTTGGGGGTCGATGCTTGAGGTTCCGACCGATGTCAAGGTAATCGACGCGGACGGTGATACCTGGACGTATGTTGACGGCCACTGGCGGTGGGGCAGCACCCTTGCCGGGGAGTGCCTTACCGAGTACGACGAGTCGGGGCCGTTCACCGAGATCATCCCGGAATAGGGGGACAGCGGTTTGACCGCGAAAATACTCACCGTCGATATCGAGACTCAGCGAGGTATCGCCGGCGTCTTCGACCGCTTCTCCAACTACATTCACGAGGACCGAATCCTGGTCCCGACGCGCATTCTCTGCTTCGCCGCAAAGTGGCGCGGCGAGGATAAGACGATCTTCAAGGCCGCCTGGGACGAAGACGAAAACTACCACGTCATCCCCGAACAGTACGAGGCCATGCTCCAAGTGGCGTTCGATCTGCTCGACGAGGCTGACTTCGTCGTTACGTTCAATGGCGACGTGTTCGATCTGCAATGGTTCCAGGCCGAGTTCCGCCGCCTCTGGGGGCGCCGGCCGGCACCCTACCGCAGCATCGACCTGAAGAAGATCTCCAAGAAGAACTTCTCCCGCGGCCTGATGAGCCAGTCCCTGAACTGGTCGGCCCGGCACGTCTTGCATGACGAGAAGGTCAAGCACGGCGGCACGGATCTCTGGGACGACATCCGTTACGGCAATCGGGCCACCCGCCGCGCCGCACAGCGGACCATGAAGCAGTACAACATCCACGACGTGAAGATCACCGAGGATTTGTTCGAGAACGATCTGCCGTGGATTGGTGAGAACTTCGCCCTGTACGAGGACACCGCCGGCGATGGCGAGATCCGTTGCACGCAGTGCAGCCGTCCCGAGTCGGAGATGCAGCGCAGGGGTTACCAGTACACAACCTCGTACAAGTACCCGCGTTATCTCTGCCCATGCGGCAAGTGGAACAAGGGTAGGCGCATGCTCTACACAACCGAGCTGCGGCCGGTCTGATGCCCGTCGTAACTCGCGCCTGTCAGGAAATGCTCGACGCCATGCCCTGCGGCGATCTTCGGGATTACATCAACCTGGAGCACCACGGCTATGCCTCGATTATCAAGGCTCGCGGTACGTCATTCGTCATCAACAACGTCGAGCTTGAGCAGGAGTACCGCCCCCTCAATGGCAAGTACGACCACCTCCGCTGGGAGAATCGCTTCCCGCGGTGGGAATTGCGCATCACTATGACGGAAGCGCCCACGATGGCAAATCTGTATGGACAACCTAAGCCCGGGAAGCCCAAACGCTCGTGGGCGAGGGACATGGGACTTAGGAAACCGGGGAACAGGTGAAGGAATACAAGGACCGCCAGGACAGGCCACTCCGCGAACAATACGGCCAAGACGTGACAATCGAGCCCCCTCCGATGATTGTGGTTGTCGAGCCGGGGATACCGAGCGGTGGGCAGTCCCTGTGACTGTCGCCGAAGTCAAGAGCGATAGCGACCGCCTGAACGCCCTTATCGAATACGAGCCCTCCGACGACGACGTTTGGACGCCGATCCCGAATCGTGCCGCCCGTCGTCGCTTCATCAGCCAGTGGGGCCAGCATTTGCGCAGCCGCCGGCGTCGCACATTCCGCCGGCCGCGGACGGGTGGATTCTCGCCGACCCGCATGGCACGCGGGAAGTTCGACCGCAAGCCTCTGCCGGTGTTGGCATTCCTCAAGGGGGAGTAGTGGACAAGTTCAATGCGTGGTTCGACGCCCGCCTCGCAAAGTTCGCCCATGTGGTGGCGGATGAGGTTTCCGGCCGTATCGACGAGGCCGCCAGTCACACCATTGACACGCTGAGCAAGGACATCAGTGCGAGCGCCGATGACGTGATCACCACGCTCGGACAGACGGTCACCGGATCGGTTACCTCCATCGTGTCTTCTGTGGTGAGTGGCATCAAGAGCCTGATTCCGTTTCCGTTCGGTAGGTAAATGGCCCTCTGGTTCCCGCTGATGGTGAACTCCACCCAAATCGGCGAGGTGGCTATCGTCCGTCGCGACGAGCCCATGACCGACGCCGGGGAGTACACGTACGACTGGACCATCGGTGAATTTCAGTGCGGTACCACGAAGCGCAGGCCCACCGTCTATTCGGGAGAGCTGACCCACGCCTACGACGATGGCGCGCTCTCGCTGGTGGCCAAAGTTCTGCGCCAGCACTTTGTGCAGTTGATGCTTGCGGAGCCGTTGAACTTGAAAGAGGTCGCTTGCCCGGAAACCTCAGACGCAAGGCCGGCGGAAAGTATAGCGGCGTCAGCGAGAAGGATTACCTCCGCTCGCGCCGAATAGTCATCAACGGTTCTTCGATTTGCGCCCGCTGTGGTCAGGCCATCGACAAGAAGCTCCGCCCGATCTGCCGGCGCGTGGACACCTCCGCATACACCGTCGACACCGCCCACGAGATTCCGACCATTTGCGGACCTGACTGCGACAAGTCGCACGGCCGCAAGCCGAACCCCTGGTCCGCCTCCGCCGACCACAAGATTCCCGTCGACAAGCTCCCGCCCGGGTCGCCTCTTCTAACCGATCCGCGCAACCTGGAAGCCACTCACCTGCGGTGCAACATCAGCCGCGGCGCCGGCAACGACAAGCAGCAACCCCGCACGAGCAAGGACTGGTTCCAATGAGAGATGACCTTACGAAACTTGTCCCAAAGTCGGCGGTGATCCTCAACGTCATCAGGGTTGTCGAATACATGGACGCCGATGGGGTGATCCATAAGGACGACTTCAGCTACGGGGGCGACGGCGAAGATATCGAGATGGGCAAGGCGCTTGAGCTGATCGAGTGGGCTCGCGCTTTCACCTTGTCGCCAACCTATCTGGAAATGTTCCACCAGTTCATGTCCGAAGAAGAGGGCGAAGACGAGGAGGACGATTTCGCATGAACAAGTGTCCGCATTGCAACAAGACGATCGGCTACATGCCGGCCGAAGATGTGTTCGGCAACAAGACGAAACTCCCCGAATGCCCCTACCGGAAGCGCCGCCGATGACCCCCAAGCCGGTTGCGAAAGCCAACCTCATCGACCAACAGATTCTCGGGTCGCTCCTGGCCAACAAGCAGACCGTTCGCACTGAGCGTCGCGGTAAGCGCGCCAAGAACGGCCAGTGGACCGAAAGCGACGTGGACGTTCCCACCTCGACCCTGGCCGGCAACGTGTCCAACTTCAATGTGGAGCGTATCGCCCGGCGAGTGTTGGTGGGATCGTGAGTGACCGCGTGGGGCTGGCCGAATCATCATGGAATTGGTTTTGCGAATCATCGTTGGGCGATTTAGCCGAGTCGGCATGGGATTGGTTCTGCGGTGAATGACCTCGGCCCCGCCCTAATCCCCGGTAGGGATGTGTTCCTTGGACCCCGGTGGGGCCAGGAGGATATCAACCGCGCCGCGGCAGAGGGCCGCCTGGTTGAGCACATGGCAGAGCACGGTTTCTATCTGGAAGGTGATCCGCGTGGACGTTGACGACGCTGACCTTCTCGAATTGATCGACACCAAGCCGATCAACATTTGCAACGACGACAAATGCGAATGGTGGCGATGTGAACACGCCGGCGAGTGCATCATCTGACCTAATCCGAGGCCCCTTGACGATGGGTCCGCGCGATAGTGTCTATCGCTCACTGCTCGGCCTGCCGGTTACGGTCGACGACTACTGCCGGGACGACTCGGTGTGGATTGTCGTCGCAGGCCGTGCAACAGATCCGGAATGGTTCTGTCTGATCGTTGACAACGTTCACGACGCAGCGTGGGCCGAATGAGCCCCTTCTACTGCACCGAGTGCAACTTCCCAATCGCTGACAATGGTGATTGCGGTTGCGGTCGTGGCACCCATTACTTCGAGGATGACGAATGATCGAACTCCTCATGTGGTGGCACCGCAGCGTGTGTCGACACCGCCAACACCTCGACAAGACGATGTGGCTCTATCTGGTTCACTGCTCGTGCGGGCAGGTCTGGCGATTGTGAAGGACTTTGACGTGCAGATTCTCCCGACCGTCCGAACCTGGTACGGCGTGCAATACCCCGACCTGAACCGCGTCGTGCGCGTCGCTTCCGAAGTGCTCGCCCACGAGACCGCAGCCGCCTACCCCGGCGCTATCGCGGTGTCGTGTTGTGTGAGCGACTGGCTACCGATCAAGAAGTTGAAGGGATCAAATGGCTGACACCACCCGCGACATTCACGAGGTTGTCCGCGAGAACTGGACGCTGGCCGATCTGCGCAGCCTGGTTGACGCCGTGCCCGACTGGCCGGCGGACAGCCCCGTCTGCTTGTGGGGTGCCGATAGTGGCTCCTCGCGCGGTGTCATCTCCGTACAGCGCGACGTTTAGCCATGCTTGCGGGGCTGTTGAAACAGTCCCCGGCGGACCATCACCAGCAGGTAGTGCAACATAGTGCCTCCTATCCGAACTTCTTCATTCCGATCAGCAGTATGACGAATAGCGACGCCACCGCGTACGGCCAATAGTCAACCTGCATGATGTAGCCCTACGCTTCGATCGGAAGATGGCTGACGCCGTAACTGCGGACGTAGGGGTTGTCGTCCAGGTCGTCTACAACCTCAAGTCGTTCGCCGTGGCTATTGAACCCCCAATCAATCGCCTTGTCTACGAGTGCCTGCTCTGCCGTTTGGAATGAGCGGTGGGCACTCATGTAGCCAATGCCGTTAATAGCTACGATGTGCGCTACGTAGACACTATCGTTCGACACTACGGACCTCCTGGTGTATCGCTCTCTGCTCGTCACAGGCATGTGTACCCGCTGACAGGGCTAGCACAACCGCTATGCCGGCCAGCACGCCCTTCGCCCCCTGGCCCGCGCTGCCCCTTCTGCGCCGGCCGCTGCGCATCCTCATCACCAATTCCCCGTCGCAATGGCCACAGTGTAGCGTTCTGGCGGCACAACTACCCCGTCCACCATGTATGTGACACCGTTCCATGTAACCTGCACAACCCCCCTCGGGGTGTCCTCCGTCCAGGTAACGTGACTCACTTTCATACCCTCCTTACAGATCCAAGTCCACTATCGGGTCGCCATTCCAGTCGAGCACTTCGGTTGGCGTCTCGTCCGGTTCCGGCTGGTCGTCGTCCACAGGTTCAACCTGCCACCCTTCGGCAACATGGCCAAGGATGATCAGCCCGACCCCGACGAGGCCGACGATAAGCCAGATCATGTGTACGGCTGGCAGGTGAGGTCAATCGGATTGCACGCGATCGGTGACCGCGGCCCGTAGCCCCATCCGCCGTAGGGCGGTACTTCCCATGTTGGCTGTAATTGCCCGGGCCATGTCCCGCACGTGTTGTTCCACGCGCCAGGGTGACAGCTCGGGTCAGCCTTAGCGTCGGGCGCCGACAGGAACACTAGCGCCGCGAGTACGCAGAACATAGCCTTACGGCCTACGGAACGCATACTCATCGCCCCATCCTAATCCGTTCAAGCTCCCGTTTGAACTTCGGCGATGGACCGTATAGCGAGAATCGCGGAGTCTCGACGCCGTACAGCTTGTGATAGAAGAATCCCACGCGCCCTATCCAAATCTCCCCGCGCCGCTTAACGACCGTGATTCGCCCGCTGGGCCACTTTGCGCCATTGACCAATAGTTGTATCCAGATTGGCGAGAACGTCGCCAGGAGGACGATTCCGGTGGTCATGCGTCGTCACCCATCACGTCCACAATGAACGTTGGTGGTTTGTAGCTCTCATTCCGGTCCGCGAGCGGGTCCGGTTCTAGGTAGTAACGGTTTAGCATGCTGACAACATCGGCCGCGTAATCCTCGATTGACGCTTCTTCTCCCAGGTTGGCCGTTGTCTCCTCAAATTCGCCTAGCACGTTGTCTAGCAGTTCGGCCAGCATACCGCTGTACATTGCCGGGTTTCCCATGTTACTTACTCCCTTCCGTGGGTAATCAAACCGTCCCTACGCGACGGTAAACCTAAACTCGTCACCTTCTACCGTCACAACCAACTCCGCTACCGCCCCGCACGCCTTGAAGTAGGCGGACAGCGACGACAGTAGCCAATCGTCCCGGCCCTCCATCAACGAGACGGTTATGCGCCCGCTGCGAGGGCTGAGCCCCAATTGCGCGGCCATCTCTGTCGGGGTGAGGCCGGCGGTAGTGCGGATGGCTTTAAGGTCTACGGTCATGGCTGATCGATCCAAGCGCGCAGCCCGCGGATGCATCCCTGGCACGTAACTTCCCTGCCCGCTACCGCGTCAGGAGTAATCGGCAGCCCGCATACGGTGTAATCGCCATCGCGGTCGCCGTCCTGCTTGTGCGTTCTGCCATGCTTGGCTAGACGTACATTGAAAACGGGCACCTTCACTGTCTGGATTCCGATGGGCACTCGTGCGCCATACTCGCGCACATACTGGCGCGGGGTTAGAGTCTTGTAGATCTTGACCATGCTAGTAAATCCTCTCGTGCTCAATCGTCGTCCATGTCTCGTCACCGCTACGGCGGTAGGCAAGAGCCCTTCGGCCGTATCGATCTTTGGCCGCGCGGATTACATCGCCATCTGGCGCGCCGCATGGCAAATAGACAGCCCCGACGTGACAACTGTGCCCCGGAAACAGAATCTCCCATAGCTCAGTCATCGCTCATACCCGTACTCATTAACCTGCCAGTCATATTCAGACTCGCGCGGGTATCGGTCACCGGCACTATTAACAATTTCCCAATGCTCAGCGTTGCCGTAAAGCGACACTCGGTATTGACCATAGGCTATGTCCAGGGCGATGTGTAAGTCGCGCCCACCGTCAAACTGGACGCTATTGCCCTTGAAATCTGTTACGGTCCAGTGCACGGTGTGATCTTCGCGCGGCCGATTGCACGTGTCACCACTATCTGGCAGTTCCGCTACGCAGTAGTCAGGGTTATCGGCGTAGGGCTTAAACTCGTGGGCCATCACACTAACCCCACTATCCCGGCACCAACACGGTTAGCCTGCTCGATCCTGCTTTCGGCGTCCGCTATGGCTTCGCCCTTGGCATCTTCCAGCGACCATTCGCGACCGCCGTCCCAAAAGCCGTAATAACCCCAAACGGACCCATACTCAATCTCCCTACCGGTCGGGTCGGTCACTACCCACCCGAAGCAATCGCCCTCGGCCCATGCACGCCATTCGGCTAGACGGTTTTTCACGTACTCGTCAGGATCGGTCGCGTCATCCGGCGACCACGCGACGCCGTAGACACGCTGCCAGCGGTCGCTAGACGGCTCTACGGGACGATAGTCGAGGTCAACCAGCGTGACACCCTTGCGGTCCTTCAGCCGTAGATAGCGGACTAATGCCGCGCCACTACGCAGCTCCCACGGCCACGAGTCCTCGCGATTCGTTCCGCTGGTGAGGAGTACCGACATAACCTCGCCGGCTAGATGCCCTCCGCCGTATTCAATGTCAATCCGGCTATCCGCGCCGTAACGTTCCCAGCCGTGGACCAAGAGGTTAAACCCTTCGTCCTCTGGCTGGTTGGCGTCCTCGTCGTGATACCACGTCACGCGGTATTCGCCGGCCGGTGTGTCGATCGTTTGCGAGTCAAGTTCGTGCATGGTCACAGCCTCTCTACTTCGGTAGCGACACGTTCAAACTCGTCTTGATCGCCAAACAGTGCCACGACGCCCGGTTCCATTGCCGCTATCTGCCGGTACAGCTTCTCGGCCTTGCGCGAGTCTGTGTCGTATCCGAAGTCCAGCGCCCAATCTTCAAAGTCGCGCGCCTGCTGGTACGACCATACGTCGCTAAGTAGGCTATCGACAATCTCGGCGACCTGCTCGGTAGGGCTGGCCGTAATCGCGGTGCCTTGCGCCCATGGGCTGTCGAAATGCTGACCGTTGCCGTTGTGGACACGCACCCGGTAGCTGTAGTGCTGCCATTTCGCCGGCGGAGCGTCAACGTAGTTGAACGGGTCGCGATCCTGTAAGCCGTGATCTTCTAATACCTCGACGTGCCAGCCCTTAGCTTCGACGTACTCTCTGATATTCATCGTTAAAACCTCCCTAGCGCTCAATAAAGTAGTCGAGAAACGTGCTCAGGTAGTCGCCGTAACGGGTAACCCGCTCACCGCCCCAATAGCCCTCAAGGCGCGGGCTAGACAGACCGTCCGCCACTACCTCGACATGCGGACCGCCTGTTGACAGGACCACGGCGAACTCTCGGCCGCGCTCGTCAACGATTTCGAGCGGCCATTCCTGCAATGACTCCGTGTAGTCGAAGTCGTCGGGGTCTACGCCCTCATCGTGCGCCAGCGCGTAAATAGCCTCTCGGCCGGCTGGCGATGATTCGCCTTCCAGTATGTCTACATACTGGCGAATGGTGTTGGCCGTGCCCTCAACGTGCTTTGCGAGTATTTCGCGGTCTCGTTCACTCATTGTCTGTCACCCTTCCGTGGTGTTGGTATCTCTGATGGTAGTAGATAGGTGCGTATGTGTCAAGGCATACGCTGATATGCGACAGCCCAGCCTACGTTGTAATCCTCGTTAGGGTTGAACTCCTCCGTAGGCGGCAGGCCGTCAACGACCACCGCGACGTAATAGCCCGGCCGCGCCAGTATGTCGCGCTCCATTCGTCCGCCGATATATTCGGACGCATGCATGATGAAACTTCGGCTAGTACTCAGATACTGTCCGGTATAGCCCTGCATGTACTCCCAGCCGTCCCACCTGTCCACGAGCACATCGGTTCCGTCGCGGCTGTCACTGCCGATCATCTGCCCGTCACTGTCCAGCTCTACATAGACAACTTCGGGGCCGTAAACGCCCTTCGGGTGGGTAACGGTACCGTCCGCGTGGACTTGGATAACACGGCCGAATTCCATCTGGTCGTTAAGCGTCTGATCGGTCATGGTTGCTCCTCCGAATAGGCCGGCACACTGGCCAGCTCTTGATCACTTGGCAATGCCGCGATGGCAATGACGCACCCAATCATCAGCGACACCAGAAACTTCGTCACAGCGCTGTAACCTCCTGCCTCGTGTAGTCGACAAACTTCCGCGCGCCATTCGGCGCGACAATCGTGTACGTCGTCCCGGTCAGTGACCGGACAGTGCCGACCCACCCGCTCGGCCGCGTGTTACGAACATGAACCGTCCTACCGCGTTCAATCACCGTCCCGACTCCCATCGCACCACCGCGAGCGCGTCCGACACGCTGCCGCTGTCAAGCAATCGCAGCTCACCCCTCACCATGCGGTAAAGGCTCACATTCTCCCGGTTACTGTTCCACCACAGCATGACGTATTCACCGCTGATGTGTTCGTAACCATCATGGGTCTCGATCCAGTTAAGGTCTAGCTCTGTGGCTAGCTCGGACATGGCGGTCATTCGTCCCACCAAAATGTCACGTCGTGGCGTTCGCCGGCCAAGTCTGAGCCGCACACGTCGCACTCGCGTGAGCTAAACGTAGTCCGCTCACACTCGCAGTCATCCCCGCATTCTTCGCCAGCGTGCCAGCACTGAGCGTCAGGGCTATCGTGCAGGTGACCTAGCGTCATCTCTGCCCCGTAGTTGGGATGCGACTCGATTGCTCGTACGTAATTGTGACACTGCGACTCGGTAAGGTCGGGCGGCATTTCACCGTTAGCCGTCAACATGAGGCAGTCAACGCAAATACTGCCGGTAGTGTGCTGCCGTGCCATGGTTCTAACTCCCTATTCCGTGGGGGTAGTGCTCAGATTGATATTTCGGGATGCTGGTGTTGATACTGCGCGAGCTGGTCTATGCCGCTCGCACCCATGCCGAGGCCGAACAATGCCGACGCAATGGCGAAGATGGCTACTGAGTAGCGGGCGAGGTAGGACATGTCAGACCTGCCTAAAGCGCGCACCGCGTGTCCAGCCGGTACCGTTAACGATATCTGGCCGCGAGTAGGTTTGACCCTTCCATGCGTCCGGCAGGAAACCGCCGCGCGACAACCAGTCATCTAGCGCTGCCACCATGTCGGCCAGTGCGATAGCGTCGAACTCCGCATCGCGCTCCGCATAGAAGGCCTTGAGTTGTTCGCGGATCATTTCGAGCGTTGCATTCGGGTCCATGGGCTAAACCGCCTTCCTCTGGTAGTAGTAAACCTCCCGCGCATACTCCCGCGCATTAAGATCCGTCCGTATCTGTGCCCGCGTGTACTTGCGACGTAACCGGGTGGCTTGCTGTGACATGGTGTTACCCCTCCGTGGTTGTGGTTACTTGGTGCCCAAGTCTTTGGATTCGTAGCGGCCCACGATAACGCCATCAGCGTCGAATAGCGGCCCGCTAGCCTCGCCGCCACCGTAGGAATTACGGAGGTCTGCGAAGTGGGGGACAACGCCCGGCAGAACAATGCCCAGCATGTCGTGTACGTCGTGCGACCAGTCGGCCGAGTTGATGTAGTCGCGGGTGTAGGTGCAACCGTCGCGGTCATCTGTAATCGTGATGGTGTGTGAAACGTTCATCGCATAACCCCTAACTGTGCTGCCGCATACTCAGCGGCCGGGCGTGTGAAGTAGTGCTGCCTCAGTGTGTGCCCGTCATAGCGGATCACAAACTCTTGGGGCTTGATCTCGCGGATAGTGGCGGTCATCGCACGACCACCTGTGTACCGAGTCGATGCCTGTACGTGACCGTAGTGCCGATCCGTGCTGGCGACCAGTCGCATTGCACATACGTTGCGTTGTAGCTGATCGCCTTGTCGGTGAGACGGGTGATCTCGGTGATACGCCATGCGGTCTGTGCATTGACCTGTACCACGTCGCCAGCTCGTAGGTCTCGCGCGCTCTTGGTGCTCATGCATAGGACACTACGCCCATGCATGGGTATGTGTCAACTCATACGCAAGAAATTCTTTCAACACATCATGCAATCAGTACCTACCGCACAACGCTCTGCCCATGCACACACAGCGACGAATAGGGATGGGCATGACCGATGACAAGGGCAACGCCTGAACGTGCGCCAGCGGGCAAATGAGAGGCCATTGCGACCATCCGTGCAGGTAGATGGTCACCACCCCTGGCGGGTACCCCTCCGCGCCCAGCGCGCCCGCCTCGATCCGCACAGCGCCCGCTCTCTCTCCACCAGATTTTCCCGGGAAATCGGCTGTCAATTCAGCCCCCAATGACCCGAAAGAGGTCCCCCCTTGACAGCTCAGGTTGACCGTTTAGGTACTACTTCAGTCCGCTCGACATCCACCCCGCCATTCGCTGGCTTGGTCAATCCGTACGACGCATCGGCCGGCCCCCTTTCGCCGGCACTGCCGAACTTGTCGAGCGTCCGCCCGGGCGACACCGTAGTGGTTCGCAAGGTGGACGGCTCCGCCAATGCCGTGTCTATTTCGCCGGCGCCGGGTGACGCCTTCCTGGACGGCAGCGCTGCTCCGGTGACATTGTCGAGCCGCGGACAGCAGGTCATTTTCGAGGTCCGCAAGGTCGCCCGCGCTCTCTACTGGTCGCACGACGGCGCCGTGGAGGTCGGTGAGGGCGAGGAGGCCCGGATATACCACGTGGACAGCTTTGGCGCCGACGCCACGGGGACCGTGCATTCGGACGCCGCGGTAGCGGCGGCGCTGGACGCGATGGGGTCGAGCCCGGGCATTCTGCAATTCGGCATCGGTAAGTACACCCTCTCCCAAACGATTACCCTCGCCGGAAACCAGGCCCTCAAGGGGCAGGGCATCGAGCAGACGACACTTGACTGGGTAGGGACGGGCGACTGCATTCGACTCTACGATCCGGATACGATCTTCCCGCCCTCAAAGACCGGCCTCATCTCGGGCCTGAAGATCATGGGCTTCTCCGCCGGCGCCAACAGCACCGGTATCCATGCCGGCGACCTTTACAACATGCGTATCCGCGATGTGTGGATTTGCGACTTTGCCGCGGCGGGCTGCGTGGGAATCCGACTGGAGAACACCAAGCAGCTCAGCGAGCGCGCCCAATGCGCCGCCACGATCGACAACTGCGACACCGCGGTGGTCTTCGAGCACAGCGTGACTGGAGACCCCAGTTTCTCCTATAGTGACTGGTCGTTCACGATCAAGGCATACGCCAACCAGAACGGCGTTGTCATCCGCAACGGCATCATGACCCATTCGTCTTTGACCATCCGCGGAAACTGCTACAACTGCCACGCCAGTGGCGGCTTCGGCACCCGCAATGAGACCTTGACGGCCTCCGATACCAATACGGGCGTGGCCCTCACCGTTGGCGCCACCGATTCGGACACGGCGCGGATTGAAACCTGCCAATTGTTCATTGGAATCGAGAACGGTGGCATGGCGGAAAGTGCTACTCCGGGGCACGTCACGCTGAACCTCGGCGCAGGCGCCTTCATCTGGGCCAGCGGCATCATCAACTTCTTCCGTGTCACCGGCTTTAGCGACTGGACCGCCGGCACACAGCATGGCTGGTTCAGCTTCGCCGGGTTCAGGAATATCGACGCCACATTCGGGCGGATGGTCTCACCGCAGACCCTCTCCTATGGCGGCGCGATGTCCGGTGGCGCCGGTTTCGTTGATAACGGCACGGTCCACCTGGAGAGCGGCAATGCCTTTATCACTCAGCTCGCCAACGGCAACAACACGCTCACCTTTGAGAACACTGGCCTTACTGGTCACGCGGTCTACGACCTTCTGCTCATTCAGCCCGGCTCTGGAGCGCCCGGGACGGTAACGCTGCCCGAAAATGCCTATGCCGTTCCTGTTCCGCTGTCGTTGACCACCTTGCCGAATGAGGTTGACGTGCTGCGGGTCTACACCTTCGATCATTCCAGCTATTTCGTCGTTCAACTGACGAAGTAGCCCGACAAACCAGGAGGTTCCATTGACGGACGGCCTCGGGGAAGCCGGCCAAGCATTATGGGATGAGGTCAGTAAAGACCGGGAACTTTCGGTCCCGCACAAGACTCTCCTCCTGAATGCCTGCCGGATTGCCGACCGCTTGGACGAAATAGACAAAGAGATCCCGCGTCGCGGCCTCACTGACGTGAACAAGCAGGGAACAGAGATCATCAATCCCCTGATCCCTGAGCAGCGTCAGCAGTTGGCCGCGTTGTCCGCCATCTTGACCCGGATGGGCTTCAAGGAGCTGCCAACTGCCGGCGAGAAGGTCTCAGTGGCCGATCGCCTGGCCGAGCAGCGGGAAAAGAGGGAGAAGCGTGCCGCAGGACAGTGAATGGCCCGACGAATACACAGAGGTCGGCTTCCTTACCATCGAGCCTGACGCGCCATGGGTGCCATGGACGGTCTGATTGGATATCAGACCCCGCGCCTCGAACACTACCCTGCATACTTCACCACTCTCGGCGACGACGCGATCGACCTAGCTGGCATTTGCGGTCTCGAACTCCTCCCGTGGGAGGAAATGATCGTTCGCAAGTCGATGGGGCAGAACGTCGACACCCGCTGGTGCGCCAAATCGGTTCTTCTGATCGCGCCGCGGCAGAACGGCAAGAACGTTTGCGTCTATGCCCGCCAATTGGCCGGCCTATTCCTGCTCGGCGAGCGCATCATGCACTCCGCCCACGAGTTCGACACTGCACGCGACGCTTTTCGCGAGTTGACCACCTTCATTGGCAACTGCGAGGAGCTTGAAGACGAGTGCATTACGCCCCACAAAACGGGCGCCGCAGAGATGTCGATTCGCCACGACCCGACCAAGGGCAACAAGAAGGCCGGATTCATCCACTACGTGGCCCGCGGGAAGAACGCTAAGCGTGGTCGAACGAAGATTGATCTGATGGTCCTCGACGAGGCTTTCGCCCTTGAGGACGTGATGATGGGCTCCCTGTCATCGCTTCAGCAGGCCTCGATCAATCCGCAAACGTGGTACACCACGTCGGCCGGCACCGAGGGCTCCGAAGTCCTGATCCGTATCCGCGAGCGCGGGAAGCTGCTGCACGCCAATCCGGACCCGGAAGCGAGCCTCATGTTCGCCGAATGGTCCTGCGAAGAGGGGTCAGACCCGCACGACTTCGAGAACTGGAAGCGGGCCAACCCGTCACTGGGTGTCCGTGGCATCTGCCCGGTCGACTTCCTGCGGGAAGAGTACGAGCACAAGCTCGGCATCAAGGAGTTCGCCCGCGAGCACCTTGGCATGTGGGACGACCCGGCCATGAGCGCGATCATCGACTTGAATGCGTGGAAGAACTGCACGGTCGACATGGCGCCGGATGACGGACTCAACCGCGCAATCTGCGTGGACGTGTCACCGGACCGCCAGCGGGGCTCGATTGCGATTGCCGAATGGTGGCCCGATGGCCGCCGGCACGTCGAGGTTGTCGCCGCGGACTCGGGGACCAACTGGATTATCCCGACCGCCCAGAAACTGATCACCTCCTCCAACCCGCCCAAGGTCGCCGTCGTGCAACTTGGCGGACAGGCCGGCGTCTTTGGACCCGAGCTGGAGCAGATCGGTTACAAGGTCAAGTACTTCGGCACCACCGACGTTGCGCACGCGACGATGCAGTTCGAGGACGACATCTACGGGGCGCAGGTCACCCACATCGACGATCCGGCACTTCTGGCCGGCCTCGCGGGTGCCTCCAAATACAACATCGGCAATCCCGACTTTGTCGGGGGCTGGGGCTGGCTACGCAAGTCCACCTCCATCGACATCACCGGGATTGTGGCGTGTTCCTATGCGAACCGCGCTCTGACTCTTGAAGGAGTTGAAGAAACCCTGAACACCAAAAAGCCGGGGCGCCTACTGATCGGTGGGGTCTCCTGATGGCCAGCATTGAGATCCCGGCCGACATCAACGCCTCCAACGTCAGGCAGTACCTGAACGATGTCGTGTGGGAGCACTTCGAGAAGCAGCGACAGCGGCTGGAATACATCCACGCCTGGTCGCGCAACATCAACAAGCCCGAGTTCCTTGTCCCCGCTCACGCGAGCAAGGAGAAGCGGGCGCTGATGAACCTCGCCAAGACCCCCTGGCTCGCCCTGGTGGTCGAGGCCTTCACCCAGACGCTATTGGTCGACGGTTACCGCACCCAGGGCTCGACAGGAAACGTCGCCGGCCCGTGGGAGACCTGGAACGCCAACCGGATGCACGCACGCCAAATGTCCATCCACCGCGCCGCACTGCGGTACGGCTTCGCCTTCGGCCGCGCACTGCCCGGCGAAGAGGAGGGCGCCAAGGCGGTTCTTCGAGGCCTGTCTCCGATGCGCTGCTTCGGCCTCTACGAGGACCAGGTCGCCGACGACTACCCGGTGTACGCGCTGGAGATCTTGCCCAACGGATCGACGGTCCGCTTCTATAACGACCACGAGTACTACGACATCCCCATGTCGAAGCTCGGCATGTTCCCCGAGAACGCGCCCATTACGACGACCGAGCACAACATCGGCGTGACGCCGATCGTGCGCTACGTCAACACGATCGACCTCGACGGGATTATCAAGGGCGAGGTCGAAGACCTCATCTCCGTCGCCTCCTGCCTGGACAAGACCAAATTTGACCGCCTGCTGATTCAGCACTTCAACAGTTGGCGCGTGCGCTGGGCCACCGGCCTGGACAACACCGACTCCGACGTGAGCCAGGATAAATTCCTCCAGCAGCTCTCCCAGTCCGAAACCCTGGTCAGCACGAGCGTCGAAAGCCGCTTCGGAACCCTGGACGCGACCCCCATGGGCGACATCATCCAGGCCTACGAGCGCGACCTCAGCGACCTTGAGGACTCCGCCCAGCTCCCCCCGAACTGGAGCGGCGGCGCCTCCAACGTCGGTCCGGACGCCCTGGAGCAGATGCGAGCCAACACCCGCAACAAGATCGCAGCCCGCCAGGTCACATTCGGCGACGGCCACAACACGCTCCTGCGCCTCGGCGCCAGGATCGAGGGTGATGAGGCCGCGGCCAACGACTACCACGCCTCCGTGACGTGGATCGACGCCGACGTGCGCTCCCTCGGCCAGCTCGTCGATGCCTGGGGTAAGGCCCACGCCCTGCTGGGTGCTCCCGCCCGCGCGCTGTGGCGCAAGATCACCACGCAGGAGGAAGCCGCCGAGTGGGATGAGTACTTCGAGTCCGACGATCCAACGGACAAGGAACTCAAGTACTGGGGCGTTAACCAGCCTGTCCCCGCCGGCGAGGGTGCCAACGCGCCCCAGCCGAACCGGCAGCCCGGTAACCGGGCGGTACAGACGGCATGACCCAGCCCCAGCAGAGCCAGCCGCAACCATTGCAGGACTTGGCGCTCTGGCTGGCCTTCCAACACCAAATGGACCAAGAGGCACTGGCCGCCCAAACCGCGGCCGGCCTCGGCATCCTGTTTCCGATCCTGAAGTTCGCTGACCTCAACGGCAGCACGCCACCGTGGTTGCACGCAGCGATGCTGGAACTCGAAAAGCAGTTCACCAAGTCAGTCACTCTCGGAACTCGGTTCGTCCAGCACTCGCTGTGGGCAATTGACCCCACCGCGGGTCAAATCCCCACGCCATACATCCCGTTCCCGGCAGATTCAGTCCGGGCGTCGATGACCGTAACGGGGCCGGCCGCGATCAAACACGCGACCCGGGTACTGGCGCTCAACAACGAAGAGATGACCGCCGGCATCGAGCGGCAGACGATGGCCAACGCCAAGACGACATCCACCGGCGCCGGCGTGAAAGAGGCTACTGAGGGCGGTCGCGAGGCCGTTCGGCAGTCCACACAGCTCGCCGAGGTGGTTCCGGAATCGGAACTGTCCAGCCGGCGTGAACGCAGGGTGATCGGATACGCGCGGTTCACGGACTCCAATCCGTGCTATTTCTGCGCAATGCTCGCCTCACGGGGCGCCGTCTACAAGCAGGACTCGTTCATCGAGGTCAGTAAGCACTTTGGCAACAACATCGCCGCGGTGCACGACCACTGCAAGTGCTCGCTACGTCCAGTCTTCCGCACGGAGGACTCGATGGACGAGCGAGCCAAATACTTCAAGGCTCAGTGGGACAAACTCACTGCCAATTCGAGCGGGAAGGACGCCGTCAAGGCTTTCCGCCGTGGCTACGTCCCGCCCCCGCCCTACGAAGACGCCCCAGTCGTCGACTTGGGCAACGTGCGCGCCAACCGAGAGCGCCTTATCAATCTCGGGTTCGGGGAGGACTCCCCACAAGTTCAGTTCTATGACGACACGATCGCGAAGCTAAATGCTAGCTAGGAGGACGCCTTGACCGCAGGGAAGAACGTAACGCCCGCGGATCGCAAGGCGACCGACAGGCTTCGTTGGTACTGGAGTCATGGCGAGGGCGCAGCCCAGATCGGCTGGGGAACCCCCGGCGACTTTGCCCGCTGCGTCACCCATCTCGAAGGCAAGGTGAAAGACCCGGAAGGGTACTGCGCCGAACGCCACCACGACGCCCTGGGTATCTGGCCCGCCACCCATGCAAAGCAGGTGCGGGACGCCGAGGGCAAGAACCACAAGTAACTGGCACAAGCCAGGAAGCGTTAACTGCCACGCATAACGGCAGGTCAAAGGAAATACACCTTGTCAGAAGAAACTGGCACTACTGAGTCTGCGCCGGCGGCCGAAACCGCCACAGAGGAATCGGGCAACCACGTGGAGTCCGATGCAAGTGAGTCGTTCAAACCGATCACATCGCAGGCTGAGTTCGACGCCGCTATCAAAGGGCGGATTTCACGCGCCGAGAAGGCCGCGGAAAAGAAGGCCACGGCACGCATCGCCGAACTGGAGGGCATTGTCCACCAGTTTGAGAGCGAGAAGCTGTCCGAGGACGAAAAGCGCGACAGAAAGTTGCAAGAACTGACCGCCGCATTAGCGGAGCGGGAGAACATGATCAAGGGATTCGAGCGCGAGAAGCTCGTCGCCTCTCTGGCGGACGAGAAGGAACTCCCTCGCAAGTTCTGGGATCGTGTCCGCGGTGAATCAGAGGAAGAGATCCTCGCCGATATCGACGTTCTCTTGGAAGCGCTTCCGAAGAACGAGAAGAAGCCACCCCGGGATGGGACGATCAAGGTCACCCCGAGTGGCGATGATGGCGGTACGGAAATGTCCGCCGCAGATGTAATTCGGTCGTTTGATCCCTCTTTCACCAGTTAAATCCATCACGCACAACTAAATAGGACAAACACAACTAAACATGGCACACGTGTTTCAGAAGCCGTCGCTTCTGGCCGAAATCGGCCTGACGCAGCTTCGGCGCAAGATCGTCCTGCCGCAGTTGATCTGGACCAACCCGATCGCTAACTTCGGTGGGTCGTCAAACGACACCATCAACGTTCGCATCCCGGCCATTCTGGCGTCGCGCGAGCGTACCTTCCGTGGTACCGGCGCCGCCCGAAACGTCACCGCGGACGACCTGATCGAGTACGTCCTGCCGGTGACGCTGGACAACGTCGTTTACTCCGCGGTCAACCTGACCGACGAGCAGTTGACGTTGGACATCGCGTCCTTCACCCAGCAGGTGCTCGTTCCGCAGGCTGACGCCGTTGCTTACGGTCTGGAGGACTACACCGTCCAGAACCTGTTCAACGCGGCCCCCTACGAGGAAACCTTCTACACCGACGCGGATGACACCTTCCCGTCGATCGTGGACGCCCGGCAGTACCTGAACGACGAGAACATTCCGGACGCCAACCGCACCCTGGTTGTCGGCTCGACGTTCGAGAGCGTTCTGCTGAAGGACAAGCAGCTCCGTCACTTCGAGTACAGCGGTGACGCCAGCAACGAGGCCCTGCGTCGCGCGACCGTCATGGACATCGCCGGCTTGCAGGTCATCCGCTCCAACGCGCTGGCCACCGACGAGGCGGTTCTGTTCCACAAGACCGCGTTCGTTCTGTCCAACGTTGCCCCCGTCAAGCCCGCTTCGGTGGTCGCTGGCGCGAGCATGTCGAGCCTGGGCTTCGCCCTGCGCTGGATCTCGGACTACGACTACGTCAACCTGACCGACCGGTCCCTGATCGACACCTACGTGGGTCACAAGATCGTCACCGAACCGGCCATGGGTGACCGCTTCATCCGTGCGACCAAGCTGAAGCTGGGCGTCACGGGCATCACCGCCCTGCCGTCCGCCGCTACGGTGACCGCTTCTGCCGGTGTCAACCACACCAAGCAGATCACGGTCAAGGACAGTAACGGTGTGAACCGCACCTCGTCTTGCACCTACTCCAGCTCGGACGCCACCAAGGCGACCGTTGGTGCGAGCACCGGCCTGGTCACGGGCGTCGCCTCTGGTTCGACGACCATCACGGCGACCTACGTGGACCCGCAGACGGGTGCCAACCTCACCGACACGGTAGCGATCACGGTCAGCTAGTCATGACAACCCTGGCGACCATTACGGATCTCCAGGCGTTCATGAAACGGACCTTCGCTGGTGATGACCTTACCCAGGCGCAATCCGCTCTGGTGAATGTCTCTGCGTTGGCAAGGGCGGTGGCCGGCCGGGTATGGCCGGCCGCCCCCGCCGACGTTCCCCAGGATGTCCAAGCCGTGGTCATGTTGGCCACCAAGCGGCTTCTGGAACGTCTGGATCAGGAAGAAAACGTCCAAAGCGAGAACATGGGTCCCTTCGGGGTCACCTATGTCGACAATCCGGATGACCTGTTCACCAAGGGTGAGCAGCAGATCCTGCGGCGGTTCAGGACCAAGAGCGGCCTGTTCACCATCGGCTCGACGCGGGGGGAGCAATCCTTCTACGACGACTGGTGGTACACGGACAATCCGTACCTGCCCGAGTGGGTGGACCAGTTCCACCCGATTCCGCCGCTGCCCGAACGCGGACAGTTCTACTACGGGTGGTGACGAGTTGAGGGCTAAGAAGACCGAAACTCTCACCGTCCAGCGTGGCAAGACCGACACCATGTCCAACCGGGTGAACACCACTCACACAGTTGAGGGGTTCTTCGGTTGGGGATATGGCGCACGGGGCACTGGTCGATACCGGTTCGATTTGGACCACAAGGAATCGGCCACAGTCACTGCGCAGCTCTGGGTTAAACGGGGCAGCGACGTGAAGCCGCGTGACCGCATTCTGCGGTCCAACGGTCAGGAATACGCCGTCGTGGGCCACTCCATGTGGGACCAGGACAGTCCGATTACCGGACGCGACTTCGGCTACACGCTTTTCCAGGTGGTTTCCACGAATGGTTAACATCGATGCGCCGCGGCCCAATCCGGCGCTCGATGCCATTCTCACCGGAAAGACCGGAAACCTCCGGAACCTTCTGAACGCTCATGCCGCAAGGGGTGCAAACCTCTACAAGGCCAAGGTGCGAAAGAAGACCGGACGGCTCGCCGCGTCGGCACAGTCCTTCGTCGAACTCCGCAGAGTGATCAAGGGCCAGCCACGCCTTGTCGGCGTGATCCTGGTGGGTGGGCTCCTGCCTGTCAGCACCTGGAATAGCCCCCGTAACCCGAACCCCGGCAAGGAGTTCTACTACGGGGTCTTCCACGAGTTTGGCACGCACAGTGTCACGCCGGCCCAGGAGCTGTCACCGGCACAATCGCGGCGCCTGGACAGCCTCATCCGGCTTTCACAGGACCGGGCGGCATCCCCATCGGAGAGGGCGCTAGCGCGCAAACACGCCAACGCATTGCTCTCGCGACAACGGGGCAGCCGCACGCGCGTACACCCCGGGGCAAGGGATCTGCAAACCGTAGTTAGGGAGATGTCTGCATGATCATTCCCGACTGGTTCAAGGACAACTTCGTCGATATCGAACAACTCATGATCGATCTCTTCGGCAAAGTCTTTCCGGGAACCAAGATGGGCATTTGGGAAGACGACGACTGGCTAGACCAGTCAGACCCGGAACCGCTGTTGACGTTCATCCGCCTACCCGGCGGCCACGTCGACTACGAGAAGAACTATGACGAGTGCCTTATCCAGGCCACCGTCATCACGACGGACCGCACATTGTCCAACAAGGCGATGTCGGTGATTCGTGCGGTACTTCTTCCCATTGAGGGCCTCAAGTTCAAGATGAACGACGGATACACCGCCCAGATACATTGCGCGGAAGAGGTATCCGGACCCGAATTGCTCACCCATGAGCAGCAGATAGATACGCGGGTCGTGCCAGCCACATTCCGAATCCGTGTCGGTCTTCGCAACAGGACGCGATACGACCAAATCATCAGCGGTCTATAAGGTCCGCGCTACCACAATTCAATAAGGACAACTTCACAAGACATGACTTCTCGTGATTTCGTAACGATCAAGGACGTTTTTGCGGACCTGACGATCGCTGCAATCAACTGCGCGGTGCTTCTGGCGCCGTACTCTGTTGACCCGGTTCTGACCCTGGAGTCGGCAACTGACGGTGGGCTGGACGTTCCGGCCGAATACGTGTCGGTTGGCCACTTCGAGAAGAAGGCCGGCGTCACGCTCACCAACAAGATCGACTCGACCGACATCGAGGCGTACGGCGAGCCCGAGCCCATCCGCACCATCATCTCGAAGCGTACGACTTCGTTCGACTTCGCGATGTACCAGAACCAGCGCAACGTGCTGGAACTGTTCTGGGCCGCGGACTTCTCTGGCGTCGTTCCGTCCGACTTCGGTGGTGTGGTTCTGGAAGCGCCTCCGGTGCCGAAGAACGTCTACTACCGGGCGATCATCCTGGGCCTCGACGACCGTAACGACCGGGAGATCTGGCCGTACTGGTTGCTGCCCAAGGTGAAGCTGAGCGACATCGACAACCAGCAGCTCAACGACGACGGCGTGATCGAGTACCACCCGACGCTGAAGGCGTTCAAGGACGGCACCACGGGCTACTCGGTTGCACAGGGCTTCGCCGGCCCCGGCTGGCGCGACCTGGTCCACAAGACCGGCTTCGTTGCTCCGGTTACGGCCATCTCGGCGACTCCGTCGACCGCGACCCTGACCGCTGCCACCGGTGCGAGCCACACCCAGCAACTGCTGGTCGAGGGCGACAACGGGGTCAACTACACCCCGGACTGCACCTTCACGTCCGCGGACCCGACGAAGGCGACGGTTTCGGCCGGCGGCCTGATCACCGGTGTTGCTGCCGGTTCGGCTGTCATCACGGCGCACTACACGCCGCTTGGTGGCACCGAGCTGACCGACACCGTTACAGCCACGGTCAGCTAACAACAACTGAGGAATGGAGGAGGGGGCTTCGGCCCCCTCTCCACCTACCTATTGGGAGAAAACGATTACCACCCGGAAATCACAATCGGCAGATAAGGCCGAGTTCGAGGACTTGTTCTCAGAACTCATTGCAACCGTGAGGGTGCCCGAGCCGCTGCGTGTGACCGCGGATATCGTCTTGGACTGCCCCACCAAGAAGCAGGTTAGCGAACTCCAGCGGACCGGCATCACCGAAGAGGAAGCCCAGCGCGTGATCTTCGGCGAGCACTACGACGCCGCGATGGAACTGTTCGACAACACATCGCTGTTCGTCTGGAACAAGTTCATGGAGCGCTACAACGCACACTTCTTTGGCGACCCCGACTCGGGAAAATAGCCTACGTCCGGAGCCTGGTTAACAGGTTCTGGGACGCAATCGAGTGGGACCTCGCCGACAAGGGGATCAACGCACTCGACTACTTCCTCGACATTCCCGGCCGCAACTGGGATCAACTCATCCGGTTCTATCAGACCTTCCTCAAGGTCAAGGGATCTTACATCTGGGCCTCCTACATGGAGGACCCCGAAGCGATCAAGCTGATGCTCAAGATCCCCGAATCTGAGTGGGCCAAGCCCGGACCACCGCCCCTGTTCGGTTGGAGCGACCTCATTGACAGGCTCACCGACTTGGGCGACCAGTTGATCGCCAGCCGTGCCCACGATGCCAAGAAGGTCCGGTTCTACCCGCGGCCGAAGATTCCCGCCGTTGTGATGCGCAAGCAGCAATCCGAATCGAAACGGGATGACGCGATCGAAGCATCACGGCGTAGGAATGCTGAACGTCGAGGACTTTAGTGCCGAAATAGATTGGCACACAACATAATTGAATAGCGAGGTGTAGTGTCCGAATACATTGCCGCACAGGCAGGCGTATTGCTCGTTCCGAGCACGGACGGCTTCATCAAGACGCTCAAGGCCAAGCTAGAGCCCGAGCTGGAGAAGTACCGCCCCGAGGTCACCGTCAAGCCGGTCCTCGACAAGAAGGCACTCGCTGGCGTTGCCGCCGAGATTGAAGGCCTCAAGGCCCTTGACAAGGACAAGGCCAAGGTCCAGCTCGGCGTCACGCTGGATAAGTCCTCGCTCGCCAAGAGCACTGCCGAGATCGAGGCCCTCCAAAGGGCTATCGGCGCGAACGAGGTAAAGATTCGCGTCAAGACCGACGAGGTCGACAATGCTCGCAAGAAGCTCAACAACATTGACAAAGAGCTGAGTGGCCTTTCGTCACAGGCGACCCAGGGTATTTTGATCCGCATCGCCCTCGTGGGCCTGCCGGCCGCTCTGGCTGGCATCCTGTCGCTGAATACCTCGATCGTTCAGCTCTCCCAATCGGCACTCCTGATCCCCGGTGCTATTGGGGGCGCCCTGTCCGTCCTGGGTACCTTCGCCACCGGCATCTCCGGTGTCAAGGCGGCCCTTCAGGCGGCCACCAAGGAGCAGGACAACGCCGTCACCGCGGCGCAGAAGTACGCCAACGGGCTCCGCACGGTCGACGAGGCCCAGCGCGGCGTCAACCGGGCCTACAAGGAAGCCAAGCGCAACCTTGAAGACCTGTACGCGCAGATGCGCGACGCCCCCCTCGATGAAGCCGAGGCCGCCCTCAACCTCGACAAGGCCCGCCTCGAAGAGGCCAAGAAGTGGGGCAAGACCGGCCTGGAGCAGCAGGAGGACACCCTCAACCGCATGAGGGCGGAGAACGCTCTCAATGACGCTCGCCGCAAGGGCTCCCGCATCGCCCAGGACTACGCCGAGGCCCAGGCCAAGGGTATCCAGGGCTCGGATCAGGTTGTCTCTGCCACCGACCGCTTGCAGAAGGCGATCGAGCAGCTCAACAACACGATGGGTCAGGACACGTTCTCCAAGGCGATGTCCAAGCTGGCGCCCGAGGCGCAGGGGTTCGTCAACCAGATCCAGGCCATGCGGCAGCAGTGGGACGCCTTCAAGCAGGGGGTACAGACCCACCTGTTCGCGGGCCTCGGCGACGAGGTCAAGAGGCTCGCCACCCTCCTGCCGACCGTCCAGGGCGGATTCAACCGCATCGCGGACGCGCTGAACGGGAATGTCAAATCCGCGATTGCCTCGCTCACCAGCAAGGGCAGTAAGTCCCTGCTGGATCAGATCTTCGGGAACTCGGCCCAGGCCCAGCAGCTTGTCTCGGGGGCGATCAACCCCCTGATTCAAGGGTTCCTTCAACTGGCCGCGACCGGCTCGAACTCCCTGCCCAAGCTGGCTAAGGGGTTCGTGGACCTGGCCACCCGGTTTGACAACTTCATTGCGAAGGCGGACTCGGACGGCCGACTCCAAAAATGGATCGATGACGGTATCAAGGCCGCGAGTGACCTCGGCTCGACGTTCGTCAACGTCGGCAAGATCCTCAAGGACCTCTCGGATATCTTCACCGCCGCCGGCGGCAAGGGTCTGCTGGAGCTACTGAAGTCCGGTACGGACCACATCCACCAGTTCCTCACGTCGGCCGATGGAAGTGCTGGCGTCAAGTCGTTCTTCCAGGACGTGCTTCAGCACGTTCGCCAGTGGGAGCCGATCCTCAAGAACATTCCCGGTCTGTTCGCCAACGTCGTTCGGGCCGGCGGTGAGATCGGCACTGCCGTTCTTCCGATCCTGCACGCGATCAGCACGCTTCTGTCTTCGCAGAATCCCCTCATTCAGGCGATCGTCACTGGGTTCCTTGGCTGGTGGGCCTTCCATCCGGTCATCCTGGCGACTCAGAACGTCCTCGCCACACTGGGCGCGAAGGTAAGCGCCGTCAAGACTGAGTTCGGCGAGAAGGGCCTCAAGGGGGCCATGGGCTCGTTGGCCGGCTTCATCAGGAGTGCGGGCTGGACGCTGGCTATTGCCGGCGCGCTGGAGGGTCTCGACAAACTGGGGGAGGCGCACCGTAAGGCGCGCGACGCCGCGGCCGAGCAGCAGCAGAAGCTGGAATCCCTCGCGCAGACCATCGACAAGGTCACCGGCAACGCCACTCCGCAAACAATCGCGGACACGGCGAAGGACTTTCAGGCCTACAAACTGCCAAGCGGCAAGAAGGTTGACATCAACTCGGACGCTCGCGGACTGGGCCTCAACCCGTCCGACGTGGTATCCGCTGCCGCCGACCCGACGCAGCAGGGCAAGAAGGACCAGATCCTCGACCAGCTCGACGCGCAGGTCCAGGCCAAGATCGAGGCATCCGACGCCTACAAGCGCAGCAAACCCTTCTGGGACGCTGCGGGTATCGACTCGCGCACGCTGGCCAAGGCCGCCAACGCCGATCCGGCATCGGTCGCCAAGGTTCAGCAGGCTATGAAGACTCCGGTGGACAACCTGCCATTTGGCGGGGGTGTCGCCAACGAGCTTCTGCGCGGCCTGTTCCACATCACCGGCGGTGGCAATATCTCCGCCGATCAGGCCAAGAGCGACAAGCTGGGTGGCCTGGAGGTGCCCGACCTAACCGACTTCGCCAATATTGGCGGTGCGTCGAGCAGTGTGGCAATCGCCACGCGCGACACCTCCAAGCGGTTGGGGGACGAGGCCCGGGCCAACGCCGGGTCCTCCGACATCGCCTCCGGTGCGCCGAAGGGCTGGCAGCTCAATCCGAACAACCCGTTCGCGCAGTACGGCCCCGACCCGCACCCGCGCCGCGACTCTTCGGGTAGCGGTTACATCACCCTGAACAGTCCGCCCAATCCCATCCCGGACTCCTGGAGGGCGAACGGCTGGGACGTTCAGACGGACTCAGGCGGCCGTGTCACGGTCACTATCCCGAAGGATGCCGCCGACCAGTACCTCTCGAAGGTGCCCGGCTTCGCCCATGGTGGGCAGATCTGGGGCTGGGGCGGCTCGACCGATGACATGAACCTGGCCCGGGTGTCGAATGGGGAGTTCATCTCCAACGCCGCCTCGGTGCGCAAGTACGGGCCTGACTTCTACCACGCGCTCAACAGCGGAACGATCGACCCGAGCATGTTGCCGGGCTTCGACGAAGGTGGTCAGGTCCACTTCCCGCTGGCTCCGCCGACGCAGCCGAACCCGAACCTGCCTGGATACAACGGGCCGACGATCCCCGGGGTTACTGGACCTCGGGACTCCACGATCCCGGGCAACCCGTTCATCCCCGGAACGCCGACGTACCCGACCGGACCGAACCCCAACGTCGGGGCGCCGCAGTCGACCAACAGCATCGGACCGTTCCCGGTTCCGCCAGGGGTCACACCGGTGCAGCCCGGCACGGGTCTCACGCCTTCCCCGAAGGCTCCGCAGATCCAGGGTGTCGGACCGCTGCCCGACCACGCCAACACGGGTGGGCCTTTCCAGCCCGGCCCTGGCGGGCCTGCGGCCGGTCCCGGCGTCACGCAGCCGCTGTCACCGCAGCCGGGCTCTAGCCCGAACAAGCCGCCGGTTCCGGTTACCCGGCCGCCGGCGCTGTCCAACAACGCGCATGTTCCGTCGCCAGGTGCCCCGCCCCCGGTTCCTCCGGGAGCGTCGGTACCCCGGCCCCCAGCGCCCGGCGTCCCGGGTCTGCTTGGCGGACTCGGCCAGGTCTTCAACCCGGCCAACATCCTCGCCAACCTGGGTCAGATCATCCTGGGCGCCATTTTCGGATTCTTCGGGCTCAACCCGCAGCCGATCCTCGGCTTCATCCAGCAGGCCTTCGGTGGCTCTGGCGGGATTCTGAACCAGTTCCTCGGCCAGGCCGACCCGAACGTGGCCAACATCCTGGGCAACCAGCCGGCGCGAAACGACGTGTTCAACCCGGACCTGGTCAACAACCTGCCGGGTGCTAATGGTCCCGGTGCCGCGCCCAGTTCCTTCACGGGCAGCGCTGCCGCGGCGATTCAGTACGCCCAGGAGCATGCCAAGGGGCAGCCATACGACTATGGCGGCTTCGGGCAGCCCGGCCGCGGATTCGACTGCTCAGGCATCGCCTCGGGCATCTACGCCGCAGCCACCGGCAAGTCACTCGACGCTCGCTACTTCACCACGGAGAGCGACTTCGCAGCGCTCGGCTTCCAGCCTGGCTATCAGGACGGTGCGCTCAACATCGGCGTGTACCGCGGCGGTGGGGGTCCGAACTCTCACATGGCCGTCACACTGCCGAACGGCGTGCATGTCGAATCGGGCGGTGCCAGTAACACCACCCAGTACGGCGGCACAGCGAAGGGCGCGCAGGACTTCCCCCTGCAATGGCACCTTCCTCTCGCGTCCCCCGGTGGGGTCACGCCGACTCCGCCGATACCGTCCGCGCCACCGCCGGCGCCCGGCGCCCCTTTGGGGCCGCCGACGCAGTTCGACAACAACACCTACGGCCCCGGTCACCCGTACAAGGGGCCGGCGCCCACCGCGGCCCCCTCGGGCTGGCACGCCAACTGGGATCAAATCGCCCAGGGCGAATCGGGTGGAAACTGGTCGATCAACACCGGCAACGGCTTCTACGGCGGCTTGCAGTTCAAGCAGTCGACATGGGAGCAGTTCGGTGGCACGCAGTTCGCACCGCGAGCGGATCTGGCGTCCAAGGATCAGCAGATCGCCATCGCCGAGAAGGTGCTGGCCGGTCAAGGCCCTGGAGCGTGGCCGCACACCTTCGTCAAGGCTGCCACCGGCGGACTCCTGTCCGGTCCAGGTACGGGCACGTCCGACTCGATCATCGCCCGCGTCTCTGATGGCGAGTTCATCAGCAAGGCCGCGTCGGTGAAGAAGTACGGACCGGACTTCTATCACGCCCTCAACAAGGGTGTGATCGATCCGTCGATGCTTCCCGGCTTCGCAGAGGGCGGACAGCCCGACGATCCCGAGGCACGGCGACGCCGGCTCCAGGACGCTCTGGGCGCACAAGCGATTCAGAGCAACGGTCCGATGGACCAGAACGCCAACCTGAAGAACGACCTTCCGGACCCCACGCTTACTCAGGCGCAGCAGTTGCAGCGTCCGAGCGCGGGGGATGCCCAGGCTCAGCAGATCCAGGCACCCGGTCCGCTCAAGGCGTCCTCGCCAGGCGTGGGGAGTATCAACGACAACTTCGGCGGTCTCACCCCGCCGCAGCCGCCACCTGCTCCCACGGCCGGTCCTCCGGTCACGGTCACTTCCCCGACGCCGGGGGCTGCGCCCCCAACCGGAGCGCAGTCGACACCTGACCCGCGGTCAATCCCGGCGAAGGGTCCGTCGAACGCCGAGCAGAACCACAACGCCCCCTGGCTTGATCAAGCCATCAAGGAGGGCTGGGCTCACGCCGGCGAACTGGCTGCCACCGCGGCCGGCACCGGCTTGGGCATGGTCCCTGGCGGTGGCGCTGCTTCCGGTGCGGCCAGTATGGCGATCTCGTCTGGTTTCCAGATCATCGGCAAGGACGTGGCCGCGGCGATGAACGTCCTCTCCAGTCTTGGGGTGGGCAACATCACCCCGGGCACGACCGCCGGCGCGTACGGCTCCCCGCTGCTCCCGCAGCAGCAGGACCCGTCACTGGCGGGACCGCGAGTGGTCAACAACTACGGCGACATTCACACCGCCTCCTACGAGCAGTTCTACCAAGGACAGCAGCGCAGGGAAGCGCAGCAGATGGCGCCGTACATGTCGACGCTGCCGAATTAAGTAGGAAATCTCAGGCACAGACCTCGATTCGGTGCAATTCCGCACCGTTTCGGGGGCTGTGCGCGGCATTTCAGGCATAACTCAATACAGGACAACTGAACATTGACGGATTACGTCAAAATCGAGCTTACCGGCCGTGACGGGTCCTATTGGTGCCTGGCCGGCCCGGGCGCAGGCCAACAGGGCATCACCATTTCGCCCAACATCCAAAACTTCATCGACGCCCCGGTTAAGACCCTCTGGGTTCCCGGACCTTTCGGCCAGCAGTACGCCGGCAAGCGCGTACAGCGCCGCGAGATGGTTTTCGCCGTCCAGATCTACGACGACGACCCGGACACGTGGGCGACGATCGACTCCCAGTGGCGATGGGCATGGGACTACGACGAGGAAGCAACCCTCTCTGTCACCACCTCCGATGGCACACGATCGATCGGCCTTCGCCTCCTAGAGGCACCCAAGCCTTACTACGACAAGGACCCGCACATCACCGCGGACAACCCGGTGGTGATGACTACCGCCGCGGAGTTCCCGTACTGGGTCGAGAAGCCAGACCAGTTCGACCTCACCACGGTCAACACTGATTTCACCTGGAAGCCTTTCGTCCAGAACAACGGTGACATTCCCGTTTGGCTGAGGTGGACGCTCACCGACCAGGCCTTGTGGAAGCTGCCCGACTTCTCGTGGGGCAACGACATGTACTCCCGCGGGCAGACCGACCTGGGCCGTACCGTTTACCTCCCCGAATTGGTGGAGGGCGAGAACGTCGTCGTCGACTCCGACCCGCGAGTCCAGACGATCGTCGCGGCCAATGACAACCCGGTCCAGCACCGGTGGAAGGGTCAAGACCTTCTTTACCCGCTGATGCCCGGCAAGTCGGGCAACATTCCGGTGACCGTCTCCAATGCGCCATTCGGCGCCGCGGCACGCCTTACCGTTCCGAAGTGGTTTAGCCGGCCTTGGTCGCGTCCGCACGTGGTGCGAGTGCCGTCATGATGAAGCTCGACGACATCGAGCGCATCTGCGGCGAGACCCGCGCTCGATACGAATCGCTGCGCAAATCCTTCCCACTGATCCGAATGTGGATCAACGACGGCCGCGGGGACGACCACAACATCCCCGCCGGCGCGGTCTGCATTGGCCGGATTGACTACACCGACACCATCAAGGGCTCATTCCCCTTCAAGAACAACACCCCCACCGAGGGCGTATTGCAGATTCGCGATGACCACTACATTGCGATGTTCTTGAAGGCGCTACCCAATGACGACGCCTGGAAGAAGAACGTCCTTATCACGGTCGACTTCTACGGCGGCAAGAAACGTTGGTCGGGACTTCTCGACAAGTGGAACATCCGCAATCGCGATGGGGTCCGCTACTTCGAGATGACGTTCCACGACGATCTCACCTTCCTGCAATACCTGCTCTGCCCGCCGAACCCATTGCTGCCCATTCCAATCTTCCAGTTCCCCAGGGTATTTCTCCTGGCCGGCCCGGCGAAATGGTGTATCTCCACTCTTATTCTCCTCAACCTAATCAGGAAAGAGGGGAACCTTTGGCAGGTACCAGATGACCCATTCGACTTGAGTCAATGGTTCCAGATTTTCGACTGGTCGAATTGGCAGTGTCTGATCCGATCGCCGTCCTTCTTCGAGGACGGTTCGCTGTGGACGTTCATGGCATCGCGCATGAACCCGGTCGACTCGGTTATGGCCGACGCTCTGGACGACGCGCAGTTGTCCATCACCTACCGCCGCATCCTCACGTGTGACGGCGAAATCGGTGAAGTGCCCGGCGTCCCCAATGTGCAGAACGGTTGCCTCGTCTTCGAGGTAGTCGACATGTCCAACGCCTACGGCGAAGAGGGCACAGCACAGGCCGGCAACGTCTTCGAGGGCTTCTTCCGAAGCATCGTCATCTACCTTCAGGGCTTCGTCGAGGACACGCTCAACACCACGCTCGATAGCGAGGCATTCCAGCCTGACGAGTACTACTCGAACGGCTGGCTGGGCACCGTCCCCGCGCACCCCTGGCTCGTCATACGAGATAACGAGTGGACTCCGATCGAGTCCGCCGACATGTCGTGGGGGCCAAGCAAGAACGTCTCGGTCATCGTGGGCGGTGATAACCCCTTCGTGGATGCGATTGCCCGATTGACCATAGAAGTGATCGGCAACCTGCTCGGTTACATCTTCCTGCTGGGATTCTCCTCGGCCGGTGAGATCGCGGCCGATGCCATCATGCCATTCCTGGTCGGAACCATCTTGGCCTGGCTGGAATGGAAGAACACTGGCCGCGCGCAACAGCTCGGGTGGATTCACTACCTGGAGCTGTACCAGCAGGGCGCCGAAAACAACGCCTGGTCCTTCTCCGCACTCGCCGCATTGCGCGGTGGGTTCCTGGTCGGCAAATCAGAGACCGATCACCTCATGGCCTTGCACGACTTTTGGGCGATCCCCGGCGTGCACTTCGATGTCGGCAACCGTATTGGATCTACGGTCGACTCACCAGGCATTGAGCAGATCATCTTTGTCAACCAGGTCGAGGAAATGACCGCGGCTTGGGACAACTCGGGCGACATCGTCCCGTATAGCTGGGAGATCCGCGCCGGCAAGTCACACCGCAACCTTTCAATGGGCGAGCGACTGGCACGCCTGGCGAAGAAGTTCAAAGAGGCGATGAGCAACCTTGGCGTGAGCCTCATCGCAGGTTAGTCATGAACACCGGCCCCGCTGTTGGCTTCGGCCATCAAGGGTCGGTTTTCTTTTCACAAGGGGAAATCATTCTTACTCAAGACCAATGCGACATGGAGAATCCGGAGCAGTTCGCGGCATGGGCTTTCGCCGCGGGGGTTCCTGACCCGAGGGGCAAGACCCTCCCGGGGAAGTTCCCGAACCAGCCGATGATCAACCCGAATTGTTTCGCCGCGTTCTCGCAGATGCTTTGGGATCTGGGATTCCGGCATCACGAGGAATTGCAGACCAAGTGGGTTAAACCGGGGACCGGTCCCTATAGCAACTTCCAGACCTGGGACTTGGTCGACGCCAAACCGGTCATGGAGCAAATCCTCGTTGAGGAGTTCCCCGAGATCGCCAAGAAGCTCACCCAGGTCACTCCGGAAAACCACCGCCAGGCGGTGAAGGAACAAACCGAGGCCCTGCAAGAGGCATTTGCCCGCCTCCAGGAGGCGCAAGAGCAGGCCAAGAACCACAGCCGCCACATGGAGGTGTTTCCGACCGAATGACTATGCCAAGCGGGGAAGCGGGGCTCGATCCCAACTTCGCCAAGGACGGCAGCACAAATACCGGCATCTCAAACCTGCCCGACAAGACGCAGGAAAATGTCACCAGCAGCTATGGCACGCAGGTATCTAACGACCCCGGTGTGACCAGTGCCGCCGGCCTTTTCGGCGGTCTCGTCAGCCTTGTCAACGCGGTCACCCAGGGCCTGGCCGACCTCATCAACGCCCTCTTCGCCGGATTTACCGGCGTGATTGGCGCTATCGCGAACGGCATCGTCGAGGTAATTGGTGCGATTGCCGACTTCATCGCTGGCATCTTCCACGGCTTCGGCCAGATCCAAGACGGCCTCTACAACTCCATCTCCGGTCAGAGCGCCGTTGGGGTGAACTGGTCCGACACGGCCCGCCAGGTCACCGACCTGAAGAACACGGTTGTCGACCTGCAATCCTCGATCGAGTCGATGCGATTCGAGCAACTCCCCCCCGGGGGGGCTAACCACGCCGACGAGTTCCTCACAAACACTGCCGCTGGATGGGGGGCTGGTTGGACGACGGCCGGCGACGGTACCTCATACATAAGTAACGGCCTGGTCGTTTGGCAGGACTCGGGAAGTGTGGCCCGCACTTACGGCGGATATAGGGCTGACGAGACGAAGTCTGATCTTCAGATCGTCTCGATGATTCTGAATACGACGATCGAGTACACCAGTTTCACTCCCGCCACTGTCGCTGGCAACCAGTTGCGCGGCCGGGTGGGTGACAACGGCAGCTCTTACATCTACGCGCGCCTCTATACCTACCAGGTCGAGATCGGTTGTGTCGTCAATGGCACCAAGCATGTCTGGGACACTTTCCCCCTGCCGGGTAATCCGCCGGTCGGATCACTGCTAGAGCTGCAATGCGGCACCGAGACAGACGCCAACGCGATTGAGGTGTTCCTTAACCGCGTGCCGATCGCCGGCTACACGGATACTGCCGCACAGGCCAAGAAGGGGGCCGGCTACCGCAAGGGCGGTATGGACATGTTCTCCGACGCCGGTCCATTCAGTAGCGAGGCAACGCCAGCCTTCATCGACCGCTGGGCTATGCGTGACCTTGCGCCCCCGGGTGTTGTGGGTAGTGGCATGGAGGTTAAGCGCCTCGGCGCCGGAACCGTAACGGCACTGGTGGGTAACCATCCGGTGCCTGGCGACTACTTCGACACGGTTGTCTATTGCACGGATGACCTGACCTGGGATACCCACACGTCGAAGATCACCGTCAGCAAAGACGGCATGTATATGTTGAAGTTCAGCCTGTTCCTCGGCACACCGCCGCCGTCTAACACTGCCCTGTATTCCTCGGTCTACGTCGACAACGGGACGGAACTACTAGGCGGACTGTATGTGATCGAGGGCTCTCCCGCGTTCGGCTCCCCGACAAATGTGGCCAACGTCGTCGGTGACTTCGCCCTCGCCCTCAAGGCCGGCGACGTGGTGCAGCCAAGTATCGCGATTGCGAGCAGCAACAACGTGAACCTGACCGGCGATCCGCTCGGCCAAGTGGCCTGGATGACATTTACGAAAGTTGGTTAGAAGTAGTGGGCCGATGGATTTCCCCCCGATACTTCCCTTCGGGGGAGTGGGAATGGGTTCGCCCTAACGCGGTTGGTGCGATTGTTCCGCAGTTATCGGCAAGTGCAACCCTGCTCGGGCCGGTATTGAACAATGATGCGGTTCAACCTTTGGTGACCGGAGCATCGGCCGCTATGCCGGCACCGACCGTGACGACCCGCACCCTGCTTAATGCACAGCAACTTGCGGCAAACCTGGCCATTCCAACGCCGAGGCTGATCACCAAAGAGCCGGCCACTGTTCCGGGCTCCTCGGCGGGAATGAAGGCCCCGACCATCATCGCGGGCCGGTTCATTCAGCCGTTCGGCAGCACGCTCGCGCTGATCGGGGGCGTACCAGTCGTCACCAATACGGCCTACATCAATGTGGCGCCTTCGGGTGCGACTCTGCATCTAACCGGCGGTACACCGGTTGTCACCCTGACGACGGTTAACCCACCCGTCTTCGATGCGGTTACCAATTTTACATCTACCACCGCCAACCATACTGGCACCGCCGGCGCTGACGCTTTCGTATTTATCATCACTGACGAGTCGATCACGGTCGGGGCCCCCACCTATGGCGGTACGGCCATGACCCAGATCGCTACCGGCCAACTGGCCGGCGGTCAGACTGGCTGGGGTGTGGGTCAAATTCGGGCCTATCGTCTCAGCGGTATCCCGGGCGGCGCCCAGACCGTAAACCTAAGTTTAAGTGGTGGATTTGCGGCCAACATCAGTGCCGTGGTGATCACCTATAAGGGCGTGACGGCAGTTTCCACGCCGACCGTCATCACCGGATCTGGTTCAACTGTCTCGCAGTCCCTATCCACAACACAGGCCGGCCAACTTCTCCTAGATGCCCTACTCGGAACGGCCACGGGCTCTGGTGGTGCGTTCACTTCGGTTTCGGGCGGAACGGGACGTTCCAACATCAACACCGCCAATACCGCGCTAGCGGTTAGGGAGTCGAGCGCATCGACCACCTTCTCGGCTAGCGGTGCAGGCATTCAATGGTACGGCGGTATAGGCATGGTCCTTAGTGGTTCATAAGCAAAGGCATAACTAAATATGGCAGCAGGCGCTTGGACGCCCACAAATAGCACGCGAACGAAAATCCTGAATGGAACGTTCGACTGGCAAAACGGCTCATGGAAAGTCGCCCTGTTCACTTCTGCGAGCAACCTGGGCGTGTCTAGCACGACCTACGCCGGCGTCACCAACGAGGTCGCGAACGCCAACGGCTACACCACCGGTGGGCAGGCGGTGGCATTCACGATGTCTGGCACCACCAGTGTGACAGCATCCTTCACCACCAACCCCTCGTGGGTTGCCAGCGGTGGCAGCATTGTGGCCCGATACGCCGCGATCTACAAGGTGGGCGGCGATATCGCGTTCTTCTGTCTCCTGGATTCCACGCCCGCCGATGTAACGGCATTGTCGGGCAACATCCTCCAGATCGACAGCGACGGCTCGCCCAGCCCAGTCTTCACGCTCGCCTAGAGCATTCAACAACTTAATACAGGAAGTCATCCGTGGCTGTAACAGCTAAATTCTATTCGTCGTTCTTCCTGAGCGTGCTCAACAAGGAAGTCGACCTCGACGCCGACACGATCAAGGTCATGTTGTGCACCTCGGCCTACTCGCCTAACCAGGACACGCACCGCTACAAGTCGGATGTCACCAATGAGATCACCGGTACCGGATATACCGCCGGTGGCGTGAGCATGACATCGATTCAGATCACATACAACGCGACGACCAACACCATCACCATTGACGGTGACGACGCGCAGTGGACGAGTGCGACATTCACCGCCCGGTATGCGGTCATCTATGACACCACCCCTTCCGGCGATTCCGCGCGCCCGCTGATCGGCTACGTCGATTTCGGTGCTGACATCGCCGTCTCGGCCGGCACGTTCACCGTCTCCTGGGATGCGGCCGGCTTCGGCACTGTCGTCGTCGCCTAAGAGGAGGCCATCTTGATCGGGATCAACCCGAAGATGGACACCCTTGTTCTGACAAAGGGCATGGGTTTCCAGGCAACATTTCACGACGACACCGATTGGCCGGCCGGCGCCCAAGCGAAGCTCACCTTCTATGACTCGGTCGGGTTGGTCATCGCCACACTCACCGCCGTTCCGGACGGCAAGGATTTCGTCTTCAATGAGCCAGCGGCGAACGTTGATGATATCCCGCATGGCGCGGCATTCGAGTTCACCGTCAAGTTCGCCGGCTACGACCCGATAGCGCTGTCCTATGGGACCGCGATCCGCAAGGAGCCGCGATTCCCGGATGCGCCGCCCACGGATATCTCCGACACGGCACTGCTATTCCAGGACGACTTCCAACGCACGGATGTCGGACCGCGCTGGATTCGGATCAATGGCACACTCAAGCTCCTGCCGAACGCCGGCGATTTGAATAACAAGTCCCTGGTGGCGCTACCAAACCCGGCAGCGACATTGTTCTACGCACCGCTCAATGGTGACGACGTAACAATCAGTTGCAAGGTCTTCGGTTCGTCCGGAACGCCTAACGCGGCCGAGCAGAACGGCATCGTTTTGTGCTCCGACTCGGGAATGACTTCCTACATCGGTGTCACTTTTGAGATGAGCCCAACCGCCGGCAACAACAGATGGCACATCGTCAAGGGCACCGGCCCCACCGCCTACACCAATGTGCAGACGGTGACCCGGAACACCACCACCAACGAGAACGTGACGGTGGTCTACAACTCGCTCACGGACACGGTGCTGGTCTATCGCAACGGCGACTTCACTACGCCGGTCATGTCCGCATCCGGCATCGCCGTTCAACACGGCCTTGGGTACCGGTACACGGGATTCAACTTCATTCCCAATAACCCATTCACCGGACCCGGATTCAGCTATTGGCGTGCCCAGGATGGCGTGCTGGTTGGCACTCACTAAGAGGGGAAACAACTTAATGGTAAAACTGACGCCCTATTGGCATAAGGCGGCAGTCATCGCTGGCACCGTTGTCAGCATCTCGTCATTGGGCCTGGCCGAACTGGTCAAGGTTCTCCCGCCCGACAAGGCGGCAATCATCGCCACGGCCATCTCGGTCCTCAATGCGATCCTGCTGTTCCTTCAGCGGGGCGAACCGATCATCGAGCAGCTCGACAACGACCTGTCGGACAACCCGGTTCCGGATCACCCCGGCATGGGCGGTAGCGAGAGGGTGCTCGAATACGACCACAGCATTGTCGCCCAGGAGAGGTACTACGACTGTGGGCCGGCATCCACTCAGGTCGTCCTGAATGGCCGCGGCGTCATCAAGTCGGAGAACGATCTGATCTCCGATGAGCACACCACGGTCGACGGCACCAACGACATCTCCTACATCACCCCGGTCCTTAACCAGTACTTGCCCGAGGCGAACTACCAGTCGGTCTACATGCCGAATGATCCGCCCACGCAGAGCGACAAGGACCAGCTTTGGGCGCACATCACGCAGTCGATCGACGGCGGCTACGGATTGGTCTTTAATTTCGTCGCTCCGCCCTCCAATTACCCGCGTGGGGTAAAGGGGTCGGTCAGTCCGAGTTATGGCGGTGGAACGGTATTCCACTACGTCTCCTGCATGGGCTACGACCCTGACGAGCGCGCAGTGTGGATTGCCGACCCCGGATTCACTCCGTTCGGCTACTGGTGCTCGTTCGATCAGGTGGCCACACTCATCCCGCCCAAGGGCTACTGCTACGCCAATGTCGCGCCGGCCCCACAGCCGGCGCCGCCGCCCGCTCCAGAACCTGCGCCGGCAGCGCCACAGGACACGCTCTGGGCCGATGTGTCAGAACACCAAGTCCCGGTCGACGATTCCTACAAGTACGAGTGGATTGCCATTCGCTCGAATGACGGCGATTACCGGGACCAGAAGTTCGCACAGAACTACGCCTGGTGCGTCAAGGCGTGCGATGAGGGCTGGGTTGACGACCAGGGTGTCTTCCGCAAGCTGAAGGGCTTCTTCGTCTACTTCTACTGGCACACCAATTGGCAGACCTGCGTTGACACGCACCGCCGAGTGGTCCAGGGCGTAGGCGGCCCGCATCCAAAGATGGTCTCGATGATCGACGCCGAACGCGGCGGCAATCCTCCTGGCGACTTCTCGGACGCGCTGAATGCAACCGACGACGCATTGGTGTCATGGCTGGGAGATGGCCGGCGAGTTGTCGCATACGGCAACACCGGTGACCTCAACAGCATGTGGTCCAACCGTCGTGAAGACCAACTGATCGTCGCCTCGTATGGATCGAACCCGGACTTCCCGGGCAAGTTCGCCCACCAGTACACCGATGGCGGTGGTTACGGCGGCGGCCTTCCAGAGGGCGCCAGTCCATTCGGCAATTGCGACATGAACTCCGCGGACGGCTACAGCCCCGATGCACTCGCTGTCGCGCTCGGAGTGGCTGACGCACCCCAACCGAAACCCACCCCGGAGGTACCCGTGTCGAATCCGCCCGCCATTCCCAAGCCGGCAGACATGGCCACCCAAACCAGTCAGGTATGGGACCAGTTGCTTTTGCGCTGGGACATGCTCAACGGCCGCACCCCCATCGAGGCCATTGCCGAGATCGGGCAGAAGCTCGGTCTCCCGTATAGCCCCCCAAGCAATTAGGAGCAAAGCACTACATGGCTGACGCCAACGACATCAACAACCTGCTGGGCGGCCCCGGCAGCCCGGCGAATCCCGCCGACACGATCATCGTGTACGAAGGCGCCACTCAGGCTGACAACGGATTTACTCCGTGGAAGGCCTGGGACTTGCGTGGCTGGGTCCGCACCCTTGTCCACGACCTGTTGCGCTTCCGCGCCATGTCCGAGGGCAAGCCGGATGGCAAGACGATCAAGCGCGGCCTCTATGACTGGATCGTCCGCATCGCCTACCAGACCGACCAGAACAACGCCATCCTGCGTCGCATTGCGGCGGCCCAGAAGGTAGACATTTCGGACCTCGCATGAGCCGGCCGCTGTTTATCAGCGTCAATGGCACCGGAGTCCCGGACCCTTATGGCCCGGGCTTCTCCGGTGATATTGGCCGTGCACTGACCGACCCGTGGAACAACGTGATGGCCTCCTTCTGGGGTCCAGAACTCGCGAACGTCTTCGACTGGCAACCGATCGGCTACGACGCCGCGGTGATGGGTATGGACAAGAGCGCCCGCGGCGCGGTCTACCGCAAGCCGGGTACCTACAGTTCGGACGACACCGGCGGCATCGTTGCCCAGGTGCTCGCTCGTCCCAAGGGCACGAAGCACGTCCTCTCGGGCTATTCACAGGGCGCTATCGCAACCGGCATCTGCCTTGTCGAGTGCTACTTCGACCCGAAGGGTCCGCTGAATGACCGCCTGTCAGATCTGAAGGGCGTCGTCAATTTCGGTGACCCGAAGAGGTCTCCGGGCATCGCCAATGGGAACAAGGTCGCCGGCCTCCCCATGCCGAAGAAGCTGGATGGCTACACCACCGGTGGTATCGCCGGCCCGGGTTGCCTCAAGCCGGATCAAACGCCCGACTGGTTATTGAGTTGCGCATTGGACGGCGACCTGTACGCCGCGGCGCCGGTCGGGGATGACCCCTGGCACAACGAGCCACTGGTCGGCCAGATCGAGACCAGGATCTACGACTTCATCCAGAGCGGCAAACTCTCGACCGGCATCATGGCCATCGCCAAGGGTATCGCTCAGGAGTTTGAGCACCCGCTCGCCAACACCGTCGCATTGGTGCAGGCCATCGTGAATGGTCTCACCTTCGCCGCACAGGGTGTCCAGGCGCCTCACTGGCTCTACGGCCCATTCGTGCCCGCGATGGTCGAATGGATTCTGGCGCAGGTCTAGTTGAAACGACGAGACCTGTTCCGATATGCAGCAGCGATCGGAGCGGCAGCCGGCATTGCCGGCTCACTCCCGCCGATAGGCGATACGGAGTTGAAGCTCGGCAAACTGACCGCCACTCCTGAAGCTGCCGCCCTGCGCCTGTGCGACTACGTTGCCAACGTTCCGCCGCCGCCAGCAGAGTTCGGCCACCACAACACGGTCCCCTTCTGGGGGATGCTCGCCAACGACAAGTACGGCGACTGCGTGTTCGCCGGCGCCGCCCACGAGCACCTGCTCTGGACCGCCGAGGCCGGCCAGCCCGTCACCTTCAGCGACGCCAACGTGATCGCCGCGTACGCCAGTTGTACCCACTTCAACCCGTTCCTTCCGGACCCCAATCCGACCGACCGGGGAACCAACGTCATCAAGGCGCTGGACTTCCGCAAGAAGTACGGCATCGCCGACGCCAAGGGAACGCTGCACAAGATCGAGGCATACGCCCGCATCAACCCCAATCCGGACGCCATCGCCCAAGCGGCATGGTTGTTCTCCGCGGTGGGTGTCGGCATTCAAATGCCGATGTCGGCGATGAACCAATTCAAGGCCGGCCAACCGTGGGATGTCCCGCGCGGCTGGAGCCCGAATGTTGGTGGCCACTATGTGCCGATCATCGGTCGCATCAATGGATATCTGGTGTGCGTCACCTGGGGGAGGCTTCAGTTGATCACGCCCAAGTTCCTGGCAAAGTTCTGCGACGAGGCCTACGCCATTTTCAGTCCGGAGTTCCTGAAGGACGGAAAGTCGCCGGAAGGATTCGACAAGCCGGCGCTCATTACCGACCTGAACGGCATGGCCGCCTGACCTAGAGAGAATTATGGAGTTTAGCGAAGATACCGATTATGTCGGAGACGACTTTGACGGTGACGTAGTCACCCTCGTCTCCAATGTGGGGGGCCGGAAGGACCGGAAGTTCTCCCGCAACTATGCCTGGGCCAAGCACGCCGCCGACCGCGGCAAGATCCGCCGCATTGTCGTCAAGGTTGTCGCCAACGGCGAGTCCTACCGCACGGTGGACGCATTCCGCCGGGCAGTGGGCACCCCGCATCCCGCGGCGCGGTCCTACGTGCACGGCGAGCCGGCTCACGCCATGGCGATCGTCGATGAGGTGACCAAGATCCTACCCGGCCACAGCAAGGACGAGGAGCGCCCCGCTCGGGGTCGCAAGCCGCGCAATGAGTCGCCGGCCGAGCCCCCCGTCGACGCCACATCCGAAACTCAAGAAGAGGAAAAGACAGAGGAATGAGTTTTCTCACTGAGGCCCTGAAGTTCGGGCCGAAGGTGCTGGACGCCGCGGTAGGCTTCCTGCCGGCGCCGGTCGCCAACACCATCCGCTCTGCCCGCAAGGCGATCGTCGCCGTTGCCGGCGCCAGCCTTGGTGTACTCGCCGCCCTGGACAAGCTGCCCCTGCCCCCGCAGGTTGAGGGCATCGTGTCCGTCGTGTCGGTGGTCGCCACAGGGATCGTCACCTACTGGACCCCCAACGCATCATGACGGGAGAGTGGGCTCGCCTACTCACTGAGCACTGGCCCACCCTGACCCTGACCATCGCCGTTCTGATCGGCATCTACTACGTGGTGCGGACCCTGGCCTTGACGTTCGACGCCGTGGCCGACGCCCTCGGCCCGCTGGGAAAAATCTGGCGGGCTCGTAGGACGATCTCCCAGGCAGAGAGTACCGACTTGCGCCGGCGGGTGGAATACCTCGACTCACAGGTACGCGCCCTGCGCTACCGCGACGAGTGCTACTTCGCCTACACGCTCATGGACCACGACTGGCATGTGCGTAACGAACTCCTGGCCCGCGAGCATGGGCTCGTCCTGGAGCGCCACGTCACTTTCCTGGAGTTCCGCGACAAGTGGATGCGTGATCACCAACTCGAAAACGAGGACATCAAGATTTGGCAGTAGTCACTGTCTACGTTCCTGACGAACCCTGCACGTACTGCAACTCCACCAAGTTGCGACTCAGCCAGAAGAAGATCCCGTTCGACACTGTGGTCGCCGACGTGGAGACAGTCGCCCGTTTCCAGTCGGAGGGCCATCTGGCCTACCCGGTGGTGGTGGTGGACCTCGGCGATGGCGCCGGCTGGTCCTGGAGCGGATTCCGCTACGACCACATTAGCCGCCTGGCCGAGCTGCTCGACGAGGCGGCGTAGTTACCGAAGATTCACGCCGACCCTATGGGGTAAGCGAAGATCTGCCCGATGACATATTTCACCGGGTCATTGTCCAGTGTCGGTTGCGCCCAACGCCCGGCGCCATATTTCTGCGCGTTCTGTGCCCGCTCCAAGGCTTTGTCCCCGGTAAACACGTCACTCACCGGTTCGTCTGCTTGGCCGGGTCTGCGGGCGAGGACCACGAAACCCAACGGCTCAGTCATCGCGGGGGTCCGAACTGTCGGCACTGAGCGCAGAGTCGGCGCCGCACACAGGAGGCGACTTCGACCATCAGGCAGGTGATAGAAATCTGCCCGCAGCCGTCGCAGCAGCCGAAGTGCTCGTACATGGTGATAATCCTTCCCACCGATAAGGGTCCGATCATGTCAAGCTGGCGTTGACCTTGGCCACGTCCATCTGGGCCTCGGCATACTGGTTTTCCAGCCACGCCCAGACCGCATCCGATCCCCTCTCCACGAGAAGTCGGGTTGGCTCGTCGGCCATCGTGTATCCGCTGTTGACGTAGCATCCCGGCCACCCGTAGCAGGTATCCCCTGGTTGGGGTTCACGGCGGTCCTGATCTTCGTAGCAGGGCCGCGCGGTGTGAAACTCCACGAACGCCCCACGCGGGTATTCACCATTCCGTGCAAGGCGGTGATGCGCGGGCACGGTGGGCAGATCCCAGCCGGTCGAAATCACCAGCGTGACCTCGGCGTCGGGGCCACGCACCGTCATGTGCATCTCAGCGTTGTGCCGGCCGTGCGACCCACCCGTCCCCGGCTTGCAGTTCTCCGAGCCGTGGACGCAGGGCCGGACCCCGATGCAGTCGTAGGCGGGCCGAACGGTGACGATGCGTTCCAAGGTGCTCATGGTGTTCCTGTCAACTGAGTGTCTGATAAGTGGGCCTGAAGTCAGCTCGCCGCTTGGTAGGTTTCGGCGAAAACGAACGGGTTGCATGGGTAGAAGCCCAGCTTGTCGCGGATGATCCACTCGCCCGGCGTGATTGGCACCCAGCAGGCGTTGGCGTCCACCCACAGCTTCGGCTCGGGGTAGGCCAGCGGCACAAACCGCAGGTACTCGTTGCCCTCGTCATCGGTCTTGGTCCCGCAGAACTCGATCACGGCGGGGTTATTCTCTCCGGTCCATTGGATCGCCTCGACCACGACGGGCTGCTTCTGGTAACGCTGTGGTGCGTCCATGTCTGATAATCCCTTCGTCTGAAGTCAGGGCATCTCGCGGCCACCGAAGCAGTCGCAGAAGTGATATGAGCGGCGGCATTCGGGGCACTGGTAGGTCGGCGTCATCAGGCGGCGGAACCAGCCGTAGCGCCAGAGAAGCCGTTTCATTTCACTGTGAGCATGAATGGCACGCCAACCAGCGGTAGCAGCATGAGAAACATCCACATGTGATCATTCACCGATAACTCCTTGTCTGATAACGGGTTCTTACGTCGTGGGTGGGTGCCAGGCGTCCACGTTGGCCTGCACTGCGCGCCGTTGTGCGTCCAGGGCGTCCCAGTACCGCTGGCGCGCCTCTCGGACCGCCTCTTGAGCCACTGTGAGGTCGCGTAGTGCCGCCTCCGCGATAGCCTTAGCTTCCTGGCGCTCCCGCCAGGTTCGCTCTTTCAGCGTCTCTACCATGTGTCTCCTCTGCCGATAACTAGGCGCTATGACCATTTGCACGGGACATGGGCACGTTCGTCAATGATGCTGCTGGCCTGGTACCAGTTGAGCGCCATCACGCCACCCATAATGTTGCGTACGGCGTCGTCGTAGTTGTGACCACAACCGCACGGGCACAAGTGTTCATCCGCGCGGCGACCACACCCGCACCCGCAGGGAATGTGTCCGAATTCCACCGATAACTCCTTACTGTGTCGTCATGTCCGGTACCGGTACTGCACCGCACTGACCGCCTCCCACCGCCCCCTCCCGGGCAGGTATGGCGCGAACATCAGTGCCGCGACGGCCTGGTTGGGTGCCACGCAAGCATCCAATACAGTGCCGTTCCACGTCAGGTACCAGCGGTTTCCGTGCGTATTGGTCAAAACATACATTGCATTAGAGTGACCGTCCTGCTGTACGCCAAAACACGCTGGCCCGATCTCGCCGGTTTCGGATCGCCGTCCCACGTGTATGGGCGATCGGCGCCGTAGCGGCGCAGCGGACCGGTCACGACATGCCACACCCCGGCCAGCGCGAGCGCCAGCGCCTCCCGTGCGTGGCCCATCAGACCACAAGCCCCGTCGTCATCCCTACGTTCCCCGAGGGAGGCGGCGGGGCTTGTTTGCTTTGGGGGAGGTAGCGCCCGTTCTCCGGGCAGTACACCCCCACCGCGTCGACCGCCACGATGGCCGCGATGGTCTTGGTCCAGTTCCAGGTCTGCATCAACCCCTCGACTGTCTTGATGAAGTCCTGCGAACTGGCCAGGTAGTTGCACGAGCCCTTGCCGGCGTCGGAGACCAGCGTGCAATCACTGACCCGGATGCCGGCGGTCTCCTGATGCCTGTCCATCTCTTGTTCGACGGCCTGGCAGAACTGCCGATCGCTGACCTGGGGGCCGGCCTCGACGATGGGGGCCTCGAACACGCCGGCGACCATGAAGGCCAGCAGCGCTAGCACGGCACGTATCATGATGGTGCTCCTTTCCGTGGGGCAGCCCGAGGGGTCTGGGGTCCAATCCGGCCCCTCGGGTCTTGAAGTGGTTATTCAGTTGTCGCCGTTAATGACGCGGTAGATGTCGCGCGCTAGGTCGCCCACCTCACTGTGGCCCCACCGGTCGAGATACGGGGATAGGAGTCGGACGATTTCATTAAGTTGCGGTCCGACCCCTTTTGCGTCGCCGTCGTAGTCGATCGCATGTCTGCGGTCACCCCTCATTAGGTGACCAAGCAGCGCCTGGTGCGCACGTACTGGATCGGAACTGACCGCGAACCAGCACCGGGGGTAGGGGCATTGAAGCCCCAGCCTCTCCGTCACTTCTCCGTCAGCCATATGCCCAATCCTCTGCATTCCCTCGGTGGCGGGAAGTCGCCGTAAATGCCCTTCACATTCCCCTGCTGCACCCACCAGTGCTCTCGATCCGCATTGCGCTCCAATCGCCGTACTCTTTGCCGCTCAGCTTCGCGCTGGGCGGCCATTTTGCGTTTCCAGGCCCTCCACTCCAGCGGCGCGAGTTTGTACGCCAGATAGACGCTGAGGGCCAGTACGGTCGCTTTCCAATAGAGCACCGCGGCGCAGGAAACGATCAGCAGGAGGAACCACATCAGCGGGAGGTGATCTCGCGTGCCCTCATCGACAACGCCACCTGCAACTGATAGGCCGCCGCCGGCGTAACCCCGATCGAATAGGGACCGCCCTCGCCCTGGATGTTCATGACCACGAAGTTGCCCTCGGTGGTCACCTCCAGTCCGGTTGCGACGATCATGACGCGCCGGCCTCGGAGAACAACTTCTCCTTCTCGGAGTCGGTGTGCTCGGTCTCGAATTTGTCGACCACGTCTTTCGGGATCTTGCCGCGGTCGGACACTTGTAGTCCCTGCTTCTTGGCCCACGCCCGGATGGCGTCGTTGTCGGCCTTGGCCTGGGGGGAGCGGACCCGGGTGCGGTGACGTGTCGCCGCCCTGCCCTTCTTGCGGGCTTTGGAGATCCATTGCTCCATGGCCTTGTCGAACTTCTTGTCGTTCGCCGTGGACAGGTCGATCTGGTAGGCCGTGCCCTTGTAGGAGAAGTCAACCGTCCCCTCCGCGGCAGTGCCGTCCAGGTCATCGACCAGTCGGTGAATTACTTCTGTTGCCACTCTGTGTTCCTCTCGGAGTTGTCATTGGAATAACGGATGCAATCATGACGGACAATGCAGTGCATTGTCAATGCCTACTCATCACATTGGTGCCACAGAGTTGGTTGTACTGGAGCAGCGGTGAGCATCTTCTGCGGAATGAAGTCCAGGCCGCGGTGACAATCAATCGTCAGGTTGAAGGGTTGAGTGGTGTCGACCTCGATCTCCGCCACTGGCATACGTCCGCGCGGTTCGCCGAGTAAATCGTGGAACAGATCATGGTCAGCACCAAGGCTGCCCCACACTCGGATGGTGAAGTGCGGCGTCATTCCCAGTTCTGTCATGCGATCCTCACCTTACCGCCGTACTGCATCATCAGGCAGAGCAACATCCACTGCTCATCGGTCAATTCATCGTTGCGATCCAGTAGGTTCTCGCACAGAACGAGCGTCAGTTGTCGTTTGACCGGGTAGCGGAGCCACTGTTCGCGCGGGAACTGCGGCCAGTCGGGTGGTAATGGCGTCGCCGGCGGCAAGTCGGTCAGATCGAATACTTCCGACCAGTGACTCAGGTCAAAGTCCTGCGGTATGCGTGCCGCGGCGGCAGCGGCCCACTTCTCGCCGACCCGCAGTTCGAGTTCATCCAGTTCGTCCATCATCACGCCCACGTCCCGCGGCGCCGGTGAGTAATTGCGGCGACCTCGAAGAACAGCTTGAACAGGGATGGTCGGACCAGTCGGTTGAGCTTTTGAAAGCGGTGAAAGTCCTCGAATACCGTCCGGAATCCCGACTCGCTAGTTCGGTATGCGTCGAAAACGCGGTCTAGTACGGCCTCGGACCAGGGGTAGTCGCACGCTGCCGCACTGAGAGTGCTGTAGGTGTTGGAAACCCACCCTGTACCGAACGGCTCCATGATGGCGCCGGTCGAGCGTTGGCGGTGAAGATCGCGGGTGAGAAACTCGTCGACGGCATCCCCGTTGCGGTCATGAAGATCAATGGACAACGCGGCGGAGATCCGCCCGACCTCCTGGCGCCAGTCATTGAGCAGATTCGCGTAGTCGACAAACACCCGGGGAATGCCGCGGGTCTTCTGCTCGGCCACCAGGTTGAATTTCAACCACAAGGCGCTCGACAACTCTGGGGACAGTCCACCGCTGGCGACGACCGAGGCGACAACTTCCTGCGGGTGGCGCACCGCTATCACGGTGGCCACGTTGAAGCCGGCCAGGAGTGCCGCCCCGAACCATGCATCTGAGAGAACAGTGATTCTCGGGTCCTTGATCACCACCACAGGCGCGGCCGGCAAGGTGGAAAGGAGCTTCCGGACCTCGGCGATACAGTCGGCCCTCGCCTCGCCTGTCAGCTCCTCCTGGAGGCGCAGCGTCGGGTCAAACATGGTGCTGCCGTAGCGGCGCAGGAGTGTCTCGTTGAGGTAGTTCACCTCCCGCGATTCCCAATGGCCGCGGGGATTGTCTGGCATCGCGCCGACCAGCTTGGCGGGAAGTGTCCCGCCGCACAGCGACAGGACCCGCGCAAGAGCCGAGGTCCCGGACCTGTTCATGCCAAGTACGAACAGGAGGGTGGGGCGGCTCGTCGTCATGCAATCATCTCCAATCGAATGTGCAGGAAATGCAGTACATTGTCGCAGCAATGCAATCCTCTATCTAGGCAAAACAGCGCATTTGTTAGGTATGCCCTAACCGCATTTTCCGGAAC
>NZ_MBEU01000043.1 GCF_001954275.1 Mycobacterium sp. IS-836 | reverse complement strand
GCGGGCATCGGCGAGCATCTTGTCCGACTCGGCCTTGGCGGTGCTGGTGAGGCGGTCGGCGGTGTCCTGAGCGAGGCCCGCAGCACCGCCGACAGCACTGTCGCCGAGGCCCGGCAGCGTGCCGACGCGATGCTGGCCGACGCCCAAACCCGCTCCGAGACGCAGTTGCGCCAGGCCCAGGAGAAGGCCGACGCGCTGCAGGCCGACGCGGAACGCAAGCATTCCGAGATCATGGGAACCATCAACCAGCAGCGCACGGTGCTGGAAGGCCGGCTCGAGCAGCTGCGTACTTTCGAACGCGAGTACCGCACCCGACTCAAGACCTACCTGGAATCTCAGCTCGAGGAACTCGGCCAGCGCGGCTCGGCGGCGCCCGTCGACTCCAGCGCGGATGCCGGCGGGTTCGACCAATTCAATCGGGGTAACAACTAGCCCGCCATCCGTGCCGGACTGCAGGGTTGGCAGACTGGACCCGCACTAGACCTGGCAGTCCCGCCCGTTGCTGGAGGATGACCGATGCTGATCATTGCGCTCGTATTGGCCCTGATCGGGCTTGTCGCGCTGGTGTTCGCGGTCGTGACCAGCAACGAGCTGGTGGCGTGGGTGTGCATCGGTGCCAGCGTCCTTGGCGTGGTGCTGCTGATCGTGGACGCGTTGCGGGAGCGTCAGCGGCGTGACTCGGGCGAGCAAGCCGTTGTCGAAGAAGAGACCGCGGACGACGAGGACGCCGCCGTCGACTACCCGGAGGAAGTCCCCGAGGAGGCGGCCAAGGACGCCGGTAGCGACGAAGCTAAGTAGAACTCAGCTTGTCGGCTTGGCGAGCAGCTCGCGCACCTCGTCGTCACTGACCTGATGAAAATCGTCGTAGACCTGTCCGACGGCCTCGAACGCGGGCGGCATAGTCGCACACACGACGTCGTCGGCTTCGCGCGCGAGCTCCTGGCAGACTGACTCCGGCCCGACCGGGACCGCGACGACGATCGATCGCGGTTTGGCCGCACGTATCGCGCGTACCGCCGCCATCATGCTGGCGCCGGTGGCGATGCCGTCGTCGACCAGGATCACGACCCTGCCCGCTGGATCGGAGAGCGGGCGCCCGCCCCGGTATGCGCGTTCGCGGCGCTCGAGCTCGGCCGTCTCGCTGTCGATCACCTCGCGCACCTGCTCGTCGGTGATGTGCAGGCTGGAAATCACGTTGTCGTTCATCACCACGCCGCCGCCGCTGGCCAACGCGCCCATCGCCAACTCGGACCAGCGCGGCACCCCGAGTTTCCGAACCAGGAACACGTCCAGCTCGGCGTGCAGGGCCGAAGCGATTTCCCAGGCGACCGGCACGCCGCCCCGAGCCAGCCCAAGGACCAGCAGGTTGTCTTTATCGCGGTAGGAGGTCAGCTCGCCGGCGAGCGCGCGACCGGCCTCGCGGCGGTCGCGGAACGTCCGCATCGCCGTTCGCCGAAGAAAGCCACTAGGTGGGTTCATCGGTTGCACTCCAGGGTCAGCACTCCCGGCCATTGGGCTCTTTCCAGCCTACGTGTGCCCGCAAGCTCGACGAAGTGTCTTCCGGCCAGTCATCAGAAACCGGATAGCGTTGTACCCGAACAAGATCGAGAGGATTTGTGGGATGAAACGGCGTTTCCACACGTACACGGCGTACAGCATTGGTTGTGCGATGGTCTGGGTCCTGATCCTGGCCAGTGTTTCCGCGACGGCCGACAGCGGTACCAGGCACAAGGTCGTCATGGTGTTCGGCGGATGGGTTATCGGGTGGCTGTCGGCGACGATCGCCCGCGCCGTCTACCCACCGCCGAAGCGGCACATCGACTCGTAAAACGCTGTGATCGCGGCTTCGCCGCTCAACACACTCCATCGGTTCGGAGATGAACGCGAGCGTACATTTCGCTCGCCTCAGTCGTGTGTCCGAGGGGGGACTTGAACCCCCACGCCCATTAGTAGGGCACTAGCACCTCAAGCTAGCGCGTCTGCCATTCCGCCACTCGGACCGGCCAACGAGAGTTGGCAGCTAAGGCTATCGGATCGGTCCGCGCGCTCCCAACCCAGCTCGTGGCTCCGCGTCGCGCCCGCCGGCCCGGCCAATGGTGAGAGGCAGTGGTAGGAAAGGTGGTTGTGACCGGTGAGACCGACGTTCCTCGCGCCGCGCCCGACGAGGCCACCGATAGGGCTAGCGATAGGGCCGCCGATGATGTGGTTGAAGTTGTCAGCAGGTTGATCCGGTTCGACACCACCAATACCGGTGATCCCGAGACCACGCAAGGCGAGGCGGAGTGCGCGCGCTGGGTCGCCGAGCAGCTCGCGGATGCCGGCTATCGGCCCGAATACCTGGAATCCGGCGCGCCCGGACGCGGAAATGTGTTCGCCCGACTCGAGGGCGCGGACCGCTCGCGAGGCGCGCTGCTCATCCACGGGCATCTCGACGTGGTCCCGGCCGAACCGGCCGAGTGGAGCGTGCACCCGTTCTCCGGAGCGGTTGAGGACGGTTATGTCTGGGGCCGCGGCGCGGTCGACATGAAGGACATGGTCGGCATGATGATCGTGGTCGCTCGCAAGCTGAAGCGCGACGGCATCGTGCCCCCGCGCGACCTGGTGTTCGCGTTCGTCGCGGACGAGGAGCACGGTGGCCAGTACGGCGCGCGCTGGCTGGTCGACAACCGGCCCGATCTGTTCGACGGGATCACCGAGGCCATCGGTGAAGTGGGCGGGTTTTCCCTGACGGTGCCACGTCCCGACGGAGGCGATCGCCGCCTGTACCTGATCGAGACCGCCGAGAAGGGCATCCAATGGATGCGCCTGACCGCCCGAGGCAAAGCCGGGCACGGCTCGATGGTGAACGATCAGAACGCGGTGACCGTCCTCGCCGAGGCGGTCGCGCGGGTGGGTCGCCACCAGTTTCCGCTGGTGCTCACCGACACCGTCGTCGAGTTCCTGGGCGCCATCAGCGAGGAGACGGGCCTAACGTTCGACACCGACTCGGCCGACCTGGAGGGAACGATCGAAAAGTTGGGCCCGATGGCCCGCATGCTGAACGCGGTGCTGCGCGACACCGCAAACCCGACAATGCTCAAGGCCGGGTACAAGGCCAACGTCGTCCCGGCGACCGCGGAAGCGGTGATCGATTGCCGCGTGCTGCCCGGCCGGCAGGCGGCGTTCGAGGCCGAAGTCGACGAGTTGATCGGCCCCGACGTGACTCGCGAGTGGATCAGGGATTTGCCGGCGTATCAGACCAGCTTCGACGGGGACCTGGTCGACGCGATGAACGCAGCCGTGCTCGCGGTCGACCCGGACGGCCGGACGGTTCCCTACATGCTTTCCGGTGGTACCGACGCGAAATCCTTCGCGCGCTTGGGTATTCGCTGCTTCGGGTTCAGCCCCTTGCGACTACCGCCGGATTTGGACTTCTCTTCGTTGTTCCACGGCGTCGACGAACGGGTACCCATCGACGCGTTGCGGTTCGGCACCGACGTGCTGACCCACTTCCTGACACATTGCTAGGACACATTGCTAGGACACATTGCTAGACGAGAGGATCGCTCATGAGCTTGCCGACCGACCCGTACGACGCGCTGCCCAAGCTGCCGTTTTTCAGCCTGAGCTCGAATTCGATTACCAACGGGCAGCCGCTCGCCACACCACAGATCAGCGGGATCATGGGCGCCGGGGGCGAAGACGTCAGCCCGCAGTTGAGCTGGTCTGGATTCCCCGACGAGACGCGCAGCTTCGCGGTCACCGTCTACGACCCCGACGCTCCGACGCTGTCCGGGTTCTGGCACTGGGCCGTGGCCAACCTGCCCGCCGACGTCACCGAATTGCCCGACGATGCCGGTAACGGAGGCGAGTTGCCTGGCGGCGCTCTGCAATTGGTCAACGACGCCGGGATGCGGCGCTACGTCGGTGCGGCGCCGCCCCCCGGTCACGGCGTGCATCGCTACTACGTTGCGGTGCATGCCGTCGACGTCGACAAGCTGGACCTCCCCGAGGACGCCAGCCCCGCGTTCCTCGGGTTCAATCTGTTCCAGCACGCGATCGCGCGGGCCTACATCTACGGGACCTACGAACAGACTTAAGGATTTTGCAGTCGGGAATCGTGTCCGCGTAGACATCGGCTCCGAATAAAGATTGTGGAACCGCGCGGGTGCGTATTGGTGCTGCCGGGCGGCAAGGCGCGAAGCGAAGAGGCCTCCCGGTGGTGGCAACTGGCCAACGTCCGGATGATGTTGGTGGCCAAGGCGTTGCGGCGCCGGCTCGGGCCCGACGTCGAGGTGCGGCGCGTCCAGTATCGGTATCGCGGGTGGAATGGGCCCCGCCTGGACGCGCTGCGCGACGCCAAGCATGTGCTCGACGCGGTGCGCAACCGGTTTGAGCCGAAAAGCATTGTGTTGGTGGGGCATTCGATGGGCGGGCGGGTAGCGGCGCACCTGGCGGGCGGTGCCGACGTGGGCGCGGTGGTGGCGCTCGCGCCGTGGTGGGTCGGCGGCGATGGTGAGCTGATTCCGCCGGCCACTCGACTGCTGGTGCTGCATGGCACCGCAGATACCTGGACCGACCCGGGTGCATCGCGCATGCAGACGTTGCGGGCCGGTGAGCGCGGGCTGGCCGCTCAGTGGGTGGGCGTCGAGGGCGCCGGCCACTACATGGTCCGGAGGTGGGCCGAGTGGCATCGCCGAACCGTCGATTTCGTCGCCGACTACCTGCGGCGGTGATCTTGTCGGTGGGCGCCGATAGCATTCGAACATGCGTTCTAATACCGGCCCACGCGACCATGTGGACACGCTTTTCGGCGAACTCAGGGCGGCGCTGCGGCGTTGCGTCGAACTGCCCTTGGACGCCCTGACAGAGCCGGAGTTGTGGGCGTTGTTGGAGCACTACGACTTCCTCATGGGAAGGTTGGCGGTGGTCAAGTATGAACTCACCAGCCCGTTCAAGCCCTAAAGCAGCCGGATGCGGCTCGGTTGTTTCGGGCGAGGATCCTGTCGGTGGGCACCGATAGTATTCGAACATGCATTCGAGTAGTCGCGAGGAGATCGAGGCGGACTACGCCGCCTTGCGTGAGGTGATGTCGCGGATTGTCGCTCACCGGTACGACGCGCTCACCACGCCGGAGCGGTTGACCTTGCTCGAGCAACTTGAGCGCGAGACGCGGAGGCTTCGGGTGCCGGGGCATGAGTTGATCAATCAGGTCGCCGAGCAAGCCGGCCCAGAAGAACTCGGAGGCAGGCTGTCCCGCGTGCTCGCCGACCGGCTGCGCATTACCCGCGCCGAGGCGGCCCGGCGGGTGGCCGAGGCGGCCGATCTGGGTCCGCGGCGGGCGCTAACCGGCGAACCGCTGCCCGCCTTATTGACCGCGACGGCCGCGGCCGAGCGCGAAGGCAAGATCGGCGCCGGCCATGTCGACGTGATCCGGCGATTCTTCAACCAGTTGCCAAGCTCCGTAGACGTCAATACCCGCGCGTGTGCCGAAGCCCAGCTGGCTGGTCTAGCGGCACAGTTTCGCCCCGACCACCTCACCAATCTCGCGAGGCAGCTCGCCGCCTACCTCAATCCGGACGGGAACTTCAGCGACGAGGATCGCGCGCGACGCCGTGGGCTGAACCTCAGCACACAAGACATCGACGGGATGTCGCGGCTCAGCGGCTGGTTGACGCCTGAGGCCCGCGCCACCTTCGAGGCGGTGCTGGCGAAACTCGCCGCCCCCGGCATGGCCAACCCCGACGACGACACACCGACCGTCGACGGGCCACCCGCCGAGGAAGTGGCACGGCGCGACATTCGCAGCACCGCGCAACGCAACCACGACGCTCTCAATGCCGCGCTGCGCGCGATGCTGGCATCGGGAAAACTTGGCCAGCACAACGGGTTACCGGCATCCATCATCGTGACCACCACGCTGAAAGACCTCGAGTCGGCATCCGGTCGGGGGCTCACCGGCGGCGGCACCCTGCTGCCCATGTCCGACGTCATCCGCCTGGCTCGTCATGCGCATCAATACCTTGCGATCTTCGACAAGGGCGAAGCCCTGGCCCTGTATCACACCAAACGGCTGGCGTCGCCCGCTCAGCGAATTGTGCTGTACGCCAAGGATCGTGGTTGCACGCGTCCCGGCTGCGATGTGCCCGGCTACCTGTGCGAGGTGCATCACGTCGAAGACTGGGCGACCACCCACCGCACCGACATCAATGGGCTCACCCTGGCCTGCGGCCCCGATCACAAACTCGTCCAGCCGGGCGGCTGGACCACCCGAAAACGCAAAAATGGTGACACCGACTGGATCCCGCCGCCCCACCTCGACTACGGCCAACCCCGCACCAACACCTTCCACCATCCCGAGAAGGCGCTCTACGAGGAAGGCGGCGCGGAACAGGACGAAGATGACGAGGACGGCGCGGCCTGAGATCTAGCCCGGCGGCCGCTCCGGCTTTCTCGCCGCCGAGCCGACCGCGTCGGCGAGCGAGGCGAACCCGCCGTCGCGCAACCGCCGGGCGATGCCGTCGTGAATGTGCTTGGGCCACAAGCCCCCGCCGTAGATGAAGCCGGTGTAGCCCTGCAGCAGCGACGCGCCCGCGGTGATCCGCTCCCAGGCGTCGTCGGCTGTCTCGATGCCCCCTACGCTGATCAGCACCATGCGGTCGCCGACCCGCGCATAGAGTCGGCGCAACACCTCGGCGGCGCGGGGCGCGACCGGCGGCCCCGAAATGCCGCCGCTGCCGAGCTCGTCGACGCCAGGTGTGGTCAGGCCGTCGCGCGACACCGTCGTATTGGTGGCCACGATGCCGGCCAGGCCCAATTCGACTGCCAGATCCGCGATGTCGTCGATGTCGGAATCCGAGACATCGGGCGCGATCTTCACCAGCACCGGGGCCGACGTCTCGGCGAGCACGCCCGACAGGATGGGCCGCAGCGACTCGACCGCCTGCAGATCGCGCAGCCCCGGGGTGTTCGGCGAGCTGACATTGACCACCAGATACGACGCCAGCGGGCCGACCAGCCGCGCGCTTGCCCGATAGTCGTCGACGGCATCGGCGCTCGGGGTGGCCTTGGTCTTGCCGATGTTCACCCCGATCGGCACCTCGGGCCGCTGACGGGCCAGCCGGATCGCCAGCTGTCCGGCGCCGCGGTTGTTGAACCCCATCCGGTTCAGCAGGGCCCGGTCGGCCGGCAGCCGGAACAGGCGCGGGGCCGGATTGCCGGGTTGCGGGTGGGCGGTCACCGTCCCCACTTCCGCGTAGCCGAAGCCCATCGCCCCCCACGTCAACAGCCCCATGCCGTCCTTGTCGAACCCGGCGGCCAGGCCCAGCGGTCCGGGAAAGCGCACCCCGAACACCGTGCTGGCCAGCACCGGGTCTCGAGGCCCCAGCAGCCGGTGCAGCAATCGACGGGTCAAGCCAAACGCGGTGCCGGCGCGCAACAGGGCGAAAACCAGCGTGTGGATGCGCTCCGGCGGCACCATGAAGAACAGCCGGCGCACAAGGCGATACATCACAGCTCAGGCTGGTCGGGCCGCCGACCCGGGGAGCCCGCACCGTCGAGGCGAGATTTCTTGCGGCGCAACAAAACCCGCCTACTGCCGTCGTTATACAGCCGCACCCGGGTGAGTTCCCAGCCGCGGTATTCGGCCTCGATGGACAGCCGAGTGGACGCGCTGAGTCGGGTCACCTCGGGCGGCAGGCGCAACGGTATCCACTCGTACTCGTCGGACATCTCGGCGACCCAGCCCGCCGGCAGCCGACTCCACCGCGGCGCGGCCCGACTCGTCATGGGGCGCCCGCCGCGCGCTCGATGATCTGGACGCCCGCTCCCGACCCCGACACCACGTACAAGGTGTCCGACGCTTCGTCAAAGCTCAGCGAGTTGGGTTGCTGCACGGTTGGGTATCGCACCCTTTCGACGGGAATTCCGGTTGACAGATCGTAACCAATGACCGTGTTCGACGCGGTTTGGGACACCCACGCCAACGCGCGCGAGCCGGCCAGACCGTAGGGGGCCTGGCGCACCGGATAGGCCTGACGCAGGATCAGCGGATCCACACCGTAAACCAGGAGTTCGCCGCCGCGCGTATCGGCGACCAGGACCCGGCCCAGCGGATCCGCGGCAAGCGTCGTTGCGCCCTGGCCGGCCCGCAGCGCAAGCTGGGGGCGGCCGTCGGCGCCGATCGTCGTCACCGAGGTTTGCCCACGATCCAGAACCACCGTCGTATTTCCTTGCGTCACAAGGGAATCGACACGCGCGAAGATCTTGTTGCGGCTTTCGACCTTCGCGGTGCTAAAGGTGCCACCGCTGTGTGGCACGGCGGGTGTGGAGGCGAGTATGTAGACGGCGCCGTCGGCACTACCCAACACCAGCTTGCCGTCGGCGCGCCGCGCGATCGCGGTGAAGTCGACCTGCTCGGCACCGCCGACATTGACCCGCGTCGTGTGCCCGGCGGCCAGATCGACGGCGAAATAGCCGCCGCGGGTTGCCAGGTAGGCAGCGCCATGGCCGTCGCCGCTCAGGGCGGTCGCCGGCCCCGGCAGCGCGATCGCACGGGCGGCGACCTGCGCGGGACCGAACACCGCGACGCTCGCGGGTGCCGCCGGATCGGCCCCGGGGACCAGGACCGCCAGCTGGCGTGTGTCGCCGTCGAAGACCGCCACTTGGGCGTGACCGGGCAGCGGTCGCACCGCGCCGGCTGGAGTCGCCGACACCGGCGGCGATTCGGCGGCCCGCGCCGGCTCGATCGTGGGCGGCGTCGGTGACGTGAGCGGGTTCGACGAACACCCGGCGACCAGCGCCAGCAAAAGCGACAGACCGGCAATGCGGCAGTTCTTTAAGCAGCTATGCCGTGACAGCAACGATCGACCTTCGAATGGCGAGCATTGAGTTCACATTTTAAGGAACGGTTTCGCATCCAATATGGCCATGCCGCCCACATGCGGTCGTTCTGGAGAGGTATGGTCGCGATATGACCGTCATCGTTGACCGGCATACCGCAGACAAAGAGTTTGCTATCGAAGACATTTCGACAGGCATTTTCGCCAGTGGGTATGGACAAGTCGGTGATGGACGCAGTTTTTCCTTCCACATTGAGCATCGTTCGCTCGTCGTAGAAGTTTACCGGCCGCGGCTTTCCGGGCCGGTTCCGCAGGCCGAGGACGTGGTCGCGAGGGCGGCTCGCAGCCTGTTCGACATCGACGTCACCGACGTGCGCAGCCTGACCGCGGCGGTCCGCGACTCGGTCGCCCACGCGGTGCCCGTCCCGCGCTAAGCACGTCAACTAGTCACTCAACTAGTCATATCCCGTCGCAGTCACCCGCAGCGGGTACGGTCGTCGTGACATGACCGTCATCCTGTTGCGCCACGGCCGGTCCACCTCGAACACCGCCGGGATTCTGGCGGGCCGCTCCGAGGGCGTCGACCTCGACGAGAAGGGCCGCGAGCAAGCCGCGGGATTGATCGACCGGATCGGCGACCTGCCGATCCGCGCGATCGTCACGTCCCCGCTGCTGCGTTGCCGACGCACCGTCGAACCGCTCGCCGAATCGCTGTGCCTCGAGCCGGTCATCGACGAGCGGATCGCCGAAGTGGACTACGGCGAATGGACGGGCCGCAAAATCGGCGATCTCGCGAAAGAGGCGTTGTGGCGGGTGGTTCAAGCCCACCCCAGCGCGGCGGTGTTCCCCGGCGGTGAGGGTTTGGCGCAGGTGCAGGCCCGCGCCGTGGCCGCCGTTCGCGAACACGACAAGCGACTCGCCTTGGAATATGGGGGAGAACACGGCGGCGATGCGTTGTGGGTGGCATGTACCCACGGCGACGTCATCAAGTCGGTGATCGCCGACGCCTACGGGATTCATCTGGACGGGTTCCAGCGGGTCACCGCAGACCCCGGGTCGGTGAGCGTGGTCAGTTACACCCCGCTGCGCCCGTTCGTGTTGCACGTCAACCACACTGGGGCGCGGTTATCGTCGGCGTTGCGCGCCGCGCCCCAGAAGGACGAACAGCCGAAGGACGAGTCCCAAAAAGACGAGCCCCAAAAAGACGAGCCCCAAAAGGACGAGCCCCAGAAACACGAGCCGGTCAGCGAACTGCCGCCGAGCGATGCGGTGGTGGGCGGCTCCACCGACTAGTTCGGCGGGGACAACCGAATCGGATCGCACGGCCAGGGCAACTGCCGGTATTTTGGAAGTGCCATGTCCCGCGCAATTCACGTCTTCCGCACCCCCGACCGTTTCGTGGCCGGCACCGTTGGCCAGCCCGGAAACCGCACCTTCTACATCCAAGCGGTCGGTGACTCGCGGGTGGTGTCGGTGGTGTTGGAGAAGCAACAGGTCGCGGTCCTCGCCGAGCGCATCGGTGCGCTACTGCTCGAGGTGAACCGCCGGTTCGGCACGCCGGTGCCACCGGAGCCCGCCGAGGTCGACGACCTCAGCCCGCTGATCACCCCCGTCGACGCGGAGTTTCGCGTCGGGACCATGGGTTTGGGCTGGGACTCGGAGGCGCAGACCGTGGTGGTCGAGTTGCTGGCCGTCACCGACGCGGAGTTCGATGCCTCGGTGGTGCTCGACGACACCGAAGAGGGGCCCGACGCGGTCCGGGTGTTCCTGACCCCTGAGTCGGCGCGGCAGTTCGCGACCCGCTCCAATCGGGTGATCTCGGCGGGGCGCCCGCCCTGCCCGCTGTGCGACGAACCGTTGGACCCGGAGGGCCACATCTGCGCGCGCACCAACGGCTATAAGCGCAGCGCGCTGCTCGGGCCCGACGATGAACCCGAGCAATGACGACGCGGTGGCCGAACGTGAGGTGCTGCGGGACGGCGAGCTGACGGTCCTCGGACGCATCCGTTCGGCCAGCAACGCCACCTTTCTGTGCGAGTCGACGCTCGGTGAGCGCAGTGTGCATTGCGTCTACAAGCCGGTCGCAGGTGAGGCGCCGCTGTGGGATTTTCCGGACGGGACGCTGGCCGGCCGCGAACTCGGCGCATATCTGGTGTCGACGCAGCTGGGTTGGAACATCGTGCCCTACACCGTGATTCGTCACGGGCCGGCGGGCCCCGGCATGTTGCAGCTGTGGGTAGAGCAGCCGGGCGACACGCCCGAATCCGAATCGGAATCCGACGCCGGGCCCGGGCCCGATCTGGTCGACCTGTTTCCCGCCGGCAAACCGCAGCGGGGTTACCTGCCAATCCTGCGGGCCTACGACTACGCCGGGGACGAGGTCGTCCTGATGCACGCCGACGACATCCGGTTGTGGCGGATGGCGGTCTTTGACGTGCTGATCAACAACGCCGACCGCAAGGGTGGCCACGTCCTGCGCGACATCGAGGGCCACATCTTCGGCGTCGACCACGGCGTGTGCCTGCACGTCGAGAACAAGCTGCGCACGGTGCTGTGGGGCTGGGCGGGCAAGCCGATCGACGACAAAACCCTGGACGCGGTCGCCGGGCTCGCCGAGGCCCTGGGCGGCTCTTTCGGTGACGAGCTGGCCTGCCACATCACCCGCGCGGAAATCGCGGCGCTGCGCCGGCGCGCGCACGCGCTGCTGGACAACCCAGTGATGCCGGAACCGAACCGTCACCGACCGATTCCCTGGCCGGCGTTCTAGTACGGGTTGGGCCCTCGGCAATCCGGTCGGCGATACTGAACCGGTGACCCCGGCGCCGGATGAGATGACGGACGCCGCGCTGGCCGCCGACCTGGCCGCGGATGCGGGGGAGCTGCTGCTGAAGGTGCGCGAGGAGATCGGTTTCGATTCTCCCTGGGCCCTGGGCGACGCGGGGGACAGCCTGGCCAACGAGTTGATCCTGCGGCGGTTGCGGGCCGAGCGGCCCGGTGATGCCGTGCTCAGCGAGGAAGCCTACGACGACCTCTCCCGGGTGAATCACGACCGGGTGTGGATCATCGACCCGTTGGACGGCACCCGCGAGTTCTCCACCCCGGGGCGCGACGACTGGGCCGTACACATCGCGCTGTGGCAACGACCAAAACAAGACGGCCCGACCACCGACGGCTCGACCGACGAGCACCGCGAAATCACCGACGCGGCAGTGGCTTTGCCGGCGCGCGGCAACATGGTGTATCGCAGCGACACCGTGACCGACGGCGCCGCGCGCACCGGCGTTCCCCATACCTTCCGGATCGCCGTCAGCGCCACCAGACCACCCGCGGTTCTCTACCGCATGCGCCAGACGCTGCACATCCAGCCGGTGGCGATCGGTTCGGCGGGCGCGAAGGCGATGGCCGTCATCGACGGCGACGTCGACGCCTACGTGCATGCGGGGGGCCAGTGGGAGTGGGACTCGGCGGCCCCGGCCGGCGTACTGATGGCCGCCGGCATGCATGCGTCACGGCTCGACGGCTCGCCGCTGCGCTACAACCAGCTCGACCCGTACCTGCCCGACTTCGTCATGTGCCGTGCCGAGGTGGCGCCGATCCTGCTCGGCGCCATCCGCCAGGAATTTCCCTGATTCCGCGCGCGTTTAGAGTCGACGTTATGCAGTCGTGGTCTTCCGCACAGGTCCCGGTGGTTCCGGGACGCGGCCCGGAGCTGCGGCTCTACGACACCTCCGACCGGCAGGTGCGTCCGGTGGCGGCCGGCACTCAGCCCGGTTCGACCGCGTCCATGTACGTCTGCGGGATCACCCCCTACGACGCGACACACCTGGGTCACGCGGCCACCTATCTGGCATTCGACCTGGTCCATCGGGTCTGGCTGGACCTCGGTCATGACGTGCACTACGTGCAGAACGTCACCGACGTGGACGACCCACTATTTGAACGGGCCGAGCGCGACGGCGTCGATTGGCGTGAGCTCGCCGACCGCGAGGTCGCCCTTTTCCGCGAGGACATGGCGGCGCTGCGCATACTGCCGCCACGCGAATACGTCGCGGCGACCGAGGCGATTCCCGAAGTCGTCGAACTCGTCGAGAAAATGCTCGCCTCCGGCGCCGCGTACATCGTCGATCCAGAAACAGGGGAGCACCCCGACGTCTACTACCGGGCCGACGCCACGCCGCAGTTCGGCTACGAGTCGGGCTACGACCGCGACACCATGCTTCGGTTGTTCGCCGAGCGCGGGGGCGACCCGGACCGGCCGGGCAAGGCCGACGAGCTCGACGCGCTGCTGTGGCGGGCCGCACGTCCGGGCGAACCGAGTTGGCCGTCGCCGTTCGGCGCCGGCCGGCCCGGCTGGCATGTCGAATGCGCGGCCATCGCGCTGAGCCGCATCGGCAGCGGCCTGGATATCCAGGGCGGCGGCAGCGACCTGATCTTCCCGCATCACGAATTCACCGCTGCGCACGCCGAATGTGTAAGGGGCGAACGGCGATTCGCCCGGCATTACGTGCACGCCGGGATGATCGGCTGGGACGGGCAAAAGATGTCCAAGAGTCGAGGCAACCTGGTGCTGGTGTCGGCCCTGCGGGCGAAAAACGTTGAACCATCGGCGATTCGGCTTGGCCTGCTGGCCGGGCATTATCGCGCGGATCGGTTCTGGAGCCAGCAGGTGCTCGACGATGCGACCGCACGACTACATCGCTGGCGCACCGCGACCGCGTTGCCCGCGGCTCCGGACGCCGCCGACGTCGTCGCCCGGGTGCGCCGCTACCTGGCCGACGACCTGGACACTCCCAAAGCGATCGCCGCACTTGATGGTTGGGCCACCGACGCCCTGGAATACGGCGGGCACGACGAGGGCGCGCCGAAGCTGGTGGCCACCGCGGTCGATGCACTCCTCGGGGTGGCCCTGTAGGAGAGGCCCTGTAGGAGAGGCCCTGTAGAGAAGCCCTGTAAGTCACTAAACGGCAACTGCTGGGTCTCGATCCGCGCAACAATCTGGGTGGACGGCGTGTCATAAGTCACCATCGACGGAGCAACGCGTAGCGCGCGTCAACCGCAAAGGTGATTGCTTGATGCTCAGTCGTTTTCGCCGTGTGGCTGGCGTGGTCAGCGCCGTCGGCATACTAATCCTTGCGCTGGACACCGTGCACGCATCGGCGGCGGCCACGGAGAGCCCGAACCTGCTGGTGAATCCCGGCGCCGAGCTCGGCGATCCTTCGCTGTCGGGATACAGCTCAGTGACCATCCCGGGCTGGACTGTGACCGGCACACCGACCGTGATCAAGTACGGCACCCTGCGCCGCCTGCCGTGGCCTCTCGGGTCGCCCGGGCCGATGCTCCCAGCGGCCGCAGGCTATCCCCGCGCCCAGAACGGGCCCCCGGACGGCGGCGTGCAGTTCTTCGGCGGCGGACCTGTGGCCACATCCACGCTCGCCCAGATCGTCGACCTCTCCGGCGCGGCGCAGCAGATCGACACCAGCACTGTGCCTTACACACTGAGCGGGTGGCTCGGGGGCTGGCTACAAGACCCGTCAGAAGCGTCGGTCACCGTCACCTTCCTAGCAGCCAACGGATCGCAGCTGGGCACCCCCGGCAAGATCGGGCCGGTCGGTCTGCTCGATCGCGGGTTGAATGCCAAACTCCTGCAACGCCAGACCACCGGGCCGGTTCCCGCGGGGACCCGCAGTGCGCGTGTGGTCGTGACCCTGAAAGACAAAAATCCGTTGTTCGGCGCCTATAACAACGCCTACGCCGACAACATCTCGTTCACTATCGGCGCTGCGTTGCCCGCCCCACCGCCACCTACACCACCGGCGTCGAAAGTCGGCCCCCTCGACCATGTGTTCCTGATCTATCTGGAGAACCATGGCGTGAAAGACATCGTAGGCAGCCCCAACGCGCCATACACCAACGGCCTCATCAACAACTACGGATACGGCTCGAACTACTACGCCCAAACCCATCCCAGCCTTCCGAACTACTACCCAATCCTCGGCGGCTCCGACTTCGGCTTCAACTACAACTGCGAGCTGGACTGCTTCGACGAACACAACCTCGTCGACAACATCGAAGCGGCGCACGGTGGATGGGCCGGCTACGAGCAATCGATGCCACAGCCATGCTTCAAGCAGTCCGCGGGGCCCTACAGTCCCGGCGAACTGCCATTCCTCGCCTTCCACGACATCGCGGCCAACGACGCTCGCTGCCAGGCGCACGTACTGCCGCTGCAGCGGATGGCCACGGATCTCGCTTCGACGTCCACCACCCCGAACTTCGTCTGGTGGGCTGCGGACGAAAACCACAACCAGGAAGGCCCCGTCAACCTCGAGTTCATCATTAGCCTGCTGACGAATCATCAGTACAACATCAAGGCCGGCGACCAGTTTCTTGCGGACACGCTGCCCATCATCCTGAACTCGCCCGCATTTCGAACGCAGCGCAGTGCCATCTTCATCACCTGGGACGAGGACTACAACAACATCTCGCTGGGTGTCGGCAACGAGGGTAACCACATCCCCATGATCGTGATCCCGTCACCGAATTCCGGTATGCGCCAAGGCCATCTCGTTGCCGCCAACTTCAACAACCACTACAGCCTGCTGCGCACCATCGAAGACTCCCTCGCAATGCCCCGGCTCACCAACAACGACAAGTTCGCGCAACCGATGAACGACTACTGGCCGTAGTCTCTGCGCGCCAAGGGAATTACCCTCGTCTCATGAGCAAGCTGAGCGGATCGCTGGACGGAAAAGTCGTCTTCATCACCGGCGGCGCCCGGGGAATCGGCGCCGAGGTCGCCCGCCGGCTACGTGATAAGGGCGCCAAACTGGTGCTGACCGATCTCGACAAGGCGGCGCTGGACTCGCGGGCCGCCCAACTCGGCGGCGACGACCGAGTGCTGACCGTGGTGGCCGATGTGCGGGACCTGGCCGCCATGCAGGCCGCGGCCGCCGCGGCGGTCGAACGCTTCGGCGGCATCGACGTCGTCGTCGCCAACGCCGGCATCGCCAGCTATGGCTCGGTGCTGCAGGTCGATCCCGAGGCCGTCAAGCGCGTGCTGGACGTCAACCTGCTCGGCGTGTTTCACACCGTGCGCGCCACGCTGCCCGCGCTGATCGACCGGCGCGGCTATGTGCTGATCGTCTCGTCGCTGGCCGCGTTTGCCGCCGCCGCGGGAATGGCGCCGTACGACATGAGCAAGGCCGGCAACGAGCACCTCGCCAACGCGCTGCGCCTCGAGGTCGACCATCTCGGCGTCAGCGTCGGGTTGGCGCACATGTCGTGGATCGACACCGCACTGGTCCGCGATAGCACCGCAGACATGCCCGCGTTCGGCGAGCAGATCGCCGCGATGCCGTGGCCGTTGAACAAGACGACCTCGGTGGAAAAGTGCGCGGCGGCTTTCGTCAAGGGGATCGAGCGCCGCAAGGCCCGCGTGTTCTGCCCGCGCTGGGTTGCGTTGTTCCGTTGGCTCAAGCCGGTGCTATCGACGCCGATCGGCGAATTTCCCATGCGCAAGACCAACGCCGAGGTGATGCCGCGGATGGATGCCCAGGTCGCCGCGCTCGGCCGCTCCACCAGTGCCTACAACGAGGAGTTGGGGAGAAGTGAGTTGGCGAGAAGTGAGTTGGGGAGAAGTGAGTTGGGGAAAAGTTAGGTAAGACCTGGGGTCAGCGCCCGAAACCCGGGCGGCGGCGGCGCAGATACTTTTCGAACTCGGCGGCCAACGCGTCGCCGTCGATCTTGCCCAGCGCTTCGTTCATGTCCACCTCGGCGTCGCCGCGCTGCTCCAGCGACACCACGTACTCGGCGAGGTCCTCGTCCTCGGCCGTCATCTCGGTGACCGCCTGTTCCCACTCCTCGGCTTGCGCCGGCAGGTCGGCCAGCGGGACCTCGATGTCCAGCACGTCTTCGACCCGGCGCAACAGCGCCACCGTCGCCTTCGGGTTCGGCGGCTGAGACACGTAGTGCGGCACGGCCGCCCAGAACGTCACCGCCGGAATCCCGGCGGCCACGCAGGCGTCCTGGAACACGCCCGCGATCCCGGTCGGTCCCTCGTAGCGGGTTTCCTCCAGGCCGAAGCGTTTCGCCGACTCGGGGGAGTAGGCCGCTCCCGACACGGGCACCGGCCGGGTGTGGGGAGTGTCGGCCAGCAGCGCGCCAAGGATCACGACGGTATCGACGTTGAGCTTGTCGGCAATGGCCACCAGTTCGGCACAGAACGTGCGCCAGCGCATGTTCGGTTCCACCCCGTGCATCAGGACCACGTCGCGCTCGCTGCCCGGTGGCCGGCAATGTGTGATCCGCATCGCAGGCCAGACCAGTTCGCGAGTGACTCCGTCGACCTGTCGGATGACCGGGCGATTTACCTGGTAGTCGTAGTACGCTTCGTCGTCGATCTCGACGATTGGGTCGGCCTCCCAGATGGCATCGAGGTGCTCCAGCGCGTCACTGGCCGCGTCGCCCGCATCGTTCCAGCCCTCGAATGCCGCCACGACGATCGTGTTGCGCAGTTCGGGCAGCTTGCCGCCATCCGGGCCGCCATCGGGCTGAGTCACAGAATCAGCCTACGGCTTGCCGTCAGCCAGAGGGCGTTTGCATAGCTCGACTATCCTTGTGGCGTGACCGCCGAATACATTCGGCTGCAAACTGGTTAACCTTGTTAACTACCGCGTCGCCGACAAGATCCGCGAACTGTCCTTCGGGGGGCATCGCGATCGCGGCGATGAGTTGGGCGTCCAGACGTCGGTCGGGTGACGACGTAGACTTTTCTGGTCGAGAGGCGTTGCAACGGTTCCGGTTCGTGCCGGTAGCCGCCACGCTCGGCAGAGTCGACGTTGTTGACGAGAAGGACGCCTTCCGCTACGGAAGGAACGTACGTGAACGCCTTTAAGCCGCACATCCGCCCCGACTGCACCGACGAGCTGACGGCAGCTCTGCGCCAGCGGATCATGGTGATCGACGGCGCGATGGGCACGGCGATCCAGCGCGACCGGCCGGACGAGGCCGGCTACCGCGGCGACCGGTTCACCGAGTGGCCGACCGCTCTCCAGGGAAACAACGACCTGCTTACGCTGACGCAGCCACAGATCATCGAGGGGATCCATCGCGAGTACCTCGAAGCGGGCGCCGACATCCTTGAGACCAACACGTTCAACGCGAACGCGATCTCGCTCTCCGACTACGACATGGCGGACCTGAGCTACGAGCTGAACTATGCCGGTGCCGCGCTGGCCCGCAAGGCCGCCGACGAATACAGCACCCCGGACAAGCCCCGCTACGTCGCCGGCGCCATCGGGCCGACCACGCGGACCGCGTCGATCTCGCCGGACGTCAACGACCCTGGGGCCCGCAACGTCTCCTACGACCAGCTGGTCGCCGCCTACCTCGAATCCGCCAACGGTCTGGTCGACGGTGGTGCCGACCTGCTCATCATCGAGACGATCTTCGACTCGCTGAACGCCAAGGCGGCGGTGTTCGCCGTCGAGACGCTGTTCGAGGAGCGCGGACGCCGCTGGCCGGTCATCATCTCGGGCACCATCACCGATGCTTCCGGGCGCACGTTGTCCGGTCAGGTCACCGAAGCATTCTGGAACGCGATCAGGCACGCGAAGCCGATCGCGGTCGGCCTCAACTGCGCGCTGGGCGCGCCGGAGATGAGGCCCTACATCGCCGAGATGTCGCGGATCGCAGACACTTTCGTCTCCTGTTACCCGAACGCCGGCCTGCCCAACGCCTTCGGCGAGTACGACGAGACCCCGGAGCGCCAGGCCGGCTACATCGCCGACTTCGCCGAGGCCGGCCTGGTCAATTTGGTCGGTGGTTGCTGCGGGACGGCGCCGCCGCACATCGCCGAGATCGCCAAGGTCGTAGAGGGCAAACCGCCGCGCGAGGTGCCGAAAATCGAGGTCGCCACCCGGCTTTCGGGCCTGGAGCCGCTGAACATCACCGACGACTCGCTGTTCGTGAACATCGGTGAGCGCACCAACATCACCGGCTCCGCCCGGTTCCGCAACCTGATCAAGGCCGAGGACTACGACACCGCGCTGTCGGTCGCCCTGCAGCAGGTCGAGGTCGGTGCGCAGGTCATCGACATCAACATGGACGAGGGCATGATCGACGGCGTCGCCGCGATGGACCGGTTCACCAAGCTGATCGCGGCCGAGCCGGACATCAGCCGCGTGCCGGTGATGATCGACTCCTCCAAGTGGGAGGTCATCGAGGCGGGCCTGAAGAACGTGCAGGGCAAACCGATCGTCAACTCGATCTCCATGAAGGAGGGCGAGGAGAAGTTCGTCCGCGAGGCCCGGCTGTGCCGCAAGTACGGCGCGGCCGTCGTCGTGATGGCGTTCGACGAGCAGGGGCAGGCCGACAACCTGGAGCGCCGCAAGGAGATCTGCGGGCGGGCCTACCGGATACTGACCGAAGAGGTCGGCTTCCCGCCCGAGGACATCATCTTCGACCCGAACTGCTTCGCGCTGGCGACCGGTATAGAGGAGCACGCGTCCTACGGGATCGACTTCATCGAGGCCTGCGCCTGGATCAAGGAGAACCTGCCGGGGGTGCACATCTCCGGCGGCATCTCGAACGTGTCGTTCTCTTTTCGGGGCAACAACCCGGTCCGTGAGGCGATCCACTCGGTGTTCCTGTTCCACGCCATCAAGGCGGGTTTGGACATGGGCATCGTCAACGCCGGTGCGCTGGTGCCGTACGACTCGATCGACCCCGAGCTACGGGAGCGCATCGAGGACGTCGTCCTGAACCGTCGCGAGGATGCGGCCGAACGGCTCCTGGAGATCGCCGAGCGCTTCAACAAGTCCGGTGAAGCCTCCGAGGACCCGAAGGCGGCCGAGTGGCGATCTCTCCCGGTCCGCGAACGGATCACGCACGCCCTGGTTAAGGGCATCGACGCCCACGTCGACGACGACACAGAGGAGTTGCGGGCCGAGATCGCCGCCGCCGGTGGTCGCCCCATCGAGGTGATCGAGGGCCCGCTGATGGACGGCATGAACGTCGTCGGTGACCTCTTCGGCTCCGGCAAGATGTTCCTGCCCCAGGTCGTCAAGTCGGCCCGGGTGATGAAGAAGGCCGTCGCCTACCTGCTGCCGTTCATCGAGGCGGAGAAAGAGCAGAACGGCACCGCAGCAGCCAAAGACACCAACGGCACGATCATCATGGCGACCGTGAAGGGCGACGTCCACGACATCGGCAAGAACATCGTCGGGGTTGTGTTGCAGTGCAACAACTTCGAAGTGATCGACCTCGGTGTGATGGTGCCCGCCGAGAAGATCCTGGCCGCGGCGAAGGAGCACGACGCCGACATCATCGGACTGTCCGGCCTGATCACCCCGTCGCTGGACGAGATGGTCAACTTCGCCGCCGAGATGGAACGCGAGGAGCTCGAGATCCCGCTGCTGATCGGAGGCGCGACCACGTCGCGCGCCCACACCGCCGTGAAGGTGGCGCCGCGTCGTAGCGGTCCGGTGGTCTGGGTCAAGGACGCGTCCCGCTCGGTGCCGGTCGCGGCGGCGCTCCTCGATGACAAGCAGCGTCCCGCCCTGCTGGAGGCCACCGAGAAGGACTACGCATCGCTGCGCGAACGGCACTCACAGAAGAACGAGCGGCCGATGCTGACGCTGGAGAAGGCCCGCGCGAACCGGACGCCGATCGACTGGGACGGCTACACGCCGCCGGTGCCCGCCCAGGGCCTCGGCGTGCGGGAGTTTCTCGACTACGACCTCGAGGAGCTGCGCGAGTACATCGACTGGCAGCCCTTCTTCAACGCCTGGGAGATGAAGGGCCGCTTCCCCGACATCCTCAACAACCCGGCCACCGGCGAGGCCGCCCGCAAGCTGTACGACGACGCCCAGGAAATGCTCGACACCCTGATCAAGGAGAAGTGGCTGAGGGCCAACGGGGTGATCGGATTCTTCCCGGCGAACGCGGTCGGCTCCGGTAGTGAAGACGTCGAGGTCTACACCGACGACACCCGCACCGAGGTGCTGACCACCTTGCACAACCTGCGCCAGCAGGGTGAGCACCGGGAGGGCATCCCGAACCGGTCGCTGGGTGACTACATCGCCCCCAAAGAAACGGGCCTCCGGGACTACATCGGTGCCTTCGCGGTCACCGCGGGCCTCGGCAGCCAGGAGAAGATCGCGGAGTTCAAGGCCGCCCTCGACGATTACAGCGCGATCCTGCTGGAGTCGGTCGCCGACCGGCTGGCGGAGGCGTTCGCCGAGCGGTTGCACCAGCGAGTCCGCAAGGAGTTCTGGGGATTCCAGCCGGACGAGCAACTGGACAACGAGGCGCTCATCGATGAGAAGTACGTGGGAATCCGTCCCGCCCCCGGCTACCCCGCCTGCCCGGAGCACACCGAGAAGGTGACGCTCTGGAGGTTGATGGACGTCCGGGAGCGGACCGGCATCGAGCTGACCGAGTCGATGGCGATGTGGCCCGGCGCAGCCGTCAGCGGCTGGTATTTCTCGCATCCGCAGTCGCAGTACTTCGTGGTCGGCCGGTTGGCGCAGGACCAGGTCGCCGACTACGCGAAGCGCAAGGGCTGGACCCTGTCCGAAGCCGAGCGCTGGCTGAGCTCCAACCTCGGCTACAACCCGGAGGACTGAGCGGAAACCGCCGTGACTTTGCTCGCTGCCGCGTGAAACAATCGCTGGCCGTGAAGACCTTCGAGGATCTGTTCGCCGAACTCGGCGATCGTGCCCGCACCCGGCCGGCCGGCAGCGCCACTGTCGCCGCGCTGGACGGCGGGATACATGCGCTGGGCAAAAAGATCCTCGAGGAGGCCGGCGAGGTGTGGCTGGCGGCCGAACACGAACCCGACGACGCGCTGGCCGACGAGATCAGCCAGTTGCTGTACTGGACGCAGGTGCTGATGATCGCGCGCGGCCTGACCCTTGACGACGTCTACCGGAAGTTGTGAGAGCTGTGAGCATGTTGCGCGTCGCGGTTCCCAACAAAGGTGCGCTTAGCGAGCCGGCCACCGAGATCCTCGCGGAGGCCGGTTATCGGCGCCGTACCGACCCCAAGGATCTGACGGTCATCGACCCCGTCAACCAGGTCGAGTTCTTCTTTTTGCGGCCCAAAGACATTGCAATCTACGTCGGTTCGGGCGAACTGGACTTCGGCATCACCGGGCGCGATCTGGTGCTCGACTCCGGGGCGCCGGTGCGAGAGCGCCTGGCGCTGGGCTTCGGTTCGTCCAGCTTCCGCTACGCCGCCCCGGCCGGGCGCAGCTGGGCGACGGCGGATCTGGCCGGCAAGCGTATCGCCACCGCCTACCCGAAACTGGTCCGAAAAGACCTGGCCGAGAAGGGGATTGACGCGACGGTGATCGGGCTCGACGGGGCCGTGGAGATCTCGGTGCAGCTCGGTGTGGCCGACGCCATCGCTGATGTGGTGGGGTCCGGGCGCACCCTGAGCCTGCACGATCTGGTGGCCTTCGGTGAGCCACTGTGTGATTCGGAGGCGGTGCTGATCGAGCGCAGCGATCACGACGGTCGCGGTGAGTCGCGGTATGAACTGGAAGCGGCGCGGGATCAATTGGTAGCCCGGGTCCAAGGTGTGGTGTTCGGTCAGCAATACCTGATGCTCGACTACGACTGCCCGCGCTCGGTGCTGGAGAAGGCCACCTCGATCACGCCGGGACTGGAGTCTCCGACCATCGCCCCGCTGGCCGACCCGGACTGGGTCGCAATCCGGGCACTGGTACCGCGCCGCGGCGTCAACGAGATCATGGACGAGCTCGCCGCCATCGGTGCCAAAGCGATTCTGGCGTCCGATATCAGGTTCTGCCGATTCTGATTGCCCTATCGGCGGGACGGCCGCTGTGTTAGCGTCCGCCGTGGGGGAGACCCGGCCGAGCTCGAGGGCCGGCACCCCTTTTTGGTGCCCGGGCAGTTCATCCTCCAGGAGGGGTCTCCGTGACGCATGCACTAATTCTGCTGATGGCTTTGTTGATTGGCGTGGTCGCCGGGTTGCGCTCGCTGACGGCGCCGGCCGTCGTCGCCTGGGCGGCGTTTATCGGCTGGATCGACCTGCACGGCACGTGGGCATCATGGGTGGCCAACCTCATCACCGTCATCGTCCTGACCGTTCTCGCCGTCGGCGAACTGGTCAACGACAAGCTGCCCAAGACGCCGGCGCGCACCGCGCCACCGATCTTCGCCGCCCGGATCGTCACCGGCGCGTTTGCGGGCGCGGTATTGGGCGCAATGCCGCACTGGACGTTTAGCTCGCTGGGGGCCGGCGTCATCGGCGCTGTGATCGGCACCCTCGGCGGTTATCAGGCGCGCAAGCGGCTGGCGGGGGTGACCGGCGGCAAGGACCTGCCCATCGCGCTGCTCGAGGATGCGGTCGCGATCGCGGGCGGCTTCGCCATCGCCGCGTGGGCGGGTCACGTGCTGACGGAGTACGTGCTGACGGCCGTTAAGTGACAGCCGTTAAGTGACGGCGGTTAAATGACGGCGGTTAAATGACAAAGCATTTCGACGCGATCATCGTCGGCGCCGGCCAAGCCGGCCCGCCCCTGGCGGGGCGGCTGACGGCCGCCGGGCAGCGGGTCGCGATAGTCGAGCGCAAACTGATCGGCGGGACCTGCGTCAATACGGGATGCATCCCGACCAAGACGCTGGTGGCCAGCGCGCACGCCGCACAGCTGGCCCGCCGCGGCGCGGAATACGGCGTCGGAACCGGACCGGTCACCGTGGACATGGCGAAAGTCAAAGCACGCAAAGACGACATCATGCTCAGCGACCGCAAGGGCGTCGAGGATTGGCTTGACGGCATGGACGGCTGCACCGTTTTTCGCGGCCATGCCCGCTTCGAAGATCCGCACACCATCAGCGTCGACACGCAGGACGGCGAAGAGCGGCTGCAAGCCGACCGGATTTTCCTCAACGTCGGTGGCCGTGCGGTGGTGCCGGAGATTCCGGGGCTGTCCGATGTCGAGTTCCTCACCAACGTGTCGATCCTCGAACTCGACACGCTGCCATCCCATCTCGTCATCGTCGGCGGCAGCTACATCGCGCTGGAGTTCGCGCAGATGTACCGGCGCTTCGGCGCTCCGGTAACCGTCGTCGAACGCGGCTCGCGCCTGGCCTCCCGCGAAGACGAGGATGTCTCGACCGCCGTCAGGGAGATCCTGGAAGCCGAAGGCATCGACGTGGTCCTCGGTGCTGACGATGTGCGAATCAGCAAGAGCGACAACGGATTCGAACTGACACCTCGTGACGGCGCGGCGCCCATTCAGGGCAGTCATCTGCTGCTGGCCGTGGGACGGCAACCCAACACCGACGACCTGGGTCTGGAAGCGGCCGGTGTGCGGACCGACGCCCGCGGCTACATCGTGGTGGACGACCAGCTCAAGACCAGCGTCGACCACATCTGGGCGATGGGCGATTGCAACGGCAAGGGCGCCTTCACCCACACCTCGTACAACGATTTCGAGATCGTCGCCGCCAACCTGCTCGACGACGACCCACGGCGGGTGAGCGACCGCGTCAGCACTTATGCGCTCTACATCGACCCGCCGCTGGGGCGCGCCGGCATGACCGTCAGCCAGGTCCGCGAGTCGGGCCGCAAGGCGCTGCTCGGCAAGCGACCCATGACCCGGGTCGGCCGGGCGGTGGAAAAGGGTGAGACGCAAGGCTTTATGAAGGTCGTGGTGGACGCCGAAACCCACGAGATCCTGGGAGCGGCCATCCTCGGCGTCGGCGGCGACGAGGCGATCCACGCCATCCTGGACGTCATGTCCGCCAAAGCTCCGTACACGACGCTGTCGCGCACTATGCACATCCACCCCACGGTGAGCGAGCTGGTCCCCACAATGCTGCAGGAGATGTCGCCGCTCGATTAGCGGCTCGATTAGCGGATGATCATGCCGCCGGTTCGGCGTCTCCGGCAAGGGGGAGGTGCACCGAATGCAGCACCGCGTCCGCGCCGCCTTCGGCGGGGTCTTCCGGCCACCCGGGGTAGGGCGGCGGTGTCCCGCCGAAGGCCGGACAGCGCTCCTGATGCGGACACCAGTCGCACAACCGCGACGGGCTGGGACGGAAATCGCCTGTGGGCGCGGCGGATTGGATGGCACGCCAGATCGCCATCAGGGTCTTCTCGAAGCGCAGCAGCTCGTCGTGATCCGGTGAGTAGTCCAAGACCTGGCCGTCGGCAAGGTAGATGAGGCGCAGGCGGGCGGGCAGCACCCCGCGTGAGCGCAGCAACGCCACCGCATAGAACTTCATCTGGAACATCGCCTTGAACTCGGCCAGGGCACGCGCTTCCGGCGGCGCCTTGCCGGTTTTGTAGTCGACCACCCGCAGCTCGCCGGTGGTGGCGACGTCGATGCGATCGATGAAGCCGCGCAGCAGCGTGCCGTCGGCGAGCTCGACCTCCACGCGCTGTTCGCAGCATTCGGGCTCGAACCGGGTCGGGTCTTCCAGCAGGTAATAGCCGGACAGCAACGCGCGGGCTTCCTCGAGCAGCTCGGTTCGCTGTTCGGGTTCCAGCTCGGCGGCCAGATCGGGCGCGGCCGCAATCACCCGTTCCCAGGCGGGTTCCACCAGCGATCGCGCGGTGTCCGGGACGCGCGACGCGGCGGGCAGGCCGTAGAGCTGCTCGAGCGCCGCGTGCACCACCGAGCCACGTAGCTGCGCCGTCGATGGCGCCTCGGGCAGGCGGTCGATGGCCCGGAAGCGGTACAGCAGCGGGCATTGCTTGAAGTCCGCCGCCCGCGAAGGTGACAGAGCCGGGCGGGAAGGCGGTCGGGGGCCGTCGTCCGGCGGGCCGGTCATGGGCCCCGGCATGGACTCCGTCATGCCCGCAGCGTAGGACCGCGCGGCGACAACCCCGAGCACCGGCTACGGCGAGTCGGCTGGCAG
>NZ_MBEU01000042.1 GCF_001954275.1 Mycobacterium sp. IS-836 | reverse complement strand
GCCAGTAACCACTTGGCGGTGATGGACAGCTTCTTCCTGCCGCTCGTCGTGCGCCGCCGCATCACGTTCCTGGCGAAGTCCGAATATTTCACCGGCACCGGCCTCAAGGGCTGGCTCAGCCGGTGGTTTTTCACCGCCGTCGGGCAGGTGCCCATCGATCGTTCCAGCGCCGACGCCGCGCAGGCCGCGCTCAACACCGCCGAGCACGTACTGTCCCAGGGCAAGCTCCTGGGCATGTACCCCGAGGGCACCCGGTCGCCCGACGGCCGGCTGTACAAGGGCAAGACCGGCCTGGCCCGGCTGGCGTTGCAAACCGGCGTCCCGGTGATCCCGGTGGCGATGATCGGCACCAACGTCGTCAACCCGCCCGGCACCACGATGCTGCGTTTCGGCAAGGTCACCGTCCGTTTCGGCAAGCCCATGGACTTCTCCAGATTCGAAGGGCTGGCCGGCAATCGCTTCATCGAGCGCGCCGTCACCGACGAGGTGATCTACGAGCTGATGGGGCTGTCCGGCCAGGAATACGTCGACATCTACGCGGCCAGCATCAAGGAACGCGGCGATGGCTCGGCGGACGACTCGGCTGATTCGACCGATCTGGAGTCGAACTCCGAGGCCGCCCGGATCCCCGAGACCGCCGTCGGCTAGCGGCCCCCTTGCTCAGCCGGCGGCCGTGGCCGGCGTGAGCGTCTTCGCCGCCGAGTCCCGCGAAGGCACCCGCGCGGTGACCGCGAAGCCGGCGGTGACTATGACCGCCAGCGCCCACCACACATAGGACGTCCCTACGAGCTGGCGCCACCAGTTCGCGGTCGTCTCGTGGTGCTTGGGCAGCAGATCGATCGGCGTCCACCTCATCAACGCGACGCCGACGAGGCTCACCACTGCCAGCGCGATGTTGCGGCGCCGCCAGCCCAATATCCCCGTCACCAACACCGCCGGCAGCACCCACACCCAATGGTGTGACCAGGAAACCGGCGAAACCACCAACCCGAACAGGGCGACGCAGATCAGCGCCAGCGTCGGCTCCCCGGCCCGCAGCACCCGCCGCATCGCCCAGATGGTCAGTCCCAGCACCACGATGCAGGCGGCCACCCACAGCGGAAACCGTTCGTGCTCACCGAGCCCCAGCCGGGCGAGCGCACCCGCGATGTTCTGGTCGGTGTTCAACGCCGTCTCGCCGATCCGGTCGGTGTGATGCACGGTGCGGGTCCAGTACTCCCACGAATCGCTCCACGCCAAGACGAAACCGAGCAGCGTCGCGCCCGCGAACGACGCCACCGCCGTCCACGCGGCGCGGTTGTCGCGGCGCAGCACGAAATAGAGGAGAAACACCGCCGGGGTGAGCTTCAGCGCCATCCCCACGCCGAGGAGCAGCCCCCGGGGCCAGGGTGTGCGGCGCGGCAGGCAGTCGGCGATCACCAGCGTCATCAGCACGACGTTGACTTGGCCGAAGGCGAAGTTCGAGGTGATCGGTTCCAGCCAGATGGTCGCCCCGGCCGCGATGACCACGGCCAGCCACAACCGGCGCAGCCAGGCCGGCCCGCCCAGCACGGTCGAGCGGCTCCACACGTCGAGGCTGCTCAGCAGGATCGCCGTGGAGGCGATCAGCAGCGCGGCTGTCAGCACCGTGATCGCCACGCTGGCCGCCGGCATGTGCAGCCAGGAGAACGGGCAAAAGACGATGGCGGCCAGCGGGGGATAGGTGAACGGCAGGTTCAGCCCGATCGGTGTGTGGAACAACACGTCGCCGCGGTACAGCGGGCGCCCGTCCAGCCAGGCCTGACCGCCCATCTGATAGATGTCGATGTCGATGCGGTACGGCGTGTGCCCGAACAGGCGCAGGCCCACGTAATACAGCGCCGCGGCGGCCAGCAGCCAAAGCAGGCACCACAGTGTCCACGACAGCAGCGCCCGCCGGGGGCCCCGTTCGCTCGTGAAGCCCACGCCGGGCGCCCGCCATCTACTCATGTCGCAGAACAGCGTAATCGGTGCGCACGGCGACGCGTCGCAGCGCGGCTCCAACTGCGCGGGCGCATCCGGGCGTAGGTTTCTAGGGTGCTCCACTGGTTCGTGCTCGGGGTGGGCCGCTGGTTCGCCGACGACATCGTCGACCGCGGCCGGCTGCCCCTGCTGTGCTGCCTGGTCGCGTTCATCCTGACCTTTTTCGTGACGAGAACGTTCGTGCGGGTTATCCGCCATCGCGCCGAAACTGGTCGTCCGGCCCGATGGTGGCAACCGCGCAACGTCCACATCGGGGGCATCCACATCCACCACGTGACGTTCGGCGTCGTGCTGGTGATGCTCTCCGGATTGACGTTGGTGACCCTGTCCGTCAGCGGGCAGGAACCTGAATTCACTTTGGCCGCAATACTTTTCGGGATCGGTGCGGCGTTGGTCCTCGACGAGTACGCGTTGATTCTGCACCTGTCCGACGTCTACTGGGAGGAAGACGGCCGCACCTCGGTGGACGCGGTATTCGCGGCGGTCGCGGTGGCCGGGCTGTTGATATTGGGTCTGCACCCGCTGATGTTCTTCTTCCCGTTCTGGCACGCCGCCGATTCGGTGGCGCTGCGCGCCGGGGTGGGCGGCGCCCTGGTGGTGACCTTTCCGCTGGCCGTCGTCGTGGTGCTCAAGGGCAAGGTATGGACCGGCCTGCTCGGCATGTTCATCGTCGTACTGCTGGTGATCGGTGCGATCCGGTTGTCACGCCCACACGCGCCCTGGGCCCGCTGGCGCTACACCACCCAACCGGACAAGATGCGCCGCGCGCTGCAACGGGAACGCACGCTGCGCCGCCCCGTCGTCCGGGCCAAGCTGTGGGTGCAGTGCGCGATCGCGGGCACCCCGCGCCTGCCCGACGAACGCATGGTCGACGCCCAGCTCGACCATGACGTGCATGCGGCATCGGCGCCGACGGTGCCCATCCTGATCGGCCGATAGGCCAGAGGCTTTCCCATAGGCTTTCTGAGTGCGGTACTTCTACGACACGGAATTCATCGAGGACGGCCGCACCATCGAGCTGATCTCGATTGGCGTGGTCGCCGAGGACGGCCGCGAGTACTACGCCGTGTCCACCGAATTCGATCCCGAGCGGGCCGGAAGCTGGGTGCGCACCCACGTACTGCCCAAGTTGCCGCCCCCGGCCTCGCCGTTATGGCGCTCCCGTAAGCAGATTCGCCTGGACCTGGAGGAGTTCTTCGACGTCTTCGGGGCCACCGAGCCGATCGAGCTGTGGGCGTGGGTGGGCGCCTACGATCACGTCGCCCTGTGCCAGTTGTGGGGCGCGATGCCGGGCCTGCCGAAGGCGTTACCCCGCTTCACCCGGGAACTGCGGCAATTGTGGGAGGATCGCGGGTCGCCCCGGATGCCACCGCGCCCGCGCGAGGTCCACGACGCCCTCGTCGATGCCCGCGACCAGCTACGCCGATTCCGGCTGATCACGGCGGCTGACGATGGGCCCGGGGATCGTTCGCCCTGATCAGTCGAGATCAGCCGGGGGCCGTCCCCAGTTACCATGGACCGATGAACTGGACCGTCGACATTCCGATTGAGCAGCTGCCGGCGCTGCCGCCGCTGCCGCCTGACCTGCGCGCCCGCCTGGACGCCGCGTTGGCCAAGCCGGCCGCTCAGCAGCCCAGCTGGCCCGCCGACCGGGCCGAGGCGATGCGCACGGTCCTGGAGAGCGTGCCGCCGGTGACGGTGCCGTCCGAGATCGTCCGGCTGCACGAGCAGCTTGCCCAGGTCGCGCGGGGCGAGGCGTTCCTGCTGCAAGGCGGCGACTGCGCGGAGACGTTCGTCGACAACACCGAACCCCACATCCGGGGCAATGTGCGCGCCCTGCTGCAGATGGCCGTGGTGCTGACCTACGGGGCCAGCCTGCCGGTGGTGAAGGTGGCCCGCATCGCGGGCCAGTACGCCAAGCCCCGGTCCGCTGACATCGACGCGCTGGGCCTGAGGTCCTACCGCGGCGACATGATCAACGGCTTCGCCCCGGATGCCGCGGCGCGCGAACACGATCCGTCGCGGCTGGTGCGCGCGTACGCCAACGCCAGCGCGGCGATGAACCTGGTGCGGGCACTGACCTCGTCGGGGCTGGCGTCGCTGCACCTGGTGCACGACTGGAACCGCGAATTCGTCCGGACCTCGCCGGCCGGCGCGCGCTACGAGGCGCTGGCCACCGAGATCGATCGCGGGTTGCGGTTCATGAGCGCTTGCGGGGTGGCCGACCGCAACCTGCAAACCGCCGAAATCTATTCCAGCCATGAGGCTTTGGTGCTCGACTACGAGCGCGCCATGTTGCGCTTGTCGGATGTCGAGGGAACGCCGCAACTGTATGACCTGTCGGCGCACACCGTGTGGATCGGCGAGCGGACCCGCCAGCTCGACGGCGCGCACGTCGCGTTCGCCGAGGTGATCGCCAACCCGATCGGCGTTAAGCTGGGCCCGACGATGACCCCGGAACTGGCCGTCGAATACGTCGAGCGGCTCGACCCGCACAACAGGCCCGGACGGCTGACGTTGGTGAGCAGGCTGGGCAACAACAAGGTTCGCGATCTGCTGCCGCCGATCGTGGAGAAGGTGCAGGCCACCGGTCATCAGGTGATCTGGCAGTGCGACCCGATGCACGGCAACACCCACGAGTCGTCCAACGGCTACAAGACCCGGCACTTCGACCGCATCGTCGACGAGGTGCAGGGATTCTTCGAGGTGCATCGGGCGTTGGGCACCCATCCGGGCGGCATCCACGTCGAGATCACCGGCGAGGACGTCACCGAATGTTTGGGTGGCGCGCAAGACATCTCGGACACCGACCTGGCCGGCCGCTACGAGACGGCGTGCGATCCGCGGCTGAACACCCAGCAGTCGCTGGAGCTGGCGTTCCTCGTCGCGGAAATGCTGCGCGACTAGGTCGCGCGGAAGAGCGAATCACAGCAGTCCGGTCAGATTGCTGCCGATCGTCCACGCCGCGGTGGCGACCAGCCCGGTGAGCGCCAGCACGAGCGCCACCCAGACCAGCACCATGCGGCGGGCGTGCTGACGCGCCCAGACGAAGTCGCTCATCGCGATGCCGGCGAATTCGCCTGAGACGGGCTGGTATTCGTAGTCGCCGTCGAGTTCGGAGTCGGACTGGGGGCTTGGCTTCGGTTCGGGCCAGTCTTCGGGCCCGCGGGTCAACTGGCGGGTGGGGTGGCGAACCGCGGCCTTGGCGGGCGCCTGCGGTTCCTGGCCGGTCACCGGGCGCTCGCTCATCCGGCTCTGCTGCGCGGCCGCCGAACGGTGTTGCGCGGAGTTACGCGGGGCCGGCACCCGGAATTCGGGCAAGCCCAATTCGTCGGCGATAGCGTCGATGTCGGCGGCCATCTCGATCGCGTCGGCGTAGCGGCCGGCCGGGTCGCGGGCGGTCGCGCGCGCCACCAGCGCGTCGAATTGTGGTGGCACACCGTCGATCGCGGCGCCGGCCCGTGGCACATCGGTATCCAGCCGCTGGTAAGCGATCGACAACGGCGAGTCGCCGGTGAACGGAGTGCGCCCCGTCAGCAGTTCATAGGTGAGGATCCCGACCGAGTAGACGTCGCTGCGCGGACTGCTGCTGCCGTTGCGCACCTGCTCGGGAGACAGGTAGGCCGCCGTGCCCAGAATGACGCTGGCGGAGGTGATTCCAGCGGCGGCGACGGCACGCACCAGCCCGAAGTCGGCGATTTTTACGTCGCCGTCGTCGGAGATGAGGACGTTCTCGGGCTTGACGTCGCGATGCACCAGGCCGGCCAGGTGCGCGGCCGCCAGCCCACCCAGCACCGGCCGCAGCACCGCCACCACCGCGTGGGGCGGCATCGGGCCGCGTTCGGCCAGCAGCTCGCGCAGCGTGCCGCCCTCGATGAGCTCCATCACCAGGAACGGGTGCCGGGCGTCGGTGCCCTGGTCGTAGACCGCGACGAGGCCGGGATTCTTCAGCCGCGCCACCGTGCGGGCCTCGAGCTGGAAGCGGGTCAGGAACTGCGCGTCGCCCGCGTAGCGGGAATCCATCACCTTCAACGCCACCGGGCGGTCGAGCCGGGTGTCGAGACCCCGATAGACCGTCGACGTACCGCCGCTGGCGATCTTGGCCTGCACCAGGTAGCGGCCGTCCAGCAACGTGCTCTCCAACGGGTCGCCCGTGCCGGCTCGGCTCACGGGGCCATCGTAGGGGTGGCGGTCCGATTGGCGGCGAAACATTAGCTTGAACGCGCCCACTCGGTCGCGCACCAAGGCCTACACTTGCGCGGTGGGCAGTTTTCCGGCCGGCGACGATGTTCTAGAACCCGACGAGCCAACCTACGACCTGCCACGGGTCGCCGAGTTGCTCGGGGTGCCGGTAAGCAAGGTGCAACAGCAGCTGCGGGAGGGCCACCTGGTCGCGGTGCGGCGCGGCGGGGGTGTGGTGGTGCCGCAGGTCTTCTTCACCAATTCCGGCGAGGTGGTCAAGAGCCTGCCGGGGCTGCTGACGATCCTGCACGACGGCGGGTATCACGAGACGGAGATCGTGCGCTGGCTGTTCACCCCAGACCCGTCGCTCACGGTCACGCGCGACGGCAGCCGCGACGCCATGAACAACGCACGCCCCGTGGACGCGCTGCACGCCCACCAGGCCCGCGAAGTGGTGCGCCGGGCGCAAGCTATGGCTTACTGAGCGCTACTGAGAGCTACTGACTCTGACCGGTTCAGGTGCCCGGTACAGCGTGCGCCACGCGATCAGCGCGGCCGCGAGCGCCAGGAAAACGTGCGGCCAGGAATACATCCCGTGCGATCCATCGGGTTTGAAGATCACCATCACCCAGGTGGAGAACCCGGCGATGGCCGCCAGTGCTCGTCGTGACTGGGTCAGCGGGGACATGACCGCCAGCGGCCAGGAGTAGTACCACGGCAGGGCCGCGGGGACGAACAGCACCACGATCAGCATCGACCACGCGATGCCGGCGAGCGCGGCCCGGTCGTCGCGCCGGAATCGCCACCACAACAGCGGCAGCGACACGGCGATGATCGCGATCCCGATGTAGCGGGTGATTCGTAGCGTGGCATAGAAATTGACGGGGAAAAACCCGCTCCCCAGGGCGTGGATCAGGTTCGCCGTCGCGGTCGGCACCGTGAGCCAGTTGATGATCTTCACCGACCCGGCCAGCGCGGTCAGCCAGCCCAGCCCGACGCCCGCCACCGCGGACAAGATCGCGAAAACCACGGTGAAGATCAGCAACGACAACGCGGTCGCCGCCACGAACGCCCGCACCGGCCGATATCCCCGTTCCTCGCGCAGATGCCGCATCCACACCCACACCAGAAACGGCAACGCGATACCGGCGGTGGCCTTGACGGCGATCGCGACCGTGATCAGGGTGACGCCGAGGGTGTGCCGGCCCTGAAAAGTCAGCGCGATGCCGGCGGCCATCAGGCCGACCATCAGCATCTCGTTGTGCACCCCGCCCATCAGATGGATTAGCACCAACGGGTTGAGCACGCAGATCCACAGCGCGGCGGCGCCACTGGTGCCCAGATGGTGGGCCAGTCGGGGCGCGGCCCAGATCAGCAGCGCCAGCCCGGGCAGCATGCACAGGCGCAGCAGCATGGTGCCGGCGATGACGTGGTTGCCGACCGCCATCGTGACCACTTTGGCCACCAGAATGAACACCGGGCCGTAGGGCGCCGTGGTGATGCTCCAGATGGGGCTTACGTTGTCCAGCAACGCATTTGGATTGGCGACAGGGCCCACGGCGTACGGGTCGAAGCCGTCGCGCAGGAGCGCGCCCTGGGCCAGGTACGAGTAGGTGTCGCGACTGAAGACGGGCACCGAGACGAGCAACGGCGCCAACCAGAAGGCGGTGGTGGCGCGCATCGTGAATTCGGTTGCGGTGCCGGCAACCACGCGGCGGCCCAGCGCGAGCCACGCGATCAGCAGCAGACCCACACCCGCCCACAACAGAATCGACGACAGCACCAGTCCGTGTCCGAAGCGCAGCCAGGACATGTGAATCGATTCGAGCACGGGGTCGTGCGGCTTGGTGCTGCCGGCGCCCAGCCCGCCCAGGGTGATCAGCACCGAGCCCACAAAGCCCAGCCGCGCCGGCCCGGCGTCCGGAGTGGCAACGAAGGCACGCAACCGTGAAAAATATTGGGCGAGTGAATGTTTCGTCGCCGACGGTCGATCGGCCGGGGTGTCGGTCGGGGTCGTCATCGGTTCAGGCGGCCCGGTCCGTGGCCATCTTGGCCAGTTCGGCCAGGCCCACCTTGGCCGCGGCGTTGATCGGTGCGGCCTCCAGCGTGGCCAGGGCCCGCTGGGTCAGCGCCGCGATGCGTTCCTCGGCCGCGGCCAGGGCACCCACCGACTCGATGATGTCGCGCAGGTTACCCACTTGCGTTTCGGTCAGGTGCTCGCCGATCGAGCCGCGTAATACGTTGGCCGCCAAGGGATCTGATTTGTCGGCCAACTCCACCGCCTCGGCCAGCAGCACGGTGCGCTTGCCGGATCTCAGGTCGTCACCGGACGGCTTGCCGGTCACCGCCGGGTCCCCGAACACGCCCAACACGTCGTCGCGAAGCTGGAACGCCACGCCGAGGTCGGTCCCGAACCGGTCGAAGACGGCCTGCACATCGGGTCTGTCGGCCGCGGCAGCCGCACCGAGCTGCAGCGGTCGGGTCACGGTGTAACACGCGGTCTTGAAGGTGTCGACGTTCATCGCCGACGCGATCGACTCCGCGGCGCTCGCCTCGGCGACGATGTCGAGGTATTGCCCACCCAGCACCTCGGTCCGGATCTCGGCCCACACGCGGTGCACGCGCCGCTGCGCCTCGGGCGATATGTCGGCCCCGAACACGATGTCGTCGGCCCAGGCCAGCGCCAGGTCGCCGAGCAGGATGGCCGCCGATTCGCCGAACTTCTCGGCCGAACCCCGCCAGCCGCGGTCACGGTGCAGCGCCGCGAAGTGGACGTGGGCCGTCGGCCTGCCGCGGCGCGTGGAGGAGTCGTCAATCACGTCGTCGTGCACCAGCGCGCACGCGTGCAGCAGCTCCAACGCGGAAAACAGCAGCAGCACCTTGGAATCGGGCTCCGCGGTTGCCACCGCGCGCCAGCCCCAGTAGGCGAACGCCGGCCGCAGCCGCTTGCCCCCGCCGAGGACAAAATCTTCCAGGACGGCAATCAGATCGCGGTAGTCGTCACCGATGTAGGCGGTCTCGGTGCGCCGCTCGCGCAGGTACCGCCGAAGCCGGTCGGTCACGGCGCCGGTCAACTCGACGGTTGCCGCTGCTGCCGCTGCATCCAGGCTCAGCGCGGCGCCCCTTTCTTTCGATGGTTCGGTGCTCCACGGGCCCGACCAGTGTATTCGGCCTGGGCCGCGGGCCCCCAGTTGCTGCGCCCCTATGCTGGCGGGGTGCCTCGCCCTGGGCACTCGTCTGATGAAGAGGAGCCGCGTGACCCTCAACACCATCGCGCTCGAGCTGGTGCCCCCCAACGTGGAAGACGGTCGGGAGCGGGCGGAAGAAGACGCGCGAAAAGTGGTGCGGTACTCGGCCGAATCGGGTCTCGACGGCCGGATCCGGCACGTGATGATTCCGGGCATGATCGCCGAGGAGGACGACCGTCCCGTCGCGATGAAGCCGAAGCTGGACGTGCTGGACTTCTGGTCGATCATCAAACCCGGGCTGCCCGGGCTCGACGGCCTGTGCACCCAGGTCACGGCGTTCTCCGACGAGCGGTCCCTGCGCAAGCGGCTCACGCTGCTATCCGACGCGGGCATGCAGGGCGTGGTGTTCGTCGGAGTCCCGCGCACGATGAATGACGGTGAGGGCTCCGGGGTTGCGCCGACGGATGCTTTGTCGATCTACCGCGACCTGATCCCGAATCGTGGAGTGATCCTGATTCCGACGCGCGACGGCGAAGAGGGCCGGTTCAACTTCAAGTGCAACCAGGGCGCGACGTACGGCATGACGCAGTTGCTGTACTCCGACGCGATCGTGGGGTTTCTGACCGAATTCGCCAAGAACACCGATCACCGACCGGAGATCCTGCTGTCGTTCGGCTTCGTGCCGAAGGTGGAAAGCCGTGTGGGCCTGATCAACTGGCTCATCCAGGATCCGGGCAACGCCGCGGTGGCCGACGAGCAGGCGTTCGTCAAACGGCTGGCCGCCAGCGAGCCCGCGCAGAAGCGTCAGCTCATGGTGGATCTGTACAAGCGCGTGATCGACGGGGTCGGAGACCTGGGTTTCCCGCTGAGCATTCACCTCGAGGCCACCTATGGCGTCTCGGGTCCGGCGTTCGCGACCTTCGCGGAGATGCTGGCCTACTGGTCACCGGACCGGTCACCGGACCGGTCGCCCGACCGGCGGGTCTAGCTGGGCGGGTGATCCCGCGGCGCGGTGAACCGCTCGGAGCGGTCCCGGCCGACCCAGGCCAGCACCCCCACCACGGCAGCGGCCGCGAACGACGCGATTCCGAGCCAGACGCCCGCCCCGGTGAAGGACCGGGTATTGGGGTCGGTGTAGCGGGCCTGGGCGGTCATCGTGCTCACCACGCCCGGCTTGAGCTTCCAGGACACGACGGTTGGCTCGATGTGATCGCCGTTCGTCGAGGTCACCACGCCGGGGAACGCGACGGTCAACTCGACGTCCGCGTCGTTGTCGGTCACCGACGTCAGATCGGCCCGGCCGTCCATGATCACCAGGTTGCCGCTTCTGCGCAGCGACAGATTCACGCCCTGGGCGTCGGCGTTCATATGAGCCAGCTGCGGCACCTCGGCGAACGTCAGATCGGAGAACACCGCCTGCGAGCCGACGTAGCCGTCGCTGTCGTAGTTCGACACCGCCACTTTTTGGCTGAACGGCAGGTCGCCGCCGAGCTGCGGGCCGGGGTCCTTGGGGCTTTTCGGCTTGGCCGCCGCGATGATCTCCCCGGACACCAGGTCGTCGGGTGAGATGGTCAGCGACGCTCGGACCCGCAGGCATCCCGTGGCCAGCGGGACAAGCAGCAGCAGCATCGCGATGACCAGCACACGGCGCCGGCGGGCTGTGAATCCTCGGACTCTCAGTGATGCAGAGCTGGCGGGCACGAGGTCATCGTGCCAGATCCGGCATGTCTCCTATAGGGGCAGGGCGCGGCCCAGGATCGCGAACGCCCGTGGGTCACCGGCGAAGTGGTAGCGGCGGATCACGTCGGTGAATCCCAGCCGCCGGTACAACCGCCAGGCCCGGTTGGGCTCGCCGTTGGTTTCGGGCGTGGAGAGCAGGACGTTGCGCTCACCGCGGCCCGACAGCAGCCGCCGGGCGAGTGCCTCGCCCAGGCCGCGGCCCTGCGCGCGGGGGTGAATGTGCAATTCGGTCAGCTCGAAGTAGCTGGTCATCAGGCGGGTGATCTCCTGAGACGGCAAGCCGCCGCGCTGCAGGCCCAGGACGACCTGCTGCTGCCACCACTGACCGGGGGCCCCGGGGTATCCGTAGGCCACGCCGAGCAGCGGTGCGTCGGTCAACTCCGCAGTCGAGGGTGCCGAGCCGGTTGCGTCAGCTTCGACGTCGGCTTCAACAACGGCGGCTCCCTGCCATCCCTGTCGCCGAATGTGCTCCAGCCACATCGCGGCGCGCTGATTCCCGGTGCCTCTCGGGTAGCGCATCGCGTCGACGTAGACACCGAGGGCGTCACCGAGGCGGCGCTCCATATCGTCCGGCGGCAGATCGATGAGGAATATCGCCAACTCGCGGTGTCCTCCTCAGCCGTCCAGTGATTCGGTGTGGCGCCGTGCCGGGATCTCATCGGGGTGCCTCGGCCGTGCGCGCCTATCGCCATTATCGGACGCGGCGATAGGCGGCGGTCGAGCGGTCGCGCTAACGGGCTATCGCCGTTGCGGCCCACCTGATTGCCGGAATGATCGCCGGGCGGCGCGGGAGATAGAATCGCCGACGAACCAGTGGTACGCCGCAGATAGACCTCGTATCATCTGAGTTAGTTGCCCCCACAACGGGCATCCGCGTGATATCGATAGTTACGTGCCAAGCGGTCGGCAAGGAGGGACGAATGCCACTCTCCGATCATGAGCAGCGGATGCTCGATCAGATCGAGAGCGCGCTCTATGCCGAGGACCCCAAGTTCGCTTCGAGCGTACGTGGCGGGGGGTTCCGGGCGCCGACGGCACGGCGGCGGTTGCAGGGCGCGGCGCTGTTCATCATCGGTTTGGCGATGCTGGTGTCCGGCGTGGCATTCAGGGCGACGATGATCGGGAATTTCCCGATTCTCAGCGTCTTTGGCTTCATCGTGATGTTCGGCGGCGTGGTGTTCGCGATCACCGGTCCGCGGTTGGCCGGCAGGTCGGGCCACTCGGGTTCGATACCGGGAAGGCAGCAGCGTCGCGGCAAGGGTGGCGGGGGCTCGTTCACCAGTCGTATGGAGGACCGGTTCCGCCGTCGCTTCGACGATTAGCCGGATCGCCTGACGTAGCGTCACCTGACACAGCATCACCTGACACAGCGGGGTAGCCGATGGCTACCCCGTTTTCGTGTTCGAGCCCAATTCGAGCCCGAAACGATCCCAAACCGAGCCCCACTTGGCCCCACCCGGGCGCCCCACTTGGCCCCACCGACCGACTTTGACGCCTTGAAATGCGTCTTTCCGACGCCGCGATCGGGTCCCCGCGTGACCCCGGGCCGGCGTCGGGCGGCCCAACGTGGCGGATGATTCGGAAAACCCGGCGACGACACGACAGTAATGGGGCGAAGTGGGGGATTGTGGGGTATGGTGGCTGAAGCGTTTGGGCGAGCGTTTGGGTGAGGCGAAAGCCGGGTCTCCATGGGAGGTGAGCTGGTGTTTCTCGGCACCTACACGCCCAAGCTCGACGACAAGGGGCGGCTGACGTTGCCCGCCAAATTTCGCGACGCACTGGCAGGGGGGTTGATGGTCACCAAGAGCCAAGATCACAGCCTGGCCGTGTACCCGCGGACGGAATTCGAACAGCTGGCCCGACGGGCGAGCAAGACATCGCGAAGCAACCCGGAAGCCAGGGCATTCCTGCGCAATCTGGCCGCCGGCACCGACGAGCAGCATCCCGACGCGCAGGGACGCATCACCTTGTCGTCCGACCATCGCCGCTATGCCAACCTCTCCAAGGACTGCGTGGTGATCGGGGCGGTCGACTACCTCGAGATCTGGGATGCGCAGGCCTGGCACGACTACCAGCAAACCCACGAAGAGAACTTCTCCGCGGCCAGCGATGAAGCACTCGGCGACATCATCTGAGGCGCATGCCCGTGCATCGTGGCCTCTGCCCGAACCGACCCTGGCGTACTTCCCCAACGCCAGGTTCGTGCCTTCGGACAGGGACCTCGGTGCCTGGGCATCCCGCCCGATCCGGGGAGGTGTTGCGGTGGTTGACGATCCAGAAGATTTGGGCCAACGAGACTTCGGCTCAGGGAAATTCGGGCATGTGCCCGTCCTGGCGCAACGCTGCGTCGAGCTGCTCACCCCCGCATTGACCCGCAACCACGCGGACGGGTCGGGGGCGGTCCTCGTCGACGCCACCATCGGCGCGGGCGGGCACGCGGAGCGGTTCCTCACCGAATTGCCGGGCCTGCGGCTGATCGGGCTCGACCGTGACCCCAGCGCGCTCGACATCGCCCGGAATCGGCTGACGCAGTTCGAAGACCGAATCACGTTGGTGCACACGCGCTATGACGGGCTTGCCGCGGCGCTGGCTGAATCCGGTTACGCCCCAGCCGAATCGGTGGATGGTGTGTTGTTCGATCTCGGCGTTTCGTCGATGCAGCTCGATCGCGCGGAGCGCGGCTTTGCGTATGCCCAGGACGCGCCTCTGGACATGCGGATGGACCCGGGCTCGCCGCTTACGGCGGCCGACATCGTCAACACCTACGACGAGCGCACCCTGACGGACATCCTGCGCCGCTACGGCGAGGAGCGGTTCGCGCGCCGCATTGCCGCCCACATCGTCCGGCAGCGTTCCCGCACCCCGCTGACGTCGACGTCCGAGCTGGTTGCCCTGATCTACCAAGCGGTTCCGGCACCTGCCCGGCGTACCGGCGGGCACCCGGCCAAGCGCACATTTCAGGCGCTGCGGATCGCGGTCAACGAGGAGCTGGACTCGCTGCGCGGCGCCATTCCCGCCGCGCTGGGCGCCCTCACCGCCGCGGGCCGCATCGTGGTGCTGGCCTACCAGTCCCTGGAAGACCGCATCGTCAAGCGCGTGTTCGCCGACGCGACCGCCTCGCGCTCGCCGGTGGACCTGCCGGTCGAGCTGCCGGGGCACGCGCCACGATTCAGGTCGTTGACGCGCGGCGCTGAACGCGCCGACGCCGCCGAGATCGAGCGCAACCCGCGCAGCGCCGCGGTGCGATTACGGGCCCTGCAACGGGTGCAGCCCGGGGTGGGACCGAATGCCGAAGCGCAGACAACCGGGAAGGGCGACGCATGAAGGCAAAGCGCGACACGCAGAAACGCCGCGCTGTCAATGACCGCCGGGATCGGCGCGACGGCGTCGCCCGCAAAGGCCGGCGCGCCGCCGCAGAGTCGGCATCGTCGCGGCGGACCCGGCCGGGCAGGAGCGCGGCGCCCGCCCGCGACGCCCGTGCGCCCAAATCGGGCCCGCAGACCAGCCCGATCGCCCGGCCGGTCGAGCGGGCGGCCCGTCCCAAGAGCACAAGCCAGGCCAAGGCCCGCGCAAAGGCGCGAAAAGCCAAGGCGCCCAAGGTTGTCCGGCCTCGTCTGAGCGAACGCTTGGCCAACCGGCTGGCATCGATTGACCTGCGGCCCCAGACCTTGGCGCGCAAGGTGCCGTTCGTCGTGCTGGTGATCGGGGCCCTCGGTCTGGGGCTGGGCCTGACGCTGTGGTTGTCCACCGATTCGGCGGAGCGCTCCTACCAGCTGAGCCACGCCCGGGAGAAGAACCGACTGCTGCAGCAGCAGAAGGAGTCGCTGGAACGCGATGTGCGCGAGGCGGAGTCGGCGCCGGCGCTCGCCGAGGCGGCCCGTAAGCAGGGCATGATCCCGACGCGGGACACCGCCCACCTGGTCCAGGATCCGGCCGGCAATTGGGTGGTGGTGGGCACGCCCAAGCCGGCCGACGGCGTTCCGCCGCCGCCGCTGAACACCAAGCTGCCCGAGCCGGGCCCACCGCCACCCCCGAAGCCGGCGGCGCTGCCCCCGGAGGTCCCGGTCCGGGTACAGCCCGCCCCAGCCGGCCCCGCCGGTCCTGGCGCTCCTAGTGTTCCTGGTGTTCCGCCGGCGCCGGTCAGGTCAGGGCCGGAGGCGTTGCTGCGGGCGCCCGACGGCTCGACGACGGTCGGCGGCCAGCACCTGACGCAGCCCGCTTCGCCGCTGCCCGGCATGCCCGGGGGGCCGGCCATCGGGCAGTTCCCCGGTGTGCTCCCGATGCCGGGCTTGCCGGCGCCCGCGAGTCCGGCGCCCCAAAGTCCCGCGACCGGGCCCCCCGAAGTGTCAATTCCGTTGGGCGGGCTGCCGATCCCGGCTGCGCCCCGGGTTCCCGCGCCGCTGCCCGCGGAAGTGCCGGTTCCGGTGCAACCGGGGGCGCTAGCGCCCCAGGCCGTGATGCCGGCACCGGCGATGGGTGTGCCCCGGTGACCCGCGGCGAGTCCCGGCGCGCCCGCCGGTCGCCGACGACCCGCGGTCCCGGTAGTGCGCGGGGAGCCAAGGAGATTGGGAAAACGAGGCGATCCCGCAAGCCGGAGAAAGCTCAGAAAACTCAGAAAGCCCAGAAAGCCCCGAAAGCCAAGGAGGCCAACAAGTCCCGCGCGGCCGGACGGTCCGATGCGCCGGGTCGCTCCGCACGGGAGCGACGGACCCGTCAGCTGGTGGACGCCGGCACGCGCGGCGCGTCGTTCGTTTTCCGGCATCGAGCCGGCAATGCGGCCATCTTGGCGCTGATGCTGGTGGCAGTGGTGCAGCTGTTCGTCCTGCAGGTGACGAACGCCCCGACGCTGCGGGCGCAGGCGGCCGGCCAGCTCAAGGTCACCGACGTCGAAAAGGCCGTCCGCGGCAGCATCGTCGACCGCAACAACGAACGCCTGGCGTTCACGATCGAGTCGCGGGCGTTGACGTTCCAGCCGAAGCGGATTCGCAAGCAATTGGAAGAGGCCAAGAACAAGAACTCGGCCGCCCCCGATCCGCAGCAGCGGATGCGGGACATCGCCAAGGAGGTCGCGGCCCGGCTGAACAACAAGCCGGACTATCAGACCGTCCTGAAGAAGTTGCAAGGCAACGACAACTTCGTCTATCTGGCTCGCGCCGTCGACCCCGCCGTCGCCGGCGCGATCTCCGACAAGTATCCCGAAGTCGGTTCGGAGCGACAGGATCTGCGCCAGTACCCGGGCGGATCGCTGGCGGCCAACATCGTCGGCGGCATCGACTGGGACGGGCACGGCCTGCTCGGGCTGGAGGATTCGCTGGACGCCGTGTTGTCGGGAACCGACGGCTCGGTCACCTACGACCGGGGCTCGGACGGCGTGGTCATCCCCGGCAGCTACCGCAACCGGCACCGGGCGGTCAACGGTTCGACCGTCCAGCTCACCATCGACGACGACATCCAGTTCTACGTTCAGCAGCAGGTCCAGCTGGCGAAGGATGCGTCTGGGGCGCACAACGTTTCGGCCGTCGTGCTGGACGCCAAGAACGGCGACGTGCTGGCCATGGCCAACGACAACACCTTCGACCCGTCGCAGGACATCGGGCGTCAGGGTGACAAGCAGCTGGGCAACCTGGTGGTGTCCTCGCCGTTCGAGCCGGGCTCGGTGAACAAGGTGATCACCGCGTCCTCGGTGATCGAATACGGCCTGTCCAACCCCGACGAGGTGCTGCAGGTACCCAACTCGATCCAGATGGGCGGGGTCACGGTGCATGACGCCTGGGAACACGGCGTGATGCCCTACACCACCACCGGCATATTCGGAAAGTCGTCGAACATCGGTACCCTGATGCTGGCGCAGCGTGTTGGCCCGGAACGCTTCTACGACATGCTCCGCAAGTTCGGGCTGGGTCAGCGCACCGGCGTCGGGCTGCCCGGTGAGAGTGCCGGGGTGGTGCCGCCCATCGACCAGTGGTCGGGCAGCACCTTCTCGAACCTGCCTATCGGCCAAGGGCTTTCGATGACCCTGCTGCAGATGACAGACATGTACCAGACCATCGCCAACGACGGGGTGCGGGTACCGCCGCGGATCATCAAGGCCACTATCGCGCCCGACGGCACTCGCACCGAAGAATCCCGCCCGGAGGGGATTCGGGTGGTGTCGCAGCAGACGGCGCAGACCGTGCGGGGCATGCTGCGCGCCGTAGTGCAGCGCGACCCGATGGGGTACCAGCAGGGCACCGCGCCGGCGGCCGGTGTACCCGGCTATCAGATTGCCGGCAAGACGGGCACCGCCCAGCAGATCAACCCCGGCTGCGGTTGCTACTTCGACGACGTCTACTGGATCACCTTCGCGGGGATGGCGCCCGCCGACAATCCCCGTTACGTCATCGGCATCATGATGGACAACCCGCAGCGCAACGCCGACGGCACGCCGGGACACTCGGCGGCCCCGCTGTTCCACAACATCGCCGGCTGGCTGATGCAGCGGGAGAACGTCCCGCTGTCACCCGACCCGGGCCCCCCGCTGACGCTGCAGGCCATGTAGCGGCCGACCACCCCCGCTCCAACACCCACTGCCACACCCACTCGAACGCGACGACACCTCACGGCCCGGCTGCGCCTAGGTAGGGTGTCATGGCTGATCATGGGGATCACGCGGCGTCTTCAGGGAGGTGACACAGGTGGTGGCCACTGGGTTGCGTCCCCGCGACACCGCGGGCGTGCGGCTGCCCGCACTGGCCGCCCAGGTGGGCGCCGTTCTCGCGGGCCAGGCCGCGACCGTGCCGGACGTGGCGATCACCGGCGTGACGCTGCGTGCTCAGGATGTTCAGTCCGGTGACCTGTTCGCCGCCCTGCCTGGCTCGTCCACCCACGGCGCGCGGTTTGCCGGTGAGGCGATCGAGCGCGGCGCCGTCGCGGTGCTCACCGACGCCGCCGGGCTCACCGACATGGGCCCTAACAAGGGCAGCAGCGTGCCCACCCTGGTCCACCCCGCGCCGCGCAGCGTGCTCGGTGGCATTGCCGCCACGGTGTACGGAAACCCGTCCGAGAAGATGACCATCGTCGGCATCACCGGAACGTCGGGCAAGACCACCACCACTTATCTCGTCGAGTCCGGTCTGCGGTCGGGCGGGCGCACCCCGGGGCTCATCGGCACCGTCGGCATCCGCATTGACGGCGTCGACGTCCCAAGCACGCTGACGACGCCGGAGGCGCCCGCGCTGCAGGCGATGCTGGCCGCCATGGCCGAGCGCGGGGTCGACACCGTGGTCATGGAGGTATCCAGCCACGCGCTGACGCTGGGCCGGGTGGACGGCACCGGGTTCGCGGTGGGCGGTTTCACCAACCTGTCCCGTGACCACCTCGACTTTCACCCCACCATGGCCGACTACTTCGAGGCCAAGGCGTTGCTGTTCGACCCCAGCTCCGCGCTGCGCGCCCGGACCGCGGTGGTGTGCATCGACGACGACGCCGGGCGCGCGATGGCCGCCCGGGCGGGGGCCGCGATCACCGTCAGCATCGAAGACCAAACCGCCGATTGGCGAGCCGTCGACGTCGCGCCGATGGGAGCCGGGGGACAGGAGTTCACCGCCGTCGACCCCGCCGGCGTCCGGCACCGGGTCGGCATCCGGCTGCCCGGGCGCTACAACGTCGCCAATTGCCTTGTCGCGCTGGCCATTCTCGATGCTGTCGGGGTCTCCGTCGAACGGGCGTCGCAGGGACTGCTCGAAACCCGGGTCCCGGGGCGGCTGGAAGAGATCGACTGTGGGCAGGATTTTCTCGCGCTGGTCGACTACGCGCACAAGCCGGGCGCGTTGCGTGCCGTGCTGACCACGCTGCGGCGGCCGGGTCGACGGCTGGCGGTGGTGTTCGGTGCCGGCGGCGACCGCGACCCGGGCAAACGGCGGCCGATGGGCGAAATCGCCTCCGAGCTAGCCGATTTGGTCGTCGTCACCGACGACAACCCGCGTGACGAGGACCCCGCGGCAATCCGGCGCGAGATCCTCGCGGGAGCGGCCGCGGGCAAGGCCCAGGTCGTCGAGATCGGCGACCGCCGCGCGGCCATCGACCACGCCGTCGCCTGGGCCGGCCCGGGCGACGTCATCGTGATCGCCGGCAAGGGCCACGAGACCGGGCAGCGCAGCGCGGGCCAGACCCGCCCCTTCGACGACCGGGTGGAGCTCGCCGACGCGATACGGGCCCGCGGGGCCGCGCGATGATCGACCTGACGGTCGCCCAGATCGCCGAGATCGTCGGCGGCACGCTGGCGGACATCTCACCGGAGACCGCCGCGCAACTCCGCGTCACCGGGAGCGTCGAATTCGACTCGCGTGCAATCGGTCCCGGCGGGCTGTTCTTGGCTCTGCCCGGCGCCCGATCGGATGGGCACGACCATGCCGGCTCGGCGGTCGCCGCCGGCGCGGTCGCCGTGCTGGCCGCCCGGCCGGTCGGGGTCCCCGCCATCGTGGTGCCCCCGGCGGGCCCCGCGGACTCGCGCGCCGGCGTGCTCGAACATGACGCCGACGGGTCGGGCGCCGCGGTCCTGGCCGCTTTGGCCAAGCTGGCCACGGCGGTGGCCGCGGAGCTGGTCGCCGGCGGGCTGACCATCATCGGCATCACCGGCTCGTCGGGAAAGACCTCCACGAAAGACTTGGTGGCAGCCGTGCTGCGGCCGCTGGGCGAGGTGGTGGCCCCGCCCGGATCGTTCAACAACGAACTGGGCCATCCCTGGACGGTGTTGCGCGCGACGCGGGGCACCGACTTCTTGATCCTGGAGATGTCGGCGCGTCATCCCGGCAACATCGCCGAGCTGGCGCGCATCGCCCCGCCCGCGATCGGGGTGGTCCTCAACGTCGGCACCGCCCACCTGGGTGAGTTCGGCTCGCACGAGGCCATTGCCCGCACCAAAGCCGAACTGCCACAAGCTATTCCGGAATCTGGCGTGGTCATCCTCAACGTCGACGACCCGACGGTGGCCGCGATGGCTCATGTCACAGCGGCCTGGGTGGTCCGGGTGAGCCGAGTCAGCCAGACCGAATCCGGGCCCAGCGACGTCTGGGCGGAAAACGTGTCGCTGGACGAATTGGCCAGGCCGCGTTTTACCCTGCACGCGATGAACCCGCAAGGCGCCGTCGAGGCCGAGGTGCAACTCGGCGTGTACGGCGATCACCAAGTCACCAACGCGCTGTGCGCCGCCGCCGTCGCGCTGCAATGCGGCGCCAGTGTGGAACAGGTGGCCGCCGCGCTTGCCGAAGCCGGGCCGGTGTCGAGCCACCGGATGCAGGTGACCACCCGCCCCGACGGGGTGACGGTGATCGACGACGCCTACAACGCCAACCCCGACTCGATGCGAGCCGGGCTGCAGGCGCTGGCCTGGATCGCCCACGGCGGCGAAGAACACCGGGCGCGGCCCCGGCGCAGCTGGGCCGTCCTGGGCGAAATGGCCGAGCTCGGCGACGACGCGATAACCGAGCACGATCGCATCGGCCGGCTGGCGGTGCGCTTAGATGTGTCTCGACTCGTTGTGGTGGGAATGGGGAGGTCGATGAGCGCCATGCACCACGGAGCGGTCATGGAGGGCTCGTGGGGCTCGGAGACCGGTCCGGGGGCCGATAGAGGGGCCGTGAACGTCGCCGACGGCGACGCCGCCCTCGCGTTGCTACGGGCCGAACTGCAACCCGGCGACGTGGTGCTGGTCAAGGCCTCGAACGCGGCCGGACTCGGTGGCCTCGCCGACGCGCTCGCCGCTGAAGACACGGCCGGCGGGGCTCGCCCATGAGACAGATCCTCATCGCCGTCGCCGTCGCGGTGGCCGTCTCAATCCTGTTGACTCCAGCGCTGATCCGGCTGTTCACCAAGCAGGGCTTCGGCCACCACACCCGCGAGGACGGGCCGCCCAGCCACCACACCAAACGCGGCACGCCGTCGATGGGCGGGGTGGCGATCGTGGCCGGCCTCTGGGCCGGCTATCTGGGCGCACACCTCGTCGGGCTGGCCTTCGACGGTGCGGGGATCTCCGCATCCGGCCTGCTGGTGCTGGGCCTGGCCACCGCGCTCGGAGGCGTCGGATTGGTCGATGACCTGATCAAGATCCGCCGGTCGCGCAACCTCGGGCTGAACAAGACGGCCAAGACGGTCGGGCAGATCACCGCCGCGGTGTTGTTCGGCGTTCTGGTGTTGCAGTTCCGCAATGCCGACGGCTTGACACCGGCGAGCGCGGATTTGTCCTACGTCCGCGAAATCGCCACCGTCACACTGGCTCCCGGGCTTTTCGTGCTGTTCTGCGTGGTCGTCGTCAGCGCCTGGTCCAACGCGGTTAATTTCACCGATGGCCTGGACGGGCTGGCCGCCGGAACCATGGCGATGGTCACCGGGGCCTACGTTCTGATCACCTTCTGGCAGTACCGCAACGCATGCGTCACCGCGCCGGGGCTGGGCTGCTACAACGTGCGCGATCCGCTGGATCTGGCGATCATCGCGGCCGCGACCGCGGGCGCGTGCATCGGCTTTCTGTGGTGGAATGCCGCGCCGGCCAAGATCTTCATGGGGGACACCGGGTCGCTGGCGCTCGGTGGCATCATCGCGGGGTTGTCGGTCACCAGCCGCACCGAGATCCTCGCCGTCGTGCTGGGTTCCCTGTTCGTCGCCGAGGTCACCTCGGTTGTCCTGCAAATCCTGGCTTTTCGCACCACCGGGCGCCGGGTGTTCCGAATGGCGCCCTTCCATCATCATTTCGAGTTGGTCGGCTGGGCCGAAACCACGGTGATCATCCGCTTCTGGCTGCTCACCGCGATCACCTGCGGTCTGGGCGTGGCCCTTTTCTACGGTGAGTGGCTGGCCGCGATCGGTGCCTGACATGTCCGGGCTCGAGCCGCTGGCGCCGGGCGCGCCGGTGCTGGTCGCCGGCGGCGGCGTCACGGGCAGGGCGGCTCTGGCGGCCCTGAAGCGGTTTGGTGCGGCCGCGACGCTGTGTGACGACGATCCCGCCACGCTGCGCGGCTACGCCGAGAGCGGGGTGGTCACCATGGCCACATCGACTGCCACGCAACGGATCTCAGACTTCGCCTTGGTCGTCACCAGCCCCGGCTTCGCGCCGACGACGCCGCTGCTGGCCGCCGCCGCGACGGCCCAGGTGCCAGTCTGGGGTGACGTGGAGCTGGCCTGGCGGCTGGAGGCGGCGGGCTACTACGGGCCGCCGCGCCGCTGGCTGGTCGTCACCGGCACGAACGGCAAAACCACGACGACGTCGATGCTGCAGGCCATGTTGATGGCGGCGGGCCGGCGCAGCCTGCTGTGCGGCAACATCGGCACCCCGGTGCTGGATCTCCTCGAAGAGGATTCGGCCGAACCCGCCGAGCTGCTGGCCGTCGAGCTGTCCAGTTTCCAGCTGCACTGGGCGCCGTCGTTGCGGCCCGAGGCGGGCGTGGTGCTCAACATCGCCGAAGACCACCTGGACTGGCATGGCACTTTGGCCGACTACGCCGCGGCCAAGGCCCGCGTGCTGAACGGCCGGGTCGCGGTCGTCGGCCTGGACGACGCCCGGGCCGCCGCTCTGCTGGACACCGCGGCGGCGGCGGTGCGGGTCGGCTTTCGGCTCGGTGAGCCGGCCGCCGGCGAACTCGGCGTGCGCGGTGGCCAGCTGGTCGACCGCGCCTTCGCCGACGATCTGACGCTGTTGCCGGCCGAGTCGATACCGGTGCCGGGCCCCGTCGGGGTTCTCGACGCCCTGGCCGCCGCGGCGCTGGCCCGCAGCGTCGGTGTGCCCGCCGAGGCGATCGCGGCCGCGATCGCCTCGTTCCGGGTGGGCCGGCATCGGGCGGAGGTGGTGGCCGTCGCCGACGGGATCACCTATGTCGACGACTCGAAGGCCACCAACCCGCACGCCGCCGAGGCGTCGGTGTTGGCCTACCCGCGGGTGGTCTGGGTGGCGGGTGGTTTGCTGAAGGGCGCATCGATCGACGCCGAGGTCGCCAGGATCGCATCTCGGCTGGTCGGAGCGGTGCTCATCGGCCGAGATCGCGGAGAGGTTGCAGAGGCGTTATCGCGACACGCGCCGGATGTCCCCGTCGTCCACGTTGTGACAGGCGAGGATGCTGATATGCATGCGACTGCTGTGGTCTCTGATACCCATGTGACAGAAGTGAAACTTTCGAGCGACGACCTCGGCATTCGCGTCATGACCGCGGCCGTGGACGCGGCCCGTGACATGGCAAAGGCCGGCGACACGGTGCTGCTGGCGCCGGCCGGCGCATCGTTTGACCAGTTCACCGGCTACGCCGACCGTGGCGACGCGTTCGCGGCCGCCGTGCGCGCGGCGCTCCGGTAGGCGGGTATGGGTCACGCGCTGAACCGGTTCTTACGCCGGGACAAGGGAAAGAACGCAACCCCGGCCGAGCGGGCCGAGGCCGAAGAGCCGGCCGCCGCGAAGGACGCACCCGAGCCCGACGCCATGGTCGACGAGGAACTCGACGACGCAGCCGCCCCGGACGAGGCCTCCGAGGTTCCGGCCGAGCCCGAAGCCAAGTCCGAAGCCAAGTCCGATGCCGACGCGGAAGACGCAAAGCCGCGGGCTCAGGCTTCCGGGAGCGAAGACGGCGGCCCGCGCAAGCGCTTCGGCGCCTGGCTGGGCCGCCCGATGACCTCGTTCCACTTGATCATCGCGATCGCCGGTTTGCTGACCACGCTCGGCCTGATCATGGTGCTGTCGGCGTCCGGCGTGCGGTCCTACGGCGACGACGGCTCGGCCTGGGTGATCTTCGGCAAGCAGGTCCTGTGGACGGTCATCGGGGTCATCGGCGCCTACTTCGCGATGCGGATGCCGGTGCGGTTCATCCGCCGTGTCGCGTTCCCCGGATACGTGGTCACCATCATCTTGCTGGTGCTGGTGCTGGTCCCGGGAATCGGCAACCTAGCCAACGGCTCTCGCAAGTGGTTCGTGATCGCCGGCTTCTCCATGCAGCCGTCCGAGCTGGCGAAGATCGCCTTCGCCATCTGGGGCGCGCATCTGCTGGCGGCGCGACGAATGGAGCGGGCCTCGCTGCGCGAGATGCTGATCCCGTTGGTGCCCGCGGCGGTCATCGCGCTGGCGCTGATCGTGGCCCAGCCCGACCTCGGGCAGACGGTCTCGCTGGGCATCATCCTGCTGGCCCTGCTCTGGTATGCCGGTCTGCCGCTGCGGGTCTTCGTCACGTCACTGTTCGCGGTCTTCGTCGCGGGCGCGATCCTGGCGATGTCGGCTGGTTACCGCTCGGACCGGGTGCGCTCGTGGATGAACCCGGAAACCGACCCGCAGGACACCGGTTACCAGGCGCGACAGGCGAAATTCGCGCTGGCCCACGGCGGCATCTTCGGCGACGGTCTGGGCCAGGGTGTGGCCAAGTGGAACTACCTGCCCAACGCGCACAACGACTTCATCTTCGCGATCATCGGCGAGGAGCTCGGCTTCGTCGGGGCGTTCGCGCTGCTGGTGCTGTTCGGGTTGTTCGCCTACACCGGCATGCGGATCGCGCGCCGCTCCGCCGACCCGTTCCTGCGGCTGCTGACCGCCACCACCACGATGTGGGTGCTGGGCCAGGCGTTCATCAACATCGGCTACGTGATCGGCGTGCTGCCGGTCACCGGTTTGCAGCTGCCGCTCATATCTGCCGGCGGAACATCAACGGCCGCAACACTTTTCATGATAGGAATCGTCGCCAACGCGGCGCGCCATGAGCCCGAGGCGGTCGCCGCGCTGCGCGCCGGCCGCGACGACAAGATGAACCGGCTGCTGCGGTTGCCGCTGCCCCAGCCGTATGTTCCCACGCGCATCGAGGCGTTCCGCGATCGCAAGCGGACCCGACCCGCTGCCGGGGGCCGAAAGGCCGCCCAGGGGCCGGCCCGGAAGGCTGCCCGGAACCCCGAGCCGCCGCTGCGGCCGGCTTTCCCCCGTACGGCTGCCCGCGCGGCCCGGCGCTCAGGGCATCATGGATCTGGCCAGCGCCGCGCCAGTCAGGCTGCCGGCCAGCGTCAACCACGGCGCGCTCGTGCATTGGAAGGTCAGCGTTACGGGTGAACAACACGGTCAGGAAGGCGACCGGCGGGCGGGGGAAAAATTCCTCGCCCGCCGGTGCCGCTTTGTCGGTCGTCCTGGCCGGTGGTGGCACCGCGGGGCACGTCGAGCCGGCGATGGCCGTCGCCGACGCGCTGTCCGCACTGGATCCGCAGGTCCGGATCACCGCGCTGGGCACCGCGCGCGGGCTGGAGACCAGGCTGGTGCCCGAGCGCGGCTATCACCTCGAGCTGATCACGCCGGTCCCGCTGCCGCGTAAGCCCACGGGCGATCTGGCGCGGCTGCCGACGCGGGTGTGGCGCGCCGTCCGAGAGACCCGGGCGGTGCTCGACGCCGTCGACGCCGACGTGGTCATCGGGTTCGGCGGTTACGTAGCCCTGCCCGCCTACCTCGCCGCGCGCGGCATCCCCGGGCCCTTCGGTCATTTACGTCGCCGCAGGCACCGGATTCCGGTGGTTATCCACGAGGCCAACGCCCGCGCCGGGCTGGCCAATCGCGTCGGCGTGCGCAGCGCGGACCGGGTGCTGTCGGCGGTGCCGGATTCCGGGCTGCCGCGCGCCGAAGTGGTCGGCGTCCCGGTACGCGCGGCCATCACCGCGCTGGACCGCGCGGCGCTGCGGGCCGAAGCACGCCAGCACTTCGGCTTCGCTCCCGACGCGCGCGTGCTGCTGGTTTTCGGGGGTTCCCAGGGCGCCGTCTCGCTCAACCGCGCGGTCTCGGACGCCGCCGCCGAGCTGGCCGCCGCGGGCGTGTCCGTGCTGCATGCGCACGGCCCCAAGAACACCCTCGAACTGCGCACACCCGAGCCCGGCGATCCGCCCTACGTGGCGGTGCCATATCTGGACCGGATGGACCTGGCCTACTCCGCCGCGGACCTGGTGATCTGTCGTTCCGGCGCGATGACGGTCGCCGAAGTGTCGGCGGTGGGCCTGCCGGCCATCTACGTGCCGTTGCCGATCGGCAACGGCGAGCAGCGGCTCAACGCCCTGCCGGTGGTCGACGCCGGTGGCGGCGTGCTCGTCGCCGACGCGGATCTGACGCCGGGCCTGGTCGCTCGGCGGGTGATCGGGTTGCTGACCGATCCGCCGCGGCTCGCGGCGATGACCGCGGCGGCCGCCCGGGTGGGGCATCCGGATGCGGCGCGGCAGGTGGCCCAGGCGGCGCTAGACACCGCACGCCAGGCCCGAAGGGCGCGGTCGGCGGCCGGGGGCCGGCGGTGAGCGGCACCGAGCCGTTGCCCCGCGAGCTGCCTCCCCAGCTACCTCCCGAGCTGCAGCGGGTGCACATGGTGGGTATCGGGGGCGCTGGCATGTCCGGCATCGCGCGCATCCTGCTGGACCGCGGCGGCCAGGTATCCGGCTCGGACGCCAAGGAATCGCGCGGCATCCACGCGTTGCGGGCCCGCGGCGCGCTGATCCGGATCGGACATGACGCGTCGTCGCTGGATCTGCTGCCCGGCGGCGCCACCGCGGTCATCACCACCCACGCCGCCATCCCGAAGACCAACCCGGAGCTCGTCGAGGCCCGGCGCCGCGGCATTCCGGTGGTGCTGCGACCGGTGGTGCTCGCCAAGCTGATGGCTGGGCGCACCACGCTGATGGTCACCGGCACGCATGGCAAGACCACGACGACGTCGATGCTGATCGTGGTCCTGCAGCACTGCGGGCTGGACCCCTCGTTCGCGGTCGGCGGCGAACTCGGCGAGGCCGGCACCAACGCCCACCACGGCAGCGGCACTTGCTTCGTCGCCGAGGCCGACGAAAGCGACGGCTCGCTCCTCGAGTACACGCCCAACGTCGCGGTGGTCACCAACATCGAGACCGACCACCTGGACTTCTACGGCAGCGCCGATGCCTATGTCAGGGTGTTCGACACCTTCGTGGAGCGGCTCGCCCCGGGCGGAGCGCTGGTGGTGTGCACCGACGACCCCGGGGCGGCGGCACTGGCCCAACGCAGTGCCGAGTTGGGCCTCCGCGTGCTGCGATACGGGTCCGGGTCGGCGGGGGAGTCGGACCCAGACCTGGCCGGCGCGCTGCTGTCGTGGGAGCAGCAGGGCACCGGGGCCGTCGCGGACATCCAGTTGGCCGGCGAATCGCAGCCGCGGGTGATGCGGCTTTCGGTGCCCGGGCGGCACATGGCGCTCAACGCGCTGGGCGCGCTGCTCGCGGCGGTCGAGGTCGGCGCCCCCGCCGACGCTGTACTCGACGGACTCGCCGGCTTCGAAGGGGTGCGGCGCCGATTCGAACTCGTCGGGTCGGCGAGCGTCGGCAAGGGGTCGGTGCGGGTATTCGACGACTACGCCCACCATCCGACCGAGATCAGCGCGACGCTCGCGGCGGTGCGCACTCTGCTCGAGCAGAGCGGTGAGGGCCGCTCGCTGGTGGTGTTCCAGCCCCATTTGTATTCGCGGACAAAGGCTTTCGCGGCGGATTTCGGGCACGCGCTGGATGCCGCCGACGAGGTGTTCGTGCTCGACGTCTACGGGGCACGCGAGCAACCCCTCGCCGGCGTCAGCGGGGCCAGCGTCGCCGAGCACGTCAGCGTGCCGGTGCGCTACCTTCCGCATTTCTCGGCGGTGGCCGAGGAGGTGGCGGCTGCCGCCGGGCCCGGCGACGTCATCGTGACGATGGGTGCCGGCGACGTGACGCTGCTGGGGCCGGAGATCGTGACCGCGCTGCGGGTGCGGGCCAACCGCGCCGCACCCGGCCAGCCCGGGGTGCCGCAATGAGCGAACCCGACGACGCCACACCGACTGCCCCGCCGACCGACCTGGCGGCCGGCTCGGACGGTTCGGACGGTTCGGACGCCGAGAACGCGGTCACCGAACCGCTGGAGGCGCAAAACGGTGAAACTCAAGCGGAGGAGCCCGAATTCGAGGGGCCGCGGCGGCGTGCCCGCCGCGAACGCGCCGAGCGCCGAGCCGCGCAGGAGCGCGCCCGGGCGATCGAGGAAGCGCGCCGCGAGGCCAAGCGCCGCGTCAGTGGGCGCATCGCCAACCAGCCCAAACCCGTTGCGCGAGGCGTTGTTCGAGGCCTGAAGATGTTGTTGGCGTCGGTGGTGATCGCCGTCGTCGGGGTCGGGCTCGGGCTGATTCTGTACTTCACGCCCGCGATGTCGGCCCGCAACATCGTGGTCACCGGGCTTTCGGTGGTGACCCGCGAGGAGGTCCTCGATGCCGCGCGGGTGCGGCCCGGAACCCCGCTCTTGCAGATCAACACCAACCAGGTCGCCGACCGGGTGGCGACGATCCGCCGGGTGGCCAGCGCGCGGGTGCAACGGCAGTACCCGTCGGCGCTGCGGATCACCATCGTCGAGCGAGTCCCGGTGGCAGTGAAGGACTTTGCGGACGGCCCGCACCTGTTCGACCGGGACGGCGTTGACTTCGCGACGGCTCCGCCGCCGCCGGCGTTGCCGTACCTGGATGTCGCCAATCCGGGGCCGACGGACCCGGTGACCAAGGCCGCGCTGCAGGTTTTGTTGGCGCTGCGTCCCGAGGTCGCGGGTCAGGTCGCTCGGGTCGCGGCGCCCTCGGTGGCGTCGATCACCCTGACCCTGGGCGACGGGCGGGTGGTGATCTGGGGGACCACCGACCGCACCGAGGAGAAGGCCGAAAAGCTGGTGGCGTTGTTGACGCAGCCCGGGAAGACCTACGACGTGTCCAGCCCCGACCTGCCGACCGTGAAATAGCAGCGCACGCACGAATGTGCGGCCAGTCGCACGCTCGACGCCGAATGTGCGGCCAGCCGCACGTTCGATGTCACAAAAATTTGCGCGCCGCGCGTCGGCGCGCCTGCGAGATTCGCGCGCGTCATGCCCATACCGTTCTGGTTGCGCGGAACTACTTGACATAACTCTAAATCTATGGTTGAGGTTGAGAGTTTGCCAGGCGGAGACACCGAGTCCCACCAGGGAGGAAGAGAAATGATGACCCCCCCGCACAACTACTTGGCCGTCATCAAGGTCGTGGGTATCGGTGGCGGCGGCGTCAACGCCGTCAACCGGATGATCGAGCAGGGCCTCAAGGGCGTGGAGTTCATCGCGATCAACACCGACGCGCAGGCGTTGTTGATGAGCGATGCCGACGTCAAGCTCGACGTCGGCCGCGACTCCACCCGTGGATTGGGCGCCGGCGCGGACCCCGAGGTGGGACGCCGGGCCGCCGACGACGCCAAGGACGAGATCGAGGAACTGCTGCGCGGGGCCGACATGGTGTTCGTCACCGCCGGCGAAGGCGGCGGCACGGGCACCGGCGGGGCACCCGTCGTCGCCAGCATCGCCCGCAAACTCGGTGCGTTGACCGTCGGCGTCGTCACCCGGCCGTTCTCGTTCGAGGGCAAGCGGCGCAGCAATCAGGCCGAAACCGGCATCAACTCGCTGCGCGAGAGCTGCGACACCCTGATCGTGATCCCCAACGACCGGCTGCTGCAGATGGGGGATGCCGCGGTCTCGCTGATGGACGCGTTCCGCAGCGCCGACGAGGTACTGCTCAACGGCGTGCAGGGCATCACCGACCTGATCACCACGCCGGGGCTGATCAACGTCGACTTCGCCGACGTCAAGGGCATCATGTCCGGCGCGGGTACGGCGCTGATGGGCATCGGTTCGGCACGCGGCGAGGGCCGCTCGCTCAAGGCCGCCGAGATCGCCATCAACTCGCCACTGCTGGAGGCGTCCATGGAGGGCGCGCAGGGCGTGCTGATGTCGATCGCCGGCGGCAGCGACCTGGGTCTGTTCGAGATCAACGAGGCGGCATCGCTGGTGCAGGACGCCGCCCACCAGGACGCCAACATCATCTTCGGCACCGTCATCGACGACTCGCTGGGCGACGAGGTGCGGGTCACCGTCATCGCGGCGGGCTTCGACGCGTCCGGTCCCGGTCGCAAGCCGCTGCTCGGCGGCAGTGCCGACAAGGGGGAGAAGGCCGGCGCGCACCGCATCGAGTCGGCCAAGGCCGGCAAGCTCACCTCGACGCTGTTCGAGCCCGTCGACGCCGTCAGTATGCCGGTGCACACCAACGGTTCGACGCTGAGCATTGGTGGCGACGATGACGACGTCGACGTGCCGCCGTTCATGCGCCGCTGAGGGTCTCAATTTGCTTGCCAGTCCGCGACAAACCGGCCGCGGCGGGACGTCGCTGACACCTGAACGGCAACGGCGTCCGGATACTGGGCATGTGAGCGTTCGCATCCGGCGGGTGACCACCACCCGCGCGGGCGGCGTCTCGGTGGCGCCGTTCGACTCCTTCAACCTCGGCGACCACGTCGGCGACGACCCGAAGGCCGTCGCAGCCAACCGCGCCCGGCTGGCCGCCGCCATCGGCCTGAGCGTTAAGGGGGGCACCGACCGGGTGGTGTGGATGAACCAGGTGCATGGCGATCGAGTCGAGGTGGTCGACGAGCCACAGAGAGCCGCCGTCGGCGGCGGGGTGGGCACCGACGCGTTGGTGACCGCCACGCCCCGACTGGCGCTCGCGGTGGTGACCGCCGACTGTGTGCCGGTGTTGCTGGCCGACGCGCGCGCGGGCGTGGCCGCGGCGGTGCATGCCGGCCGCGTCGGGGCTCAGCGCGGCGTGGTCGCCCGCGCGGTGGAGACGATGCTGCGGCTCGGCGCGCACGCGGTCGACATATCGGCCCTGCTCGGCCCGGCGGTCAGCGGCCGTCACTACGAGGTGCCCGAGGCCATGGCCGACGAGGTCGAGGCGGCACTGCCGGGCAGCCGCACCACGACGGCGGCCGGGACGCCCGGACTCGATCTCCGCGCCGGAATCGCTTGCCAGCTAAAGGATTTGGGCGTCACGTCGATCGACATCGATCCGCGCTGCACGGTGGCCGACCCGACACTCTTCAGCCATCGCCGGGGCGCGCCGACCGGGCGGCTGGCATCACTGGTCTGGATGGAGTGACCGCCGTGGCGGTGGACATGGGGGCGGCGGGGTCGAGTCAAGGAAACCGCGAATCGGAATTGACTCATGCGTTGGCGGCGGTGCGTTCGCGACTCGCGATGGCCGCGGAAGCGGTGGGTCGCAATGTCGGCGAAATTGAACTTCTCCCCATTACCAAATTCTTTCCAGCAACCGATGTTGCGATTTTGTCTCGATTGGGTTGTCGGTCCGTTGGCGAATCGCGCGAGCAGGAAGCCGCGGCAAAGGTGGCCGAACTCACTCGATTGTCAGAAGTTGCGGGTCGAACTGATACGGGGCACGCGGATTGGCGGGAACTGCACTGGCACATGGTTGGGCGGATTCAGCGGAAGAAAGCCCGTTCCCTGGCTCGCTGGGCCCACACCGCCCACTCGGTCGACAGCGCGCAGCTGGTTACCGCGCTCGACCGGGCCGTCGCAACGGCCCTGGCCGAGGGCAGCCGCCACAACCCCTTGCGGGTCTACGTGCAGGTGAGCCTCGACGGCGACGCGTCGCGCGGCGGCGTCGATGTTCGGGTGCCGGGGGCCGTCGACGACGTCTGCGGGCGGGTTCAGCAGTCGAAATGCCTGGAGCTGGTCGGACTGATGGGCATCCCGCCGCTGGACTGGGACCCGGACGAGGCCTTTGGCCGGCTGCAATCGGAGCACCGTCGGGTCCTCGAATCGCACCCGAACGCGGTAGGCCTGTCCGCCGGCATGTCCGACGATCTGGAAATTGCCGTCAAACATGGTTCGACGTGTGTGCGTGTCGGTACCGCGCTATTGGGTCCGCGGCGGTTACCGTCACCGTGAGTAGTCACTGTAGTCACACCTTCATCACAGACACCAATAATCCCAGGGGCTAGAAGGGGTCAACGCAATGAGCACACTGCATAAGGTCAAGGCCTACTTCGGTATGGCCCCCATGGACGACTACGACGACGAGTACTACGACGACCACGCTCCCTCGCGCGGCTTCCCGCGCCCCCGCTTCGACGACGGGTACGGCCGCTACGAGGGACGCGACTACGACGATCCACGCGGGGACCTGCGCGGTGACCCGGACTACCCGCCGCCCGGTGGCTATCGCGGCGGCTACGGCGACGAACCGCGCTACAGCCCCGTCCATCCCCGCGACTTCGACCGGTCCGAGATGAGCAGGCCGCGCCTGGGGTCTTGGTTGCGCAATTCCACCCGCGGCGCACTGGCGATGGACCCACGCCGGATGGCGATGATGTTCGAAGAAGGCCACCCGCTGTCGAAGATCACCACGCTGCGGCCCAAGGATTACAGCGAAGCCCGCACCATCGGCGAGCGGTTCCGGGACGGTACCCCGGTCATCATGGACCTGGTGTCGATGGACAACGCCGACGCGAAGCGGCTGGTCGACTTCGCGGCCGGCCTGGCCTTCGCGCTGCGCGGCTCGTTCGACAAGGTTGCGACCAAGGTGTTCCTGCTGTCGCCCGCCGACGTCGACGTCACCCCGGAGGAGCGCCGCCGGATCGCCGAAACCGGCTTCTACGCTTACCAGTAACCCTCACCAATAACCCGTAGACCAACAGCCAGGCGACCCGCTTGAGCTGCGATGCGGCCCACACTTGGTGTGTGACTGTGCGAGCAGTCGGTACGCTGGCCATTGCCGCGCTAGCGTGCGGCGACTGACATCAGGCGACTGACACCGTCAGTTACGGTCAGTCACCGTCAGTCTTCTTATCGGTAAGGTCGGGCTCTCGTTGGTGCTGTTCTTTCAGATCCTTGGGTTTGCGCTGTTCATCTTCTGGCTGCTGCTCATCGCTCGGGTCGTCGTCGAGTTCATCCGCTCGTTCAGCCGTGACTGGCGGCCCACCGGCATCACCGTGGTGATCCTCGAGATCATCATGTCGATCACCGATCCACCAGTGAAGCTGCTACGTCGGCTGATCCCCCAACTCACCATCGGCGCCGTGCGCTTCGACCTGTCCATCATGGTGCTGCTGCTGGTCGCGTTCATCGGCATGCAACTGGCGTTCGGCGCCGCGGCATGACCCACCCGCATGCAACACCTACCTACATGCCACACCTACCCGCAGGCAACGGGCGACGGTTCGGCCACGGTTCGACGTCGGTTTGATGCGCGCAATTTTAAAATTTTAAGGATTGGGATTTTATTGCTCTTAGTCTGTGAAATTGGTTCTTATTTATCGGCCTAATCGGCAACCGCCGAGTCTGGTGTGACAGGATGGGCGGCAGTTGCACAACGGCTACCACTCCGTTCTACACTTTCCAGAACGTTTGACAGGAACTTGAGGGGAACGAACAATGCCGCTTACACCAGCCGACGTCCACAATGTGGCGTTCAGTAAGCCACCAATCGGCAAGCGCGGTTACAACGAGGACGAGGTCGACGCCTTCCTCGACTTGGTGGAGAACGAGCTGACGCGGCTCATAGAAGAGAATTCGGATCTGCGCCAGCGGATCGAGGAACTCGACCGGGAGCTGGCCGCCGGGGGCGGCGCCGGTGCCGGCCCCTCCGTTGCTGCTCAGCCCACTCAGGCGATTCCTGTCCGCGAACCCGAACCCGAGCCGGTCAAGCCGGCGCCCGTGGCGGCGCCCGAACCAGCGGCGTTCGCGGGAACCACCGAGGAGCAGGCCATGAAGGCCGCTCGGGTGCTGAGCCTCGCTCAGGATCTGGTCGGCGTTGGCGCGGGCATCGGCGAGCATCTTGTCCGACTCGGCCTTGGCGGTGCTGGT